>CAWCKT010000007.1:0-142442 GCA_963796155.1 uncultured Alphaproteobacteria bacterium | reverse complement strand
TACCATTATCAGCAGTATCTCCAACAGGCGACTCTGGGGCCGGAGATCCGAATCCCTACGACACATTGCATAACCCCGGAGACATAACGCCACATTCGGGCATCTACAGATGCGAGTCCTGCGGGTGCGAAATAGTTTCTGAAACATCTCGACCGTTTCCGCCTACACACACGCCAAGGCTGCTCAAGGCCACAGTATTCAATGGCGGCTTGTCGCGTATCCTAACCCTCCCCCTTAGCTGGCGGGATAGGCGGCGGTTCCTGGAGTCGAAGCGGGAAAACGGTTTCCTGCTGATACTCGCCCCACAGGATATAGGCTAACGCCTTAACCCCCTCGGCAACTTTCGTCAGCCGCGCGGCAGGGATGTTTCCGTTGCATATACTCCACTCGCGCCTTGACATCTGGATCAATTATTAGATCCATGACGGCGTTTTCCTTGGGCCAACTTTAGCACACACACGGCACGTTGTTCGGACGTGATTCATCGCGAATTAACCCCTTCAGAACAAAGGTGTTGTTCCTGCGATGAGGAGAACGCTTGATGATCATGCAAGTCGAATACACACAATGTAAATATCCTTCCACACCGGGCACGTGTGTCGAAATAGAATTCACGGGTCATGGTGACATCCTAAAATTGAAACTTTCAGTCTCGGACGCACTACACTTGGCCGTCGATTTGGAAAATCATCTTCGCCATCCAAACAGGACAGAGACGGCCGATGATATCGATCCGTGGACAGGCGCCCCAGTGCCACGATAAGGCCTAAAGTCATGCGGACTCTGCGGTATGTCCCGGTCCTGAGCGGCATTTTTGATCTAGCCGTCGTGTTCAGCATCTTGCTCTTCTGGTCACCCGAATCCGGCAGTTTTTGGTGGTGGGTGCGAGGCGTCCCGCTCGCGCTGTTTCTTTATATGGGGATGGGATCGCTGAGGCGTGGCTTTTTTGCCTCAGACACCGAGATAGCTCGGATGGTCGCCGGGGAATACGATGCCAAGGACTAACGCCCGGCGGCGGGTCATACCTCAACCTGAGTTTGCTACATAATTCCGGAATTTCCCGGCATTATGGAGCAGATGGACCAAAAAAAGTTTTCGTAAAGACCCTTAGCGGTTGTCGCAGAGTCAGTGCGGCTCGTTCTTCTTAGGTCTTCTCGTCCACCTGATAACAATAAGTCCTGGGAAAAGTAAGATCCTGCTATTGCGGGATGCTTTCGCCCAACCTATGCAAAGTGGCAACACAACAAAAATGAGAACGAGAACAGGAAAAATCTCATTCATATGGTCTGCAATCTGGTCGAACATTTAGACGACAACAAACAATCTGATAATCGGAAAAGTTGCGCAAGTCGCCGCAAAAGTTTTCGTAAAAACTCTTAACGGTCGTCACCAATAGGCAGGTAGGGAGGGATACACCCTATCTCGGCAGCGAACTGCCTAATTGCGTGGTATAGAACATCAGCCGCAGCGACTTTTGTAGAATATTTTGGGTTTTCATGCATTCTGTCGCGCATTTCCTTAAAAGCATCACAAATTCTACCGAAATCCTGCACTACTTGGTCAGCCATCGCCTTACTCCTTCTAACGATATATCATCATATAGGATCTGGCTTATTAACAAAGTCTCTAAGTTATGTCGTAAGTTTTTCTTGCGCAGGCGTCAAATCAAACTGTTGTCCTGGTGGAGCAATATTGCAGCCGCCAGCATCGCATGTGTTTCGAGTTGTCCTTCCAGGTCGGCTTGGCTCATTCCCGACCAGAATGCACTGAACGCCGCGCGCCTACGAAATTTCATGATCTCCTTGTTGTAACACCCAGCAAAGCCTGGGGTCGCGTATGCCTGAGGGGGCAACACGTCAGAGATTGAGGAAAGTCGTTTGAGCGGCACCCACTTCGATCTCGGCTCGCGTGCCGCCTCTCCTATCTCAATACCCGCATTAAGCACGTTCGGCATTGCTATCCAATCCCTCAGCAGTTTGCGAAACATTATCGGTTGCTTCATCACCGCCTCAGCTTCCTACAGTATTGATGTGAGCTACCATGAAATAGAGCAGCACCGGCGCGAACAGGATGCCCGAAACACTGATAACCCACGCGTTCCTTGTTAGCTTTAGGGCTTGTTCAATAGATACCAACACAATAATCGGCGGAAGACAGATGGCCATAAGAAGAAAAGGGTAATACCAGTGAGTTTTGAAGCCATACCATATAATAAATATTGGACCAGCATACTGCTCAATATTCATGAGTAGTGTCAACACTGGATTCAGTTGCGCACGATCGACGCTCAGATAAGCCAGGTGGCTGCCTTGGTGCATCGAAAAATACATGGCAAGCGAAGACAGTATTATCAGCGTGAAATCTTGGTGAAGAATCATCGCCAACGCTGCACGTGCGAGTGTGTTAGTATTTCTCTCCGTGGCGTAACACCTCGACACGGCCATCCACCGAAAACTCGTCAGTCTGGTCGGTAATGTCCTCGCAGGAAATCGGTCCTGATCCGGGGTCACCTATTTCTTGTAACCGCCCCATGGGTTGTCGCGGAACGGCATGCCCGGTATGGCGGGCAAAAACTTGAGCGTTTCCAATTTTGCTAAATGACGGGCCTCAGCCGCGCTCTCTGCACGTACGATGATCGGCTCGGGGCTCCAGAGCTTCCAGATCGGGTCGTCAAGGTTGGTCGGAGTGAGCTTCCAAATGCGCATCCTGGCATCTCGCTTGAGTTGGCAGGTGGCGTTCGTACCGCCGAATGATTTCAAATCTCTTGCTGGGATGCGGAGCATCCCGTGAACTTCTTCATTCCTGATAAACAGTTCTGCGCTATGCCTGCCGGGCTTAGGGCTTGTCAAAAACCCTGAAGGCAGCAAAGACGCAATGACTTCCTATGGTGTCGGGTACGCTATCGGATACACCCTGGCCATGGGTGGAACCTTCGCTATAGCTACGACCATCTACCTATTGCCCTGGATCGTGGCGTGGCGTCGCGGGAACCACAACTCCGCCGCTATCTTCGTCCTAAACCTCCTTCTCGGCTGGACGTTCCTCGGGTGGCTCATAGCACTCGTATGGGCGATGGTAAAACCGGCCCCGGTACCGGAACACGTCCGGGTGACCTCGGGATGATCCAGTGGGTTACGGTGACGGGTTACGGTGACAGTTTACTAAACCGCGTCACACATCCTGCGAAATCGACAGGTCTACCTTCCGGACCGGAACAGAGCACGCTATCACCGCATCCCGAGCCCGCGTCCGTCACTGCGCGGTCGACCCGCCGTCGACCACCAGTCCGGCGCCGGTCATGAAGCCGGCATCGTCGGAGGCGAGAAAGACGATGCCCTTGGCGATGTCGTCGGGCACGCCGAGCCGGCCGATCGGGTGCCGCGACAGGGCTAGTGGTAGAAACCAGACACTTGACTCCGTTCTTGTCATCCCGGCGCAGGCCGGGATCTACAGTCTGGCCTGGATACCGGCCTTCGCCGGTATGACGGATAGGCGGGTGCGATTCGTCAGGTGCTATCCGCTAGTTGACGCACCGCATCGACATCGTTGCTTCACTGCTCGTGAGTTCTATCGGCCGGTCTTTCCGCTAAAGCACAACGCCCAGACTCTCGAGTTCACCGCGTATCGTGGCCACGTCTGATCCTTCACGCAAGCGAACAGAAGCAGCTTCTCCACGTAGAATGCTGTTTGTGGCGTCGTAAGCCACAGATAATGGCACGCCATTTTCACGCAGTAGCATCGTGACGCGCACCTTATTCATCCCTCTATGCCAACCCTTGAGAACGACAACGGGACCACGTGATGTGGACCGGACGCGGGATTTTCCCCGCTCCTTTCCCCGTGGTACGTTTCCCGCCATATATTCTGATAAAGTCGACATTTCCTAACCTCCGAAGGATTTGACACGCCAGTCGCAGCAAACCCGTCCCAAGGACCCCGCCTCGCAGCCCGTCTACATGAGCATCGTCCACAACGAGGTCGTCTCCGTCCATATAGATATGGGCTATTACGGTGATCTTTCCAAGGTCCGTGATTATGTGAACGATTGCGATCCCGTCCTCAACTTCTTCTATTTCGATGTCCTGTAGTATCGCCACAGTATTTATCCACGGCTCCTCGAAACGGCCCGTCAAACGCAGTCGGGACAAGGTGTGCTGAGGAAATCGGCGAAGCCGATGGAGTTGTCAAGTTCTCAGTCCGCCGCCGCAAGCGGCGAGCGATCAAGGATGCCAGCCATCGCCCGCTCACCACGCGCGACACTAACCGCAATAATTTGTGATTTTCGGTGCCGGTGATCTCGGCGTGAATATGGAATTGGACATCGAAATTGCTCACGAAGGGGGCGCGTTCGGTCGAGCATTGAGTAAGGCGAGGTAGCTTCTTGAAGGACATCGGCGGCTACCTAGCTGCGCGTGAGATGGACTTCTGATCACATTCCGGGTGACGTTACGATGTTACGGTGACAGTTTACTAAACCGCGTCACACATCCTGCGAAATCGACAGGTCTGCCTTCCGGACCGGAACAGAGCACGCTATCACCGCATCCCGAGCCCGCGTCCGTCACTGCGCGGTCGAGCCGCCGTCGACCACGAGCCCGGCGCCGGTCATGAAGCCGGCATCGTCGGAGGCGAGAAAGACGATGCCCTTGGCGATGTCGTCGGGCACGCCGAGCCGGCCGATCGGGTGCCGCGACATGGCTTGTTGGCGCACCGCATCGACATCGTTGCTGCCGAGATTGCGCGCGCGACTGATTTTCTCGAACGCCGAGGCGCCCGCCACCCTTGCGGGGGCCAAACTTGCGCCTATATACCGCATGCGTGTTTAATTGTCAATTGCTAAGATCCTTGACGTGCCGATGAGACAAGAGATATAACCATACGGAGCCACACCTGTGCCTGCCTACCGGTACCGACCGCCTGGGATTTCTATTAATCAACAAGAGCCTTATAATGCAAATAACGCAACAGAGAGCAGAGCCGTTGAATTCCGCTGCCATTCCGCTGCCGACCCCCTTTTTCGCGCCCGAAATTCCGCTGCCGGACGACTCGGCCAAACCGCGTCAAGCCACTGATATCGCTTATTTTTCGATGCTGGAGGGGCGATTTTGGGGCGCTGAAACCGGTTTTTTCCCTGCTGGCAGGGGAATGCGAGGGCGTCGGGGTCGGCCCGATCGCGCCTCGGATCGGTTGGCGGATGGTCGGGCGAGCGCTCCGTTCCCGCCGGGAATCCGGCCGGACCAATCGGGAAGCTCTCCGGCTGCACCCGCCGGCCTCCGTGATCATCCGCCAGGAGGAATGCCGCCGCAGTTCTCACTGCGCCGTCGACCCGCCGTCGATGACGAGCCCGGCGCCGGTCATAAAGCCGGCATCGTCGGAGGCGAGAAAGACGATGCCCTTGGCGATGTCCTCGGGCACGCCGAGCCGGCCGATCGGGTGCCGCGACATGGCTTGCTGACGCACCGCATCGACATCGTTGCTGCCGAGATTGCGCGCGCGGCTGAGGAAGGTCTGCTCGCCCATATCGGTCTGGATCAGGCCGGGGTGGATCGAGTTGACCCGCACCCGATAGCCCTTGCGGGCGAATTCGAGGGCGGCCGATTTGGTGAACAAGGTGACACCGCCCTTGGTCATCGAATAGAGCGGGTCGAGCTGCGAGCCGACGAGCCCGGCAACCGAGGCGAGATTGACGATGGCACTGCCGTGCGGGCTCTGCCGGGCCCGCTCGCGCAATGCCGGCAGCGCATGCTTGGTGCCGAGAAACACCCCGGTCAGGTTGACCGCGCAAAGCCGATGCCATTCCTCGAGGCTCGCCTCCTCGACGCCCTTGCCGAGAAAGAGCCCGGCATTGTTGACCAGGATGTCGAGCCCGCCGAAACGGGCAACCGTCCCCGCGATCGCCGCCGTCCAGTCATCTTCGCGGGTCACGTCGAGATGCGCGTAGATGGCGGCATCGCCAGTGCCGCCGATGGCCCGCGCGGTCTCTCGGCCGCGCTCGTCCAATACGTCGCCGATCGCCACCTTGGCGCCGGCTTCGACCATCAGCCGCGCGGTCGCGGCACCGATGCCGCGCGCGGCACCGGAGATAAAGGCGACCTTGCCATCGAGACGGTTCATCGTGTTCCTCCCTTCTGTGGTGGCACGGCCACGATCGTGGCACTCTCGGCCTCCTTACAGCCGGAGGGCCGACCCATGCAAATCGAACGCCTCGATCACCTCGTCCTGACCGTCGCCGATATCGCGCGCACCTGCGAGTTCTACACGAGGGTGTTGGGGATGGAGGTCGTCACCTTCGGCGAAGGGCGTACCGCACTGCGCTTTGGCCAGCAGAAGATCAATCTGCATCCCGCCGACAAGATCCCCGGTCTCGTTGCCGACAGGCCGACGCCGGGCTCGGCCGATCTTTGCTTCATCACCAAGGTCCCGCTCGCGGAGGTGACAGCACACCTCGAAGCATGCGGTGTGCCGATCGTGGCCGGGCCCGGACCGCGCGCGGGTGCCATCGGCACGATCCAGTCGGTCTATATCCGCGACCCCGACCGGAACCTCGTCGAGATCTCGAACTACTGATCCGTCAATCCTCGGTCGAGGCGGCGAGGATCAGGCTGAGCTGACAGAGCGGCCGTCCGGTTTCGGCAGCCCAGGCGTTGAAGTGCGACTGAACCGCAGCACGGTCCTTGCGGTTCTTCGGCGGCGTGTCGACCGCACCCCAATGCTTCAGCGCGGCGGTGACCGAGTGGGTCAGGACGAAGGTGTCCTTGCCGACCATGCGCAGAAAGCTCGGGCCGGAATTGCCGCCCATTTGGCTGAAGCGCTTCGCCAGCGTCTCCCACAGCTCGACGATGTTCGTTCCGGGCCAGTCGGCGAGCCAGGCGCCGAAGCTGCCGTGCTCATCGGCGACCGCGATCATCGCGGCGGCGTTGTCGCGCACCGATTTGAGCTTCCCCCAATGGCGGATCAGCCGCCGGTCGCCGAGCAGGGCTTCGAGCGCCTCGTCGGACATCGCTCGCACCCGGCGCGGCTCGAAACGGTCGAACACCTCTTCGAAGGCGGGCCATTTTGCGTCGACGAGACTGTGCTTGAGACCGGCGCGAAAGATCCTCAGCTCCATCTGCGACAGATAACGATCGTCCGTCAGCGCCTTGAGCTCGGCCGGCGTACGCGGCTTGGTCAGCCGCGCCTCGAGCGCGGCTGCACCGAGGCGGGTGCGCGCCGCCTCGAGGATCGGAGCAAAGGAAGGAGCCGTCATGCGCGCCTCGCGATCGAGCCAACGTCTTTCAACGCCCGTCATTATAGAAGCTGTTGACCTTGTCTCTATGGGGTATGCTCGATCGGAGAATTGAGGAGCCAGAACTATGAAGCTGATGTGGTTCCACCTGATGCCCTATACCGAGCTGCCCGACGACTTCCGCGAGAAGCATCCCTCGGTGTGGGTCGACATCCATTCCTCGCTGTTCGACCCGCGGCGCGCCCATCACATGTACAACGACTTCATGGACGAGCTCGAATTCGCCGCCGAATGCGGGTTCGACGCGGTCTGCGTCAACGAGCACCACTCGAACGGCTATGGGCTGATGCCGTCGCCCAACCTGATCGCCTCGGCATTGGCGCGCCGGACGACAGACACGGCACTCTGCGTGATGGGTAATTCGCTTGGCGCTCTACAATCCGCCGACCCGGGTCGCCGAAGAATTCGCGATGATCGACGTGATCTCGGGCGGGCGGCTGATCGCCGGCTTCCCGGTCGGCACGCCGATGGACACCTGCTTTGCCTATGGCCAGAACCCGAGCATGCTGCGCGATCGTTACTATGAGGCGCACGACCTGGTACTGCGGGCATGGACCGAGACGGACACCTTCGCCTTCAACGGCCGCTTCAACCAGCAGCGCTACGTCAACATCTGGCCGCGGCCGGTGCAAAAGCCGCATCCGCCGATCTGGATCCCGGGCGGCGGCTCGATCGAGACCTGGCAATGGTGTGCAGCCATGGACCACGTCTACGCCTACCTCTCCTATTTCGGCTACAAGGACGGCCGTGCCACGATGCAGGGCTTCTGGGCCGAGATGGACCGGCTCGGCAAGGACCGGAACCCCTATCGCGCCGGCTTTCTGCAGTTCGTCGGCGTCGCCGAGAGCCGCGAGCAGGCGATGGAGCTCTACCGCGAGCCGGCCGAGTATTTCTACGGCCGCTGCCTGCGGGTCGACCCGCGCTGGGCGATGCCGCCGGGCTACATCACCGAGGCCACCCAGCGCGCCGGCATCGTCGGCCAGGTCGGCCGCGCCGCCAGCCTGCAGGCCCGGCAGCAGGCGCGAGCAACGACGCGGATGGAAGACATCGTCGAGCGCGGCTATGTCATCATCGGCTCACCCGACGAGGTCGTCACCCAACTGACCGAGGTCGCGACCGACCTCAATGTCGGGCATTTGATGCTGCTATTGCAGTTCGGCAGCATGGGCAAGGAGCTGGCGGCCTACAACACCAAGCTGTTCGCCGATCGGGTGATGCCGCGCTTGAAGGGCCTGTTCAGCGAATGGGAAGACCGCTGGTGGCCGCAGCCGATGCCTCGTCCCGAACGCGCTGAGGTCGCTACCTTTCAGGCGCCGCTGGCGGCGGAATAGACTGATTGTCCATGCCGCGGATCAAGACGTCAGGCAGTGCCTGGGGACGCCGTGCTCGGTGGGCTCGAGCTTGGGGCCGTCGTACGGGACGCCTTCGTCGGGATCGGCGTTAACCTTAGTGATGCCGTCTGCGACCGGCTCGACCGTCGGGATCGTTTCCGGCGGCGATCGTGCCGCCGGTCACGACCTCGTTGCGCTGCGGCCAGACCATCTGGAACCGCTCCATCTTGCGGCCGGTGCCGCCGTGAATATAGACCGTCGAACTCAGTAGAAAGTTGTGGTCGGCGATCTCCGAGCCGACCGTCTCGTGGGTTTGCGCCCAGAGCACGGTCTCGCCGCGGAACCAGGCGTTCAACGCCGCAGTGTCGTCGTGCGCGCCGTCGCCCCATAAGACGGGGGGTGCGGCCGCACATTTCGACGGCTCGTCGGCCAACGCCGGCGAGCCGGCGATCAACGCCGCAAGAAGCCCGGCCGCCAGGCGCTTCATGGTTTACCGAAGAACATAGGATATAGTTACATGCGACCGGGTTTCGGACAAGAGATCCTGGGAGAAGGGGAGGGCGGGATCATGGCAGGGGATCATGGCAGACCATAACGATCCGAACGCGGTAAATTCGATCTTTTCGGATATCGATGTCAGTGCCGCCGACCTCTACGACATCTTCGGCTTTCCGAGCGAGGATCCTGCCAGCGGTGAGAAAGTCGTTATCGCGCTGACCTTCGCCGCCGTGCCGCAGACGGGTGTCCTCGATGCCGACATGCTCTATCGGATACTTATTGCACCCGACCATCGGATTGTGCGGCCCGGCAGAGATGATACCAGCCTCGCTGGTTTGCTGGCTTATTTGGAAGCGGTGAAAGAGAAGTATCTGAACATATTGAGGCCCTCGGAGGTTCGGGTAACGGTCGATCGCAATAACCGAGCAAACCTGCGCTTCATCGGGCTTCCGGGCGGAAGTTTTTCGGTCTCCATAGCAACCAACGAAATTATCAGCGTGCAGTCGCCCGGCGGACACCTCATCAACGCCTTTGTCGGCGGACGCGACGACGCCTTCTTCAACGATCTGACGGGCTTTTTCCGATCGATCAACTATGCCCCGCAATTTTATCACGTTCCCCATACGATGCCGGATGTGCGGGAGCTGAAGATCCCGAAGACGTTTCTCGAACTGGAGGGCAACGACCTTTTCAATTACGACCCGCAGCTGCCGCAGTGGGGCCACGGCATCAAAAAAGAATTGCCTGCGGGCCCGCTGACCTGGAACGGCGATCGCTTCAAGAAGGATGAAAACGGCAATTTCCGTTTCGTCTATTCGGGCCAGGACGCGAGGGCGGGGCAGAACTGCAATGCGATCATTCTGGAACTGCCGCTGTCATTCCTGACGGCTACGCCGAGCGAGCACCGCGTCGTCAATGCCTGGGGCGAAAGTTGGGTGCTGAAAGCTTCGGGCAAAGTCGAGACAATTCCCGACGATCCGTTGTGGATCGAGCATCCGCATGTCCTGCTCGATGCCTTCACCCTGGACGAGGAGCTCAAGAAATACAAACTCGTGGATACCGACGGCCAGGCATTTGCCGACGCTGCGCTCAGCGAGCGGGAGGATAATCGCCAATTGGGCGCCAATAATTTCTGGCTGGCGCCGCATTTCATCAAGCGGCTGGGTCATCTCGGTTGGGGGTTTGGCCCGTCGATCACAGCACTCGGCCTCGCCAGCGCCTTCGACCATGATAATTCGCCGGTTTCAATTCATCGGACCTACGCGAGTGTCATTGAGGCTTTCCCTCGCGTCAGGAAGATCTTGTTTCAGGAGCTCAACATGCCGGACGATTCCTGGAACCGGAAGGGACTGCCGATACCATTGCGACGCCCTGTCGATATCTTCATCCCGAACGTCAATTCGATCGATATGGATACGACCGGTACCTGGCCGTTCGGGCGCCGGCTGGAAGACCAGGTGGCGACCCGCTTCCTCTCGACGTTTCTGGATATGAGCGCCAGCCTCAATGGAAAAAAGTATCATGTCGAGTTGCTGAATGACCCGGCGCTGTGGAACAGCGCCCCGATAGAACCCAAGACGCCGCCTAATCCGCTGAAGAACGATAAGGAATTCCTGCCGGATTTTCCGTATCTCGCCGAACCGTGGTAAACCGATGCCGAGCAGTGCCGGTTATGCCTCCGAGATGCAGCGCATCGACGAAGATCTCGCCCGAACCGGCCCCGTTGCACTCTCGGCCCCGATCGATCCCGAACGGCTAACTCGACATGTTTACCGTCTCTATCAAAAGGCCTCGCTGGCCGGTGATCTGGCTGGGCTGAAGGCGGTGGAGGTCGCCATCGACCGCGCGATACCGTTACTGGTCAACCCGGGTGATCTCTACCTGCTGAAGGCACATACCGCTTTCAAGCTCCACAAGCTTGCCGATGTGCGCACGGCTCTGCTCGCCGTCCCGGCGGTTTATGAGAGCGACGAAGGGCGTCTGATCCTGGCCGATCTGGCTTTCCAGCATGGGCGTTATCAGACCGCAGAAACCGGCTACCTCGAGGTTCTCCAGACCGAGCGATCCTGGGGTGCTCTCGCCCGTCTGGCGCATCTTTACGGCAAGATGGGCGATGCGCTTGGCGCCGACCGCCTCTACGAGGAGGCCGAGGACCAGTTGACGGCGAAGGAGATGCGCTCCTACGCCTGGCTCGAAGTGCAACGAGGTCTTTTGGATTTCGCGCACGGCCGACATGAGGCGGCGCAATCCCATTATAGGCGTGCCGAAGCCGCCTATCCGGGTTATTGGCTCGTCGACGAACATATAGCCGAATTACTGGGTGCCGAGGGCAGATACGCGGAAGCCGTTGCGATCTACGAGCGGATCGTCGCGACTGTTCATCGGCCGGAGCTGGAGCAGGCGATCGGAGAGCTTTATGATCTCGCGGGCCGGAGCGCACCCGCGGTCTATTGGAAGCACCGGGCGCTGCAAGCATATCTCAAATCCGCGCGGCGCGGCGAGGTACATTACTACCACCACCTTGTGGATTACTATACAGACGTGGCAAAAGACGGTGCGCAAGCGGTAAAATGGGCAAACAAAGACTTGCAGTTACGGGAGAATTTCGCGACTCAGGCGGCGTTTGCCTGGGCGCTTTACCGCGACCGCCAGTTTTGCGAAGCGGTCCGCTGGATCGATCGCGCCCTGGCGTCCGGTGTGGTCGATGCTCATCTGCACTTCCGCGCCGGGCAGATTTACAGTGCGGCGGGTGACGACATCAGAGGCCGCGACCACTTGCAGCGGGCAACGCGCCTCAACCCGGCCGTTGACGATTTTCACGTGCACCACTGAGGGTCACGAGGCCAGGATCACCTCCGCCGCCTTCTCGGCGACCATATAGACCGCACTGGCGATAAAGAAACCCGGAATGCGCGGAAAAATCGACGCATCGACGACGCGCAACCCCTCGGTGCCATGCACCCGGAAATCGCTGCCGAGCACGCCGCCGCCCGCTTGCGGCCCGATCGCGCAGGTGCAGGAGGCATGGTGGCCCCACGCGACGCTGCGCACGAAATCCATTAGCTGCTCGTCGGTTTGCAACGCCTCGCCGGGCTGTTCCTCCGCGGCAATCAGCCCCTGCGCCTTCAGTTTTGCGGTCAGCTTGCGGACAAAGCGGATTCCGGCGACGACCGATTGGAGATCTTCTCCGGCAGTATCGCTGCCCTCGTCGAAATAGTGGAAATTGATCAGCGGCGTGTCCAACGGATCGGCCGAGCGCAGGACGACTTCGCCGGCGCGGTTTTGCGTATGCGCCTTAAGGATCGCCCAGGTCAGGTAGTTGGGCTTGGTCACCTCGAGAGCCGAGTAGCCGGGAAAGTAGCCGCCGAAGAGGCCCAGCAGCGCGAAACAGAAGAGGTCCGGCAGCGGCCGCGCGGGCTGAGACTTCAGTATTGCCGCCAGCACCGCACCGTTGCTGGTGTAAACTCCCTCACGTTTATCCGCCCATTGGCGATAGAGCGGGTCACTGCGGCTGAAGGTGGCGCCGTTGAGGATCTCCCAGCGCTCGAAGTTCATGCGATTGACGACGCCGACCTCATAGCGGTCCTGGAGGTTCTTGCCCACCCCGGGCAGCTCGACGCGCACCGGAATTCCCAGCGGCTCCAGCACCGTGCGTGGCCCGATGCCGGAAAGCATCAGCAGCTGCGGCGTATTGAACGCGCCGCCGCACAGAATCACCTCGCGCCCGGCCTGTGACTGAGAGAGAACACCCGGCGCGGTGCCGGGCTGACCATGGGCGCGGTAGAGGCGCTCGCCTTTGAGGTATTCGACCCCGGTCGCGCGGTTGTGCTCGTCGAAAATGACGCGGGTGACCAGAGCGTCGAGCTCGACCCTGAGGTGATCCGGGTGCTTCTGCGCAGTTTCCAGAACTCGCTCGCGGGTGCCCATCCGGGCGTGATTGCGCGTCGCCAGCGGCGTGTAGCGCACGCCGACGGCGTTTTCGGTCACCAGCCGCCAGTCGTTTGGATCGGCGTCCGATTCGGCGAGATCGATCGCGCGTTTGATCGGCTGCCCAATATCCTCGAATGCTGCCGCTGCGGACTCGAGCAGCAACTGAACCAACCCATGATCGGCAATGGCGGCCGCGGGAATCGCCTTTTCCACCTGCAGCCAGCCGTCCCACCCATGGCGCGACGGGTTGGGGCCGAGCGCGGAGAGCCAGCGCTCGACCGGACGGTGATGACAGTTTTCCAGCCGGGTGAAATAATGCCGCATCGCCTCGGCGTTCCACGACGCGTCGCCGGTAAGGCTCGCGATCCCGTCCCAATCCGCATTGTGCGGATAGACCAAGATCATCGCGTTGTGCGCGGTGCACCCACCCAAGGTCCCAGCGCGCGGGTAGAGCACGCCGTTCACCGGGACCCCACGATAGTCGCGTACGTATTTCGGGTCCTTTGCCTGCATCGCCTCGGAGGCGTAGTGCCGGACAAAGAAGTCCCACCGCATGGCGTCGTTCTCGCTGGCGAAGCCATGGAACGTCGGCACGTCATAGTCGTCGGGCAGGCGGTTGATGCCGGGTTGATAATCGTTGGTGCCGGAGAGCTGCCGGGGATCGCCGCCGGCCTCCAACAGGAGGACGCTTCGCCCCGCCTCGGCCAGCCGCGCGGCGAGCGTCCCGCCGCCCGCGCCGGAGCCGACGACGATGTAATCGAACCGGTCAGCCATCGAGCCTGCCTCCCGCTAGAGGTAGAGGTGCCATCCGCTACGAAGTCTTGTCATCCTCGAACGGGCAGCTTTTTCGGACAACGGCGGGCTCGGCAGGAGCAGGCCGCGCATTGAGATCGAGCAGCAGGCGCTGAAAGCAGGGATGCTGCCGCAGCAAGAGCCGTCCGGCTTCGATCGCCTCCTGCAACTGAATGGGTGAAAGGCTCCAACTCGTGCCGATGTTCTTCACCTCGGTCTGTAACTGCATTTGCTCGGGTAGGAATTGATCGAAGTCGACGGCAATGCCATAGACGCGTAGCCCGGCAAAGAGCGGGTGCCCGGGCGCCGGATTTGCCGTGGCACCCGCGTTCTTGAGCGATTCGACGAGATCTTGCAGGCTTGCATTCGCATAAGCGGTGGTCGAATCGATCGGCGCGCCGATCACCGTATTCACCACCTTCAGCAATCCGGGAACCGCCGGCTGCGCACCTACCCCGTTGTCGGCATCGGCCCGCGCATTCACCGAGATCACGGCGATGCGCTTAGCTCGGCCGGTATTGATACCGTTGAGGATCTGCGCCGCGCTGTGCGGCGAGACCAGCACCTCGGTCAGCGCCTCCACCCCTTGATTGTCCACCAACCCGCCATCGAGCAAATGCAGATAGTGTTCGTTGCGATAGGCGCCCTTGCCGTTGCGCAGCGCGTTGGCGTAACGCGCCCGTTTGTATTCCTCGAGATTGATATAGCGGGGCAGCGGCAAAGTCAGCTCCGCGCTGATCCATCCCCCGCTCAGGGATGGTGCCCTTGCAGCCTTCGTAGCTGTAATTTCGCAGGCTCATCGGCGACAGCGCGACCGGAAACGCCGCCGATGCGGCGACCGCGACCGAAATCGGCAGTCGATCGAGATCGGAGCACAAATCGTCAAAGCGTTGCGGTGTAAAGGAGAACGCCTCATCAGCTTCCATATCGGTGGCGTTCATCACGACCAGAGGCGCTCCCGGCCGTCGCAGATCGGCGAAGCGCGCGCCGTGGAACAGCTCGCGGTCGAGGAGATCGCGCAGCGCGTCGATGCGGGTGTAGCTGCTGAACGCCAATCGGGCCAAAGTGAGCGGGTCCGCCGCTTGCCACTCCAACGTGGCCATATTGTCGCGTGCGAGGAAATCTTCCTTCAGCTCGTCGAGGCGCGGCGGGCCGACAAGGCCGAACCAGGCCGCCACCACACTCCCTCCCGAGACCGAGGAGACCACCTTCACACGATCGATCAGCGCCGTCGGTTTACCGCTCACCGGGTAAGTCTCGGCGGCGAGCTCGTCCAACACCCCGAGCCCGAGTGCTGCCGCCCTCGACCCGCCGCCCGAAAATGCTATGAGAATGAGCGGGGCCTCGGGATCGGTGCCGATTGGGCTGGCCGGTGGGGGATTTGCACTACCCTCGGCGAGCGGGGTGTTTGGAAAGTTGGGCACCGTCTCGCAAGCGGTAGCCGCGATCGCCAGGAGGGCGAGCAGCCCGCTCGCGATTATGGCGCGTGCGGATGATCCCGCTCTAGGTGAAGCTGACAACTTTCGGTCGCATAATCGAAGTGCCGGCAAGGACCACCGTCTCGCTTGGCGGCTCATAGCCATCCCCGCCGAGGGTGATGATATATTCATCGGACGCCAGCAGGATGGTATGGTTGGTGACGCCAACCCGGTCGCCGTCGGCGAGAACGTCGCGGTCCCCTTTATAGACGACCAGCAGATATTCGACTGACATCGCGCGGTCCTCAGTCGGCCTCCGCATGCCGCTGCGTGGCATCGGAGATTAAAACGTCTTCAGAAAGGCGATCAGCGCCTGCTTGTCCGCATCGCTCAGCTCGGTCCCGAAATAGTGGCCGCGGTTCACCACGTAATCCGGGCATTTGCTGAGCGCGAACAGCTGTTCCCCGAGATTGGCGAAGACCTGCCGCGCCTGCTCGTCGCTCGCACCTTGCGGCAGTGCCCGCAGATCGTGCAGCAGCTGCACCACGACCTTGACCACCGCCTTGTCGTGCGCCAGACGCTCGCGCAGGCTCGTGGTCGGCGGCAACGGCTCGAAATTCGCCAGCAGATCGACGGGCGTGTCTTTAGGGATCGGACCTATTTCGAGCCCCTTTTGGTCGAAGACTGGAACAAGCCAGTTCAGCACCTCCCGCGAGGACTTGATCACGTCGGGCAGATAGCCCGTCGGGATCCGCAGCCAGCTCGTCTCGGTCGTCCGGTCGATCACTCCGGGTACCTTGTCGGGCAGCATGGCATCCTTATCCCGCTTCTCTGGCCACAGCATCTTGGTGATCGAGTCCTGAAAGACCCCCATGCGCGCCTCGACCGAGGGGCTCTGGTCGAAACGGCCGACGCTGTTGTTCAAGAGGTAGGGTCCCGTGGACCACACGCTGATCAGCGACGGCACGCGCGTGTAGCCGCGCCCGCCGGCCGGCATCTGGAATTGCCGCGGCTGTCCGGTGAACGGATCGTAGACCGTTATCGCACCGACCGAGGGAAGCTGCTTGTAGGACGCGGAAGAAAAGTTGTCCCAGATGTTCCCGCCTATGGCGTTCGTGGCCAACGGGCTGCAGGCGTTGGTCTCTAGTAAGGTGACCGGCACGCGGCCGTCGTTCGACAGAAAATTGCCGTCGAGAAAGTCGTCCGCCATGACGATTTGCCGCATCTGCTGGCGGAACGCATCGGTTTTGGTCCATGCCCAATATTTGCTGAAGCAAATGAGATAATTCGGACCGATGCAGGCGGCCGGGTCGGCGCCGGCCGGCCGCTCGGGCGCCTTGCTGGAGTGACAGGCCGCGCAATTGTCGGCAAAGACGAGCTTGCCCTGCTGGACGGTCTCCGGCGGGTCGTTCAAATAGGCCGCACCGCCCGGCGCATTGCGCAGCTTGTGGGGATAGGACGCCTTGATCAGAAACAGCGCCATATCGGGGGTCCACGCCTCGGTCGCCTGCCAATAGGATGAGTTCTTGCGCGCGGTCGTGATCGCGAAGGGGGTGACGGGCTTGCCGCCGAGGATCGGGTTGAAATGGAGCAGCCACTCCTCGCTGAAGAGACCGATATTGACATAGACGCGATTCAGGGCCCCGAGCGCGCCCACCGAATCCGAGCCGTCCTTCAGCACATGCGGGGTCCACACCGTGTTCGGCGGCTGGAAGAACTGGGTCAACGGACCCTGGCTGACAAAATCATTGAACTGCTTGTTCGCCAGATTGTCCTGCCCCAAGGTCTCCCGTCCGAAACGTTTGGCCGCTTCCAGCCGGGGCAAGAGATTGTAGATGGCGTTCATCGTGCGCGGGTTGTTGATGTTGTCGCTCGAGACGAGCGAGGTGTCCAACGAACCGGGCCGGGCGGTGTGCAGCACCTGGAACAGAAAATTCGACTGATCGGCGTTCCACGCCAGGATGCGGTCGACCCAGAAATACTGCGCCCCGACGGTGGAGCTGAGGTTCTCCCATTGCGGCGCCTCGGGGTTCGCCGGCGGCTTCTCCGGGTTTGGGCCGACGTGACAAAATCCGCAGGACATCCCGACGCGGTACGGCCGGACCAGGTCCTTCGAAAAATAATAGTTGGGGTCGTTGTAAAAGCGTTCGGCATTCCACCGCGCCGCGGCGGCCTGATCGAAGGCGGGGTTGGGGAAGAGCCGCAGTCCGAGGACCCCGGTCGGATATCCGTAATAGGAGCCGACCGGTATATTCTTGCCGCGCGCCCCGACCGCGACCCCCGGGTACTTCTGCTCGTTCGCGAACGGATCGGCGGGGCAGTCGGAGTTGCGCACGTCGAGCCACAGCCCGTAGCGCTGCGGATCCGGCCCGGTCGGCTTGGTGAAACACGGCTCGTTCGACAGGCCGAAATAATTCCACCGGTTGTCGCGGCTGTATTTCAGCCCGGGATAGGAGGACAGAATCTTTAAGAGGTCGAAGCTACCGTAGGTCAGGTTGGTCAGCCTGTCCCACAGATGATCGTTGCCGCCGGTCCACACCAGCCACATGTTGCGGCCCTTGACCTCGTCGGGGGTCAGCGTGATCCCGCCGTCCATGGCCTGGAAATAATCCTCGTCGGCCGCGGGGAACGTTTGTGCGGCGCGTCCTGCCTGCCGTGCCTCGTCGACCACCGCCTGCGCGCGCGCCCGGTCTGCGATCCAGGCGCTGGAGCAAATCAGGCAAATCGCCAAAATCAGGCGCGACGCCCTGGAAAGGCATGCGGCCATAGTCCCCCCTCGCTTCTCGAAGATCCGATCCGGGATCTTGTCTTAACCTTAATGGATCGCTATGCCGCGAGCCGGCGACTGTCAAGTCCGACCGGCGTCATCCGCGGCGGCGCTGCCGGTTTCCCGAGCCTGCAATCATAAATTGAACCAGTTGTTACCCTACCGCCAGTCGTCGAGGACATAGACTCCCGGCCGGCTGTAGCCCCAATCGTTCGGCCGGTGCATCGTGACGCCCTGGATCTCGGTGCGGAAGCCGCGCGCCACCATATGCCGATATGCCTCCTCGCGGGCGAGGTTGACGCCGGCCAGCAGGGTCGGCATGCGGGCGGCAGCGGCGAGCGCCCCACAGGCATCGAGAAGCTCGTCGAAATGGCCCTCGGCCGCGGGCCCCGGGCGCACGGCGCCGAATTTGATGAAACAGCAGCCTTCACCGGCCTCGCTCGCCGGCCCCCAATGGCAGACCGCAAAAGCGGCCAGACCGCTCGCGCGGTCCCACAAGAGGACGGTGTCGCCAAGATCACGAGCCGCGACAGTGCGGATCTCGGCGCCCAGATCGAGCCCCTCGTAGAGCGCGTCGGTTACCTCGCGGCAGGCGGCCTCGACCGCGCGCCGTTCGGCCTCGTCCAACTCGGAATAGCGCGACCAGTGTATCGCCGTGCCGCCGGGCAGCGCCGGCGCCGTCATGATCGCGGTCAGAAACCGGGCGGAAAAGCCGAATTTCTGGTAGAGCGCCAAATGCAGGGCGCTGTCGGCGAAGGTAAAGAGCCCAGCATGGCGCACGCCCCAGTCGTCCAGCCGCCCGCTGACGGCTTCGACGAGTTGTTTGGCGATGCCTTGGCCCTGCCGGTCGGGGCGGACCATCAGCGGTCCGAAGAACCCGGCGCTGCCCCATTGCGTCGCGAAATTGGCGCCGACCAGCTCGCCGTCGAGATCGGCAGCGTAGCTCGCGACATGCTCGGCGCCAAAGCGGCCACGAACGTAGTCCCGGTCGGCCCAGAAGGTCGACGGGTCCGGCGCCCCGAGGAACGTACCGAAAGCCAAACGGAGAATCCGCTGGGCCGCCGGCAAGTCGCGGTCGGTCAGCGGTCGGATTACGGCGCTCATCTCGTCTCTCCCTTATTCCGGCAATCCCGCCTGCCGCAACGCCTCAGCCAGCACGGCACGGCGTTGCGGTTGCGACGCGGCCCCTTTCACGCTCGACCCTCCATGAAAATATCCTATCACAAGGCTCATACGAAACGAGCGGCCGGCACGACGGGGGCTCTGTCGAAGGATGAGGCGCGATGGGCCAGTGGTCGCGGATTTGGCTCTGTTGCATCTCCGACGGCGTGCCGAAGCGCTCGCTCGTCGTCGCGCTCGTCGTTGGAACCATCCTCAATCTGATCAATCAGGGCGACGCTCTTGTCGCGGGGGCCCGGCTGAACCTGACCAAGCTGATCCTGACCTTCGTCGTGCCCTATGCGGTCGCAACTTATGGTGCCGTATCGTATCGGCTGCGAGCGGGTTCCGATCAGAAGACCGAAGACCGACGCTGACGGATTGCCTCCCTACCGTATCGGCGCCTCGTCTTCGAGGCCGAACACCCTCTGCGCCGCGGTGAAGCCGGGAAGGCTGAATTCGCCGAGTGCGGTAAATTCGCCGGGGCAATGCTGCGCAAATTCGCCGGAGGCCAGGATCCCGCGTCCCAACTCGCCGGCCAGCTTTTCGATGCGCGCGGCAAAATTGACGGCTGGACCAATGCAGGTGAAATCGAGCCGATTGCCGCTGCCGATATTGCCGTAGAGGACATCGCCAATGTGCAGCGCCAGGCCAAAGCGCAACCCTGGCACGGCCGCGCGCGAAAGTTCGGCGATATTTGTTTGCGCCTGGCGTGCGGCCGCGAGGGCGCGCTTGCACACCTCGGCCTCGTCGCCGGCGATCGTAAAAATCGCCAGCAGCCCGTCGCCCATGAATTTGAGCACTTCGGCGCCATGGTCGAGGATCACCGGCACCTGGCAATCGAAATAGCGATTGAGCAGATCGATCAGCACTCGCGGCGGCTGACGATCGGCGAGTGCGGTGAACCCCCGCATGTCGGAGAGCCAGATGGCCGCGTGGATCTCCTCGATGTCGCCGCGGCGGATATGCCCGGCAAGGATGCGCTCGCCGGCGTCATGCCCGACATAGGTATCGAGCAGCGTGCTCGCCGTCCGCCGCAATACCCGGATCTCGGCGACCCGCGCCAGCGGGGTCATAATCGCCTCGATACCGGCGATCTGCCCATCGGTGAAACCGCCCGGTTGCCGGGTCGTGCAAGTGACCAGCTGAACGGAACCGTCGGTGAAAAAGAGCGGCAATGCCAGGTAATCGGTCAGACCCTCGGCGCGGAGTTCCTGGAGGATCGGGAAATCCATCGCGCAGCCCGGGTCGGCGAGCCGCCGGCGGATCGCATTCTTGGTCGCGTAAACGCGAGCGACGGGGTTATCCCGGAACTCCGGCGTGTCGAACAGCCCGAACCGCCCTTCTGAAATCTCGACTTCCGCTCCGGGGCGCCAGATAAATCGACGCCCGATAATTTGCGGATGCAGGGTGTTTACAAACACCGCGACCCGCCACAGCGGAATGCCGCAAGCAACGAGCCGCCCGCTCAATTGGGACAATACGTCTTGCGGCAGCGGGGCCGACCGAGCGCCGTCGATCAGCCAGTCGGCAATCGCTCTGATGTCTGGATCGGGCATCGAGGCTGAATTGCTCGTTTGTGCATCGTGGCTCATATTACCAGCCGGTGCTTTCCTGGAGCAGCCCCATGGCGATCGAGCTCACCCCGCTTCATCCGACCCTTGGCGCCGAGGTGCGCCGCGTCGATCTCACCCGCCCGGTGATGCCCGAAGTCTTCGCCGAGATCGACGCGGCGTTCAACCGTTACGGCATCCTCGTCTTTCCGGCGCAGCCGGTGACCGACGCACAGCAGCTAGAGTTCAGCCGGCTCTTTGGGCCGCTCGAGGTCAATCCGAACTACGCCGGCGCCAAGATGCGCCTGCGCCCCGACATCGCCGACATCTCGAACCTCGATGCCGAGG
Organism: uncultured Alphaproteobacteria bacterium; assembly: GCA_963796155.1. Lineage (GTDB taxonomy): Bacteria > Pseudomonadota > Alphaproteobacteria > ATCC43930 > CGMCC-115725 > AP-15. The sequence continues at coordinate 121,362 of CAWCKT010000007.1, read as the reverse complement.
GGCGCGTGCTGGCGCGGGACGACCGCCGCAACCTGTTCAACCTCGGCAACCAGCTCTGGCACACCGACAGCTCGTTTAAGCGCATCCCGGCGAAGTGCTCGCTGCTCTCGGCCCGCGAGCTTCCGCGCCCGGGGCCCACGGGCGGCGGCGAGACCGAGTTCGCCGATCTGCGGGCGGCCTGGGACGCGTTGCCCGAGGCGAGGCGGAGAGAGCTCGAAGGGCTCGTCGTCGAGCACAGCATCTTTCGGTCACGCAGCCAAATCGGCTTTGCCGATTTCAACGACGAGATCTTCAAGCAGCTGCCGCCGGTGACGCAGACGCTGGTCCGCCATCATCCGGCATCCGGCCGCACCAGCCTCTACCTCGCCTCGCACGCCTCGCATGTCGTCGGCTGGCCGGTCGAGGAGGGGAGGGCGCTGATCGAGGAGCTGATCGCCTTTGCGACCCAGCCGCAATTCGTCTACCGGCACCGCTGGACCGTCGGCGACCTCGTCATCTGGGACAACCGCTGCACAATGCACCGCGGCCGCCCCTACGACGACACCCAACGCCGCGTATTGCACCGCACGACCGTCTCCGACATCGCCAACACGCTGGACCAGGAAGGGCTGGTCGCGGTGCCCGCCGCATAAGAGGGTCGCCAGAGCGCTATTTCCGCCGTCTAGCAGGATGCGGAAAAACTCCGCTGTCGTTCCGGGATGGCCCTTCAGGGCCAGGTCCGGAACCTAAGAACACAGGCCAAGCCTTTGATTTCTCGGGCCGGTGTTCTTGGATTCCGGGCTCGCGGGCATGAGCCCGCGCCCCGGAATGACTACCCTCCAGCGTTTTTCCGCACCCTGCTAGCGCTCGCCCCATTTCTTTTCTTCGACGGTTTCCTCCTCGATCGCGTAGAACTCGTCGAGGCCGACAAGGGTTTCGATGTCGTGGCGCGCGGTCACGCATTCCTGCGGGCTGAGGCCGGTAAAATCGCCTGTCGCCTTCAGCTCCTCCAGTGCGCGCTTATTGAAGTGAAAGCTGACGAGCAGATAGAGCAGCGCGTCGAGCGCCGCCTTGTAACCCATATCGGCGAGTTGGGCGGCACTGGCGACCGGACGGTTGTCGCGATTGCCGCGGCTGACGACGTAGACCAGCGGGATCTTCGCCAGCCTCGGCGCCTGCTGCAGTTCGGCGAGGTCGCGCGGGAAGATCATCCCCATGTCGGCGCCCATCTCGGCCGCGAGGTTCACCCGGCCGACGGCCTCGTCAAGCCCCTCGAAGCGGCACGAATCGCTCCTGGCGATGATCACGAAATCCTTGTCGGTATGGTCGCGCTGGCGGCAGGCGAGCCGGATCTTGTCGGCAAATTCCTTCCGCGGGATCACGTGTGCCACGTATTTGTGGTAGTGCGCCCGCTTCGGGAAGAGCTGGTCCTCGATATGAACACCGGCAATACCGGCATCGATGAACTCGCGCACGGTGCGCATCGTGTGCAACGGCTCGCCGAAACCGGCGCCGGCATCGGCCAGCACCGGGATGCCGACCGCCTTGGCGACATCGCCGGCCACCCGGACTTGCTCGTCCAACGTCAATAGCGGTTCGGAGGTGCAGCGCGAGCCGCCGGTGACGAAGCCGCCGACATAGGCCGCCTTGAACCCGGTCTTTTCGATCAGCCGGCCGCCGATTGCGTCGTAGGCGACCGGTAGGTGGATGAACGCCTCCTCGGCGAGGAGCCTGCGCAATGCCGCGGTTTTGCCGGCCATGATTTCCTCCTCAATATCGAATACCCACATCGGCGGCCCGGATCGCGGCGAGACGGCGGGTCTGGCTCATGCTGCCTCGCCGGCCGCCAAGCGCAGGCCCGACAGAAATAGCCCGCGGTGCTCAGCGTTCCGTAGGAAGCTAGGGTCCGCCATCACGACCGGGGCGATAGCATGCAGCCGTCCGATGACATCTCGTGCTTCGTCGAGCCTACCCATATGGGCATAGCAGGCGGCGAGATAGCGATACGGCTGCGGGGTAGCTAGGATCTTCCTGGATCGCGAGGAGTAGTTTCGGCATCGCCTCGTCGAAGCGACGGCTGAAGAAATGCGCGGCACCTATGTTAAAACGAGCGTTGTGCCGGTGCGCGCGCGGGGGCTGAGGCGCAGGGCGGTTTCGAAATGCTCGATCGCGATGTCGGGCTGGCCCGCCCATACCCTGAGAGCGCCGCTGAGGTGCCAGCCGCGCGCAAAATTCGGATTGAGCGCGAGGGCACGGTCGAGCAGCGTCGTCATGGCGCCGATGTCCTCACCGAAATAGGCCAGCGCGAAAGCAGCATTCGCCAAGATGCCCGGGTCGTCGCCGGCCACTTCCAGGGCCCGCCGTGCGAAATCGGCGCCCTTCAGACGGTCCGCCTCCGGATCTTCGCTGCGACCGTCAACAAGCAGCCGAAAGTAGCAGTACGCGGCCCAGGCGAGCGCCGGCCCGTAACGCAGATCGCGCGCGATCGCTCGCTCCATTAGACGCAGCGCCTCGGAGGTTTGTCTTGTCGACGACAAGACCATCGCACAAGCGCGCAGATAGAGGTCGTAGGCAGTCAGATCGGTCGGTCGGGCGGCCAGACGAACGAGCGGTCTCGGCGGCCTGCAAGGCCGGCTCGATGACGCCAGCGACGATCGAAGCTACCTTGTCCTGCAGCTCGAAGACGTCTTCGAGCGAGCCGTCGAAGCGGTCCGCCCACAGATGCGCGCCGGTTTCGGCGTCGATCAGCTGGCCGGTAATGCGCACCCGGTTGCCGGCCTTGCGCACCGAGCCTTCGAGGACGTAGCGCACGCCCAGTTCGCGGCCGACCTGCTTCACATCGACCGCTTGGCCCTTGTAGGTGAAGCTCGAATTGCGGGCGATGACGAAGAGCCAACGGATGCGGGAAGAGCGCCGTGATGATCTCCTCGACCATGCCGTCGGCGAAATACTCCTGCTCCGGGTCGCCGCTCATGTTGGCGAAGGGCAGCACCGCGATCGACGGCTTGTCGGGGAGCGGCAGCGCCGGGGCCGGGTGGACCGCGGCCGTCCCGGCCGCATGCGGGCCCCCTGTTCCCTGCCAGGGGCAGGCTCCGGCCCGCGGTCCGACACGGTAGACCCGCACAGGCCGAGCGATGTTCTTGACCTGCTGCTCGCCCAGATCCTCAAAGACGAAGGGCAGCCGGTCGCGCACGTGATCATGAACCGTGTTGGAGACGAACACCCCGCCGGCATCGGCCAGCGCTTCGATTCGTGCGGCGATGTTGACGCCGTCGCCATAGAGGTCGTCGCCCTCGACGATCACGTCGCCGAGATTGATGCCGATGCGCAGTTCGATGCGGTTGTCCGCCGCGACCCCGGTGTTCCGCTCGGCCATCGCCTGCTGCACCGCGACCGCGCAGCGCACCGCATCGACGACGCTGGCAAATTCCACCAGCATGCCGTCGCCGGTAGTCTTGACGATGCGGCCCTTGTGCTCGGCGATCTTCGGATCGACGAGCTCGCGGCGCAGCGCTTTGAGGCGTTCGAGCGTGCCTTCCTCGTCCGCCCCCATCAGCCGCGAATACCCGGCGACATCGGCGGCCCGGATCGCGGCGAGACGGCGGGTCTGGCTCATGTCGGTACGGTAGGTCAAGCTCTCGCCCGACTTTAACCCAAACGGGTCGGCGCTCCCCAGTTCTTCTTCGGCGCGACGTCGGGTCCGTCTCCACCGCAGCTTGACGCAGCGGAAGGCCGAGCCTATATTGGCATATGCTTAAACATATGCCCGCGGAAAGATGGCCGTGATCCCGGAGCGCCATGTCAAGCTTTTCAGGAATGGCCGAAACCAGGCGGTGCGCATTCCCCGCGAGTTCGAGTTTCCCGGAGAAGACGCGATCATGCGCAAAGAGGGTGAAAAGCTGATCATCGAGCCCGCCCCACCGCGATCGCTGCTGGCGCTGCTCGCCACACTGGCACCGATCGACGAGGAGTTTTCCCCGATCCCCGACGCGCCTCCTGATCCCGTCGAGCTTTGATGCGATACCTGCTCGATACCAACATGATGTCCGACCTCGTTCGCAACCCTCGGGGGCGCGTCGCCGAACGCATTTCAAAAGTTGGTGAGGCGCAAATCTGCACCAGCATCATCGTCGCGGCGGAATTACGCTACGGGGCCGCGAAGAAAGGATCGCCGAGGCTCACGAGACAGCTCGCGGCGGTGCTCGGCGCGCTCGACGTGCTCCCCTTCGCAGCACCCGCCGATACGGTTTATGGCGAGATCCGCACCCGGCTCGAGCAGACCGGCAAACCGATTGGCGGCAACGATCTGCTGATTGCCGCTCAGGCCATGGCACTCGGCTACACGGTCGTCACGGACAACGAGGCGGAGTTCGCCAGAGTCGACATGCTTCTTCGCGAGAATTGGCTGCGGGTGGCATGACCAACCGTGACCGGCGAGCGGACTGCATCGGCCACATTGCCCAACTCGACGAGCAAGCAGTCGCGGGTGGTCTTGGTCTCCGGGTCAGGCCCAGGGGATGTGGCCCTGTGCTCGGCGATCTTCGGATCGAGGAGCTGGCGGCGCAGCGCTTTGAGGCGTTCGAGCGTGCCCTCCTCGTCCGCCCCCATCAGCCGCGAATACCCCGCGACATCGGCGGCGAGGATCGCGGCGAGACGGCGGGTGGCGGTCATCTTGACCTGCGACACGGTTGACGCGTCGAGATTAACCCAAATTCCCCGTCACCGCCCTTCTTCTACTGCGACTGCGCGAGCTTTTTGATCAACTTCCGAGAACAGTGAGGCCCAACGCGGTGGCTGCGGCTTGCAAATCCCGGTCGAGTGTGGCGAGGGGCAGGCGGTGACGCTGCGCGAGCTCGAGGTAGGCCGCGTCATAAGCAGACAGAGCAAAGCGTTCTGCGAGGCCCACGGTCGTGGTCCACGCCTGGTTCGCGGTTTCCCCATCGAGGCTGATCGGCAGAGCGTGCAGAAATCCGGCCAGACGCTGCCGCCGCGAGGCGTCGAGCCGCCCGCGCCGTTCGGCAACCAGAAGCCCGTTCAGCGCTTCGAGCGGCCAAAGTCCGGGCGCCACGGCGCCGGCCTCTCCCACACGTTCGAGCAACGCTGTGGTTGCCGGCGTCCGCTCGTCTTCAAAGCACCAGGTCAACGCCACCGAGTTGTCCAGGACAAAGCTCACGAACGTCCCTCGCTGATCAAATCCTTGATCTTCAGACCACCGAGAGTGACGCCGCGGCTCGCTTCGAGCAGACCGGCGACGGCACGCCGAGCTTTTGCCCGATCGAAGTCCGGCCCGGCCGGCACGAGCTTCGCTACGGGCTTGCCGCGCCGGGTGATGACGATCTGCTCGCCACGCTCCACCTGATCCAGCAGGGCACCGAGCCGGTTCTTGGCCTCGAACGCTCCAACCTCGCGCATGTGTACCTCATAAGCTAGACAACGATCTAGCTTATTGGCCACGGACAATCAAGCCGGCAGCGTTCGAGCGTGCCCTCCTCGTCGGCTCGCATCAGCCGCGAATACCCCGCCACATCGGTGCCGAGGATCGCGGCGAGGCGGCGGGTCTGGCTCATGTCGCCCCGCCCGCCGAGAGGATATCTTTCAGCCGCTCCGCCAACGGAGGAGCCGCTTCGGTAACGGTGGTCCACAGGATGTCGCGATTGATGTCGAAATAGGCATGCACCAGCCGGTTTCGCATACCGACCATTGAATTCCACGGCAGATCAGGCAGTTGCGCACGGGTTTCGTCGGTGATCTGGCTCGCCGCCTCTCCTGCTATCTCCACGGCGCGCACCAGCGCGAAGAGCAGCATCTCATCCCGGTCGAGATCGCCGCGTTCGCGCCCCTGAACAAAGCGGATCGCCGAATTCAGCGCATCGGCGAGGTGCTGCAGTCGGACCCGGTCACGCGGATTCATACTGGACCTCCGCCTCGCTGAGCACCTCTTCGCGGAAATAGCGGCTCAGATCATCGGCGGTTCGCAGATCCACCCGCCGCCCCGAAAGCAACCCTGCTAATTCTTGCTCGATCTCCGCCAGGTCCAAAAAACTCGGTCGCGCTTCGCGCGAGAATTCGACCAGCAGGTCGACATCGCTGTCTGGCCCCGCATCCCCCCGCAGCACCGAGCCGAAGAGCGACAGGCGGCGGATATGGCGCCGGCGGCACAGAGACGCGAGGGCGGCGCGGTCGGTAAAGAGACGATCCGGCTTGTTCCTCATGCTGCCTCGCCCATCGCCAGGCGCAGGCCGGACAGGAACCGCTCGCGATGCTCAGCATTCCTCAGGAAACTGTCAACCGGCGGCATTACCGCAGCAGTCATAACCCGGAGCCGGTCGACCGTCTCTCGCGCCTCGTCGAGCCGACCCATATGCGCGTAGCAGGCGGCGAGGAAGCGATATCGCCCCGCCGGGCTAGGGTCGTCGTGTACCGCTAGGAGCAGCATTGGCAATGCCTGATCGAAACGCCGACTAAAGAAATGCGCGATGCCGATGTTCTCAGACAGACCTCCAACGCGCGCTCGGGGATTGAGGCGCCGCGAGGTTTCGAGGTGCCCGATCGCCGACCCGCCCAGACCCTGAGCGTGCCGCTGATCCGCCAAGCGCGTAGGAAACCCGGATTCAACGCGAGTGCACGATCAACGAGCGCCGTCATGGCACGATGTCTTCGCCGAAATAAGACGACGACACGGCAATATTCCTGCTCGGGGTCGCCGCTCATATTGGCAAAGGGCAGCACCGCGATCGACGGCTTGTCGGGGAGCGGCAGCGCCGGGGCCGGCTGGACCGCGGCCGTCCCGGCCGCCTGCGGGCCCGCTGTTCCCTGCCAGGGGCAGGCTCCGGCCCGCGGTCCAAATCAGCCTGCGCTCGACCCGCTCCCCTTTCACTATGTCCTCCTCGGCGCGGGATTCAGCTTGCGCCGATGCCGTCAGCAGATCAACCGCGGATCATCCGGCGCGCGGTGACCATGATCGGCTCGTTCAGGACCCCCTTGCGGAGGGCGGGCCGACGCCTATATAACTGGCTCTGTGCTATTATATCAATTAACCAAATGAATTTGTCATGCCACTTACGCAAATCAGGCGCGCAGCCAAATTCCCTGCCAATCCGCTGCCGGCGAGCTCGGTCAGGCCGTCTCAAGCCTTTGTTATCCATTGCGTTTTGGGCGCTGGAGGGGCTATTTTTGGGGCCAAACCGGGTTTTTTCCCTGAGCTCAGGGAAATTTTCCCTGAGCTCAGGGAACGGGTGGATGGGTTGTCAGCCGGAGCCTTTGTCCTCGCCGACGAGGGTCAGGACGAGCGAGCGGCTGTGCGGCGAGGCGCGATGCTCGAAGAGGAAGATGCCTTGCCAGACGCCGAGCTGGATCCGCCCGTCGGTCACCGGGATGGTCAGCTGTGTCTGGGTCAAGGCACTCTTGATGTGCGCCGGCATGTCGTCGGGACCCTCGTCGTTGTGGCGGTAGAGGGCGACGTCCTCGGGCACGAGCCGGCGCAGGAACGTCTCGAGATCGCGCATTACGTCCGGCGAGGCGTTCTCCTGGATCAGCAGCGAGGCCGAGGTGTGCTGGATGTAGACGCTGAGGAGGCCGAAGGAGATGGGCTGGCCCTCGACCCAGCGCGCGACCTCGGCGGTGATCTCCCTGATCTCGCGCGCTGCGGTCTCGATCGAGAGGCGGGTCTGGGCGATGCGCATCGTGGTCACTCCCTGGGCGGAGATATGGGTGCCGCGACGCCCTTCCGCAGGGGAGCTCTCCGGTCCTATCCTCGCGGCCTGCATCAGGGGGAAGCCCGATGAGATCTGCTTTGACCGCCGCGTTGTTGCTAACTCTGCTGGCCTTCGGCGCAGGCGCACGGGCTCAGAACACCGATCTCTTGCTCGTCCTCGCCGCCGACGTGTCGCGCAGCATCGACGAGGGCGAGTTCGAGCTGCAGCGCAAGGGCTACACCGCGGCGTTGACCGATCCGCGGGTCCTGGCGGCAATCCGCGGCGGCACCGCCGGCATGATCGCGGTGTGCTTTGTCGAATGGTCCGGGGCAGGCGAGCAGATGGTCGTCGCCGACTGGACGGTGATTCATGACGACGAGGATGCGGGCGGTCTCGCGGCGGCGATCCTTGCCGCACCCCGCTCCTTTACGGGACGGACCTCGATCAGCGGCGCCATCGACTTCGCGATGCAGCGCTTCGCCGCCGCCAAACCATTCAGCAACCGGCGCATCATCGACATCTCCGGCGACGGCACCAACAATTCCGGGCGGCCGGTCACCGAGGCGCGCGATCAGGCGCTGGCGGAGGGTGTGACGATCAACGGGCTCGCGATCATCAACGACAAGCCGAACCCCGGCTACTCCTTCCACACCCAGCCGCCGGGCGGCCTGCCCGAATGGTACCGGCAGAATGTGATCGGCGGCCCGGGCGCCTTTCTGCGGGTCGTCGAGAATTTCCAATCCTTCGCCGATGCGATGACCAACAAGCTCGTCAGCGAGATCGCCGCCCGCGCGCCGGAAGACCGCGCCGCGGCGCTGCGTTGATCACCCGCGCAGCTCGTCGCGGTGCGCCTCGACCATCTCGGCCATGCCGGCAAAGCGGAAGTCCCAGCGCACCCCCTCGGGCGGCGGTGGTGTCGCGCCCGAGCCGGCAGCGCCCGCGCGCCGATCGATCCAGGCTGACCGCAGACCGACGGCGTTGGCTGGCGCGTGATCATGAAAAAGGCTCTGCGCCGTGTGCAGGATGTCGCGCGCGGGATGACCCGAATGCTCCAGCGCGTCGATCATGTAGCGGAAGTTTCCGAGGTCGGGCTTGTACGAGCCGACCTCCTCGGCGGTGAAGACCGCGTCGAAGTCGACACCCAGCCGTTTGCTGCTCGCCGAGAAGCTCTTGCGGTCGACATTCGACAGGATGACGAGTTTGTAGAACTGTTGCAGATAGGCGAGCGACGCCGCCGAATTGGCAAAGGCCGGCCAATCGCCGACGGAGCCGCCAAAGGCGCGATGATCCGCCTCTCCCGCCGCGATGCCCCATTCCTCGGCGAGCCGGCGGTGCACCCGGGCGAGGAGCTCCGAATAGATCATGGCCGGGGTTTCGGCCTCCTGCGCGGTCTCATGCCGGGCAAAGCTTGCCAGGATCTCCTCGCGCGAGCGCTCGACGCGGCCCTTTGTCACCAACGGCCGTAACGCGTTGGCGATGCCGGTTTCCCAGTCGATCAGAGTGCCGTAGCAATCAAAGGTGAGGACCTTGAAATCGGTGAGACGCATGGCGGAGCTCGGCGATCGGCGGATGGGTTATGCTAGCCCGAGTTTCGAGGAGCGGCGAGGGCGCCGATGACGGGTCTGCCATCCGAAGTCGATGTCGCGGTGATCGGCGCCGGCGCTGCCGGGATCGGCGCGGCGCGGCGCCTGCGCGACGCGGGCCGGGTCTCGGTGCTTGTGCTCGAGGCACGCGACCGGGTCGGCGGGCGCGTTCACACGATAGAGCCGGCCGGATTCCCGCTCGATCGCGGGGCCGAATGGCTGCATTCGGCCGATCGCAATCCGCTCTCGCCGATCGCCCAAAATCTTGGCTTTTCGGTCCATCAGCGGCCGCCGGCATGGACGACGCGTTTGCGCTGCAGCGGCGAGACCCTAGAGGCCGAGGCGGATTGGATCGCCACCCGCGAGGCGCAATACCGGGCGCGCCGAAAGGCCGCCGTGGAACCGGCGGACCGCCCGCTCGCGAGCCTGGTCGCGCCGGGCGGACGGTGGAACCAGCTGCTCGACGCGACGAGCACCTGGGGGAACGGCGCCGAGCTCGACCGGGTCTCGATCAAGGACAATGTCCGCTACGAGGACAGCGGGACCAACTGGCGGCTGCGCGAGGGCTATGGCCGGCTCTTCGAAGCGCTCACCGAAGGGCTGCCGGTGGCGCGGCAAGCCGCGGTGGCTCGGGTCGACCATCGCGGCGGGGCGATCCGGCTCGAAACGGCGCGCGGCACCGTCACCGCGCGGCGCGTCATCGTTACCGTGCCGACCTCGATCATCGCCGGCGAGATCATCCGCTTCGACCCGCCGCTCCCCGACAAGCTCGTGGCGGCGGCAGGCCTGCCGCTCGGGGTCGACGACAAGCTCTTCATTTCCCTGGACGGCCTGCTTCCCGGGATCGAGCACGATACTTACCTCGTCGGCTCGACCACGCTCGCGGGAAACGATGACCTATCAGGTGCGACCGCTCGACCGCCCTGCGATCTATTGTTTCTTCGGCGGGCGCTTCGCGGCGGAGCTCGAGCGGGAAGGGGAGGGGGCGATGTTTGCCTTCGCCGCCGGCGAGCTCGCCCGGCTCTTTGGCAACGACATCCGCAAGCAGCTGGCGCCGCTCGCCTCGACCGCCTGGCAGCACGACCCTTGGGCGCGCGGTTCCTACTCCTACGCCCTCCCCGGCCATGCCGACGACCGCGCAGTGCTCGCCGCCCCGGTCGACGACCGCCTGTTCTTTGCCGGCGAAGCCTGCTCGCCGAACTTCTTCTCGACCGCCCACGGCGCCTGGCTAAGCGGCGTCGCCGCCGCCGACGCGGCCCTCGCCAGCCTCAGGGCAGCCGCGGCCACTCGTTGAGGGTGACCACCCGAATCCCAGAGCCGTCGAGCCGGATCGTGCTGAGCGAAGCGAAGGCGATCTCGATCCGCGAGTAGAAATCGAGCGGCATGCCGAGTGCAAACAGCAGCGCGGCCCGGATCACGTCGCCATGGCTGACGGTGACCACGGCTCCCGCCGGGATGGGCCCGATGCAGATCGAACAGCGCTCCGACGACGCGCTCCTGCACCTGGCGCCAGCTTTCGCCGCCGGGCACCGCGGCGATGCTGCGGGAGCGGCTCCACATCTGCCAGCGCTCGTCCTGGCGGATCTGGTCGAAGGTCAGCCCGGTCCACTCGCCGTAGTCGATTTCGATCACGTCCTCGCGGTACCCGATCGGCAGACCGAGCCGCTCTGCGAGGATCTCGGCGGTCTCGCGTGTGCGCTGCAGCGGGCTCGAATAGATTGCCTCGATCTTTTCGCCGGCGAGCCGTCCCGCCTGCATGGCGGCTTCGGCGCGGCCTTTCTCGGACAGTCCGACCCCGGGCAGGCGCCCGTTGAGCCGGCCGAAGATCGCCGGCTCTCCATGTCGCAGCAGGTGAAAGACCGTCACGTCGCCGTCCCGCGGCGCTCGGCGCGCGGCATCGCCTCCTGCCCGCGGGTGCCCTCGATGTTCTTCCATTGCGGGCGCTGGACGTTGACCAGCGAGCCGAGCGCGGCATAACCCGAGCCCGACAAACGACACACCGGGTCGAGCAGCTGGGGATCGATGCGCCCGTTCCGCCAGACCGACGGATCGACATGAGCGTGCACGATGCGGCCCAGCACGATGTTGGTGTTGCGGTCGGTCACGATCTGCGCAACCTCGCATTCGAGGTGCGCCTTGGCTTCACCAACGCGGAACGGCCGCACCTTCGCCGCCGGCACCGGTGTCAGCCCGGCCCAACCGAACTCGTCCTCGTCGCGCGGAAAGTCGCCGGAAGTGAAGTTCATCCGTTCCAGCACGTGCATCGTGACGATGTTGGCGACGAACTCGGGCACCTCACGGAGGTTCGTCAGGCTGTCCTTGACGCCGGTCGAGCCGAACGCGACGTAGGCCGGATCACTCCCCATCAGATTAAAGTAAGAATAGGGAGCCAGGTTCCTGACGCCGCTGCACGACATGGTCGAGATCCAGCCGATCGGCCGCGGCACCACCAGGGCCGTCAGCAGCTGATAAAACGCCGGGCCCTGCCAGTCGGTCGGACCGACTTCGAGCGCACAATCGAGGGTAGCGGGCGGGACGTCGTGGGAGCCGGGCATGCCGTCGATCTCTCTCGCGGTTTGGTCCGTTTCACGATAACAGTCCTGCGGCCTCACCGAGGATTTTTTCAAGACCGAACGGGTGGGCGCGCGAGTGGAAGTCGGCCGTTGACAATGTCCGGCGCGGCTGTTGTATGGCCGGGTATATGGCGCTGCCATCTGTCGGATGCCTCGATCCTTGCCTTCGCCGCCCTACTTGGCGCCGGCGTTGCAGCCGCCGAGGAACCGCAGCTCAATGTCTATAACTGGTCGGATTACATCGCCCCGGACACGATCCCGAAATTCGAGACCGAGACCGGCATCAAGGTCACTTATGACGTCTATGACGCGAACGAGGTGCTGGAGGCGAAGCTGCTGGCCGGCCGGTCGGGCTACGATGTCGTAGTCCCCTCGGCGAGCCCGTTCATGGCGCGGCAGATCACGGCCGGAGTTTACCGGGCGCTCGACAAGGCCAGATTGCCGAATTGGAAAAACCTCGATCCGCGCATCCTCGAACTGGTCGCCGCGGCCGATCCGGGCAACGCGCATGGTGTGCCCTATCTGTGGAGCGACACCGGGATCGGCTATAACGAGACGCAGGTCCGTTCGGCTCTAGGCGAGACGGCGCCGGTGGAGAGCCTGGCGCTGATCTTCGATCCGGCGGTTGCCGCGAAGCTCGCCCCGTGCGGCATCTCGCTCCTCGACACCCCGCAGGAGGTCTTTCCGGCGATGCTCGCCTATCTCGGGCTCGATCCGAAGAGCCGCGATCTCGGCGACCTCGACAAGGCCTACGCTGCCCTCGAAAAGATCCGTCCCTACGTCCGCAAGTTCCATTCCTCGCAATACATCAACGATCTCGCCAATGGCGATTTGTGCGCGGTGCTCGGCTATTCGGGCGACGTGGTGCAGGCGCGCAACCGGGCGCGCGAGGCCCAGAACGAGGTGGCGATCGGCTTCCGCGTCCCGAAGGAAGGGGCGATGATGTCGGTCGACATGCTGGGGATACCCGCCGATGCGCCCCATCCAGAAAACGCGCTGCGTTTTATCGACTACCTGCTGCGTCCAGCGGTGATCGCCGACATCAGCAACGCGGTCTCCTATCCGAACCCGAATTTGCCGGCGACCGCACTCGTCAAACCCGAGATCCGCGACGACCCGGCGGTCTACCCGCCGGCCGATGTGCGCCGGCGGTTTTATGTCGATCTCCCGGCGCCGCCGGACTACGAGCGGGCGCGCACGCGCGCCTGGACGCGGCTCAAATCGGGGCGGTGATCGCTCGGATGGCGCTGCTCGAAATCGCCGGAGCCTCGAAGCGGTTCGGCGCGGTCGCAGCGGTCGACGACGTCTCTTTGACCGTCGAGCGCGGCGCGCTCTTCGCGTTGCTGGGGCCTTCGGGCTGCGGCAAGACGACCCTGCTGCGGATGATCGCCGGGTTCGAGACCCCCGACCGCGGCCGTATCGTAATCGACGGCGCGGACGTAACTGCACTGCCGCCCTATGTGCGGCCGGTCAATATGATGTTCCAGTCCTATGCGCTCTTCCCGCACATGGACGTGGCGGGCAACATCGCCTTTGGCTTGCGCCAGGAAGGAATGGACCGCCGGCGCATCGCCGCCCGCGTGGGCGAGATGCTGGCACTAGTCCAGATGTCGCATTATGGCGGGCGTCGCCCGCACGAGTTGTCGGGCGGTCAGCGGCAGCGCGTGGCCCTGGCGCGCGCGCTCGCCAAGATGCCCAAGCTGCTGCTGCTCGACGAACCGCTCGCGGCACTCGACCGCAAGCTGCGCGCCGAGACCCGGCTCGAGCTGATCGGCATCCAGCAGCGCGTCGGGATCACCTTCCTCGTCGTCACCCACGACCAGGAGGAGGCGCTGAGCACGGCCACGCGGATCGCCGTGATGAGCCGGGGGCGTCTCGTCCAGATCGGCACCCCGGCGGAGATCTACGAGCGGCCGGTCTCGCGCTTTGTCGCCGATTTCGTCGGCGAGGTGAACTTGTTCGAGGGCGAGCTGACTGCCGGGTTTAATTGTCTGGCTCTCAGCGTGGCCGGGCTGGATCAGCCGGTCCCGCTTCCTTCCGGCACCGCCTTGCCGCAGGGCACCGCGGCAACGCTCGCGCTGCGGCCGGAAAAGCTGCAACTGTGGTGCGAGCCGCCGGCCGGGTTCTCGGTCGCCGCAACGGTGTCGTCGATCGGTTATCTCGGCGGGGTTTCGATCGTGCACCTCGCAGCGGCAGAAGGGCGCCTGCTGAAGGCCCGGCTGCCGAGCACCGATGCCGGTAGCATTGGCCGCGGCATGGCTGTCTGGGCGAGCTGGTCACCCGATGACGGGGTGGTGATCACCCGGTGATCGGGATCGGGCGGCTCGGGCGGCTGGCGCTGATCGGTCTGCCCTTTCTCTGGCTCGGGCTGTTTTTCCTCTTCCCGCTGCTGATCGTCTTGAAGATCAGCCTGGCCCAGAGCGCGATCGGGATACCTCCGTATACGCCGCTCCTCGGCAGCGGCGGCAGTGGGACCAAAATTCACGCGACATTGGCGAATTTCGCTCTGCTGGCGAGCGACGACCTTTACCTGCGCGCCTATCTGGGCGCGCTCGGCAATGCGGCGCTGGCAACGGCGTTCTGCCTCGTCCTCGGCTACCCGATCGCCTATGCCATCGCGCGCGCGCCCGGGGCTTGGCGGCAGCTTCTGCTGTTCCTCGTTGTGCTCCCGTTCTGGACGAGCTTTCTGATCCGCGTTTATGCCTGGATCGCGATCCTCAAGCCGAACGGCCTCCTCAACGAATTGCTGATCGCGACCGGACTGATCGCGGCCCCGCTGCCCCTGCTCAACAACGAGTTCTCGGTCGAGCTCGGTCTCGTCTATTCCTACCTTCCGTTCATGATTCTGCCGCTCTACGGCAGCCTGTCGGCGCTCGACGAGAGCCTGATCGAAGCGGCGGCGGATCTCGGGGCGCGGCCCTTCCGGGTTTTTCTCGGCGTGACGTTGCCGCTGTCATTGCCGGGGATCGCCGCCGGCTCGCTCCTCGTGCTGATCCCGGCGGTCGGCGAATTCGTGATCCCCGACCTGCTCGGCGGACCCGACACCTTGATGATCGGCAAGGTGCTGTGGGACGAGTTCTTCAACAACCGTGACTGGCCCGTCGCTTCGGCGGTTGCCGTGGTGCTCATCGCCGCGCTGGCCGTTCCGATCCTGCTCGCCCAGAAATTCCTCGACCAGGAGCGCTCGCTGTGAGGCAAGGCCGCGGCGAGACGGCCTTGCGGGCCGGAACATTGGTGCTCGGCTTTGGCTTTCTATACACGCCGATTGTTCTGCTGGTTGTCTACTCGTTCAACGCGTCACGGCTGGTTACCGTCTGGGCCGGGTTCTCGACACGCTGGTATGGCGAGCTCGCGAAGAACGAGGGCTTCCGCGGCGCGGCGGTGACGAGCCTCGAGGTCGCGGCGATGGCGGCGAGCTTGTCGCTGGTGCTCGGCACCCTCGCCGGATTCAGTATGGCGCGTTTTACACATTTTCGCGGACGTCTGCTGTTTGGGTTCGCATTGATGGCGCCGCTCGTCGTGCCGGAAGTGATCCTCGGCCTCTCGCTGCTGTTGTTGTTTGTCGCCGGCGAAACCTTGATCGGCTGGCCGCAGAGCCGGGGCGTCATGACCATTACGATTGCGCACGCGACATTTGGCGCGTGTTTTGTCTCGGTATTGGTGCGCGCCCAATTGGCGGGCTTCGACCGCACGCTCGAAGAGGCGGCACTCGACCTCGGCGCGCGTCCTTGGACGGTGCTGGCCCGGATCACCCTGCCCGGCATCAGCCCGGCCTTGGTCTCGGGCTGGCTCCTGGCGTTCACCTTGTCGCTCGACGATCTCGTCATCGCCAGCTTTGTCACCGGCCCGTCGGCGACGACCCTGCCGATGGCGGTGTTCTCGAGCGTGCGCCTTGGCGTCAGCCCCGAGGTCAACGCGCTGGCGGCGTTGTTTCTTGCCGGCGTCTTTGTGCTGGTGTCGCTAGCCTTTTGGCTGATCGCGCGCGAGGAGCGCCGTCGGCGCTTTTCGCCGCGACCGGCGGACCCACCACGCTCGCGGCGCGTTCGGCTTCACCCCGAGTGAGGCTATTGCCGCTGGAGCTTGGCAAGCAGCAGCGCGTTCTGACAGGACTCGGTAAGCTCCACGAAATGCTCCTTCATGCAGGCCTGGCTGCGTCCGCCGCCTGGCTCGACACCGGCGCATTTTCGCTGGTAGTCCGCTTTGCAAGCCTTCGTAATCGTTACGGTATCTATCAGTGCGTTCTGGCACGGCGCGGAGAGTTGGCTGAAATGTTCCCTCGCGCACCCCGTGATCCGGCCGTCGCCCGGTTTCACTCCGCCGCACGCCTGCCTGATGTCTGCTTCGCAGGCTTTGTGGGCCGCTCCCTGTTGCGCCACTGCACCGGGCGCCGCCAGCAGCAGCACGGACGCAAAGCCGATTACATTAATCTTGTTCACGAGGCGGCCCTCAAACGGTCGCCGCGAGCCGGTGCAGCAACTTCACTCCTCGGGCAGTCCGGCCTTGCGCAGCCCGGCGAAATAGGTTCCTTCGGCCAGGGCGCGGATTTTTGGCTCGTCAAACCAGTTCGACTTCTCCACGCTTGCCAGGCTCGCATAAAGAGGGCTCAGCCGCTGGGCCTCGGCAAGTGCGGCCCGGGCGCGTACGGTCTCGCCTTTGAGAGCATAGGCGGCGGCAAGGTAGGCATGGACGACCGGCAGACGCGGGTTTTCCTCGTTCGCCTTCTCCAACCATGTCAGCGCCTCGTCGGTGTGCGATTGCAGCAATTCGACGATCCCGAGCCGACCATACCAAAGCGCGATGCCGGGTTCGTTCGGACTGAGGCGGATCGCCTGCTGGAAATTCGGAATGACCTCGTCGACCGACCCGGTCAAAAACTTGCACCAGCCGATATGCGCATAGGCAGGGGCGCGGCTGCGATCGATCGCGATCGCCGTCTCGAATTCGGGGATGGCTTCCCGGCACCGCGATTCCGCGCGGAACACCTGGCCCATGGCCATATGCGAAATCGCGCTGTTGGGTGAATCCGCTAACGCCTGTGCCGCCAGCTTCTCCGCCCGTTGCAGGTCGACCTCCGGGGAATTGCTCAGTTCGTCGAAGACACGCACCGCAAGGACGATTGCCAACCAACCGGCTGCATCGGGCGCTTTCGGATCGAGCGCCAACGCGGTCTCGAAAAGGCTCACCACTTCGTCGTAGTTTTCTTTCGAGATCGGCCGCGCCAAGAGGGCACGCCCGCGCAGCACGTAATCCAGCGCGTCGGGATGCTCGATCGGACGGCTGGCCTCGGCGATCGGAAGCTGCGATTGCAGCGCGCGAGCAATTCGCGCCGTGATCTCGTTTTGCAGGGCGAACAGATCGCCGATATTGCGGTCGAAACGATCCGCCCAGAGATGCGCACCGGTTTCGGTATCGACCAGCTGGGCGTTGACGCGGACCTGGTTGCCCGACCTCTGGACGCTTCCCTCGAGGACATAGCGCACACCAAGGTCTCGGCCGATCTGCCTGGCATCGAGCTGCTTGCCCTTGTAGGTGAAGGCCGTGTTGCGGGCGATCACCAGGCTTCCCTGGATGCGCGACAAGTCGGTCGTGAGATCCTCGGTTATCCCGTCTACGAAGTACTCCTGCTGCGGATCGTTGCTGTAATTGGCGAATGGCAGCACGGCGATCGACAACCGCGGAGCCGAATAGGGTTGAACCGGCGTGCGCGCCGCCGTCGCCGTCTCCAGCTGCGCCTTGGGTTCGGGCTGCCGGCCGTGCCCTAGCCACCACGCGCCGGCGCCGCCGGCGATCAGGATCACCGCAACGGCTGCGCCACCGAGGATACGAGTGCGGAGGGATACCCATCGCACACCCGACATTGCCGGCCGGCCGTCGGATGCTCCGGCGACCTTGAAGGCCCGCACGGGCTGGGCGATGTTCTTGACCCGCTGCTCGCCGAGAGGTGTGAACGTGACCGGCAGCCTGGTTCCGACCTGATCGCGCACCGCACCCGAGAGGCAAACCCCCCCAGGCTCGGCAAGCGCTTCCAGCCGGGCCGCGATGTTGACGCCGTCACCAAAGAGATTCGCCCCCTCGACGATCACGTCCCCGAGATGGACGCCGATTCGGAACCACATCTGGTCGCCCGCGGCGCGGCTGCCGTTCTCTATGGCGATCGCCTCTTGCACCCCAACCGCGCACTCGACCGCGTCCACCGGGCTGGCGAAATCGGCCATCACGCTGTCGCCGGCGGTATTGAATATTCGACCGTGATGGGTATGGATCAGTCGATCGACGATCGCCCGGTACGCTTGAAGCGTCCGTAGGGTGCCGACTTCGTCCAGCCCCATCAGGCGGCTGTACTCGGCAACGTCGGCAGCGAAGATCACCGCGAGCTTTCGTTCGACGACCTGGGCGTCTGCCACCTGGCCCTCCTCAGGGGCTCTCATACCGCAACGGATCCGTTCGACAACCTAATATGCAGCATAGCATTTATTCCGGATCTCTGCCTCATCTGCCGTGCTCCGCCGCCCCGACCTTGCGGCGCGGTTCGCCCGGGTTGCGGGCCTCCGGCCCGGTAGTGACTTGGTTTGGCGCCCGGCGCGCCACTACCCGCCCACCAGCCGCCGTCGACGCCGAACCGGCGGTCTCGCTGTTTTTGCTGTTTCTGCAGGAAATTATCAGCGAACGTTAACATCTCCCCCGCGGAAAACCTGGAGAATCCGCGATCCGGCGAAGCCGAAAACAGCGGGCAGCCGAGCGCCGGCTCGCTATAGACCGGCAAAGACCGCATCGCCAGACGCGCATTGCGTTGGTCCATGTTGCGCAAATAGCATATAATATGCAATTTGTCAAAGCTAAACGCGATCCTCCGACCCCTGGTGCTTGCTTCCGCAGGAAATTACAAAGGGCGACTGCTCGCGGAGGTCCGTGGGCGCTCCGGTCCGCTCGAAGGCCCCGCCTGCCCGGTTGTCGCTGTTTCCGGCGTTCTCTGGCTGCGATGATCCTGGAGTGTCGCACCCTAGCGTGCCGCCGGCCCGGTCAGCTGGTGCTCGAGTCCCTCCATCGCCGTTCCGAATTTTGCCCAGTCCCCTTGCTGAATTGCCTTTCGAGCCTCCTCTAACTGCGTCCTTGCCTGCTCCAAGGCGGGTTGCCCGGTGTTGGGCGGCTGCGACGATGCCGTCACAGGCTGCTGGGTACCGAAGAGGCCGTTGATCGCCTCGTCGAGCGTGGGCTCCATCACGACCTTGTCGCCCGCAACGGCGATGACGCGCTTCAGCTGCGGAAGGTTCGTCCCTTCGGCGGTGAGGTACACCGGTACCACGTACAGGAAGGAGTTCTCGATCGGAGTGACGATCAGTGTCCCGCGAATCACCCTCGACCCTCTTTGGTCCCAGAGGGTGAGCTGCTGCGAAATGGTCGTGTTCTGATCGATCATCGCCTCGATCTGGCTGGGCCCGTAAACCAGCTTCTCCTTGGGGAGCTGGTAAAAGAGCATTTTTCCGTAGTCAGGAAAATCGGACTTGGCGGCCACCCAGGAGATCATGTTGTCGCGGTTTTGCGGTGTGAAGGGGGTCATCAGGAGGTACTGAAGCTCGTTGCTGCCGGGAAGCTTCATCAGGATGTAATAAGGCTGCATCGGCTGCACCTGGCCCGCGTACCTCTCCTTGGGAGCCACCCACAAATCCTCCCGGTTGTAGAAAACCTGAGGATCCGTCATGTGAAAGGTTCTGTACTGGTCGGCCTGGACGGCGAAGAGATCCTCAGGATAGCGCAGGTGCTTATGCAGATCCGCCGAGAGCTGGTCCAGGTCTTTAAATGCACCGGGAAACGCCTTCCGGTAGACAGCCAGCACTGGATCCTTGGGATCCATGACGTAGAAACCGACGGTCCCGTCGTACATGTCGACGACGGCCTTCACCGAGTTTCGAATGTAATTGAGGCTTTCCCCGAAGCCGGCCCCGTGGGGATCCGCGTAGGGAAATTGATTTGAGTCCGTGTAGGCATCCTGAATCCAGTATAGCTTGCCATCGCTCAGCACCGGGTAAGGGTCCCCGTCGAGGCGCAAGAACGGCGCGATCTGGGCCACGCGCTCGTGAACGTCCCGCCAGATCTGAATCCTGCTCTCCGGCTCTAGATAGGCGGTCAGCAGAATGTTGACGTCGGCTTGGGTCCAGGCGAACAAGATCCTCTTCCAGAAGCTGTCGAGCGGAATGCCACCTTTTCCATTGTAGCTGGTATAGACATTGTCGTTACCCTTGGGGTAGTCGAATTCCTTGATCCCGGTCGCCACGATCCGATATCCCGGCATCGACTCTCCGTAGTAGATCGACGGCTGGATCATACCCAGGCCGTACGCCGATTCGGCTGGGACATTCTCGAGAAGATATCGCGGAAACCCTTCCCCGGAGATCTTGGAGACGAAATTCATGACCACGCCATAGCCGTGGGTGAACTGCAGGTACTGGTTGACCCAGGTTTGCGCTTTCGCGGGAAGCTCCGGCGCGAGTTCTCGGGAAGACAGCATCACCTGATGATAGCCGTCCGCCAGGTGGTAACGGTCGGTGTTGACGTCATAGAACTGGTAATAGAGGCGTATCGCCTGCGTCTGGCGATAAGTCTGAAGCAACGGTCGCGAATCCCACAGACGAATGTTCTGGATTGTGTCTTCATTCCTCGCGATCATCGCGGGCGTCAAGTCGGCCAGGGCGGGATATGCGGTTTCCTGGATGGCGTCCAGCTGGTAGGCTTTCCGCGTGAACTCGATATAATACTTCAGATAGGGGGTCTCGAGCGCCAGCTCGCTCGGCTCCACAATGAACTTTTGGAACAAGGCGGGAAACAGCAGGACCGCGATGACATAGAGGGCCACGTAGACGACGGATCCGACGATCAGCGCTCGAAATCGCGGGCGAAAGAAATTGAGCGCGAGCAGCGTACACGCCACCGCCGAGACGCCGACCATGATCCACAGGGCGATCCTTGTCACATGATCGGCCGCATAGCCCGCTCCGTAGACGATTCCCAAAGTCGAATAGACCAGATTGTAGTGGTCCAGGTACAGACCCCACCCCCAATTGGCCACCAAAATGAAAAGAAGCACGGACAGATGCGACGTGGCCTTCCGGCTCGCCTGGATCGGGCCGCCGCTCAGCCGCAGTGCTCCGAAAAACATGTAGGCCATAACGGCGCCCGCGAGCGCGAGCACTGTCAGCATCATCAGAGTGCTTTGCAACAGCGCGTAAAACGGGAGATGGAAGAGATAGAACCCGACATCGACCCCAAAGAGAGGATCGGACACTCCGAACGAGCCACCGTAACGAAAGCGCAGGTAAGTATCCCATTGCGCTTGGAAACCCAGCGCAAAGAACAAGGCGACGACGGCACTGCCGGCGACGGCCGCCAGCCTGAAAAGCCTGGGGGAAACACCGATACCGATTTGTCCGAGGGGATCCGTTTCGTCGAGAAAGGCGGACCACCCTGTCGAACCGACCCCGCCGAAACCGGCGCTGTTTCTGATCGCCTGACGGAAATTAACCCACAGGTACAGAAAGGCGAAGACGAAGGACGCGAAAAACATCGTCCACCGGACCGACAGAAGAGTCCAAAAGATGCCGGCGTAGTCGAGCTGCCGCATCCACAGCCATTTCACTAGCGTACCGGCGATGGCTATCAGGACAATTATAAGTAAGATGGCAGCAAAAATTATCAGGCTCACCAGATGCCGGGAGGGCCGGCGTCTTCCAGCGGAGCTTTTCTTTCCGAAACTGAAAGGATCCGGTGGCGTTGGTTCCTCGATCATTGGCTTGGCACTCCAGTCCGCTTCACCGAAACGCGGGAACTGCACAGGCGCTTGAGGCTACGCTGCCCGTGCAACGCACGGCCGATCGACGAAATCGGACGACGACGGCATTATAGACTTGGAAACTACCTTTATCCAATCGGTACGCAGCTCCATCCACACGCAAACGGATCAATGGGTCGAAATCCGATCACCAGGCGCCTCGGACTCCCGGCGGCAGACGAAGCGGACGCATGAGCCAGGCTGGCGAAATCATGGTCAAAATACGGATGCTTATTTCACCAGTGTTACTGGTATCCGCGAGATGGACGACTTCCGTGGTGACCGCGCCGAGAATATGACTAGACGACCCGACCCGCGCTGCGAAGGGACCGATGACGACCGATCTTGACGGCTACGCGATCGATATTCCGTACCTGCGCGATTTCAAGCCGATGCTGGCACCGGCCTGGCTCGATCATGTGGCGCTGGTGGCCGGGGTCGAGCCGCCGGCCCGCGAAGACGGCCTTGCGTGGTGCGACATCGGCTGCGGCCAAGGGGTGACCGCCGCGATCCTCGCAGCGACCCATCCCGACGGCGCGTTCCACGGCATCGACGCGATGCCGGCGCACATCGACCATGCCCGGCGCCTTGCAACCGAGGCAGCGATCGCGAATGTCGAGTTTCACGTCGCCGATTTCGCGGCGGCGCTCGATCTCAATCTGCCGCTCTTCGATTACATCGTCATGCACGGCGTCTACACCTGGGTCGATGTGGCGAACCAGCATGCATTGCACCGCTTCGTCGATCGCCGGCTCAAACCCGGCGGGCTCGTCTATGTCGGCTACAATGCGATGCCGGGTTGGGCGCGCGACCTGCCCTTTCAGCGGCTGGTGCGCGAGTTGGCCCGGACCTCCCCCGGGGACAGCGCCGCGCGCTTTGCCGCCGCAGCCGGAATCATCCGCTCTCTCGCCGACGCCCAGGCGCCGGCGCTGACGGCGAGCTTTATCGTGAGCGAGCTCGAACATAGGCCTGAGGACTATAGTCCGGCCTATCTGGTTCACGAATTCATGCCTCGCGCGTGGCAGCCGCTTTACGTCACCGAAGTAAGGACCGCGATGAAAACGATCGGGTTGGCGCCGCTCGGCTCTGCGACATTGATCGAAAACTTCGATCCGTTGGTGCTGAGCGAGAAGGCCCGCGAGACCCTGGCCGCCATCGCTGATGAGGACACTCGCGAACTGGTCCGCGACTTTTTACTCGATCAACGCTTCCGCCGCGACGTCTTCGTCCGCGGCAACCGGCAACTGGATCCCGAAGAGCGTCGCAACAGCCTCTTGGCCAGCAACTTTGCGCTCGCCCGCCCCGACGTTGCGATAGGTTATTCGATTACCACCCCCGCGGGCGCCTATTCCTACGACAACCCGGCGGCTCGGGCGATCGTCGCGGCACTTGCCGAGGGTCCGCGCGGTCTCGTCGGGCTCGCGCCCGACCCCGTCTCGGCGGAGGATCTCTTGGTCAATATCCTCCTGCTGTGCGCCGTCGGAGACGCGATCCCGGTGGAGCCCGCCCTAGCTTCGGTCGAAGCCCTCAACCGGGTCATTCTTCGGCGGCTGGATGGACCGGAGGAGATCCGTTCGGTCGGTCTGCGCTGCGGCACTGCCATGGAAGTCGATCGCGGCCTTATGCGTCTGCTGCGCGACGGCAAGGAAATCGATGAAGAGCAGTTCCCCGGGTGGCGTCGGTTCGTGGCCTCCCACGGTGTTTAGATCATGTCCGGGGATCGAGCGCGTCGCGCAATCCGTCGCCGATGAAGTTGATCGACAGCACCGCGAGAAAAATCGCTCCGCCGGCGAACAACGCCCAATGCGGGGCAATATCGAGGTAGTCCTTGGCGTCAAACAGGATGCGGCCCCAAGTGGGTATATCGGGCGGGAAGCCGAGGCCGAGAAAAGACAGGGTCGATTCGGCAATGATAGCGAATGCGACGTCGATCGTGCCGGCGACGATGACGGGTCCCAATGAGTTCGGCAGGATGTGCCTTACCACCAGGCGCAGGCTGGTCATGCCGAGTGCGCGCGCCGCCTCGACGAAATCCTTTTCCCGCAAGGAAAGGAACTGCGCGCGCACGAGCCGCGCTACCCGCATCCACCGGAAGCCGCCGATCACCGCGACGATCAGGATGAATGTGCCGATCTGGGGTCCGACCAGCCGGGTCAATGGCTCGCGAAACAGGTAGATGATCAGCAACAGCAGCGGCAATGGCGGCAGCGACAGAAACAAATCGGTGAGCCACATCAGTGCCGCATCGATCGCCCCAATAGACATGCCGGCAATGGCACCGATGAGTGTGCCGACGATAACCGCGACCAGCATGGCCGCCAGTCCTACCGAGAGCGATATGCGGCCGCCATAGAGCATCCGGGCGAGCACATCCTGGCCGAGATCATCGGTGCCGAAGGGATGATTCCATGAGGGGCCTTCGAGGTGCGCGCCGAAATCGATGTCGTTGATCGGCACCTGCCATAACAGCGGCCCGAATGCGACCGCCAGCAGCATCAATCCCAGGACGACGGTGCTGACAACCGCCATCCGGTGCCGGCAAAACCGCCGCCAGGTTTCGAGGCCTGGCGAGCCTCGCTCGGCGCGGCCGGTGCTCTCGCTCACGGCGCTAGCGGTAGGCGATGCGTGGGTCGAGCCAGCCATAGAGGATGTCGGCAGTCAGGTTGAAGATGATCACGAGGCAGGCGAAGACGAAGGTCACCGCCATGATCACCGGCGTATCGTTGGCGAGGATGGCGCTGATCAGCAAGGAGCCGATGCCGGGAACGCGAAAGATCTGCTCAGTGACGATGGCGCCGCCGAACAGCGCGGGCATCTCCAGCGCAACCAATGTGACAACCGGGATCAACGCATTGCGGACGACGTGCTTGACGATGACCATGAGCTCGGGGAGTCCCTTCGCGCGAGCGGTGGTGACATAGTCGAGACGGATCACGTCGAGGACCGCGGAGCGCACATAGCGTGTCCACGACGCGCCCAGCGCCAGCCCGAGCACGGTGACCGGCATCACCGCCTGCCTGAACTCTTCCCAATACCAATGCCAACCGGTCGCGTTGATGTCGGCGCGGTATACGAAGGGCAGCCAATCGAGATAGATGCTGAACACCAGGATGAACAGAAGACCGGTAAAGAAGGTCGGCAAAGAGAAGCCGATGAACGCGAGCATGCTGACGGTCTGGTCGAAGAAGGAGTAGGACCGCACCGCGGCGAAGACGCCGACCGGCAGCGCAATCAGCAGCGACAAGACCAACGCCGAGCCGATCACGAAGAGGGTGGTGGGTAGGCGCTGCAGGATTAACGTGTCGACATTCACGCGGCTGACGAACGAGAAACCCCAATCACCATGCAGCATCGCCACGAGCCAGTGCAGGTAACGCAGCGCGATCGGGTCATCGAGCCCGAACTTTGCGCGCAGCGCAGCACCCACCTCGGGGGGAACGTTGGGGTTGGTCGCCAGATCGCCGAACGGGTCCCCGGGGGCGAGCGCCAGCACTGTGAAGAGCACGATGCTGATGCCGAGCAGGCTCGGTATCGCGATCAGCAAGCGCCTGAGAAGATATCGGCTCATCGCCTAACCGCGGCGAGGAAGCCCCTCACCCTCCCGCTTCGCGAGTGCCTCTCGCCCTTTGCCGCGACCCTTTCCTCCCCCGAATGAGCCGCATGAGGGAAAGGGTTAGGGGATAGCGCCGGCGTCTCTTTTGATGCGCGGTCATGTTTCGCGGTACCAGTTGCGCAGGTCCCACACATCGTTGTCCCAGCCGCTGATGGGAGCCCTGAGCTGGCGCGACATCCCGAAGACGCGCGGGCGGTAGACATCCGGGATCACCGCGTGATCGCCGACCACCATGTCGTTCATCTTAATGAACAATGCCGCCCGCTTGACCGGGTCGAGCTCGCTCTTGGCCGCCTCGAACGCAGCGTCGAATTCGGGGCTTTGCCAGCGGGTGGTATTGCGCCCTTGCCATTTGTTGGCCTTCGAGGCGATCTCGGACGAGAGGAACTGGCGCATGAACTCGCTGGGGTCGGGCTCGTTCATCGTCACCGTGAACATCTGAAGATCGGCAACGAAATGCTTATAGGTGTCGAGGTTGGCGACGTCGGAGGAGAAATATACCGAGGCGGTCACCGATTTGAGCTCGACCTCGATGCCCGCCTTCTGGCAAGCCTGCTTGACGATGGCCTGGTTCTTCTGACGCGGACCGTTGATCGAGGTCTGATAGACGAATTTCAGCCGCTTGCCGTCCTTCTGGCGGATGCCGTCGGAGCCGCGCTTCCAGCCGGCCTGGTCGAGCACCGCGTTGGCCTTGTCGATATTGAATTCCCAATGCGTGGTCTTCGACACGAAGCGCGGCGGGTTGTTGATGTAATTGCCGGTTGCGATGCCGGTGCGGCCATAGATGTATTTCTGCACCGCGTCGCGGTCGACCAGCATGCCGAGCGCCTCGCGAACCGCCGGGTCGCTCAATAGCGGATGTTTGGTCTTGATGCTAGATCGCTCGCCGTCGACCTCGGTCCACGGATCGGTGCTGTTCAGCTCGATATGCTCGACGGCGCCGGTTTCGGTGATCTCGACCCGTCCCTTGGCGCCGCCGCCGGCCTCAAGCCTGCGCAGGATCTCGTCCTCGACCTGCAGGTTCCAGGCATAGTCGTATTCGCCGGTCTGGATGACCGCGCGCGCCGCGGAGACGGCGTCGCCGCCGCCCTTCATCTCGATCGTGTCGAAATAGGGACGGTTGGGCAGGTGGTAGTCGGGGTTGCGTTCGCCCGCGACCAGATCGCCGGGCTTGAAATCGACAAAGCGGTAAGCACCGGTGCCGACCGGTTTCAGATTGGTCGACGCGTCGCGCGAATTGGCCCCTTTATAGGCCTCGAACAAGTGCTTCGGCAGAATCATGCCCTGCGTGGCGACGAAGGCATCCGCCCAGAACGGTGTCGGCTGCGGGAAATGAACCCGGACCGTGAATTGATCGAGTTTTTCGACCTTGATGTCCTGGTAGGCACCGATCGTTGTCGCCGCCGTCGCCGGATCGGCGGCGTATTCCCAGTTGAAGATGACGTCGTCGGCGGTGAACGGCTCGCCGTCGTGCCACTTGACGCCTTGCTTCAATCTCCAGGTCACCGACGTGCCGTCGCGCGACAGCCCGCCATTCTCGATATCCGGGATCTCGGTGGCGAGGAACGGCGCCAGATTGCCGTCGGCATCCCACCCTGCGAGCGGCTCGTAGAAGATCCGCGAGCCCTCCTGATCCTTGGTGCCAACCGCGAAATGCGGATTAAGCAACGTCGGGGCCTGCCAGAACAACAGCTTGAGCGCCCCGCCGCCGCCGGCTTTGGTCGGCCTGTAGGCGAATTCGCTCGGCATTTGCGCCATCCCGGCTTGGGCCAGGAGCCGGCTGGCAAAGGGCGCCGTCAGCCCGAGGCCCACCATCCTGCGCACAAAGACCCGACGCGACACCCGGCCCGCTGCTACCGCCGCGATCAGGTCTCGCAACTCTGGCTCGTTCATGGAAGCCTCTCTGCCCGGCATTGCCGGTTCCGGGTCTTTCGGAATCGCGTCGGACGTGCACTTGAGCACGCGCCGATGTTAGCACCAATCGGAGACCTGAACCATTCGCGGTTGTTCCCCTGACATGCCGGCCGGCAGCCGGGTGCGCCGCTTTCCCTCACTTGCTCTTGCCGCGCGGGACGGATCGGCCGATGATCGCGATGTGGCTGTAGCGAGTCGGTGGTGCGCCGGTGGCTGCGCCGACCGTTTCGAAAGAGGAGGGCGTTATGCTGACACGTGAAGATAACGAGCTGGTGACGAGGACGGGGCCGGGGACCCCGATGGGCGACGTGTTGCGGCGATATTGGATCCCGGCGCTTCTTGCGCGCGAATTGCCGGAACCGGATTGCCCGCCGGTCCGGGTGCAGCTGCTGGGCGAGCGCCTCGTGGGTTTTCGCGACAGCCAAGGCCGCATCGGCCTCGTCGAAGAGTTCTGTCCGCACCGCCGCGCCTCGCTGTGGTTCGGACGCAACGAGGAATCGGGCCTGCGATGCATTTACCACGGCTGGAAGTTCGACGTTGACGGCAATTGCGTCGACCAGATGAACGAGCCCGAGCAATTCTGCCACAAGATCCGGCTTACAGCCTATCCGACAACCGAGATGGGTGGGGTGATCTGGGCCTATATGGGGCCGCGTGAGCGGATGCCGGCGCCGCCCGCATTCGAATGGACGCAGGTGCCCGAGAGCCACCGGCACTGCTCGAAGGTGTGGGAGGAGTGCAACTGGTTGCAGGCGCTCGAAGGCGGCATCGACACCTCGCATGCTCCGATCCTGCACCGGACGATCACGCCGAACACCACCCGTCCGGGCGTTCCGGTCCAGGGGCCGTTCGTCCGCGGAAAGGCGCCGACCCTGGAGGTCGACGTCACCGATTATGGCTATCGCTATGTCGGGATACGTCCGCTCGACGATGACAAGACCTATGTGCGCTCTTATCATTTCGTCATGCCGTTCACGCAAATCCGGCCGCAGCAGATCGGCCGCGCCATGAGCGGCGGCGATCGGACGAACATCGCCGGGCATATCTGGGTCCCGATCGACGATGAAAACTGCATGGTGTGGAACTGGATGTACAGTTTCGGCGAGCAGGGGCTGGGCGACGAAGACCGCATGGAACGCGGCAACGGCAACGGCCCCGATTATGTCGAGCAGTCCGGGGACTTCCGCTCGTTCCGCAACAAGCGCAACAACTGGATGATCGACCGCCAGGTCCAGAAGACCGAGACCTTCACCGGGATCGACGGCGTCAATACGCAAGACCGCGCGGTTCAAGAGGGCATGGGACCGATCGTCGACCGCTCAAAGGAGCATTTGGGGCCCGCCGATCGCGCAATTATCGCCGCGCGGCGCCTCCTGCTCGACGCCGTCAAGACGGTGCAGGAGGGCGGTGACCCGCCGGGTGTCGATACCAGCTACTACTCTGCTCGGGCGATCGAGAAGATCTTCCCGCGCCACGACACCTGGCGCCAGACCGTGCTCCCCGAGATGTATGCGGAGGAACTCCCGGTCGCGGCAAAATAACGCGGCGCTCCTTCCGCCTCACTCACTCTCACCTCCCGCCTCCAGCTCGACCCTCCCCGGCTCGCCGGGGAGGGAACGCTACCGGTGCGTCGCGGCGCTCCTGCCTTACCGTCATCAAAGCGTCATCGAAATATCAGATTAGAGCGTCCTAGTTGCCGGCTGCGCCGCGAGGGGGAGACAACGATCATGACCGATACTGCGATACACGTGCGCGACGAGACCGGCGTCAGAGCCGCGCGTCCATCGCTCGACCGCGGGCTCGATCCGCGTACCGCCATCATCTTCTTCTTGATGCTTGGGGCGGGTCTCCTCTTTGTCGCCTACAGTCTTTATGCCGACGTCGCTGCGAGCGGCACCACGACCACGACCTTTCTCCCTTATTTTGTTGCTGTTCGTGGCGTTGCTGATCGCGCTTGGTTTCGAATTCGTCAACGGGTTCCACGACACCGCAAATGCGGTGGCGACAGTCATCTACACTCACTCGCTGCCGGCCGAGATCGCCGTCGTGTGGTCGGGCGCATTCAATTTTCTCGGAGTCTTGCTGTCGAGCGGTGCGGTGGCCTTCGGCATCATATCGCTGTTGCCGGTCGAGCTGATCCTACAGGTCGGGAGCTCGGCCGGGTTTGCGATGGTCTTCGCGTTGCTGATCGCCGCGATCATCTGGAATCTCGGTACTTGGTATCTGGGCCTTCCGGCATCGAGCTCGCATACGCTGATCGGCTCGATCATCGGCGTCGGCGTCGCCAATGCGCTGGTGCGCGGGCAAAGCGGCACCTCCGGTGTGGACTGGGGGCAGGCGACGGCAGTCGGCAAGGCGCTGCTGTTCTCCCCCGTCGTGGGGTTCATCCTCTCGGCGGTCCTGCTGCTCGGCATGAAAATTCTGATCCGGCAGCCCGAACTCTATCGCGCCCCGCAGACCGATCGGCCGCCGAGCTGGTGGATCAGGGGCCTTCTGATCTTTACCTGCACGGGCGTCAGCTTCGCCCACGGCTCGAATGATGGCCAGAAGGGGATGGGGCTGATCATGCTGATCCTGATCGGCACCGTGCCGACGGCTTTCGCCCTCAATCGCGCGTTACCCGACAGCCAGATCGCCCAGTTCGAGACCACCTCCGCGGCTGCTGCGGCGGTGATCCAGGCCAAAGCCGCGGGTTACGATGTTCTCGGCAACCCGCGTCCTGCCGTTACGGCTTATGTCTCAAAGCACGAGATCAACGAGGGCACTTACCCGTCTCTCGCCGTGCTGGTTCGCGAGATCGACAAGCAGGTGAAGGAATACGGATCGCTGTCGAAGATCCCGGCCGCAGCGGTCGGCAACACGCGCAACGACATGTATCTCGCCTCGGAAGCGTTGCGCCTTCTGGTCAAGGACAAGGAGAGCGATCTGGCGCCGGACGAGATAGCGACGTTGAACGCCTACAAGCAGTCGCTCGACGGCGCCACGAAATTCATTCCGACCTGGGTAAAGGTCGGTGTCGCGATCGCGCTTGGTCTCGGGACGATGATCGGATGGAAGCGCATCGTCATTACGGTCGGGGAGAAAATCGGCAAGAGCCACTTGACCTACGGTCAAGGGGCAGCCGCCGAGCTCGTCGCGGCCGGTACCATTGCCGCGGCCGACATGTATGGTCTTCCGGTCTCGACGACGCATGTTCTGTCGTCCGGGGTCGCCGGAACCATGTCGGCCAACGGGTCCGGCCTCCAGCTATCGACCCTCCGCAACATCGTACTGGCGTGGGTGCTGACGTTGCCGGTGGCGATGATGCTCTCGGGGGGTCTCTACGTCTTGTTTCTCCACAGCTTCTGAGGCGGCAGCTTGGCCGTGACCGGAGCGAGCGCGCTCGCCGAAGATTTCGCCAAGTCGCACGGCAAGAAGGTCAGCGAGGTGATGACCTCGGGCGTCGTCTCGGTCTCCGAGAATACCGATCTCTCCGAGATCGCGGCGCTATTCGAGCACAAGCTAATCAAGCGCGATCCGTTCGGGGGGTGAGCCGGGGTTCCCGCAAGGGCCGGCCGTCCGGGGGCGGCCATGACGGGCATCGCCGCTGTCCAGGACGATCTCTGTGGAGTTCTGCGGGAAGCCGAAGGTGAGGAGATCGCCATCAGGCGCAGGGCGAAACCCGCCGGGGTCGCCGGCTGCGTTATTCACAAGGATGTGCGGATCGTCCAGCTCGACAGTTTCCTTCCTCAACCGGGGGTTACAACTAATGAGGAAATCAGAGGAAACGTGACACGCTGTCGCACCTGGAACCCCCGGATTAGATGAGTGTTATGTTGCCCGATCTCTTGTAGGGCACTAGCCCACCGGAAAAAGGGGGAGATTTGATGCCGACACCACTTGAGCAGGCTCGTGCCTATTTGGACACGATGGAGGCAGATCGACGGGCAGCACTCGCGCTGAGCGAACAAAAAGCCGAGGAAGCCATGCTGATTCAGGCGCGGCAGGAGGGGTTTCGCGCGGCGATGGAGATGCTCGTCGGGGCAGTTTCTGTCGGCGATGCCGCTTCCTCTTCCGATGGGCTTGGTCCCAGGGAGCTTCGTCGCAGACGGGTGCGGCGGGACATACGCCAACTCATCTTGCGTGAATTGTCGTTTTCCGGTCAGACAATGTCGGCAACCCAGATCGCCAAAGCCATCGATTACCTTCCCGAGCGAACGGAAACGGCGCTAAAGCGCATGGAACAAGCCGGTCAAATACTGCGGAATGGACAGGGTCGGTGGACGATCAAAATCACCACCGCGGCGCAACCCGATAGGCCCGCAGTCACCGATGGGAACGGCAAATTCCTCGCGACAGCGGGCGCCGTCGAGAATGGAAGGCGATGAGCGATGATCAGCGGCACCGGCAATTCGTAATCGGCTCCCTGGGAACCGATAATCGATCGGGTTGTCTCCCGACCGGAAACCGATCAGTACGTGGGCGTTTTCGCTGTTTTTGCTGTTTCTGCAGGAAATTAACAGCGAGCGGCATTCCCCCAGCCGCAGAGATCCTGGACCGGGGACGGTTTGGCGAGGCAAATAACAGCGGGAGCGCCGCGGTTTTGCGGCTCTCCTGGTTGCGGTGATCACAATCGAACGATCTCTTGTTGGACGATTCAGCGCATCGTTTGCTCGGCTTTAATGTTGTAAATATATCACACGAGTCGCTGCTTGTCAATATGACAATACCAATTTGGCATGATCCATGGCATTCGCCCCCCGGCCCTGAATCATCTGTTTGAGCCGGTGCACTAGCACTTTCCCCGCCTCCATCTCGCGCCGCGCTATGGACCTCGGAATAGCGGTCTCGGATCAGAAAGCGCGGCCGCGCAGCTCGTTGTTAGTGCCGCGGTCGCCGGCCATCCAGCGGGCCAGTTCCCGGTGCGCATCGGCTCGGCGGGCGGCATCGATCTGCGCCACGTCGGGCGGGTCCTCAGTGAATTCGACGACCAGCCCGTCAGGCGATGTCACATAGATCGACTTGCAATAGCCGTGATTGCTCTCGCGATGTTTCTCGCCGGCCCGCTCGAGGCGACGCTTCAGCTCGTCATAGGTTTCGGGCTCGGCCTTGAACGCGATGTGGTCGTAACGGCCGATCTTCGGCGGCCGCTCGGCCTGGCACAGCGCGTACATTTCCGGGTCGGCGAACTGGAAGAAGGCGAGGGCGCTGCCGTCCTCCATGCCGAAGAAAGTATGGCAGAATTCGATCTCCTTCTGCAGCTCGGCGCTGAAGTTCTTCTCGCACCAGGTCGCCACCAGCGGGATCCCGAGAAGATCCTCGAAGAAGCGGCGGTTGACCTCATGGTCGCGCACCACGAAGGCATGATGATGCAGGCGTGACGGTAATCGCGACAGCAGCTCGGTTTTCATAGCCTCGGTCGTCTCCATGTCCCTGCTCCCTGGCTGCGATGGCGACGACCGATAACACAAAACGCCGGCGGCTTGACAGGGGGAGCGACGGGGTCATCCTGTTGCTCTCATCGTCGACCCCTTGGAAGGCTGCCGCTAATGATCAGTGCGGATCTCTCCGGAAAAGCCGCGCTTGTGACCGGCGCCGCATCGGGCATCGGGCTCGCCACCGCCGAAGTCTTCGCCCGCAACGGCGCCGCCGTGGCGCTCAATCACCTGCCCGACGACCCACGCGGACCACGCGAGGTCGAGCGCCTCAAGGTGCAGGGCTGGCGGGTGCTCGCCGCACCCGGCGACGTCTCGCAGCCGGGGCAGGCGGAACGGATGGTGACGAGCGCCGTCGACGCGCTCGGCCGGCTCGACTTTCTTGTCAACAACGCCGGAACGCCGGCCACGCCGACGCCGATCCCGTTTGCTGACCTCGACGCGCTAACCGAGGATTTCTGGTCGACCATTCTGACGACCAACCTGATCGGCCCGTTCCGCTGCGCTCATGCCGCGGTTGCCGCGCTCAAACTGGCGCGGGGCGC
Organism: uncultured Alphaproteobacteria bacterium; assembly: GCA_963796155.1. GTDB lineage: Bacteria > Pseudomonadota > Alphaproteobacteria > ATCC43930 > CGMCC-115725 > AP-15. The sequence continues at coordinate 88,224 of CAWCKT010000007.1, read as the reverse complement.
CATCTGCAATACCGCCTCGATCGCCGGTGTGATGGGGTCGGGCAGCAGCATTCCTTACGCGACGAGCAAGGCGGGGCTGATCAATCTGACGCGCAGCCTGGCGCGCAGCCTGGCGCCGGAGATCCGGGTCAACGCGGTGGCGCCGGGTCATGTCGACAGCCCCTGGCAGAAGGACTGGCCGGAGGATAGGAAGCGCGCCGCGGTGGAGCGGACGCCGCTCAAACGGGCATGCAAGCCCGAGGACATCGCCGAGACGATCTTCTTCCTGTGCGCCGGCGCGGCGATGATCACCGGCCAGACCGTCATTGTCGATGGCGGCCTGACCTTGTGAGCGGGAGGAAACGGAATTGAGCGAACCACGATCGATGCCCGGGGCGATGAACGGGGCCGAATGGCTGGCGCGGGCACTGGCCGGGACCGGCACGACGCATGTCTTCTTTGTCGAGTTGGTGCTGCGCCGCACCTTGCTCCAGCTCGGAGATTTGGGTGTGACCCATGTCCTCGCCCACACCGAGAAGGCGGCGGCCTATATGGCCGACGGGTATGCCCGCATCGCCGGCCGTCCCGCGGTGTGCATGGCGCAATCGGTCGGTGCGGCCAACCTCGCTTCCGGGCTGCAGGATCCCTTTCTCGGGCGCAGTCCGGTCATTGCGCTGACTGGGCGCAAGGAGCCGTCCTTCCAGCACCGCAACGCCTATCAGGAGATTGCTCACGCGCCGCTCTTCGCTGCGGTGACGAAGTTCTCCAGTCCGGTCGATTCCACCGCCGAGCTGCCACGCCTCCTGCGTCACGCCTGGCGCGCCGCGCTAGCGGACACGCCGCGTCCGACCCATCTCGATTTCTGTGGGCTGCAGGGCGATGTGATCGAGCTCGGCCAGACCGCGGAGCCCCCGGTCATCGACGCCGAGGCACGCCAGATCCCGGCGCACCGGCCGGTGGCCGATGCCGCCGACATCGAGCGCGCCGTAGGTGCACTGACCGCCGCCCGGCGCGTTGCCATCGTCGCGGGTGACGGGGCTGCGGCCTCGCGGGCGGGGCCGGAGCTTCTCGCTTTGGCCGAGGCGCTGGCCGCACCTGTCGCCACCACGCTCGGGGCACGCGGCCTCATTCCGACCCGGCATCGGCTTTCGGCCGGTGTTGCCGGCAGCTACTCCGCGCCACCGACGAACCGCATCGTTCACGGCGCCGAGCTCGTGCTCTTCGTTGGTTGCGACACCGGCGACCAAGTCACCTTGAACTGGCGTGTGCCGCCGCGCGATACCGCGGTTGTGCAGATCGATGCCGATCCGTTGGAGCTCGGGCGCAGCTATCCGAATACGACGGGACTCTTGGGTGACCCGAAGGCGGCATTAGCCCGGATCAATCAGGTCGTAGGGCATCCGCCGCGCGACACCGGCTTTGCCGAAGAGGCAGCGCGGATCGTCACCGATTGGCGCGCGACAATGGCGCCACAGCTTGAGAGCGACACCGCGCCATCCCGCGTCGAGCGGCTATGTGCGGAGGTCACGCGCGCGTTGCCGGCGGACGGCATACTGGTGGCGGATACCGGGTATTCCGGCATCTGGACTGGGACCCTGATCGAGCTCAACGGTGCCGGGCAGACCTATTTGCGCGCGGCGGGATCGCTCGGCTGGTCTTTTCCGGCTTCGCTCGGCGCCAAATGCGCCGCACCCGGTCGGGAGGTGCTGTGCTTTACCGGCGATGGCGGGTTCTACTACCACCTCGCGGAATTGGAGACGGCGCGCCGTCAGGGCATCGCAGTCACTGTCGTCGTCAACAACAATTCCGGCTTTGGGCAAAACCTGACTGGTGTCCGCCGGATCGCCGGCAATCGGCCGGGCAGGGGGGAGGAGCTGATCCGCTTTGGACCGACGGATTTCGCTGCCGTAGCCAGGAGTTTTGGCGTACGGGGAATCCGGGTCGAGCGTGCCGCCGAGATCGCCCCGGCTCTCGCCGGGGCGCTACACTCGGGCGAGCCGGTGGTGGTCGACGTCGTCACCGATCTCGAACCGCGCGCTCCCGAGCCGTGGACCCCTGCTCAGGCCTAAGCCATCGCCGTCGATGGTGCCTGGCTTTTCTAAGCCGGCTGGGCGACGTCGTCGGAGTGGGCATACTGGCTTCTGCCAGACTAGTACTTCGTTGCGGAAGTCAGCGTATGTCGTTCGCCTCTTCTCACTCTTGTGAAAAGGACGACGAGACGATTCATCTCGCTCGCGGCACCTTGGCATGGCCTCCTCACGATGCAAAATGATCTCCGTCGTCCCCGCGGAAGCACAGGGCTGTCCGGGAATGGAAAGCGGTTGTTGCATCTTAATCGGAACCAACTGAAGGCCGTTATGCGCGGGCTTGACCCGCGCATCCACCCCCTTGCCAGCGTCGCCAGCGTTTGTCGCGAGGACGTGGATGGCCGGATCAAGTCCGGCCATGACGACTGTGAGCTGCGCGATGGTCATTGCATACTCGGAGTTTGAGACACCTCCTATGGCGGAAGCCGATAAAATATAAACTGTATTTTTGACATCGCAGGCGACGTGATACTGACGTTCCTTTGACAGAATATGGTTAAGATCAAGGCACTGTAGCTGCAGCAGATTCAATGTTGATCTCGACTGGTGCTAGTGCACAGACCCATTCACACGATTGAACGGTTGACTGCGGACAAATGCTGCCACCAAAATTTCACGTCACCGGCGAAGGCCCATGCCCAGGGCGCAATGGGTCTCGGCCTTCGCCGGGAAAGCAAAGGAGGGAGATTTAAACCATCGGGGACGGAAGAATTGCCGACGCTTGTTCGCCAGCCCGTGCTTTTCAGCTTGAACATAAAAATATCATCCGAAGTGAGAAGACGGTGAGACGGAACCCAGTTACTTCCGACATTTACATTGCGCGAATTGATGCTCTGCATCGGCAGACACCGATAGTCCTGACGGTGAATGTGGTCAACTGTACGCTGGTATCAGTGCTCCTCGCGTCATATATGGACCAAGCTATATGGTTGATATTTCTTGCGCTTAATATCGCTTTAACCGGAATCCGCGTGATCGGATGGAAATATTACCCTGCTCGTTCGAAGACAATCCGATCCACAGCAAATTGGGCGATTTTCGCAACGATCGGGTCGGGATTATCCGGGTTGCTCTGGGGCGGCGGCAGCGCCTTGTTGCTTTCTGACAATCTTGTCGAGCAGACTTTCGTTGCTTTTGTCATTGGCGGTATATGCGTTGCGTCTTTGGTCTCGTTCTCTTACTATCTCCCGGCCTTTATAGCCTATGTGTTTCCCGCCTCGCTGCCGTTGGCCGGTCGATTTTTCGTCGATGGCTGGCCGATACATGGCGACATGCTGATAGTGTTTGCAGTGGCGATAACCTTGGCAGCGTATAACTCGAGCCGGGGTTTCACGATGGGTTTACGGCTGAATTTTGAGTTGATCGGGAGGACCAAGGAGCTAACTGCCGCGAATGAACGACTCGAAATGGAGATCACGCAACGCAAGGTCGTCGAAGATCAGTTGCACCAAGTGCAAAAAATGGAGGCGGTCGGGCAGTTGACCGGCGGCATCGCGCACGACTTCAATAATCTGCTGACGGCCGTAATCGGGCACCTGGAGATGGCGGAGGCGCGGGTCGGTCACGATGCGCGAGCGACTGCGCTGATACAGGCCGCTCTTCGCGCCGCAGAGCGCGGCGCCACACTGACGCGTCATCTCCTCGCCTTCGCACGTCGACAACACCTGGCACCAAGGGCGGTTGACATCTCCGCCGTCGTTGGCGGTATCGAGAATATGCTACGACAGACCATCGGTCCTATTATCCGCCTCGATATCCAAACGCGGACCGATTTACCCCCGGCCTGGGTGGATCCGAACCAGCTGGAACTGGCGATCCTGAACCTGGCCTTGAACGCGCGGGACGCTATGCCGCTCGGCGGTACGCTGCGGATCGAAGCCGAGTACCGGCGAGCAGGGACTGGGGATGGGGATTCGCCGCCAGATATAGTAGCGGGCGACTATGTAACCGTGTCGGTGTCGGATACCGGAACCGGTATGAACCCGGAAACTTTGGCACACGCTTTCGAGCCGTTTTTTACGACGAAGGAGGCGGGCCGCGGCTCGGGCTTAGGCTTGTCGATCGTGCACGGCTTTGCGGTTCAGTCGGGGGGCTCCGTTCAGATCGCAAGTTCCCTCGGCAACGGGACGCGCGTCGATCTGTGGCTGCCGCGCGGCGAAGCCGAGGCGATAAAATGCACAGACCTGGAGCCGGAACGAGCCATTACGCAGCCAGGCCAGGCGCGAATCCTCGTTTGCGATGATGATGCGGATGTTCGCGCGGTCGTGGCTGGGTTTTTGCGCGAATGCGGCTTCGTCGTTTGGGAAGCGGAAAATCCGGCCCTTGCTCTCCAGATCCTCGAAGGAGAGCGCCCGATAGATCTCCTGATTGCCGATTACGCGATGCCGGAAATGAACGGAATTGCCGTTATCGATCGCGCGCAGGCCCGCCATCACGGACTAAAGGTTTTGCTGATGTCAGGGCACGCGGATATCCTACATGCGGGTGGAGTCTCAGGCATCCCGCTCTTGGCAAAACCGTTCAAGGTCGCCGAATTGAAGAGGCGAATTATGGAGACATTGAATGCATCGCCGTCTGACATCCGCCCGGTGAGGCCCGGGTCCCGGCTCTTGGCTGTTTCGAGGTAATGTGGCTAGAGGGCCAGCCAATCTCGCCGACACCTGCATGCCCTTTTGCGACAAACCGATTTCCGACAGCCGCTCGCGGTGAGGCTGTGAGGTCGGCGGAGCCGGGGTGAGGGCGAGTTGCAGTCTCGCGTGGGCCGCGAGTTCCGCCGCGCGTAATACAATCTCTCAATCTCCCTACTGCCTTTTGTTCTCGTTCACTTTTTCTTACAGTTGAAACGGTAGCTTCGAGGCGGGATGACCCGCTCCGGAGCGGCCGATGGTGTGCGAACAATGCTGGGATGCAGAGCGAGCGCCAAATCAGTGGGATCTCGACACCGATCCGATGGTTTTACGCGGGCGGTCTCTGGCGAGAGCTCGCTGGCTGCTGTGGCTGCTGTTCGTCGGTCTTCAGATTGCCGACGTGGTCACGACCAATCACGCGCTGGCCGTACCCGGGAATTGGGAGGCCAATCCGATAATGCAGCTGTCACAGACCCATTTGGGGGCCGCTTGGTGGCTGCCCAAGATTGCCGCTGTCGGGTTCGCGGCTGCCGTCGCCGTGGGAACGGTGCGATCCTGGCCAATTCTCTTTGCCGTGTCATATTATGTCATAATCGTATCGGGCAACTTAGCTTGCTTCTGACCACTTGCCTCGACAGACACGACACGGTTGGACCAGAGTGCTGGACAGGCATCAATAAAGTCCTGGCACTATCCGGGGCGTCTTCTCTTTATAGCTCGAATATTCCGGAAAGATCTCCATCAGAACGATCTCCTCGTTTCTCATTCGACGAAATTGGCAGATGATCTGAACAATGACGAGGATCGCCGTCCAGGTCGACAGAAATTGCATGACACCGCCGATTGTCGCGACCTCCTCGGCAAGGTAGAGCGGGTGGCGTACAAAACGGTAAACGCCGGAGACGGCTAGCTGTCGCGCCTCGGCCATGACGCTAAACGAGCCGCCCAGTTGGATGAGCACAATAGCTGCAATCGAATCTCCGACGAGCACGAGGAGCGTCGATATACAGCCGGCCGCGGGTGAAAGGTCGTGGCGAGGGAAAAGAAGAACTGCGGTGATCAAAAAGGTGCCGAGCCATGCCGAGACCCGCGGTTCGACACCGCGCGCTCGCGCTTTCGGCGGGCTCCGGATGACAAGCATTGCTGCGAGGATGACTAGGTAGGTGATCGTCGACAGCCGCATTGCAATATTGAGCGCGTAGCTGGCGTTCCGCAATCCCGGGCCAGCGGTACGACAATATTGCTCGAGTTGTGCCATCAATATGAGCGCGAGAAAGACCGTCCATGCGAGCATCGGGAGTCGCATCGCGACGTCATAACCCCACGATTTTCTCAGTCTGGTTAGAGCAGATCTGGTGAACGGCGTCGCAGGGATGGTAAATCGGCGAGTCTCGTCCAGGTTCCTACGTGATTTCACTTGGCAGGGAAGATCAAAGGAGCGGGACGGTGATTTGACGCGTCAGGTTGAGAGGTCCATAGGGAAGAAGCTGCGGCGCGACGAAATTCAGCGAATAGCTGGCGCAGACGGTTATCGTCGTGGGAGAGGATGTCGGGTCCTCTTTGACGGATACGTCGATGTTTGGACTCTGGTAGGCGGATAAGACTTGCTGTGCGCGCGCCGCCGAGCAATTGGCGAGTGGCGTGTTGGAGAGGGTAGGGCAACGTGCAGCTTGGCTCTGCGCTCCGCAGGTAACGGGCGGGCCCTGATTGTTGACCATCGCATAGCGGCCGGCCTCCTCGAGGGCGAGAAGCATCGTGTTGTAGGTCCACAAAACTTGCCCGAACTCGACGCTGCCAACGATCAGCAAAAGCAGCACGGGTATGATGATGCCTGCTTCGACCGCCGCGGCACCTCGGTCCTCCCCGCATCGAGACAGCGGGTCCTTGATCATTGCAGGCGCATTCCCACCGTTGAGGTCAAGGTCGCCGGGAACCCCGGCCACGGTAGAAACGGCGCGGCCGCCTGGCTTGCGCTGATCTGGATGAAGACGCGGTTGGGGCCAGTACGGCCGATTGCTGCGCATGATACGCTGCACGCGATGGAGGTCTGGTCGTCGCACTCGCAGCTCTGTGGGAAGCTGGCGGGAAAGGTCAGCGGAGGGCTAAAATTCATCGAGTTCTGCATCGCATTCTGGATGCCGGTCGTATCGGCTGGTTGGAGCCGTGCATACTCCGCGCCGATGCGGACCGCACCTGCCAACGCGGTGGCTTTCGTCGTCAGCAAGCCGAAATCCAGGCTTCCGGCTGTGATGACGAAAATCACCGGCGCCACCAGGACGAATTCAGCGGCAACGCTTCCATCGCAGCGACAGAACCATCGCATGTACTGCCGTCGGCGCTGTCTGCAGTTCACCCTGTGTCTCACGGCGAGCCTCATTCCGCGAGCGTGGCCGTGTAGACCTTCGGCAGCCACTTGAGCCCGGCAGTCGTGCATCCGGAGCTCGTAAAGCGAGACGTGCCGGCGATCTCGACTTGGTTTACGACCAGGATCGTGCAGGTTGCTCCAGGGTTGCCTTGGAAGCCTACCGTCGTGTTCGGGAAATAGAGCAGCCCGGTCAGGCTCATGGTGGGTCCTCCTTCAAGGGTATTATCGGGTTCTCCGCTGCCGGCCGAGGACGCCAGCGGGTCCTGGATCAAGAGGAGCCCGGAAAAAGGACCCGAGTTTGGAGCTTGCAGCGTGACCGTCGCGCCCCCAGAGATCTCGACGTTTCCGACTGCTCCCGTAGCCGGATTCGTGGTCGTCAGGATAATCGTAACACCTGTGCCGTTGGCGCTGGCGCAGGATGAGCAATTGAGAACCGCATTCGTTTGGATCTGCAAACTGCCATCCGTTATCCAATACGTCCCGGGTATCAGATCCATGGCGTTCTTGATCGATAGCCCGCCGCAGATTTGAGAATTTGCGGCGTAGGGCGGCCCAACCGCGCAGCCCGGCGGCATCCCGCTCGTGAGAGAAGCGTGGGTAAGCCGGCTCGCGTAAGGATCTGCGACGGCAGACGCGCCGATCATTAAGCGTGATGTCAGAATGAAATCTGACGGCGGTGCCGCCGGGTCTACCGGATTTCCGTTAAAGGTAATGCCGCCGGCGGTGACAAGGGCTGCTGCGGTTATCGAGGCGGCGTTAGGCCCCGTGTCGATTGCGTTCGCGCTCGTGGAGTTTGCACTAACGGCGCAGCCGGGGGCGTCGAGAGAGGAGGAATTACCAAACTCCACACCGGTTCCGGTTTTTGCGAGAGCAAGAATGCACGGGTTGTCGAGCGACCTGATGACTGCGACCGCCTGGGTGGCTATCGTGACACTCGGCAGGAACAGTGATGCAAACATCCCTCGCTGCGTTTGATGCAAGGTAACCGCGACACCGTTGCTGACGGTGCTATCGCTGTAAGGATAAACGACCGCCGGAGTGGTTCCGGTATAGCCGTTCTGCGTCACAGCCTCGCTTGCTGCCGCGATCAGGTCGCTGGCGACATTGGTCTTGCCGGCAATTGTTTCATATGCGGCAGAGATCGCTGCAGCATCGGCGGCGGACTGATTTTGCCGCTTGATCAGATACCACGCTCCAGTCTCGGCGTCGAGCGCCGCAAAGCCAAGTAGAACCGGAAGAGCCATGGCCAAGATCGTTGCGCTGACGCCGCCCTGGTCGTGCGCCAACCGGGCAATTGCCCTCAACGGTGAACATCGGAGACTTTGGGAGATCACGCGCCGTTAACTCGAGTGCCAGTTGCCGAAACTCGATTGAGGCCCGGTACGGATTTAGGGACCTGCTGAAACGCGGCGCTCATGATCTGACCCGGGGTGGGGTCGGAGCAGTTATTATTGGCGGTGCAGCCCATCGTGGGGATCGGAAAATTCGTCACGGAGCGGTACCAAGCATATCTACGATGCGCAGCACCAATGGCGTGCCGATCACAACCATCAGCGACGGCAGGACAAAAGCCATCAGCGGTAAGGTCAATAGGACCGGGAGGCGCGCTGCACGTTCTTCGAAGCGAGCAAGACGTTCGGCGCGCATCTCTGCGGCAAGAACCCGCAGCGAGTCCGTGAGGGACGTGCCAAACTTGATCGACTGGTTGAGGGTGACGACAATACTTCGTAGGCTCGCGAGATCCGACCGGTCAGCCAGATTTTCGAGGGCTTGGCCGCGAACCGGCAAGACGCGCATTTCCGCTGCCGTCGCGGCGAATTCTTTGGCGACCTCCGGACTGGAGGGGCGCAGGACACGGCCGACTTGCTCGATGGCGTGATCGAGACTGAGTCCCGCCGCGGCGCAGATGACCAGTAAATCGAGCGCGTCAGGCATTCCGGTTTCTAGACGTCTGCGTCGCCGCATCGCGAACCGCGACAAGAGAACCTCGGGGAAACGCCAGCCGAGGATAAAGGCTCCAGCCATAACGGCCAACCTCAGCGCGGGTGCACCGACGAATAATCGGCCCCAGTCGAGGAGCAGCCAACAAAGCGGGACGAACACCGTCCCGCTACACAGCTTACCGGTAATCAGGGCGGCGAGATGGCCGTGCCCCTTGATCCCTGCTGCGACGAGGGCCGTCAGCAAGCGCTCTTGTTTGGCGGTACCAATGATCTTCGTCGAAGCGATCTTGGCCCCAAGGAGCTGGTACCAGGGCGGGCGCCGCGGTCGCTCCGGCTTGGCATGGCGGAACCAGTCGCCATGCAACGCTTGAAAGAGCCGTTTCTCGCGATCCTCGCGTTCTCCGATCCGCCATATCCGGATCGCCGCTACCACGGCTGTGGCTAGCGCCAGAACGAAAATGCAGGTGTCGGACGAGCCGAAGTGGATCCGACCGACGCGAATGGCGAGATACGTCGCGACGACATCGACCAGCCATCCTGTGTCGAATGCGTTCAACATCGCTAGCGCAGACTCTTTCTGATCATCGCTTTCATTACGCCCACACCCAATAGCAGACCGACTGCAGCGACGCCCAGCATGAAACGGCCGCGGGGATCGACGAACAGGACCGACATTACCTCTCGGTTGACGAAGAAGAGCCCCACCCCCGCGATAAAGGGCATAGTAGCGACGACTGCCGCTGATGCGGTAGCCTCAGCGGTAAGGGCGCGAGCTTTCGTACGCAGTGCTTTGCGCTGTCGAATAACGGTGCTGAGATTCGACAGAATTTCCGCGATGCTGCCGCCGGTGCGCCGGTGCAGCAATAGACTAACAACGAAGAAGCGGAAATCCGGTACGCGGATACGGTCGGCGGCATGCTGCAGCGCGTCTTCCATCTCGACACCGATGCGCATCTCGCCAAGCACCCGCTCGAATTCGATCCCGACAGGCGCGCGGATCTCACGCGTGGCCAGGTCGATCGCCTCGATGACCGGCAGACCAGCCCTTACGGCACGGACGATCAGATCGAGTGCGTCCGGGAAAACGTCGAGAAATCGTCGCTGGTTTCGACTCTGCGCGAGCTGCACCAGGAGGGCAGGAGCGCCCAAACCTGCGGCACCGGCGAAAGCGATTGAGAATGCTGGCCGAGACTGCGCCACTTGGGCCGCGAACCCGATCATCGCGCTAGCCAGGATCGCGGTGGCGGCAAGGTGCAGTAATCCGATACGATTGCCGGTCGCCGCGAGCGCGTCATCGAGCCGCGTCAATAGCACCGCAGGCAATGCTCTGCGCTGCGGCAGCGGTCTGCGCAGCGACACCACGACGCTATCGGAACTCGATGTCGACATGACGATTGCCTTCAGGCGCGGCTCGATGGTCGCATTGCGGCGCTCGGTGCGGAGCACCCAGACCAGCGCTACACCGAACAGAACCGTAAAGCCCAGGGCTGCGAATAGGATTTGCTGGTACAATTCAGTTTCCCCCAATGCCCAGCGTGTCGAGTAACTGCTGAGCAAGGCCGATGCGCGCTGCGCGGATAAGCAGATCGGGCCGCATTCGGGTCAACTCGAACCCACCGTCAATCATGCCGTCGTCCCGCTCGCCGCGGTGACGGAAGCTGAACAGCTCGCGGGCAGTGATGACATCGCCTTCCATGCCGGCTACTTCTGTGATGTTCTGCACGCGACGGATGCCGTCTCGCATGCGCTCGACGTGCACGATCAGGTTGAGCGCGCTCGCGATATGCATGCGAATCGCTTTCAGTGGCAGATTGAGGTTCGCCATCATCACCATATTTTCGAGACGGTAGAGCGCATCGCGCGGTGAGTTGGCGTGGACCGTCGACATTGAGCCGTCGTGCCCGGTGTTCATCGCCTGCAGCATGTCGAAAGCCTCGGAACCGCGCACCTCACCGACGATGATGCGGTCCGGGCGCATGCGTAGGGCATTGCGAACGAGCTCGCGCTGCGGAATATATCCGGCACCTTCGACGTTGGGCGGGCGCGTCTCCATCTGCACGACATGCGGCTGCTGGAGACGCAGCTCGACGGCGTCCTCGATCGTGATCACCCGTTCGTCGCGATCGATGTATTGCGAGATCGCGTTCAACAAGGTCGTCTTACCGGAGCCGGTGCCGCCAGAGATCACGATATTGAGGCGTGAGCGCGCAGCGATCTGCAGGAGACCCAGCATCTCGCGCGACAAGTTCTGCTGCTGCACCATCGCGTGCAGCGTCAGGCCCTGCTTCGGAAATTTTCGGATCGAGATCGTACCGCCGTTTAGCACGAGCGGCGGCAAGACGATGTTGACGCGGCTGCCGTCGGCGAGCCGCGCGTCCACCATCGGGCTCGCCTCGTCTATACGCCGGCCGATTGCCGAGGCAATGCGTTGCGCGATGTTGACAAGATGCTGAGCATCGCGAAAACGGGCGGCGGTCTTTTCGAGCTTGCCGCGTCGCTCGACATAAACGTCGAACGGCCCGTTCGCCAGGATGTCGGTGATGTCGTCATCCTCAAGAAATGGTTCGAGCGGTCCCAACCCGACCATGTCGTCGCTGAGGTCTGACGCGAGCGCGGTTTCCTCGACTCTGTTGAGTTGAGCACTTTCTTCGGTCGCGATCTCGCTGACCAGCTTTGCGATCTCGCCCCGCAGTCTCGCGCGCGGAATGAGGCCGGCCACGGACGGGTCGATCCTGGTCATCAGAACCGTCCGGATCCGCTCCTTCAACGCGTTGGGCAAGGCCAGATCGGCGACCGCCACCGGGGCCTCTGCCGGCGTGTCGGCTACCAGCGTGAGCGATGGGCGCGGTACTCCGGCGGTCCGGCGTTCAGTCTGGGTTGTCACGATCTTGCCAATCTCCACCATGGTGTTCGCTCCGGCAGATGGCCCGAAATCTCCGCAGCGAGCGCCGCGACTGCTTCTATGAACCTGCCGCGCCGCGGCAGACCCGCGGCGGTGAACAACTTCGGCCGGAACGGGATGACAATCTTTGGACGCAGATCGACCTTCCCCATCTCCGCCAATGTCATCGAATGGCGACCGCCTTCGCCACTGCGGTTCAGAATGAGAAGATTGCGATGTGCTGCATTGCCTTCGCCGAGCGCGTAGCGTAGCCGTACCGTGTCGCGAACCGAGCGCAGAGTCTGGTCGGCGACAATGACGCGGATATCGGCCATCTCAAGCGAGCGATGGTACGGTTCCCCCGGAAGCAGTGGCACATCTACGATTATGTAATGGAATTGTGTGCGCAGCGCCCTGATGAGCGTCTCGACCGCTTCGTCCCGGAATTCCGTGTCGGAGCGCAAAGGCTCCTCTGCACTCAGTACAAAGAGCCGCTCGCCATGGACCGTCATCGCTCGCTCGAGAAAGACGCCGTCGATCCGCAGCGGGTTGGCGAGCGCCTCACGCAATCCGGGTGTTGGCCGCAGGTTGAGCGCAAGGGCGCAGTCGCCGTTCTGCAGGTTGAGGTCGAGGAGCAGGGTCCGGCGCTTTTGCCGATCGGCCAGATACCATGCCAGGTGGATCGCGACCGTCGTTGCGCCAACTCCACCCCGCGCGCCGACGATGGCAACCATTTTCGCGAGCTTACGACTGATCGGCCTTTGGTCGGCCTTGGCGGGCTGAGAGCACAGTGCCTTGGTAAGCAGTTGCGGCGTCGCTGGCTTGACGATGTATTCACTGACCCCTGCCTGCACGAGGTCGCGATAGAGTCCGATATCATTGCGGTCACCGATCGCTATCACCGTCACACCGGGCTCGCACACCTCGGCAAGCTCATGTATTCGCGAGGCCGGCATGTCAGTGCCGCTGACATCGACGATGATGATGTCGGGCGACCGTTCGACACCGAGATGCTGAATTGCTCTGGCGATGCCCCCGCACTTGATGATTGCGTCGGGGAAGGGCAGTAGCGACAGGCAGGCCTGCAAGGACGCCCCGCTCTTAGCGTCGGCGACGAAAGCCATCAGCCGAACCCGGCTTGCGGCCAACCTGACCGCCTTCTCGATCGGTGCGGGGCTGTGAAGAGGACTCTTCAACAGGGTGTTCATCATCGCCCGATCCGCGAGTGTCGGTCGCTATCACTGGAGTTTGACTGCTACCGATTTGGTTCCGTGAATGACCTCTACGACCGGCCGTTCGTCGGCGATCGCCTTGTGCAGTGTTGTGGCATCCCCGAGCGCTGGCGAGACATCGCCAGCCCAGGTCGGCTTCACGCTGGCCATCTCGGCCAGCCCAGGTCTCGCGGCACGGGCGACGCCGTCGGCGTTCAAACTGCGCAGCACCAGCGACAGCTTGCCGAGTTCGATCGCCACATTGATCTTCTCCGCCTGCTCGATGCGTGACCTCCAACGTTACCGTGCGGCCGAAACCGTTACCCGCACCAGCCGCCTTTGCGTCAGCCGCGTCAACCGCCAGCACCCGTAGGCTTTCGACGACCGTCTCGCTGACGGAGCGATGCGCTGGCGGGGGATCGTTTTTAAACGTCTGAGTTAGGATGACGTCGACGCGGTCGCCGGGATACAGCAGACCCGTGCCGGCCCCGCCGGTGGCCACCGGGATCGCGATTGCTCGCTCCCCGGGCGAGAGAACGACCTGCAGGAAGTCGCGATCACCCGGCTTGACGATCGCACTGCGGCGGATCGGGTCACCGGCCGAGATGTCGGAGCGCAGCGCCGCGCCATATACTTCACCGCTCGCTTGTTGGTCGAGATCGGCACTGCCGTTACCGGCAACGCCGGGAGGCCGCAAAATTTGGCTTGGATCCGCCTTGCCGGCATTCGTGCGCCAAACCACGTCTTTGGCCCGCAGCAGCGTGCCGGACGGGAGCGCCGCAGTCGCCACGAGGATTTCTTCCTTGGCCGTCGCCGTGTCGGGATTGAGCCGCTGCGGCAGTGCGTGAAGGCAGACGATGACAGCGGCGCCAAGCGAGATCAGGAAGAGAAGAGTGAGGATCGTCTTGGCAGGCATGGCCGCTCACTCCGCAAGAGAGGTTTGCAGTATCAACGTAATTGCGCCGGCCGCGGCGATCGCAACTCCGTAAGGTACGGTCGATTGCGCCGGTAGCGCGATGGGTCCTACGGTCGACCGCGGGGTGTGCCAGCGCTGCAGGCGGAGCTTGTCTCGCGCGAGGATCGCGAGCGCAAGGGCGCCGCCGCACAGGCTCATCAGGAAAAGAAAGTTCAGCAGGTCATGATAGCCGACGAGGAGGGCCGTTGCGGCTACCAGCTTGGCGTCGCCACCGCCGAGAACACCGCGCCAGAAGAGCAGGAATGCCACTGCGAATACCACGGCGCTCGCCTCGAGGGTATGAGCAGCCACGAGCGGGTGGCCGTCGAGGATCATTCGAACCAGGCCGAGGATGGCGATGGTGGCAGCGAGCCCATTGGGAATGCGCCGGGTGCGCACATCCAAATGGGCGATGACGGCAAGGACGCCAATCGCGGTAACCATGACTACCGTCTGCACCGCCGACCCCTAACAGAGGTTACGCCGAGCTGGCGGGTCGGAAAACGGAATACCGTTTGCCGACCGGCCATGCTATGCGCCGCTTAGGGGTTGGGCATCGGGATGCCGGTAATGGTGCCAGCCATGTTAGTGAAGATGCCAACGATTCCATTGCCGAAGGTCTGCGCGCCGACGGCAATAGCGAGGGCGACGAACACGACGAGCATGGCGTATTCAACAGCCGTTGCACCGCGCTCGTGCCAGTAGAATTTATGGAGCAAACTGAACATGTATTGTCTCCTTGGAAAGTGAAGTGCAGCCGTTTTGCCAGTGTGCGTCGCTGACAATTGCCGCTCGGGCCAATGCTCACCTTAACCATATTCCATCAACACGATGTCCAGTCGGGCGTCAGAAACGCGTCCACTCTGAAAATTTTATGATTTTTTGGCACGATTGCCGATGAATTTGCAGCTTGTGGAGAGACCGCGGTGCCTTGGCTCACGCGGCAGGGTGATCTGCGCCGGCGAATAATAAACTGGCACCGACGGCCTCTTACAGTAGGCGCCCGGGGGCGAGTTACGATCCGGATCGCATTGACGCCACTGTCCAGCAGAGATATCGGTGGACGCGGCCGTTAGCCGAGCCTATCGCTGGCTAGGCCCACTGCCGCTGTGACGGCGGGTGGCATTGGCTGACAGCAGTTCGGGTCGCAGCGCCGCACCAGCGCCACCTCTACGCGAGGGGGAGATCCGGCGGCTGCGGCGTCAGCGCCCGAGCGGCCCGGCCATTGCCCGCCAACTCGGCATGGTGTCGACGATGGACAAAGTCCTGCCGGGCTTCGGGCTCAACCGGCTCGGCGCGCTTGAACCCAAGTCGCCAGGTGGTGCGCTACCGAAGCGAGTAAGGGTGCGGGGAGGCTTCCGCCGATTGGCTCGACTACCAGAGGACCGCTCGGCTCCACACAGCGGCCCGCCCAACCGACCGTCGGCCACCCGGCCAAACCCGGTTTCTTGGTTCGCTCGAAGGACCGTCCCTACCGCCTGGCTGTCGTTTTCGAGGAGTTGTCGACGGCATCAAGCATGGGTCTATCGTGAGGTGAACTGCTGGGGCGCGCCGGCGCATTACGCGCCGTGCCAGTGCCCGAGATTTGGCGTAGGCATAGCTGCGCAGAGGTCACGCGGCGTTGCCAAGACCGCGAATTACCTCGAAGAGCGGTTGGACCTGAGCGCGATAGGTGGCGGAAGCCGAGCGCGACAGCCAGAGCTGCTCGAAAGCGTTCGCCGGGTATTCCGGATATTGCTCGCGAAACGACTCTGCCAGCTGGGCCGCTTCGCTGCCGCGGTCGGTCAGGGACAAGGCCGCCATCAGGAAGAGTTGCGCGCCTCCGTAGCTGGGATTGCGTTCCAGAGATTTGCGGAGCAGCTCGATCGCCTCTTCCGTGCGGCCGAGGAGCAGCTCGGCAAATCCACCGTAGAAGAGGAAGATGCTGTGCCGCCGATCGGTCAGGTCGAAGCGCATAGCCCGCTCGATCGCCGGCAGGGTTTCATCGGCGTGACCGAGTAGGGCCGCATTGTACCCGGCAAACCCATGAGCGTACCCCAACGCCGGATCCATCGCCAGGGCTTGCGTGAAGGCGCGCGCCGCCTCCTGCAATTGTCCTGCCGCAGAATGAAGCATTCCTTGTGTGCATTTTGCGGGGGCATGGCCCGGCGCGAGGTCCAGCGCGATCGCGACCGCCTCGCGCCCCAGGTCAGACGCCGCAGCGGCAGCACGAGGGTCGCCCCACCAAGGATTGCTGAGGACATGCTGGCAAGTCCTGGCCAGACCGGTGAGGGCCTCGACGTTGCGCGGATCGCGCGCGAGGGCGGCGAGGAACCATCGCTGAGCGTCGGCCTCGGACTCGGCCCGGGTCACACCGCTAAGCGCCGTCTTGGCGCGGGAGAGACACTCGTTAATGCCGAGCTCCGGACCCGAAGCGACGGACGCGCGGCGGCTCGCCTCTTGCATCAGCAGCACGTGAAGCTCTCGCGAGATCCGTCGGGTGATCTTGGTCTGTATCGGGGCGAGGTCCTCGGGTCGGAACTCGTGCCGACCCGCCCAGAGATACTCCGACGTCGCTGCATCGGAGATCCGCATATTGACCCGCAGCATCCCGGGGCCGCTGCGCTGCGCGCTGCCGGTGACCACGAAACCGAAGCCACGTTCAGCATCCCGGGTGAGGTTGCCCAAACCTCCTCGCTCTGCTGTGATCGGCTTTAGCGCCAGTCCACGCCCGTGACGCAGCAGGTCGGTGACAAGATCGTCGGTGAAGGCTTCCACGAGATATTGCTGCTCCGGATCGCCGGTCAGGTTGCGCAACGGCGCTACCCCCACGGAGATGCTCGACAACAAGCAGGGCCATTTTAGCCGGGTGGTCCCCGGGCTCGACGGGCCGAACCGAACCTCCAGGCGGTCGATCCGCCGCGTCGCGGGACGCAGCAATCTCCGCTGGGCTAGATCCAGCGCTCTCGGCAGATCGGCTGAGCGCATTGGCCTCCCCAGCACCGTCCGAGCGTGCAATCTCGTTGGCGAGCGCCTGCGTCTCGGCATCGGGCGCCACCCCAAGCTCGCGCTTCAGGGTCTCGGCGCAGCTCTTGTACTGCCGCAGCGCTTCGCCGCGGCGGCCGGCTTTGGCATAGGCGCGAATCAAGGCACGCTGGCCGAACTCGGAGAGAGGGTCGAGCGCCACCAGCCTACGTCCCGACTGGATTGCTGCCTCGGGCTCGCCGTCAGCAACTTGCTTTGCTGTCAGTCGGTGCAGGATGTCGCAAATCAAGGCAAGCGTGCGGTCACGTTCGGCTGCGAGCCATTCCTGAAAGGGCTCGGAATTGATTACGAAATCGGCAAGGAATTCCCCCCGATACAACTCCGCCGCCGCTCGCAGCTCGGTTTCATGTTGCGAGCGGGATAGCCGCTCGAAGCGGTCAAGGTCGACGACAACGCCCTGGACTTGGCAATTGGCGAAGTCAGTGACGAGGTAACGCGCCGCGCCAGGCCCGAGCGCCTTGCGCAGCTCCAGGAGGCAATTGCGAAGGCTGTGACGTGCCTGTTCCGATCCCTGGAATGGCCACAGCAGGTCGGCGAGCCGCTCACGACTGACCACCTGCCCTCCCTGCGCCGCCATATAGCCGAGCAGGGCGCGGGCTTTTTTCGGGATTTTCCCGAGCTCGCAATCATCGCTTTCGATCACCAGGTGACCGAGAATGCCGATCGACAATGCCATCAGGATTTTCCTAATGCATAGAAAAGGTTCTTAACAGTCGATCGCGAAGGAGCATCGATCGACCCCTAGGGATAGTCAAGCGACTTCGGGCCATGAACAAGCAAATCGTCACAGAGGCCGCGATCAAATCCGGAACGTCTCGCGGCTTCCGCATCCCAACATGATTTGATTTTTTTTTCGAGTAACCGGCAAAGCCTGTGGAGGCCACGGGTTCGCAACGGCGCGAGCAGGTCCTCGTACTGAACGGCGCGCGGCGGAACGACTTCCGAGACCGCCGCGTCCCAGAGTTCGATCGGAGTTAGACTCGGGCCGAACGCGGCAGTCTCCTCGACACCCACTGCCAGCAGCTCGAGCCGGGTACGTAGACACTTTTCGCACCGTCCGCAATTGGCCTCAGCCCCTTGCGCTTCGTGGCAAACGCGCAGGGCTGCGAGCGCCGCAGGCCAGCGCGCGACGTCGCGTACCTTGTCGATCCGGAAATATCGCGAGCCGTCGTGGATAACGGTAACGCGTTGGCTCGAGAAGTGGCCATCGACCGCGAAATGAGTTCCCATCGGGAACGAGTTGGTCACGTGATGTGTGCCGCCGATGAACAGAAAGGCAGGCCCGAGCGTTGCTGCGTGTCCGACGGCGGCCAGCGCGGCTCCGTTGTGGCGGCTCGCCCAGAAGTCCGGCTTAGAGGGCAGATGGCGCAGGTTGGTTCGGCACGGGATCAGCCGCAGCCCGATCTCCGCGGCCAGCGGCTCGAGACGCTGCAGAGCCATACGAAAGCGCTCGTTCTCGGGATCGCGCGCCCGCTTTCCGATGTCGAACCCGTGGATCAGCAACGCCTCGCGAATATAGGCGGGATCGTCTGGTTGATAAAGACACCGGTTGCGCATCAGCATGTGCAATCCGTCTACACCCCCCGATAGGCAGCCGACGGCGTGCCGCGGGCCCGTTGGCGTCTTGCTGCGTTGTCGGGCAGGGGTTTCGATCAGGGGAGCAGGAGAAGGCATACCACCCCAGCCCGTCCACCAAGCGTGGGCGGTCCGCAATCCCTCGGCCAGCATCGGGCAGGGTTGACCCTCGATTCGCACCCGTGCCTCCCCGTGCACCGCCGCAAGAGGGTAGCACGCGGCGAGGAAAGCATCCGCGGGTGGTTCGTCAACCTCGCCCGCGTCACGGACTCCACCATCACGGATCTCAAATCTGAGCACCTGCTCGCGATGCGGCTGATCTTCCCAGGCTACGGTGGCGGAGGCGACCCTCATCTCGCTGTTGACGGCTATGGCCAAATTGCGAATGATCATCGGGCGTGTCCATGCCGGCACAAAAGCGGGAGCCCACGGCTTCGCGTCCACTAGCCGAATCAACTCTCGTACTCACTTTGTGACACTATGCGGACAGGCGTCAAAAAAGCGTCCAAATCACAGTCAGAAGGGAACGGATTCACAAATCTCTCCCTGAGCTGGGCCGAGAAGCGGGCGAAGTGCGGTCTCCCAGCATTGGGTGGGCGGGTGCTCCGATGCGGTAATCGAAGTCCTGAAGGGCGCCGCGATCACCGCCTGCAATAAGGCAATCGGAATCGACTGACCGTAAACGCCGCCCGCCGGATCGGCCAACGAGAGCAACCCTTGATGCTTGCTATGCGGCCCGGCGCCATATACCTCCCGTCTCGAAGGGGCGATGATCCGCAAGCGATCCGCCCGGCGGAGGAACCGTCATGAGCGATGAACTCCCGACCGCCGCTCGCGTGTCGGATCCCGGTATTCGCGCCCTCTATCGCCAGGAAAACCGCTGGCAGGCCTGGCTCGACGTCGAGGCCGCACTCGCCAAGGCGCAGGCCGAGCTTGGCATCATCCCGCAGCCGGCGGCGGCCGCGATCGCGCGCGCGGCCCGTCTCGAACTCTTAGATCGAGCGCGAATTGACGAGGGGTTGGCGCGCACCGGGCACACTATCGTGCCTCTGGTGTGGGAGCTTAGCCGGGTTGCCGGCGAGCCCTACGGCGGCTGGGTGCATTGGGGGGCGACGACGCAGAACATCACGCAGACCGGCGACCTGCTGGTGCTGCGTGAGACCCACCGGATCTTCCTTCGATTGATCGGCGCAGCGCTGACGGCGATGGCCGATCTCGCCGAACGCGGCGCCGAGATGCCGATCGCCGGTCGCACCCATGGCCAGCACGCGGTACCCGCGACGTTCGGCTACAAGCCGGCGGTGTGGATCGACGAGACGATCCGCCACGTCGAGCGCCTTAGCCAGGCGGCACCCCGCCTGTTCGTCGCGATGCTGGGCGGCGGCGCCGGCACCTTTGCTTCGCTCGGCGCACAGGGGCCGGCGGTTCAGGCCGGCATTGCCAAGCAGCTCGGCATGCTGCCGATGCGCGTGCCGGCGCGCACGATCGGCGACCACCTCGCCGAAAACATCTGCCTGCTCGGCTTGTTGGCCGCGACCTGCGGCAAGATCGCGCGCGAGATCTACACCCTGATGAAGACCGAATACGGCGAGGTAGAGGAGCCGGTGCCGCCCGGCACCGTCGGCAGCTCGACGATGCCGCAAAAGCGCAATCCGAAACTCTGTCAGGACATCATCGCCGCCGCGGCCGAGGTTCGCGCCGCTGTGCCGCTGGCCCTGGAGGCGATGCAGACCGAGCACGAGGCCGACCGCACGACAAGCTTGATCATGGAGGCGGCCGAGGCGCGCGCCTGCGTCGCAACCGGCGACATGCTCAGCCGCCTTGTCGAGGTGCTCAAGGGCCTCCGGCTCGATCCCGCCCGCATGCGCAGGAACCTCGATCTCGGCGGCGGGCTGATCATGGCCGAGGCGGTCATGCTCGATCTCGGCACGGCGATCGGCCGGCAGCACGCGCATGACGTCGTCTATGACGCCGCACAGGCCGCGTTCGTCGAAGGTCGGCCGTTTGGAGCCTTGCTGGCCGAGGACCCGCGGGTGACCGCGCATCTGGATGCGAAGGCGATCGAGAAATTGCTCGACCCGACCGGCTACACCGGTCTCTGCGCGGAAATGGCCCGCGAGGCGGCCGCCCGGGCGCGCACCACCGCGGCCGAGATTGCTCGAGAAGACACAGCAAGATAGCGGAGGCTCAACCCATGGAAATCGGCGCTTCGATCTTCTTTACCGAATACTCGATCTCGCCCACCGAGCTCGGCGCAGCTCTGGAAGAGCGCGGATTCGACTCGCTTTGGGTGGCCGAGCACTCGCACATCCCGGTCACCCGCCGCTTCAACGTGCCGACCGGTGGCGAGCTCGAGCGGCAGTATTACGACGTCATGGATCCGTTCGTCACATTGAGCGCGGCGGCGGCTGTGACGAGGCGGCTCAAGCTCGCGACCGGCGTGTGCCTCGTCATCCAGCGCGACACGATCCAGACCGCAAAGCTCGTCGCCTCGCTCGACCAGGTCTCGGGCGGCCGTTTCATCTTCGGCATCGGCGGCGGGTGGAACGCCGAGGAGATGGAAGACCATGGCACGGTCTATGAGACCCGCTTCAAGAAATTGCGCGAGCAGATCGAAGCGATGAAGGCGATTTGGACCAACGATAAGCCGGAATATCATGGCGAGATTGTCGATTTCCCGCCGATGATGACCTGGCCCAAACCGGCACAGAAGCCGCACCCGCCGATCATCGTCGGCGGCGCCTTCCGCTACGCAGCCCGCCGCGCGATCCGCTATGGCGACGGCATCATCCCGCAAGCTTCCAGCGCCGGATCGGGCGAGGCCGAAGATTTCCTGCCGCGCTTCCGCCGGATGGCGCAAGAAGCCGGCCGCGATCCGGAGTCCTTATCGGTGACTCTGGGCGGCGCCCAAGAAGATCCGGATCGCTTGAAGCGGTACCGCGACCTCGGCGTGGCGCGGATGAACGTGCGCCTGCCGCCGGCCAAAGCGGACGAAATCCTGCCCGTGCTCGACCGTTGGGCGAAATTGATCCCGCAGACCAAATAGAGAGGAGGCCGACCACATGCCCAAGATCGAACAATACGCCGCGCGCGGCGTATACGACCCGCCGGCCTATTCGCAAGCCGTCAAGGTGACCGGTGCCGAGACGATCCTCTATATCGCGGGTCAGGTCGCCTATGACGACAAAGGCGGTGCCGCCCATCCCGGCGACTTCAAGGCGCAGGCCCGTGCCGTCCTGCAGGCGGTCAAGGCCCAGATCGAGGCCGGCGGCGGCACCATGGCGAACATCGTCAAGGTCAACACCTATGTGACCGACATTCGCCACCGAGCCGATTACGCGGCGATCCGCGAGGAGTTCTTCGGCAGGAAGATGCCGGCGAGCACCATGGTCGCGGTCGCGGCACTGGCGCAGCCCGAGTTCCTGATCGAGGTCGAGGCGGTCGCCGTACTCTAGGTCTGCTTGAAGCAGCGCGTCGCGTTCTCCCAGAAGAGCTTGCGCCGGACCTCTTGCCCGAGGCTCGACCACTCGAGGATCTTGTCGATCGAGTGGGGGAACCACGACTCGTAGTGCGGGTAGTCCGAGCCGAACATCAGGACCCCGTCGCCGAGCGCGCCGGTGACCATGTTGAACATCGGCTCGTGCTCGTGCGCCTCGATGTTGCAGAACACCCGCCCCGCGGCGAAATGCTCGCTCGGCAGGTGCTTGAGCTTGGCGGTGCGGCCGACGTAGCTGACCTGCTCGTCCATGCGCCGCACCCAGAACGGCAGCCAGCCGAACCCGCATTCGAGCACGCAGAGCCGCAGGGCGGGATAGCGGTCCAAGATGCCGCCCGCCAGAAAACCGGCCATGAACCGCATGGCGCCCCAGGGATGCGAACAGAGCCGCGCGAGATAGACATTGTCCCACATGTCCTCGTAGCCCGGGAAATAGGGCGGCGACCAGGTAAAGCTGTGATGCGCGATCGCCAGATCGTGCTCCTCGGCGGCACGCCAGATCGGTTCGAGGTCCGGATGATCGACCGGCCGGTCGTTGTCGAGCAAGGGCTGCACCGCGACCGCCCATCTCGAACTGCCCCATTCGCGGATTTCGCGCACCGCCTCGCCGACATCGCGCGTCGAGGCCACGATCGGGCCCTTGAGCCGGTCCGGGAACGGCCCGCAAAACTCGTGCATGAAACGATGGTAGGCGCGGATCAGGCCGATTTCGAGTGACACGTCGGGCAGCCCGACCACACTCGTCCATACCGACGGGACGAGAAAATGCACGTCCGACCCCTCGGCATCCATGTCGAGGACGCGGTTGTCGGAGCGGTCGTCGACCACCCCCGGGCTCGGCCGCCTCTCGCCGCGCCAGACCCGGCCGTCGGCGGATCCGGGACGCGACTCGGCCTCGCCCAGGGTGCGCTCGTAGGCCTTGTGGGCAAAACTATAGGTGTGGCGGATGCTTCCATCGACGCTGCGCGATTTGATCGCGCGGCGATAGGGCGCGAGGTCGTCGAGGCGCGGGCGGAAGCTCGGGTCGACGTATTTCTCCAGCACGTCGGCACCCGGGTCGATGTGCGTATCGGTGTCGTAGACACGGAAGCCGTTTTTCATATGGTTTATCTCCTCATTTGAGCTGATCGGCGACCTTGTCGAGCCCGGCCTGGACGCACGGCTCGTCGACGCCCGGCGAACCGGAGACGCCGACCCCGGCGATGACCTCGTCGCCGAGTTTGACCGGCAGCCCGCCGGGGATGGCGATGACGTTGGGCAAGGTCACCTGCTGGTGGACCACCGGGTTGTTCTCGGCATAGCGTTTGGCGTAGGCCGCGGTTGATGTGCGAAAACTGAGCGCGGTATAGGCCTTGCGCCGAGCATTCTCCATCGTATGCGGGCTGGCGTTGTCGGCGTGCATCGCGACGATGACCTCACCGGCGCGATCGACCACGACCGCCGAGACCGCGTAGCCCTTGGCGCCACAGCTGTCGATCGCCGTCTCCGCGATCGTTTTCGCCATCGCATAAGAGAGATCGCGGTGGGTCAGCAGTTGCGCGTGCGCAAGCGGAACGACGGCGCTTACTGCACTGATCAAAACGAGACAAAGCAGCTGCACCGGCCTCTCCCGTTCCCTGCCACGCAGGGAAAACCCGGGAAAATTTTTTTTGGGATACCCCCCATGTCGAAAAAATCGCGTGAGATCATAGGATTGGGTCATGACAACGGCAAAAATCGAAGGCCTGGCAGGGAACCGGCAGGGAAACCCGAAAATCATCGTGACCCTCCTTCAGCTCGACAACGGCACACCCTCGATCGTGATGCGATGCAAGAGGCGGCGCTCGCCGTGATAGTCGTTGACCGCGAAATGCCAGGTCGAGCGGTTGTCCCAGAAGGCGAGGGAACCCGCGCGCCAATGGAAGCGGCAGGTGAACTCGGGCCGCACCGCGTGTCGGTAGAGGTAGTCGAGCAGCGGGCGTGATTCCTCCTCGGTCCAGCCGTCGAAGCGCAGGGTGAAACCCGGGTTGACGTAGAGTGCCCTGCGGCCGGTCTCCGGGTGGCGGATGACGACGGGATGGATGGCGTCCTGTGTCGCGAGTTCCGGGTTGCCGATGCGGCTCTTGAGGTCGCCGCGCCGGGCATGGGCCTCGGCGCCGAAGACGTGCCGGCTCGAATGCCATGCCCGCAGCCCGGCGAGGGTCGCCTTCAGCCCGTCCGACAACGCGTCGTAGGCGGCATACATGCTGGCGAATAATGTGTCGCCGCCCGTTGCCGGCACTTCGCGGGCGTAGAGCATCGAGCCCATCGCCGGTGCGGTGTCGTAGCTGTGGTCGGTGTGCCAGCCATTACCGATATTCTGGCGCTGGTCCGGCTCCTTGCGCACCTCGGCGATCATCGGATAGCCCGGCACGGCGGCGAAAAAGCGGTTGACTTCGATGCCGCCAAAGCGCCGGGCAAAGGCAAGATGCTGGTCCGGCGTCAGAAGCTGGTCGCGGAAGAAGATGACGCCGTACTCGCCGAAGGCGCGGCGGATCTCGGCGAGCGCCGGCTCAGCCGCGGGCGCTGCCAGTTCGACGCCGCCGATCTCGGCGCCGAGTGCCGTCGAAAGCGGCGTCACCCGAATGTGGTCGTACGTCATCTTTCTCTCCCTCTCATTCACCGCGACCAATCGAACTCCGCATCCGACCCAGCCAGCAGCTCCGGCAGGCAGCGCCGTGCGATCTGCGAATGTTGTACCCGCGATACTTCGACGCGGTAGCGGCGCCGCAGAACCGCCGCCAGCGCCGGATCGACCGCCGCCAGGTGGTCCGCGACGAGCTCCCCGACCTTGCGCGAGAACGGACCGGTCTGCTGCTCGATATAAATCACCCGAAGCGCTCCCTGGCACTCCGGCTCGCGCTGCAGCCGCTCGCCGAGCCATCGGTCGACGACCTCGAGGCCCCGCATCGGGTCGTCCCGGGTGGGGTCCCGGCCGTAAAGCCCGTCGAACACATAGAATTCGTCCGGCGGCCGTCGCGCTCCGGCGATCGTGTCGATGGCCGGCATGCCGCCGCCCGAATGGGTAGCGAGAATAAGCCGATCCACCTCGAGCCCACCCCGTCCCATCGCCTCGCCAAAGCGTCGCAGGCCATACTCCACCAGCCGATCCATCCCGCCCGCGAGCAGGGCCGGGAAATCATACCACGTATATCTCAGCCAGTTGCCGCGGGGCAGGAAGGCGATCGTCGCGCGCCCGCGGCCGGAGAGGTCGAGCCCGCTGCTCGCCACTTTCTCGGGGAGCGTCATCGCTCCGGCCTGTTGCGAGAACCCGTGCAGATGAACGACGGCGTCGACGGACGAGGCCGCGAGCGGGACTGCGTTCCACCGCAGGAACAGGTCCGGCTGGGTTCCCGCATGCGGTTGCAGCACCGGCGTGTCGGCGAGATAGGCCTCACCCGGAGCGACGCTCTCGCCCGATAGGGTGAGCTCGAGTTCCCGGATCTCTGGTCCCTCCATCGTCGTCATCGAAGTTCAACGATAGATTACGTCGACAACCACCCGTCGTCGAATTTGCCGCGGATCTGCAGCAAAATCTCGCTCAAAGGTTGAATTACCCGGCCCGGGCATTGATATCTCCCCAGTAAAGCGGTAGCCCCGTCCGCGAGATATGAAATAGGCAATTTTTCGATAGAAGCAATATCTGTCTACCGAATCAGAATGACCGTCGCCCGGATGTTCCACCTCTGCCCCGGTGGATGCCGCCGGCCGGCGGAGCGCCGCAACTTGTAATTCGGCCGGGAATGCCCATCTTGAACTTGTCGGCTTCTTCATGGTTCGGCCTGCCTTCCCGAGCGCGCAAGCGCGCCGGACCGCTTTCCGTTCGATGTGGTGGTGTGACCCGCCGTTCGCTCGTGAGCGGCGGCGAATTCTCGATTATGCGAAGGACTAAAATGGCTATCGGAACGGTGAAGTGGTTCAATACCCAAAAAGGCTACGGCTTCATTCAGCCGGAGGACGGGTCGAAAGATGTGTTCGTTCACATTTCGGCGGTCGAGCGCTCCGGCATCGGCAACCTGCACGAAGGCCAGAAGCTGAGCTTCGAACTGGAACGCGGTAATCAGGGCAAGACCTCCGCGGTCAATCTGCGGCAAGCCTAGTCAGAGAGCGGGGGAGCCTTATCCGCTCGGCTCCCCCTTTGCCGCGGGCGGGAGGGCGGAACACAAGCCTTTGGAAAGGCGTCCGGCCATGCAGGTCTTCGTGCGCGATAACGACATCGGCTCCGCCCTGCGGGTGCTCAAGAAAAAAATGCAGCGCGAGGGCACCTTCCGGGAAATGAAGCGCCGCAGAGCCTACGAAAAGCCATCCGAACGCCGGGTCCGCGAGAAGGCCGAGGCGATCCGGCGCCATCGCAAGATGCTCCGCAAGCGGCTCGAACGGGAAGGCTATTGATCGGTGCCGGCACCTGCTACAATGGGCTACTCGTCAGTCGCACTGCCGCTCCCGGCCGAATACTATCGCCGCCACGCGGGTCGGGTCCGAGAATTGGCGGTCGAAGCCGCGACGGGCGTCGTCAAGGAGCATTTGCGGGAGGTCGCGCTTCAGCAGGAGTTGCTGGCCTAACGCGTCGACAACGGAACTCTGTCGACCCACTCCTGACGGCAAGGCAACGGCGGCAAATATCGGGTGCCTCACTCTGTGCGGCGCTCGGGAGAGCTAAACATGTCACCACACAAGTTCGCGGTCGGACAGACCGTCCGCTTCTCACCCGATCGGAACCAGGGTGTCACGGCCCGTGGGAGCTTCAAGGTCGTTCGCCTGCTGCCCGAAATGGCGAGCGTTCTGCAATATCGCGTGAAGAGCCAGTTGGACGGCCACGAACGCGTTGTCCGCGAAGACCAACTCGACCGATCATGACGGGGCGCAGCTCGATGCCGACCATGTCATCGAGCCGCACAGAAAATGCCAAAAACACACCCCCACGCCGAGGCGACTTATCGGGTAATCCCATTTGACGACGGGTCATTCGGTGTCGAGGTCAGCATCCCGGACAGCCATCCGACCAGGGTCAGCATGTTCAAGACCGAAGCGGACGCCGAGGCGTGGATCGCCGAGCATCAGCGCCGCGTGCTGTCCCAAACGGGGTCGGGCCGCTGGTTTCGCAGGCCGGGCGGCGGCCGTCGTTAGCGTCGGCGAGCTCGCTTAGATTACGATTTCAGTCAGGCTGCAGCGCGGGCTGAGACGAGCGCCGGCCGCTGGGCGCGGAACGGGGTCGCCTTCTCGAAGGCGTCGGCGACGCGGAACAGGGTCGGCTCCTGGAACGGCTTGCCGACGAGCTGAATCGCCACCGGCAGGCCGCCTGCGCCGAAACCTGAGCACACCGAAATCGCCGGGTAGCCGGCGACGTTGAACGGCATCGTGAAGTTGGGCCGGTCGAAGAGGTCCCATTTCGGCACCGCGTCGATCTTGGCCGCCTCCGCGGGCTGGGTCGCGGTCAGCACCACGTCGAGCCCGGCCATCGCCCGTTGCAGTTCGGCGCGAAGCTCGCGGCGCCGCCGCACCGCCTGCACATAGTCGACGCCCGAGACAAAGGCGCCCAGCACCAGCCGGCTCCTCATGCGCTCGCTGAAATCGCCGAGCCGGATGCGCGACCATTCCTCGTAGGCCGCCGCACGCTCGGTGATCGAGATCAGCGAGCCGCAGGCCGCCCAGTCCTGCAACGGCGAGAGCTGCACCTCGCGCAATTCGGCGCCGAGGTCGCGAAAGGTGGCCAGCGCCGTGTCGATGCCGTGCTGGGTGCCCTCGCTGACCTTGTGGTCGGTCTCGTGGAAATGGTGGATCACGCCGAGCTTGAGCCCCTTGATCCCGCTGCCCAGCGACACCGTGTAGTCGGGGATGGGACGCGAGGCGCTCGCCGGATCGCGCGGGTCGTGGCCGGCCAATGCCTGCAGCATCAGCGCGCAGTCTTCCGCCGTCCACGCCATCGGGCCGATATGGTCGAGGCTGTAGGCGGCAGGTGCCACGCCGGCGCGGCTGACGAGGCCATAGGTCGGCTTGATGCCGGCGATGCCGCACAACGCCGCCGGGCCGCGGATCGAGCCGCCAGTGTCTGTGCCGATGCCGCCGAGGATCAGCCCTGCCGCCACCCCCGCGCCGGTGCCGCTGCTGCTGCCGGCGGTAAAGTGCTCGGTGTTCCACGGGTTGCGCGCCGGCGGTGCGGGCAGGTCGAAGGACGGGCCGCCATCGGCGAATTCGTGCGTGGTCAATTTTCCCATCAGCACCGTGCCGGCGGCGGCGAGCTTCTCGGCGCAGGCGGCGTCGCTATCCGGGATGTTGTCCTGCAGGAATTTCGAGCCGCAGGTGGTCGGAATGCCTTTGGTGTCGACGATGTCCTTGAGGCCGATCGGGATGCCGTGCAACGGCCCTTTGGGCGCGCCGGCCATGATCGCCCGCTCAGCGGCGCGCGCCTCCGCCAATGCCCGCTCCTCGGTCAGGTGGACGAAGGCGTGCAGTTCGCCGTCGAGCCCATGCACGCGGGCGAGGCAGGCCCGCGTCAGCTCGACCGGCGAGAGCTCTTTCGCGGCGATCGCCCGGGCGGCTTCGGCGATGGTCGGGATCGCGTCGCTCATAGGAGGTCCTCCTCGGCAAAGCCGTAGCCGTGCGCTGGCTCGGCCATGCGGCCGCGCGGCTTGCGCACGCGCTCTGCCATCGCAGCCAGTGCCGCATGAACCGACTTCAGCTCGGCCCTCTGCGCCTCGGTCAGACTGAGCCCGGCGCGGGCCAGCAGATAGTCGAGGGCTGCGTCGTCGATGTCAGATGGCATGTTTTCGTGCTCCTTCCATCAAGGTCTTCGATACCAATGCCGATGGCGAGGAGACGGCGGTCTTCGCCATGGCGGCCGACCACCATCAAACCCACCGGCGCCGTGCCAGGCGTCTCGATCGGCAGTGTCAGCGCGCAGCGATCGAGGAAATTGACGATTGCGGTGTTGCGCAGCAGCTTGAGGTTGAGACGCGCGTAATCCTCGTCCCGGGCGAAAGCCGCTATCGGCGGTGCCGTCATTGGCACGGTTGGCATCAGCAATGCGTCGAACCCCACGGTCTCGGCATCGAAGCGGCGGATGAAGTCGGCTCGCGCCTCGATCAACCGGATGTATTCGGCGGCCGTCATCTCCCGGCCGCGCGCGATGCGCGTTCTGATCCGCGGGTCGTAGTCCTGACCGCGCCGCTCGATCAGGTTCTCGTGCCAGGCGAAGGCCTCGGCCACCGGCAGGCCGCCCTTGATGTTGATGCGGGCGTATTCGGCAAGCATTTCGAGAGGTAATTCGACAATGCGCGCGCCGGCGCGCGCGAGTGCCGAAACCGCCCGCTCGAAGGCGGAGGCGACGGGCGCCTCGAGGTCTTCGAGCATTACAGTCTTCGGGATGCCGAGGCGCAGGCCATCGGGCGGAATGGCGGCGGGTACCTCGGCCGGCTCGCCGGCCATGACCGCGTCGGTCAGCGCGCAGCAGGCGACGCTGACGCCGATCGGCCCGACCGAGTCGAGGGTGGCGGAGAGCGGCACGGCACCATCGCGCGGCACCCGGTACTGCGTCGGCTTGAAGCCGACGAGCCCGCAGAGCGCCGCCGGGATGCGGACCGAGCCGCCGGTGTCGGTGCCGATCGCCACCGCCGCCATGCCGTCCGCCACCGAAACCGGCGCTCCGGCCGAGGAGCCGCCGGGGATAAGGCTGCGGTCGTAGGGATTGCCGGGTGTCCCGTAATGCGGGTTGATGCCGACCCCCGAGAACGCGAACTCGGTCATGTTGGTGCGCCCGATGATGACCGCACCCGCCGCTTTGAGCCGCGCCACGATCGGCGCGTCGGATTTGGCCGGCGGCGCATCGTCGAGGGCCCGCGAACCGGCTAGCGTGCGTTCGCCGGCGACGTCGAAGAGGTCCTTGATCGAGACCGGAAGGCCGGCGAGCGGCGAGGCGACATAACCGGCCTCCCTCAGCCTGTCCTGCGCATCGGCTGCCGCGCGCGCCGCCTCGTGATAGACCTTGACGAAGGCGCGGCTGCCTTCGCCGGCGGGGTCGGTGATGCACGCGAGTGCGGCCTCGACCAAGGCGCGGCTGGTCGTGCGGCCCGCCGCAAGATCCGCCGCGAGCATTATCAAAGTGGGCCTTGTCTGCACCTCGGCAGCAGTCACCACGCTCCTCCTTTGCCCTCTCCGCCCGCTTGTGGGGGGAGAGGGAGGGGACCCGTCGCCTCGCGACGGGGAGGGTGAGGTGGGTGACGGCCAGCGCTCTGGAATCCCCCCACCTCACCCCAGCCCTCTCCGCCCCCAGGGGCGGAGAGGGAGGGTTTCACGGGCGCAGCTGGTCGGCAGGTGCCTACGCGCTCACCCCGCTCGGCAGCCGCCCGCCGCGGCCGTGGGGCAGCGTGTGAAGTTTTAAGTCGACCGGATTGCCGAGCCAGATCGCGTAACCGCTATGGTCCTCCACCGCGTCCTCGGTCAGCGGGTGGACCAGTACGTCGAGCCCGTCGCGGTGCAGCATCAGATAGGGCACGACATGCTCAAACTGGTCGGGCTTGAAAATGACCAGAACATTGGCGATCGGGTGCGGCCCGATCGGCGTGTCGCGAAAGCCGTCGATCTCGATCGGGAATTTCTCGCCGAGCGCGGCGCAGACTCGCTCGGCGACCGCACGCGTCTCCGTCGGGTCGTAATAGATGTGGGCGTGATAGCCTAGGTTGGCGACGGATTGGGTGGTCTTCTCAGTCATCGCGTTGCGCTCCCTGTAGGCTTGCAATGGCGTCGGCATTATCGCACAGCGGCACTCGCAAGTCGATTCAGCCGGCGGTGCGGCGGCGGTCGCTTAGGTCGCCGTTTAGGTCGGATTGGCCAACCGTCACGCGGCCATCCGGGCGGCCGGCGAGCGAACCATGTCGGCGAGTTTCTCGCCGATCATGATCGCCGCGGCGTTGGTGTTGCCGGACACCACGGTCGGCATGATCGAGGCGTCGGCGACGCGCAGCCCGTCGATGCCGTGCACCCGCAGCTCGGCATCGACCACCGCCAGCGGATCGCTGCCCATCTTGCAGGTGCTGGTCGGATGGTAGACCGTGCCGCCGCGCCGCCGGGCGTAATCCAGCAATTGCTCGTCGCTCTCGACCGCCGGCCCGGGCTGGAATTCCCCTTCGATGAAATGCTGCATGTGCGGGTTCGCCAGCAGCCGGCGGAGGAGCTTGAGCCCGGCGACGATCGTGCGCTGGTCGGTCTCGGCCGCCAGATAATTCGGATGCACCGCGGGCGCGTCGAACGGGTCGGGGCTCTTCAATTTGATCTCGCCGCGGCTTTCCGGCCGCAGCTGATAGGCGATCATCGTAAAACCGGAAAACGGATGCAGCCCGTCCTGCGGGCGTTCCGCGCTGTAGGGCGAGAGCGAGCATTTGACGTCCGGCGAGGCGAGCTCGGGGCGCGTCCGCGCGAAGAGTGCGGCCGGCGAGGTTCCCATCGCCAGCGGGCCGGTGTGGAACATCATGTATTGCAGCCCGACTTTCAGCTTCTTCGCGTTGCTCTGCATCACGTCGTTGACCGTGATCGGCAGCTTGCATCTGAGCTTGATCGGCGCCGAGTAATGGTCCTGCAGGCTCTGCCCGACACCCGGCAGGTGCTGCACGACCGGGATGCCGAGTTCTGCGAGATGCGACTGTGGACCGATGCCGGACAGCATCAGCAATTGCGGCGAGTTGACCGCACCCCCGCAGAGGATGACTTCGCGCGCGGCGCGAACGGTGCCGACCCGGCCCTCCCGGCGGAATGTTACGCCGGTGGCGCGGCGGCCGTCGAACAGGATCGTTTCGGTCAATGCCTGGGTGACGACGCGGAGATTGGCGCGCCGCATCGCCGGCCGCAAGTAGCCGACCGCGGTGGAGCAGCGCCTTCCGTTGCGCGTCGTCGTCTGGTGGTAGCCGACGCCGTCCTGGCTGGCGCCGTTGAAATCGTCGTTGCGCGCAAAGCCGAGTTCGATGGCGCTCTTGATGAACGCCTCGCAGATCGGGTGATGGTCGGCGACATCGGAGACGCAGAGCGGGCCGCCGGTGGCATGGAAGGCGTCGGCGCCGCGCGTCTGGTGCTCGGCGCGCTTGAAATAGGGCAGCACGTCCTCGAACGACCAGCCGGCATTGCCGAGCTGGCGCCAATGGTCGAAATCCTCGGCCTGCCCGCGGATATAGACCATGCCATTGATCGACGACGAGCCGCCGAGCACCTTGCCGCGCGGCCAGAAGACGCGGCGGTCGGCAGCACCGGGGTCAGGCTCGGTCTCGTAGCACCAGTTGACCGAGGGGTCGGCGAAGGTCTTGCCAAAGCCCAGCGGAATATGAATCCAGCGGTTCTTGTCCTCGCCGCCCGCCTCGAGCAGCAGGACGCGGGTCGCCGGGTCTTCGCTGAGGCGTGCCGCCACGGCACATCCGGCGGAGCCCGCACCGACCACGACGAAATCAGCCTCGAGTGCATCCGCTTGCGTCGTCATCTCACTCCTCCCGAGCCGCGCCGGCAGGCGATACATTAGCAGCCTCGCACCGTGCCGGCGCAACCCGCTATCGGTGGCGCTCGGGCGCCATGCTAGGGTGGCGAACCGACGCACGCGAGAAAGACATGAGCGATAGGGAAATCGTCGCGCTGCGCGAGAAGCTGGTGAGCCGGGTTCGTTCGTACGACTACCGGTTGCGGTGCGGGGACATCGATGCGCGCGGTCTGCAATATGGCATCGCGCGGGATAGCGGTCGGGCCGCAATCCGCGCCGACCGCTCAACCCTACGAATAGCGGCTAAGGACCCGAGCGGGTTGGTGAGTTGGCTGGAATCTCGCATCACCGGACCGATCCGGGTTCTCGCGGGCTATCTTGATGTCGGCAATTGCCACCGGGTCGCGAAGCACATAGCCACGGCCCCATACTGTCTCGATATAGTGATCGCGGCCGGTCGCTTGGGCTAACTTCTTGCGCAGCTTACAGACAAAGACGTCGATGATTTTGATCTCCGGCTCGTCCATCCCGCCATATAGGTGATTGAGAATCATCTCCTTGGTCTGTGTGATACCTTTCTGCTGGCTGAGCAGCTCGAGGATGCCATACTCCTTGCCGGTCAGATGCACTGGCTGATCGTTGACCAAGACAGTGCGTGTATCGAGATTCACCACCAACATGCCCGTCCGAATGGTCGATTTCGAGTCCGTCTGGTTCATAGAATCCTCCAAGTCTACCCAGTAATTGACAACAGCTTCACTCTTGGTTCTCTGGATTGGATGTTCCATCGTCAGTACTGCGGCTTCACCTGTGTGACCGGTGGAGCATCACGGTAGATTTGCACCCGGGTGATCCGCAAACCGGCGACGCCGTGAGTTGCAATACCGCGCTCCCAGGCAAGGAACTCTTCCTCCGAAAGCCGATAGCGGCGGCACGCTTCCTCGAGACTGATGGCGCTGCTGCGCACCGCAGTGACAACCGCGGCCTTGCGCCGTGCGACCCAGCGCGCTGTGTTTGCGGGCGGCAAGTCGCCATTATTGTGATTCGTGAGGATTAAGGCTTCGTCTTTGATCAATCCATCCATGTGTAGTCCCCGTGCATAGCGAGAGGATTGGAAGAGACTTTGGACGCACCTCGAGATTCAAGCAAAGATCTTCCTCAAAAGTGGAGTTGGTGCAGAACTACTGTTCTGCGCTAGATCACACCCGAGATTCGCCGTCGCGTTTCTGGTGCGCACTTCCTATCTGTTGTTAACTCAATCGCCGGCGGAGAAGGTCGTCTCAAAAAAATTTAGTTAAATTTTTCACGAGTTTGAGAGGGCACGAGTCTCGGCCGACGCCCAGTCAAATTACTCAGGATAATGTAATTCGAGACCCTTGTGATCCTTGGGGCTCCGGCTGTGACCATAATCGTCGTCTGGCGAGAAGACCGGAACGGCCCACGAACGAGCTAGAACAGATCGAGTTCGATTGGTTAACTAATGCGGGTGCATTTCTAGACTTTGTACCTCCCGCCAACAACGGACGGAACGAACGACCGTTAGTGGCCAAGGGATCCACTATTGGCAGTCGTAGCAAAATTCCTTGTCGACCAATCTTGTGCGCTTGTCGGCATGGGTGGTCGCGGCACCAGGCTTCTGTGTGATGGGTTCCGGACGGCCGAGCCCAAACTTCCCGGTCGCCGAGCGAACGGCGCTCTCTTGCGAGGGGCTCTGCGGCTCGGGTCAGCTGCTCTTTGCTTCTCCGAGGCTTTCGAGAAAGGCTGCCAGCAGCGACCGCGCAGCAGCGGTCGGGGTGCGCGTTCCGGCGGTGACCTCCTGTTCGACGGCGGTGAGGCGGCGGGCGATGGTGGGGGCGGTGCGGAAATGCTCGAGAAGGCCATCGCCTATCTCGGACCATAGCGCCGCGCGCGCCTGCTCGGCGCGTCGCCGCGACCAGGCACCTGTCTGTTCGAGCGCAGCATGGAAGCGCTCGACATCGTCCCACACTTCGCGAATACCGAGTTCCTTCGAGTGCCGAGACCGCGCGCACCGGGACCTGCCATTCCGGCAGCGGCGGCCGGATCAGCCCCAAGGCGCTCGCGTAGTCCGCAGCCGAGCGGTGTGCCGCGGCGGCGAGCTCGCCATCCGCCTTGTTGACGAGCACGAGATCGGCGAGCTCGACCACGCCGCGCTTGATCCCCTGCAATTCGTCGCCGGCCGCCGGCGGCAGGATCAGCACGAGCATGTCGACGATCTCGGCGACCGCGGTCTCGGCCTGGCCGACCCCGACCGTCTCGACCAATACCGTGTCGAACCCGGCTGCTTCGCAGAGCAGGATCGCCTCGCGGGTGCCGCGCGCCACACCGCCCGCTCGATCGCCGGCCGAGGAGGGCCGGATGAAGGCCGCGGGAGCCTTCGCCAATTCGGTCATGCGGGTCTTGTCGCCGAGGATCGCACCGCCTGCGCGCTTTGACGCCGGATCGACGGCGAGCACCGCGATATGCCGGCCGAGCGCTATGCCGCCGAGGCCGAAGCGCTCGATAAAGGTCGATTTGCCAGCGCCCGGCGGGCCGGATATGCCAATACGAACCGCAGCCCCGGCGTGCGGCAGCACCGCCTCGACGAGCCGTTCGGCCTCCTCGCGATGGTCAGGGCGGGTCGACTCGACGAGGGTGATGGCGCGCGCGAGCGCCCGCCGATCGCCCCGCCGGAGGGCCCCGATCAGCTCCTCGGTCGTCACACTCTCGTCAATCCGCGGCGAGTGCCGCTTCGCGCTCGTTCGCCTCCTGCTGGCGCGCCCACATCGCGGCATAGACGCCGCCGCGCGCCAGCAGCTCGCGGTGGTGGCCACGCTCGACGATACGGCCATGGTCGAGCACGAGGATCTCGTCGGCGTCGACGATCGTCGACAGCCGATGCGCGATGAGCAAGGTCGTGCGGTGGGCGGAGATCTCGGCGAGGCTCGCCTGAATCTCGCGCTCGGTCTTGGTGTCAAGTGCGGAGGTGGCCTCGTCGAAGACCAGGATCTTGGGCGCCTTCAGGATCACCCGAGCGATCGCCACGCGCTGCTTCTCGCCGCCAGAAAGCTTGAGGCCACGCTCGCCCACCATCGTCCGATAGCCGTCCGGCAGCGCCGTGACGAAATCGTGGATGTGCGCGTAGCGGGCGGCCTCCTCGATATCGCGGCGGCTCGCTCCGGGACGGCCATACGAGATGTTGTAATAGATCGTGTCGTTGAACAGCACGGTGTCCTGCGGCACCACGCCGATCGCGCGCCGCAGGCTCTCCTGGGTGACCTCGCGGATATCCCGGCCGTCGATTTCGATCGAACCGGCATCGACATCGTAAAAGCGGAACAGGAGGCGGGCGATCGTCGATTTGCCGGCGCCGCTCGGGCCGACGATCGCGACCTGGGCACCGGGGGGCACCCGGAAATCGACATCGGACAGGATCGGGCGCCTGACGTCGTAACGGAAGTCGACCCGGCGAAAGGCGACCGCACCTCGTCCGACGATCAATGCCGGCGCCCCCGGGCGATCCTCGATCTCGGGCTTGACTGCCAGGAGCGCCAGCATCTGCTCGAGATCGGTCAACGACTGCTTGATATTGCGATAGACGACGCCGAGGAAGTTGAGCGGCGTGTAGAGCTGGATCAGATAGGCGTTGACCAGCACGAAATCGCCGATGGTCATTTCCGCCGCGGCCACACCTCGCCCGGCGAGGAGCATGATTCCGACGAGGCCGCTCGCGATGATCGTGCCCTGGCCGAGATTGAGTAGCGTCAGGGTGGTCTCGCTCTTGACCGCGGCGCGCTCATAGGCCTGGAGTGCTGCGTCGTAGCGCCGCGCCTCGTGCTCCTCGTTGGCGAAATACTTGACGGTCTCGAAATTCAGCATGCCGTCGACGGCCTTGGTATTGGCTTCGCTGTTGCGCTCGTTCATCTCGCGGCGAAAGCGCACCCGCCAATCGGTTATCGAAAACGTGAAGCCGATGTAGAGCACGATCGTCGCCAGAGTGACGGCGGCAAAGGTCCAGTTGAAGAGCCGCCACAGGATCGCGCAGACCAGCAGGATCTCGAAGACCGTCGGCACGACGTTGAACAGCATGAAGGATAAGAGGAAATCGATCCCCGCCGTGCCGCGCTCGATGGCCCGCGACAAGCCGCCGGTGCGGCGCTCGAGGTGATAGCGCAGCGACAGGGCGTGGACGTGGCGGAAGGCGCGCAGTGCCAGTTGGCGGATCGCGCGCTGGCTAACCTTGGCGAAGACGGCGTTGCGCAGCTCGTTGAAGCCCTGGGACAGGACCCGGGCAGCCCCGTAGGCAACGATCAAGCCTACCGGCACCGCGATGACGGCATTGCTCGGCGACAGGGCGTCGACCGCCTGCTTGTAGAGCAGCGGCACATAGATGTTGACGAGCTTGCCGGCGAGCAGAAGAGCGACTGCGAGCACCACCCGCGCCCTCAGCTCGAACGAACCGCGCGGCCACAGATAGGGAGCGAGCGACTTGAGCGCGCGCAGCTCGTCCTTGAGATGTCCCTTGGGGCGCGGCGGGCCCACGCCTAGAGGGCGGCCGCGCGGGCTCATCGCGCCCGCCCCCCCTCCCGGCCCAAGGGTCCAGTCTCGGCGAGCTCGGCCGCGCCGCGGCTGCGCGGGAGCTTAAGCGCCAGCAGCAGAGTGACGGCGACCAGCAGCGCTGTCAGAAAGTACGGGCTGTTGCGGCCGAACGCGGCAAAGGAATACCCCGCGGCGAGGGGGCCGAGGACGCGCGAGAGGCTGCCGGCCGATTGCGACACGCCCATGACTTCGCCCTGTTCCTCCCCTCCGGCCCGGCGCGAGATCAGGCTGTTGATCGCCGGCTGCACCAGTCCCGTGCCGAGCGCCAATCCGGTCACGGCGCCGGCGAGGACCGGCAAGTGGTGGGCAAACGGCATGATCAGAAATCCGGCGATAATCAGCGCCAAGCCGGAGAGCAGCAGCCGCTCCTCGCCGAAATAGCGCGTCAGGCGGCCGATCAACCCGCCCTGCAGAACCGCTGAAACGAGGCCGACATAGGCGAAGACATAGCCGACCTGGCCCGGCCCCCAGCCGAGTTGCGGCATCGCCCAGATCGCAAAGACGCTCTGCATCCCGGCAAAGGCGAGGATGACGAGGAAATTGACGACGATCAGCCGTGACAGGACCGGGCGGCGCAGCACATTCAAGACCACGCCAAGGCGGCCGGTCGGCGGAGCGCCGTCGCGCCGGTCGGCGGGGAGGCTCTCGGGCAGCAGCAGAAGGACGCCGAGCAGAGCGAGCGCTGAGAGCCCGGCGGCGACCCAGGCCGGGGTCTCGAGATCGGCGGTCAACGGATCGTTCCCGGCGAGCAGCCCGCCGACCGCCGGGCCGATCATGAAGCCCAATCCGAAGGCGGCGCCAATCAGCCCCATGCCGCGGGCCCGCTCCTCCGGTTTCGTGACGTCTGCGACATAGGCCTGGGCCGCGGCGATGTTGCCGGCGCAGGCGCCGGCAAAGGCGCGCGCCGCGAACAGCATCCACAGCGCCGTCGCGGCCCCGAGCCACAGATAAGCGAGCGCCGAGGCCGTGAGGCTCACCAGCAGCACCGGCCGCCTTCCCACGCGGTCGCCGAGCCTGCCCCATAAGGGTGCGGTCACGAGCTGTGCCAGCGAATAGACTGCAACCAGTGCAGTCACCTCTTGCGGAGAGGCCGCGAAGCGTACCGCATAAAACGGCAGCAGCGGGATGACGAGACCAAAGCCGACGAGGTCGACGACGACAATGAGAAACAGGGTCGGCACCGCCCTGATATCGCGCGCCGCGTGCAACGGGGCAAGGCTCTCGTCGCGCCTAGCCGGTTATTTGACGGGGCAGCAGCCGCCGGCCCGGGATGGTCTCGGGTGAAGATGCCGCGGATCATCGCCCGATCGCACAGGCGAAGGTTCTCGGCTGGGTACGCTCGCGTGTTGCCTAGCGGGGTCGCCCGACACTCGGCCCGCCCGCCACGGGCGCGGCGCGCGTTACTGTGCGTCGATCGCCGGGAGGGCCCGCAGCTCTCGATAGAGGCGGAGCGCGAACACCAGCGCGAGTGATCCGACGAGGAGCCAGGTCAGTGAAAGCGGCGCAACAGCCGCGACGGCGGCCGCCGCCCAAGCGATTACCGAGAACAGGATCACGGTCACAGCGAGGGCGACGAGACCGGCGAATATGCGTTGGTCGATCATCCGGCGCCCGTGCACCCAAAGTGCGGCCGTCGCGCTGACGAGCCCGGTGGCGCCGGCGACCATCAGCAGGGTCAGCATTGCACTGCCTCCCTGGTCGGGAGGCGAGACCGTGACCTCGGAGCCGCTGCCCGTTTGGCGGCGCGCGTCCACTCGCCCGCGACCTGCTCGAGCAGAGCTTCGAGCTCGCGACGGTCGATCCCATCACTCTTCATGACGAGACCGATCAGGGGGTCCTTTACCAGCTCGGCGAGCGAGCACTCTGTGATGTCAGTCTTCATGACATCTCTCCTGGCCGTGTGGCCCCCCGAGCTCCATTCATCTCGGATAAGCAGTAGCTAATCCGTTAAGGGCGGCTCGCCATGTCGGAGGTTCGTGGGCTGACGCGCAGCAAGACGGGCTCTCATCCGCCAGGAGCACGCCGCCGGGTGCTGCGCTCAGCCCTACTACGAGACAAGCCGGCAAATATCCGATTTGTTCTTATGCGTACCGGCCTCGGTGCCGAAGTCGGGCTGGACGCCACCGATTTGACGATTTACACTCGTCCCGAGAGCACTCCAGAGGAGAACAGCAATGGAGCTCGGCAAGCTCGGCGTATGGGCCGGAATGGACGGCATGAGCGCAACGGCGGCGGCGGCCTTTGCCAAGCGGGTCGAAGAGCGCGGATACGGCGCGCTGTGGATCCCCGAGGGCCGTGGGCGGAACGCGCTGGTGCATGCCTCGTGGCTGCTTTCTCGCACCGAGCGGCTGATCGTGGCGACCGGAATCGCCAACATCTATGCGCGCGACGCTATGGCGATGGCAGGCGGGCAGCGTGCGCTCGCCGAGCAATCGGGCGGTCGGTTCCTGCTCGGGGTCGGCGTGTCGCACCGGCCGACGGTCGAAGGCGTGCGCGGCCACGCTTACGGCAAGCCGGTCGCGACGATGCGCGCCTATCTGCAGGCGATGCGCGAGGCGCCCTATGGGGCGCCACAACCGGCCGACCGGCCGCTGACCGTCGTCGCGGCGCTCGGGCCGAGAATGATGGTGCTGTCGGGCGAGCTCGCCGACGGCGCGCACCCTTACAACACGACACCGGAACATACCGCGCAGGCGCGCTCGATCCTCGGTCCCGGCAAGCTCTTATGCCCGGAGGTCTGGGTGGTGCTCGAGACCGACCGGGCGAGGGCGCACAGCGCTGCGCGCCAGACCCTCTCGCGGTATCTGCAGCTCGAGAACTACATCAACGGTTGGCGTCGCCAGGGGTTTGGGGATGACGACCTCGCCGGCGGGGGCTCCGGCCGCTTTCTCGACGCAATGGTGGCGTGGGGGGACGAAGGGGCGATCCGCGCGCGCATCCAACAGCATTGGGACGCCGGCGCCGACCATGTCTGCATCCAGCCGATCAGCCCGCAAGGCTCGCGGGAACCGACCGGCGAAGGCGTGCTCGACCTGTTGGCTCCGGTGCGGCGATCTTGACGGCTTCCGGCGCCCGGCCGACATTGTGCGGGGCGACCTCCGTATCGGTGCGGCCAGCGATCGTGCCGGCTCGGAAAGAGAGGGGTACCAGCGATGTACTCGGAAACCACCCGATCGATCAAAGTCACCGTGAAGCCATTTTATCTCGAGGATCGATCCTCGCCGGCCGAGGACCGGTACGTGTGGGCCTACCACGTCCGCATCGAAAACCGGGGCGAGGAAACGGTCCGGCTGCGCAACCGCCACTGGAAGATCACCGACAGCCATGGACGGATGCAGGAAGTGCGCGGCCCCGGTGTCGTCGGCGAGCAGCCGGAGCTCGGCCCGGGCGAAAGCTTCGAATACACCAGCGGGACCCCGCTGCCGACCCCATCCGGCATCATGGTCGGCAGCTATCAGATGGAGACGCCGGGCGGCGAGAGTTTCTGGGTCCGGGTCCCGGCCTTCTCGCTCGACAGTCCGCATCAGCCGGTCCGGCTCAACTGACCGCGCGGCGGGAGCGACCCCGCTCCCGCGCGCATACCCCAGCGCCAAAAGGGAACTTGATGTCGCAAGTCGTGGCTCCACCCTTCTCCGTGCCGAAGGCACGCTCCCGCCAACCCATTGCGGTGCGGCGGCCGACCCGCGAGGAGGCCGAGGAAGCAGTCCGTACCTTGATTCGCTGGGCGGGGGACGATCCGGAGCGGGAAGGGCTGCTCGGCACCCCGGAGCGCATCGTGCGCTCCTACCGGGAATTCTTCAGCGGCTACGACGAAGATCCGGTGGCGCTGCTGCAGCGCACCTTCGAGGAGACCAACGGCTACGACGAGATCGTTGTGCTGAAGGATATCCGCTTCGAGTTGCATTGCGAGCACCACATCGCCCCGATCATCGGGTTGGTGCATGTCGCCTATTTGCCGGATAAGCGCGTGGTCGGCATCTCAAAGCTCGCGCGGCTCGTCGACGTCTACGCCAAGCGGTTGCAGATCCAGGAAAAGATGACGGCGCAGATCGCCAACACGCTCGACGAGGTACTGCAACCCAAGGGGGTCGCCGTGGTAATCGAGGCGGCGCACCAGTGCATGACGACGCGCGGCGTACACAAGCCGGGGGTGACGATGGTGACGAGCCGCATGCTCGGCGCGTTCCGCGACGATCCGCTCAGCCGACGCGAGGTGCTGGCGATGATCGGGACACCGGGCGGCGCCAAGCTCGACAACGTCTGACCCGCGCCCGAGGCCGTCCCGGCGACCCGGGAGCCGCCCGGACCGCACGTCATATGCTGAGACGGGCCCGCGCCTCGGCCGAGCGATCCAGAGATTTGGCAGTGTATTGTTGGCGTAGCCTGAAACAAAAGGCTTCGTCTCTCCGGTCTCTGGGACGAACACGCATCGAGCAATGGCCCCGATATTGGCTCCATAAGCGTGGATACTGATCGACGGCCGGCCGCTCAGGGCATTTTCGACCCGGTGGATGTCGCCGATTTGGGGAGAGACTGCCGTCACCTGCCCGGGGAAAAGATGAAGCGTCGCCTGCTTTTGCAGTTTTGTATTGGTATTTACGTCGAACGGTCGGTCGAGATAGAATAGCTTCGGGCTGGCAGAGCGCAGTTACCGGTCTGCAAAGGACAGTGGGAGCTGAATTGGATGAGGTATGATCTCGAGCGCTTCTCGGCGGAATGTCACCGGATCCTGAAGCAAGACCCGAGCGCAGAGGGGCGCAAGAAAGTGTGCGCTCTCGTCCAGGACGTGCTGAAGGACGACGATTTCATCGAGACCTATCTCGATGATGAGGTGCCCGAGCGCAAGGTGCTGTACGAAGATCCCGAGCTCGGCTTTTGCATCCTCGGCCACGTCTATCATGGCGCGAAGGACAGCAACCCTCACGATCACGGCCCTTCCTGGGCGATCTATGGTCAGGCGCGCGGCGAGACGGTGATGACCGACTATGCGCCGGTTGCCCGTCCGACCGACGGACAGCCTGGCAAAGCGCGCCGCGTCAAGGACTACACGCTGACGCCCGGCATGGCCTATCTCTACAATGAAGGCGACCTGCATTCGCCTCGGCGCGACGGCCCGACTCGCCTGATTCGCATCGAAGGCAAGAACATGGACAAGGTTCGGCGCTACCCCTACGAGCGCGTCCGGTAAGGGCCGGAGGGGCGTATTTTCTGATCTAACCGCCGGGCGGCGGCTCGGGGGCAGCCAACTCGCGGCTTTCTACGTCGCCCGGCGGGTCGCCGAAGCTGAGCTGGATGCGGTAGCTGCGCCAATCCCGCCGGTACTCGACCGGGTCGGGCAGCGGGATCGAGGCAGTCGAGACCATCGTGAGAAACGTAACCCGCTGCTGCGTGGCCCCTCCGGTCAGAGCAGGCGGTGCCACACCCGCAGCAAGATTGCCGACCCCGAACGCGTTGCCCGCATAGGGACCGTTCGGGAACGCCTGATCGAAGGTGATGCTTGGCGACGGGTTCACGTTGAGATAGGAAGCCCGGGTCGCTTGGCCGTCGGGTGCGATCAGCTCCACCTTGCGCAGCGGCAGACGGTCGACGGCGTCGACCTCGATGACATCGACGACGCCGCCGGGCGGGAAGCGGGCACGGACTTGATCGCTCGGCAACGGCGCTGCCCCGTCGTCCGTACAAGCGGCAAGGAGAAGGACTGTCAGAACACAGACGGCGCCGCGCATCCAAGACCCGGCAACAGAGAAGCGATCGGGCTGACATGGTACGACCGGGTCGTGACATCGTCACGACC
Organism: uncultured Alphaproteobacteria bacterium; assembly: GCA_963796155.1. Lineage (GTDB taxonomy): Bacteria > Pseudomonadota > Alphaproteobacteria > ATCC43930 > CGMCC-115725 > AP-15. The sequence goes on along the minus strand of CAWCKT010000007.1, from coordinate 45,220 downwards.
CTCATGGCAAAATTCGCTCGCGATCACAGGGGTGATGTCGATGTCCGCAGATCTCGGAATTGTCGAAGACCGCAGTTTCGTCATATCAAACTTTCACCTGCAGAACGGCGCCCTCATGCCCGAGGCGAAGGTCGCCTACGAGACCTACGGCCGGCGCGCGCGCGATCGCAGCAACGCGGTGCTGATCACCCACGGCTATACCAGCAGCCATCATGCGGCCGGACGCAACCCGGCGAACGCGAACCTGCCGGGCTGGTGGGACGGGCTGATCGGGCCCGGCAAGGCGATCGATACCGACAAGCTCTTTGTCGTTTCGTCCAATATGCTCGGCTCGTCCTCCGGCTCGACCAATGGTGCGAGCCTCGATCCGCGGACCGGAAAGCCTTACGGGCCCGACTTTCCGGCGATCACGGTGCGCGACATCGTGGCCGCGCAGAAGGCGCTGCTCGAAGCGCTCGGCGTCAAGCACCTTGTCGCCGTCGCCGGCCCGTCCTATGGCGGGTACCAGGCGTTTCAGTGGGCCGTCGCTTATCCCGACTTCATGGACGGCATCGTGCCGGTGGTGACCGCGCCTAAGGCGCAGAATGTCGAGCGGAGCCTCGCCGAGCTGCAGGCCCGGCTCGCCACCGACCCCGAATGGAACGGCGGCCGGTATTACGACCGGGGAGGAGCGAAAACGGTCCTGACCGAGCTGCGCGTCGAGATGCTGAAGCGCAACGGCATCGAAGCGGCGCTCGCCTCTCGCTACCCGGACAACGAGTTGCGCGAGCGGGAGATCCGCAAGCAGGCCGTCGACTGGGCGAGGCGGTGGGACGCCAACTCGCTCGTCATCCTGCGGCGCGGCACGATCGGCTACGACACGGTCAAGGACTTTCCCAAGATCAAGGCAAAGGTCCTTTACGTGCTGTGCCGGACCGACCGGTTATTCCCGCCTTCGATCGCGCCCGCGGTCATGGACGCTCTCGCCACCGCCGGGGTCGATGCCCGCTACTTCGAGATCGACAGCAATCTCGGACATTCGGCGAGCGGTCCCGAACATGCCAAATGGTCGCCCGTTTTGCGCGAATTCCTCACACCGCTGGTGGCGAAGCTCGAGTAGCGCGCTGCGACGCAGCCGTGACTGCGTCGGTCGAGCCGTCGGCGCCGGCTGCCGCTGGAGGTCGACCGGCGGCGCTCTGCAAGCTCTATTTGAAAACGCTCGGCCACGCCTGCGCAGTGCTCTACCGCGACGGAGAAGTCCCTTTGCTGGCCACCGACCCGTGGCTCCTCGGGTCGGTCTATTGGCGAAGCTGGTGGCTGCAGAACTACCCGAGCGGCGAGGAGATCGATTGGTTGGCCAGGAGCTCCTGCATCTATGTGACACATGAGCATCCCGATCATTTCCACATGCCGACCATTCGACGTCTCGGCAGCGGTCCGGTCTATCTCTTTCCTGCACTGGCCGAGCGCGGTTATCTCGATTACATGACGCAGCGGGGATTTCGCGCGGAAATTGTTGCGCCATTGCGGTGGCGTGGGATTGCCGACGGCGTCTCGGTCCTGTCTATCCCGGTTTGGAACGATGACAGCCTGCTGCTCGTCGACACTCCGACCGCGCTGATCCTCAATTTGAACGACGCAAAACCGCTGCCACCGGTGCTCGGGGCAATCCGCCGCGTGGCCGATCAGATCGGCAAGCCGAAGGTGCTGTTGTGCAGCTATTCACCAGCGAGCGTCGTCAACAGCTTTCTCGACGAGACCGGGATCGTCTCGCTGAAGCCGGCGCGACATTACGTCGATTACGTCTGCCGGTTGTGTGACCAGTTGGCGGCCGATCTCTACATGCCGTTTGCCAGCCAGGCGGTGTTCAGTCGCGATGATAGTTGCTGGGCGAACCGCTACCGGACGACCTATCAGCATCTTCAACAGTATTGGCAGTCGCCTACCCAGCTGCTGCCGCCCTACACCGCGCTCGACCTCGCCGACTTCACCTACCGGTCTACGCCGCGCGAGCAATACCGGCCGATTGCGCGCGCGCGGCTCGCCGCGCTGACCGCCGAGCGCGCGGCCGCTGAGGAAGCCGCCGAGATCTCGCAGACGGATATCGCCAAGCTGCAGCGCAAGCTCAACGCCTTTCGCTGGCTCTTGTGGCTAATCTTCCCGCGTGGTTTCGCGTTTCTGCTGGGCGAGAGCCGCCTCAGATACGACCCGTTGCGGGGCCGCATCTGCAATGCCGATGCGGCAGGCGGTGGTTGCGGCGATTTCCTCGTAAGCGTACCCAAACTGACGATGAAGGAGGCGATCCGCAACAACCACCTCACCGATCTGGGGATTACGATGTTTGTGCGGATCCGGCTGCTGCGGCAGCTCGACCCGCGAAAAATCTATACGCTTTTTGTGCTCTTCCAGTTCGACGACTATGGACACCTAAGGAGCGTCGGATCCCTGCTGCGCTGGGTGGGGCGGGGGATTCGGTACACGTTCATTATGCGATTGCCCGCGCCGCGGCACCGGCCGGGTCAACCGTGGTGGATCCCGACTTCCCGGCGCACTACTCCTTCCAGGTAATCGAGCGCTGCCACGAATTGCGCATCGCCGCTGGTTCCAATGATCAGCGGTTTGATCGGATGCTCCGAGAGTTCGGCGGCGCTGGCTTGCACCGGGGCGCTGGGCGCCGCCCTGGTCGGCCCCGAGTTCGAGCGAGCCAGTATTCTTGAGGGCCCTGTAGAGATCCCTCTCGTAGGTGATGAGCGCGTTCGCAACCTGCTGATTCTGGGGCAGGTTGACGATGATGTCGGGGGCGATGCCCTGGCCCTGGATCGAACGGCCGGACGGGGTGTAGTAGAGGGCGGTGGTCAGCCGAAGCGCCCCTTGCCCGCCTAATGGAATGATGGTCTGCACCGAGCCCTTGCCAAAGCTCTGGGTGCCCATCACCGTCGCCCGGTGATGGTCCTGCAGCGCGCCAGCGACGATTTCCGCGGCCGAGGCCGAAGCGCTGTTGATCAGCACGACGATCGGAGTTGCACGCACGAGGTCGCCCGTCGCCGGCGCACGGTAAACATGATCGTCCTCGGCGGAGCGGCCGCGCGTCGTGACCACCACTCCGCCGTCGATAAAGTCACCGGCCACATCGACCGCCGCGTCCAGCAGCCCACCGGGGTCGTTGCGCAAGTCGAGGATCAAGCCGCTGAGCCGGCCGTGTGCCCGATCTTTTAGTTGACTAATGGCGCTGGCCAGTTCCGTTGGGGTGGACTCGGTAAAGGTGCTGATGCGCACATAGCCGATATTGTCGCCTTTGAGATCCGCCTTGACCGAGACGACGTGAATGATGGTGCGGGTGAGCGTAAGGTCGAACGGTACCCGATCGTTGCGCGAGATGGTCAAGTTCACCTTGGTGCCGGCGGCACCGCGCAGCCGTTTGACGATCTCCTCGACATCCATCCCCGTCGTCGGCTGCGCGTCGATTCTCACTATGCGGTCGCCTGGTTCGATCCCCGCATTTGCGGCTGGCGTTCCGTCGATCGGGGCGATGACTTCGGGCACTTTGGCTTCCAATGTCAGCTCAACGCCGATGCCACCGAACTGGCCGCGGGTAACCGCCGTCATCTGCTGGTATTGATCCTGGTCCATGTACTCCGAGTGTGGGTCGAGCCGGGTAAGCATCCCCTTCAGAGCATCCTTCACGAGTTCGTTGCCCGTTACCGGTTCGACGTAGTTCTTCTCGACCTGCTTGACCACGTCATCGAAGAGGCCAAAGTCGGCGGCGCTGCCGACGGGGGGAGCAGCGCCGGCTCCGGCGTCGTCGCAGCCGTACAGGGTTAGCGTCATCAGGAGCGCGGCGACGGTCCCGAGGGTCGTGTTGTGCAGGCGTGAGATCGCGGTCATCGGGTCTTTCACGGCGAACCGATTTTCGGTGATGGGTCGCGAAGAGGTCCGATGACCCTGCGCCGCCACATCGATGGAGCGGCCGGACAGCTGACCGGCCGCTGGAGAATGTAGTCTTCGTCCCGCCGGCTTCCAGGGCGCGCCTCTTCGGGTAGTTATTCCATGCTGAAGCCGCGGGCGCTCAAATAGGCCGAAAAGTCTTGGCCTTCGGGTTGCGTAACCTGCCGCGCCTTATCCTCCGACCAGCCGTAATGCGACGCGTACCCGAAGATTTCCGGCGAACGCTGCTGCTCGCGTGGGATCGAATATCGCGCGTCCCGCCGGCGGTCATAAGCGTCGACGGCCTCGCCGAGCAGCGAGTCCTCGTACCGGTCGGCGTGGAGGGTGACATCGAGCGGCAGACGCATGCTGAGGTGCCCGGCCGCAGCGGGATAGCCGACGCACAGACCGGCAACCGGAAACACCTTGTCCGGCAAATCCAGGATCTCGGCAACCGCATAGGAATGGTTGCGGATGACGCTGATCGGACAACAGCCGAGACCCGCTGTTTCGGCGGCCAGGATGAACGTCTGCAAGACCAGCGCCGCATCGATCGCGGCGTTGAAGAACCCTTCGAGCCTGCCGTTGTCCGCTGTGTGGCCGCGCAGCTCGCCGAGCCGCTCCAGCCGGCGCGCATCCCCGCAAAAGACCAGGAAGACCGGCGCATTGCCGATCCACGGCATGTCCGGGACGAGTGCGGCAAGGCGATCCCGCCGGGCGGGCTCCTCGACCCGAATCACCGAGGTTTGCTGAAAATCCGACTTCGAGGACGCCGAGAACGCAACGCCGAGCAGAAGCCGCAACAGCGGCTCGGCGACCGGGCGATCGGCGTAGCGCCGATGGGTCCGCCGCATCAGCACCTGGCGCAACCAGGGAGACTCCGGAAGCTCTTCCGAAAGACCCGCATCGTAGCCAAAGCGGGCGCGCCACTCGGCCTCATAGCTTGCGCTCATGGTTCTACGCACTCACCGAGAGGTCATGCCGCCCTGATCCGATCGAGGTCAGCCTCGTCGAAAACATAACTCTGGTTGCAGAACTCGCAGGTCACAGTGGTGACCCCCTCCTTGCGCATATCCTCGAGCTCGTCCGGCGAAAACAAGCGCAATATGCCTTCGATCCGCCCCCGCGAGCAGCGGCAGCGCGCTTCCAGCGAATGGGGGTCGTAGACCCGCACGCCATCCTCGTGGAACAATCGGAACAGCAATCGGTGCGGCGGCAGATCGGGGTCGACGAGCTCCTCCGCACTCGCCGAGCTCATCAGCACCATCGCCCGCCGCCAGCCATCCTCGACATCGTCGGCGATGACTCCATAACCGCCTTCCGGCGGCACGCGCTGGAGCATCAGCCCGCCGGCGCGCCAAGTGCCGCCGCGTCCGGCACGACCGACCGAGAGCTTGATCCCCGCCTGGATCTGTTCCGACTGGCGGAAATAATGCTGAGCGCATTCCGCGAGGGTTGCCCCCGCAAGCTCGACGATCCCCTGATACCGATCGGTGTCCTCGCCCTGATCCACCGTGAAGGCGATGTAGCCCGACCCGACGAGGCCGGGAACCGAGGGCGTCCCCGCCCTGGCGCCGCTCAACGCGGCCTCGAGTTTCGCGGCATCGTATTGGGCATAACCGCGCACCGCCCCCGCCGTCGATACATCCGCGACCATCAAGCGGATCGGCCCGTCGCCCTTTGTCTGGAGCGTGAAGATCCCCTCGTATTTGAGCGCGCCGGCGAGGACCACGGCAAGCGTGATGGCCTCACCCAGCATCGCCGCCACCGGCTCGGGGTAGGCATGCTGCGACAGGATGCGGTCGATCGTCGGGCCCAGCCGGACGAGGCGGCCGCGCAGCGCGAAGGGATCGATCCGGAAAGGCTGGACGAGATCATCGGGCCCGGTGACGGCCCCGGTAGGTCGGCCATCCGGCATTGCCTCACCGCCTCTCAGCCGAGACACCAGGCGAGAATTCCCTTCTGGGCATGCAGCCGGTTCTCCGCCTCGTCCCACACGACCGACTGGGGACCATCGATCACGCCGGCGGTCACCTCTTCGCCGCGCTTTGCCGGCAGGCAGTGCATGAATATGGCATCAGGCTTGGCGTGCGCCATCAGATGCTCGTCGACGCGATAGGGCGCCAGCATGTTGTGGCGGTTTACGCTCGCATCAATGCCCATCGAAATCCAGGTATCGGTGACGACGCAATCGGCACCGGCAACCGCCTCCAGCGGTTCGTGCGTCAATTGAACGCGTCCGCCCTCCCCCTGCGCCCAAGTAAATCAGATGCCGCGGCGGGCTCAGCTCCTCGGGGCAGGCGATGCGCAAGGTAAAGCCAAAGCGTACGGCCGCGTGCACCCAGCTCGCCGTGACATTGTTGCCGTCGCCGCTCCACGCCACGATCTTGCCCGCCACCGGTCCTTTCTTTTCCTGCAAAGTCATCACGTCGGCCATCAGCTGGCAGGGATGCGAGGTGTCGGTCAGCCCGTTGATCACCGGGACGCTCGCATGCCGGGCGAGCTCGTCCAGCTTTCCCGGCTGGTGGGTGCGGATCATGATCGCGTCGACATAGCGCGACAGCACGCGCGCCGTGTCGGCGGCGGTCTCGCCACGCCCGAGCTGGCTGTCCGTCGTGTTCAGAAAGATCGTGTCGCCGCCGAGGTGGCGCATCGCCACCTCGAAGGAGACGCGGGTCCGTGTCGACGGCTTCTCGAAGATCATCGCCAAGGTCTTGCCGGCGAGCGGCCGGTCGCGGCGCCCGTGCTTGTAAGCGAAGCCGAGGTCGAGAATGCCGCGCAGCTCGGCGCTGTCGAACCGGTCGAGGTCGAGGAAGTGACGCGGCGCGCTGGGCGGCGCTTCGCTCCGGCCGAGCCGGACCCCCTCTCGTGCCAAGCCTCTCATGACGGCCACTCCGCCGCCACCTTGTGCATGACGCCCAGCGCCTCGTCGATCTCGCGCTCGCCGACGATCAACGGCGGCAGGATGCGCAGCACATTCTCACCGGCCGTCAGGGCGAGCAGCCCGTTCTGACGCAGCTTGCTGACGAACTCCGCGGCGGGCACGACGCAGCGGATGCCGAGGAGCAGGCCGGAGCCGCGCAGCTCTGCAAAGAGTTTGGGGTAGGATCGGACCAGCGCGTCGAGCCGCTGCCACAGCAGCTCGGCCATCGCGTCGACGCGCTCGAAGAAGCCCTGTGCGAGCATCACGTCGAGGACGGCGTTGCCGGCCGCCACCGCCAGCGGATTGCCGCCGAAGGTCGAGCCGTGGGTGCCCGCGACCATGCCCTTCGCGGCGCGCTCGGTCGCAAGGCAGGCGCCGATCGGGAAGCCGCCGCCGAGCGCCTTGGCGATCGCCATGACGTCGGGCGGGACGCCGTCCCATTCATGAGCGAAGAGCTTGCCGGTCCGGCCCATGCCGCACTGCACCTCGTCATAGACGAGGAGCAGGCCGAACTCGTCGGCGATCTCGCGCAGCCCCTTGAGATAGCCGGTCGGAGCCGCGCGCACGCCGCCTTCGCCCTGGATCGGTTCGACAAAAATCGCCGCCGTCTCTTTGCCGATCGCCGCGCGCATCTCGTTCAGATTGCCGAAGGCGACGTGGTCGAAGCCGTCCATCGGCGGTCCGAAACCCTTCAGATACGCCTCGTTGCCCGCCGCGGCGAGCGTCGCCAGGGTGCGGCCGTGGAACGAACCCTCGCAGGCGATGATGCGCCAGCGTTCGGGATGACCGGTCTCGGACTGGTACTTGCGCGCGATCTTGAGCGCCAGCTCGCACGCCTCGGCCCCGGAATTGCCAAAGAACACGGTGTCGGCAAAGGTGTTGTCGACGAGACGCTGCGCCAGCCGCTCCTGTCCCGGGATCTGGAACAGGTTCGAGGTGTGCCACAGCCGTTTGGCTTGTTCGGTTATGGCGCCGACCAGATGCGGGTGGCAGTGACCGAGCCCGGTCACCGCGATACCGCTGGTGAAATCGAGGAACTTGCGTCCGTCGGTCGCCCAAAGATAGGGGCCCTCGCCCCGATCGACGGCCACATCCCACCGACCATAGGTCGGCATAACGGCTGAAATCACGGAATATCTCCTGCGCGAATTGGGTGGGAAAAGAGAAGCGAGGCCGCGCCGCTATCGTCGTCGCCGGCTCCCCGCCGGCACGATCTTCCGCCCCCAACCCGAACGCCGGCGCCCTCTGCCGGGATCGCGCATCATCGGCTCTCTCCTCGCCTCGACGATGCCGGCGCAGCCGGCCCGCCACCGAGCAGGAAAGCGGCGAAGTATGGGGATGGCCCGCACCTCTGTCAATTCGCGCCGGTCGTTACATGTTCGTCTCGCGCATTGCGCGAGAATGCCGACTGACCCTCCTGCTTCTGCAAGAAAAGAACAGGCTTATGTCCAACCTTTGGTTTATACCCATCCGCGAGCTGCTGAGGACCTTGCTCGCGGCGCCCAGAATGCGTATTGCAGATTACCATAATATTGCTATATTGTCAATGACGGGCGAAGGTGGATTCGCCTGATTTTGCTCAGAAGTGCTTGTTTCTGCTTTTGTTCTGCCGGTGTGGTAAGTCTCACCCGCAGGGTGCGGGGGACGGGGGAATGGCGGAGCGCTTGGATTTCGAGATTGATGTCGAGCTGGAAACCGGGCTGATCACCGGGCATGCGGGGGTTCCCGGATTGATCGAGGCGTTTCGTCAGACCGGGACGGCGGCGATGATCGACCGGGAGATCAGGCTGAAGAGCCGCAAGCGCGGTCTGAGCGCCTCGGAGATGGTGGAAAGCCTGTTGGCGATGTGGGCGGCAGGCGGTGAACGAGCGGAGGATCTCGATCAGTTTCGCCAGGACCAGGCGCTGGCGCTGCTGTTGGGTCACGATCTGCCAGCGGCGCAGACGGCGCGCGACTTCCTGGCGCAATTTCATGGTGAGGACCTGCCGCTATTGCAGGAGGGCAAATCGAGCGTGCCCGCCGAGTCGGCGCCACTGTTGGGTTTGGCCAGGGCCAACGCTGAGCTCGTCCTCGATCTGCAGTGCCGCCATCCGATGAAGAAGGCGACCCTGGACATCGACGCCACCGTGATCGCCTGCGACAAACGGGCAGCCAAGCGGGCCTACGATGGCAATCGTGGCTATCAGCCGGTGCTGGCGCTATGGGCCGAGCAGGACGTCATCCTCGCCGACGAGTTCCGCGACGGCAACGTCCCGGCGGGCTCCGGCAACCGCCGGGTGGTCGAGAAGGCGCTCGCCGCGCTGCCGGGCGGCATCGCCAAGATCTATCTGCGCGGCGACAGCGCGCTCTACGAGCACGAGCTGATAGGCTGGCTCGACGAGCGGGCGATCGGCTATGCGATCTCGGCTGATATGAGCCCGCAGCTGTCCCAATGCATCGCGGCACTGCCCGAAGATCATTGGAAACTCGACCGGGAAGAGACCGATGCCATCCGCGAATGGGCCGAAGTCAATTATCTGCCCAGCGACGGCATCTGGAAAAAGGACGCGGTCTCGCCGCGCCGTTATTGCTCCTCCATATCTCCAAAACGTCCGAAGATATTTTTATTGCAAGAGTTGCGGTGATCTCGGCTGGAGCTGATTTCCGGCACCGGGTCTGGCGGCAATGCCGGGACGACGGCTGTGCCGGCCAGGGAAGAGGCCGGTCATCATACGCAAGGTTTCGCGGCCGCGGGACACTCGCGAGCGGACCGTCCCGACCGGCAGGTTAACCACCGATGCGACTTCGTCGTATTGCATGCCCTCGAGTCCGACCAGCAGGATCAGCGAACGCTGCTCCTCGGGCAGTCTGGCGATGGCGCGCTCCAGATCGCGGAGCTCGAGCCTCCCCATCTGACCGGGCGACAGTGCCAAACCCGGTTTACATTTCTGAAGTTCTATGACCTCGCGTTGGCGCGCCGCCTGGCGCGTGCGGCTAATATGTTGATTGTGCAGGATCGTGAATAGCCAGGCGCGAAGATCGGTTCCTCTCTCCCACAGGTGGATTTTCTCAATAGCGCGGACAAGACAGTCCTGGACGAGATCATCTGCAGCGACTGGATCGTGAACCATAGCGCGCGCGTAGCGTCTCAGGCGCGGAATCAGGGCTTCGATCTGCGCGCGAAGGCCTTTGTCGAGCAAATCCCGCGTCGGCGGCCGGGCGGAAGGACTGCTGTGGTTGGAGCGACTCGGGTCTGACTGGGTAGTGTCCAAATCGATCATCGCGATACCCGTCATGCGGTGCCGTGGTTGACCAAAAGAGCTGCTCCATGCGTGGCGCCGGAGCCACCGCGATTTAATCCCCTTTCACAGCCTACCCGGTGTTAACTGTTGTAAATTTCGGTAAAATTCTCTCGGACAAACCTGAATGCGTCCGTACCGATCCCACCGCTTACAGAAGCTTCACGCCGAGCGGGGCTGCGCCCTGCGGTGGCCGCTGACCTCGGCGCCGTCGACCGGCGAGAGCCGCAGAAAGCCCAGCGTGGAGAACAGTGGAATCAGCGCAATCAGATAAAACGCGAGCGCGAAATCGTCGACCGTGACGCGGGCCGAACCGGCGATCACCGCCAGCAGCGCGGCGCCGACTGCGATGCCAAAACCTCTTGCCAGCTGTTGCGCGACGCCGCTGACGCTGGTGCTCTTGCTCAGCAGCGCAGCCGGGACGTCGGCATAACTGACGGTGTTGAGGCCGAGATACTGAATGCTGCGCACGCAGCCCGAAAGCAGCAGCAGAGGAACGATCAACCAGACTGGTGTGTCGACGCGCAACAGTCCGCAAGCAGCGGTCACCGCAGCGGCAAGGCAGGCGTTGCCGACGAGCAGCCGGCGAAAGCCGAAGACACGCAGAAAGAGGCCGGAGAATGTCCGCACGAGCATCGCGCCGAGGCTCGACGAGAAGGTCAGCAGGCCCGCCTGCAAGGGGCTGAGCCCGAAGCCGACTTGAAAGAGCAAAGGCAACAGAAACGGCGTCGCGTCGAGACCCATCCGGCACAGGCTGCCGGTCACCGTGCCAATGCGGAAGGTGCGGATGCGCAAGAGCCGCAGATCGAGGATCGGATCCTCGCGCTGCCGCGCATGCCGGCCGTAGAACAGCAGGATCGCGAAGGCCGCCGGAAAGAACAGTGCGCCAAGGCTCGTCGGGACCATCGGTCGACCCAGGTTTTCGATCGCGAATTCGAGGAAGGCAAGCCCAAAGCCGGCAATGACAAAGCCGCCGAGATCGAACCGGGTCGGCGCCGGTGCGCGGAAATTCTCGATCAGGTAGAGCGCCAGCACGACACCGGTGATGCCGATCGGCAGATTGAGGTAGAAAATCGCCCGCCAGGAAAAATAAGTCGTCAGAAAACCGCCGACGATCGGCCCGACGGTCGGCCCGATCATCGCCGGGATCGTCATCCAGTTCATCGCCGAGACGAGCCCCGAGCGCGGAAAGCTGCGCAGCAGGATCAGGCGGCCGACCGGCGTCATCATCGCGCCGCCAAACCCTTGGACGACGCGCATCAGCAGCAGCATCGGCAGGCTTGTCGAAAAGCCGCAGAGCGCTGATCCCGTCGCAAAAATCGCAATCGCCGCGCAGAACACCACTCGCGCGCCGAGCCGGTCGGCGATCCAGCCGCTCAGGGGGATAAAGACGGCAAGGCTCAACAGGTAGGTCGTGATCACCAGATTGAGCCGCAGCGGATTTTCGCCGAGGCTCTTTGCCATGTCAGGGATCGCCACCGCGATCATCGTCGAGTCGAGGCCTTCCATAAAGAAGGCGCAGCCGATGACGAGCGGGATCAGGATCCTGAGCCGCGGTTCCCGCGCGGAGCCGGAGGAGGGGGTCGTCGTGGTCACCAGCGCGGTTATCGCGCGGATTCCCGTCGACACCAAGCGGCGGCAGACCATAGCCGGTCGCGAGCCCCGGAGAGATTGACGAGATAGAGCGCGCCGGGCGGGCCGCTGAGCAACCTAGGCCCATGCGGGCCAGAATGCCCCTTCCGCGTGCGCCAAGGCGGATCGTATCGTTTCGAGGCGAATCCGTGATGAGGACCATAATGTTGACGGACCGGTACGGCCTTCTCTTGTCCACAGCCTCCTCCGCCGCGCGGGACGCCTACGTGGAGGGCTGTGAGGCGAAGCTGACCATGTACCCCGGCGCGATCGAGGCCTTCGATCGTGCCATCGCCGCGGATCCCGGCTTTGCCCTCGCCCATGCGGCCAAGGCGCACGCGCTCTTGGAGCGGGCCGACGCGGCGGCGGCACACGTATCGATGGCGGCGGCCAAATCCCTCGCTGCCGGTCTGTCCGCGCGGGAAGTCAGCCATATCGCGTTTTTCGACCTGCTGGTGCAGGGCGACGCGGGCGCCGCGCTTTCCGCAGTGCTCGCGCACGTGAACGCCTGGCCGCGCGATGCGATGGTCCTCGGCACCACCGCCTTCACCAACGGTCTGATCGGCAATTCCGGCCGCGCTGGGCAGAAACGCGTGCTGCTCGACCTGCTGGAGAGGCTTGCCCCGAGCTGGGGCGATGATTGGTGGTTCACCGCCCATCATGGGATGGCGCTCTCGGAGAATGGACAGCGCGGCGCCGCACGCCCAAAGATCGAGCGCTCCCTCTCCCAAAATCCCAAGAACCCCTGGGCAGCACACGCCTGCGCGCATTTGTGCTATGAGGAGGGCGATCCGAACGCGGCCCGCGCCTTTCTGGTGTCCTGGCTCCCGACCTATCTGCGAAACGGCACGTTATACAGCCACCTGAGCTGGCATCTCGCGCTCGGCCACCTCGAGGCCGGCGATGCAGCCGCGGCGCTCCGGCTTTTCCGGGAGGCCTTTGCCCCCGACGTGCACAGCGGGCCACCGCGCGGAAAGGCGACCGATGCGATCTCTTTTCTGTGGCGCTGGGAACTCGCTGGCCATCCGCGAGACGCCGAGGCATGGCGTATGATGCACGATTTCGCGAACAGCGCGTTTCCGCGCGCCGGCGTGGCTTTTTCCGACATGCACGTCGCGCTCGCACAAGTCGTAGCTCGCAACGACGCAGCGTTGGAGGCGCGCGCAACGGAGATCGACGACCTCGCGCAAAAGGGTCGTTATCCATCCGGCCCTCTGGTTCCGGCGGTGTCGCGCGGCTTTGCCGCTTTCGAGCGGCGAGATTTCGCCGCCGCAATCGACGCGCTTGAACCGATTGCCGACGAACTCGAACGCATCGGCGGCAGCCGCGCCCAACTCGACCTGGTCGAGTTCACCTTGTTGAAGGCCTATGTCGCCGCCGACTGCCCGGACGATGCGCGCCGCATGCTGAGCGGGCGCCATCGCGGCTCCCCGGGCATTCCTGTTGCCGGGTTGGCGGCTGTGCATTAGTGCGGCTACCGACCAAGTTGTACAACCTCCAGCTCGTCATTGCGGCGAAAGCCGAACCCAGGGGAAGCGACGTCCGGCTGCCATGGGCCCCGCTTTCGCGAGGGCGACGAGAAATATGGCGCTCCGGAACTCGATCCGAATTGCACTGAGGGGTCACTCGAATGCGCTACGGCTTTTATCTCCCGACCCGCGGCCCGACCGCGACCCGTGAGGGTATTCTCGCCCTGGCGCGCGAGGGCGAGCGGCTGGGCTTGCATTCGGCGATGATCGCCGACCACATCGTGCTTCCGGTCGAGAGCCAGTCTACCTACCCCTACACATTGGACGGCAAGCATCCGAGCGCAGGCGATGCGCTGGAGACGTTTTCCATCCTCGGGGTGGTGGCCGGTGCGACGGAGCGGCTGCGGCTCGTCACCTCCGTGCTGGTATTGCCCAACCGCAATCCGGTGCTGACCGCGAAGATGGTGGCTTCGCTCGATGTCTTGTCCGGTGGCCGGGTGACACTGGGGGTCGGCGCCGGCTGGCTGAAGGAAGAATTCGAGGCGCTGAGCAGCCCCGCCTTCAATGTGCGCGGCGCGGTGACTGATGAGTGGATCACGATCTTCAAGCAACTCTGGTCCCAGTCGCCCGCCAGCTTCAATGGCCGGTTCTACCGCTACTCCGATATCCGCTGCGAACCCTTGCCCTTGCAGAAGCCGCACCCGCCAATCTGGGTCGGTGGGCATTCCCGCGCGGCGCTGCGACGCACGGCCCGGCATGGCGACGGCTGGCACCCGGTCGGCGCCGTCGCCGCCTCTCCGTTACCGCCGCAAGAGATGCTGGCACATCTCGACACGCTGAAGCGGTTGACCGAGGCCGAGAGGCGCGACTTCTCGGCGCTGACGATCTCATATAAGGCGCCGCTCTACGACACCGACGTTCCAGCACCGGACGGGTCCCGCCGGCCCTTCTCCGGCAAGCCCGAAGACATCGCCGGTGACATTCGAAATTTTGCGGCGATCGGCGTGCACGAGTTGGTCTTCGATTGCCGCGGTCAGTCCGTTGCCGAGAGCATCGAGCGCCTGCAACGGTTCTCCGCCGACGTCATCCCGCTCGCGGCAGGCTAAGGTTCGGGAGGCCGAGCCGATCGGGCTGCCTCGCCGGTGGTCTGATTACGGCGCGGCGCCGGCGACGCGTCGAGGCGAGGAGGGAGCGTCGGATGATCCCGCCCCTTTCAAACCGCAATCGTCGGAGCTAAGCGGGTTTGTGGTCACATTTCACCTTTATCCCGATCGGGTCCGACACCGTGCGTCTTGGCGACTATCATCGGCAGTCGGCGGCGGAAGGTTCCGAGGTTCGCCGGTCAACGCGATCCCCGGAACCAGGAGCGGCGGTTGCTGTTCAGTTGCTGAGCCTTGGGAGCCGCCGATGCAATCGAAACTCGTCACCGAAGCCGCTGGCCAGCGCACTTTCGTCATGATCCTTCAATCGGGCGAAGAGGCCTTCCGGACCATTTCCAATTTTGCTGCGAAGGAGGGCTTCAGCGCGGCGTCGCTAACTGCCTTGGGGGCATTCTCGGAGGCAACCGTCGGCTGGTTCGATCTGGCCGTCGAAACCTATCGTAGGATCCCGGTAGCCCAGCAATGCGAGGTGCTGAGCGCGCTCGGTGACATTGCCATTGATGATGGCGGCAAGCCCAGCCTGCACGTACATGTGGTTCTCGGCTTAAGCGATGGGACGACCCGAGGCGGCCATCTTCTCGAAGGGTTTGTGCGGCCGACGCTCGAAGTGACCCTCGTTGAAACGCCAGCGCATCTGCGGCGCAAAAAACGCCCAGAACTCGGGATCGCACTGATCGACCTCGCGGCCTCGTCCTAATCGCGCACAGCAGGATTTCACCGGAGCCGAGGGCCCGCGATATTTCACGCATGTCAGGTTCTGGCAATCCTTCTGGTTGCAGCTTCCTAAAGCAAGGGGTCAGCCCTTTCAAGATATGAGGAGGACACGTTGATTGTCGTCGTCACCGGAGCCAGCGCAGGCGTCGGCCGTGCCACGGCGTTGGAATTTGCGCGGCGGGGTTGCGACGTGGCGCTCCTGGCCCGCAACGCGACCAGGCTCGAAGCAGCAGCTGACGAAGTTCGGGGCTGCGGTGTCAAAGCCCTGCCGATCTTTGCCGACGTTGCCGATGCCGAAGCGGTCGAGGCAGCTGCGACCCGCATCGAAGCCGAGCTGGGACCGATCGACGTTTGGGTCAACAACGCGATGGCGACGATCTTTGCGCCGGTCGAACGGGTCACCCCGGAGGAGTTTCGCCGCGCCACCGAAGTCACCTACCTCGGACAGGTTTACGGCACCATGACCGCTCTCTCGCGCATGAGGAAGCGTGACTATGGCACCATCGTCAATGTCGGCTCGGCGCTCGCCTATCGAGCGATCCCGTTGCAATCGGCCTATTGCGGCGCCAAGTACGCAGTGCGCGGCTTTACCGACGCGGTCCGCACCGAGCTGATCCACGACGGCAGCGCGATCCGGCTGGTTATGGTCCACCTGCCGGCGGTCAACACTCCTCAATTCGACTGGGCGCTCAATAAGCTCGGCAAGCGGTCGCAGCCGATGCCGCCGATCTTTCAGCCCGAGGTGCCGGCGCGCGCAATCGCCGATGCCGCGTTCGATCCCAACCGGCGCGAGACCTGGGTCGGGCTGTCGACGGTAATGGCGATCCTCGCCAACAAGCTGGCGCCAGAGCTCCTCGATAGATATCTCGCCCGCACCGGTTACAGCGGCCAGCTGACCGATGAGCCGCTTCCCGCCGACGCGCCGGCAAATCTGTTCGAGACCGCGGACGGCGATTACGGAGCCCATGGTCGCTTCGACAGTCGCGCTCGCCCGGTGTCGTATCAGGCCGTGGCGTCCCGCCATCGCGGCGCGATCACGCTCGGCCTGCTGGGCCTCGGCTGCGTCGGGCTGACGGCGCTTCTCACCCGTCGCAACCGCGACCCCGAGTGGGGCGATTGCCGTCAGCTGCCCTAGCCCGGCATAGGCGGGCGGCTTGCCCCGTTCGGGATGCCGCCCTGGGCCGCCGATCGCCCGCCATTTAGGGGCGGCCGATGGTGCGCCACTCGATCCTGATGACACCGGGCGATTCACTCAGCTCGTGGACCAGGTCTAGCGCCGCTTGCATCGTCTTCTCGGCGTGCCATCGGACGTCGTATTGCACGGTGAAGATGTGGCCCTGATCGCTGAAGGCGGCCGAACGCGGATGCACGTTGAACCCGGCTGCCACGAACCGCGGCGCAATCCGCTGCTCGATGGCCGAGCCGGCTTCGAACGCAAAGACGAGCTCGGCCTGGTGCTCCCGGTCGACGTAGCGCCGCTCCACCCATTTGAGCCACCACAGCACGACGAGCGCGAGGCCCAGCGCCGCCAGCCCGAGGCCGAGCTGCCCGCCGCCGAAGCATAGCCCCATCATGGTGACGTACCATAGAGTTGCCGCCGTAGTGACGCCTTGCACCAGATCATCGCGGCGGACAATAGCCCCTGCGCCGATAAACCCCATACCTGACAGCACGCCTAGAGGCAGCCGCATCAGATCGAGCATGACAAACGAGTCGCTCGGTTTTCCCGCGCTGGGCAGCAGGACATTGACCTGGATCATTGCGATCGCCGCGGCGAGGGCGACCAACATCGTTGTCCGCAAACCGACCGGCCGCCCCAGCTCGCCCCGATTGACGCCGATCGCCGCGCTGGCCATCGCAGTCAGCGCCAGGCGCAGGGCGATTGCCGACCATTCGATGTGGGTGGGCACGGCGGCGCCCCGGCTTAGCCGCGGCGTTGGAGCATCGGCCCGCAGAGGCCCAGCGCGGTGTTGACCAGCGCTAGGTGGCTCAATGCCTGCGGGAAATTGCCGAGCATCCGTCGCTGCCGAACATCCCACTCCTCGGAGAGCAGGCCGACATCGTTGCGCAGCGCCAATACTCGTTCGAAATAACCGCAAGCCTCGGCCGTACGCCCTTGCATTTGAAGGCAATCAGCGAGCCAGCAGGTACAGGCGATAAAGGCGCCTTCGTCCGGACCATTGGCGCGGCTCCAACGCCGGACCAGGCCGTCTTCGACCAATTCTCGTTCTATTGCTGCGATCGTGCCGGCGATCCGTGCGTCGGCGATCGGCAGGAATCCGACGATAGGGAGCAGCAACAAGCTCGCGTCTAGCACCTCCGATCCGAACGATTGAACGAAGCTGTTGCGTACCGCATTGAAACCGTTGCGACAGATCCGCCGGTGAAGGGCGCGATGGAGCCGCTGCAGGCTCTGGCAGCAGGCTGGGCCAAGCGTTTTTCGAGTTTGCGCGAGCTTGAGAAAGCGATCGATCCCGACCCAGGCCATAGCCTTTGAGTAGGTAAAGTGCTGAGCTGGTCCCCGCGACTCCCAAATACCCTGATCCGGGCGCTCCCACACCCTTTCGAGATGGGAGACGATCGCCGTCTCGATCGCCATCTCCCACGGCCGGTCGTTAAGTCCCGATCGCTCGCACACGTATAGCGAGTCGAGAACCTCGCCATAGATGTCGAGCTGGAACTGGTCTGCTGCGGGATTGCCGACCCGCACCGGCCTTGCATCATATCCCGGTAGCCATGGCACGTCACGATGGCCGATATGGCGCGACCCATCCCCGCGGTACATCGTCCGCAGGCGTTCCGGGACCCCAGCGGCGGCGCGCAGCAGCCAGTCACGCCACGCCCGCGCCTCGCCGTGATAGCCGGCGTTGAGGAAAGCCGACAGCACGAAAGTCGAGTTGCGCAGCCACGTGTAGCGGTAGTCCCAGTTCTGGTCGCCGCCTGGCACCTCGGGCAGCGAGGTGGTCGGCGCCGCGATGATGCCGCCCGCCTCGGCATCGGTCAGGGCCTGCAAGGTGATCAAGGAGCGCTTCACCGCCTTGGGCCAATCGGTCGGCGCAGCGAATTGATCCGCCCATTCCTGCCAATACCTCGCGGTCGCGGCGATCGCGGCCGTCGTATCGATTGCCGGCGGTTCCGATTCGTACGACCGGCCATACTGCAGGGTGAAGGTGATGCTCTCGCCTGCGCCGATCGTGAACTCGCAGACGATATGCTCGTTCTCGCAGTCGACGTCGATCGGCGAGCGGAACACCACGAGGTCCGGCCCGACGACGGCGCGCACCGTGCGTGGCTCGGCCCGCAGCCACGGCGGGACACTGCCGTAGTCGAAACGCAATGCCAGGTCGAGCGCCATCCGAACCTCGCCTGCTTCGCCGGTAACCCGGCGGATAATCGCCCGATGCCCGGTGCCGATCGGCATTAGATCGGTGACACAGACTATACCGGCTGCGGTTTCATGGCGGGTTTCGAGAACGAGCGTGTCACCGTGGTAGCGCCGCCAGGTGCGGCGTGGCTCATTTCGAGGGGCGATCCGCCAGCTCCCATGGCGCTCGTCGCCGAGCAGGGCGGCAAAGCACGCGTCGCTGTCAAAATGCGGCCAGCACAGCCAGTCTATCGCGCCATCGCAGGCGACCAATGCAGCGCTGCGGCGGTCGCCGATCAAGGCATATTCCTCGATCCTCTTGCTCACCTTTCGGTCGCTCCGCTGACTGGGAACCGCGTTAACCGATGCAATGTTAACGGGACAGCGGGGTCAGTGGTTTCGTCTGGCCTTCCGATCAACCTCTCACCGTGAGGACGGGCACTCTATGGCTATGACCGTCGGAGACTTCTTCATCGATCGTCTTCACAAATGGGGCGTGCGTCGCATCTACGGCTATCCGGGAGACGGCATCAACGGCGTGTTCGGCGCCTTGCAGCGGGCCGAGGGCAAGATCGAGTTTATCCAGGTCCGGCATGAGGAGATGGGCGCGTTCATGGCCTCGGCGCATGCCAAGTTTACCGGCGAGCTCGGCGTTTGTATTGCCACTTCGGGGCCGGGAGCCGCGCACTTGGTCAACGGCCTATACGACGCGCGGCTCGACCACATGCCGGTGCTGGCGATCACCGGCCAGCAAGCACGGATGGCGATCGGCGGGCATTACCAGCAGGAGGTCGATCTGCCGGCGATGTTCAAGGATGTTGCCGGCGCCTTTGTCCATACCGCGACGATGCCAGCGCAGGTGCGCCATATGACCGACCGCGCGGTTCGCATCGCGATCGCCGAGCGGCGCGTCACGGCGGTGGTTTTTCCCAATGACCTGCAGGAGCTCGAATACGAAGAGCCGCCGCGGGCGCACGGCACACTGCATTCCGGTATCGGCTATAAGGCGCCGAAGATCGTGCCCTACGAGCAGGAGCTGCGCCAGGCCGCCGACGTGCTGAATGCCGGCAAAAAGGTCGCAATCCTGGTCGGCGCCGGGGCGCTGCAGGCGACCGACGAGGTCATTGCTGTCGCCGACCGGCTCGGCGCCGGGGTCGCCAAGGCGCTGCTCGGCAAGGCCGTGCTGCCCGACGATCTGCCATGGGTGACAGGCCCGATCGGCTTACTCGGCACCAAGCCCTCCTACGATCTTATGACCGAATGCGACACCCTGCTGATGATCGGCTCGGGCTTTCCTTATTCGGAATTTCTGCCCAAGGAGGGTCAGGCCCGGGCGGTGCAGATCGACATTGCCCCGGAAATGCTGAGCCTGCGCTATCCGATGGAAGTAAATTTGGTCGGCGACGCGGCGGAGACGTTGCGCGCCTTGTTGCCGCTGCTCAACGAACGCAGAGATCATGCCTGGCGCAAGCGCATCGAGGGCTGGACCGCGAAATGGTGGAAGACTCTCGAAGAGCGCGCGATGCAGCCGGCCAAGCCGATCAACCCGCAGCGCGTCGCCTGGGAACTGTCGCCGCGCCTCCCGGAACGAGCGATCATCACCAGCGATTCCGGTTCCTGCGCCAACTGGTATGCGCGGGATCTGAAGATCAGGCGCGGCATGATGTGCTCGCTGTCGGGCGGTCTCGCCTCGATGGGCGCCGCAGTGCCTTACGCGATCGCGGCCAAGTTCGCCCATCCCGATCGACCGGTCATCGCGCTGGTCGGCGACGGCGCGATGCAGATGAACAACATGGCCGAGCTGATCACCGTCGCCAAATACTGGCGTCAATGGAGAACCCCGCGTTGGATTTGTGGCGTCTTCAACAACGAGGATTTGAACCAAGTCACCTGGGAACAGCGGGTGATGGAGGGCGACCCGAAATTCAACGCCTCACAACGCATCCCCAACGTGCCCTACCACAAATTTGCCGAGCTGATCGGATTGAAGGGCATCTTCGTCGACAATCCCGATCGAGTCGGCCCGGCCTGGGAGGAGGCGCTCTCCGCCGACCGCCCGGTCGTCGTCGAGTTCAAGACCGACCCCGAGGTGCCGCCGCTGCCCCCGCACATTACGCTGAAACAGGCCAAGGCCTTCGCCGAGGCGCTGATCAAAGGCGACCCGGAGGAAACGGAAGTCATAGCCGGCACGGCGCGCCAGGTGCTCTCGTCTATTCTGCCGGGAAAATCGGGCAAGTGATGGTGTGCGAAGCTCCCCTCCAACGGGTTTCGGCGGCGGCCTACGAAATTCCGACTGACGCGCCGGAGGCGGACGGCACGCTCGAATGGGACCGCACGGTATTGGTGGTAGTCGAGGTCGACGCCGGCGGCCAGACCGGCCTCGGCTACACCTATAGCGACGCGTCGATCGTCTCCCTGATCGAAAAGAAGCTGGCCTCGGTGATCGTCGGTTATTCGGCCTTTGACATCGCCGCGGCCAACCGCGCGCTGTGGCGCAGTGTCCGCAATCTCGGCCGCTCCGGTCTCGTTGCGACCGCGATATCCGCGGTCGATGCGGCAGTATGGGATTTGAAGGCAAAGCTGCTTGGCGTCTCGGTCGTGGCGCTGCTCGGGTGTTGCCGCGACGCGGTACCGATCTACGGCAGCGGCGGCTTCACCAGCTACTCTGACGCGCGGCTGCGCGACCAGCTTGCCGACTGGGTCCTGAACCACGGCTGTCGCTGGGTCAAAATGAAGATCGGCAGCGACCCGGCGCGCGACCCGCAACGCGTGGGCGGAGCCCGCGACGCGATCGGCGACGCCGGCTTGTTCGTCGATGCCAACGGCGCGTTCTCGGCGAAACAGGCATTGGCTCTCGCGGAACGGATTGACGAGTACGACGTCGGCTGGTTCGAGGAACCGGTCAGCTCGGACGATGTCGACGGGCTGGCACTAATGCGGGCACGCGCACCGGCCCGGATGGACATTGCAGCCGGCGAATACGGCTACACGCTCGATGATTTCCGCCGCCTTGTCGCGCTGCCCTCGGTGGATGTGCTGCAGGCCGACGTGACACGCTGCGGCGGTATTACCGGCTTCCTTGGCGTCGCGGCGCTGTGCGAGGCGCGGCACATCGACCTGTCGGGCCATTGCGCCCCATCGTTGCATATGCCGGTCGCGTGCACGGTGTCGCGGCTGCGGCACCTCGAATGGTTCCACGACCATGTGCGCATCGAGCACATGCTGTTCGACGGGGCACCCACGCCCCGCGCCGGCGAGATCGCACCCGATTTTTCGCGTCCCGGCCTAGGTCTCGTCTTCAAAGAACGCGACGCAGAGCGCTTCCGCATTGGATAAGTAGAGGTGGCGCGCACCGGGACATCGGCCGGGTTCGGCTTTCTGGCACTTGCAGCGGCAGGCGCGGTCGTGGTGCTGGCGAGCGCGCAGCGGCGGCACCTCGCCCGCCCCGTCCTCCCGCCGCCGGCAAGGAGGCCAGTGCAAAATCACACGGCGCAGCAGATAAATCGCGCTTCCGCGTTGTTAGCCGGCGCGGCCTTGGCGGATAGCGCGGTCGAGCATTACCGGGGCTCGTTTCACAACAAGATCATGGTCCTGCCGATTGCCGTCGCCGCGCAGGCGCTGGCCGCGAGCCTGCATGGCGCGACCGATCACCGCCATCGCGTCGCTTCGACCCGCAATGTCAGCCACTCGCTGTCGCTGACTACGGGCGTCGCAGGCGTCGGCTTTCATTTCTACAACATCCTCAAGCGGCCCGGCGGGATCGGCTGGCTCAACCTGTTCTACGCCGCCCCCCTTGGCGCCCCGGTGGCGCTGTCCTTGGCCGGGATACTCGGCCGCCTGGCCGAGCGGGTGCGCATTGGCGGCGCGACCATTTGGGGCATTACGACGGGGCGATTTGTCGCGAATTTGGTCGCCCTCGGCCTTCTCGGCACGGCTGGCGAGGCCGCGCTGATGCATTTTCGCGGTGCATACCACAACCCGGCAATGGTGATTCCGGTCACAGTACCGCCGGTCGCTGCTGTGCTGGTGGCCGGCGCCACGGTCACGCCGCAGATGGCCGTGCCGGCTCGCTGGTCGTTGCGGCTATTGGTGGCGGTCGGGTTTATCGGCTCCGCTTTTCACGCTTACGGCATCCAGCGTAACATGGGCGGCTGGCGCAACTGGTCGCAAAACCTGCTCAATGGTCCGCCTCTCCCGGCGCCCCCAGCCTTTACGGCGCTGGCGATCGCCGGACTCGCGGCACTCAAGCTAATCGAGCGGGCGGAATGAGCGAGCGCTACCCCGGCTACGATGTCCTCGCCAAGCGGCACACGCCATCGTGGGACGAGAAGACGCGGCGGGTCATCGACGAACGTCTCGCCCTGCCGCGCGAACCGCGTTGGCTCACACTCTTCGAATGGCAGGTTCTCGAAGCGATCTGCGACCGCATCGTGCCGCAGCCTCGGAGCCGCCCGCCGGTGCCGCTCGCAGCCATGGTCGATAGCAAGCTGTTCGAGAAGCGCGGCGATGGCTATCGCGACCATCGCCTGCCGCCGCTGCGCGAGGCGTGGCGGCGCGGGCTTCATGCGATCGACGCCGAGGCCCGCCGCCGACATAGTGTCGGCTTTGCCCGGCTCGATGCTGGCGAGCAGGATGCGCTCTTGCGCGCGGTTCAGCAGGGCGCGGTCGCCGACCGCGAGTGGGACGGGATGCCGCCGGCGATCTTTTTCGCCAAGCGGTTGCTGCCCGACGTCGTCACCGCCTATTACAGCCATCCGACCGCCTGGAGCGAGATCGGCTTCGGCGGTCCGGCGAGCCCGCGCGGCTATGTCCGAATGGATTTCGACCGTCGCGACCCTTGGGAAGCGGGCGAGGCCAATGCTCTTACCCGATGATCCCCAGCTCGCGCCGCGCGGCAAGGATGGGCGGGGGCCCGATCCGTTCCGCGTTGGCGGATGGCTGCCGATGCGACAGCATCGCGATGACGAGGCAGTCGATTTCGCGATTGTCGGCACCGGAGCGGGCGGCGCCGCGCTCGCCTGCCGGCTGTCCGAGGCAGGCTTTTCGGTTGTCGCCTTCGATGCCGGCGCGTGGTGGCGTCCACTCGAGGATTTTGCGTCGGACGAGGCGCATCAGCAGAAACTTTATTGGACCAGCGAACGCATCTGCGACGGCGCAAATCCGCTGGTGCTCGGAGCCAATAACAGCGGCCGGTCGGTCGGCGGCAGCACGGTGCATTTCGCGATGGTGTCGCTGCGCTTTCGCCCGGAATGGTTCAAGTCGCGCAGTCTCCTCGGTTATGGCGTCGACTGGCCGATCGACTGGCGCGAGATGTGGCAATACTACGCCGAGGTCGAACAGGCGCTGAAGATCGCCGGCCCGGTGCGATATCCGTGGGGACCGAAGCGCCCGCGCTACCCATATCGCGCCCACGAGCTCAACGCGCCGGCACTGGTGCTGGCTCGCGGCGCGGAGGCGCTGGGGATCGACTGGGCGCCGACGCCGCTCGCCACGGTCTCGGCTCCGCGCGGTCAATCGCCGCCATGCGTGTATCGCGGGTTTTGCGTCTCCGGTTGCTCGACCAACGCCAAGCAGAGTGCGCTGATCACCTGGATCCCGCGTGCTGTCGCCGCCGGCGGCGAAATTCGCGATCTGGCAATGGTGGGGAGGATCGAAACCGATGCGAAGACCGGCCTCGCTACCGGCGTCCACTACTACCGCGAAGGCGAATGGCGATTTCAGCGGGCGCGCAACGTCGTCGTCGCCGGCTACGCGATCGAGACGCCGCGGCTGCTGCTCAATTCAGCAGACCTCCGGCATCCCGACGGTCTTGCCAACAGCTCCGGCCTCGTCGGACGTAACCTGATCGTGCAGGCAAACCAGGGCGTCTACGGCACGATGGAAGAGGAGGTGCGGTGGTACAAGGGGCCGCCGTCGCTCAGCCTTACCGAGCACTGGAACTATACCGATGCCGGCAAGGACTTCTGCGGCGGCTATTGCTACATGAGCCAGGGGCCGCTGCCGGTATCGTGGGCCGGCATCGTCGCCGGCGCGCGCGGGCTGTGGGGCCAGGGGCTGTGCGACGAGATGGAGAAATACAATCATCAGGCCGGCCTCAAACTCGTTGGTGAGGTGTTGCCCGATGAGCGCAACCGGGTGACGCTCTCCGACGAAACCGACGAATTCGGCCTCCGGATCCCGCGAGTGACGTTTTCCTACGGCGAAAATGATCAGAAGCTGATCCGTCATGCGATGCAGTCGATGCGCGATTGCCTCGCCGCCGGCGGGGCGCGCGACCTTTGGGACGAAGACGACGATACCTGCCATCTCAATGGTACCGCACGCATGGGCGGCGATCCACGCAACAGCGTTGTCAACGCAGACTGCCGCAGTTGGGACACACCTAATCTGTGGATCTGCGACGGTTCGGTGTTCCCGACCGTCGGCGGCGTCAACCCGTCACTGACGATCCAGGCGATCGCCTGCCGCACCGCCGACCGCATCTGCGCGCTCTCTGCACGCGGAGAGCTTTGAAAACACGACCAACTGATTTGACCGAGGTCTCAGTAAGCCCTCCAGGGGCGGTTCGGTTAGATCGCATTTGTGAGGGCGTTTCTGGCATGGACCGAAAAAACCCTGCTTCGCCAAGTCGTCTATCAAGATTTGCGAGAGGACAAGGTTGCGGCTGAGATACGCCACGGAATTGCATATGTCCACCGAACGAGTGGATATCTCAGTTGAAAACTATGGCTCGCGCAGCCGAAGTGGGGAGGGTTGTTGGTCTTTTGGTATTTGATTAAAATTTAGGCAAAAGCCAGAAGCAAAGTTAACTTGCGGTAAGCCAATGGCCGCTGACGTCCTTTCAGATCGGGGTCCCCATCCCCGTCGGATTGCTCAAACTCCGGAGAGATGGCTCGCGCTAAAAGCTGCGCAAGGATAGGCTTCCCTTCTATCGGCTTCTATGGGGAGTCAGGCCATGGCCGCAGACGGATTGATCACCATTGCGAGCAGCAACACCGCTAAGGCAACGCTCGACCGGCTGGAGAAGCCGCCTCCGGGCGACCTCTGGATGTCCGCGACCGAGCAGCACCTACCATGCTGCTCGAAACAACCGACCAGCTGCCGGAGTCGGGCCTTCGTCGCCCTTTCTTCGCTGATCAGCGTGTTGCCGAGATCGAAGAACAGCCAGCGGACCCGACGCAGGTTGGCAATTCCAGTCAGAAGAAGATGCTGACGTTCTTGGCCAGCAGCACGTTCTGGTCGAGGGTGATCTTGCGGCCGGCGACCTTCCACGCGCCGGCGACGCGCCGCAGGACATCCCGTCTGGCACCGACGTAAAAGTCCTGCTCGGTCTCCGCCCGGCTGCGGTAGACCATGAAGTTGGAATAGACCTTGACCTCGTTCGCCGCGTCGCCTGGTTCGACCTCGATGTTGGTGATCAGGTGGCGACTGCGCGACGGCGGGTCTTCGGCCCAGGCCATGCCGGTATCCAGCCGCGCAACGCGCTGGCCGAGCGTCTGCTTGTCCTCGTCGAAGATCGCCAGCTCGTCTTCCCTCGTCAGGTCATCCTCGACGTAGCGGTCGAGATCGAGGATCGCAATCGCCTTGCTCCTCTTCGGATAGCGGTTGGTTCGGCCGGCCATCCAGTAGCGGACATCGTCGGTCAGCAACTCCAGCCACTCGTGAAAGCGCCGTTCGTCCAAGAGCCGGGCTTCGCGGTAGAGGAACTGTTCGACCTCGCGAGTGACGTCTTCATTCATTCCCGGCATGCCCGGCTCCCGCCCATCCGTTGCCGCGCGGCACCTCGGCCCAGCTGTCGGCCTTCATCAGCTGCGCCCAGCGGCCATAGAACTGGCGGTGGTTGCTCTCGCTCATGCGGAAATCGCTGGCCCAGGCCTTGAGGTCCTCGTTGTAGCGCTCGTGCCCCAAGCCCATCTGCGTGTTGACAGACATCCGCCGCGAGACGACCCCACGGCAGGTGCGGGTGCATTCCTGCCAGTTGTCCATGTCGTCCTGCTCGAAGGTGCCGGACGGACTGAAGCCGCGCACCCCGCCTAGCCGCATCGCTTCCTTGACATGCGGCGGTGCGGCCTTGTCGATGTAGACCCACGACCACACTTCGGTCTTGTCGGGACCGCGCGGGTGCCAGACCCGGAAGGTCCGCGAAGTGGCGCGCAGCATCGAAAAATTGGGGAAGGTCGTGCCGACGATCGGGTTGATCCGACCCGACCGGGGCCCCAGACGCTTATCGACCTCCGGGCGGATCTCTTTCTCGTATTCCAGAATTTCGGGTATCGGCGGATCGGCCACGTCGTTCGGTCCGAAGCAGATCAGGACGTGGCCGTTGCCGGGGGACACCAGGCTCCCCGCGGTTTCCGGCTTAGCCGCTGCACCCGAGCTGAAGTTGGTTTTGACGGCCGAAAGATGGCTCCATTGCACGTGGTAGGAATCGCCGCCGAAGTTTTCGGCCGGGAACTTCCAATTGCACGGCATGACCCATTTATGCATGCCGCCGATGACCTCGATGCCGCCCTCGCGGCGGTCGAAGAACGCGTCCAGATACCAGGTCATCTCACCCAGGTACTCGCGCAGCGGCGGCGCCTCGGGGTCGAAAGTGGCGAAGAACAGGCCCTTGTAGCTGTCGAGCTGCGCTACCGGATTGAGACCCCAGTGCTCACGCTCCAGTTCGCCGTAATAGGCTTCCTTGAGCCACGGCACCCCGACCAGCCGCCCGTCATTGCGGTAAGTCCAGCCGTGATAGGCGCAGGTGAACGTCGCGGCATTGCCGGCATCGGCGCGGCACAACCGGTTGCCGCGATGGCGGCAGACATTGAGGAAGGCGTGAACCTGGCCGGCGCTGTCGCGCACCACGAGAACCGTGTCTTCCCCCATATACGTGGTGAAGAAATCGCCCGGCTGCGGGATCTGGCTTTCATGGCACAGAAACAGCCAACAGCGGGCAAAGATGCGCTCCTGCTCCTGCTGATAGATCTCGGGCTCGATGTAGATACGGCGGCCGATCAGTCCGCGATCGGCGTCGACGAGACTGGCAATATCTGTCGCCATGTCACCCTCCTGATCCATTGCCGGTGATTTCTGCCCAGCTGTCGGCCGCCATCAGCTGCGCCCAGCGCCGGTAGAACCCGCGATGGTTGCTTTCGCTGTAGCGGTAGTCACTGGCCAGCGCCCCGAGATCCTTGTCGAAGCGCTCGTGCCCCAAGCCCATCTCGTAGCTCAAGGGATAGCGGCGGGCGACCACGCCTCGACCGGTCTGGGTGCAGCCCTGCCAGTTGTCCATGTCGTCCTGCTCGAAGGTACCGGCTGGGCTGAAGGCTCGCAAGCCGGCCAACCGGATCGCCTCCTTGACCTCCGGCGGCGCCGCTTTGTCAGTGTAAACCCAGGACCATACCTCGGTTTTGTCGGGGCCGCGGGGATGCCAGACGCGCAATGTCCGTGAGCTGGCGCGTAGCATCGAGAGGTTGGGGAAGACCGTGCCGACGATGGGCTTTACCATTTTCAGGCGTGGGCCAAGCCGTGTTGCGATCTCTGGGCCGATCTCCGCCTCGTAAGCCAGGATTTCAGGGACCGGCGGATCGGAGATCGTGTCGGGGCCGACGCCGATGATGCAGTGGCCGTTGCCGGGGGAGAGCATTACCCCGTTCGGGTCCGGGTTGATCCGAAAGTCGCCGCCAGACCCCGTCCGTATCGCCGAGAGATGGCTCCACTGTACATGGTAGCCATCGCCGCCGAAGTTTTCCGCGGGGAATTTCCAGTTGCACGGCATGATCCATTTGTGGATGCCGCCAATGAACTCGATACCGCCCTCGCGGCGATCGAAGAAAGAGTCCAAGTACCAAGCTGTCTCTCCGAGGTACTGGCGCAACGGCGGCGCTTGGGGGTCGAAGGTGGCGAAGTAGAGCCCTTTGTAGTTGTCGAGCTGCGCCACCGGAACGAGGCCCCAGCGCTCCCGATCCAGCTCGTTATGGTAAGCTTCCTTCAGGTACGGCACACCTACCAGCCGCCCGTCATTACGGTACGTCCAGCCGTGATAGGCGCAGGTGAAGGTGGCTGCATTGCCGGTATCGGCACGGCAGAGCCGGTTGCCGCGATGCCGGCAGACGTTCAAGAAGGCATGCACCTGCATCGCGCTGTCGCGCACGACCAGGACAGGGTCTTCACCCATGTAAGTAGTAAAGAAATCGCCGGGCTCTGGGATCTGGCTGTCGTGGCACAGAAAGAGCCAGCAGCGGGCGAAGATCTGCTTCAGCTCTTGCTGGTAGATTTCCGGCTCGATGAAGATACGGCGACTTATCAAGCCGTGCTCGGCATCGACCAGACCGAGCGTATCGGTTTCCATCGGCGAACACCTCATTGGTTCTGCGGGGTGCGACGCGGCACCCGCAGCATTGATCCGGCGTCGACCGTCACGATGGTTCCGGTGATGCCTCGGGCGCTGGTCCTCGAACTAAGGAACGCATACGTCCCGGCGAGATCCGCGGGCTGCAGCGCCAGCTGCAGCGGGTTGCCGCCACGCAGCCGCTCCTCCGTACCCGGATCGGTGAATTGCGAGCGGTCGTCCTGGTGGAGAACCGCCAGACCGCGCAGATCGGTGATCGTGCCGCCGGGAGCGACACCGTTGACCCGGACGCGTGGCCCGACTTCTACCGCGAGTTGCCGGATCAGCCCGACGACCGCATGTTTGGAGGCCGTGTAGAGCGTTCCACCGCCGCCCGAATTCAATCCCGCGACCGAGGCGGTAAACACCATCGAGCCTTCGGTCTTCATCAGCTCCGGCAACGCGGCCCTGGCGCCGAAGAAGCATCCCTTGACGTTGACCCCGAACAGCTCGTCAAAGGCCTGGGAAAGCCTTTCTTCCGGAAACTCGGCGAGCGGCGCGTAGACGTCGAACACCCCGGCGTTACCGACAAAGATGTCGAGGCGGCCAAAGGCGCCGACGGTGTCGGCCACGGCCCGCTTGTTGTCGCCCAGCTGGGCCACGTCGCCGGCCAGCGCCACCACCTTATTGCCGAACTCCGCCCGCAGCTGTGCAGCTCTGTCCGGAACGCGGTCCAGGACCCCGACGCGGGCGCCTTCTTCGATAAACCGCGCCACCACCGCCCGGCCGATGCCCGAGCCTCCGCCCGTCACCAGCGCCACCTGCCCATCGAGCCAGCCCATGACCGGGTCCTCCTCTCGGGGCGCCGACCGCGCGGCATCCGGCCACCGGCGACCGCCATCTGCCTATATCACATCGCGCGCGCGCAAATCCAACATCGGCTTGCCGGCCTCTGCTGCGCGCGGCAATCGGGTCCGGAGATCAGGCCTGAATAAATGGTCGGACGAGGAGGACAACTACGCCGAGAGCGACGCCGCCAACTCCGGCGATTTCCCCAAGGATTTCAGCTGAGATAGGTCCATGCGTCAGCCTGCGGGTTTCGGGGATTCGGTGGCTCCCGGGGCACTTGGCTCGAGTTCCTTTTGGAGGGGACTGATCGCGCGATCACATGGTATCGACAACTGCATCATGCCGGCCGCCCTAAAAACCTCGCAGGCCTGGCGAAAACGCAGCAAGGCTTCTTTGAGCGAATCCGTGCTGTGCGCCTTTACACCGAGATTAGTGAGTGCGAGCCCCATGTTGAACTCGATATTCGCCTGGTCGATCGGCATTGGATCATGCTCAAGTGCTGTGCGATAGACCGCGACCGCCTGCTCCAGCCGCGTCGTTCCATCCTCTCGCTCGCCAAGCCTCAGCAGCGCGTTGCCGAGGTTCATCTGGGTCTGTGCCCATTGTAGCGGTGTCCTGTCGGGAGTGTACTCTTCTAGCGCGGCACGGTAGGCCGCGACCGCCTCCTCTAGCCGTTCCGGTTCGTTCTTCCATTCCCCCAACGTCTTGAGCGCGATACCGAGATTGTTCTGGATCATCGCCCACTGCATGGGCGCCCGATCGCGGGTGTATTCCTCCAGTGCTGCACGGTAGGCTGCGACCGCCTCCTCCAGCCGCGCTGTCGTGCTCTCCCCATTCCCCAGCGTCCAAAGCACCGTGCCGAGGTTATTCTGGGTTGCCGCCCATTGGAGCGGTAGACGCTCGCGCGTGCATTTTTCAAGCGCCGCACGGTACGCCGCGACCGCCTCCTCTAACCGCGCCGTGCTGCCCTCGCGCTCCCCGAGTGTTTGCAGCACGTTGCCGAGATTGTTCTGGGTCATCGCCCACTGCAGGGGTGCCTGATCGGGGGTGTATTCCTCGAGTGCCGCGCGGTAAGCAGAGACGGCCTCTTCGAGCCGCGCGGTGCCGCCCTCCCGCTCGCCGAGCGTCTGAAGCGCGGCGCCGAGGTTCATTTGCGTCGTCGCCCAGTCAAGCCACGAGACCCGAGCGCGAGAGTCCTCTTCGAGCGTCGCATAATAGGCCGCGGCCACCCCGAGCGCCGCACGGTAGACTGCGACCGCCTGCTCCAGATGCGCTGTCCCGTTCTCCCGCTCCCCGAGCGTCGTAAGCGCGGAGCCAAGATTCAGCTGGATCATCGCCCAGTCTGGCGGGGCTCGCTCGCGTGTCAGTTCCTCAAGCGCCGCGCGGTAGACTGCGACGGCCTCCTCCAGCCGTGCGGTCCCGCTCTCCCGCCGCCCGAGCGCCCAGAGCGCGTTGCCCAGACCGTTTTGGGTCCACGCCCACTGGCGCGGCACCCGATCGCGCTTGTCTTCCTGAAGCGCGAGCCGGTAGGTGGCGATCGAATTTAAAAGCGCGGCGTTGTCGCCGCGTTCATCACCCTGACGATACAAGGCATCCGCCTCGTCGGAAAGGAGTTGCCCTTTCTCGTCAGGGTGGCCGGCAGGTACGAGGTCAACCGCTGCCTGAAAATCCTGCGCAGCGGCCAGGTAATGCAGCCCGGTCATAGCGATGTCGCCCCGCACGCCGCGGTCATGGGCCGCACGCAGCAAGCGCTGGTCGGCAGCTGCAAGGGCCTGCTGCGCGAGCTGCTGAGCCTGGTGTGCCGCCGCGATTTCCGCCTGTTCGGCCTGGCTCACCAGCTGATCGGCGTCGTCAAGGTGGCCGGCCTTGATGGCGGCGGCGGCGCGCCCGATCAGATCGCGCGTCATCGGGTCCTGCGGATCGAGCGATGCCAGCCGCTCCATTGCCGATTTGTATTGTTCGGCGACCTCAGCCAATTTCTGCGGCAGCTTTTCGAGTGGGACATCCTGCTGGCCGATGATGCGCAGCATCGTGACGGCGGCGCCCTGGGTGACGCCAAGCGTGCTGCTGAGATCAACAATCCGATCTGTAAGCGGACCAACAGCACCGGCTACCGCAGCCTTTGTCAGATCCTGCACCTGCTCGGGAGTGAGCCCATAGATATTGACCGGGCTGTTGACGATGTCGCGGCCCACGGCCACGCCTCCCGGTGCCGTCACATTCTGCTGAGCAGCGCACGGCTCTGCCAAGATCAACGCGACGACAACAGAACCGAACACCATGGCCCGTATGGATCGTGCACCTCCTCCTGATCTGCTATCTAAAGCGATCAACGAATTATTTCCCCGGCGACTGCGAAGGATTGCCGATCGTGATCGGCGAATCCTTTACATCTCTTCCTACCGCGACGCCGCCCGGTGCTGTAACCGACTGTCCCGCGGCACCCTGCTTGTTCGGTGGGAGCATGACATCCAACAGCCGCTCCCGAACCGGCTGCAGGCAGGCGCGCACCTTGTCCGCCTGATCCGCCGCCACCTGGGTGAGCGCGTTGTCGATGCCGTTTACCAAGCCCTCGGCGCTCGATTTGCTGACCTTGAACTCGCCCTGGATGTTGCCTTTGACATCGAGCGCACGCAGCGACAGATCGGCCCCACCGGTGCCGCCGCCGCTCACCGCTTCGCTGCGCCCGCCCCCCAGGCACAAGCGCACCATGGTATCGGCGATCTTGTTGATCTCGGCGCTGTCCTGGGCAGCGCCGAGGGTGGGCCACCATGGACAGGCCACGAAAATCGCGACGCCAAGAAACCGTATGAACCGTATACGCATCGTCATCATGGTAAATTTACTACACAAAGGGGTCATCCTCCCAAGCTCGGAGCGTCGATGTAGGTCCTTGATCGAAACTGCCGGGTCTGATCGCGGGCTGAGAACGCTGTTCGGAGATCCCTGTACTTCGCGCAACCACCGACAAGCCGCCGGCGCCCGTGACAACGTCTCCGGCGAGCCGGGCCAGCGGCTCCCGAAATCGGGCGATCACATCGAGAAAGCCGGCTATGCTCGTGCGTAACACCGCACCACATTCCTCCCAGCTCGGAACCTTCCGGCTTCCGGCTATTTACAATTAACCTTAATACCAAACTTATGTGTGAGCTAGGTCACACATGCTCCGCGTCGAGAAAATTTTTCGCAACAGGACGCAATCCGTCGCTCTGAGGCAGCAGCAATTTATCGGGATCGAAAGTATCCAAGGTTGCATTTAACAGGTGCAAATCCAACGCATCCGTGTTACGCTTAACCAAAAAGAGGCTCTCAGCCGCTCGGTCGATCAGTCGGCGGTGCGGAGATTCTACGGAACGCGGTCACGGCTCCATCGGGTTCCGTCTTTGAAGGGGGGAGACATGACGAGATTCAGGTCCATACTACGTGTCCGGCGGCAGGTTTGCGCCGTCTGCCTTGGGCTCGCCCTCTCGGCGATTTCGATTCACCTCAGCCACGCTCAGATACCTCAGTCTTATTCCGCAATGACGGGGCAGCCGAACCTCACAGCGCTCCCCGGGCAAAATGGTGCGCAACAAGCCATGGCGGGGTCCGTCAATAATGTGTGCCCGACGATCAGTACGATCGCCGCTACACCCGCCCAATCGGATCTGGCGACAATTTGCAAAGCGATGACCTTGAATGCCCTAGTATTACAAGATCAGACGCCGAAGATAGACATAGGAAATACCACGTTTGGTCTTAATGCGAGCCAGCTGAACGGCGCTTTGCAACAGTTGAACGGCGGTGCCGAGCTGCTCGTCCCGACGAGCCAAGCCTCGGTGGTACAAACCACTCAAACCAGCAGGCAAAACGGCGCGATCGAGAAGAGATTGAACGAGCTGCGCAATTTGACGACGGGCACGGCGGTAGCAGGCACCGAACCGCCGCCGGCTGGGCAAGTTGCGGAATTGAGCCCGCTGGAACCAGGTGGTCAAGGTCTTATCCCGCAAAACGAGGCTCCCCCATTGGCCTATTCGATCGGGCCGTTGGGGGTGTTCGTCAACGGGCTTGGCCAGTTTGGTAGCAGGGATCTTACGACGACCGAGAACGGCTATTCCTTCAACAATGCCGGCTTCGTCGCCGGTGCCGATTATCGGATTACGCCACAGCTGGTCGCAGGGCTGGCGTTCGGCTATAGCCAATCGAACACTAATTTCGACACCAGCGCGGTGAGTGGGCCCGGTCAATCCTTGAGCGGCAATCTATTGCAAGGGAATCTTTATGCCACTTACTCCGTGACGGATGCGTGGTATGTGAACGCGATTGGCTTGATCGGCGGCGGCAATAACAATTCCCAGCGCCATATTGTCTTTGGGACAAATGGTTTCGACGCTGCAACCGGTATTACTACTATGGCGATCGATCGAATTGCGACGGGAAGCTTTGGCAGCCGGGTCGGTGGGGTGACTCTCGCCAGCGGTTACGACTTGCCGTACGGCCCTCTCGTCCTGACGCCGATTGTCCGCTTTCTGTACCAGCATACCGGCGTCGACACGTTCAGCGAAAACGGCGCTCAGGGGGCCGACTTGGCGTATGGCAGCTCCTCGGTCAACACGGTTCTGACTTTCTCTCGGTGCTGACGCCCAATACACCGATGAATACGCCGTTCGGCCCCCTCTATCCGATCGCTCGGTTTCACTGGGCGCACCAGTATAGTCCCGGCAACACCGCCGTTTCGGTCGCATATAGTAACGATCCGTCGC
Organism: uncultured Alphaproteobacteria bacterium; assembly: GCA_963796155.1. Lineage (GTDB taxonomy): Bacteria > Pseudomonadota > Alphaproteobacteria > ATCC43930 > CGMCC-115725 > AP-15. Next base: position 10,871 of record CAWCKT010000007.1, on the reverse strand, counting down.
TGCTTTCGAGCTTCATATTGCCGGGTACCCCGACTTCGAGGAACTATTTCGATCTTGGGGTCGGCGTTTCGCTGCCGCTCTCCGGCAACAGCTCGGCCTTCATCAATTACGATTCGATACTCGGGTTAAACAACACCACCTACAACAGCTTCACCGCCGGGGTCCGTTTCACTTTCTAGGGCGCGTGGCGCATGTCGAGCGGGCGCTGCTGCCAATATTGAGCTCCGGTATACTGGATTTGCTGGCGTCCGACTTCTGAAGGCGTGGGCTAGTCGGGGCCGAGGGCTGCTATTTGGCGGATGGTATCCTTTGCGCAAAAGTGTCGGTTTCGCAGTCATCAGGAGCTGCCATGAGCGGAGAGGAAGCAAGCCACGACCGACCCGACTATGCCCAGGGGGTCCCGATTGCCGTTCTCGCCGGGGGAGGGATGATCTTGGGCAGCGAGCCGATCGCGCGGTCCCTGAGAGGCCTTTTGTTCGCGGGGCTCGTCCTGCTATGGCAAGCCGGTGCCGCTGGCGCGGTCGTGTCGCAGACGTTCGACGCGCACGGTGTCGACATTCATTATCTGATCGACGGGGCAGGAGAGCCGGTGGTGCTGATCCATGGGCTCTATTCCAGTGCCCGGATCAACTGGCAGCTGCCGGGAACCCTTGCCGCACTGGCCGAAGGCCACCAGGTCATCGCCCTCGACCTACCGGGATATGGCCGATCGGACAGGCCCGGCGCTGCGGCGGCCTATGGTATGCAATGGGTCGAAGACATTGTTTTATTGCTCGACCGGTTGAACATCGGCAAGGTCCATATCGTCGGTTATTCGATGGAGGGAATCGTCGCCCTGAAGTTTATCGCCGAGCATCCCGACCGCGTCCTGTCCGGCATCCTCGGCGGCATGGGATGGCTGCCGCAAGGAGCGGCCTGCAACGGGTGTGGGAGCACACGCGCGATGTCGCTGCGAGAGGCGTCGGCGAGTTGGCGCTGACGAAGGACGAGCTGCAGGCGATCAGCATTCCTGTTCTGGTTCTGGTCGGCGACCGCGACCCAATAAAGCAACTTTACGTCGCTCCGTTACGCGCCGTGCGGAAGGATTGGCCGGTTATCGAAATCAATGACGCGGGGCACCTGAACTGCATTTTCAAGAAACAATTCACCGAGGAAATTGTGAAGTGGGTGGACAGGAACCGGACCAGGTGACGCCATTCGGGACAGGAATGGTGCGCCCAGCCGTTTGTACGGGGCGTGTGCGATTGTTCGAGGCAACCCTCAGATCTCGCTTTGCGCAAGTGCCGCGAGCAGGGTTTGCGCCTCGAGGAGTTCGGAGAAATGTTGGGTCGGCGGGAAGCCCTCGACCGCCGGCGCCAGCACCGCGTGCGCATCGGCGTCGCGATTGGCCGCGCGATAAAGTTTCGCCAGAGACAATCCGGCGCGCAGTTCGAAGCTGCGCGCTTTTTGCGACTGCGCAATAGCGATTGCGGTCTGCAAAGCCTGCTCGGCCGCGGCGGTATCGGCCGGGTCGCGCTTGAGCAGGATCTCGCCGCGGATGCGGTGCATTTCCGCTTCGTACCAGCGCTCTTCGGTGCGCTCCAACTCGGCGAGTGCCAAGTCCAGGCGCCGGAGCCCGGCATCGGTCTCGCCGGCACTCGCTTCGGCTTCGGCCAGCGCCGCTTCGAGCGTGGGCAGGAGAAAAACATTACCTTGCTGCCGACGGATGGCGAGGCCGCGTCGCATCCCGGCGAGTCTCGAAGCTTCGGCACCGTCGGACCACTCTCCCCAGCCTTGCAGAAATGTTGCCCAGCCGACCCAAATGGCTGGCAGATCGTATCGAGATACGATGTCGGCCAAGGTCCGGCCGTCCGCCGCGACTGCTTCCAGGTCGCGCCGCAAAAGACCGAGCAGAGCCCTCCATTGGACAACATAGGCCATCGTCGGAGCATGCGTTGCCGACTCGGCCTCGGCGAGAGCGCGGTGGGCAAGCGGCAAAGCCTCGCCGACGCTCCCGAGCACCCACAATGTCAGGGCGTCGGCAATCTCCGCTGCGGCGCGGGGATCCTGGCCGAACCGGTTGGCGAAATCGCCATGGCGCGCTTGATCGTAGAGCTCGATGGTCTTCTGAAAATGATCATGGGCGCCGGCAAAGTCGCCGAAATAAAAGCAGGTAAAGCCGGAGGTGCGATGTCCGACTAAGGCCTCGAGGCAATCCGGCCGGGCCGTGGCTTCGCCCAGGAAAAGGTCGGCCATTTCGCGCAGCAATGCGGGTTCGCTGCGGTTCAGATGCCCCGCCCAAAGACCGTAATAGGCGGAGAACCGTTCCGAGGCGTCTTCCTCCCGGCTCGCCAATTCGCGGGCGCGCGCAAAGGCCGCGCTCGTTTCCGGCGCCTGATATCCCTTGGCCCAGATCAGCGCATTGCCGAGGCTGGTCTGTAAGTGCAGCCGGTCGATGCCCCGCGGGGCGTTCGGCGCCGGCGCGGCGAGCTTGTCGGCCAATTCGATCGCCTTGCCGAGGTGGGCGGCGGCCTCCTTGAAGGCCGAGCGGCGCAAGGCCTGGTCGCCGGCCTTCCCCCACCATTCGATCGCCGGCTCGTCCAGCCCGGCCTGGGTCAGATGGTGGGCGACGAGTTCCGGCTCGGCCGCCGCGACCACCGCGAACTCGCCGCGCAAGACATCGGCGATCTGGCGGTGCAGGATCTGCCGCCGGCTCCTGAGCAGGGTTTCATAGGCGGTGTCCTGGACCAGAGCGTGCTTGAAGGTGTAGCGCGCTTCGGGCGGCTCGCCCGAGCGGAACAACAACTCCGCCTCTTCGAGCTGCGCCAGTGCCGCGTGCAACGCCGGCTCGTCGCGGCCGGCGACTGCGCGCAACAGCGGGTATGAGAATTCGCGGCTGATCGCGGCGCCGATTTGCGCGATCTCCTTGACCGGCGCCAGCCGATCGAGACGCGCCGCCAATGAATCCTGCAACGTCGCCGGAATGGCGAAGGGCGGCAATGGCCGGTCGAGGCGCCAGCCCTGCGGGCCCGCGACGAGCAGGCCCGACTTCGAGCACCGCCTTGGTCAGTTCCTCGACGAAGAGCGGCACCCCGTCGGTCTTGGCGACGATCTGCGCTGTCACTTCAGGGGGCAGCGGCCGGCCGGCGACGTGCTCGGCCAGGGTCTCGACCTCGGCGGGTGCCAGGCGGTCGAGCGCGATGCTGGTGACGTGCGAGAGGCCGGTCCAGGGCGCCTCGTATTCCGGCCGGAAGGTGATCAGCACCAATACCGGCAAGGCGCGGACGCGCTCGACCGTCAGATCGAGCACTTCGAGCGAGGTCGCATCGGCCCAGTGGGCGTCCTCGAACAGCATCAATACCGGCTTCTGCCGCGCCAGTGCTTCGAGCTGGTCGAGCAAGGCCGCCAGGGTCAGCGCGCCGCTGCTGCGCCGCGCTCAGTGCGAGCGGCGGATAGCGGTCGCCGGTCGGGATCGACAGCAGGGAAGCGAAGAGCGGTGCCGTTTCCGCGATGCGCGCCGGCGCCAATATGGCTTCGAGCTTGTCGAGCTGCGTCTCGGCCGGGTCCTCGGGGGCGAGGCGGGCGGCGCGCCCCAATTGCACGACAAAGGGGTGCAAGACGCTGTCGCGGTGATAGGGCGAGCATTGATAGCGCAGCCGCGTGTGCGGCTCGTTCGCGACCTCGGCAGCGAGCTGAGCGGCGAGCCGCGACTTGCCGATGCCGGCCTCGCCCGAGAGCAAGACAATCTGGCCGGCGCCGGCCCAGGCCTCGCGCAGGCGGTCGCGCAACAGGGCGCTCTCCGCCGCCCGCCCGACGAGGTCGGTGAGCCGGCGGCGCGCCGCCTCGAAGCGGCTCTCCGTCACGGCGACGCCTTCGACCGCGAAGGCTTCGACCGGCTCGGCGAAGCCCTTGATTGCTTGCCGGCCGAGGTCGCGCAGCCGGAACAGGTCGCCGATGAGGCGGCGGGTGGCGCCGGCAAGGACGATCTGCCCGGGTTCCGCAAGAGCCTGCAGGCGCGCCGCGAGATTGGGGGTCTCGCCGACTACCGCCTGCTCCTGCGCCGAGCCCTCGCCGACCAGATCGCCGACGACGACAAGCCCGGTGGCAATGCCGATGCGGACGGCGAGCCGCTCCGTTCCACGGGTCTCCAGGCTCGTCACCGCCGCCTCTATTTCCAGCCCCGCCCGCACCGCCCGCTCGGCGTCGTCCTCATGCGCCCGCGGATAGCCGAAATAGGCCAGCACCCCGTCGCCCATGAATTTGGCGACAAAGCCGTCATAGCGCGCGACGACGCCGGAACAGGCGTTCTGATAGGTGCGGATCTCCTCGCGCAATTCCTCGGGGTCGAACCGCACCGACAAGGCCGTCGAGCCGACGAGATCGCAGAACATCACCGTCAGCTGCCGCCGCTCGGCGGCGTCATGCGGCCTCGAACCGGTCGATGCGGAGGGCGCCGCCGAGGTCGCGGCGGCGGTCAGTCCGGAGATGGCTCTGAGGAGACGCTTGCGGTGCCCGAGCGGCACACCAAGCTTCTCGAGGTCGACCTCCGTCAGCTCCGGCAAGGTCTCAGGGTCAGATCTCGACTTCGAGGCCCATCTCGACGACTTGGGCGGTCGGAACGCCGAAATACGCCGCCGGGAGATTGGCGTTGAGGTGCATCGCGGCAAAGATCCGCTCCCGCCATACCGCCATCCCGGGCACCTTGCCGCTCGCGATGACCATGACCCTTCGCGAATAGAAGGTGATCCGCTCGGGGTCGATGCCGCGCAGACCGGGATCGCGGCAAGCAAGCTTCAGCCCCTCCATCACGTTGGGGTGTTCCATAAATCCGAAATGCAAGGTAACCCGGATGATGCCGGCACCGACCGGGACGAGCTTTGCGCGCTGGTCGGGATCGACGCGCGGCACATCGCTACCGACCGCCGAGACCAGCAGCACGCGCTCGTGCAGCACGCGATTGTGCCGCAGGTGATGGGTCAGGGCGAGCGGGATGCCCGAGCTTCCCGCGGTGAAGATCGCGGCCGCTCCCGGCAGGCGGACGGGCGGGTTCTCGAGCACCCATTCGACGAATTCGTCCTCGCGCTGCCGCATCCTCGAGCGCTGGTATTCGAGCATCCGGTACCCGGTTCGCCAGGTCAGCATCAGGAACGCGACGACGCAGGCCAAGAGCAGCGGGAACCAGCCGCCCGCGAAGAGCTTGGTCGCGTTGGCGGCGACAAAGACGAGTTCGACGACGAGCAGCGATCCGTTGACCGCCGCGACGGCGAGCGGGTTGTAGCCCCATTGCAGGGCGACGAGGGCGGCGAGGACCGTGGTGACCGCCATCAGCATCGAGACGGCGATGCCGTAGGCGCCGCCGAGCGCGTCGGAGGAGCCGAAGGTGACGACCGCGCCGAGCGTGCCGGCGGCGAGCAGCCAATTGACCATCGGCATGTAGATCTGCCCCTTCTCGTGGCTCGCCGTATGGAGCACCCGCAGGCGCGGCAGAAAGCCCAGCTGGATCGCCTGCTGGGTCAGCGAGTACGCGCCGGAGATGATCGACTGCGAGGCAATCACGGTCGCCAGCGTCGCGAAGGCCACCATCGGGTAATGGAGCCAACCGGGTACGAGCAGGTAGAACGGGTTGGCGATGGCGCCGGGGTCGGCGAGGAGCAGCCCGCCTTGGCCCAGATAGTTGAGCCCGAGAGCGGGAAAAACCACGGCGAACCAGCCGAGGCGGACCGGCAAGCGGCCGAAATGGCCCATATCCGCATACATCGCCTCGGCGCCGGTGAGTGCCAGGAAGGCGGCGCCGAGTACCGCGAAACCGATGCCCGGTCCCGCCTTGAGCAGGTAGATCAGCGCATGATGCGGGCTGAGCGCGCTCAGAATGCCGGGTGTCGCAATAATCCCGCGCAAGCCGAGGAGGCCGATCGCGATGAACCAGATCAGCATGACCGGCCCGAAGATGTTGCCGATGAACGCAGTCCCTTTGCGCTGGACCAGGAAGAGACCGACCAGGATCGCGATGCTGATCGGCACGATGACCGGTGCGAGCTGGGGTGCGTCGAGTTTGAGGCCTTCGACGGCACCCAGCACCGAAATTGCCGGCGTGATGACGCCGTCGCCATAGAGCAGTGCCGCGCCGATCAGCCCGACGATCAAGCAGGGAGGCGCGCCAGCTCCCGGCCGGCGCATGCCGGACATCGAGCAGCGCCAAGAGCGCAACGATGCCGCCCTCGCCGCGGTTGTCGGCGCGCATGATCAGGATGGCGTATTTGAACGAGACGATCACGATCAGCGACCAGAGGATCACCGACACGATGCCCATGATGGTTTCGGGCGAGGTCGTTCCACCGGCGTCTGCGGCCTGCTTGAACGCATAGAGCGGGCTGGTGCCGATGTCGCCGTAGACGATGCCGAGTGCGGCGAGAGTCGCGGCGGCGGGCAGTTGCCGGGCCTCGATCCGGGGCAGAGCCGCCGCTTGAAGGGTTCTGAGCATGCCGCGTCCTCCCGACGATCGCGCCAGTCTGAGCCAAAAGACCGGCCGAGAAAACCGGCCGCGATTCCTCGGACGGCATTAAGACGCGTTTGGCTTCAGGGTGTTTAATGGGTGGCGTGGTTTCGCCGGCATCAGGAGGCAGCGATGAGTGGAGAGGAAAAGAAGCTCGACGGACCCGACTTTGCCCAGGGGATCCCGAGTGCCGAACTCGCCGACGGCGGCATGATCTTGGGCCAGGTCGCGGGCGAGGCGGTGGTGCTGGCACGCAACGGTGGAGCGCTCTTCGCGATCGGCGCGGAGTGCAGCCATTACCACGGTCCGCTCGTCGAGGGGGTGCTCGTCGCCGATACCATTCGCTGCCCGTGGCACCACGCCTGCTTCTCCCTGCGCACCGGCGAGGCCCTGCGGGCGCCCGCACTCGACCCCGTCGCGTGCTGGCGGGTCGAGCAGCGGAACGGCATGGTTTATGTCCGCGAAAAGCTGGAACCGGCAGGGCGGCCGGCGCGGACGGCCGCGCGTCCGGAGCCGGAATTGATCGTCATCATCGGCGGCGGTGCCGCGGGAAACGCGGCGGCCGAGATGCTGCGGCGCAAGGGCTACACCGGCCCGGTCACGATGCTGAGCGCGGACGAGGCGGGGCCTTACGACCGGCCCAATCTCTCCAAGGATTATCTCGCCGGTACCGCACCCGAGGAATGGATACCGCTGCGTCCGCCCGAATTCTATCGCGAGCACGGGATCGAGCTGAGGCTCCGCGCCCGCGCAGCGGCGATCGATCCCAAGGCCCGCGAGGTCCGGCTCGCGGACGGCGCCCGGTACCGTTACGGCGCGCTCCTGCTCGCCACCGGCGCGGCACCCGTCCGCCTCGCCATTCCCGGCAGCGATCTGCCGCAGGTCCACTACCTGCGCACCCTCGCGGACAGCCGGGCGTTGGTCGCTGCGGCGATGCGCGATATAATATTCCGGCTCTATTGAATTTGGTGTGGGTCAGGCGGCGTGAAGGTTGATGCGAGTAAAGTCGAGCTTGCCGGCAATGAGGAATAGAACGGTGCGCATCGTGGCAAAGCGGGTGTAGCCGCGGGCTTTGCGTTTGGCCGCCTGGAAGAGGCCGTTGAGGGCCTCGATGAAGCCGTTGGTCTGACGCGTTTGGGTCCAGGCGAGGATGCCGTCGAAGTGTCTGCGGATCATGCGGGCGACCTCCTTCATCGGCGCGACCTTGGAGCGCAGAACATTGGTGCACCATTGCTTGAGCATGGCGGCGACGACGTTGATCTGCTTGCGGTCGAGGATGGCACGCAATCCTTCGCGGTAGAGCCAGGCGCGGGCGGTGCGTTTGGTGGCGGCCTGGCTGATCAGGGCATCGAGGTCGGCGCGCGCTTCGGCAGACAGCCGCTGGCGGTCCTTGAGCAATGTCCAGCGCAGTCCTTTGAGGCTGGCATCGCGTCGCTGTTCAAGCCGTCTGGTGTGGTCGAGGGCAGTCGAGGCGTGGGCGACGACATGGAATTTGTCGAAGGTGATGCGCGCCCGGGGCAGGTGGTCGGCGACACCCCGGATAAAGGCCGGCGACATGTCGATGCTCACTGTGGTGATCTGCTCGGGCCGCGCTTTGTGGGCGGCCAAGTGCTCGGCAAAGCGGGCGACGGTCGTGGCGTCGCGTCCCTCGGTGACGAACACCACCTTGCGTTCGGCGGCATCGGCGGCAATGGTCAAATAATCGTGGCCGCGCCGGCAGGCGGTCTCGTCGATCGCCACCGCGCTGACCGCCGACAGGTCGGCTTCGGCCACGGCGAGATCGACGTAGCGCGAACAGATGGCATGCACGCGGTGCCAGGACTCGTTGACCAGCCTGGCGACCGCGGCAAAGGTCATCTGCTGGGCCATGGCCAGCACCAGCGCCTCGAACAGGAGCGTGAAGCCGGAGAGCTTGCCAAACCAGTCGGGTTCGATCTGGACGACCCGCCCGTCCGGCAGCTTGACCCGCGGGGTTCTGACCTCGATGTAGCATTCATGCTGGAAGAAGTTGAGGTGGCGCAGCCGCTTGGTCTGGGTGTCATGGACCCGATGCAGCCCTTCGACCCCAGGTGCGGCAAACCGGCTGCCGGCGACAAAGTCGATGCCGATGGTCAGCACCTTGCGGGCGGGGTCGAAATCAACACCCCGCACGTACCACGGTTTGGCGATACCGAGAGCGACTTCAAATAGCTGGTTCTGCATCCACGGGCTCTTGCTTCCATTGCTGAATGCCGCACCATGCCGGCATTCAGCAATCCTCGATTGTCCGGTCCTGTGGGCGCCGTCAAGGGTTCGCTGCGCCGGGCTTCGCCCGCCCTTGACCGCGCCCACAGGACGCTCCTCAGCACCCCCACCCACTCAGATTTCAAAAGAGGCATTATTCCAGACAACGTTGATGCCTTCATCGCAACGAGAGCGCCGTGATCAATATTGAGGTTGCTGCAGGATCTTCCCTGAATAGCTATTATTATTTAAAACCGAGCGGATCGTATTGGGGTAACACCACCATTGGCTCAGTTGAAACCAACAACCCAGTATTTAAGGTAGCCGTGTTGCGACCGCCACCTCCGCGTACGCGATTTTCTTACCCCAACAATTTAATCCGATGGTTCAGGGGGGAGTAATAACTTTTGCAATTGGTTTTTTGCTTTTCCTAGTGGGGGCTGTATTTTCATCTATTCTGTTAGCGGGGACGGCGGCGGCTTTATCGGCGATAGGATCGTTATCGGTTACGCTGAGCCTTCTGCGCGCCCAGGACATCGATGAAAGAGGGGCTTAAACTCTGGCTGCTCCTGGACTGTCCTTCAATCGGCACTTTCACGACTGGTTTGTCGTTCTAGCTCGCAACAAAATGGGTGGCCCGGCATTGGCTATTGCCGGAATCTCAATTGGTCTATTGATCATATTACTTTCGTACGTCATACCGGAAGAAATACGCCACTATGTCATGATACTCGCCACTGGAGCGACCCTCGACCAGCTGTCCTATCCCAGGTAGGGCAGCTGACCTACCTCGCGTTGAAAATTTCCGTCTAATATCAAAGGGCTGCCCTATCTGTCCGACCTGCCTACCTGTTTTGGAAATTCGCGCCGTAGCGCGCGCGACCCACACGTCAGGAGCGCGCGTGTTTCCGCGCTTGGCGAGTGCGGGATCGTCGGCCGACAGGCATTGAAAAGTGACGGTGTAGCCTGTCGGGCCGTAAGGAACCCCATGAGAAAGAGAAAGCGCCACCGGGGGGGACAGGTGGCGCTTCGAAGAGCAGTACGGGGTCGGGGGAACACCCTCTCCGCGTCAGAGGCGGAAACTGCTCTCTGTCAGCCAAAACGCCAGGCGTATCGAGGAGTTCCATCGCACGACCAAAAATTCCTCGGCGCCCGATCGTAGGCCCGGCGCGTGTGCGGTTTGCGAATATTGGCCGCGAAGAATTCGGGGAAACGCATCGAAGCGCGGTCGGCGGCAACGGTTAGTGTGTCCCGGTTCAGAAGTTCGTTATATAGATGGCCGCGTTCGTCATTGCGAGCGAAGCGAAGCAATCTCGTGCCGCCGAGCTGAATTTGCCCGAGATTGCTTCGTCGCCCTGCGGGCTCCTCGCAATGACAATCGTTGTGGAATAATGCCGCGAACTTCTGGTTCAGGACACTAGGAGCGCCGGGAGGGCGGTCGAGTTGACCTGGAAGAGCTCACCGGACACCACCGCTTCTCCCGGTTGAGGATATGCGTGGGCCCGTCGCGAGCATGCGGCGTAAAACCGATCGACTCCCAGAAGGGAAAACTTGCCGGGACCGCGTTGACGGTGATCAACCGGCGAGCGATCACCCGCGCAAGCAATGCCGTAGCCAACTGAAGGCCGACACCACTCCGACGGAAGGCTGGTCGGACGTAGAAGCGCCGCACGCGTACCGCACCCGGTACCACGGATTCGATCGTGAGACCGCCGTGCCGGCGAGCACACCGTTCACATGCGCGGCGAGCAACGCTTCCCCCTCGCGATCGAAGCGTAGCGCGCGCGACATCCAGTCGGCGGCGAGCCGTTCCACGAACCGATAACCCTCGGCGAGCGCTTCTGCCCGCAAGGCATCGAAACCCGCCGGCAGATCTTCGATCACCGGCTGAAGCTCCGGCACCCGGTCGTTTTCCTTCATCATCCCCCTCGCCCGCGCAGCTACCGGCTCTTAGTGTCCGTCAGACAACAATCGGATGATCTCGGCCGCAATGAACGTCATGGCCGGGCTCGTCCCGTGGGCCTTCAGCCCACGGATGATCCGTGGGCATCCACGCGGTGAGGTTAAACTATGTATATCAGAAGCTTGGAGCTGGCTGCGACACGTGGATGCCGGAACAAGTCCGGGTATGACGACGCTCGCCGTGAACCCCGGCGAAGGAGAATCTGCTGATCTG
>CAWCKT010000006.1:0-388844 GCA_963796155.1 uncultured Alphaproteobacteria bacterium | reverse complement strand
CGGCCGCACCCAAATTTTGGATCTCGATGCGAAACGGCCCGGTCCACCTCGGCCACCAGCGACAGTATTCACGGTCGGTGCTGCTGGCGCTGCGGCAGACGAGGTGGTCGTTCTCGTCAAAGACAAGGAGATCGAGATCGCTGCCGCCATCCCCGGCGATGCCCACTTCGGCCAACCGCCCGCCGTTGAACACCACGCTATAGACATCCGAGGCGCCGGCCTGAACGGTGTCCTGATGGGTCTTGGGTTGTTCGCCTGTCCCGCTGGTTCCCATAGCGGTCGTCTCGTCGATCAGCAGGTTGGTGATCTTGTCGCCTTGGGCGAGATCGCGGGCTTCGGCGAGGATCGAGTTGGGCGATACGGGCTTGCCGGGTGTTTGCGCGCTGTCGGTGGCTGCTCTGGCTTCCGGTTTGAGGTCCACCTCGGTACCTCCCAGAGCCTTCATGACCCGCGCCGCGACGATCAGAGCGAGCGGATCTTTGGCATCGCGCCCGAACGCGAGGAGATCCGATGACATCTGCAGCCGCGCCACCGGCTCCTCGGTCGCGGGTGCCTTGGGCCCGCTGCTGATGTTGACGCCCTTTTGCGGAGCCGGCGCCGGCGCTCCGTCTGCTGCCGAGCCGGCCAGCGCGGGGAAGCCAAAGCCCAATGCGAGCGCGAGGCCCGCCATCGCCGGAAGCTTGCCCCATGGGAGCTTGGCCAGGTAAGCCATCGATCGATCTCCGATGCGAAATTGGTTGCTCCCTTATTTCGACTATTGGTTAATATTTTGTCGATGCCAGCGCGGTGCTCCCGGTCCGCCATATTGACGGAAAGCCGCCCGCACCCTACCTAGAGCCCGCTCCCATGGCTCTGCTCCCGATCATCACGGCTCCCGACCCGCGGCTCAAGATCAAGGCGCGACCCGTCACGGCGGTCGACGCCAAGGTCCGGCGGCTGATGGACGACATGGTCGAGACGATGTACCAGGCGATCGGCATCGGCCTTGCGGCACCGCAGGTCGGGCAAGCGAGCCGCGTCATCGTCCTCGACGTCGCGCGCGAGGGCGAAAAGCCGCAGCCCCTCAAGCTCGCCAACCCCGAGATCCTCTGGCGCTCGTCCGAGTTGGCGACTTTCAGCGAGGGCTGCCTGTCGCTGCCGGAGCATTATGCCGACGTCACCCGGCCGGCCGAGATCCGGCTGCGCTACCTCGACCATGAGAACGAGATCCGCGAGATGCACGCCAAGGGGCTTCTCGCCACCTGCTTGCAGCACGAGATCGAACACCTCGACGGCGTCCTTTTTGTCGACCACCTCTCCCTGGTCAAGCGTGGGATGATCCTGCGAAAGCTCGCCAAGGCGAAGCGCAGCCGAGTTCCCGTCCCCGCCTAGCGCCGGCGTCCGCGGTGATCGATCGATGACCGCCCTGCCGCCGAAACCGACGCTCGATCTCGTCTTCATGGGCACGCCGGCGTTCGCCGCCACGATTCTCGATGCGCTGATCGCCGCCGGGCATCGCATTCTGGCCGTCTACACTCAGCCGCCTCGCCCCTCCGGGCGCGGTCATCGGCCGCAACCCTCGCCGGTGCAGTTGCTGGCTGCGCAGCACCAGCTGGAAATTCGCTGTCCGGTCAGCCTGCGGACACCAGAGGCGCAGGCGGCGTTCGCCGCACTCGGCGCCGATGCCGCGGTGGTCGCCGCCTACGGTCTGATCCTGCCTCGTGCGGTCCTGGTCGCGCCGCGGCTCGGCTGCCTGAATGTGCATGCCTCGCTGCTGCCGCGCTGGCGCGGTGCCGCGCCGATCCAGCGCGCGCTGCTCGCCGGCGACGGCGCAACCGGGATCACGATCATGCAGATGGAGGAAGGGCTCGATACCGGACCGATCCTGCTGCAGGAGGCGGCGCCGATCGCGCGCGGCACGACCGCCGCCGGTCTTGCGGCCGAGCTGGCGGCACTGGGCGCCCGGCTGATCCTCGCCGCACTCGACGGGATTGCCGGCGGCAGGCTCGTGCCCCGGCCGCAGCCGCAAGAGGGCGTCAGCTATGCGCACAAGATCGGCCGCGAAGACGGCAGGCTCGATTGGCGTCTCTCCGCGGCGGTCCTCGAGCGGCAGGTGCAAGCGCTCGACCCCTGGCCGGGCGCGTTCTTCGACGGCCCGAGCCCCAGGGGTGGCGGCGAGCGCATCCGGGTGCTCGCCGCCATCGCTTTGCCGGGTACGTCGGCGAACGCGCCGGGGACGGTGCTCGACGACAGCCTCTCGATCGCCTGCGGCGAAGGCGTGCTGCGGCCGCTGCGCCTGCAGCGGCCGGGCCGGGCGCCGCTCGACGCTGCCCCTTTTCTGCGCGGGCACCCGATTGCCGCCGGAACGGTGCTGCCGTGCCCCGCTACCGGCTGACGATCGAATATGACGGCACCGGGCTCGCCGGCTGGCAACGGCAGGCGAACGGTTTGTCGGTGCAGGAAGCGCTCGAAACCGCGGTCACGCGGTTCTGCGGCGAGCGGGTCACCGTCCACGGCGCGGGGCGCACCGATGCCGGGGTGCACGCGCTCGCCCAGACCGCGCATCTCGACCTGACGAGGACAGTGTCGCCCGGCGTGCTGCGCAGCGCCCTCAACCATCACCTGCGGCCCGCCGCGATCAGCGTCCTCGCCGCCGAAACCGCACCCGAGGGTTTCGACGCGCGGCTTTCGGCGTCCGGCCGCGTCTATCGCTATCGCATCCTCAACCGGCGGGCGCCGCCGGCGGTCGAACGCGGCCGGGTGTGGCATGTCGCTCCGCCGCTCGATGTCGAGGCGATGTGCGAGGGTGCCCGGCATCTCGTGGGTCACCACGACTTTTCGACCTTTCGCGATTCGCTGTGCCAGGCAAAGTCGCCGCTCAAGACGCTCGACGCGCTCGAGCTGCGCCGCGAGGGCGAGGAGATCCATATCGAGGCGCGGGCGCGCTCGTTTCTGCATCGCCAAGTGCGCAACATGGCGGGCACCTTGAAGCTGGTCGGGCTCGGGCGCTGGCATCCCGACGACGTCGCCCGCGCGCTCGCGGCGCGCGACCGCCGCGCCGGCGGCCCGACCGCTCCGCCCGAGGGTCTCTATCTGGTCGAGATCCGCTATCCCGAGTGACCGCGGCCCTCCGGCCTGCATGCGGACACGACGCCTGCGCTCCCGTCTCAAAAACCGCTGCCGGCCAACTAGCGGTTGCATTGATATTTTCCCATCGGCGAATCTATCGCGAGTCTAGCGCAAATTCTCGCCTATCGATTGAATAGCCTTGATTTCCGAGGAGCACCGCGGCGGCGAGCGTCTTCTTGTCGCGGGAACCGCCGCGGCGGCCGGCGGGACGGTTCGACGGGCCCTCGGCGAACGGCCGCCCGCGCACCGGCCGCGGCGGTCTTGGCGAAAGAACAGAACATCAGTCATCGGCACCTCCTTTCGTTCGACCGGCGGTGCATTTCGGCCGCCCCGATCATGAAAAGATGATATTTAGGTAATTTAATCGTTGCTTCAATAGCTACGATATGAGCGCGGACCAGAATAGCCCTTATGTGGCTTTTGACAGCGCACCCCGGACGCGAGAAACACAACATGTGGATTTTCGGGAAGCCATGACCACGGACACGCGCGACCAGCTAAACGCGCCAAGAAGCGATTGAATCCGCCGCCCGCGGCAACAATGTTAACGTCACCACTATTTCATGGGTGACGGTATGAGCAAAACCAAGTCGGAAATTGTATTCGAGAACTTTCTTAGCACATACAATTGGCAATTCGATCCTATAGAGGTAGCTGACTCACCAAGGCCATGAGCACCGAGCCAGAACGACCGGAAGACCTCGCCACCCTTTACCACCGCGCCTTTGCCGAATATGGCGCGCGCGCACTGTGGAACCGGCGCAAGCTTGAGGCACCGACACCGGCGGATGCGCTTGTCGTGGCGCGGGTTTTACGGACGGAGGGCAACCGCGAAGCCCGGCGGCTCGCGGAACAGATCGAGCGGGCCTGCCGTGCCGCTCTCTAAAATTCAAACCGACATTCTCCTCCTGCTCGCGGCACACCGTAACCCCGAAACCTACGTTGCGGGGGCCTCGCCGCTGATCCGAAATGCTCCGCGTATTTCCAGCGACATTGACGTGTACCATGACCGCGAGGAGCAGGTGGCAGCGACTGTGCAGGCTGACACGCAAACGCTCACCGCCGCCGGCTATAGCGTTTCATGGCTTCGGCAGATGCCGCTGATGTACACCGCCGAGGTGACGCGCGAGGGAGCCAGCACACGCCTCGAATGGGTGTCTGACAGCGATTACCGCTTCTTCCCCACTGTGCGCGACGAAACATTCGGCTATGTGCTGCATCCAGTTGACCTTGCCATGAACAAGGTGATGGCGGCGGCGGGCCGTCGCGAACTCCGCGACATGATTGACCTTGTGACGATTCACGAACGCATCCTTCCGCTCGGTGCAGTGATCTGGGCGGCGGTCGAAAAATCGCCCGGCTTCACGCCGGAGAGCCTCATAGCCGAAATCCGGCGCAATGCCGCTAACCACCCAGCCGCCGAATGGCAAAGCCTGCAAAGCACCGAACCGCTCGACCCGAAGGACATCATGCCGCGGCTGCGCACCGCGCTCGACGAAGCCGAGGCGTTTGTCACCCGCATGCCGACAGATAAACTCGGTTTGCTCTTTATTGATGATGCCGGTCGCGCGGTGCAGCCCGACCCGGCCCGGCTTGAAGATTATCAGGCCCATGCTGGCCGGCGTCGCGGCCAATGGCCGGACAGCCCCGAAATTCGCGTCGCCATGTTCGAGCGTTACAACACCAAGCCCAGCCCCTAGCCCACGGGCTTCTCCCGGGGGGCACTCTCGATCGGCGGCAGCGCGAAGACGACCGTCCGTTCGCGGCACGCCGGCAGGATGCGCTCGATGCGGGCTGAAGGTCCACGGGTCGCCGGAGAGAGCGAGCTCGACCGCCCTCCGGGTCAAGGCTTCGGCCTCGCCTTCGAGGAGCACCGCGGCGGCGAGCGTCTTCTTGTCGCGGGAACCGCCCCGGCGGCCGGCGGGGCGGTTCGACGGGCCCTCGGCGAACGGCCGCCCGCGCACCGGCCTCGGCGGTCTTGGTGAAAGAATAGAACATCAGTGATCGGCCCCTCCTTTGGTTCGACCGGCGGTGCATTTCGGCCGCGGCGATCACGAGGAGATGATATTTAGGTAATTTAATTATTGCTTCAATAGCTACGATATGAGCGCGGCCCACATCGCCCTCTTAGCCGAGACCACGCCGACCCACATCTTGTGGCCGAGCGCTCGGAGTAAAGGCATGGTTGATTGAGTATTGAAGGAGCCCAGCTAACCCCGATCAGAAAGTCGAACACCCCTTCTCGGGACTCCTCTGCTTCAGATCGTCATCGAGGCCTTCACGAAGCTTTTGATGCGCTTTCCAGAATAATGTCTTATGCGACTTTCGCAGCGCCGTGCGTGGAAGCTCACCGTACCAGATGTTGATTGGTGCCGCGCGCGAAACTACGGCACAAAAGGTGTGACCGGCTAATCGCTCGGCGGGCGAAGGTCAGGCGGATAGGAATACCACCGCTTTCTGCTTGGTCGGCTCGGGGAATCTAAATAGCCGAACCGCTTCGACCGATGCTCCAAGATGTATTCGACAAAAACAAGTCCGCATCGGATGCAGTGCTTCGGCGATTGTATTGATTGTAGCGAGTGTAGCGTGATCTGCTCCCTTATGTTGTCGGGTATAGGATCGTAATCGTCAGGTGTTAGCGGGCTTATGTCAGGTGTTTCGGTGGTTTTGCACTTTGGATTAAGGCACAGCTGCTCCGTCCGAGCGCGCACCGTTGCTCGCCGTTTTGCACGGGGACGGCTTTGAGAACTTCGCGTCATGCGCCGCATGATAGCCTAAGGATCGATCTGGACACGTAGAAATTCAGCCGCCCGCTTTACAATCGCAAGGAGATCAAGCGCGGCTTCGTCCCAAATTGTGACGCTCCCAACTGC
Source organism: uncultured Alphaproteobacteria bacterium (assembly GCA_963796155.1). GTDB lineage: Bacteria > Pseudomonadota > Alphaproteobacteria > ATCC43930 > CGMCC-115725 > AP-15. Next base: position 382,863 of record CAWCKT010000006.1, on the reverse strand, counting down.
GTCACCTGGCCGGGAGAGACCGGGAACCAAAACGCCCGGCACCGCCGGAGGACGCTTGACCACATGAGCAGCTCTTAGAGGCCCTATTTTCACATGTTTAGCCGCATGAGCAACGCGGTCTACAATTTCGAACTCCGGGGAGTCCGCACGAAATTTTTGACGTAATGACCGAGGTCTTTTCGGGGCCGCCAAATAGTCGATGCAATGGAAAGTCACCATACACGCCAAGAGTGCATGTCGGACGGAAGTAGGGTTTTTCTCGAAGTCGCTAATCGTCGGATCAACGATCTCGGTGAGGTAGCGTTGACTTTGCATATAATAGGGCCTCATGCCGCTGTGAGCGAGTTGTACATGAATAATAAGGCGGCGTTTCAAAGCGCCGTACAACGACCAATAGCAATCAATGGGGTGTCCGGATTACGTGCTTCTTTTGGAGGCCAAAGGAACTCGCCTTTGTAGTAGTACTGAAATCTGAGTGTTTTGCGGTCGAAAATAAATTCAGACAGTATTCCTTCGCAAAATAATCTGTCTGCCTCGTTAAAATATCCACATGTCTCTGCTGGGGGGCTGCCAACAGTTTCCACGCTCCACATTTCGTCATTTGGTTTTTTTAGTATGCCCACAGCTTGGGCATCGAGGTCGCCCACTCTTTGATACCGAATAACATATTTATCGGTACCTGCAAATATTGCGGTATGCCAATCCTTGCGGGCTGTATTGTATTTAAAGCCAGTCTCCTGCTCGGTGATGCAGAGCCATGCATCATGCGATTGTCCATGTCCTGTCGTAATCATAGTAACTTGCAGCACGCCAGCCAAGATTAGCGCGGTCGCGAACGTCTCTCTCCGGCCGCTATCTTTTGTCATCATATTTGGAGACGCACCCCGTTCCGGAAGAGACAACACCTGTCAGCCCAGTGGGCCAGCCGTTGGTTAATTGCGCAGTTTGATTTAGCCGATCAGTATTTTTGCGGTGGCTTCGCGGTCAACTCATGTCTGCGCTGCCGCACCATTTCAACGATTTCCTGCCGACCTATCCGCGAACCGTCGTCGCCTTCAATTTCCCAGACGATATGCTGCCCGTCATCATTGATCTTCATCGCATCCCAAAGAGCATCATGAAACGCGTCGCGTATCCGAGGCCCCCATAGCGGCTTCATAGAAGTAAATTCAGCTTGGGTTCGCGCCGGACCGTACCATAATTTGTACCTCATAAGTAACCTCCGACCTCCGAGTGGATCAACGAGGACATAGGTAAGCCGAGCGGCGACAATTCACACATACATTTTTGATATACATTTTTCATCGGGTCCGTATCCATGCCCGGCGTGCCGAAGGCATTGAAGTGGTGCAGGAAAAATGGCGGGGTGCTGCACGCCGTCGCTGATTTTGCAGAAATAGGGTTATGCGGCTAAGGACTGTAGGCCCAACGTGCAAATGTCAGTGCTGTCCAATTTAAAAATGTCAGTCTCCCCGGCTTTCTGGCGGGCTGTGGGCGGCGGCATCGATGGCGGTGCTGAGCGTGAGCGATGGGGAGCTGCGCCAGCTTGAGACATTGCCGGGCGTGGGTCGACCTCGTCGATCACATATCGACCCAATGCTGCGTCAGGCCCGGCACTTCAGCGATCCGAGCCGTCAATGTTGCGTTGTCGAGTTCATAAACTACAGCGCCGAGCCGCTTTTCACCGGGCATCTCCGGTTGCGGTCGCGCCGACCAGAAAGCTCGATGCCGGCGACCAGATATAGCGCGTGCCCTCAAAGGCGAAATCCCGCGCTTTGTGCAGATGTCCGCTGGCGACGAGGGCAACCCGGTGCCGCCGCACCAGCGCCATAAGCGCCCCGCGCGGCTGCGGCTTGATCGACCAATAACCGGTGTCGCCTTCGTCCGGATCCTCAAGAAATAGCGGCCGGTGCAAGAACCAGGCAATCCGCCGCTCTCCTGCTTCGGCCATCACCTGTTCGAGCCACCGCGCCTGCTCGTCCTCCTCCGGCTCGCCGCTGCCCATCAGCAGCGCGTCGAATCCGACAAGACGCCAGCGCTGCGCACCTTCTGCGACATCTTCGACCCAGCGATCTGGGCCGAAGTGACGCTGCCACGCGCTGAGCCGCTCGGCATTGACTGGTTGGCGGGCATGCCGAGCGTCGCCGACATCATGATTGCCGGGCACCGCCCGCCAGCGGATTCCGAGTTCGTCCATCAGGCGGGCGGAGAAGCTGAGGTCAGCTTCGAGTCCGGCGCCATCGACGGTCACATCGCCGGTATGGATCACGAGATCGGGATGCTGGTCGGCGATCCACGCCGCGAGCGGCGCCCAATTGTCGGAGAAATGTGGCTTGTCCCGGCTCAGATGCGTGTCGGAAATCTGAACAATTCGCATTAGCCCCGCTTTCGGTCGAACCCGACTTTCGCTGATAACATTTAGCCGGCATCCTCCCCGGAGCGGCTTTTGAGTTGGTTAGACCGTAAAACCGCGCGCTGCGCGCATGTGTGAAGTAGCTCACACTCCGGGCCGCCGTGCGACCGACTGTTCCCGCTTTCGGATAATCAGTAAAGGCTGCCGACGACGCGGCTGATCACGACCCCGAGGACGAGGTCGACGAGGACGACGAACGCCGCGGCGGAGCCGGTCGTCTCCAGCGCAACGCGGGCGATGTACCACTCGTAGACGAGGGTGGCGATCGCGGCGACGATGTCGATTGCCTCGCTGGCCTGAGTGCCCAGCATCCCGCTCTCGGATTCGAGGCCGACCAGCACGAAGAGCGCGCTCTGCGGCACCTGGCACCAGTTGTAGGGCACCATGAAATCGAAAAAACGGTGCGCTCGACCGATCCACCGCGTCACCGTCAGCATCAAGAGCGGGAAGGCGACCCAGGCGATGACATAACCGATGGTCTCGACCGTGACGATGCGCCAGCCGCCTGACCCCTGCCACTCCTCGACGGTGACCCGCATGACCAGCAGCACGAGGTAGAGCGGATAGGCTATGACCGCGGCGCGAAACGAGCGCCAGAACCCGTCGAGCGAACGGTCGAAACAGGCGAGCCCGCCGCGATCGCCGCGGGCCAGGCGCAAGCTCCCGGCCAGCGCCAGCTGCACCTCCAGCCATGCGGTCGTACCCATCAGAGGGAGGCGAAGTAGAGGCCGAGAAAGGTGTGGTAGATCTCGGTCAGCGCGGCGAGGTCGGCAAGCGCCACCCGCTCGTCGACCTGGTGCGCCGTCAGTCCGACGAGGCCGAACTCCGCGACCGGGCAACAAGCTCGGATGAAGCGCGCGTCCGAGGTGCCGCCGGTGGTGCTGAATTCGGGACTGGCTCCGGTCACCCGGCGGATCGCCTCGGCAAGCCGCTCGCCGACCTCACCGGGCGGGACGAGAAACGACTCGCCGCTGACCCTGATGTCGAGCGTATAGCGCCCGCCGACCGCATCGAGCCGCTCCGCCAGCCAGGGCCTCAAGGTCTCGCTGGTCCAGCGGTCGTTGAAGCGGATGTTGAACACCGCCTGCGCACTCGCCGGGATCACGTTCGAGGCGGGGTTGCCGATGTCGATCGTCGAGACTTGCAGGGTCGAAGGCTGAAAATGCTCGGAGCCCTCGTCGAGTTCGGCGGTGGTCAGCGCATGCAGCATCGCGACGAGCCGATGCGCCGCGTTGTCGGCGAGATGCGGGTAGGCGGTGTGACCCTGCACCCCGTGCACCGTCAGCCGGCCGGTCAGACTGCCGCGCCGTCCGATCTTGATCATGTCACCGAGGGTGCGCGCACTCGTCGGCTCGCCGACCAGGCAGGCGTCGAGGGTCTCGCCGCGCCGGGCGAGCCAGTCGAGCACCTTCCTGGTGCCGTTGACCGCCGCCCCCTCCTCGTCGCCGGTGATCAACAGGCTGATCGAACCCTCGAACCCGGCCTCGCGCGCGTCCAGGTAGCGTTGCGCCGCCGCGATGAAGGCGGCGATCGCCCCTTTCATGTCGACGGCCCCTCGGCCGCACAGCTCGCCGTCGCGCACAGCCGCCGCAAAGGGATCGAACGACCAGGCCTCGAGCCCGCCCGGCGGCACCACGTCGGTGTGACCGGCAAAGCAGAGATTGGGGCGACCGGCGCCGCTGCGGGCGTAGAGATTATGGATCGGGTCGCTGCCCTCGCCGTCGAAGACCAGCCGGTGACAGGTAAAGCCCAGGCCCTCCAGCGCCGCGGCGACGATTTCGATCGCACCCTCGTCCTTCGGGGTCACGCTCGGCCGGCGGATCAGCTGGGCGGCGAGCGCCGCCGGGTCGACCGCGTTATCGCTCATTCGCGCAACAACTCGTTGATCGAGGTCCTGGCCCGGGTGCGCTCGTCGACCGTTTTGACGATCACTGCGCAGTAGAGGCTCGGGCCCGGCCTGCCGTCGGGCAGGTTCTTGCCGGGAAGCGAGCCCGGCACGACCACCGAGTAGGCCGGAACGCGGCCCATCCTGATCTCACCGGTCTCGCGATCGACGATCTTGGTCGTGGCGCCGATAAAGGTGCCCATCGCCAGCACCGCGCCCTCTTCGACGACCACACCCTCGACCACCTCGCTGCGCGCGCCGATAAAGCAATTGTCCTCGATGATGACCGGCTCGGCCTGCAACGGCTCGAGCACCCCGCCGATGCCGACCCCGCCCGAGAGGTGGCAGTTCTTGCCGATCTGCGCGCACGAGCCGACAGTCGCCCAGGTGTCGACCATCGTGCCGCTGTCGACATAGGCACCGACATTCACAAAGCTCGGCATCAGCACGACATTCGGCGCGATGTAGGCCGAGCGCCGGACAAAGCATCCGGGTACGGCGCGAAAGCCGGCGTCGCGGAAACGGTTCGACGACCAGCCGGCGAATTTCGACGGCACCTTGTCCCACCACCGAGCGGCGCCGCGCTCGGCGTCGGTCGGGCCGCCCGGGATCTCGACCATGTCGTTGAGCCGGAACGACAGCAGCACCGCCTTTTTCAGCCACTGATGGACATGCCAGCCTCGGGCGGTCTTCTCGGCGACACGGAGCTGGCCCCTATCGAGCCCATCGAGCGCGCTCTCGACCGCGTCCCGCGCGGCGCCGCGGGTCGCCGCCGTCAGCAATTCACGGTCCTCCCAGGCGGCATCGATGGTCGCGGCCAGATCGGCATCGGTCATGACTCTTCCACGGCGGCTGAAAGTGGGGCGAACGCGCCCGCACCATGATCGAGCAGCCCCCGCAGTGTCAACCGAGGGGCTCGGTCGGTCTCGACCGTCTGCCGCTCCTACCGCTCTGCCAAGCTCAGATGCATCTCGCCGATGACCATCGCCCCAGTCGCCAACGCTGTGGCGGCGGTGCCGAGACCCTCAGTGAGTGGCCTGACTGCCGACGAGCGTGATCGTGATATGCCCCATCGTCGTATCGGCCTTGGCGCCATGCCAATGTCGTTCACCGGCCTTGATGTGCACGACATCGCCGACATTGATCTCACGCTGTTCATGCTCGGTTGCCACCATGCCGGAGCCCGAGGTCACGACCAGTATCTGGTCGCAGCTATGCGCATGCCATCCCGTGGTGCAACCTTGGCTGAAGTTCACCACGGAGCAGTTGTAGTTCGCCGAGTCCCCAGGCTGAATGATGGTCTGACGTGACCGGGAAACCGGCCCTGTCCACCCTTTGATCGGCTCGCCGCCTTCCGCCGGGACATGAGGTATGTCTCGAAGCGTGACCACCTTCATGATGATTCTCCTCGTGTTGACGGGTGTTCAAGGTATCCCTGATCCGCAAATTTGTCGCCCCGCCGATTTTGATCAACTGAGCCAGCCGGTCGCCAGCCCGACGAGCAGCACGGCGCCGATCAGCGCGCGATAGACGACGAACGGCCAGGCCGAGAACCTCTCGAGGATGCGGAGCAGGCCCCAGATCGCAACAAAAGCCGAGAGGCTCGCGACGACGAGCCCGACACCGAGCACCGCCCAGCCGTGCGCGTCGAGGCCGACATGCCTCAGCTCCTCCAGCTCCTTCAATCCGGCGAGCGCAATCGCCGGCAGCCCGAGCAGAAACGAGAGCCGCGCCGCCTCTGCGCGCCGGAAGCCGAGGAAAAGTGCCGCCGTCAGGGTCGAGCCCGAACGCGATACGCCCGGGATCAGCGCGCCGACCTGCGCGATGCCGACGAGCAGGCAGTCGAGGAGGCCAACTCGCTCGAACGAGCGCTGATGCCGTGCCGCCAGTTCCGCGAGCCCGAGCAGCAGGGCCATGACGATGCAGGAGGCGCCCACCACCCAGAGGCCGCGCAGCGGAGAGCTGCAGGTATTGAGCGTCTTGGCGAGGGCAAGCCCCGCAATCCCGATCGGTATCGTGCCGATGACGATCCCGAAAGCGAATTTGAGCGCGTGGTCGGAGAAGTCTCGCCGGGCGAGCGCGGCCAGCGAGCCGAACAGGATGTCTCTGACGTCTTGCCAAAAATAGCCGATGACCGCGGCGAGCGCCGCGAGCTGCATGGCGGCCGAGAAGGCCGACCCCGGATCCTGCCAGCCGAAGAGTGCCGGCACGATGCGCATATGCGCCGTCGAGGAGATCGGCATCAATTCGGTGATGCCTTGGACGACGCCCAGCGCCGCCACCTTTGCATAGCCGAGTGCCACAAACCCGGTGTCGACGCCGTTGGTGCAGCCGCTGGCCATCAGATGACGACCCGGAATCAGCCTTCCTTGGTGAAGCCTTTGGCGCGCATGCAACTGTTGAGCACCTGATCGGCATAGCCGGCGGCCTGGGCGTTCATCGACTGGTGCTCGATGCCCGATGTGCCGCTGAACTGCCAGTTTCCGCCGAGGGTGGCGTTGATGTCCTGATTGATCCCCCGTTCGTTCGCCAATGCCGCGTCGGCCTGCGCATTGCAGTCGCGCAGTTCGCGGGAAATCGTCTCGTCGTCGGCTCCCGTCTTCACCCAGCGGGTCGTCGTGGCCGGGGCCGCGCAGACCGCGAGCAATAGGCAGACGAAGACGCCCGCAGCAGCGCGAAGGCGTATCTCACGACCGACCATCCAAAACCCCCTTTCTTCCGGCGACCGTCGAGCCGCGCCAGGACCACGGCTTCTCCGCCGCGCTCGCCTCGCACCTGTTATCGACCTCGGCGACGCTGTGCAAGCGGTCTCGGCAGACCGAGCATGCGCCGATCCGACCCGCTCCGCCCCTCGCCAAGGTATCGCGGCGCGAGCTATCTCGGCGGCGGGTTTGCTGTGGGTCGCCAGGCGCCCCGCGCACCCTGGAACGCTTGTGCCTCGGGTAGCGGGGCATCGGTGTTCGTCGTGGTGGTGGTGGCGGCCCTTCGCCGCAGCAGCACGTTGCAGGTAGGGGGAAGTCTCCATTCCTCGGCGTCAGCCTGCGACGGCATCCCAGCGCGGCCGGGATTGAGCATCGCCTGAGAGGCGCGCAGGCCGATCGGCCAGCGCGCCTTGATGAAGGCCATGGCGCTCAGGATTTCGCGGTCACCAAGCACTCCGTCGAAGGCCGGCATGAACGAAACGACGTCGGCCGGCATCGAGGGGAACCTGCCGTATTTGATCATGTAAAAGATGTCTTCGTCGGAATGCTGCCAGGTGTGGCCGGTCTCGTCATGTGCCGGCGCACGCCTGCCGACATATTGGTCGATCAGCTGCCACAGCGGCTGCCCCTGTAAATTCCGCCCGTGGCAGGACGCACAGTGGCCCAGGTAGATCTTCTTTCCGAGCATCACCGTGGCGCTGTCGTCGGCATCGGCGAAATGCGCGCCGCTGGTCGCCGGCGCGGCCACGCCGAGCCACGCGCCAAACGCGGCTATGCCCAGGGCTGCCGCGACGAGCAGGCCGAGGCGCCCGCAACTCTTCGTGATAAGACGACATTCTTTCGGCCCGCCCGGGTTCATCTCGTCAGGCGACGCAACTCCTCGGCCATGGAGTGGCCCGGCAGATTGCCCGTCAGCAGCTCGACGACCTGACCTTGAGGATTGATGACGTAGGTGAAGGAGCTGTGATCGATGGCGTACTCGTCATTCCCCAGGGGACGGACCTCGTAATAGACGCGAAATTCCTTGGCTGCCGCCGCGATCTGCTCGGGCGTGCCGGAAAGACCGACGATCCGCGGATCGAACGCCTTGGCATAGTCGGCGACAACCTGAGGCGTGTCCCGCTCGGGATCGACCGTGATGAAGATCGGCTGAACCTTGGCGGCAACCGGCCCGAGCTCATCGAGCACGGTCGCGAGGGCATTCAATGCGGTAGGGCAGGCGTCGGGACAGAAAGTGTAGCCGAAATATACAAGAAGCCACTTGCCCGGAAAGCTGCGATCGGTCACTGCCCGGCCTTCCGGCGTGGTCAGCGTGAAATGCCCGCCCATGCCCGGCACTGCCGCCGTGGCATTGCCCGGTCGCGACGGCTGTACCGCAAGCAGCGCAAGCGCAATACCGATGATGAAACCGGCGGTGACGAGGCCAGCAGTGAGCACTCTCCGGGATACCGGCTTCGCCATTGCGATCCCTCAATGGTAATCGGTTGACACCTCTCGAGGGTATGCGGGTGGCAGCACCCGAATGGTCGCCATCATGCCGGCGTCTTCATGTCCGAGAATGTGGCAGTGATAGACAAAGTCCCCGATGTCCATCCCCCGAAAGTCCATCCGCACCGTGACGCTGGGGTACGGTCCTGTGCCGCTCCAATAAGGGACCTGGATCATGTCGAGGTATTGACTTTGCTCCGGGGGCACCGGCACGCCGTTCTGCTCCAGCAGCAGAAAGTGGATCTGATGCATGTGGAACTCGTGGTTCTCCTGGGCCCGATTCTGGATCGTCCAGTCTTCCACCGCTCCCTGCGTCGTGGTGATTGCCGGCGGTTGTTCGGGTCGAACAGGACCGGGGTCGCCCCGTCGACCGTGATGAAGAAGTTCGTCGGGCTCGCCGGATTGCTCGGGTCCGAAAGGACCTCGGAGAAATACAGTGTACGCTTCGCCGTCACCGGCGCCTTGGTAAGGCCCTCGAAGAGCTCGTGATATGCCGGTTTCGAGGGTGAAGGGATCACCGGCAGCGGCGGCGACGACGCCGTCGTGACGATGCTGGCGAGCGGCCGCGTCGGATCGTTGTCGCCATCAGGACCCGTGTCGACGTTGAGGGTCATGAATGTCGCGTTTTTGACCTTCGTCGACGGCCCCGTCACGATGAATTCCGCGCGAGCCGCAGGGGCCAGCAGAATATCGGTCTGCGTGACGATCTGGCCCTGCATCGTACCGTCCTGAGAGCCGGTCGGGACGCCGTCGAGCGCCACGATCTGGAGCGGTTGCACCGCGCCGTCATAATGTACTTGCAGATCGATGATCGTGTCGGCCGAGGCGTTGGCGACACGCCAGAACTCCTGCTGCCCTGGCTTCATTTTGAGAACGGCCGGGGCGAAGCCCGGACAAACGATCGGTACGTAGTTTAGCGACACGTCCCACGACGGCACGGTCGCGCCTGAGGGCAGGGTGGCGCCCGGTGTCTGGCAGCTGGCTATGCTCGGATCTGGAATCTGGTCGCGGATCAGCAGCAGGCGTTCCGGCAATCCGGCGACCGCCGGTTGGACGTTTTGGATCCCCTCCACGATGATCGCCCCCGACCCGCCGCCCTGCACCGCCGGCTCGGAAATCCCATGGACATGCGGGTGATACCAGTAGAGCCCAGGCGGCTCGGTTATCGGGAATTTCACGCTGTAGTTGAATGTTTCACCCGAGTTGATGATCGTGTGAATTACTTGATCGGCGTGGCACGCCGGCGATGTATTGGTACCGTGAAAATGCACGTTGACCGATGTGATCGTCATCGTCACGTCACCGCAGCGGTCCGATTGATTTGCCACGACCTCGGTCGGCGATCCCGGCGGCGGCGCCGGATTAAGATTGGTCACCGAAAGATTGAGCGTGTCGCCCGGCCACACATGCAACGTCGGCGATTGCAGGCCATCGGGCGTCACGAAACAAAAGAGCGTCCGGCCGGCACTGTCGACGGTCGTGTAATAGGCGAAAGACGCGTTCAGCACGCCGTTGCTGCTGAAGAGATCCGGCGGCGGCGTTACGACGGTGCCCGAGCCGGGGCGCGGACAGGGATCGCCCCCGTGAGCGGAAGCGGATAACGGTGCGACCCAACACGCCAGCAGCGCCAAGCCGAGCGCGCCGATAAGCTTCCACATCGAAGATTGTCCTGATGCCCGTTTCAGCGCAGCAGTAATTAATAATGATTATCGTTTGCATATGTCAAGCGAGTTTATGGCAAACCACTGGCTGCCAATTGTCGCAGAGAGCCCGCTGATGTCCTGACTGAGCCCGCCGTGGGCTCTTGAGCGCCCTATTTGCGAACGCGTTGCACTCGCGGAGGCCGTCCCGCCTCAAGACCCTTTTGCCGGCTCCAGCAGGTCGGAGAGCTTCATTTTCAGCTGGGTCGCCTTGTATGGCGGGATTGCATAGGTCCAGCGGGCCGCCTTGCCGGCGATCTCCTTCGCCTCGGCCTCGGCCGCCCCGGAGCCGGCGGCCGTCACCGCGATCCAGTGCATGTCGTCGCGGTCGAGCAGCCTGACATCGACCGTCAGCCCGTCGAAAGTCGTGAAAGACCCGGTGACGACGTCCTTGTCGGGCACCGGCATTTCGGCGGCCGGCTTGACGTCGTCGAGGTCGAGCGTTTCGAGCGCCATCGCGGGCTCGCTGGTCGTCGTCTCGCTCTTGAATTTCGCATCGGCAGGCGCGTCCTCGACGGTGAACTTGGCATCGGCTGTCGGACGGGCGATCACCAGCTTGGTACCGTCGGGCTGGGTCAGGGTCACCTTGGCGATCCGCTTTGCCGGGATGTCGAGGATGCGCCGGTCGAGCCAGCTGGAGAGCTGATCGGAAAATTCGAGCGAGCCTCGGGCCAGCCACGCCTGGGCGTCGCCCGGCTTGCGGACATAGACCCCGTCATTGCCGGCGCCGAGCCGATCGTAGCGCCGCTTGCCGATGATCAGCTCGGCGAGCGTCGTGCCCGACTTGTCCTTGAGCGTGACGAGGCTCGATTTGCCGTTGCCCGGATCCTCAACATCGAGCCGCGGATAAAACTCCGCCCTCTGCGTCTTCGGCTCGACGAGCATCAAATCGGCCATCGCCAGCACGATCTGGCGGACCTTGCCGGCAGCCGCCGGGTAGTTGCCCTTCTCGGCGACGAGCCAGCTCTCGCCGTCGCGCACGAAGGTCAATGAGAGGCTGCTGCGCTTCACCCCGACCGAGGCGACGTCGCCGAGTTCCGCGGCCAGAGCCGGCAGCGCAAGCTCGCCCGGCGCTGCCCGGCTGACACCGCGATCGCCGGTGGCGATCGCGACGATCGCCAGCACCACGAGAGCCAATGTCGCGGCGGCGAGCAGGATCAGGCCTTGTTTGTGCATTCTCTCCCCGCGATCCCAGATCACCCCTCCACCGTGCGGCGGCTGCGGCGCTTCAGGCGTACGGCCCCCAGAACAACGGCGACCACCGCGACGATGATCGGGATCAGCGCGATGTCGAGGAATTCGAGCCCGGTCTTCAGCCTTCCGATCTCGCTGCGCAACGCCGCCTGCACGGCACGCAGCTGACGGCGGGTCTGCAGCATGTCGGCGCGAAATCCCTCGATTGTCTTGGTCTGCTCCGGCGAGAGGGTCGTCGGCGCGTTGGCCTGATCCTTGCCGGTGAGATCGGCCAATTTGGCCTCGGTGTCCTTGAGCTTTTGCTGCAGCGCGCGCTCTTCGGCGCTGTATCGCTCCTGCGCGTCGCGCTCGATTTGGTCGACCACATCGAAGGGGCGCGCCGAGGTGCCGCGGCTGCGCAAGCCGACCAGATCGTTGCCGCCGGCGAGCACCTCGACGGCGTTGGCGACAAAATCGCCGTTGTTGGCGGTCGGCACGGTGATCCGCTGGCCGAAGAAGTCCTGAGTTTGCACCCAAAATCGATCGTCGAGCATGTCGGTGTCGGCGACGACGACGATGTTGATCGGCTGCGCCGAGGTCTTGATCCACTCAGCCGCTGGAGCCGGAGCCGTCGCCGGCTCGGCGGGTTTCGGCGATGCCGGCTCGGGCGCCGGGTTTTCGGGTGGGTCGGTCGGCTCGGGTTTTGCCGTCGCCTGCGGCTTGGCGGGCTCCGGCGGCTTTGGCGGGCCGTCCGGAAAGGCGGTGTCGACCATGCCGCTCACATGGGCGGCGAGGATGTAGCGTGTGTTGTCCGACTTGAATTGGGCGAGGAGGCCCGCGACATCGGGCAATCCGACCAACTTCTCTGCCGGGATCTTGGTCGAGTTGGGCGAGGTCGTGATCAGCGGCTCGATCGTCGTCTTGGCGCCGTCGAGCGGCTCGATGATGCCGGCCGAGGCCATCACAATGTGGCTCAGATCGGCCGTGATCATGTCGTCGCGGTTGAGGTTGGCGGCGTGCAGATTGAGCCAGGCGATGTAATCGAGCGGCCGTGTGCTGCCGCCGCCCGGGACCGGCACGCCGACCCGTTGCGCGTCGCGACGGTCGCCGGCGACCGTGTCCGACAGCACCTCGAACCCCCATGATTTGAACAGCCGATCGAGATTGCTGGAGGTGGGCGATCCGGGCGGGTTGAACTGGCTCGGATGGGACGCCTGGAGCTCAGAAAGCGGATCGACGAACACCAGCGCCTTGCCGCCCTTCAAGACGAACTGATCGATCGCAAACAGCGTCTTCTCGGGGAGTTTCTGCGGATGCACCAGCATCAAGACGTCGATATCGGCCGGGATCGCATCGATGTCGGAAGCCAGCGGCTTGACCCGGTCGAGCTGCTGCAACTGCTCGATCACGGTCATCGGCTCGCTCGGCCGTCCACGCATCATCGCCATCATGTCGCCTTCGAGCGGCAAGGTGGTCATCAGGCCGATCACGGTCTTTTTCGGAAAGGCCAGGCTGTGGACGAGCTTTGTCAGATCGTACTCGAGAAAACGCTCGCGGTCGGGCGCAAAGAACGCGATGACCTGCTGGTCGTCAGTCGAGTTGGTGGCGGCGAGGCCGAAATAGACCTGCTCGCCTTGTTCATCGAGCGGCGCGCCCTTCAACCCGAAGGCGACGGCGCGGTCCTCGGCGTCCGAGAAAGCCTGCGGATTGTAGACCTCGAGGCGGATCTTGCCGTGCGCCGCCGCGACATATTGATCGAGCAGCTCGCGCACCCGCTGGGCATAGACCCCGTAGGACGGAACCTCGTCACCCAGACGGGTGGAATAGTAAAAGCGCAGGGTGATCGGCTCGTCGATCTTGGCGAGCGTCTGCCGCGTGCCGGGTGACAATGTGTAGAGGTGCTCCGCGGTCAGATCGAGGCGCGATGTAAGGAAGCGGGCCGCCGCGATGTTCGCTGCGACCAGCATCACCGCAATCATGACGAGCGCCGCGACCGCGACCGCGCGCCGGGAGGCGAAAAAGGCGTCGAAGCGAGCGGCGAGGTCCATCTCACTCGGCCTTTTCGAGGTCGACCAGGATTGCGTTGGCACCAAGGAAGGCGATCATGATCGAGAGGAAATAAAACACGTCGCGCAAATCGATGACGCCCCGCGTGATGGCGCCGAAATGGCCGAGGAAGCTCGTCTGAGCAACGGCGCGGATCAGCCACTCGGGGGCCCAGCCCTGCAGCATGCCCAGCACGATCGAGGAGCCCGCAACGGTGAATACGAATGCAAGAGCCGCGGTGACGACGAAGGCAATGACCTGGTTCTTCGTCATCGCCGAGACGCAGGCGCCGACGGCCAGCAACGCGCCGGCCATCAGCCAACTGCCGATGTAGCTCGCGAAAATCACGCCGTTATCCGGCCGGCCGAGAAAATTGACCGTGAGCCAGAACGGGAAGGTCAAGGCGAGAGCAATCCCGGCGAAGCACCAGGCGGCGAGGAATTTTCCGATCACCGCCTCGGTCATGCGTATCGGCAATGTCAGAAACAGCTCGATCGTTCCGCTCTTGCGCTCCTCCGCCCACAGCCGCATCGACAAAGCCGGGATCAGGACGAGGTAGAGCCAGGGATGAAAGGAGAAGAAGGATTGCAGGTCGGCCTGCCCGCGCTCGAAGAAATTGCCGAGAAAGAAGGTCAGCACCCCCGCCATGACGAGAAATATGACAATGAACACATAGGCGAGCGGGGTGGTGAAATAGCTGGCGAGTTCGCGGCGAAAGATGGTGATGATGTTGCGCATTGTCGTCAGGCGGCAGCGGGGACAGGCGTCGGTTCGGCCGGAGCTGTGGTGAGTTCGCGGAAGAAGTCGTCGAGCCGGCCGCGCTCGACCCGCAACGCCCTGACCTCCCAACCCTGGGCGCGTGCGAGATCGGCGACCTGCGCGACGACCGAGTGGCTGTCGCCGGGGAAGATCATCAGCGCTTCGCCTTCGCTGTCGCTGACCGGTTCGACCGCCGTCACACCGGGCAGCCGCACCAGCTCCGCGCGGATCCGCGGGTCGGCACTGTTGGCAACGCCGAGACGTACGGCGTTGTGATGGCGCGACCGCTCGGCGAGCTGCGAGGGGGTCCCATCGGCCAGAATGCGGCCATGCGCGATGATGATCGCCCGGCTGCACACCGCCTCGACCTCCTCGAGCAGGTGGGTCGAGATAATGATCGCCTTCTCGGGCTGCATCGCAGTGATGATCTTGCGCATTTCGTATTTCTGGTTGGGGTCGAGCCCGTCGGTCGGCTCGTCGAGGATCACCACGGGAGGATCGTGCAGCAGCGCCTGGGCCACTCCGACGCGGCGTTTGAAGCCCTTCGACAATGTCTCGATCGGCTGATGCAGAACCTCGGTGATCCTGATCATCTCGACGACGCGGCCGATGCGGCGCTTTGCCTCGGCGCCGGCAAAGCCGCGGATATGGGCGATGAAGTCGAGAAAGTCGGCCGGCGTCATGTCCGGATAGGCGGGCGCTCCCTCCGGCAGGTAGCCGATGCATTTCTTCGCGGCAATCGGCTGCCTCGCGATGTCATAGCCGCATATGATCGCGGTGCCGGCGGTCGGGGCGAGAAAACCCGTGATCATCTTCATCGTCGTCGACTTCCCGGCGCCATTCGGGCCGAGAAAACCCAGCACCTCGCCTTGCGGCACGGCGAAGGAGATGTCGTCGACCGCCTTGAGCGGGCCGAAATGTTTGACGAGATGTCGGATCTCCAGCATAGCCGGATGCCCCCGATCGCGGATTGGCGACTGATGTTACCGTCGGTCCAGATTGCGGAAACACTGTATCAACATGACGGCAGATTTGTGCCTTTTCGTCCGGTCCCGCTGCCGCGTGGGCGCGACGGAGCGGCGCTCGGATAAGGGGAGCCGGGTGCGGATGACAACAGGTTTTGCGATCCGGGATTGCCCCAGGCTGCGTCGATGATCCGGCAACTGCGCCTCCTCTCCGGTCTGGTGATGCTCTCCTATGTGACGATGCATCTCTTGAACCACGCGGTCGGACTGATCTCGTTGCAGGCGATGGAGGACGTGCTCTGGTACGTCTTTCGGATCTGGACCAACCGGCCGGCACAAGCCCTGCTCTACGGCAGCTTTCTCGTCCATTACGCGCTGGCGCTCTCGGCACTCTGGCAACGGCGGACGTTGCGGTTGCGCGCTGCCGAGCTTGCCCAGCTCGTACTCGGCTTCGCGATCCCGCTGCTGCTGGTCCGGCACGTCGTCGGCATACGTATCTCGGACAGTTTCTTCCACACCGATGTCGCCTACTACGCCTATTTGCTGTGGATATATTTTGTCCGGTCGCCCGATCACGGTTACCTGCAGATGCTGGTTCTGGTCGTCGCCTGGGCTCATGCAATGATCGGCCTGCATTTCTGGCTGCGTGTGCGGCCCTGGTATGTTCGGCTGCAACCGGCAGTTCTCGTCGTCGCCGTGCTCGTCCCGGTCCTCTCGCTGCTCGGCATGATCGAGGCCGGCCGCGAGGTCGCTGCATTGGCCGCGGATCCCGGCTGGACCGCCAAAGCCTTCGCAAACATGACCTTGCCGTCGCCCACAACCGCGCGCGCCCTCGACGAGATCATCAATATCCTCACCTGGTTTTTCGCGGGCGCAGTGGCTGCGGTATTGCTGGCCCGGCTCGTCCGCCGGGCTTGGCAGCGCCGCCGCGGCCTGGTGCGCATCGGCTATCCGGACGGCCGATTTATCGATGTGATGCCCGGCACCTCGGTCCTCGAGGCGAGCCGCCTCGCTGGGATCCCGCACGCCCATGTGTGCGGCGGCCGCGGTCGCTGTTCGACCTGCCGCATCCGGGTGCGCGGCGAAAGCGGCAGCATCGATCCGCCCGGCGAGGATGAGCTGCGCGTACTGCGTCGCATCGGCGCGACCCAAAACGTCCGCCTAGCCTGCCAACTGCGGCCGCGCGGTACGGTCGAGGTCACGCCACTGCTGCCGCCTTTCGCGCATGCTTTGGACGGCCGCCGCCGGGTCGACTCCGCGCAGGGCAGCGAGCGCGAAATCGCCATCTTGTTCGTCGATATCCGCGGCTTCACCGGCCTCGCTGAGGGTCGGCTCCCCTATGACGTGGTGTTCGTCCTCAATCGCTATTTCGCGGCGATGGGGCGCGCCGTCGAGGCGGCGGGAGGGCGGGTCGACAAATTCATCGGCGACGGCGTGATGGCGCTGTTCGGCATCGAGAGCGGGCCCCAGGCTGCCTGCCGAGAGGCGCTCGCCGCCGCCCGGCTGATGTCCGAGCGGCTCGAAGAGCTCAACCGGTCGCTGAGCAGCGAGATCGATCAGCCGTTGCGCATCGGCATCGGCATCCATGTCGGGCCGACGATCGTCGGTGAGATGGGCTACGGCAGCGCGACTGCGATCACCGCGATCGGGGACGCCGTCAACACGGCGAGCCGGCTCGAAACCCTGACCAAGACATACGGCTGCGAGCTCGTCGATTTCGCGGCGATGGGGCGCGCCGTCGAGGCGGCGGGAGGGCGGGTCGACAAATTCATCGGCGACGGCGTGATGGCGCTGTTCGGCATCGAGAGCGGGCCCCAGGCTGCCTGCCGAGAGGCGCTCGCCGCCGCCCGGCTGATGTCCGAGCGGCTCGAAGAGCTCAACCGGTCGCTGAGCAGCGAGATCGATCAGCCGTTGCGCATCGGCATCGGCATCCATGTCGGGCCGACGATCGTCGGTGAGATGGGCTACGGCAGCGCGACTGCGATCACCGCGATCGGGGACGCCGTCAACACGGCGAGCCGACTCGAAACCCTGACGAAGACGTATGGCTGCGAGCTCGTCGTCTCGGAGGAGACGGTGTTGCGTGCCGGGCTCGACCTCTCGGCGTTTCCGCGCCACGAGATCGAGATTCGCGGCAAGCGGGATATGCTCGCTGTGAGGACGCTCGCCAGCGCAACTGATCTGTCCAACTCGCGCGCCGTTCCCGCCCCCCGGATCGAGCCGGCTGCCACCTGACCAAACTAGGACCGTTGCAGCAGCAGCCGCTCGATCTCGGCGATGATTCGACGGTCGGTCGGGCCGACCTGCGATGGCCATGTCCCCGCAAGCTGGCCGTCGGGACCGATCAGGTATTTGTGAAAGTTCCAGCGCGGAGCCCCGGCCTCGCCAAGCTCTTCAGCGACCCACCGATAGAACGGGTGAGCCTCGGCGCCGATGACGCGGGATTTCTGCGTGAGCGGGAAGTCTACCGCGTAACCCGCCGCGCAGAACCGCTTGATTTCGGCGGCCGATCCGGGCTCCTGGGCGCCGAAATCATTCGACGGCACCCCGAGCACGACGAGACCGCGACCACGATAGCGCTGCCAGAGCGCTTCGAGATCGCTGTATTGCGGCGTGTATCCGCAGTAGGAGGCGGTGTTGACGACGAGCACCGGCTGGCCGCGCCAAGCCTCCAACGGCAGGCTGTCGCCATCGATCGAGGTGAACTCGAACCGATAGGCATCCTCGGTATCAGTCATCGGCGACCTCTCCGCAGTTTCCGGGTCAGCATAACGCGACCGGTCCGCTCTTGCAGCGGCTGGATTTCGGGTTGCGCCGCCGCACCCCTTTCTCGACACTGACACTCTGCCGCGGCCCGGGATCCCGTCCAGATGCTTTTCGTGTTTTTTCTGAAAGGGATCGCGGTCGGGCTCGTCATCGCCGTACCGGTCGGTCCGGTCGGGGTCATGTGCGTTCGCCGGACGATCTTCGAAGGCGAGTTCTCGGGCTTCGTGTCGGGGCTCGGTGCGGCCACCGCCGACGCGGTCTTCGGGATCATCGCGGGGTTCGGCCTCTCGTTCGTTTCCGACTGGCTGATCGACTATCAACAGTGGTTGCGCGTCGCCGGCGGCTGTTACCTCCTCTATATCGGTGGCCGGGCCTTCGCGGCCGACCCACCGGCCGAGCTCGAATCGGAGCGCGATCCTGAAAGCTTGTTGGGCGATTTTGCCTCGACGTTCGTGCTGGCGGTTACCAATCCGATCACGGTTCTGGCCTTTCTCGGCATCTTCACCGCGATCGGCCTGAGCGGAGCGCAGGCGACGTTCGGCCGCGCCTCGATCCTGGTTCTCGGGGTTTGGGGCGGTTCGTTGCTGTGGTGGTTGGCGCTGAGTTTCGGGGTGGGACGAGTTCGGCATTCGATCGAGCCGCGCCATCTGGGATGGATAAGCCGCGGCTCGGGCGCGATTCTCTTTTTTTCCGGGGCGGCGTTGCTCGCCACCCTCATCATCGACTATTTGCGCTGACGCCCGTCGGGCCTCGACAAGTTGGAGATGATCCCGTGGTCTATTTGCCGCCTGCCTTCACGGAAACGCGCCCCGCGGTGCTGGTTGCTCACATCGAGCAGCACGATTTCGGCCTCCTCGTCAGCCACGGCGCCGCTGGACTCGTGGCAAGCCATATTCCGTTCCTGGTCGACCGCCATGACGGGGAGCTCCACCTGCTGGGCCATCTGGCGCGTCCGAATCCGCAGGTCGAGGAGCTCGGCCAGGGCGGCGAGGTGCTGGCCATTTTCAGCGGTCCGCACGCTTATATCTCGCCGGCGTGGTATGCGGGCGGCCCGAGCGTGCCGACCTGGAACTATGTCGACGTCCACGCTTACGGGAGGGTGCGGCTGGTCGAAGACGACGATTGGCTGCGCCGCCTGCTGCGTCGTCTGTCGGATCGTCACGAGGCGGGCAGCCCGGCTCCGTGGCGGATGCAGGACCTCCCCGAAACCTATCTCCAGGGGATGCTTAAGGGCATCATCGGCCTCGACATCGCTGTCACCCGGTTGGAAGGCAAGTACAAGCTGAGCCAAAACCGTCCGGCGGTCGACCGCCCACGCGTCATCGCCGCGCTCGAGCGCCGCGGCGACGCCGATGCTCTTGGTGTCGCCCGATTGATGCGGGAGCGGGAACCGGCTTGACGCTGGAATGTTCGGAATAGGAACACGCGGACGGATTCGGGGATTGGGGTACCGAGCCGCTTTTCTACTGCTGCTCTGCATCGTCATCGTTGTATCGCCGGCGCGAGCGGACACGCCGCCACCGGCGGTGCAGCCTGCGCCGGTGTCGGTTGAAGAGCTCGAGCGGCTCGTCCAAACTCTGCAGGACGACGCGGCACGGGCGAAGCTCGTTGCCGAGCTGCGCGCGCTGATCGCCGCGCAACGCGGTGCGGCGGCGGAGAAGCCCGCCGCGACGGCGACCTTCGATCAGGTCTCACGGCAAATCGACGCCTTGACCGGCGAGATCCTTGCCGGTGTCGCCGTGGTCATCGATGCGCCGCGCTTGTTCGGCTGGGCCCGGCATCAGGTCTCCGATCCGGCGATGCGACGGCTGTGGATCAAGGCCGCAGCTGCGTTCGCCCTCGTTTTCGGCATAGCCTTCTTTGCCGAATGGATTCTCCGCCTGGTGCTTGGGCGGCTGGTGCCGCGCTTGCCGACGAGGCGCAGCGATACCCGCCCGGTCCGCGCCTTGTTCGCGTTGCTCGGCCTCGTCCTCGACCTGCTGCCGATCCTGGTCTTTGCCGTTGTCGCGTACACCACCCTGGTGATGGCGCTCGATCCCCTCACCCGCTCCCGGATTACGTTGTCGGTTCTTCTCGATGCGACGATCGAGGTTCGCCTCGTGCTCTGTATCGCCAGAGCCATGCTGCTGCCCGCCGATACCGGCGTAGTATTCGTGCCCATCGACGCCGAGACCCGCAACTATCTCTACATCTGGATCAGGCGGTTCACTTGCTGGGCGATATTCGGCTATGCCGTGCCCGAGGCGGCCTGGTGGCTCGGCGCTCCCGGAGCGATCTACGCGCTGATGCTCAATGTCGCGGGCCTGGTGCTGGCCCTCCTTGGGATCATCTTCGTGCTGCAGAACCGAGCGCCGATCGCCAGGTGGATCGCCGGCGTCCAGGCGGCCACATCCGGCTGGGGTCGCATTCGCCGCACCCTTGCCGAGATCTGGCCCGTCCTCGCCGTCCTCTATATTACCGGCATCTACCTGATTTACGCGCTGCGGATCGAAGGCGGGTTCCTCTACGTGGCGCGGGCCACCGTCCTCAGTCTCGTCGTCATCGTCGCGGCACAACTTGTCGCCCGTTTTATTCTGGAGTTGAGCCGACGCGGCTTCGCGATCTCGCCGGAGCTCAAGGCGCAATTTCCGACACTCGAGCAGCGCGCCAACCGCTATCTTCCGATCCTGACCGGATTGACCAGCGGGGCGGTTTACTTCCTGGCGGCGATGACGGTGCTCCAGGCATGGAACATCGGAGCCTTCGCCTGGCTCGGCTCCGAGGTCGGCCGGCGCGTCGCCGGAAGTGTGCTCTCTATCGCCGTCGTGCTGGTCGTCGCCATCGCCCTCTGGGAGACCGTCGCCTCGGCGATAGAGCGATATTTGACCCGGATCGATGCAAGCGATCTGCCCCGTCGCACCCGCGTACGCACATTGTTACCGCTGTTCCGCACGGCGATGCTGTGGGTGATCGTCGTCCTGACCTCGATGATTGTCCTCTCCCATATCGGCATCGACATCGCTCCGCTGCTTGCGGGCGCGGGGGTCGTCGGGGTGGCAATCGGGTTCGGTAGCCAGGCGCTGGTCAAAGACATCATCACCGGCCTTTTCATCCTGATGGAGGATCAGGTCGAAATCGGCGACGTGGTCGATCTCGGAAAAGATCATGCCGGCGTGGTCGAGGCGATCGCGGTTCGCACGATCCGGCTGCGCGACCAGGCCGGGGCCGTCCATACGATTCCGTTCAGCGAGGTGACGTCGGTCAAGAACCTGACGCGGGATTTCGCCTACGCCGTCGCCCGGATTACGATCCCGAACGGCGAGGATATCGATCATGCGGTCGAGATCCTGCGTCGGGCCAGTGAAGAGCTGGTGTCAGACGAGGCCTTGCGGCCATCGATCCTCGACCCCTTCGATTACCAGGGCGTCGATTCGCTCGACGGCTCCTCTGTGGTCTTGTTGGTGCGCATCCGCACCATCGCCGGGAAGCAATGGGTTGTCGGGCGGGCCTTCAATCGACTCGTCAAGATCGCCTTCGACAAGGACCGGACCGGCGCCGGCGACCGGACTGAAACGGCGACCCCCGGAACCCCGGCGGCACCCGAAGAGACTGCCCCGGCGGACGACGCGGCGCCCCAACGCCGGCGCGCCTGAGCTCGCTCAGCCGAGCTCCTCGCGCAGGAGGGCCTCGACCGCCTCGACGTCGGCGCAGGCGAGTACCGCTTCGGCGATACGTCGGCCGAATCCCGCCCGGGCGAATGCGCCGAGCTCACGCTGCCGGTCTGCCGCTCCTCGGCGAAACGGCCCGAGCCGGCGCCGGCGGGCGAAGGCGCAGGCAGCCGCGAGGTCGGGGTCCGGCGCCGCGGCGCGCAGGTCGCCGACGGCGTCGGCGACGACCGCGGCCGCAACCCCCGCGGTCGCCAGCCTGGCGCGGATCGCCTTCAGCGAGGCACCGCGCCGATGCAGCGACTGTATCCGGCCGGCCGCATAGGCGGCATCGTCGAGTAGTCCCGCTTCCCGGTAACGGGCGAGGAGAGCTTCGATCAATGGTTTCGCCTGCAGCGCAGCCTCGGGCGAGTGCCGCCGAGCACGCCGCATCAGGACGCGCCGCAGATTTTCGGCCGAACTGGCATAGCGCGCGAGATAGCCGAGCGCCCAGCGTTCGAGGAGGTCCGGTCCGATCTCGCGACCGCTCACCTTTCTCGCCCCGTCGGGGATCCCGGAGCCCCCGCCCGGCGCGGAGACTGGCCTCGGCCGGCGGACGGTTCTCACCTTCCCGCTCTTTCCTCCGCCGCAGAACAACTGATCGCCGCCATCGGACTCAGGCCCCTGCCGAGCTCCTCGCTAAACTCGCGGAACACAACATTCGCTCGACCAGTGTCGTCACCGATAACATGCGGCGCTCGGGAGGATAGAGCGCCGCGCCGGCCGATGGTATAGGCGAGCTTCTCTGTTCCGAGCACGCAAGGCACACTCATGATGGCCGGCTCCGGCCCGCGCAACTCCATCACCGACGTGCCCGGGATTCTGGTCGGGCAGGCCGAAGACCGGGACGGCATCAGCGGCACCACTGTGGTGCTGGCGGAGGCGCCCGCAGTCGCTTCGGTCGATGTGCGCGGCGGGGCGCCGGGCAGCCGCGAGACCGAGCTGCTGGCGCCCGGCACGCTCGTCGATCGGGCCGATGCGGTCGTGCTGTCCGGCGGCTCCGCTTTCGGGCTCGATGCCGCCGCCGGTGTAATGGACTGGCTCGCCGAGGCAGGCCGCGGCTTCACGGTCGGCTCGACGTTGCGGTCCCCGGCCATACGGGTGCCGATCGTGCCGGCGGCGATCCTGTTCGACCTCGCCTTTCCCGGCCGCCGAGCGTGGACCGGCGAGCCACCCTATCGTGCGCTCGGCCGCCAGGCTGTGGCGGCAGCGGCCAAAGACTTCGCGCTCGGTAATGCCGGGGCCGGGCTCGGCGCCACAGGCCGGCCGGCTGAAGGGCGGCATCGGCAGCGCCTCGTTCGCTCTCGGCGGCGGCGCCGTCGTCGGAGCGATCGTCGCCGTCAACAGCTGGGGCGCGACCGTGCGGGCGGATTGCGGGCGCTTCTGGGCCGCCGATCTGGCGCTCGCCGGCGAGATCGACCGACAGCCGGCGATCCCCGATGCCGCCCTCGACCCGGAAGATTTCTCGGAATGCGGCGCTGCTATTCCCGGGGCCAACACGACGATCGGGGTCGTCGCGACCGACGCGGCACTCGACAAGGCCGGCTGCCGGCGGTTGGCGATCATGGCGCAGGACGGTCTCGCCCGCGCGATCCGGCCGGTCCACACGCCGTTCGACGGCGACACCGTATTCGCGCTCTCGACCGGCCTGGGCCGGCCGGTCCAACCCGCCGCATTGGTGAGGCTCGGCAGCGCCGCCGCCGACTGCCTCGCCCGCGCCGTCATGCGCGCCGTGCTCGCCGCCGAGCCGCTCGGCGGCATCCCGAGTTGGCGGCAACTCTGGGGAAGGCAGCAAGGCCCCGCTTGACAGCCGCGGCGAGCCATGGCGCATCTAGGCCACGAACGAAATACCCTG
This sequence comes from uncultured Alphaproteobacteria bacterium, assembly GCA_963796155.1. Taxonomy (GTDB): domain Bacteria; phylum Pseudomonadota; class Alphaproteobacteria; order ATCC43930; family CGMCC-115725; genus AP-15. Next base: position 359,428 of record CAWCKT010000006.1, on the reverse strand, counting down.
AGCAGCGCGGCGGATTTCTGTCGGGCGGCGAGCAGCAGATGCTGACGATTGCCCGCACTTTGACCGGCAATCCCGAGCTCCTGCTCCTTGACGAGCCCTCCGAAGGACTGGCGCCGCTCGTCGTCGACACCTTGCGCGACAAGATCGGCGAATTGAAAGCGCAAGGCCTCACCATTTTGCTGGCCGAGCAGCGCGTCGATTTCGCGCTGGCACTCGCCGACCGCGTCTATGTCCTCGAAAAGGGCAAAATCCGCTATTCCGGTGCCGCGACCGAGCTGCGCCAGGACAAGGCCCTGCTCGACCGGCTGCTCTCGCTGTAGGGCGCCCAGATCGTGTTCCGGTCGGCGTTACCGCCAAGGAACAGCAACGCAAGCGCCGCCGTTATGTTAGAGATAGCAAAAGCGTCATTTCGCGGAGAAAGCGGTATGGCCGACGAGATCGACGAGGCGGCGGCGCGGGCCGAGGATCGAGGAGAGGGTATCGACCGCGCCAAAGCGATCTTGACGGAGTTCGTCGACGCGACCCGGTCGGCGATCGAAGCGATGCTGGACGACCGGAAAGACCGGGCGGCGCAGCAGATGGGTGGGATCGCCGAGGCCGTGCGCTGCGCGGCGCAATCTTTCGAGCGGTCCGACAGCCGAACGATCGCCGGCTACGCCGATCGGGCGGCTGATCAGATCGATCAGCTATCGCATCTCATACGCGACCGGCACTGGAGCGAAATCGTCGCTGACGCCGAAGATCTCGCACGGCGCCGGCCGAGCCTCTTCATGATCGGCGCGACCGCCATCGGCTTCCTCGCCGGTCGGTTGCTGTCCGTTCCGACGGATCGCCCGCACCCGGACAAAACCAGGACAGACCCGGATCTCTCGCCCCATCGCGGCGAGACGGATGAGATCACAGCCGCAGTATCGAAGCTGGCGGCGGAACCAGCCTCAGCGGCATCGGAGAGCCATTGATGGCTTCCGACGAGGGCGGCCCCGGATCGGGCGGCGCCGCGGCGCGGCCGAAATCGGATCGCTCGATCGCCGCACTGCTGGCCGATCTCGTCGATCAGATTAGCTCGCTGGTCCGTCAGGAAGTCGCTCTATTCAAGGCCGAGCTGGCCGAGAAGCTCGGGCTGGTCGGCCAGGGTGTCGGGGCGATCGCCGTCGGCGCGCTGATCGCGTTCAGCGGCTGGCTGGCGCTGGTCGCCGCCGCGGTGCTCGGCCTGGCGATCGTCCTGGCGCCGTGGCTCGCCGCTCTGATCGTCGGGCTCGTCCTGCTCGGGGTCGGTGCGGCCCTGCTCTATTTCGGCAAGAGGCGGCTCGATGCCGAAGCGCTCGCCATGCGGCGGACGCTCAACTCGCTGCGCGAGGACGAGGCCTGGTTGCGGGAACGCGTCTCGTGAAACGAAGCGAGGGGTCGCGGCCCGGCCACGAGCCGCAAAAATCGGCGGCGAAGATCGAGGAGGAGATCCGCGGCATCCGAGCCGACCTCGGTCTTACGTTCGACGCCTTGGCAGATCAGCTCGCACCGCGTCAGCTCGTCGGAAAGGGTATCGACATGATCACGCAATCGATCAAGGAAAACGGGGTTCTGCGGGTCGAGCTCGGCGAGGCCGCATGGGCCAATCGGCTCCCGCTCGCGCTGATCGGCGTCGGCGTCGCCTGGTTGCTCGCCCGCAACTTCGGGATCGCCGGCGGCGGCAAGACCGAGCGCGCTGTCGCGCCCGACGACCGCATTGCCGACCCCGAGAGCCGTGGCGTCGCTCGGCTGCCCCAGGCCGAAGGAGCACCGCGCGGCGCGATCCGCTCGATCCGCGACACCGGCGGCGCGGTGCTCGAATATGCCGGTCACGCGACCGAGCAGGCCCGGCGTGCCGGCGGATCGCTGCGCGCAACTTTCGAACGCCATCCGCTGCTGATCGGCCTCGTCGGGCTCGGCTCCGGAGCAGCCCTCGCAGCGTTGTTGCCGGCGACGAAGCGCGAACGGGATTGGGTCGGTGAAACCCGCGAGGAGCTGTGGGAAAAGGCCGAAAAAGTCGGTCACGAGGTGGCCGACGGGGTGCGCAACCTGGCCGAACACAGAGCCCGCGCTACCGACGGATGACCGAGGATTCCTCGCCGGGGAAATCCGCCCGCGGCCCGGGCAAAAAGCGGAGGACAGAGATAATGCGCTGGATCGGCGCTCGGCACGCGAGGGCTCTGGGACTCGGCATTCTAGCGCTTTGCGCGTCGAGCGGGGCAAAAGCTCAGTTTCCCAACGAGCCCGCCGAGATCAATGCCTGTCTTTGTCTGCAGCAGGCGGCTGCAGCGCTGGCTGCGGAAAAGGACGCCAAATCCCAGGCCCTCATTGCAGCCAACCAGCAGCGCGCCGATTTGGATGCGCAGCTCGCCACCGAGCGGCCGCGGGTCGACATCAACAACCCCGACTCGGTCGCTCGCTACAAGGCGCTGCTCGAGCGCCGCGACGCCGCCTATCGGCAATCAATTGGTCCGGTCCAGTCGGACGCGGCCCGGGCCGTCGCCCGCTACAACGCGAGCGTGGACGAGTATAACCGGCGTTGCGCCGGCCGCCCGTTCAATTCGGCCCTGGTAGCCGAAATCCAGGCGCATCTGAACTGCCCGCCGTTTCAGTGAGCATCCGGATACAGCATTTCGGGTGAAACCTCCGGCTCGGCGATGACGGCCCAAGCGCCGTCGCGCCAGGCTCGGAAGAAACAGCTGCGCCGCCCGGTGTGGCAGGCGACACCCTGCTGGTCGACCAGCAGCAGCACGGCGTCTCCGTCGCAATCGAGGCGGAGCTCCCGCAGCAGCTGAACCTGCCCCGAGGTCTCGCCCTTGCGCCACAGCCTGGCGCGGGAACGCGACCAGTAGCAGGCGCGGCCTTCGGCCAAGCTCGTGCGAACAGCATCGCGGTTCATCCACGCCATCATCAGGATTTCGCCGGTGTCGTGCTGCTGAGCGATCGCCGGCACGAGGCCGTCCGGACCAAACTTGATCTCCGCCACCGCGCCTTCGACCGGATCCGTCACCTCCGTTCCCTCCACAAATTTCCTGGGCCTGCCGCAGGGTAGCGGCGGGTAGGCCGACATACTACATTGCCAATCCAGAGAGCGAGCCCGTGCCGTTGTCGGGCTCGCAGGGCTTACTCCCCTCTCCCGTCAGGAGAGGGATTTTTTGCGATCGGGATTGCCTGCTGGATGTCGACCCTGCCCACCTCCGTCACCGACACACTCGCCCTGCTCGGCAGCGCCGATTACATCGCCGATCGCAGCTTGGCGACGGCGGTGCACCTGGCGTTGCATTTGAAGCGGCCGCTGTTTCTCGAAGGCGAGGCCGGGGTGGGCAAGACCGAGATCGCCAAGGTGCTGGCGACGGCACTCCAGCGCCGGCTCATTCGCCTGCAGTGCTACGAGGGTCTCGATGTCGCCTCGGCGGTCTACGAGTGGGACTATGCGCGCCAGATGATCGAGATCCGCCTGGCCGAGGCGGCCGAGGAAGACCGAGGCGAGATCGAGAGTACGATCTTCTCCGACCGGTTTCTGATCAAACGGCCGCTGTTGCAGGCGCTCGAGCCGGAGATCGAGGGCGCGCCCGTGTTGCTGATCGACGAGCTCGACCGCACCGACGAGCCGTTTGAGGCCTACCTGTTGGAGCTGCTTTCCGACTTCCAGGTGACAATTCCCGAGATTGGGACGATCCGCGCCGAGGAGCCGCCGATCGTGATAATCACTTCGAACCGCACCCGCGAGATCCACGACGCGCTGAAGCGCCGCTGCTTCTACTACTGGGTCGACTATCCGACCGCGGCGCGCGAACTCGAGATCCTCAAGCGCAAGGCGCCCGGCGCCGGCGAGAGCCTGTCGCGCGAGGTCGTCGGTTTTGTCCAGAAGTTGCGCGGGATGGATCTCTTCAAGCTTCCCGGCATCGCCGAGACGATCGACTGGACCGAGGCGCTGATGCAGCTCGACGTGCTCGAGCTGACCCCGCATGCGATCAACGATACCTTGGGCGTGCTGCTCAAATACCAGGATGACATCGCCCGGCTGCACGGCAGCGAAGCCGCCCGCCTCCTCGAGCAGGTCAAGGCCGAGGCCGCTGCGGTGCAGGAAGGCCCCTCACCCCAGCCCTCTCCCCGCGCGCGGGGAGAGGGAGGGGCCCGCGCAGCGGGAGGGTGAGGGGCAGCAACCGCCATGTCAGAACCCGGCGGATCGCTGCTCGCCAATCTGATGCATTTTGCGCGCACCTTGCGCGCGGCCGGGCTGCCGGTCGGGCCGGGCAAGGTCATCGGCGCCGTGGCTGCCGTCAGAGCCATCGGCATCACCGATCGCCGCGACTTTTACTGGACATTGCACGCGGTGTTCGTCAATCGGCCCGACCAGCGGCTGATCTTCGATCAGGCCTTTCACGTCTTCTGGCGCAACCCCGATCTCCTGAAAAAGATGATGGGGTTGGTGCTGCCCGAATTGCGCATCGAGGGCGAAGAGGACCAGGGGGCCGCAATGGCCCGGCGGTTGGCGGAAGCGCTTCACCCCAACATGGGAGAGGCGGGTGAAACCGAGGAGACCGAAACCGAGGTCGACGCGGCGATGACCTTCTCCGACCGCGAGCAGTTGCGCGGCATGGATTTCGAGAAGATGTCGCTCGAAGAGCTGGCGCGTGCCAAGGCCGCAATCGCCCGGTTGCGCCTGCCGGTGCAGGATGTGCCGACCCGGCGCTTTGCGCCCGACCGGCATGGCGCCCGCGCCGATCTCCGCGCGACGATGCGCGCGGCACTCCGCTCGGGCGGGCTGATCGAATTGAAGCGGCGCAGCCCGCGCCGGCGCCCGCCGCCGCTCGTCGTGCTGTGCGACATCTCCGGCTCGATGAGCCGCTACAGCCGCATCTTTCTGCATTTCATGCACTCGGTGACCAACGACCGCGACCGCGTCCACACCTTCGTCTTCGGGACGCGGCTGACCAACATCACCCGCTATCTGCGCCATCGCGATGTCGATCTCGCCCTCGAGCGCGTCGCCGAGGCGGTTGTCGACTGGTCGGGCGGAACCCGCATCGGTCATTGCCTCGCCGAGTTCAACCGGTTGTGGTCGCGCAGGCTGCTGGGCCAGGGGGCGCTTGTGTTGCTGATCACCGACGGGCTCGACCGCGATGCCGGAGCCGGGCTCGCGCATGAGATGGATCGGCTGCACCGCTCCTGCCGCCGGCTGATTTGGCTGAACCCGCTGTTGCGTTACGAGGGTTTCGAGCCAAGATCACTGGGGATGAGGGCGATGATGCCACATGTCGACGAGTTCCGGCCGGTGCACAATTTGGAGAGCCTTGGAACCTTGATCGAGGTGCTGAGCGCACCGCTCGGCCGGCGCGGCGCGGCAGCCTCGGCTTGGGAGAAGCGGGAAGAGAGGGCAGCATGAGCGATACCGCGGAAATCCTGGAGCAGGCGGCGCGCTGGCGCGAGGCCGGCTCGGGTGTAGCGCTGGCGACGGTCGTCACCACCTGGGGCTCCTCGCCGCGACCGGTCGGCGCCAAGCTCGCGGTCGACGACAAGGGCGCCATGGTCGGCTCGGTCTCGGGCGGCTGCGTCGAGGGTGCCGTCGTCAACGAGGCGCTCGAAGTGATCCGCGACGGCAAGCCGCGGCTATTGGATTTCGGCGTCAGCAACGACCAGGCCTGGGAGGTCGGGCTCGCCTGCGGCGGTAAGATCCAGATCTTTGTCGAGCGCGTCGAATGAAAGGGCGCATTCTCGACCATGTCGTGGCGGCGGCGCGCGATCACCGCTCTGTCGCCCTCGCGACCGATCTTACTATCGGCCGGCAGTTGCTGCTCGACGGCGACCATGTCGAGGGCGATCTGGCGCTCGATGATGCAGCGCTCGACAAGGTGCGCGAGGCGCGGCGGGGCGGCCGCAACCGTACCATCGAGACGACGGCCGGGCCTGTATTCGTCGAGGTGCTCACGCCGCCGCATCGCTGCTTCATCGTCGGGGCGGTGCATATCGCCCAACCGCTCGCGAAGATGCTGGCGATGACCGATTATGCGGTGACCGTTATCGACCCGCGCGAATCCTTCGCGACCGAGGCGCGCTTTCCCGGAATTGAGATGACCTCGGAGTGGCCCGACGAAGCGCTCGAACGGCTGAAGCCGGATCGAGGGTCGGCGGTCGTGGCCTTGACCCATGACCCAAAGCTCGACGACCCGGCATTAGCCGCCGCATTGCGTTCGGACTGCTTCTACATCGGCGCGCTCGGCTCGCGCCGCAATCACGCCGTGCGCTGTGCGCGGCTCAAGGAGCAGGGCTTTACCGACAGCGACGTTGCTCGCATCCATGGGCCCATCGGATTGGCAATCGGTGCGATATCCCCCGCCGAGGTGGCGGTCTCGATCGTCGCCCAGATGACCCAGATCCTCCGCCGCGGCGAGCCTGCCGAATGAGGTCGAAATCCGCTGTCAAATTCCGCTGCCATTCCGCTGCCGGGAGACAAAATTCCGCTGGCTGCGGGTTCGGTCAAATCACAGTTAAGCTGTTGATATACATAGATTTTATGGTCATGAAAGGCCACTTTGGCGGAGCCGAGGCGGTTTTTTCCCCGCCAGCAGCGGAAATGCGACGGGGAAGGTCATGAGGTTTGGCGAGGTTCCCGTCGCCGAGGCCGAGGGTGCTATTCTCGCGCATAGCCTGAGGCTCGGGACCGTCGCGCTCAAGAAAGCGCGGGTGCTGTCGCGCGCCGATCTCGATGTCATTGCCGGCGCCGGGCTGGCGCGGATTGTCGTTGCTCGGCTCGAACCGGACGATGTCGGCGAGGATGAAGCGGCACGGCGGGTCGCCGCGGCGGCGGCCGGAGCGGAGGTCGAGGTGGCCGCGCCGTTCACCGGCCGGGCCAACCTATTTTCCCGGTCGCATGGTGTTCTGGTCTTCGATCGCGAGCGGCTCGACCGGCTGAACCTGGTTGACGAGGCGATCACCCTCGGCACGTTGCCGCCCTTTGCCGTGGTCGAGCCGCGGATGATGGTCGCTACGGTCAAGATCATCCCGTTCGCAGCACCCGCGGAGGCCGTCGAGCGCTGCGTCGCGGCAGCCGCCTCGGAGAGCCCGCTGCTGCGGGTCGCACCCTTCCTGCCCCGTTCCGTAGGGCTCATCCAGACCCGGCTTCCCGGATTGAAGGAAAGCATCCTCGACAAGACCCGGGCAGTCACCGTGGCAAGGCTACAGCGCACTTGGCAGCCGGCTGGTGCTCGAGGAACGATGCGGCCATGCGACCGCGGAACTCGCTCCACTCATCCGCGACGCGATGGGTCACGGAATCGACATCCTGCTGATTCACGGCGCGTCGGCGATCCTCGATCGACGCGATGTGATTCCCGCGGCGATCGTCACCGCGGGCGGTGTGATCGACCACTTCGGAATGCCGGTTGATCCGGGCAATCTGCTGCTCCTCGGCCATGTCGCCGGAAGGGCGGTGCTTGGCCTTCCGGGTTGTGCGCGCTCGCCCAAGGTCAACGGCTTCGACTGGGTGCTCGAGCGGCTCGTCGCCGGGCTGCCGGTCGGGCCCGCCGAGATTATGCGCATGGGCAGCGGCGGACTGCTCGCCGAAATCCCGTCGCGACCGCTCCCCCGTGCCGGAACGGCGCCCGCGACCGAGCCAAAAGCGGAGGTGAAACCCCGAGCTTCTCCAATCGGTGCCCTGCTGCTGGCGGCCGGGCAATCGCGGCGGATGGGCGGCCCGAACAAGCTGCTCGCCGAGATCGACGGGGTTCCGATGGTGACGCGAGTGGCGCGGAGACTGCTCGCCTCGCGGGCGCGGCCGATCATCGCTGTGCTCGGCAACCAGGCGGAGGCGGTCGACGCCGCGCTTGGCAAATTACCGGTCGAACGAGTACGCAATCCCGATTTTGCGGCGGGTCTCTCAACCTCGCTGAAGCGCGGCATCGCCGCGCTGCCGCCCGATCTCGACGGCGTGATCGTCTGCCTCGGCGACATGCCGCTGATTTCCGGCCGGCATCTCGAGCGCCTGATCGCGGCGTTCAACCCGCTTGAAGGTCGCGCTATCATCGTCCCGACTCGCCTGGGCAAGCGCGGCAACCCGGTCCTGTGGTCGAAACGGTTCTTTCCCGAGATGGCCGAGCTCGCGGGCGATGTCGGCGCCAAGCACCTGATCGGCGAACACGCCGAGCTCGTCGCCGAGGTCGAGATGGACGACGACGCCGTCCTTGTCGATATCGACACGCCGGAGGCGCTCGACGCGTTGAGAGAAAAGAGGAAGCCTGCCGGAGAGGCGGCCTGCTAAGGGAGAACAGAGGAATGGAGACGATCCCGTTCCGGGCGTATCAGCCGGGGACCCAGCCGCCTTATGACGCGCCGGCCTATGGCAGCACCCACAAACGCCATCCGCAGGAGGGCTTGGTGCGGCTGCCGCATACGATCACCGAAACCTCCGGCCCGCGCTTTACCCCCGCGCAGTTCCCGCCGATCCCCGATCTCTCCGTAGTCGACGGCAAAGCCGCGCTCGGCGAGCGGATCATCGTGCACGGCCGGATCACCGACGAGGACGACCGGCCGATCCCGCACACGATCGTCGAAATTTGGCAAGCCAATGCGTCGGGCCGCTATCAGCACCCGGCCGATCAGCACGACGCGCCGACGGATCCGAATTTTCGCGGCGAGGGCCGCGTCTACACCGACGAGGGCGGTTGGTATCGGTTTACCTCGATCAAGCCCGGCGCCTATCCCTGGCGCAATCATCACAATGCCTGGCGCCCGAACCACATTCACTTCTCGTTCTTCGGGTCCGGTTTTGGCCAGCGCCTGGTCACGCAAATGTATTTCCCAGGCGACCCGTTGCTCGAACTCGACCCGGTCTTCCTGTCGATCCCCGAGGAAGCAGCGCGCAACCGGCTCGTCTGCAGGCTCGACATGACGGTGACCGAACCCGAATGGGCGCTGGGCTATCGCTGGGACGTCGTGCTGCGCGGCCGCGCGGCGACGCCGATGGAGTGCTGAACCATGCCGAGCGCCACCGGCAGCCAGACGATCGGACCCTTCTGGCACCTGATCGAGCACCCGGAATGGGCCGATTTGACGCGGTTCGGCGCCGCGGGCCGCCTTGTCACGTTAACCGGGACGGTTATCGACGGCGACGGCAATCCAGTGACGGACGCCGCCGTCGAGCTGTGGCAGGCCGACCCGCCTGCCGACGAGCGCTTCCCGGCCTTTGGCCGGTCGCGCACGGATGAAGCCGGCAGGTTCCATTTCAAGACATTGAAGCCGGGCCCGGTGCCCGGCCGCGGCAACGCGCAGCAGGCGCCTCATTTCGCGATCACCATCCTCGCGCGCGGCCTGCTCAAGGGTCTCACGACGCGTGCCTATTTCGCCGGCGAGCCGCTCAACGAAGCCGACCCGCTGTTGTCCTCGATCGAAGACCCGCGGCGCCGTGCCACGCTGCTCGCCCGACCGGACGCTCAGGATAGCTGGCAAATCGACATTCGGCTGCAGCGCGGCCCGCACGCGGAGACCGAAACCGTGTTCCTCGATATCTGACCGGAGACCGCCGTTCCGGCTGTGCTCAGCGCAGCGCGTTATGGATCAGATAGTCGGCGAAATCAGTTGGTTTCAGCTTAATCTCGACCCGGTCGCTCTGACCGGCGAGAGCACGGGAGACGATGATGTGGCTCTCGACCCGGGCGGGCACGAGCCGGAACACGCCGGTGGCGCCCTTTAGCTTCGGGTAAAGGCGAGGTTCGATAACCTTCTCCTTGCGCGCGAGCCTCGTGAGCGCCTCTTCCTCGCTCAGACCCTCGACCGCCTGCTTGCGCGCGATGGTCCAGTCGGTTTCGCCGGCCCAGCCTGCGGCGAGGAGCGTCTTAGGATCGCCCTCCGCGACGCCGACCTTGTAGACGTGCTTGCCGAGCCCGACATCCGACGCCCATCGGCAGAGCTTGGCGCTGCGCGCGACGTAGAGGATACCCATCCAATCCCTCCGGCTGCGGGGAATAACGGCGACACGTTAATCGTTACATCGTGTCTTCAACCCGAAGTCAAACGCCCGGACCGCGCCATGCCACTGCTGATCGGATCCGCCACTCTCGCAGTCACCTTGTTGAGCATGGCTTTCGGCCAAATCAATGCCGGCTTCGAGGCCTTTGGCGTCCTGCTCGCTGCCGCGGTTCTGATGACCCTGCGGGAGGAGTGATCTGCGCCGGTTCCGCGCCTCCTAATTAGACCCGCCGACGCGGCCTGCCCTAGCCCCAATATCGTCCGCTGCTGCCGATGGCGACGACGATGACGCCGAGCACCAGGTTGATCGTGACGATTGTCCGGATTTGGCCCAGCTGTCGGCCGCCCTCGGCCCAGTCCTGCCGTGCGACTGCCGCACGGAACCGGCGCCACGGGGCGAAATAGAGGTGGAAGAACAGCAGCATCATCAAGATGCCGATCCCCTGCATCAGCTGGATGTGAAGCCCGATCCCGCCAAACCCGGCATAAACGCCAAACACCATCACATAACCGGTCAGCAGCAACAGGACGATCGCGGCGAAAACCCACGCGAAAAACCGGCCGAGCACGCGCGACCACAGGATAAGGCGCGGCCCCGGTTCGAGCGTGACAGCGGCTGGCCGCAGCACCTGATGGGCAAAGAACATGCCGCCGACCCATACGACGGCCGAGAGGGCGTGCAGAATCAGCGATACCGACGCGATCGCCGCAGTCTCACCCACGGGTGTGGATCAATGAAACTGCGGTTTCACATTTTCGCACAGCAACTGCAGTGATTTCATCACTCGCTGGTGGGGGATCTTGGTGCCGCAATTCATTTCGGCCAGGATCCCGTCGAGACCGAGCTCTTCCTTCAGTTCCATCAGCCGATCGGTCACCTGCTCGGGAGTGCCGACGATAATCTTGTCGCGCAGCGCCTCGTCGTAAGTGATGGTCTGCAACCGGCGCCCGCGCGCCGCGCGGTCCTCGATCGCGCGCACCCCGGCCCGGGTCGCCGAATTTTCGAGCCGCTCGCCGAGGTAGCGGTAGAAATACATGATGCTGTCCTCCGGCTCAGAGCGGGCCTGCTCGGCCGTCTCGGCGACATAGACGGGAGCCCGCAGAAACACCCGGCCTTCGCCCGGATGGCCGGCGGCCTTGTAGGCTTTCCGGTACGCGCGAATGTTGGGGGCCAGCTCCGATAAGGTGCCGAGACGAACGGCGACAAACACACCATGGCCGAGCGCGCCGATCGCCGGGAAGGTGTCAGGGCTGTTGGCAGCAATGCGGATCTCGGGCCATGGCTTCTGATAGGGTTTGGGGGTCAATCTGACGTTTTCAAACTTGTAAAACTTACCGGAATAGGAGAACGGATCTTCGGTCCACGCCCGCTTGAGGATCTCGAGGGTCTCGGCGAAGCGTTCGCGGCTTTCGCCATAAGGGACACCATAGGCCTCGTAAGTGCGCGGGAAGCCGCTGCGCCCGACCCCGAAAATGAGCCGACCGTGACTAATCTGATCGACCGTGGCTGCCTCCTCGCCGACCCGCAGCGGGTGGCAGAGCGGCAATACCTGGACGCCGGTGCCGATTTTGATGCGGCTGGTGCGCGCGGCGATGGCGCTGGCGATCGTCAGGGGCACCGCGCAAACCGACCGCTCCGGGGCGACGTGGATCTCGGCCAGCCACATCGCGTCGAGCCCCCACCGCTCGGCGGCGTCGACCTGCGCAAACGACTCCGCGAAGGCGTCTGGCTGGCTCTTTCCCGCCGGGCACTGAAACTCGTGGAACATACCGAATTCGAACGGCATTAGCCCTCTCCCTCTCGCCTTGCGCCACTCGGCCCGTCGTGCAACCCGCGCCGGCTGCCGGAGAATTACGAAGCGTCACCTTAGGGTCGATGACCGCAGGACACCAGTCAAGAAATCAACCGGTGCTGCCAACGGCTTAGGGTCTTGTTTGAGCGCTCGAGGCACGACGCCGTAAACCCTGGCCCGTCCTAGGATTCCGCAAGTCGGTGCCATTGGGGTTTTGCTCAGTACGGTCCGTCGCCGGAATAACCCGAGGTGACATTTACCAGAGCTAATTAATTAACTGAAACAATTTATCATAAATTCAGAGAAAATTTAGCGAGTTCTATAATATCATTAACCAGATGGCCGGAATATGCGGCTTTTGACGGGTCCAGGACGAAAATTTGACTTGATTGTGACAGGATAATACGCATGATTAGTGGCCTAAAATGCAATCTTGATTTGAGAGGTGGGTCCGACCAAGCATGCGGCTGAGGCCGGTGATCTGCAAGGGCGCGCGCATCGATAGCGCCGATCTTGCTTGGCGCCGCAAGCCAACAGTGCCCGCAATGTGAAACTCGGTTCGCCCACCGCCTCGAGAGTACCGCGCAGTTGAGCGACATTGGTGAAATTCGTCAATCGGCGATGGGCGCGGCGTCTCTCGGCGACCTTGAGGCGTGCCGCTTTCATCTCAGGCGCGGCGAAATACCCGACCACGAACGAGCCCGGATCTATTGTCAGCTGAGCGAGGCGCTGTACCACAGGGGACACCGCGACGACGCAGTCGGGTGCGCTCGCATCGCTTTCGATCTTCAACCCGAGAGCGAAGAAGTCGCGAATTTGTGCGCCTGGGTATTCAGCAACTGCGGGAGACACGATGAAGCGGCAGCGGCGTACGAGCGGCTCCTGGCGATACGGCCGCAATGGGCCGAAGGACACCGCCACGCGAGCGGCTCTTTTGCCGAGGCGGGACAGCTCGATCGGGCCATATTCCACGCCAGGACGGCCAGTGATCTCGACCCGCACTCGTTTGAATCCGCTTTTCATGCTGCCTGTGTCCTGGAAGCCACCGGCCGACATGCGCCGGCTGTGGATTACCTTATGCGGGCCGCGGCGCTCGATCCCGCCGATGCGTCCGTGCTGCACCATCTATCCGCAACCCTGTTCGCCCTCGATCAACGCGAGCAAGCGGTCACCCTAGCGCTGCGTGCCCTCGCGCTTGCACCGTCCGATTGCCTTAATGCGCTTCATGCAACCGAGCTGTTGCTGCGGACAGAGAGATATGACGAGGCTGCCGCCATCATCCTCGATGCCGTCGCTGCGCATAGCGAGGATCCGGTCGCCTTTCGCCTGCTTTCCGCGACCCAGACATTGCGCGGTCGGACGGAGGATGCCCTCGGCGCGATCGATCGCGCCCTTGTTTTGGCGCCGGAGACCGCGGAATACCATTTGCACCGGGCAAACCTGCTTTATCGGCTCGGGCGCCTCGACGAAGCGGCCGAGGCCTTCGGCCGGGCCGCTGCGCTCGATCCTTCAAACCCTGATGCGAAGCGCTCGCAATTGACGGTGTATTTCGACAGCGGCCGATTCATCGAGGCGCTCGCTGTCGGCGGAGAGTTGATCCGGGTCTCCCCGGACAACGAGGAATACGCCCAGGCGGTTCTTCAGGTGCTAAATCGTCGGTTCGAAATGCTCGACGGCGACTACGTCGTACTGAGCGAGCGCCCATTGCAGCCGCCGCGCGAGTTGCGGCGGCAACCGAGCATTTTTGCAGCGCTGCAGACCCAGCTGCGCGTCATGCACGCCTTGATCATCCGCGAAACTCGCACCCGTTTCGGGGACTCGAAGCTCGGCTACGGCTGGGCGCTGCTCGAACCGGTCCTGCACATCGTGATGCTGTCGCTCGTGTTTGCGGTGATGATGCGCGGCCGGCCGCCGATCGGTAACGAATTCTTCATTTTTTATTATACCGGGATCATCCCTTATCATTTGTTCGTCCACACTAGCAGCGGCATGACTTATGCGGTCACCAGCAACCTCCCTCTGCTGCAATTGCCGCTGGTGAGCACCTTTGACTTGATCTTGACGCGAGGCCTGGTCGAACTTCTCACCGATACGCTGGTGGCGATCATATTACTGGCGAGCTTCGGCGCGATCGGTCTGGGTGTCCTGCCGCACGATCTTCCGGCCCTGTCGGCATCGGTTGTTACCGTCTGGCTGTTTGGGTGCGGTCTCGGTTTCATCAATGCCGTGCTCAATGCCTTCTTCAAATCGTGGGATAAGATTTGGACGCAGGTGATGCGCACTTTGTATTTCTGCTCTGGAATTTTCTATGTGCCGGGAATGATGCCGGATTGGGTTCGCGACGTTCTGGTTTGGAATCCGATATTGCACGCGGTCGACTGGTTTCGCGCGAGCTTTTTTGCGGAGTACGAGCCGCATTGGCTCGACCGGTCCTATCTGGCGATTGTGGCCGCGGTGACCGTGGTGGCGGGTTTGGGCCTTGAGCGCGGACTGCGCCGCCATCTCTACGAGCCGCTATGATCACCCTCGACCGAGTCTCCAAGGTCTATCGCACCCGGAGCGGGCGAAAGACCGTGCTCGATAATGTCAACGCGACTTTCACAGCCGGTCATAATTTCGGAATCCTCGGCGTGAACGGCGCAGGAAAGTCGACATTGATCCGATTGCTTGCCGGATCGGAGATGCCCGATCGCGGGGTCGTCCGGCGCTACGCCCGCGTGTCGTTTCCGCTCGGCTTTGGCGGCACGTTCCACGGCGCTCTCTCCGGACGCGAGAATGTCGCGTTTGTCGCCCGGGTCTATGGGGCGGAGTTGCGCGCCGCGATCGAGTATGTCGAGGTATTTTCCGAGCTCGGCGAATACTTCCGCATGCCAGTCAACACCTACTCTTCGGGCATGCGAGCCCGGCTCGCTTTCGCGACCTGTCTCGCCATCGACTTCGACGTCTATCTGATCGACGAGGCGACCGAGGTAGGCGACCAGCGCTTTCGCCGGAAATGCGCAGAAGCGTTCCGCGAACGCATGCTGCGCTCCGACATCATTCTTGTAACCCACAACGTCCACACCCTCCGCCAATATTGCGACAGAGGGGCCATTCTCGCAAACGGCGAACTAACGTTATTCGACGACATCGGCGCGGCGCTCAGTCGATACCATCGCATGGTGCAGGAAAGCCTCTGATGGCAGCGCCGGCAAAAGAGCGCGAGCGATCGCCCGACGGTCGGGCAAATCGGCCGCCCCCGGAAGAGTTCAACCGCACAGTCGCCGAGCTGGCTGAACGCTACCGTGCCTGCTGTTCCTTCGGAAGGCGGCAGGAGGATTGCGGTTTTCGATCACCGACAGGGTCCAGCCGCCCAACGCCGTCGGCGGGCGCCCCTGGGCTGGCTCTCGTTCGTTGTCTTCGTCGTGGTGCCGGTTGCGATCGCCGCCGCGTATTATTTCCTTGTCGCCGCCGACCAATACGTCGCCGAATTTCGTTTTGCTCTGCGCTCTGCCGAACCCGAGCGCCGTGATCCAGCCCTGTTGTTTCCGGAGAGCCTCGCACCTTCTCTGGCCGGATTGGATTCCTACGTCGTCGTCCAATACATCGCCAGCCGCGCAATCATCGACGATCTGAGCCGGACGCTCGACCTACGGAAGATTTTCGCGCGTCCCGAGGCCGATTGGTTGGCGCGCCTCGATCCGCCGGTGTCGATAGAGGAGCTGGTCCGATACTGGAAAGGTCAAGTCGACGCCTTCTTCGACGCTACCAACGGGACGATTGTGGTGAAGGCCCGCGCCTTCACGGCGCAGGACGCCCTCGACCTGGCCGAGGGCATTCTTGCCTCGTCCGAGCGATTGGTGAATGAGATGTCGGCCCGGGCGCGCGGCGACTCGCTGCGCACGGCGGAAAAGGAGGTAAGCCGTGCGGAGAGGCGACTGAAAGCATCGCTCACGCGGCTGCGCGAATTCCGCGACAGCGCCGGGATCATCGACCCACGCAAGACCGCAGACGCGACCATCGCGCTGGCCGGACGAGTTCGCGACGAACTCGTCCAGGCCGATACCGAACTGTCCACGCTGAAGCACTACATGCGCGACGACGCTCCCTCCATCAAGATACTGGAGGCCCGTATCCAATCGCTGGAGGCGCAGCGGCGTTCGGTCGAAGGCGAGGTCACCGATACTGAAAAGACGCGATCCGAAGCCCTTTCAAGGGTGATGGGTTCGTACGAGCAGCTCGAAAGCGATCGCACCTTCGCCGAAAACGCCTATCAGCACGCGCTGCAAGAGCTCGACCGCTCGCGCGTCAATGCCGACCGCCAGCAAGTTTATCTCGCCAGCTTTGTCCAGCCGAAGCTGCCCGAGGACGCGCTGTACCCACGTCGGTGGCGCTCGCTCGGCACCGTTTTTGTGATTGCCTTCACTATCTGGGCGATCGGCAGCTGCACTATCCATTCGGTGCGAGAGCACCTGCGTCCCTAACGCGATGACCCAGTCGGAAAACCGGCCGGGGCGCCGGTGGAGGAAGCAATCATGACGACCCTGGAGTTCGAATCCCACCCGTCCATTTTGCCCTCCGCCGCGATCAGTGCATCGCCATTGCGGCGGGCCAGCCGTACTGCACGCATCAGGCTTGCTCTTGTCTCAACCTATGATGAATTATGCGGCATCGCCGCCTACACCCGAAGCCTGGAGAGACAACTGGGCGATGTCTTCGACGTGACCGTATTCGACTTGAACCAGTTCCTGCTGCGCAGTACCCATCGCCGCGTCCGAAAATTCGGCGATCGACACATCCAAGCCATCTGCCGCGAGATCAGGGAATATGACACGGTAAACCTGCAACTGGAGCACGGAACTTTGGGCCGATGCTGCAGCGATATCTACCGGCGCTTCAACTGGCTCCTGCGGGCGTCGCCCCGCTTTTCGGTGACATTTCATTCGATATTCCCGTCAAATGCCTTCGATTTTGCAGAATGTTTCAAAGAAATTTGCCGATTCAATTTCGCCAGAGCCATGGCGCTGCGGGCGCACTATATGCGCAGCAACCTCCTGTCGGCCGGTATCGCCAGCCGGTTGCGCCGCGCCCAACGTTTAAAGCCGGTCTCGGTCATCGTGCACACGCGTCGCGATCTCTGGCACATGAAATACGTTCACGGCATGCGGAACGTCTACGACCATCCGCTTTCGTTCCTCAGCAGCGACGAAGCGGAGGAGGTGCGACGCACCGCATCCCGAACGAAATTTGCCGTTCTTGATGCCGTGCCGGCCGGGAGCAAGCTGATCGGCGTCTTTGGGTTTCTAGGGCGATACAAAGGGTTCGATACCGTCATCCGGGCGCTCCATCACCTGCCCGAGGAATATCATCTATTGTTTTTTGGCGGGGTCCATCCGAATGAGATCAAGCCGCACCAGTCGATCGACCCGGTCGTCTCCTCACTGTTCGATGCCGGTTATATCGACACGAGCGTTGCTGAGCGGGCGCGGGCAAATCCGGGTGCGAGCACGCCTGTGGTCTCGCTCGCCGTCGACGGATCGATGCGTGACCTGTTGATAGAGCACCCAAAGGATCTGTCGGGCCGAATTCATTTCCTGGGCGCGCAGAGCGATGCCGATTTCCTGGCGGGAATGGCGATCTGCGACGCGGTAGTGTTTCCTTACCTGGAGGTGGGGCAATCTTCGTCAGGCCCGATATCGCAATCCCTGGAACTCGGTTGTCGCGTGATCGCCTCGCGCACCCACACCTTTCTGCAATTCTCGCGCTACCACCAGAACATGATCGAGTTCTTCGACATTGGCAATCATCTCGAATTGGCCGGACGAATCCTTGCGCGTCCGCAATTCGACGCGCGCGAACGTCTGCTGGCGTGCAACGTCGAAACCAACAAAGCCACCTATCTCGCGGCAAACGGCGATGTGCCCAGGGCGGAACGGCCGGTCGTGGCTTCTTTTATCGAGCCTTGAGATTCGCCCGGCGCCGTAGCGATTTCGCTGCGAAGTCCGGTTGCGCTCCTCATCGACAAGCAGACCTCGCGACCCTATGATGGGCCGAGGGTAAGCGCCGCAGGAGGAGAGGCAATATGAAAAACGGATTCCGCGTGTACGATTCCGATACCCATGTCAACCCGGCCGCAGAGGTGCTGGACAAATATGTCGACCCGGGCTTTCGGCCGCGCCTCTCCGAGCTCGAGGCTTATCGCCTGCCGGTCGGGCAAGGAGCCGTCGCGGGTGTCGGCGGAACCCATAATTACCGCGTCGGCACGAAATACTATCGGCGTGTGCTTGGCGAGAAGGCGCCGCGCGACACCTTCACCGGCCGCGAGACGCGCTGGATGGGCAGCAAGATGCCGCGCCCTGGAGTGCAGGACGACCAGGCCGAGAACCGAGTCAAGGACATGGACGACGAAGGGACCGACGTCCATTTTCTTGATCCCGACCTCCTGGCTCAGCGTCGTCGGCCTACCCGACCCGGCACTCGAAGTCGGCATGATCCGCGCTTACCACCGCCATATGGCGGATTTTTGCGGGCAGTTCCCGACGCGCCTCAAGAGTATGATCGTCGCCTCCGCGCGCAATCCAGACGAGGCGGTGCGCGAGATCCGTGAGTGGGGAAACTCGAAATGGGCGGTAGCTGTGATGCCGCTGCTCGCCAAGGATCTCCCGGCCGACCATCCCGATCTGCACCCGATCTGGCGGGCTGCCGCAGACCATGACCTGCCGATCGCCAACCACAGCTTTACGTGGAACCCGCCCTATTATCCCGGCTACCTGGATCTCTGGGAAAACATCTTCCTCGGGCGTCTCGCCGCCCATCCCTGGGGGGCGATGCGGTTTGTCGGATCGTTCATCGGCGGCGGGCTGTTTGACGAATACCCGAGCCTGCGCATGGGTGTCCTAGAATGCGGCTTTGGCTGGCTACCGTTCTGGGCCCGGCGCATGGACGAGCAGGCGGTCTATGTCGGCGGCACCGCGCCCCTCAAGCAGAAACCCAGCGAATACATGGCGAGCGGCCGGTTCTTCTGCAGCATCGAGCACCACGAAGGGGAGGACATGTTCAACTACGTCACCCACTTCCTGGGTGATGACGTGCTGATGTACGCCTCCGACTACCCGCACTCGGAATGTCAGTTCCCCGAATCGGTCGACAACATCCTCGCCTGGAAGAGCCTAAAGCCGGAGACGACGAAAAAGCTCCTCGGCGGCAACGCCGACCGGTTCTTCAAGCAAGTCTGAGCCCGGGTACAGGGGCCCACCACCCGGCTATGGCCCGGGTGGGTGGGTCCAGGGTTATTCCGCGGCGCGGGCGGCCAACACCTCGCCGTTATGGCGCCAAGTGGCGAGCTCGTCCCAGCTCTCGGCCTCCATGAACTCGGCCCAGCGCCGGTAGAGATTGCGCAGGTTGTGCTCGCTCGACTTGGCCTCGGTGATGTCCAACACCGTTCCGGGAATACGTAGCCCCTCCGACTCATAATTCTCGATCTCGAAACCCATGCCCTGCTCGTAGCTGTAGGGGTAGCGCCGCGCGATCGTGCCGCGGCTCGCCGCATGCGCGTAGTTCCAGTTCTCCATGTCGTCCTGCTCGGTCATGCCGGCTGGGCCCGAATAGCGGATGTAATAGTCGCGCAAGAAATCCTTGACCTCCGAGGGTGCGGCCTTATCGACCAGGTACCAGCGCCAGACTTCGGTTTGGTGCGTCCCGCGTGGATGCCAGGCGGCGATCGTGCGCGGCTGGCGCGGGTGTAGCGCTGTATTCGGGAAGATCTCGCCGGGGCTGCCGATGACGCGGGCCCACTCGCCGGACCGGCGGCGGCGCTCCTCTTCGCAATGGGCGAAATATTCGGAGACGATCGGGGAGTGTTGATAGGACGGCGGCGTCGGCCGGTCGCCAGGAAACAGATAGATGCCGGTCTGGTGGCCGCGCTCATAAAACGAGACCTGCAGCCGGCGCGCCATCAACCGCTCCTGCATGTCGCGCCGCCCGCTGCCGGAGGGGCCGATGCCGACCAGATCGACCGAGCGGTGGCTGATGTTGTGGTAGCTGTCGCCGCAGAAATTTTCCGCCGGAAATTTCCAGTTGCACGGGATGCGCCACTTCTGGATGCCGCCCAGGATCTCGGTGCCGCCCTCGCTGCCGTCCCAGCCGTCCAACGTCAGATCGAGATAGCGGACGAAATCGCCGAGATATTCGAAAAACGACGGCGCTTCGGGGTCCCAGCAGGCCCACACCGTACCCTTGTGACAGCACAATTGCGGAACCTCGACCAAGCCCCACTGCGATTTGTCGAGCTTCTCGTGATAGGCCTCGCGGAAATACGGCACCCCGACGAGCTTGCCGTCGGTGCCGTAGCTCCAGCCATGATAGGGGCAGGTAAAGACCGGCGTGTTGCCCTCGTCGTAGCGGCACACCTTCATCCCGCGGTGCCGGCACGAGTTCAGGAACACGTGGACCTTCCCCGCGCGGTCGCGGCACAGGATCACCGACTCCTCGCCCATTCCGGAGACGAAATAGTCGCCCGGGTTCGGGGATCTGGCTCTCATGGCCGACGAACAACCATACCCGGGTGAAGAGCCTCTCCAGCTCCTCCTGGTAGATCTCCTCGTTGACGAAGATCTCGCGGCTGATCTGTCCCGCTTTCAGGTCCACCAGACCCGGCCGGTAACCCGATATCCCCGCCGTCGCCATGACTCTTTCTCCGAGTTATTCGCGGATTTCGACGATGTCCTGGGCGAAGATCATCTCTTCGCCGCCGACGCGCGAAGGGTCGCCGGGCGAGGACAGGTAGCGCGCGAACACCCACACGCCGTCCGCCGGGTTCGAGACGATTTCGGCGAGGGCGCCGTCGACCAGCGCGATCTTCGTGCCCGGTGCAATTTGCCGGATGTTGATGGGCTCGCTCATTCGGCCGCCTCGGCGTGGGCCGGCCGGCGCCAGCTCATGAGCTGGTCCCAGCTCTCGGCCTCCATGAACTCGCCCCAGCGCCGATAGAGGTTCCTCAGATTGTGCTCGCTCGACTTCGCCTGCGTGAGGTCGCAGACGGTCCCGGGAACCCGGAACCCCTCCCATTCGTAATTCTCGACCTCGGCGCCCATACCCTGCTCATAGCTGTAGGGATAGCGGCGCGCGATCGTGCCGCGGCTCGCGGCGTGCGCGTAGTTCCAATTCTCCATGTCGTCCTGCTCGGTCATGCCGCCGGGACCTGAATAGCGGATGTAATAGTCGCGCAGAAAATCCTTGACCTCGGCCGGCGCGTTCTTGTCGACCAGGAACCAGCGCCACACCTCGGTCTCGTGCGCGCCGCGCGGATGCCAGGCGGCGAGGGTCCGCGGTTGCCGCGCGAGAAAGGCGGTGTTGGGGAACACCTCGCCGACCAAGGCGATCATACGGCCCCAATCGCCGCGCTTGCGGCGGCGCGCCTGCTCGCACTCGCGGAAATAATCTGACACCACCGAGGAATGCTGGTAGGCGGGCGGTGGTGCGGCCTCCTTCGGCAACAGGTAGCTCGTCGTCTGATGGCCGCGCTCGGGAAATGCGATGTGCAGCTTGCGCGCCATGTTCAGTTCCGGCATGTCGCGGCGGCCGCTGCCCGACGGTCCGATGCCGACCAAATCGACCGAGCGGTGGCTGATGTTGTGGTAGCTGTCGCCGGAAAAATTCTCGGCCGGGAATTTCCAGTTGCACGGCACCCGCCATTTCTGGATGCCGCACAGGATCTCGGTGCCGCCGTCGCTGCCGTCCCAGGCATCGAGGGTGAGGTCGATATAGGGCAGGAAATCGCCGAGATATTCGAGAAAGGGCGGCGCCTTCGGGTCCCAGGTGGCCCACACTGTACCCTTGTAGAGGTGCGATTGCGCGACCTCGACGAGGCCCCAGGCCGACCGGTCCAATGTGCCGTGATAGGCTTCGCGAAAATACGGCACGCCGACGAGCTTGCCGTCGGTCGAATAACTCCAGCCGTGATAGGGGCAGGTCAAGACGGCGGCGTTGCCCTCGTCATAGCGGCACACTTTCATGCCGCGATGCCGGCAGGAATTGAGGAACACGTGGATTTTGCCTGCGCGGTCGCGGCACAAGATCACCGATTCCTCACCCATCGACGAGACAAAGAAATCGCCAGGGTTCGGGATCTGGCTCTCGTGCCCGACAAAGAGCCAGGCGCGGGCGAAGACGCGCTCCAGCTCCTCCCGGTAGATCTCGTCGTTGACGAAGATCTCACGGCTGATTTGCCCCTTGGCCATGTCGACGAGGCCAGGGCGATAACCCGAAATCCGTGCGGTCGCCATCGGCGTCCTCCCGCTAAAAAAAGAACGTCAGGTTCTTGCTTAACAGCACATTCTGGTCGAGCAGGATCTTGCGGCGGGCTATCCGCCAATCTCCGTCGACTGGCCGCAGCAGATCCTCGCGCTTGCCGACCAGGATGTCGGTCTCGGTCTCGACCCGGTTGCGATAGACCAGGAAGCGGCATCGGACGGACACCTCGGCAGGCGCCGCCGCCGAGGGGCTGACCTCGATCAGCTGAATGTTCGAGAGCAGGTGCGAGATGCGCGAGACCGGCTCCTCCGCCCAATGGATGCCGGTCTGGATCTGCCGCACCCGGCGGGTCAGGGTCTCCTTGCCTTCGTCGAACCAGCTGATGTCGCGGCCTTCGCGGGTGAATTCGCGCTCGCGGTCGTCGAGCTTGACGTTGCGCCGCATCGGCATCCAGTAGCGCACGTCCTCGGCGAGCAATGAGAGCCACTCGTCATAGCGCCGCTCGTCCAAGAGATCGGCTTCGTGATAGAGAAAATCCTCGATCTCCTGCTTCAGCAGGAAACGGGTGATACGATCGTCGCTCATGGCGTGTCGTCGTCGCGCCGGAGGAATTCGAGGACGCGGTCCATCACCTCTTTCTTCGGGTAGATCGACGCGATCGCCCGCGCCCGGGTCAGCGGGTCGCTGGCGAAGAAGCGCTCGTAGAGCACCTGGCGGCTGCCGAAGGATGTGCCCGGCGATGTCCCAGGCGAGGCGGAAGAGCTTGACGCGGTCCCTCGCCTCCGTGTTGTCGGTCGCCAGATATTGCTCGATGTGATCGGCAAGCGGCCCCTTAAAGTCGGCTTCGGTCGGGGTCAGCATGAAGCTGCTCGAACCCAGCAGCTGGATGATCTCGACCATCCGCGGATAGGCGGTCATGAAGAGGTTGCGCGGGCTCTCGACCATCAGCGGCTCGGGGCACATGACGCCCCATTCGTCGAGCTTGGCGTCGGCCTCGGCCGCGCGCATGCAGGCTCGCGTCAGCTGGGTGATCAGCATCAATTCGCCGATGCGCTCCTCGACATTCGGCAGATGCGCATTGCCGAGCGCCTGGGTCATCAGCAATGCCACGCCGAGCACGAACTCGGCCTTGGCGAGGTTCTTGACGGCCCCTTGATGCGCCGAATGCGCCGTCGAGTGAGTCGCCACGGCGGTGCGATTGAGCAGATCGACGTCGCCGAGCAGGAACACCCGCTCCCACGGCACCAGCACGTCGTCGAAGAAGACGACGCAATCCATCTCCTCGAAGCGCGAGCCCAAGGGATGGTCGAAATGCGAGCGGCCGAGGTCGAAGCTCTCGCGGCACAGAAATCTGAGACCCGGCGTGCCGCACGGGATCGCAAAGCTGACCGCGAACGGGCTGTGCGTCTCGGCATGCCGCGCCATGCGCGGCGAATAGACGCCGATCTCGTCGGCGAGCGGTCCCAGGGTCGCAAGGATCCGCGCGCCGCGCACGACGATCCCGGCGTCGGTCTCGCGCATGACCTGAAGCGCCGTCCCCTCCTCGAGGTTGAAGACGCCGGAGACGGTGCGGCTTCGCTGCAGATTGATCAGCGAATGGGTCAGGGTCAGGTCGTTTTCGCGGATGTATTCGTAATAGCGCCGCATGTTCTCAGAGAATTCGGGCCGCCCATGCTCCCCGCCCGCAAAATAATCGGCTGCCCCGGCCCAGGCGGCGTAGGTAACGTTCATGAAATCGGGCGAGCGGCCCATCATTCCGCAGGTCGTGCGCGCCCAATTGAGCATCATGACGCGGCGCTTTTCGAGGTCCTCGCGGGTCCGCGGAATGATGAAGGAGAGCCCGACCCGTTCGCCCGACGTCGGCGAGACATAGGTCATCTCGTCGCGCGATTTCGGGTCCGTCTGCATGTCATAGAGCGAGGCGATGGCGCGTGCGCCGTTCTCGAGCCCGGGGTGGGTTGTCACGTCCCTGACCCGCTCGCCGGCGAGCCAGACCTCGCGATCCTGCTCGCGCAACCCGTTCAAGTATTGCCGTCCCGTCCGCGCTGGCATCGCGCCTTACTCCTCAGCCGCAGGCATGGCGGCAGAGTATGACAAGGCCCGGCGAAAGGCTAGCGCCCCCTGGGAATCCGCCGAAAACCTCCGGCGGTGCCGCGAGACGGCTAAGCCCCGGGTATCCGATGGAGCGATCGAGACCAGCGGTCAAAACCCGGCGTCCACCGGCACGATCGACCCGGTCATGTGACGCGAGGCGGGGCCGGCGAGGAAAAATCACGGCTTCGGCGATGTCCTCCGACGTTGAGGCCACACGCTCAGGGAGCCGTCGCTTCTCGTGGACTGGATGAACATCGCTGGGGCTCGGTCGCGGGCCGTCGCCTTGTCGGGCACGGGTAGGGTCATTCTGATGCGGCGACGCCCGACAAATACGATTGCGTTCCCTGGTCGGAGCCGCGGAGCAGGTTTATTGCAGGGATGCCGCACAGCGCCTCCGTCCATTCGCGCAGAGTCGGCGTATCGGTGCATGGGCCGGTTATCAGGCTGATCGCGAGCCCGACTTGCGCAAGCGCATGCTTCGCGCCCATCGCGCCGAGCGCATCCGCCGCGGCAAGGACTATCTTGAGCTCGGAACGTCGCGCTTTCAAACAAGCGAGGAGCTCGGGCGCGTTGGCAGAGACCAGATCGCCGGCGCATTCCACGACGACAGCTTCGGCCGGCACCGACAGGCAGAAATCGAGCGCATTGCCGAGGAACTCGCTGATCCCTCTGCGGCCTACCGGGTACGTGGTCGGAAGGCCGAAGTCGACGCAGTCGAACGCCCGCGCCGCCCCGAAATCCTGATATGACGCCAACTCCGCGACCGAAGAAGTGCCGGTTGCTTTAAGGGCGATCACGGTCGAGTGGCCCTTCATGCGCAGCGCGCGCAAGACAGCCACGCCGGCGGTGGTCTTGCCGACCTCCGATGAAGTCCCGACGATGAGATATACAGGCGCGTTACGATCCGCTTTGCCGGAGCCGGTGAGGGCATATTGCCGAATGTTCAGCCTTTCGCCATCCTCCCCGCATAGCGTCCCGAGATAGCGTACGCGCCCGAGGTGTCCCATTTCCAAATCCGAGCGGCTGACTAGTTCACCAACGACCCCAGAATCAGAAAGTACCCAGTAGTCCTTGCCCGGAACCAGCCCGCCGGCAGGAACGCTGCCCTCTGCCCACCGCCTAGCTTTACGGTACCCCGGCGTCGCGAGAAAGGTATCGCCCGGAGCGATAGCCATCATGCGGCCGGTCGGCGCTTCCGCCGTGATCGGAGAGGCGTCATGCGGCAGTTCGAAGGCACAGACGTTACCCTCGCGGCCCGGCTCCGATCGAACTCCAGTTATTTTGAGCCGCGGCACGCGCCGCAAAGCCGAAGTACGCTTGACGTCGGCGGGGAGGCTACCACCGGTCATTCTTGCCGGCGTCTGGACCTTCGCGCTGTCGATGACCGGGCCGCCCTCCTCCGAGCCGGTGTCGGAGCACTCTCGATGTAGACGGTCCCGGAGATTAGCTGACCGCGCTCAGCCTCCGGAATGCCTAACATCTCGGCGATCTTTAGAAGGTTTTCGGCTGTCACGTGAACCCGGCGGACGATCTTGAAAGTGCCACTCTCTATCACTCCATCCATCGGCTCCTCCGATGCTGTCGATCCCCGCTCCGACTCGCGCTCGCCGATAGGGAGCGGCTAACCGGACCGCCGGATGCCACTCTAGCGTATGTTGATTTGATAGCAAGATTGTTGTTGCTGCAGGTTGGGCGCTCGAAAGCAGGCGTTACATCGCCGAATTGAGCCGTCCCCATCTCAGCCCAACTCGTCGAGCAGCGCCTTCGCGCGCTTCAGGTCTTGTATCTCAAAACCCTCCGTAAACCAGCCGTAGACAGGGGCGAAGAGATCGTGGGCCTCGGCGCGGCAACCTTGGTCGTGGCGTAGCCGGGCAAGGCTGACGGCGGCACGCAATTGCCAAAGCCTGGCCTCCTGCTCCTCCGCAATCGTGAGTGCTGTGCGATACGATTCCTCCGCGTCTTCGACTTGGCCGCAGCGCAGCAGTAACTGGCCTTTGTGCCGATAAAGCTCCGCCGCGAACCAGCGCTCCCCTCTCCTTTCGGTAATCTGCAAGGCATCGTTAAACAGAGACAAGGCCTCCTCGACTTCCCCCGCGATCTCGCAGGCCTCGGCCAACAGAGCGATATGAAAGGATATCCGAGTCTCCCCGCCGGTGGCGCTGTAAGCGCTCGAACCGCTCCGCAACAAAGATATGCCCTCTGCTACATCATCACCGCTCATAACTTTGCTCCAGCCGCGGTAGATCGTTCCCAGCGCTCGGTACGATGGGAAGCCTTGGTCGGAGGCCACTGCAATCAGCTGACCCGTGCGCTGATCCAAAACTGCGCTATTTCCGGCGAGACAGAGCAGTCTGGCGGCCAGAGCCAAGCTCGCCGCAACTGACGGTGCATGGGCCAGCGTCAAGGCCTCGGCAATCGCAATGTTACTCTGCACCAAAGCTTGATCCAGAAAGCCGAGACAGAAAAGGGCGATTCCTAATTGCCCCCTTGCTCCCACCCGGGGTTGACTCCCGGTCTGATAGCCAAGCGAGCCGTGCGAATTGGGATCATAGAGCGCGAGAACCTTTTCCAGATGCGCCCGGGCCGCGGCAAACCTCCCTGCATATATTTGGGTTCGACCGGAAGAGGCGTGACCTAGTACGAGCCCAGCCACGTCGTTGCGTTGGCGGCTCAGACACAACAAATCCTCATCGAGGCGCTGCGCCAAATCGAATTCGCCGCGATGTAAGTGATAAAAGGAGTGCCCATAGGGAATGTGAAGGAATTCCGAGGGAGAGCCGAGCCGCTCCCACAATTCCCTCGCGCGGGCGAAGGCATGGCCCATTTGCGGGGTTGCTTGGCCTTTGACGAACCGCAATGCCGCGCCCAGGGCGCTCCAAAACTCGAGCTCCTGCCGCTGGCGTTCGGGGGTTTCCGCCAATAACGCTAGCTGGTCCAAGCCCTTTTGCAATTGCGCGGCCGCTTCCGCCATCGCCGAGCGGGCGGCGGACCTCCGGCCGGCCCGACCCCAATAGCCTATGGATTTTTCAACGAGCCCGGCCTCGGCATAATGCTGCGCCAAGAGCTCGGGCTGGCTGTCCATCAGCTCCGGGGAGTGGGTTTCGAGTGCGTCGGCGATTTGCGCGTGCAGTTGCTGCCGAGAGCTGCGCAGCAGACTGCCGTGCGCCGCGTCCTGCACCAATACGTGCTTGAAGGTATAGACCGCATCCGGTGGCGCGCCGCGCTGGAAGACCAGTTCGGCAGCGACGAGGCGGGCGAGAGCGGCCGTCAGGTCGCCCTCGGAAAGGCGGGAGACGGCGCGAAGTAGTGCGTAAGAAAACTCGCGTCCGATCGCCGCGCCGATCTGCGCCACCAGGCGTACCGATGCCAAGCGGTCGAGACGTGCCATCAACGAGTCGTGCAAAGTGGTCGGGATTGCGACAGGGGGTAGCGCGCGGTCGAGCACGTAGCGATCGGCCTCCTCGCGCATCAGGCCGCTCTCCAAGACGCTCTTGGTCAGTTCCTCGACGAACAGGGGCACACCGTCGGTGCGATCGACGATCTGAGCGACGACCTCAGCGGGCAATGCCTTGCCGCCGGCAATCTGCTCGACCAGGGCGGTCCGGTCTCTCCGGTCCAGGCGGCTGAGCACCAGCGTGGTGACCTGCGGTTGGCCGGCCCAGGGCGGCTGGAACTCGGGGCGGAACGTCACGATGAGCAGCACCGGCAGGGTACGTACCCGCTGGACGATGAGATCGAGCAGTTCGCGCGAGGTCGGGTCGATCCAATGCGCGTCCTCGAAGACCATCACCACCGGTTGCGGACGCGCCAAGCCCTCCAGCTGACGGATCAGCGCCTCCAGTGTCCGCTCCTTCTTGCGCTGCGCGCTGAGGTTGGGCAGGGGGTGGCGTTCCGACACCGGCAATGAAAGCAGATCGGCGAGAAATGCCACATCATCGTTGGAAGGTGCCGCGTGGGCCAGCAAGGCCTCCAGCTTCTCCAGCTTGGCCGCGAGCGGATCGTCATTTGCGAATCCCGCGGCCCGGCTGAGCTGGTCGACAAAGGGGAACAGCGCGCTGTCCTGGTGATAAGGCGAGCAGAAATAGCGCAGACGAAGATGCGGCTCGGCGTCGAGGCGTTTGTTTAGTGTCGCGGCGATACGCGATTTGCCGATGCCGGCTTCGCCGCAGATCAGCACGACCTGGCCGTCACCCACCTTGGCGCGCAGCCAGCGCCGCAGGAGCAGGTCGATTTCCTCCTCGCGGCCGATCAGCCCGCTCAGCGCCGATCCGCGCAACGCCTCGAACCGGCTCGCCACGGCACTCGGACCCAGCACTTGCCAGGCCGGCATCGGCGCGGTGATGCCCTTGACCTCGACGGCGCCGAGATGGCGGTACTCGAAGAGATCGCCGACCAACCGGCGTGTGCCCGCGGCGATCACCACCGCGTTCGGCTCGGCCAGGGTTTGCAGGCGGGCGGCCAGGTTCGGCGTTTCGCCGACGACCGACTGTTCCTGCGCCGAGCCTTCGCCGATCAGATCGCCGACAACCACCAGCCCGGTGGCGATCCCGACGCGCGTTTGCAGCTTGACGGATTTGACATCGAGGCGACTGACAGCGTCGATCGCGCCCAACCCCGCTCGCACCGCACGCTCGGCGTCGTCCTCATGCGCTTGCGGGTAGCCGAAATAGATCAATACGCCGTCACCCATGTACCTGGAGATAAAACCATCGCACTTGGCGACTTCTGCGGCGACAGCGCGGTGATACGCGGCGATGATCTCGCGCAGATCCTCGGGATCAAACTGCGTGGAGAGTGCGGTCGAGCCGACCAGGTCGCAGAACATCACGGTGAGCTGCCGGCGCTCCGCGGTCGCGTCACCCGCGGCGGGCTGCGGTGCGGCAACAACCTCGCTGCGCAACACGGCGATTGCCGCGAGCAGCTTGCGGCGATGACCGACGAGGCCGACGCCGAGGTCCTTGAGGTCGTCGGCAGTCAACTCCGGCAATACCGCGACGTCGATCGCGTTTTCGCGAAACGCCTCTTCGTATTGCTGCATGCCGAGGCTGTGGAGCCAGGCTGCGATGTCCACGCTCGCCTCCTCGACGCGTTCGCCGACGTGCAGGTTTACCTTACCGGAGATTGCGGCTGGCGGCGAGAAATCAGCGCGGCCGGTCGCCGGCGAGGGTCACGCGGTGCATCACGCGGCGCCAGCCGTGATAGTCGTTGATCGGGTTGTGCTGGGCGCAGCGATTGTCCCAGAAGGCGAGCGTACCGACCTCCCAGCGAAAGCGGCAGGTGAATTCCGGGCGCTGCTGATGGGTGAACAGATAATCCAACAGCGGAGCGCTCTCCGCCTCGCTCACGTCCTTGAAGCGCACCGTGTGGCCGGGATTGACGTATAGCGCTCTCTTGCCGGTCTCCGGGTGGATGCGGACGACCGGGTGCTCGGCGACATATTCATCGCGCGTGTCGGGCTTGGCGCCCTCCCGGAGGCGGTCCTCGCGCGTCTTGGTGACGTCGGCCTTGGCCGAGGAATTGACCGCAACGAGCCCGTCGAGCAGCCGTCTCATGCCGGGCGACAGGGTCTCGTAGGCGAGATACATGTTGGCGAACAAGGTATCACCGCCATACGGCGGCACCTCGCGGGCGATCAGCATCGTGCCCATCGGCGGGCGATCGAGATAGACGGTGTCGCTGTGCCAGAGGCCGCCGAAATTGACCTGCTCGTGCTCGAGCTTGACGACCGGGGTGATCAGCGGAAAACCCTCGATCCCCTTGATGAACGGGTATTCGACGACCTCGCCGAAATTCCGGGCGAAGGCGAGAAACCGCTCGGGCGGCAGCTCCTGGCCGCGGAAGAAGATCACCAGGTGGTCGAGCCAAGCGCGCCGGATCGCCGCGATCTCGTCGTCATCGAGATCATCGGAGACATCGACGCCCGCAATCTCGGCGCCGAGCGCGCCGGCAATGGGGCGGATCTGGGGCGAATTCTTGCCAATCGGCCTCACGGAACGTGCCGCTAGGGCACATCGTTTCGTTGGGATCTTACGCCCAATCTGCCGCCGCGTTCAGTCCAAATGGGGCACAAGTTCCATGCGCGCATCCCCGCGCCTGTTTGTCAAAATTACGCGTAAGTGGAACTCCAACAAGCAGGATCGCCCAACCGGTTCAACCCAATCACCGCCTAGTGTAATTACCCGTTCGGACACAAAACGTCTTTGCACGTTCCAATAATGTCACAGCACCAAATGGGTATTGGTGACACCAGCACATTCTGGAATGTTAAGGTTAACTTTTGCCAGATTTTGAGATTTGTTGGTTAAATGGTAACTATTGTTGTCGGTAGGTTGTCATCTTCTGGTTAAAATCCAAAATTTATCTGCCAATCGTTACAAACAGGAACAAAATGTCACGGGACTCCAGTATCCGGAATTATCTATTAGCAGTCGCGCGAGCTGCTGCGACCGCAGCAGAAGATCGCGCTTCACAGAGGAGGAGTTCATGGAAGACATCATTCGTGAACCAGTGGAACTGACCGACGCCGAACTCGACGAGGTCGCCGGCGGCTGGAGCAGCTGTGGTTGCGGCTGCGAACAGGAAGGTCTCAGCCTCGGCGTCGCCGTTGCCGTCGCTGCGGCAGTGGCCATCTCGGTCTAAAAATAGCGGCTGTCCCCTCCCGGAAACCGCGGGCCGGGAGGGGGCACTCCCCAATCCTGAGAACCTGGCCGCTCGAGCGGCTTCGCTCGAGCAAGATGGGGTGGTATGCGGACATGGCGGAGGCGAGCGCGTCACGACCCAGTTTGTTTCGCTCCCAAGCACTACGCGCCCGCGAGCTGGCCTGGCAAGGTCGTCCGGCACTAGCGCTGGGTTTGCCGGCGGCGTTTACCACCTTAGCGTCGCTGGCGCTCGCAGCAGCCACCGCCGCGCTCGTGACCTTTGGTAGCTATGCTCGCCGGGTGGATATGCAAGGTGCGATCCTGCCGAGCTCCGGGGTAATCGCGATTTCTGCGCCATCCCCAGGGTGGATCAAGAACCTCGCAGTGCGAGAAGGCGAACCAGTAGATAAAGACGCACCGCTATACACACTGGATCTGGATACCGACACAAAGGACGGCGGCACTCAGCAACAGATCATCAAGGTGCTGACGGCCGAACGCGAAATGCTGGTCCAGCAGATCGAGCGCAAGACCCGAATGAGCGAGGAGACCCGACAGGAGTTGCGGGACAAAATCGAAAACCTGAAGGCGCAGATCGATCAGCTGAGCGAGCAAATCACCACACAACAAAGCTTCTTTACGCCAATCAACAAGGAATACAATCTGTTCGTCGATCTGGTCGCACGTCATAACGCGTCGCTTAATGAATTGGCTACGCGCCGTCAAGAATGGATGCAGTCGCAGACCAAGCTGCAAGAAACCGAGAGCAGCGGGCTGCGGCTCAAAAGCGAATTGAACGATGCCCAATACCAGCTCGCAACGCTTGAAATAACCACGAGCGATGATACCGACGCGCTCAAGACCAAGATCGTCGACATCGATGAAAAGCTCGCGAATACGGAGGCGCGCCGTTCGATCGAAATCCGGGCACCGGAAGCGGGTGTGGTCACTGCGATCGTCGCGCATCCCGGCCAGGTGGTGGGCAGCAACGCACCGATGCTGAAGATCGTGCCGCAGCCTGCCGCGATGCAGGCCGAGCTGCTCGCCCCGAGCAGCGCCGTCGGGTTCATTCATCAGGGGGAGCGTGTGTTGCTGCGGTACAGCGCTTTTCCTTACCAGAAGTTCGGCGAATATGGGGGCACCGTGGTCAATGTGTCGGACGCTGCGCTCAGCCCCGAGGAG
The DNA here is from genome assembly GCA_963796155.1 of uncultured Alphaproteobacteria bacterium. Taxonomy (GTDB): domain Bacteria; phylum Pseudomonadota; class Alphaproteobacteria; order ATCC43930; family CGMCC-115725; genus AP-15. The sequence continues at coordinate 327,519 of CAWCKT010000006.1, read as the reverse complement.
GTGCAAAGCCTTGTGGCCGGAGCTCCGCCCCTCAGCCCGGCTGGCCCGTACTATCGTGTCATCGTTAAGCCCGACAGCCAGCTGGTGAACGTCTACGGAGAGCGGCGCGCATTGCCGGCCAGCATGCAGGTGCAAGCCTACGCCTTGCTCGATCGAAAGCCGCTCTATCAGTGGATCCTCGACCCGCTTTACGACATCGGCCTGGCAGCTCGTCGGCTCTAGTGCGGAGAATCCGATGACATTTTCCGACCGCATGCTGCAGGCCTCGATGATCGCTCGACGCGTCACACCGCTTATTCTGCAGACTGAGGCGGCGGAATGCGGACTTGCGTGCCTGGCAATGGTCGCCGGGCGTTACGGTTATCGCTCGGACCTGCCGGCGCTGCGGCAGCGCTTCAGCGTGTCACAGAGGGGCACGACGCTGCACGACCTTGTCCGTATGGCTTCGACCTTGCGGCTTGCGACACGGGCGCTGCGCGCAGAGTTGCCGCATCTGCGCCAGCTTCGACTGCCGTGCATCCTGCACTGGGACCATAATCATTTCGTCGTCCTCGTCGGGGTCGGGAGGCGTCGCATCGTCATCCTCGATCCCGCCGTGGGGCGTCGGCGCGTCCCGATGCGGGAGGTCGACAACCGGTTTACCGGGATCATACTCGAGGTTTGGCCGACCGAAGGTTTCGAGCGAAAGGTGGAGCGCGCGCGCGTCCGCATCTGGCAACTGCTCCGCCGCACCCATGGGTTCACCTCTGCGGCGACCCAGGTGCTGACGATGTCGTTGGTCCTCGAAGCTATCGGCATCGCGATCCCGATCGGCTTCCAGCTCGTGCTCGATAACGTTGTGGTCTCCGACGATCGCGATCTCTTAACTCTGATTGCACTCGGCGTTGGGCTGGTGCTTGCCCTTCGCGCGCTGATCGATCTCGTCCGTTCCTGGGCCATGTTGGCTGCCGGCTCGAGCATTACGCTCTATTGGAAGATGAGCCTTTTCAGCCACATGCTTCGCCTGCCACTCAGCTTTTTCGAGCGCCGGCACGCCGGGGACGTAGCATCGCGTTTTATTTCGATAGACCGGATTCAGCAGACGTTGAGTACCAGCTCACTGTCTCCCGTGGTCGACGGTGCGATGGCGCTCGTGCTGGTGGCAATGATGTGGCTCTACGCTCCGTGGCTTGCGCTATTGGCGGTCGGCATGACCGGCATCTATGCGCTGATGCGCAGTCTCGCCTACCGCCTCTACCGCCGAGCCAACGAGGAGGCGATCGTCTACTCGGCGTATGAGAACTCGCATTTTCTCGAATCGCTGCGCGGGATAGCAAGCATCAAGGTGCTGGCGCTCGGTGACCGGCGTCAGGGGGTGTGGAACAACTACCTCGCCGACCGGGTTGGCGCAGAGCTGCGCGTCAACAAAATCGACATGATCTTCACGATCGCCAGCGCCTTCCTCTTCGGGCTCGACCGGATCTTGATCATCTTCTTCGGCGCCGGTGCCGTGATGGACGGCACCCTCTCGGTCGGTATGCTGGTGGCCTTCCTGGCCTACAAGGACCAGTTCTCCCAGCGTGTCGGTAAATGCCTGGACACAATCGTCAAATTGGGCACGTTGACGGTGCACGGCGAGAGGATCGCGGACATCGCGCTTGCCGAGCCGGAGGTGGGGGAGACGAGCGGCGTCAATGCATCTGTCGCGACGGCGATTAGCCCCAAGGCCGCGCTCAGCGCGCGCATGATCAGCTTTCGCTACAGCGATAACGAGCCGCGGGTCATCGCCGATTTCGACCTCGAGGTTGCTCCCGGTGAGTGCGTAGCCATCGCGGGACCCTCGGGCGCGGGCAAGACAACCTTGCTGAAGATCCTCGCCGGTCTGTTGCGACCGAGTGCCGGCATGGTTCTTGTCGATGACGTTCCGATACCGGCAATCGGGCACGAAGCCTATCGCTCCCAGATCGCTTGCGTACTGCAGAATGACCGCCTGTTCGCGGGCTCGGTCGCCGAAAACATCGCAGGTTTCAGTCCCTCACTCGATCTTGAGCGGGTGCAGCAAGTGGCAAGGTTCGCCGCCATCCACCAAGAGATCATGCGCATGCCGATGGCGTACGAGACCTTGGTAGGCGATATGGGCAGCTCACTGTCGGGGGGCCAGATGCAGCGCATCGTGTTGGCGCGCGCTCTTTATCGCGGACCACGCATCCTGCTGCTCGACGAGGCGACAAGCCACCTTGACGAGGAGAATGAACGGGCGATCAACGAGGCTATCCGCGCCCTTCCGATCACGCGCGTGATCGTGGCCCACCGGCGGTCGACATTGGACATGGCGGATCGGGTGGTGCCGCTCTGGCCGGCGGCAGCTGCGGCGACCAAGCTGGCGGGCTGACGCAACTCCGGTAGGGTCTGCCCTTTGTTCCTTCGGATACTGGTGGAGGGATGGCGTTCCCGCTAGGATCACGCCGGTCGATCCACCCTGTATGTCGAGGAGCCAATGGCCCTACCCGATACGGATGCCACGATTTGCGCGACGGCGCCGGTCTCGCAGGTCGATCCGTTCGCCCGCGAGTTCTTCGAGAACCCGTTTCCCGCGCACGAGGAATTGCGCGAAGCGGGTCCCGTCGTGCGGCTGGCGCGCTACGATGTCTGGGCGGTCGCGCGCTACGCCGAGGTCCATAGGGTCCTCAACGACTGGCAGACCTTCTGTTCGAGCCGCGGCGCCGGCCTTACCGACTTTGCCAAAGAGACGCCTTGGCGGCCGAAGAGCCTGGTGCTGGAGACCGACCCGCCATTGCACGACCGCACCCGCCGCGTGCTCAACCGCGTGCTCTCGGCGTCGGTCATCACGCGGCTGCGCGAGCGTTTCGCGCGAGAAGCGGACGCGCTGGTCGACGAACTCGTGGAACGCGGCAGCTTCGACGCGATCGCCGATCTGGCCGAAGCCTACCCATTGACCGTGTTTCCCGATGCGATGGGCATGCCGCGCGAGAACCGCCACTTCCTGCTGCCCTACGGCAACATGGTCTTCAACTCGTTCGGGCCCCGAAACGAATTCTTCGAGGCGGCGCTCGCCGATGCCGAGCCGGTATTGGCCTGGCTGCAGCGGCAAATGCAGCGCGACGCCTTCGCCGCCGGCGGCTTTGGTGCGGCGATCCATATGGCGAGCGACAATGGCGAGCTGACCCCAGAGGAGGCTCCGGTCGTCGCGCGTTCACTGCTGAGCGCCGGCGTCGACACCACGGTCAGCGGCATTGGCGCTGCCGTCTATTGCCTGGCACGGTTCCCCGAAGAATTCGCTCGGCTGCGCGGCGACCCCTCTTTGGCGCGCACCGCGTTCGAGGAAGCGGTGCGCTACGAGACGCCGGTGCAGACCTTCTTCCGGACGACGACGCGCCCGGTGGAGATTGGCGGCATTGCGGTTGGTGAGGGCGAGAAGGTACTGATGTTCCTCGGGGCGGCCAATCGCGATCCGCGGCACTGGGAGCGGCCCGACGACTACGATATCAGCCGCCGCACCGTCGGCCATGTCGGCTTTGGCAGCGGCATCCATCAATGCGTCGGCCAGCTGCTGGCGCGGCTCGAAGGCGAATGCGCGCTCTCCGCGCTCGCCCGCAAGGCCGGCTCGATCGAGATCACCGGCCCGATCCGCCGGCGCTACAACAACACATTGCGCGCATTGGCCAGCCTGCCCGTGACTGTGCGGCCGGCGTAGAACCTCTTCATCACCGACCGAGGTCCCAATGACCGATCCCTATGCCCGCTACACGCGGCTCAAATTCGATCGCCCGCGTGCGATGGTTCTCCGCATCACGATGGAGAACGGGCGGATGAACACGGCCGATCAGGCGCTGCATGCCGAGCTCGCCGAGATCTGGCGCGACGTCGACCGGGATGCGAGCGTCAATGCTGCGATCATCACCGGCGCCGGCCGCATCTTTTCGGCCGGCGGCGATTTTTCGATCATCCGGCAGAATATCGAGGATTTCGAAGCGCGCGCCAGACAATGGAAGGAGGCGCGCGACATCGTCTACAACGTGATCAACTGCAGCAAGCCGGTGGTCAGTGCGATGCGCGGGGTCGCGGTCGGCGCCGGGCTCGTCTGCGGGTTGTTGGCTGACGTGTCGATCGCGACCAAGGACTGCCGCATCATCGACGGCCACACGCGGCTCGGTGTCGCCGCCGGCGACCATGCGGCGATCGTCTGGCCGCTGCTCTGCGGGCTCGCCAAGGCCAAATACTACTTGCTTTTGTGCGAGCAGGTATTGGGGGATGAGGCCGAGCGCATCGGGCTGATCTCGCTCGCGGTCGACGATGCCGAGCTCGACGCCAAGGCCGTCGAGATCGCCGGCCGGTTGGCCGAGGGTGCCCAGAGTGCGATCCGCTGGACGAAATACGCGCTGAACAACTGGCTGCGCGCGATGGGGCCGACATTCGACACCTCGCTGGCGCTGGAAATGCTCGGTTTCGGCGGCCCCGAGGTCAAGGAGGGCCTCGCTTCGCACCTCGAAAAGCGGCCGCCGGCCTTCCCGCCGGGCTCGCCGCTCTGACGAGCGCGCCGTTCACCCGTGTCGAATTATCATGGCACTCGGTTGAGAATGGCCGCACAATGCCCGGTCACTTCGCGGAGGAGAGCATGAGCGCGCACAAGGAATACCACCCCGAACAGGTCCGTTCCCGGCTCAGCCATCCGGTCATCGACGGCGACGGCCATTGGATCGAATATGGGCCGGTATTCGCCGAGCAGGTGCGCAAGGCTGCCGGCGACAAGGCGGCGGACGGGTTGATCAGACACATGCGCCGCATCCCCGACGCGCTGTCGCTCTCGGTCGCCGAGCGCCGCCGCCGCGGCATCGCCATGGAAGGCTATTGGGGGCGCCAGTCCACCAACACCCGCGACCGCGCCACCGCGATGATGCCGCGCATGCTGTACGATCGCCTCGACGAGCTGGGGATCGATTTCGGCGTGATCTATCCGACCGCGGGGCTGGGTATCGCGCGCATCGAGGACGACGAGACCCGGCGCGCGGTGGTTCGCGGCTTCAACATCGTGACCGCCGATTATTTCCGTGCGCTTAGCGACCGCCTGACCCCGGCGGCGGTGATCCCGATGCACACTCCCGAGGAGGCGATCGAGGAGCTCGAATTCGTCACCAAACAGCTCGGCGCCAAGGTCGGCATGTTCGGCAGCGGCATCCGTCGGCCGTTGCCGGCGGCCAAGGGTGTCGATCCCGAAGTCGCGCGATTCGCCGCGCATTATGACCAGCTCGGCCTCGACAGCGATTACGACTACGACCCGGTCTGGCGGAAATGCCGGGAGCTCAAGATGGCGCCGACCTTCCACACCGGCGGCCGCGGTCTCGGCTTGCGCAACACCGCGAGCAACTTCACCTTCAACCACATCGGGCACTTTGCCGCCGCCGGTCACGCCGTCGCCAAGTCCCTGTTCCTCGGCGGCGTCACCAGGCGGTTCCCCGATCTGCATTTCGCGTTCCTCGAGGGCGGGGTTGGCTGGGCCTGCCAGCTCTTCGCCGATCTGATCGAGCACTGGGAGCGGCGCGGCAAGGCCGGCCTCGAATACATGGACCCGAAGAAGCTCGATCGCCCGTTGCTCGCCGAGCTCGTCGACAAATACGGCTATCAGGACATCGCCGCCGAACTCAAGCGCCGCGACGGCTGGCCAAACCCGCAGGATGACGAGCTCGACGGCGGGGTCCCGGAGCACGACGACTACGCCGCGTGCAAGATCGCCCGCAAGGAGGATTGGATCGACCTCTATGCGAGGCCGTTCTATTTCGGCTGCGAGGCGGACGACCGGATGAACGCCGTGGCGTTCGGCAAGGTCAACCCGTTCGGCGCCCGGATCAACGCGATCTTCAGCTCGGATGTCGGCCATTTCGACGTGCCCGATATGCGCATGGTCCTGCCCGAGGCTTATGAGCTGGTCGAGGACGGGCTGATCACCGCCGACGACTTCCGCGACTTCACCTTCGCCAACGCCGTGCGCCTCTGGGGCACGCAGAACCCGGATTTCTTCGAGGGCACCGCCGTCGCCCGCCAGGCCGCCGAGGTATTGGGCCACACCCCGGTGCGCGCCGCGGCGGAGTAACCCCGAACCGACAAAGCGACGCGCGTCAGTGCCCCGCGCGTCGCCAACGCGCTGCCGGATCGGCGTCTGTGCTGTGCCCGCTTCCCTGTCCGATCGGGATGCGCCCGCAGAAACAATACGATGTGACGCACGTTGTTGGTAACGCTCGTGGAGAGAATGGTGCGGGTGCTCGGACACTCATCTCAGCGCCTACTCGTGCGTTCGTCCTTCTGATCGTCCGGCGCCCGCGGTCTCTTGTGCATTCATGGGGGCGTCCTTTCGCCCTCTAACAGATGCGGAAAACCTCTACCGTCGTTCCGGGATGGCCCTTCAGGGCCAGGCCTGGAACCCATGAACACAGCTAAGCCCTTGATTTGTGGTCAGTGTTCTTGGATTCCGGGCTCGCGGACAATGTCCGCGCCCCGGAATGACCACATCCAGCGTTTTTCCGCACCCTGCTAATGGTACGACATACTGACGGTACCGCTTATAAGGGCCGTATCCATCCGCCGCCGAAATATCCGCCGTCTCGCTCCGGGAGCGCTGCGAAACCGCCGACACAGCCGTCACGATCCCGTAAGACGGAAGCTGTCAGCCCCATCACGCCGCGGGCGGATCTGCGATCGGCTCCAGCCGGCCGAGGATGAAGACGTAGGCGACGATGCCGATGGCCAGCACAATGCCGGCAGTCAGGAACGCGCCGACAAACGATCCCGTAGCTCCGACGATATAGCCAGTAGCCAGCGGTGCCACGACCCCCATCATGTTGTTCAGGAAGTTCATGATCCCGCTTATGGTCCCCGTTCCGCCGCGCGGGGCGATCAGTGATGGGATCGACCAGCCGACGGGTGCCGCCGCGGCGAGGCCACTCAGCGCCACCGAAATCCAGACGATAGCCCACACCGGGTCGCTAGTGACGGTGGCGCCGAACACGGCGAGGCCAAGCAGCATGCCCAGCACAAGCACGGTCTTGCGCACTGGCGTCTCGTCATAGCCGCGGGCGATCAGGTGGTCGATCAGCCAGCCGCCGACGATCAGATCCGCGATCGTGGCGCAAACCCATGGGATCGCCGTGAACCCCGCTGACTTCAGGATGCTCATGTGCATCGACTGCACGAGGTAGTTCGGCAGCCAGGTGAGGAACAGGTAAAACGAGTAGCCGTAGGCGGCAAAGCCGATCGTCAGCCCCCATACCTTGCGGTTGCGCAGGAGGTAACCGAGCATCGCGACTTGGCCGCTCTCGGCCGGGCCTTCGCGAGTGCCGCCGCCGGCGAGGATATAGTCGTGCTCGGCCGAGCTGAGCCGCGGGTGCCGGCTCGGGTCGCGATAGACGATCAGAAAGGCCAGAAAATAAAGAAAGCTCAGGAATCCGGTGATGGCGAAACCCCACCGCCAGCCGAACTGCACCACCGCCAGTGCGACCAATGGCACGCCAATGACGTTGGCGAACTTTGCGGCTGCATCGAAGATCGAGGTCGCCATCGCGCGCTCGCCACGGGGAAACCAGTAGCCGGTGGCCTTGGCGCTCGCCGGGAATGCGGGCCCCTCGGCTATGCCCAGCACCAGGCGCGCCGCGAGGATGCCGCCAAACCCGCCGGCGAAAGCGGTCGCCCCGGAGGCGATCGACCACAGAAAAGCGCTGACCCGGTAGACCGACGTGACACCGAAGCGGTCGAGGATCATGCCGGTCGGGATCTGCAGCAGCGCGTAGGACCAGAAAAACCCGCTGAAGAGCCAGCCGAGTTCGCCGTCGGTCAGACCGAATTCCTGCTGCAGCTGCGGCGAACCAACGGAGAGGTTGATCCGGTCGAAATAATTGATCAGCACTCCCGCCCCGAGAAGCACGCCGATACCCCAGCGCACCCTTGGGATGCGGAGAGCAGCGGGTACGGCGGTCATCGGCGCTCTCACGGGCTAGTCGCGGCGGCCGGCGCAGTGGGGTCGGTTTGATGTTGCCGATCTTCGAGCTGGCCCACGATCTCGCGGGCGATGTCGGCCGGCCTGCCGCTGACATCGGCGATGATCGGGTGCTCGCCCGGCGTGGGCTCCTCCAATGTCGCGAACTGGCTGTCGAGCAGGGCGGCCGGCATGAAGTGCTCGTGCCTTGCGACCATGCGCTGGTGGATCAGCTCGCGGGATCCCTTCATGTAGACGAGCGCCACGTCATGGCGGTCGCCGATGATGATGTCCCGGTAGGACCGTTTCAGCGCCGAACAGGTCACCACGCCGCATTCGCCACGCGCGCGCCAGCCGTCGATTTCCTCTGCTATCTTGCGCAGCCAAGGCATCCGGTCCCCGTCTGTCAATGGCGTCCCGCTGCGCATCTTCTCGACGTTCGCGCGCGGGTGCAGGTCATCGCCTTCCTGAAACTGGCAGCCTAACGCCGCCGCAAGCAGGGCGGCGACCGTGCTCTTGCCAGATCCGGAGACGCCCATCACCACGACGACAACCGGCCTGATTACGGTATGCGCAAGGGCCGCTGACCACACGCGCTGAGGTTGCTGAGCGGTTCTTGCCATGGTACAACTCCGGTTCATACGACGGCGCGAGATCGGCGAGTGACGCTATTATCGGGGGTTCGACATTGCAACAATGTCGCAACAGTACATGTCACCCACTGATCGGCCGCGCCACGCAAGCGAAATCACGAGCTCGTTACATGCAATACATGGGTCGGATCATCCCATGGTTTTGTTTCCTTGCAGCTCTCTATGCTGCCGAGCCCGGTTTCGCGCAAACCGCCCCAGATCCGCCAGCGGCTGTCCCAAGCGCGACGACACCGTCGGAGACGGAGTCGACGACGAACCCGTCTACATCGCCCTGGTTTCCACCTACCCTACTCCTACCGCAAATAACCCCTCTAACCAACCCAGCCGTAATATCGCCGCAGGCCCAACTCGACTATAACCTCCAAATCCCGTTATTCGGCGATCTGCCCTTCCGCAAGGAACTGTCGGAGAAGGGGATCGATTTTATTGCCCACTATATCAGCCAGACTGCATCCAACACGGCCGGCATTCACGGCACGGGCACCGCCTATGCTGATCAAGTCGATTTCGGCCTCAGCTTTGACCTCGACAAGCTGGGGGTCTGGCCAGACGCCGTCGCGCGCTACGCGATGACGGAACGCGCTGGCGTCAACCTTTCGGACCGGACCGGCAGCTATGTCCCGTACCAGTCGATCTTTGGCCAAGGGCAAAATGTGCGGTTCAACGAGATCACTATCGAGAAGTTCCTCGACGAAAAACAGGTGGCCATCAAGGTCGGTTTCTATCCGATGGGCAACGATTTTGCCGTATTGCCTTATCTCTGCAACTTCACCAACGACGAACTCTGCGGCCATCCGATAACGCTCTTCGATAACAGCGGATGGGCCGATGGGCCGGCCGGCAGATGGACCGGCCGCGTCAAATATCACATAACGGATGAACTGCAAATTCAAGCCGCCGCCGTCAATTCGAACCCCCTCTATACGATGAGGCAGGACGGGTTCAAGCTCAACTTCACCGGGAACACCGGTGTGATCGCGCCGGTGGAGCTCAAATATCAGCTTGGCAGGAACCCTTCAGATTATGGCGGGACCTATAATCTCGGCGGCTATTACGATTCGTCAGCGCGACCGGATTTAGCCAACCCTAAGATCTTCGACGAGGGGCTTTACGGTCTGTACGTCGAGGCGGCACAACAAATCGTCAAGTGGGGGCCGGAGAACACTAAAGGACTCGCGATCTTCGGCGTCTTTACCGTAAGCGACCAGAACACGGCGAAATATAAAAATGCTTATGATGCGGGCGTTGCGTCGCGCGGCGTGTTTCCAGACCGTGAGTTGGACATCCTTTCCCTCGGCTGGTCGGGGATCTATATCAATCCGCGGTTTCAGTTTGAGCTGGCGAAGGCGGGGCAGCCGATCCAGACCAGCGAACAGATCGTCGAGCTCAACTACGCCTTCCAGCTCACCCCCTCACTGTTTTTTCGGCCGGGCATCCAATATGACATTCGTCCTGGTGGGACATCGACCCATCCGAACACCTGGATTTTCGATTGCCACATCCAGCTCACGTTATGAGGATCAGGAAGCCGTTGGCCGATAGCGGGGATGTGCTGGTGGCGGACCGAGGTTTTTAGCAACGCGAGGTTTGCTGGCAGCAGTGCAGGCGCGTTGGCTCACGGCAGTCCCCCATTCTCGGCAGAGAGCAGTATGGGCGATAAACGGACCAGGACCAATTCTGAGCGAATCCTCGGCCTGGAGGAGCCGGAAAGGTCATCACTTCACGTGGCACGGCAGTATGGTTGAGCGGGTCGCTAGTGTTCAGATCCAATCAGATGATTCAGCGCTTGGAACCTGTAGTATGTGGCTGAGCATCCCGAAACCCGCAGCAATGGCCCCAGGCGATAGGTGCTGTTTTCCCTCAATCGATTCTACAGTTCTGTAGAGCTAAATCAGCTGAATGGATCTAAGCACTAGCACCACCTTTCCATGGTTCGCAAGGGCTCTCACTCTCGCCTTTGCGGTGATTACGGGTGCGGTGGCCTCACCGCTTGCCATTGCGGCCGGCGAGACCTCCGCGGAGTTCATCCAAACCCTCGGGAAGGACTTGCTTGCCGAGATGAGTTCGGCTGCGTCTTTGGATCAGAAAGAGGCCTATTTCCATCAAATGCTACGCCAGGATTTCGATATGGATGAGATCGCTCGTTTTGTTCTTGGCCCCTATTGGCGCACCGCGAGCCCCGCGCAGCAGCAAGAATTCCGAGCCCTCCTCGAAAATCACATCATGTACTCCCACGGTCGGCGGCTTGCAGAGACCGGCGGCGGCAACTTCCGCGTGACCGGTAGCCGCACCGATCCAAACGGTATTGTCGTCGTAACCGGTGAGTTCATTACGCCGCAAGGCGCCCGGAACGAAGTGGATGTTCAGCTCGGGATCGTTAACGGGCTTTACAGGATCCGAGACGTCGCTTTCGATAATGTCAGCATGGTATCGAGCTACCGTTCCGAGATCGCATCGGTGCTGGAGAGCCACGGCGGGCAACTCGAGGCGCTGCTGGCAGCGATGCGCGAAGAAGGTTGAGTCCGGTTGTGGCATCCGGTGCGTCGGCTGCTGTCGAGCTTGCCGCCGAGCTCGTGACTGGAAGCGGGTGGCGCACTCTGACACAGGAGCCGTCTGCCGATGAAGGGACCGCGTTAAGGAAGATACATCGGGCGGCTCGATCCGGCTGCGGCTGCTATCCCCCGGCTGGTCACGCTCGAAAGTCCTCGCTACGGACGGGCGGGTTTCCCTCGAATGGGCTTTGCGTCGTGTTGGCCAAAGGATAAGGGAGAGCGGATGATAGCAATATTGATATTATTGAGACGTTGACATTTTCACTAAAAACATATATGCTCATGCGAGAAATGGCCGCGCCGCCACGGCTGAGACAGCAGGCGCAGCGGCAGGATCACGATCCGCGCCCGTTATCCCGAGATATCAACGCTGAGCCGCGTTTTCGCGGTTCAGGTGTCAGCAAATTGTCAAAACATCCCTGCCGGGGCATTCCGAAACGTCCGGAGATAACCTCTAAGTATCTGATAAGTCGGGCGTTTCTGGTAACGAGACCGGTTCCGATGCGATTTTTTTCCCGTGTTTTCCCTGTCCGGCAGGGAAATACGAGGGTCTCAGCGCTACCAACTGTGCGGTCTTCTCCACGAGATAGAGGAGGATCGCCCCCGATTCGGAAAAGCGTGTAGGGCTTGCCGCCCGGCCCGTAGGGCACCCCCCTCCTCGAGGGCGATATAGATCTTGACGACGTTTGGGCTTCCCATGGCGTAGAAGTCGATCATCGCGCGCTCCAGAGTTAGTATCGGGTCGGGCGGAGCATGACATGGTGACTAACGCACCTCTAGAGGCAGCGCTGCAGCCGAACGTCATCGGCCGGTCGGTACGGCGGCTCGAGGATCCGCCGCTTCTGGCGGGCGAAGGCCGCTTCGTCGCCGACCTCGTTTTCCCGCAGCAGCTGCACATGCGGGTCGTGCGCTCGGCCCATGCGCATGGCCGGATCGTGTCGATCGAGACGGCCGCGGCATTGGCGGCCCCGGGCGTCGTCGCGGTGTGGACTTCGCGAGACATCGCGGGCCTGCCGCCGATCGGGTTGCGCGAGGGCCTCGGCACCGGCCAGGCCGACGTCACCCGGCTGATGCCCTATCTGCAGCCGGTGCTGGCGCGCGAGCGGGTGCGCTATGTCGGAGAACCGGTCGCGGCCGTGTTCGCCGCCGACCCCTATCTCGCCGAGGACGCGGCCGACCTCGTCGATGTCCAGGTCGAGGAATTGCCCGCGCTGCTCGATGCTGAGGGTCCGCCGGGCGAACTTGCGTCCGGCCGGGGCACCGAGGCCGACATCATCCGCAAGGGCTACGGCAACCTCGAGGCGGCCTTTGGCGCAGCGCACATGGTGGTCGAGCTCGATCTCACCGTCGGGCGCCATTCCGGCGTCCCGTTGGAGACCCGCGGGGCGCTCGCCCGATACGACCCGGCGGCGGACGTGGTCGAGCTCTACGGTGCGGCCAAGATACCGCACGTCACCCGCGACCTGCTCGCCCGCACCCTCGGGCGCAGCCCCGCCTCGATGCAGCTCCACGAAGGGCATGTCGGGGGCGGCTTCGGCATTCGCGGCGAGCTCTACCCCGAGGACGTGCTGGTCTCGCTCGCGGCGCTTCGCCTCGGGCGCCCGGTCAAATGGATCGAGGACCGGCACGAGCATCTGATGGCCGCCAACCATTCGCGCCAGCAGCGCCACCATATCCGCGCCGCCGTCGACCGCGCGGGCCATATCCTGGCGATCGACGACGAATTCTTTCACGACCAGGGCGCCTATTTGCGGACCCATGGCACGCGTGTGGCGGACATGACGGCCGGCATGCTGCCCGGGCCCTATCGCGTCCCGGCTTATCGTGTCGTGGGTCATGTCCGCCTGACCAACAAGACGCCCGGCGGCGACCTATCGCGCGCCGGGTCGCTACGAGGGCACCTTTGTGCGCGAGCGGCTGCTGGACGCGATCGCCGCGCGGCTCGCGATCGACCCGGTCGAGGTGCGGCGGCGCAACCTGATCGCCCAGACCGAGATGCCTTACGAACGCTCCCTCGACGCGATCGGCGACGAGATCGTCTACGATTCGGGCGACTATGCCGGGCTGATGGACAAGGCACTCGCCACCGTCGGATGGGATGCGCTGCAGGCGGCAATGCGACGGCGCCGGGATGCCGGCGAGGCGGTCGGCACCGGCCTCGCCATCTTTGTCGAGAAGAGCGGTCTCGGTCCGACCGACCGCGTCACGATCTCGGTCGACAATGCGGGCATCGTCGAGGTCGTCACCGGCGGGGCGTCGGTCGGGCAAGGCTTCGAGACGGTGATGGCGCAGATCTGCGCCGATGCGTTGGGTGTCGACTACCGCCGGGTGCGGGTCATCCACGGCCGCACCGACCGTATCGAGCACGGGGTCGGGGCGCATGCCTCGCGCGCGACGGTGATGACCGGCTCGGCGACCCACATCGCGGCGTCGGCGCTGCGGGCGAAGGCGCTGGAGGCGGCAGCCGGGTTAATGCAACTACCCGTCAGCGCCCTCGACCTGATCGATGGCAGGGTGATCCGCCGGGACATGCCGCGCGGCCCCTCGATGGCGCTGGGGGAGGTTGCACAAAATTGTCCGGCCGGCCTCGCGGCCGAGGGGCGGCACACGACGGAACACATGAACTATCCCTACGGGGTCCATGTTGCCGTGGTCCGGGTCGACCGCGAGACGGGAGGGGTCGAGATCGAGCGCTATCTGACCGCCTACGATATCGGGCGGGCGGTCAACCCGATGCTGATCGAGGGCCAGATCGCCGGCGGGTTCGCACAGGGGATAGGCGGCGCGCTCCTCGAAGAATTCACCTACGACGGCCGCGGCGAGCCGTTGTCCGTGACCTTTGCCGACTACCTGATGCCGACGGCCCGCGAGATCCCGCCGCTCGAGGTCATCATCACCGAGGACGCGCCGAGCCCGCTCAACCCGCTCGGCCTCAAAGGCGCAGGCGAAGCCGGGGTCAACGGCGTCGGTGCGGCGATCGCCGCCGCGATCGACGACGCTCTCGGCATCCCCGGTGCAGTGACCCGGCTCCCCGTCACCCCGCAACGGCTGCGGCAGCTTTTCGACGGACCGACGCCGGAACGGCTGGTCTCGGCGGGCGCGATCGTCAGGGGGGGATGAATGCTGCAGATGGCCGGACGCATGGGGGTTCTCGGGACCGAGACGGCGTTCGAGGTGCTGGCGCGCGCCAACGCGCTTGCTGCACAGGGGCGCTCGATCATCAATCTCGGGATCGGCCAGCCGGATTTTCCGACGCCGGAACACGTCGTCGAGGCCGGCCGCAGGGCGCTCGCCGACGGCCATCACGGATATACGCCAGCCAACGGCATCCCCCCGCTGCGCGCCGCGGTGGCAGCCGACCTCTTCCGCCGCCACCGGGTCGAGGTCTCCCCCGATCTCGTGCTCGTCGTCCCGGGCGGCAAAGTCACGATGTTCTTCGCGATCCTGATGTTCGGCGAACCGGGGGTCGAGATCCTCTGCCCGAACCCGAGCTTCCCGATCTACGAGAGCGTGATCCGGTTTTCCGGAGCCGCACCGGTCCCGATCCCGTTGCACGAAAGTGCGGGCTTCTCGTTCAGCGCCGAGGAGATCTTGGAAAAGATCACTCCGCGCACCCGCCTCTTAATCATCAACAGCCCCGCCAACCCCACGGGCGGCGTCGTGCCGCGGCACGAGCTCGACCGGCTCGTCGCCGGGCTTGAGCGCCACCCGCAGATCGCCGTGCTCAGTGACGAGATCTATGGCGAGATCCTTTACGATGGCGCCGAACACGTCAGCCTGCTCGGCTATCCTTCGATCCGCGACCGAGTGATCCTGCTCGACGGGTGGAGCAAGACCTATGCGATGACCGGGTGGCGGCTGGGCTACGGGGTATGGCCGAAGGCGCTGTTCGGCGCGGCCGAGCGGCTCGCGATCAATTGCCACTCCTGCGTCAACGCTTCCGCCCAATTCGCCGGAATCGCGGCGCTGGAGGGCCCGCGCGAGCCGGTTCATCGCATGGTGGCCGCCTTTGCCGAGCGCCGCGAAATGATCGTTGCGGCCTTGAATGGCCTGCCCGGCTTTCGCTGCGCCCGGCCGGGCGGCGCGTTCTACACCTTTCCCAACGTGTCGGGCACCGGGCTCGACGCCCGCACCCTCCAAGGCAAGCTCCTCGAAGAGGCCGGTGTGGCGACGGTCGCCGGTACGAGCTTTGGTGAGTTCGGCGACGGGTATTTGCGCTTTTCCTATGCCAGCAGTCGCGAGGCGATCGCCGAAGCGATCGAGCGGATCCGCAAGCTTCTCGGCAATCTGCCGGCGAGAGATATGGCCAAGTGAACAAAAATTAGGCAAACGGTATCCGTAGCGCGATGATCTCCGCCATCGCGGAACAGGATGGCATAGGTTATGCTTGTTGGAGCACCGAGGCCGGAGCCTCGGGCTGAGAGAGATGAGAATTCGATGAAGAAGATCGAGGCGATCATCAAACCCTTCAAGCTCGACGAGGTGAAGGAGGCACTTCACGAAGTCGGCATCAAGGGTATCACCGTTACCGAGGCCAAGGGCTTCGGTCGCCAGAAAGGCCACACCGAGCTCTATCGCGGGGCCGAGTATGTGGTCGACTTTCTGCCGAAGGTGAAGATCGAGGTCGTAATGGAGGAGGCCCTGGTCGAGCGTGCGGTCGAGGCGATCCAGCAGGCCGCGCATACCGGCCGGATCGGCGATGGTAAGATCTTTGTCACGTCGATCGACGAGGCGATCCGCATCCGCACCGGCGAGCGCGGTCCGGACGCGATTTAGCCGCGGCGGCCGGTCGCCGCCGCCGACACCGTATGCTAGGTACTTTGAGGCCCGCCGGCGCGCGGCACTCGGCGGCCGTTACCCCAATGCAACGAGGAGCCGATGACCTACCATTGCACCACCCCCGAGGATGTCCTGAAGGCGATCAAGGACGACAAGATCGCGATGGTCGATCTGCGGTTCACCGATCTGCCGGGGCTGTGGCAGCATTTCAGTGTGCCGCCGAGTGCCCTCGACCGCGACAGTTTTGAGGACGGGGTCGGGTTCGACGGCTCCTCGATCCGCGGGTTTCAGGAGATCCAGGAAAGCGACATGCTGGTGATCCCGGACCCCGCCTCGGCGTTTCTCGATCCGTTCACCGAGATGCCGACCCTGGTGCTGATCTGCAACATCCGCGACCCGGTCACCGGGCAGAGCTACAGCCGCGACGCGCGCTACATCGCGCAGAAGGCCGAGGCCTATCTGAAGCAGACGCGGATCGGCGACACCGCCTATTTCGGGCCGGAGCTCGAGCATTTCGTGTTCAACGAGGTGCGCTACGACCAGAGCACCAATTACGGCTATTACGAGATCGACGCGGTCGAGGCGAATTGGAGTGCCGCCCGCCGGCAAGGCCCGGGTCAGGGCCACATCCTGCGCCCCAAGGAGGGCTATTTCCCGGTGCCGCCGGCCGATGTGCTGCAGGACGCGCGCAGCGAGATGGTGGTGACCTTGGAAGCGCTCGGCATCCCGGTCGAGGCGCACCACCACGAGGTCGCCACCGGCGGCCAGGGCGAGATCGACATGCGCTTTGCGCCGCTGACGCGGATGGCCGACAACGTGATGATCTACAAATACGTGGTCAAGAACGTCGCCAAGAAACGCGGCATGACCGCGACCTTCATGCCCAAGCCCTTGTTTGGCGACAACGGCTCGGGGATGCACGTCCATTCGAGCCTCTGGCAGGGCGAGCGGCCGCTGTTCGCCGGCGACGGCTATGCCGGGTCGAGCGAGATCATGCGCCACTATATCGGCGGGCTCTTGAAGCACGCGCCGGCGCTCTTGGCGATCTGCGCGCCGACGGTCAACTCCTACCGGCGCCTGGTGCCGGGGTTCGAGGCGCCGGTCAATCTCGGCTATTCGCAACGCAACCGCTCGGCCGCCTGCCGCATCCCGATGTATTCGCCGAGCCCCAAAGCCAAGCGCGTCGAGTTCCGCTGCCCCGACCCCTCGTGCAACCCCTATCTGGCGTTCGCCGCGATGCTGATGGCCGGGCTCGACGGGGTGCAGAACCGCCTCCATCCCGGCGAGCCGATCGACAAGAACCTCTACGACCTGCCGCCCGAGGAGCTCGCCAAGGTGCCCTCGGCCCCGGGCTCGCTCGAGGAATCGCTGAATGCGCTCGAGGCCGACCACGGCTTTTTGCTGAAGGGCGACGTCTTCACCCCGGACGTCGTCGACACCCATCTCTCCTACAAGCGCGCCCGCGAGGTCGACGAGATGCGGCTGCGCCCGCATCCCTACGAGTTCTTCCTCTATTACGACGTCTGATCTGGTCCCGCCCTCCTCAGCAAGAGTGAACGGAATGTCCGACACCGCAAAAGTCATGGAATTAATCAAGGAGCACGACGTCAAATACGTCGACTTCCGGTTCACCGACCCGCGCGGCAAATGGCAGCATTTGGCGCATCACGTCCGGACGATCAGCGAAGATTTCCTGAACGAGGGGGTGATGTTCGACGGTTCCTCGATCGCCGGGTGGAAGGCGATCAACGAGTCGGACATGATGCTGGTGCCCGACTGTTCGACCGCAGTTTTGGACCCGTTTGCCGCACAGACCTCGCTGATCATCTTCTGCGACGTGCACGAGCCGCTGAGCGGGCAGCCTTATGCCCGCGACCCCCGGTCGATCGCCCGGAAGGCCGAGCAGTATCTCGCCTCGACCGGCATCGGCGACAAGGCGTTTTTCGGGCCGGAGGCCGAGTTCTTCGTCTTCGACGACGTGCGCTATTCCTGCGCGATGAACGGGGCGATGTACAAGATCGACAGCGAGGAAGGCCCCTACGTCACCGGCAGGAAGTTCCCCGACGGCAATACCGGCCATCGCCCGCCGGTCAAGGGCGGTTATTTCCCGGTGCCGCCGGTCGACAGCCTCTCGGATCTCAGAGCCGAGATGCTGTCCGTCATGGCCGATATGGGGCTCGAGGTCGAGAAGCATCACCACGAGGTGGCGCCGAGCCAGAACGAGCTCGGCTTTGTCTTTTCGACCCTGGTGCGCACGGCCGACAACATGCAGATCTACAAATACGTCGTGCAGAACGTCGCGCACCAATATGGCAAGACGGCGACCTTCATGCCCAAGCCGGTGATGGGCGACAACGGCTCGGGCATGCATGTCCATCAGTCGCTGTGGAAGGGCGAGCGCCCGGTGTTCGCCGGCAACCTCTATGCCGACCTCTCCGAGACCGCACTCCATTACATCGGCGGCATCATCCGGCACGCCAAGGCGATCAACGCCTTCACCAACCCGACGACCAACAGCTACAAGCGGCTGATCCCCGGTTTCGAGGCGCCTGTGCTGCTCGCCTATTCGGCGCGCAACCGCTCAGCCGCCTGCCGCATCCCCTATGTAGCGAGCCCCAAAGGCAAACGGGTCGAGGTGCGCTACCCGGACGGTGCCGCCAACCCCTATCTCGCCTTTGCGGCAATGCTGATGGCCGGGATCGACGGCATCCAGAACAAGATCCATCCCGGCGACCCGATCGACAAGAACCTCTACGACCTGCCGCCGGAGGAGTTGACCGACGTCCCCGTGGTCTGCGGCTCGCTGCGCGAGGCGCTGGGCGAGCTGCGCGGCGACCACGCCTTCCTGCTGAAGGGCGAGGTCTTCAACATGGACCAGATCGAGGCCTATATGGAATTGAAATGGGAGGAGGTGTACGCCTTGGAGCACACCCCGCACCCGATCGAGTTCCAGATGTACTATTCGGTCTGACCGCCGCTGCCGCCAAGGTGACGGTCGGCGGCATCGGTTTCAAATGCCCGACCAAAGCCAGTCGGTCTCAACCGGCTGGATGGGTGGCCGAGCGGTTTAAGGCACCGGTCTTGAAAACCGGCGTGGGTGCAAGCCCGCCGTGGGTTCGAATCCCACCCCATCCGCCATTACCCCTTTTCTTCAAATCCGTGCGTCAATAGCGAGAGCGAACTGTACCGCCCGGCAAGCCGACTTAAGGCTTGCCCGATGCGCCGATCAAGAGGCGGGAAAATATCCCGGCGAAATCGGGAAAACGCGCCATCGTCATAACGGCGCCGCTCTGCTCTAATGGATCGCCCGATCGCCATAAGGTCCATCCAGAAGCGACTGTGTTCGGCATTAGAAGAATAGGCGTGCTCGTGGCCGGCCTCGTCTTGCTGTCCGGCCCCGCCGCGGTTGCGCAAACCCCGCCGCCGGATGAGACCTCTACCGCCCCTACCGTGTCTTTGCCAAGCGTGCTGGTCGTCGGTGTCACGCCCTTGCCGGGCAGCGGCATCGATATCGATAAGGTACCGGCTAATGTCCAGAGTTTGAGCGCGGGACAATTGTGGCCCGATGGCCAAAACGATCTGGTGCCGACCGCGGCGGCTCGGCGCCTCTCGCAAGTCAATCTAAATGACGAACAGGGCAGCCAGTTTCAGCCCGATTTCGTCTACCGCGGCTTCGAGGCGTCGCCGATCTCCGGCATTCCCCAAGGCATTGCCGTCTATCAGAATGGCGTGCGGATCAACGAGGCTTTCGGCGACACCGTCAATTGGGATTTGATCCCGCAATTCGCGGTCAATCGACTAACGCTGCAAGGCAACAACCCGGTCTTTGGTTTGAACGCGCTCGGCGGAGCGGTGACCTTGGAAATGAAGAACGGCTTCAACTTCCACGGCACCGACGCACAGCTCTCCGGCGGCTCTTTCGACAACATCAATGGTTTTGCGCAGCAGGGTGTCCAGTGGGACAATTTTGCCTTCTACGCCGCTATAGGCGGCACGCGCGACGGCGGTTTCCGTTTTAACTCCCCGACCAGTCTTGGCCAGGGCTACATGGACCTGGGATGGGAGAGCAATCCTTTCACCGTTCACCTGTCCGTATCAGCAGCCGACAACGTTATCGGCGCGACCGGACCGACACCGGTCCAGCTGCTCGCTGAAAATATAAGAAACACCTTCACCATCCCCCAATCGACGCACAACGAGGCGCAGCTGGTACAACTCACCGGAACCTACAAGCCTGCCGATCTCCTGTTATTCAGTGGCGACGTCTACTACCGTCATTTCAATCAGCATCTGGTTGACGGCAATTTGACCGATGTCACGCCATGCACCAACAACGGCGACTTTTTCTGTCTCGAAGGAAACAACCTCTTTCCTGCCGACGTACTATTCGATTCGAAAGGCAACCAGGTGCCGACCAGCGTGCTGCCGCCCGGCGCCACACCCGGCGAAATCGACCTGACCATGACCAACACCAATACCGTCGGCGCCGGCCTCCAGGCGAAATTCACCAATCCGATCCTGGACCGGGAGAACAATCTGGTAGTCGGCGCTACCGGCGATCACAGTTTTACCAACTATTCGGCTCAGGGCGAGCTCGGTACATTGCTGCCAAATTTCGACGTGTTGGGCGCGGGTGTTATCATCGATCAGGGTCTCAGCCCGACCGCATCGCCGCCGATCGAACAGCCGGTCGGCGTTATCGGCACCAACGGCTATTTCGGCCTTTATGCCACCGACACCTTCAACATTACGCCGAGCCTCGCCGCGACTCTCAGCGGCCGGTTCAATCTCGCTACAATCGGGTTGCAGGACCAGACTGGCATCGCCCCTCAGCTCAATAGCACCAATCTTTACACCCATTTCAACCCGGGTGCCGGCCTCACCTATAAGATCACGGACAATGTGACGGTCTACGGCGGCTGGTCGGAAGGCAACCGCGCGCCCACACCTGGCGAGCTCAGCTGTGCCAACCCGGCAATCCCATGCATCCTCGACGCGTTCCTGGTGTCCGAGCCGCCGTTGAAACAGGTCGTAAGCCATACATTCGAGGCCGGTTTCCGCGGCAATTTCACCAGCGATGCGATACCCGGGCAATTCTTTTGGAATACCGGTGTTTATCGTACCAACGCGTTCGACGATATTCTTCTCCTAGCGACGCCGATCAACGGCTTTGGCTTTTTCTCCAACGTCGGAGAGACGCGGCGCCAGGGCATCGAAGCCGGATTGAGCTACAAATGGGACAATTTGACTGTAAATTTGAACTACAGCTACCTCAGCGCTACCTTTCTCGAGAACCTGACGTTGTCATCGAATAGTCCCGCGGCCAATGCCAACGGCGATATATTTGTCCACCCGGGAGATTTTCTGCCTTTGATGCCGCAAAATCGCGTCGTTCTCGACCTCGAATACGAGCTCACGCCGCAATGGAATATCGGCGCCGATGCGAAGTTCGTCAGCAGTCAATTTCTCGTCGGCGACGCGTCGAACCAGGAGCCCAAGCTGCCGCCCTATGGAGTTGTCAACCTGCATAGCTCTTACAAGCTCAACCAATGGGCCACGGCCTTTGTCAACGTCGAGAATCTGTTCAACCGGACCTACTACACTTACGGCACTTTCACCCAGCTCGACAATCTGCCCCCCGGCGTCAATCTGACCGACCCAAGGACGTTGAGCCCATCCCCTGGCCGAGTTGCTTATGCCGGCATCCGCGTCAGCTTCTAGAAAAATCCCAAGCGTCGACCTGACTGGTGCGCCACAGTGGTGACCGCTGGCTGATTTTCGACATCTATTTCGACGGCGCGATCAGCGAAGTGGCAGCCCGCCGCTCCGAGTCCACTGCGATCCTGAAGAATGACGGCATTGACGGTTTGATCGCGGCTTTCAACCGGAAGGCCACCTCCTCACCGGGACCACGCCAAGGTCCTTCTAGGCCTGGCACTACCAAGCGACCCGACACCTATCGGTTTTTGCGCAAAAGAAGAATTAACCTGATTTAACCTGATTTAACCGGCCCGGCAGGTGATCGGTTGTAAGCTTCGTTCTCTAAAAGGGAGGGAGACATGGCAAAATCCGTTGCGGATCAGTTCGCGGAAACCCTCGCCGCAGCGGGTGTCAAACGGATTTACGGCATCGTTGGTGACAGCCTCAACGGCATAACAGATGCCGTCCGCCGCCAGGGTAAGATCGAGTGGGTGCATGTCCGGCTCGAGGAGGTTGCTGCCTTCGCGGCGGGTGCGGAGGCGCATCTGACGGGCGAACTCGCAGTCTGCGCCGGCAGCTGTGGACCGGGCAACCTGCACCTGATCAACGGTCTATTCGACTGTCACAGATCGCGGGTACCGGTACTCGGCATTGCTGCGCAGATCCCTTCAGCCGAGATCGGCGCCGGCTATTTCCAGGAAACCCATCCGCAAGACCTGTTCCGCGAGTGCAGCCACTACTGCGAGCTGATCTCGGGAGCAAACCAGATGCCCCGGGTGCTCGAAATCGCGATCCGCGAGGCGGTCGGCCGGCGCGGGGTCTCTGTGGTGGTGATTCCCGGCGACGTCGCATTGCAACCCGCCACCGACGCGTCCCCACCGAAGGCGGCCGGCCTCTTGCCGGCGAGGCCAGTCGTAATGCCCGAAAGGAGGGATCTCGACCGGCTGGCGGCGCTGCTAAACGGCGAAGGGCAGGTCACGATCCTGTGCGGCTCGGGATGTGAAGGAGCGCACAGTGAGCTCCTGACATTGGGCGAGTGCCTCAAGGCGCCGATGGTGCATGCGCTGCGCGGCAAGGAATATGTCGAGTGGGACAACCCCTACGATGTCGGGATGACCGGGCTGATCGGCTTCTCGTCCGGCTATTACGCGATGTACGACTGCGACGTCCTGCTGATGCTCGGGACCGATTTCCCGTATCGGCAATTCTATCCGCAGGGATCAGGCGTTCGTATTGCGCAAGTCGATATCAGGGCCGAAAACATCGGACGCCGCGCGCCAGTCGATCTCGCCGTGGTCGGTGATGTGAAGGCAACGCTGACCGCCTTGCTGCCGCTGTTGAAGCAGAAATGGGACGGGTCGCATCTCGCGCAGGCACGCGAGCACTACGCCAAAGCACGCAAGGCGCTCGACGACTTGGCCGCACCCGGCAAAGGCCTGATCCATCCACAACAGATCGCTAAGGCGATCAGCGACCACGCTGCGGAGGACACCATCTTCACCTGTGATGTCGGGCTTCCGACGGTATGGGCCGCGCGCTATCTAGCAATGAACGGCAAGCGGCGTCTCGTTGGCTCCTTCTGGCATGGCTCGATGGCCAACGCGATGGCCCAGGCGATCGGCGCCCAGGCGGCCTTCCGCGGCCGCCAGGTTGTCTCGCTGTCGGGCGACGGCGGGTTCACGATGCTGATGGGCGACTTCCTCAGCCTCGTACAGCTCGGCCTGCCGGTAAAGGTGGTCGTGTTCAACAACGGTGCGCTCGGCTTTATCGAGCTCGAACAGAAATCCACCGGTTTTCTTCCATTTGGCACCGAGTTCAAGAACCCAAATTTCGCCGCGATGGCCGAAGCCGTCGGTGTGCGCGGGATCAGGCTCGAAGACCCGGGCGAGGTCGAAACCGGCATCGCCGCCGCGCTGAACCATAACGGGCCGGTCCTGGTCGATGCGGTCGTCAACCGCACCGAACTCGCGATGCCGCCCGCGGTGAGCTTGGAGATGGCGAAGGGCTTCACCCTCTACATGGTGCGGGCGGTGATGAGCGGCCGCGGGGACGAGCTGATTGACCTCGCGCGAACCAATCTGTGGCGCTAGCGGACGATGAATCTCGCAATATCAGTAGATTGGGCGTCATTCCCGCGAAAGCGGGAATCCAGGACCCCTAGGCTTTAGTTGTTGCCCTCGACCCTCGCTTTTCGCGGGGGTGACGGGTAACGCTTTCATGGAAGGCCCCGACATGAGCGATCAGTCTCCTACTCCTTCCGTTCCGACACCTCAGCAGGAATTTGCCGGCAAGCCGGTGTTCGCACCCTATGATGCTCCTGCAGGCGGTTGGGGCGCCCTGCACGCCACTGCCAGAGCGTTGCGCGAGCAGAGCGTCGAGCTCAAAGGCTCGAGGGCACTGCTGTCGATGAACCAGCCAGATGGCTTTGACTGCCCCGGCTGCGCCTGGCCAGATCCGCGCCACACCAGTTCGTTCGAGTTTTGCGAGAATGGTGCGAAGGCTGTCACCTGGGAGCTGACCAAGCACCGGGTAACGCGCGAGTTCTTCGCGATGCACACTGTACGCGAACTCGAACAAGAGAGTGATTATTGGCTGGAGCAGCAGGGGCGCCTGACCGAGCCGATGCGCTACGATCCCGCGACCGACCATTATGTGCCGGTCGATTGGGATGAGGCGTTTGCCATCATTGGTCGGGAGCTCAACGCTCTCAACGACCCCAACGAGGCCGAGTTCTACACCTCGGGACGCACCTCGAACGAGGGGGCGTTCATGTACCAGCTCTTTGCGCGCCGCTTCGGCACCAACAATTTTCCCGATTGCTCGAACATGTGCCACGAGCCGACCAGCGTCGGCCTGCCCGAGAGCATCGGCATCGGTAAGGGGACGGTACTATTAGATGATTTCGCACATGCGGACGCGATCTTCATCATTGGCCAAAACCCTGGCACCAACAGCCCGCGGATGCTGACGGAGTTGCATCGGGCGTCGCGTCGCGGGGTGCCGATCGTCGTGTTCAATCCGTTGCGCGAGCGCGCGCTCGAACGGTTTGCCGCACCGCAGGATCCCGTCGAGATGGTGACGTTCGGGGAGACGAGGGTCGCCAGCGAGTTTTGCCAGGTCCGCGTCGGCGGCGATGTCGCGGCTCTCAAGGGGGTCATGAAGCTGGTGCTGGAGGCGCATGACGAGGCGCTGCGCAACGGCGCCGCACCCGTGCTCGATCTCGATTTCATCGCGAACCACACGCACGGCTTCGAAGCGTTCGCCGACGATCTCCGCCGGACGAGCTGGGACGACATCTTGCGCGTCAGCGGTCTGCCGCGCGAACAGTTGGAGCGGGTGGCGGCCGTCTATATGCGGGCGCGCGCCGTTATCCTCTGCTATGGCATGGGGATCACCCAGCATCGGCTCGGCACCGCAAACGTGCAGCAGATGGTGAATTTGCTGCTGTTGCGCGGAAATTTCGGCAAGCCTGGAGCGGGGATCTGCCCGGTGCGCGGTCATTCGAACGTGCAAGGCGACCGCACCATGGGCGTCGACGAGAAGCCGAAGCCGGAATTCCTCGACCAGCTCAAGAAAGTATTCGGCTTCGAGCCGCCGCGGGCTCGCGGGCACCACGTCGTCAACGCCGTACAAGCGATGGTGGATGGACGCGCCAAGGTGTTCATCGGGCTCGGCGGCAATTTCGTCAGAGCGGTTCCGGACTGGCCGGCGGCCGAAGCCGCGATGCGGCGGCTGAAGCTGACCGTCGCGGTCAGCACAAAGCTCAATCGCGGCCATCTGGTTCATGGCCAACAGGCGCTGATCCTCCCCGCTCTGGCGCGCAGCGATATCGACATTCAGGCGAGCGGTCGGCAGTCGGTCACCGTCGAAGACAGCATGTCGATGGTGCATGCATCGTCCGGGCTCGTCACCCCCCCGAGCGAGCATCTGAAATCCGAGGTCGCGATTGTCTGCGGTATGGCAAAGGCCGCCTTGCCCGATTGCGGCATCGACTGGGACTTCTTTGCCGCCGACTACAATCGGATCCGCGACAAAATCGAGGAGGTGTTTCCCGGGCTGTTTGCCGATTTCAACGAGCGTATCCGCCGCCCGGGCGGCTTTCATCTGACCACTCCGCCGCGTGATCGGGTCTGGGAGACCGCGACGGGCCGGGCCAATTTCCTGGTCTTCCCGGGGGTAAGTGAGGACGAAGCCGTCTCCGACCCGGGCATGCTCAGGCTTGCCACGCTGCGCAGCCACGATCAGTACAACACGACAATTTACACTCTGGATGACCGGTATCGCGGGGTGTTCGGCGGCCGCATGGTCGTGTTCATGAATGAAGCGGACATGCGCGACCGCGGCATTGCCGCGGGCGACCCCGTCGAAATCGAGTCTCTGGCTGATGACAAGCGCCGCGTGGTCGGGGGCTTCTGGGCAAAACCCCATAGTATCGCGGCCGGCTCGGTCGGCGCGTATTACCCGGAAACAAACCCGCTGCTTCCTCTCGCCTAT
The DNA here is from genome assembly GCA_963796155.1 of uncultured Alphaproteobacteria bacterium. Lineage (GTDB taxonomy): Bacteria > Pseudomonadota > Alphaproteobacteria > ATCC43930 > CGMCC-115725 > AP-15. The sequence continues at coordinate 301,378 of CAWCKT010000006.1, read as the reverse complement.
CATGACGTGAAGAGCGGCACCCCCGCGGCAAAGTCGATCCCCGTCCTCGTTCGCCTGCAGCCGCAGCTCAATACAGGCAAATGACAATGTTCGCGCTCGAGGCCCCGCGAGTGGTGCCGCTATCGGCACAATGCGTCCTACGGCAAGCATGGCGCGATGGTTCGGCATCTACTGGGGAACGTATCTTGGCCGAAGAGGTGCCGGTCGCGTTCAGCTATGACGGCGCGACCCACGCCGTCTTGATGGCGACACCCGACGATCTCGAGGATTTTGCGCTCGGTTTCAGCTACACCGAGGGAATTATTACTGCAGCGGCCGAAATAGCGGAATTGGCCGTGGTCAGTGTTGCCGACGGGATCGTGCTGCGAATGTGGCTGACAGGCGACCGGTCCGATGCCTTCGCGGCAAGGCGCCGCCGGTTTGTTGGACCGGCCGGGTGCGGCATGTGCGGATTGGAGAGTTTGGCCGAAGCCAATCGCGCTATCCCGACGGTGAGTTATGACTTACAGGTGAGCCGGCAGGACATCGCAGAGGCAGTGGCCGCGCTGCCGGGGGGACAGCGGTTGAACATGCAGACTCGAGCCGTTCACGCCGCGGCGTTCTGGCAGCCGGATCAGGCCCTGGTTCTCCGCGAGGACGTAGGGCGGCACAATGCGCTCGACAAATTGGCGGGCGCATTGCTGCACACGGGCTGGTGCGCTGCCGAGGGCGTCATCGTATTGTCAAGCCGGATTTCCATCGAGCTCGTACAAAAAGCAGCCATGATGGGAGCGGCTATCATCGTGGGGGTGTCTGCGCCGACGGCTTTGGCCGTCCGCACTGCCGAGATGGCGGGCATTACCCTCGTCGGCATCGCACGGGACGATGGGTTCGAGGTGTTCACCCATCCCGAACGGATCACACGATACTGGTGAGGAAACACCAATGGACCTCACGGCGCTTCTCCTGTCCCGGCTGCAATTCGCATTCACAGTCTCGTTCCATATCATCTTCCCGTCCTTCACGATCGGGCTCGCGGCGTGGCTCACCGTGCTCGAGGCGCTGCATTTGTGGACGGAGCGTCCGGCCTACCGTCTGGTGTTCGAGTTCTGGCTCAAGATCTTCGGGGTGGCGTTCGGGCTCGGTGTCGTCTCCGGGATCGTCATGGCTTTCCAGTTCGGTACGAACTGGAGCGTGCTGGCTCGGATGTCCGGACCGATCCAGGGGCCGCTGCTATCGTACGAGACCTTCACCGCCTTTTTCCTCGAGGCAAGCTTTTTCGGGATTCTGCTGTTTGGCCGCTCGCGCGTCCCGCCGTGGTTCTATCTTTTTTCGACTGGAATGGTGGCGCTAGGAACCACGCTCTCGGCGTTTTGGATCATGGCCAATAACAGCTGGATGCAGGTGCCGCTCGGCTATGCAATCGAAAACGGCCAGTTCGTTCCAGACGACTGGTTCAAGATCCTCTTCAGTCCGGTGCTGTGGGTACGCTTCCCTCACATGCTGCTGGCTTCCTACATCACCGGCGCGATGTGCGTCGCCGCCACCGGAGCATGGTACGCACTGCGTCGAGAATTTGCTGCCGAGGCGCGCGTCATGTTGCGCATGGGATTGTACCTCGCGGCCGTGCTGCTGCCGCTCCAGCTCCTTTTCGGACACCTCAACGGTGAATATGTCGTTCACCACCAGCCCGCGAAAATGGCGGCGATCGAGGCCCGGTGGCACAGCGAGCAGCCGGCTTCCGAGGTATTGCTCGCCTGGCCTGACGTCGAGAACCGGCGAAACCTGTTCGCGATCACCTTGCCCCCGCCGTTTGGCAGCCTGATCGACTCCGACAGCCTCGCGGCAGCAGAAGTAGGGCTGGACAGCATACCGCGCGAGAATTGGCCACCGGTCGCGATTCCGTTCTTCACGTTCAGGATCATGGTCGGCTGCGGGGTCATCATGCTGCTGATCGCCTGGGTCGGCTCGTATTTGATCCACAAGGAGCGCATCGAACAGAACCGACTGCTGCTCTGGGCGACTTTTTTTAGCTTTCCACTGCCTTTTATTGCGACATTGACCGGCTGGTTTACGGCTGAGGTCGGGCGTCAGCCCTGGACAGTATACGGCGTTCTGCGGACGGCCGACGCGATGACGCCGTTCCTGACTGCCCAGGCGGCGATGACCTCGCTGGTCGTCTTTTGTGCCGTCTACAGTTTCATTTTCGCGTTTGGAACCTACTACATCTACCGGCTGCTGCGCGCCGGTCCTGAAGGGCGCCTGGTCCTGCCGCCCGCCGCCGCCATTCCGAACCGCCCGATGTCGGTGGTCGACGAGCATCGGCTGACCCCAGCCCCTCACCTCCCGGGAGAATAGCCATGGTCATGTTCTGGGTAGCCATATTGGCCATCAGCATCCTGCTCTACGTGCTGCTCGACGGATTCGACCTCGGCGTCGGTATTCTCTTCGGCCTGACGCACGACGAGACGAGGCGGCAAGCGATGTTGAGCGCGGTTGCGCCGATCTGGGACGGCAACGAGACGTGGCTGGTCGTGGCGGGCGTGATCCTCTGGGGGGCGTTTCCGGTCGTCTATGCAACGCTTTTCTCGGCGTTCTATCTGCCGCTGCTACTGATGCTGGCGGGGCTGATCCTGCGCGGGGTGGCCTTCGAATATCGCTACAAGACCGAGCGCATGCGGTGGATCTGGGACGCTGGCTTTGCCGTGGGGTCGCTTGTCGCCGCCTTCATGCAAGGAATGACCGTTGGTGCGCTCGTGGAGGGGCTTCCAATCTCCAACGGCCAATATACCGGCGGCGAATTCGGCTGGCTCAGTCCCTTTGCAATACTGTGCGGCGTCGGCCTTTGTCTCGGCTATTCGCTTCTCGGCGACTGTTGGCTCGTCAGGAAATGCGAGGGCGATGTCCGTGAAGAAGCCTATCGACTGGTCCCCTATCTGGCGGTTGGCATCCTCGCTTTTCTAGTCGTCGTATTCGGCTACGCTTTGGCCGAAAACCTCCGGGTCACGCACCGGTGGCTCGAGCGGCCATACCTGTTCATTTTCCCGGCGATTGGCGTTATTGCGGCGCTTGTGGCCGCCGAGAGCGTTCGCAGCCGCCGGGATGGAGTGCCGTTCCACATGGTCGCACTGATCTTCGCCGCTGCATTCGGGACGCTGGCGATCTCGTTCTGGCCGTACATGATCCCGTTCTCGATCACGATCGAGGACGCCGCCGCACCGCATTCCAGTCTCGCCTTCATGTTCTGGGGCGAGGGTCTCTTCGTCTTCCCGCTGATGCTGCTCTACACCGTCATCAGCTACACCGTCTTTAGAGGAAAGGTCCGGCCTACGACGAACCATTACTAAAGATAAACCCCACGGAGCCACATAGGAGGAATACATGGCCCAAACAGTCGCGGAAACGTTGGTGGGTGTGCTTGAGCACATCGGCGTCAAGCAGATTTTTGCTCTGATCGGCGACTCGCTCAATCCGCTGGCCGATGCCGTGCGGCACTCCTCGATCGAATGGATTGGCGTTCGCCACGAAGAGGGCGCGGCTCTCGCGGCGTCTGGTCAGGCCAAGCTCACCGGCCGTCTTGCGGTCTGCGCCGGCACCACGGGGCCGGGCAGTACCCATCTGGTCGCGGGCCTTTACGAAGCGGCGCGCGACCACGCGCCCGTGCTGGCACTCTCCGGCGACATGCCGCGCAAAATGCACGGCGTCGATTATTTCCAAACCACCAATCCCGATCTGCTGTTTCGCGATGTGTCGCTCTACACGGAAACCATCATGTCGCCGGAGCAGGCTCCCGCCGTCATCCATCAGGCAATCGCTGCGGCCTATGCGGGCCGAGGCGTTGCTCATCTCACATTGCCACAAGACGTCATCTCGGCACGGACCGACGGCGGCGTCGCCAGCGTGGATACTCTGCGACCGCGCCCAGAGTTCGCGGCGAGTGCGGAGGACGTAGCCCGTATCGCGAGTCGGATTGACGCGGCGGGCAATGTTCTCATCATGTGTGGTAACGGCTGCCATGGAGCCGCAGCGGAGCTGCAGGCGCTATCGGACCGTCTCAAGGCGCCGCTGATCCATTCCGTCAAGGGCCAGGACATCATGCCTTATGATGATCCACACTGGATGGGCGGCATCGGCTTTATCGGTTCAAAGCCGGTCTACAATGCGGTCATGAGTGCTGATCTGCTGCTGATGGTGGGCACCGATTACCCGTATTCGAATTTCCTGCCGAACCGGCCGGTGGTCGTGCAGATCGACGAGCGGCCCGAGGTGCTCGGCCGCCGTGCGCCAACCGCACTTGGCGTGCTCGGCTCGGCGCGGCCGACGCTCAAACTGCTGATCGAACAGGTCGCGCCGAAAACCGACACGGGCCACTGGGACCGGCTCACCGAGGAGCGCCGCGCCTGGGACCGCAGGCTCGACCAGCAGGCTGATCTCGCGCGCACCGCCGATTGCATCCATCCACAGGCGGTCGCCCGCGCGGTCAGCGATCTCGCCAACCGGGATGCGGTCTTTGTGCTCGACACCGGCCTCAATACGCTGTGGTCCGCCAACTGGATCCGGCAAAGCGGATCGCAGCGCATCATCGGGTCGTTCAACAATGGCGCCGTCGGAACCGCGCTCGGGCAGGCCAACGGCATCCAGGCGCTCGACCGCGCGCGGCAGGTGATCGCGCTGGCCGGCGACGGCGGCTTCAACATGTTGATGTGCGAGTTCCTCACCGCGGTTCACCACAAGCTGCCGGTCAAGGTTGTCGTCTACAATAACGCCGCGTTTGGCTTGATCCGGCTGGAGGCCGAGTTGATCGGGGTGGCGCCCTACCGGCAGGGCATTGACTTTCCCAATCCGGATTTCGCCGCATTCGCGGGCGCCTGCGGTGGCCACGGCTTCGTGGCGCGCAAGCCCGACGAGCTGAAGAAGGCGATCAGTGATGCCCTCGCGGTTGACGGACCGGCGATCGTCGACACCCGACGAGCTGAAGAAGGCGATCAGTGATGCGCTCGCGGTTGACGGACCGGCGATCGTCGACGCCGTGGTCGCGGCCAACGAGCTTCCCAACGTGCCGCACCTCGACCTCGAGCTGCTCGGGCAGGTCGCGCGCGCCAAGATCAAAGAGGCGGTGCTGGCCGTTACTGGCGGTTGATCGCCTTGGCTGGATCAGGATCAAGCGGCAAGGTCCGGCCTCAGGCCGACCACTACTAAACCAGCCTTTGCTGGACCAGAACAAGGAGTGTTTCAATGATACGCTGCATTCGGCTTTGGACCGGAGACGACAACAACTCGTATTTCGAGGAAGGGGTAATTGACCTTCCCAAAGGCGAACGCGGTGACATTCTCAGCGGCACCGTAGGCGTCGTCAGCATCTCATTCCGCGAGACCAGAGCCGGTGGCGCCTTCGAATGGCACGACGCGCCGGCCCGCCAGTTCGTCATTACACTGAGCGGCACGCTCGACTTCCAGACGCGCACGGGCGAGCACTTCATGCTGCACCCGGGCGACATCCTGCTGGCTGAGGACACCGCAGGAACCGGGCACAGCTGGAAGCTTGTCGACGAGAATCCCTGGCGCCGGGCCTATGTGATCCTTAGCCCAGGCGCCGAGGTGCCGTTCGTCGCCAACTCGCCCAGTTCGTCGCCAAGCTGATCAAATAGGGAGGCCCTTTATGACCCAGACCCAAAACCCTGGCGCACTCGACGTCGTCCTGATCGGCGCCGGCATCATGAGCGCCACCCTTGGCACCGTGCTCAAGGAGCTCGAACCCTCGCTCACTATTACGATCTTCGAGACGCTCGAGGATTGCGGGCTGGAGAGTTCGCAGGCCTGGAACAATGCGGGTACCGGCCATGCGGCCAATTGCGAGCTGAACTACACGCCTCAGCGCGAAGACGGGAGCATCGACATCTCCGAGGCGCTCAAGGTCAACACCGAATTCGATCTGTCGCGCCAGCTGTGGTCCTATCTGATCCGCAAAGGCGCGATCCCGGACCCGCGCGCTTTCATCCATCCTTGCCCGCATATGAGCTTTGTCTGGGGGTAGGGACAACGTTGCCTTCTTGCGCAAGCGCTTCGAGGCGATGTCCGCGAGCCATTGCTACCACGGAATGGAGTACAGCGAGAATCGAGCCAAGATCGCCGAATGGACACCGCTGATCATGGACGGCCGCGGGGACGAGGAGCCGTTCGCGGCAACTCGCATTATCACTGGTACGGATGTCGACTACGGCGCGTTGACTCACTTGCTGGTAAAACATCTTTCCGCCCAACCCGGCGTTTCCGTGCATTACAAGCATCGCGTCGTGGATCTGGACCGTGAGCACAACGGCGCTTGGCGAGTGAGTACCGAGGACGCCGACACGCGGGAGCGCCACGCAGTGACAGCCAAATTCGTCTTTATCGGCGCCGGCGGGGATGCCATCGAGCTGCTCCAGAAATCGCGCATCCCCGAAGGCCATGGGTATGGCGGCTTCCCGGTCAGTGGAATCTGGCTGCGGTGCGACGAGAGCGCAGTAAGCGACCGCCATCACGCCAAAGTCTACGGCAAGGCCGCACAGGGGTCGCCGCCGATGTCGGTGCCCCACCTCGACACCCGCATCATCGAAGGCAAGAAGTCGCTGCTCTTCGGACCCTATGCCGGCTTCTCCAGCAAGTTTCTGAAGCACGGCTCGCTGACCGACCTATTCGAGTCGATCAGGCCCGGCAACATCATGCCGCTGCTGGCGGTGGCGCGAGACAACATCGCGCTGACTGAATATCTGATTGGCCAGGTCCTCCAAAGCTCGGCACACCAGTTCGCGATGCTTCGCCAATTCTTTCCCAAGGCCGCTCGAAGCGACTGGCGCGAAGCGGTTGCAGGGCAGCGCGTTCAGATCATCAAGCCCGACCAACAGAGGGGCGGTGTGTTGGAGTTCGGCACGGAACTGGTCGCCGCCGAGGACAAATCCCTTGTCGCCCTGCTCGGCGCCTCGCCAGGCGCGTCTACCGCAGCGTTTATCGCTCTCGGCGTGCTCGAAAAGTGTTTCGCGAGCGAACTCACCGAGAGCGGCTGGCTCCCCAAGCTGAAGGAGATCATTCCGACATACGGGATCGATCTCGCTCAGGATGCCGACGCCTGCCGGAAAACTCGCGCAGATACTGCGGCAATCCTGAACGTGGAGAATATTTGAGTCGGACCTGTCGCGATCACCGTTGACATTACATGTAAGAGGATCGGTTCGTATCGGCTCTATTCGGGAGTGCATCTATGACCGAAGTTCGTAGAGAAACCGACAGCCTGGGCGTGGTGGAGGTGCCCGCTGACAAGCTATGGGGAGCGCAGACACAGCGCTCGCTAGAGCATTTCAGTATCGGCCAGGATCTTATCCCGCGAGAGATGATCACCGCCTATGCGACCTTGAAAAAGGCGGCGGCCAACGCCAACCACGCAGGTGGGCGGCTCGCCGACCGGGCTCACCGGCTGATCATGCAGGCCTGCGACGAGATACTGGCCGGGCAGCACCACGACATGTTCCCGCTGCATGTCTGGATGACCGGGAGCGGCACGCAGTTCAACATGAACGTCAACGAGGTGATTTCCAACCGCTGCTGCCAGCTCGCCGGCACTGCACTCGGCAGCAAGGCGCCGGTGCATCCCAATGACCACGTCAACATGTCGCAGTAGAGGCCTGCCGCAAGACCCGAGCAGACACTGCGGCTATCTTGGAAGTAGAGAATATCTGATATGGTGCGAGTTGACGCAAAACAGAGGAGGAAAGCTTGCTGTGGAACGCCCGCTGTCGCCATTCATGTTTCCCGCGTGGTACCGCTTTCAGATCACGTCGGTGCTGTCGATCCTGCACCGGTTGACCGGCATTGCGCTGGCCGTGGGCTCGATCCTGCTCGCCTGGTGGCTGGTCGCCGTGGCCGCCGGCGGCGAGGTGTTCGCCGCAACCCACGCCTTTATCGCCTCGCCGATCGGGGTATTGATGCTGTTCGGCTGGTCGGTCGCGTTCTTCTATCACCTGTGCAGCGGGATCCGGCACCTGGCTTGGGATGCCGGCTACGGCTTCGAGATCCGCGACGCCTATCGCAGCGGCTACGCCGTCCTCGCCGCAACCGTCGTGCTGACCGTGCTCGCCTGGCTATCGGTATGGCTGATCTAATAATTTCCTGTCATTGCGAGGAGCGAAGCGACGAAGCAATCCCGATTGGCTGGGCACAACGGGCCGAGATTGCTTCGCTTCGCTCGCAACGACAACCACCGCTTGCGCTGTGATTGGAGGTGGCGATGGCAAACACCCGCTCCTTGTCGAATGCAACGGCACTCCGCGATGAAAAGGTGCTGCGGCGCGTGCGCCATCTCGGCAGCGCTCGCGACGGGCTGCGGGAGTGGCGGCTGCAGCGCAGGACCGCGCTCGCCCTCATTCCGCTCGGGCTCTATGTCGTCGCCTCGATGCTGCGGCTCGCCACGTCGGACCAAACGACCGCGGCCGCATGGCTCGCCTCACCGGTGCCGGCGCTCTTAACCATCCTCTTCGTGCTGGCATTGCTGGCCCATGCGGTCGTGGGCATGCGCTCGGTCCTGGTCGATTACGTGCACACCCGTGCCCGCCTGGTTGCCGCCGAATTGCTGGTGCGCGGTGCTGCGGTGGTGCTCGGAGGTGCCAGCGTGCTCGCCGTGCTCAAGCTCTTCCTCGGTCGGTAGGGGGAAAACAATGCCCGACAGCTACGACATCATCGACCATTCCTTCGACGTCGTCGTCCTCGGCGCAGGCGGCGCCGGATTGCGCGCGACATTGGGCATGGTCGCGGCGGGTCTCAGCACAGCCTGCGTCACCAAAGTCTTCCCGACCCGCAGCCATACCGTCGCGGCGCAGGGCGGCATCAGTGCGGCACTCGGCAACATGGAAAAGGACGACTGGCGCTGGCACATGTTTGACACGGTCAGGGGCTCCGACTGGCTCGGCGACCAGGACGCGATCGAATACCTGTGCCGCGAGGCGATCCCGGCGGTCATCGAGCTCGAGCATTTCGGCGTGCCGTTCAGCCGCACCGAAGCCGGCACGATCTATCAACGCCGCTTCGGCGGGCACACGACCGAATATGCCAAGGGCGATATGGCCTATCGGGCCTGCGCCGCCGCAGACCGCACCGGACATGCGATCCTGCACACGCTCTATCAGCGTGCCTGAAGCACCAGGCGCGCTTCTTTGTCGAGTATTTCGCCATCGACCTGTTGATGGACGATGACGGCGCGTGCCGCGGCCTGCTCGCCTGGTGTCTTGAGGACGGGTCGATCCATTGCTTCCGCGCCAATATGACCGTTATTGCGACAGGCGGATGCGGGCGGGTCTACCAATCCTGCACCTCGGCGCATACCTGTACTGGTGACGGCAACGCCATGGTGTTGCGGGCGGGGCTGCCATTGCAGGACATGGAATTCATCCAGTTCCACCCGACCGGGGTCTATGGAGCGGGCGTTTTGATTACGGAGGGCGCCCGCGGCGAGGGCGGCTATCTGACGAACAGCGACGGCGAGCGCTTCATGCCCAAATATGCGCCCCGCGAGAAGGACCTCTCCTCCCGCGACGTGGTCAGCCGAGCCGAGGCGATCGAGGTGCGCGAGGGGCGCGGGGTCGGCGAGAAGAAGGACCACATCTACCTGCATCTCGAGCAGCTGCCGGCGGATGTCCTCAGCGCGCGCCTGCCGGGCATCGTCGAGACCGCGCGCATTTTCGCTGGCGTCGATGCGCACAAGGAGCCGATCCCGGTGATACCGACCGTCCATTACGTGATGGGCGGCATCCCGACCACGATCAGGGCGGAGGTCGTCCGTCCGACCAAGGACGACCCCGATGCGGTGGTGCCGGGCCTGATGGCAATCGGCGAGGCGGCGTGCGTCTCGGTCCATGGCGCGAACCGCCTCGGCACGAACAGCCTGCTCGACCTGATCGTATTCGGGCGCGCCGCGGCGCTGCGCGCGGCCGAGATCGTCAAGCCGGGATCACACGTGCGCGAGTCGAACGGCCACTCGGAAGAGCACGCAATGCAGCGCTTCGACAGGATCCGCCACAGCAAGGGCGGCAATAAGCCCGGCGAGGTCCGCCCGCAGATGCAGGAGGCGATGCAGTCGAGCTTCGGCGTCTTCCGCCGAGGCGACATCTTGAAGGAGGGGCTGGACAAGCTGGCGGCCCTGCGCGATCCGCTCGAGCGCGTTACCGTCGACGATGACTCGCGACAGTGGAATGTCGCGCTGGTCTCGGCCCTGGAGCTTGCCAATCTCGCGGATCAGGCGGTGGTGATTGCCCACTCCGCCGCTGCGCGTACCGAATCGCGCGGGGCGCAGGCGCGCGAGGATTTTCCGAAACGGGATGACGTGAATTGGTTGAAGCACACCTGCGCGTGGAAGGACGAGGATTGGAAAGTCACCTTCGCCTACCGCCCGGTGCATCTCAATGCGCTCTCCAACGAGGTGCAGAGCTTCCCGCCCGCCGAGCGCACCCACTGAGGGCAGATGGAAGGCCTTCTGATCAATCAGCCTTTTCTCGTCATTCCCGCGAAAGCGGGAATCCAGGGCCATTGTTCCGTCGCGTGCCCTGGGCCCCCGCTTTCGCGGGGGCGACGGTAACCGCAAATCTCGGAAGCTCTAAATGTCCGAATTTACTCTGCCTGCAAACTCGAAGGTCGGCGAAGGCAAGCACTGGGCGCTGCCAAAACCGCCCGAGCACGTCAAGAGCTTCCGGATCTATCGCTGGGACCCGGCAAAGAACGCCAATCCGGCGATGGACACGTTCGACATCGATCGCCACCACTGCGGGCCAATGGTCCTCGACGCCCCAATCAAGATCAACGACCAGATCGACCCGACCCTGTCCTTCCGGCGGTCTTGCCGCGAAGGGGTGTGCGGCTCCTGCGCGATGAATATCGACGGGGTCAACACATTGGCGTGTCTCACCGCAATGGACAGCCTCAAAAAAGGGACGAGCAGGATCACGCCGCTGCCGCACCTGCAGGTTCTGAAGGATCTCGTCCCCGACCTCAGCGGGTTGTATGCGCAATACGAGCTGATCGAGCCCTGGCTGCAAACCGACCAGCCGCCGCCCGATCGCGAGCGCCACCAGTCGCCGGAGGAACGCGCCCAGCTCGACGGGTCGTGGGAGTGCATTCTCTGCTTTTGCTGCTCGACTTCGTGCCCGAGCTACTGGTGGAACCAGGACCGCTATCTCGGCCCGTCGATCCTGCTGCAGTCCTACCGCTGGCTCGCCGACAGCCGAGATCAGCGCACCGGTGAGCGCCTCGACCGGCTCGAGGATCCGTTCCGGCTCTATCGCTGCCACACCATCATGAACTGCACCAGAACCTGCCCGAAAGGGCTCAACCCGGCGCGCGCGATTTCTAATACCAAGCGAATGATGGCCGAGCGCGGGTGAGGTCCCAGGCCGTATCGTAACACGCATCCATCGGAGATCGATCATGACCGGAGCAACCACGGCACACCCTACAGGCTATGCACTTCTTCGTAACCCGCGCTTGAACAAGGGCACGGCATTTACCATGGCGGAGCGTCACGCCTATGGGCTTGAAGGCTTGCTGCCGCCCGCCGTCACCACCATCGAACTGCAAGTGGCGCGCCGGCACGCCGAGATCGCCAATCTGGAGAACGATCTGCAGAAATACCTCGTGTTGTCGGACCTGCAGGCCCGCAACGAAACGCTATTCCACGCAGTCCTTATGTCGGATCCGGCCACCTACATGCCATTGGTCTACACCCCGACGGTCGGTGAGGCATGTCAGAAATTCGCTCACATCTTCCGCGAGGCGCGGGGCATCTATCTGCCGATCACCGCGCATGGCCGGGTACGCGACATTCTCCAGCACTGGCCCGACAAGGACGTGCGCTTTATCGTGGTGACCGACGGCGAGCGCATCCTCGGCTTGGGCGACCTCGGGGCAGGGGGCATGGGCATCCCGATTGGGAAGCTCGCTCTTTGCACGGCTTGTGCCGGCGTGCCGCCGCAATACTGCCTGCCGGTCGTTCTCGATGTCGGCACGAACAACCAAGCTCTGCTCGACGACCCGCTCTACTTCGGCCTTAGGCAGGACCGCGTCCGAGGCGAAGAATATATGGAATTCGTCGACGAGTTCGTGACCGCGGTGCAACAGCTCTATCCGAAATGCTGCATCCAGTGGGAGGACTTCGCGAACATCAACGCCGTGCCGATTCTCGAGCGCTACCGGAACGAGATCTGCACATTCAATGACGACATCCAGGGCACCGCGGGAGTCGCCCTCGCCGGGATCCTCGCCTCGTTGGGCATCACAAGACAGAAGATCACCGATCAGCGGTTCCTGTTTCTCGGTGCCGGCTCGGCGGGGACCGGGATTGCAGAGCTGATCAGCCAAGCCATGGCCGGGACTGGCATGGATATAAACGAAGCGCGGCGTCGCAACGCCCTCTTCGATATCAATGGCCTGCTCGTCACATCTCGTAAGGATCTCGCGGAATTTCAGAAGCCGTTTGCGGAGGACCGCGCACCGATCTCGACGTTCGTCGACGCGGTGAAGGTGCTCAAGCCTACCGAAATCATCGGCGTCAGTGCGGTCCCGAAGCTGTTCAACCGTGAGGTGATCGAAACCATGGCCGAGCTCAATCAACGACCGATCATCTTTCCCTACTCCAATCCGACCTCGCGCTCCGAATGCTCGGCCGAGGAGGCCTATCGCTGGTCCGACGGTCGCGCCATTTTTGCCAGCGGCAGCCCGTTTCCGCCGGTCGACATCGGCGGCCGGAAATTCGTCCCGAACCAGGGCAACAACGTCTACATCTTCCCTGCCACGGCCATGGCGCTCTTTGCCACGGAGGCAAAGCGGGTCACCGACGATATGTTCCTCACCGCCGCGCAGGCCATCGCCGAGCAGGTCAGCGAGGAGAGCCTCGCGGCCGGGCTCATCTACCCGCCGCGGGAGCGGATCTTGAACGCTTCGCTGCATGTGGCCGAGCGGGTCGCCACCCGCATCTTCGACCACGGACTGGCGCGGGTGACGAGGCCGGACGACGTCGGCTCCCTGATCCGCGCTCGGGTTTATCGCCCGGTCTACCCGGAGTAAATCCGATGGCGGAGGTGCTGCACCGCCAAGCTGAGGACGATGCGGGGATCGCAGATCCGCGCATCGAGAGCGCGACAACCCGCTCGGACGCGCCGGTTGAAGACGAGGGCCTGCACAAGATTGTCGTAGTGGGCGGCGGTGCTGCGGGCCTCGAACTCGTCACTCGGCTGGGCGATCGCCTCGGCCGGCGCCGGCGGGCGAATGTCACGTTGGTGGAGAGTGCCCGGACACATCTCTGGAAGCCGTTGCTGTACGAAGTGGCGGCGGGCAGCATGGACCCCGGCGACTATGAGCTGAACTACCTCGCCCAGGCTCATTGGCACGGCTTCCGTTACCGCCTAGGCGAGATGATCGGGGTCGATCGCGCTGCCAAGGAGGTGCAACTCGCCGCCACCTTCGATGACGAGGGGCGCCAGATCACGCCGCCGCGGTCCGTCGGCTATGACACCTTGGTGATCGCAATCGGCAGCCTCGCCAATGACTTCGGCACCCCCGGCGTTGCCGAGCATGCGGTGCCGCTGGAGACCCCGGCCCAGGCGGCGCGCTTCAATCGCCGTTTGGTGAATGCCTGCATTCGCGCTCAAACGCAGGATGGTCCGGTACGTCCTGGCCAGCTTCACGTCGCGATCGTCGGCGCTGGTGCGACGGGTGCGGAATTGGCTGCCGAACTCTACCGCACGACGCGCGAAGTCGTTGCCTACGGGCTCGACCGCATCGATCCCGAGCGTGACATCCGCATCGTGCTGATCGAGGCTGCGGACCGCATCCTGCCCGCTCTGCCAGAACGGATCTCCGAAGCGGCGGGCCGCCTGCTCGACCGCATGGGCATCGAAGTTCATACCGGCGCAAGGGTGACCGAAGTAACAGCCGATGGCCTGCGGCTGGCCGACGGCTCGTTCATTGCCTCGGAACTGGTGATATGGGCGGCCGGCGTCAAAGCCCCGGAGGTGTCGCGGCACGTCGATGGGATGGAGCTGAACCGCATCAACCAGCTCGTGGTCGAACCGACATTGCGGACCACGCGCGACCCCGACATCTTCGCAATCGGCGACTGCGCCGCCTGCCCGCGCCAAGGCGAGGCTACCCCGGTGCCGCCGCGGGCACAGGCCGCGCATCAGCAGGCCGCGCATATGCTCCGCCAGATCGAACGCCGGCTGCGCGGTGAGGCATTGGTTCCCTACACCTACCGGGATTTCGGTTCGCTGGTGTCGCTCGGCAGGCACAGTACGGTGGGGAACCTGATGGGCTTTCTTTTCGGCCGCGGCTTCTTCATCGAGGGTCTCGTTGCCGGGATCATGTATCGCTCGCTGCGCATGCTGCACGAGCGCGCGTTGCATGGTACCCGACGGGCCGTGTTGGGCTTTCTGGCACGCGGTCTGTCGCGCCGTACCGGCCCGCCGGTGAAGCTGCATTGAGAGCCAGCCAGATATGGATGCGAAATCTCAGTGAGTATCCTAGCATCCTTTTCACCCGTCGCGGCGTGGGGCGACAGCGCTGCCCTCTTGTCACCTCGAAGTTTTGCCCCATATAGCAGGACCAGCATATTGTCAATGATGAATGTTATCGCGCAAGATCGGCGAGCCAAACGACGATCCGAGGCTTTTCGAGCTTCCCTGCCGTTTCCCTGCCAGGCCTTCGATTATCCCAAGCGTCGTAGCCGTGATCCGGCGCGATTTTTGGCTCGCGCAAAAAAATTCCTGAGTTTTCCCGAGGCAGAAAGAGAGCAGCGAGGCCCATAGACTTCCGTTGAGCCAAGCTCTTTAAGACACCGAAAGGAGCGATGACATGAACGACCAGACCCATCCCACTGCACGAGATCCCGATCGGTATTCGCGCGACGGGATGCGGCAAGACCAATCGATGGGCGAGATCGAGTGCCGGCCGACCGCTATTGGGGGCGCAAACGCAGCGCAGCCTCGTCCATTTCTCGATCGGCGACGACCGCATGCCAAGCGCGTCTATCACGCCTACGGCTATGTCAAGAAGGCCGCGGCAGTGGTCAATGCCGCAGCCGGGCGGCTGCCACAGTGGAAGGCGGACGCCATCGTGCGCGCCGCCGACGAAGCGATCAAGGGCCTGCTCGACGACATTCCCGCTCTACGTCTGGCAGACCGGTCAGGCACGCAGTCGAACATGAACGTCAACGAAGTCTTCTCCAACCGCGCGATCCAATGCTCGGCGGCGAGATCGGCAGCAAAAAGCCGGTGCACCCGAACGACGACGTCAACATGGCATCGTCGAACGACTCGTTTCCGTCGGCGATGTACATTGCCGCAGCCGTCAACGTCAAGGGGCGGCTGCTGCCGTGCCGGGCCTGGCTGCCGCCATTGCGGGGAAGGCCGAGCAATGGAAGGACATCGTCAAGATCGGCCGCACCCACATGCAGGATGCGACGCCGATCACGCTGGGGCAGGAATGGTCCGGCTATGCACGGAATGCTCGACGACAATATCGAGCGGATAGAGGCGCTGAAGGGCTGTACCGGCTGGCGCTCGGCGGCACCGCGGTCGGCACCGGCATCAACGCGGCTCCCGGCTTTCCCGACATCCTCGCCGAGCTCACCGCCCTTCGTCACCGCGCCCAACAAGTTCCGCGCGGCTCGCTCGACGCGATGGTCGGCGCGATGGCGCGCTGCGCGGCCTGCCGTCGCGCTGATGAAGTCGCCAACGACATGCGCTGGCTCGCTTCCGGCCCGCGCTGCGGTCTGGCGAGCTGCTGTGCCGGGAACGAGCCGGGCTCCTCGATCATGCCCGGCAAGGTGAACCCGACCCAGCGGAGGCCATGTCATGGTCTGCATCCAGGTGATCGGCGAGGACAACGCCGTCGCCTTCGCCGGCAGCCAGGGCAATTTCGAGCTCAACGCGATGCGCCGATCATCATCAACAATTTCCTTCACTCCGCCCGCATCCTCGGCGATGCGTGCGACAAGCTGCGGCTTTTCTCGGTCGAGGGCGCGCAGCTCAACCGTAAGCGCATCGACGAGATGGTCGACCGCTCGCTGATGCTGGTGACCGCGCTGCCCGTGATCGGTACGACAAAGCTCGGCGATCGCCCACAAGGCCATGACGAGGACCTGACCCTAGAGGCGGCACTCGCCTCGCGCTATCGACGAGAAGCGTTTTGACGAGATCGTCGACCCGACGAAGATGTCGGCCACCTCGCCGGAGCTGACCCGCTTATAGTTGGCGTGGGCCGTAAGAACTCGCCGAGGCGGTCAGCGGAGATCGCGAAGCTCACCGGGTTGCCGTTTGTCAGCGCGCCGAACAAATTCACCGTGCAGGGAGCGCATGATGCGCTGGTGCAGCTCTCTGGAACATTCCGCACGCTGGCGGTATCGCTCTACAAGATCGCCAATGACATCCGCCTGATGTCCTGCGGCCCGCGCGCCGGCTTTGAGGAGTTGCAGATCCCCGAGAACGAGCCCGGCTCATCGATCATGCCCGGCAAGGTGAACCCCACCCAGGCCGAGGCGCTGACCATGATCGCCGCGCAAGTGATGGCCAACGACGTGGCGGTCGGTTTCGGCGGCGCCGGCGGCTATCTGGAGATGAACGTTTATAAGCCGCTGATGATCTTCAACATTACGCACTCGATCACGATTATAAGCGACGGGTGCACAAACTTCCGCAAGTTCCTGATCGAGGGCACCAAGCCGAATCTGAAGAAGATCAAAGAATACGTCGACCGCTCCCTGATGCTGGTGACGGCGCTCTCACCGGTCATTGGCTACGACAAAGCGTCGAAAATTGCACACTACGCGTTGGACAATGACCTTACCTTGAAGGCCGCCGCACTGAAGCTCGGCTTCGTGACCGAGGAGCTATTCGACCGCGTCGTCGATCCGGCGAAAATGGTCAGGCCGTACGTAGCCGAGTGAAAGTTGAGATGCATTTCTGAACAGAGAGGAAACCAATCTCTGCTTCCAATACTAGCACTACTAGCGCACGAGGCAAGGTCAACCGACCCAGAAAGAGGCCATGGTCATGGTCTCCGTCCAGGTGATCAGCGAAGACAACGCCGTCGCCTTCGCCGGCAGCCAGGGGAATTTCGAGCTCAACGCGATGCGTGTCTGCTGCAGCCGACAGCCAGGATCGATTTGAACAGGACCGATCTCGATCGACGAACTGCTACAAGTCAGGATAGTTCTAACCAAAAATATTTGAAATTTCTCGGTCACGCCGCCAGGGCGAGCTTGTCGGTCGGGTAGCCGAGGATGGTGGTGGTCCGACCGGTATCGCGATCGGAATAGATGAAGGCCGGTCCTTCGATGCGATAGCGGCCCTTCCAGGCGATCGCAAACGTGGTATCGGTTTCCTCGATGTGGATTGCTTCACTCTGCCCGTCTCGCGCCAGCCTGAGGGCGAGCCGGTCGGCGGGGTCGAGCAGCCAGGCATCGCCGGTTTGGGTGGAGAACAGCACCAGCTGACCGATGGTGAGGATGCGGCTGTCGTGCCCGGCGGCGCGGCGCTGAATATAGCGCACTTCATCGGCCAGCCGAAAACTCCGGCCTTCGACGATCTGCTGGCCCGGTCCACGCTTGATGGTTTTGCGACCCCTGGCGGGTCTCGGGGGCAATGCCATGGAATTGTTCACTCAGCTGTTCGGCGACCTGCTGGCCTTTGTCTACCACTGCTTTGACCGCATCGTCATATACGGCTATCTCAGCGGCCTGTCGCGACCCGAGCAGGTCGTGCACTTCTTCCGCAACGTGGTCGGCGTCGCCACGGTCGATAAAGAGGTCCTCAGGCAGCGCACTGCCGACTACCAGGCCTGGGTGGAAGCCTTCGCCCGCAATCGTCGGCTGCCGGTCGAGTGGGCCGAGAAGGGGGTGCGCAAGGAAGATCATGTTCTGCCCTGGCAACGCCGCATGGCGCGGCAAGACGCCTACGGCGTCTACTTCATCTTCAAGAGCATGGAGCAGGGTGCCACCTTTCGCGTTACCGTGCCGAAATACGCCAGCAAGGATCCCAATTACCGGATCCTCGCTCCTCAACGCAGCCGCTTCACCCACTACTATTTCTACATCCGCGACGAGGTTCTGGGCCCGATCGTCATGCGGGTGGGCTCGTTCTTTCCGTTTCAGACCAGCTATTACCTCAACGGCCACAGCTTCATTGAGCAGGAGCTGAACCGGGCGCAAATCGGCTTTCGCAAAACCGACAATGCCTTTCTCGCCGTCGACGACGTCGCCGCGCTGCAGGCCGCCGCCGACAAGCTCAGTGCCGACATCATCCGCCAGCGGCTCGACTACTGGACCCTGATCCTGGGGCCGAAGTTCTCCGCCAAGGAACGCAAACAGTTCCAGCTGTCACGCTTTTATGCGATCGCCCAGATCGAGTATTGCCGCAACTTCATCTTCAAGCGCCACTTCCCGATCCACAAGCTGTTCGAACGCAGCTGCGAACTCGGCCTGTGGCGATTGACCGCCGACAAGATCGCCGAAATCTTCGGCACACGCGTGCACCGCAAGATGCAGGGCAAGCTCGCCACCATCCTCGACCGCATCGAGCATGGCCATCATGTCTTCCGCGCCTGCTTCAAGAACGCCTTCTTGAAGCAGTACGAAAAGTTCTCGACCTTTCTGCGCAACGAGCTGGTCTCCAACAATCTCGCCGATTTCCGCCTCAAGAAAGGATTGGAGCATCTCCAGGCCGTGCGCGAGCGCCTCCACACCATCACCGACCGCTTTGCCGGCTTCCAGGCCCAATGGTTCAATGTCCATGTCGACTTCCCGCTGCTCCAACGCTTGGCCCTGCCGGTCACCGTTGGGGCGGTTCGTTATCCTGGCATCAAGATCCACGAGCCCCGCGTCATCCGCCTCCTCGAAATCCTTCTGCATGGCGGCAGTCATCTCGGCGGCTGGACGGCAAAGCAGATCCACCACGCCGTCCTCACCAGCTTCCACCTCCCCGAGAGTACCTACCGGCTCAACCAGCTCCGGTACGACCTGCGCAAGCTCAAAGGCCACGGCCTCTTACAGCGCGACGGCGCGCGCTACGCCTATCGGCTCACGCCAAAAGGCGTCCAAGTCGCGCTGCTCTTTCTGTTCTTTCACAAACGGCTCTGCGGGCCCCTCGCGAGCAGCCGCTTTCACCACCGCCCCGATGCCCGTCACCAACCGGCCAGCAAACTCGAAACCGCCTACCACCGCGCCGACAAAGCCATCCAACAAATCGTCGACCTGCTCGCCGCCTGATCTGCTCCCCAATTCTTCAACTCTTTTTGTCTACAATTCTTGGGGCTAGAATTTAAAGCGGAACGGGCGAGTGGCAAAGCATACCACCCAGCTCGCCTCGCAACTGGATGCCAAGCGACTCATAATCCGTTTGCCCGTTCCTCGTTAACCACTCAACAACGTACAGTAGTTCTTTGGGATGGTAGGGCATTTGCGCCGTCACCGCGTCGACAAATGCCTTGGCATTCTCGATGGTGAGTTCCTGCCGCAGTAGGTCGAGGCCCTCGACATATGTTGTCTTTGACATTATGTGGCCTCGATAAATCGACCATTCCCGAAGGCTTCGCACCGCAGGCGATTTCTCATAGAGCGTCTCGAGATAATCGCGTGTCGGTCCTTCCAAGTCGAGAAGCGGTATATTCAAACGAAGATGCCGCGTGCTCCATTCCGGACCTGGGCGTTGCGTCCACAAGTTCCGACTCTCGCCCATCACCGACATCGGTTGAGCGGCGTAGTTCAGCGAATAAAAATATCGCGCCCCGGACTTCGATATCCAATCCATATAGAAATCGATCCATTGGTCGGTCATCTCCTGCATCGAACCGGTGTTGACAACAAGATCCGATGTGCGCGTGAGCTCGCTCAAATACGGAATCGGTATCAGCAAAATTCGCGTCCCCGGATCGTCTCGCTCGAAATAACCGACCTCCTCGCCGAACTCGGATCTCAGCGCAACTTCGGCAAAGAAAAGACATTCGGGGATGTCGACAATGACGTAGGATTCGGCCGGGGCTATAGCGTTGGTCACCCACAGCCTGGCGATTTCTCCGTATCCCCCGCCGATTTCTAAGACACGCCTTGGCTCGTTCGCATAGGTGATCCCAGCCAGAACGTTCCGAGCATGATAATACAAGACGCGGCTGACCGTCCTGCCATTGAACTCGCCGAGACTCTCCGGCCCGGATAACGGATTTTCCGACATCCCGCGCAAGGCTGGGATAAGGTTCGGGAATTCATTTTCGACGGCCCATTCCCGGAACTGAATGAGCATCCGATCCGCTGGAAATGGCGGGCGACCGTCAAAAGTAATATTATACTGGGCGTAATGCAGGCACGACGTGCTGTCCACAAGGGCTCTTATATCTCGGCGAATGGCGTCGACCTGAGGTTGCCAGCGCGAGCCATATGGAGGTTGGTTCGGGGAGACGTGCGAGAGAGCGTTTGCGAGATGCCGTCGTGCTCTCTTAACATTTGGGTCGAGAACGCTCTGATCATGGATCAGCAAGTCGATATTGTTTGGGGACTCGGCCATTTCGGCGCTCGGAACCTGTGTCGGGCGAGGGTAAATCATTGCGTTTGACGCCGCCAGCGATATGTCTCCGGCCTGGACCGGCGCCTGCGTCAATCTCGATCTGCCGGGAGAGAAATGTCCCCGAATTCATCGTATATGATCAGGTGGCTGGGCAGATATCGCTCAAGGCGAGGTTGTAGGCTCGGCGCGGGCGCGCTTGGGGCACGTAACAGCGGCGTCCATCGGGAATGTGATAGCCAACAGGGACCCGGAACGCGGCAATGACCATGTCGGCTATGGCGCCCAACGAGGCCGAGCCTCCGACGCGGGGTTCGCCCATTGCTTCGCGCATGGTCTGGCTGGCGGATGCGTTGCGGGCGGCGGGGCCGCCGCTGCTCTTTGGGCTGCGGCTGTGGGCTTCCGTGTGCCTCGCGCTTTACGTCGCGTTCTGGCTCGAACTCGACAACGCGTATTGGGCCGGCACCTCGGCAGCGATCGTCTGTCAGCCGCATCTCGGCGCCTCGCTGCGCAAGGGCTGGTTCCGCATGATCGGCACCGTGGTCGGGGCCGTCGCGATCGTCGTGCTGACCGCGTGCTTTCCGCAGGACCGCGCGCCGTTTCTGATAGGGCTGGCGCTATGGGGCGCCGCGTGCGCGCTTGTCGCCACCTTGCTGCGCAACTTCGCGGCCTATGCGGCGGCGCTCGCGGGTTACACGGTCGCGATCATCGCGAACGACCAGCTCGGCGCGACCGGGGGCCCGAACGGCCAGGCCTTCATGCTCGCCGTCTACCGTGCCAGCGAGATCTGTATCGGCATCGTCTGCGCCGGCGTCGTTCTCGCGACAACGGATTTGGGCGGCGCGCGACGCCGGCTGGGCGACCCTGTTCGCCGCCATTTCGGCCGAGATCGCCGGCGGCTTCACCCGCACCTTGGTTCTCGCCGGAGGCGGATTTGAGGAAACCCAGACGATCCGGCGCGAGCTGGTGCGACGGGTCATCGCGCTCGACCCGACCATCGACGAGGCGATCGGGGAATCTTCCCAGCTCCGCTACCTTTCTCCAGTGCTGCAGATTGCTATCGACGGCTTGCTCACCGCTCTGGCCGGCTGGCGCACGGCGGCGGTTCTCCTGGCGCGATCGCCGGAGGAGCGGGCTCGGCAACAGGCGGGCGCAGTCCTGGCACGAGTGCCCGAAGAACTTCGCCTGGGCCCTGAGCAAGACGAGCCGACACGCTGGATGGCCGACCCGACCCGCCTGCTCCAGGCTGTGTGACGCAGCCGTGCGGAGGCTTGTCGCGCTGCCAGCCGGCACGCCGTCGCTGCGGCTGCTCGCCGATCAGACGGCTGAAGTGTTGGCCGGCATCTCGCATGCGCTCAACGGGCTGGCGCTGCTCGTTGCCGATCTTGCCCGGCCGGTTGCTCGCGCTCGCGGCTTCCGCCGGCTCCGCATACCCGATTGGCTTCCTGCTCTGGTCAATGCCGGGCGCGCGCTTGTCGTGATCGGCGCGGTCGAGCTTTTCTGGATCGTTACCGAATGGCCGAACGGCGCCTTGGCCATCACGTTTGCCGCGGTCGGCGTCATCCTGTTCGCGCCGCGCGCCGACCAAGCCTACGCCACCGCCATGGGTTTCATGGTAGGCACCGCCCTCGGCGCTGTCTTCGCCGCAATCATCGCATTCGCGGTGCTGCCGAACACGGAGACCTTCGCCGCCTTCAGTCTCGCGATCGGCCTCGTCCTGGTTCCAGCCGGCGCCGGGGTCGCGCAGCCGTGGCAGACCGCGACGTTTACCGCGATGGCGTTTAATTTCGTGCCTCTGCTCCCACCCGCCAACCCGATGAGCTACGACACCGAGCAATTTTACAATGCCGCGTCGGCGATCGTCGCAGGCATAGGCGCAGCCGCGCTGTCGTTTCGCTTGCTACCGCCGCTGTCGCCCGCATTTCGGACCCGCCGGCTGCTGGAGCTGACGTTGCGCGATCTGCGCCGCCTTGCGATGGGCCCGATCCCGCATACGCCCGACGATTGGGAGCAGCGCATGTACGGCAGGTTCTCGGCGCTGCCGGATGCGGCGCAACCGCTGCAGCGCATGCAGCTGCTGGCGGCGTTCTCGGTAGGGACCGAGATCATCCAGCTTCGCCACATGGCTCGCCGGCTGGATCTGGGCTCCGCCCTCGATGCAGCGCTCGAGGCCTTCGCGCGCGGCAGTTCCGTAATAACCAACACAAGGCTTGCCGATCTCGACGGCGCGCTCGCCTCACGTTTCGGTGCAGCCGCTCTCCGAGCGCGCGGCAGCATCCTTGCAATATCCG
The DNA here is from genome assembly GCA_963796155.1 of uncultured Alphaproteobacteria bacterium. GTDB lineage: Bacteria > Pseudomonadota > Alphaproteobacteria > ATCC43930 > CGMCC-115725 > AP-15. Next base: position 278,544 of record CAWCKT010000006.1, on the reverse strand, counting down.
AGGCGCTCACCCAACATGCCGCTTACTTCGACGCAGGAGCGCCCGGGTGAGGTTCGCCGAGATCAACCTGTTCGGCGTCTATGTGGCGCCGATCTCGGTGATGATGGTCGCGGCTTGGATGGTCACAATCGGGCTGCGGCGCCTTGCCGCCCGTTTCGGCTTGGTGCAGCACGTCTGGCACCCGGCTCTTTTCGCGTTCGCTGTCTACATGATCGTGCTCTCGTCGATCGTGCTGCTCGTCGCCGGACGCTGAGTTCGCCATGTCGGATGTCGAAACCAAAGCGAAGCGCGAAGCGGCGACAGACCATCCGGCAGCCGTCTGGTCGCCCGAGCCGGCTTCTCGCGAAGCGCCGCAGGCGGCGCCTGCGCATCCTTCCACTCGCTCATCACCTTGGCCGCGGTCGCGGTCGCCGGCGCGCTGGGCTGGGGGATGTGGAACGCTTATATGGGGGCGCCGTGGACGCGCGACGGCACGGTGCGCGCCTATGTCGTGACGATGGCGCCGCAGGTCGCCGGGCAGATCGTTCAGCTGCCGGTCGCCGACAATCAATTCGTGCACAAGGGCGACCTGTTGATGGTCATCGACCCGACCAACTACAAGATTGCGGTCAGCCTCGCAGAAGCGGCGGTGCAGCAGGCCGACGCCAACATGCAGAACGTCGAGCGGGAAGCAAAGCGGCGGCAGGAGTTGACCAGCCTCGCGGTCACGAAGGAAGAAAAACAAACCTATGAAAGCAACGCAGTCGTCTCCCAGGCCCAATATCAACAGGCGGTGGCCAATTTGGACCAGGCCCGGGTCAACCTTCGAGCGCACGGAAATCCGCTCTCCGGTCAATGGCTGGGTGACGAACCTCTTGGCGCAGCTCGGCGACTACGCCAATGTCGGGCAGAACGAGATCTCCGTCGTCGACGCCGATTCGTTCTGGGTCGACGGCTATTTCGAGGAGACCAATCTCGAGCCGATCCAGGTCGGCGACCCGGCCAGCATCAAGCTGATGGGCTACCGCCAGATCGTTCGCGGCCATGTCGGCAGCATCGCGCGCGGCATCAACGTTGCCAATGCGCAACCCAACGGGGAAGGGCTCGCCACCGTCAACCCGATCTTCACCTGGGTGCGTCTCGCGCAACGCATCCCGGTGCGCATCCACATCGATCAGGTGCCGGAGGGCGTGGTCCTGGCGGCCGGGATGACGGCGACCGTGCAGATCGATCCGCGACCCCGGCAGCCGGGCAAGTGAACAAACTGCCTTCGCGGCGCGCGCGCTCGTAGACGGCGATCGACCCACCTGGTGGAGATCGAATAGGCGGACACCCCTCCGGTTTAGGCGATTCGGCGCAATTACAGAGGATGTGTCATGAACGCCGTCGATCCGGTCGGGGGATCCGCGGGGAAGCCGCCGAGTTGCCACTCAAGTCCGACTGCTCCCAAGGAGACCGCCCCGGTGAGCTGATTGTTCGCGATGTCGTAGACCTCGAATGCGCCGGTCTGGGTGTCGCGCAAGACCATGTCATTGGCACCGGCGCCGTCGACCTGGCCGAATCCCGCGACTTGCCACTCCAACCCGACTTGGCCGATCGCGCTCGCCGAAGTCACTTTGTCGTTTTGGATGTCGTAGAGCTCGAACATGCCGGTGTTGACGTTACGCAACATCATGTCGGTGGTGCCGTCGCCGTTGAAGTCGCCGAAGCCGGCGACCTGCCAGTCCAATCCCACCTGACCGAGCGCGTTCGCCGACGCGACCATGTTGTTGGCGATGTCATAGACCTCGAACATGCCGGTGTTGACGTTGCGCAACATCATGTCGGTCGTGCCGTCGCCGTTGAAGTCGCCGAACCCGGCGACCTGCCAGTCCAATCCGACCTGACCGAGCGCGTTCGCCGATGTGACCGTGTTGTTGGCGATGTCATAGACCTCGAACATGCCCGCGCTGCTGCGCATCATCATATCGGTCCCGCCGCCGGGACCGTTGAAATTACCGAAGCCGGCAACCTGCCAATCCAATCCGACCTGACCCAGGGGGGCGGCCGCGGTGACGTTGTCGTTGCTGATGTCGTAAACCTCGAACGCACCGGTAGTGCTGCTGCGCAATATCATGTCAGTCGTATCGGCGCCGTTGAAATTGCCCAAGCCGGCAAACACATAGTCGTTGCCGACCTGACCGAGTTCGTAGCCGCCCAAGACAGCGTTGTTGCCGATGTCGTAGATCTCGTACACGCCGTCGGCGCGAACCAACATCATGTCGGTCGTGGTGCCGCCGGGCGGAGGCGGGTTTGGCGAGCTCGATGCAGAGACCGACGCGGGCGGATCGGTGGCCTCCATGCTGTCGTTGAACGTAAAGAGAGTGCCGTTAAAGGAGTACGAGCCCGTCTCCGAGCCCAGCCCGGCGCTGCCGTCGACGCCACTGACGGGATGAACGGTCGAAAAAGTCGTCGCGAGGCTGCCGTTTCGATAGCCGTTGATGATCACCGTGCCGCTCGGCTCGGCCGTCGTGCCCTCGCTGAAAATGTAGTAATAGCCGGCGGAACCCGCCGGCGACAGATAAGGCCCCAAGGATCCGTTGTCTGCTACGGTGCCATAGTAATAGGCCGCACCGTTCGAATAGTTGAAGACGAACCCGTAGAGGGTGTTGCTCGGGATCGCGGCTTCCGTCGAGGGGTTGAAAGCATATGCACCGCCATTGGTACCCAGGATCGAATCGCTTTCGCTGCCCAGTCCATTCGTCCCGTCGGGGCTGCCGGCCGCGGTCAGCACCGGGGTGTAAGAAGCCTGGCCCGGACCGCTATGGGAATAATAGGTGACGGAGACCGTGCCTGAAGCCTCCGACGTCGTGCCCGCTTCGCTGTAGATGTCGTAGGTGCCGCCGCCGAACGGGAGCATCTCGTTCGTGAAATAACCAAACTCCCCATTATCGGCCACCGTGCCGTAGTAGTAGTCCGCGCCGCCATTGTAAGTGAACACGAAGTCGAAGAGGTTGGTCGCCGCCGGCGCGACGCTGACCAGCGTGCCGCCGTTGCCGTCGCTGGCGAGGGTGAAGACCGGACTGGCGATTGCCGTCGCCAGGGTCAGCTGAGCCACCACGGCGCCGCTGTTGCTGAGGGTCAGGACCCCGCCGGCATAAGTGTCGCCATTGGCCACGAGCCCGGCCAGGTCGATCGTGTCGCCAGAGTTGAAGCCGGTGATCGGGTTGGCGAGGACAGCGGGCGCGCCGGGCGAACCGATCTGCAGGACGGCGCCCGAGGCAAAGGCGATGCTCCCGCTGCCGGTGCCGCCGGTCAAGAGATCGAGTGCGGCACCACCTTCGATGGCGACGAGGCCGGTGTCGACAAAGCTCCCGCCGACACTCAGGCTGCCGCCGTCTTGCAGGGTGCCGGCAGTCGCGAGGGTCGAGCCGGCGGCCAGCGTATTGGCGCCCGTCAGCAGCCAGACCGCCGAGGGATCGACCTCGACCGTGCTGAAACCGACAAAATTGGTGCCGATGCCGGAAAGCGTTCCGCTACTCGCTGCCGAGGCCAGCTCCAGGGTGTTGCTGCCGCCACCGCCCAGCACGATCCCGGAAAAGACCGCCCCCGGATCGACGGTCAGCAGATTACTGCCGGCGCCGAACTGCACCGCGGTACCGCCAGTACCGATGATCAACCCTGCGTTGGTGACGGTGTTGTTGCCGGTGTCGGCACCGCCAACCGCGACGCCTATATTGCCGGCCAGCGTGCCCTGGTTGTCGATATAGGCCGCGGCAGAGGTCGCGAACGTGTTGCCAATCGACACCGCGTTGCGCTGTGCGCTGATCGTCGCGCCGGCCGCGTTGGTGACGCTTCCGCCTGCTCCGAGATACACCCCGCTGCCGCTGGTGCCGGTGGCGGTACTCGCAACAACGCCGAAATTGATGAGGGTGCCGGCGGTGTTCTTGAACGACACGCCAGTGTGAGACGACGTGATCAATCCGCCTGCTTCGTTGGTTACGGAGCCACCGCCTCCGAGGTACACGCCGGCGCCGCTAGTCCCGGTCGCCGTACTGATCACGGTACCGAAATTGACCACCGTGCCGGCAGTGTTCTCAATGACTACTCCGGTTGTCGCCGCGGTGATCACGCCGCTCGCCGCGTTGGTGACCGCACCACCGGATGCGAGAAAGACGCCAGGGCCGGTCGTCCCCTGGATCAGCCCATAATTATCGACGAAGCCGAGCCCGCCCGAGGTCGGAACCCCGAGGGTCCCGCCCATGTAGATGCCGGTCTCCGAGCCGGTTATCGTCGCACTGGTCGCGCCGCCCGCGCCATTAACGACCGTGCCGCCCGCGAGCAGGTTGATGCCGTTGCTGCCATTGGGCGGGCTTGCGATGGTGCCGAGGTTGTGAACCGTGGCGGGTTGGTTGTGCGCGTCGACCACGGCAGGACGAGCCGTCACGGTTCCCGACAAGAACGCGCTGCCCGCGCCCGAGATCATCCCGTAATTCGTCACCAACCCGCCGGCGCCCAGGTAGATTGCGTTTCCGCTGGTCCCGGTGGTGGCGCTGCGCTCGACCGTGCCGAAATTGGCGATCGTGCCCGGGCTGCCCTGCGAAACAATCCCCGACACCGCACCCTCGACCAGACCGCCCGCTTGGTTCGTGACACTGCCGCCGGCGTTGAGCTGAATGGCTCCCGTGCCGCTGGCCGTGGCGTCGCTGATGATCGAGCCGGAATTCGTTACCGTCCCGCCCGAGAACAGCTCGACGGTAAACCGGGTCGCTGCTGCTGGGGTGGTAATAATCGTGCCGTAATTGATGACGGTTCCGGCGCCGCCGTCAAAGCCGATCATGACCGCGCGGTTGTTCGACTGGATCAGCGCGGTCGTGTCGCCCGCCGCGCCGTTGGTGACCGTGCCGGCGTCTTGCAGATAGATCCCGGAGCTGGTGCCGGTCGTGGTATTTTCGATCGTGCCGAGATTGGTGACGGCGCCGGTGCCGTGCTCGATGACGACGGCATTGTTGGTGGCGCTGATCACGGCGCCGGCAGCGTTGGTGACGTTGCCGCCGGCATCCAGCCACACAGCCAGATTAGTGCCGGTGATCACCCCAGAATTGACCAACGTACCGGTTCCGCCGGCGGTCGTTCCGAAGGTCACGCCGTCGCCGCTCGGGCCAGTGCCGGCGACCGCGCCGGAATTCGTCACTGCGCCGCCGGCCTCTAGCCAGATGCCGAGATTGCCGCCTTGGACCGTGCCGGAATTGACCACGCTGCCCGCGTCGGTGCCGATAACTACGCCGTCGGCAACCGCAGATATAAACCCGCTATTGGTGACGCTGCCGCCCGCTTTCAGGTAGACGCCCGTGGCGGCGGTTCCGCGTCGCCTTGATCGTGCCGAGATTGGTGAAATTCCACGCGGCGGCGTTGGTGCCGTAGACGGCGTCGCCGCTGTGGGCCGTGGTCGTATTGGTAACGTAGTAGTTCGCCGGTACGGTGTATGGGTTTTGCGTCGCCGGGTTGCTGAGGACGATGCCGGTGGAGATGGTCGTCGATTTGGTGACAGTGATGTCGCTGTCCGCACCACTGTTGACGAGCGTGACATTGAAGGTGTCGCCAGAGAAATTTCCCGCCAGGGTGTAGGTCAGCGGGCCTCCGCTGGTGCGGCTGACCGTCAAAATCGTGTTCGTGCCGTTGAAGCTCGACGTCACGCCGGTCGCGACAGTACTGCCGAGCTCGATGATGTTCCCCAGGGTAAAGCCCGCGATCACCCCGCCATAGGCGGTCGATCTTGCGTTGTCGATCCTGAGCTTGGCGCTGCCGGCGGCGAGGAACGTGGCGTTTTCGTTGGTTGCACCGCCGAGCTCGATCTCCGACCCGGCACCGATCTTCAGCTGGCCCGCGCCGCCGAGTGCCACCGCGACGGCGAGCAACCCGCCGTTCGTCGCCTCGAATGTTCCGGTGTTGGTGAGCCCGCCGCTGCCATTGAGCGTCAGCGTACTGGTCGTGGTCGAGGGCGTAGCGTCGATCGTTCCGCTGTTGACCACCGCCAGGCTGCCGTTGCCGATGATCCCGGTCCCCTCGATCGTGTTGCCGGCATTGGTCAGCGTCGCGCCGTTGCCCTCGAGAAAGGCGTTGCCGCCGCCCGTGGCGGTGCTCAGCATCACGGTGCCGCCGTCGTCCAGGGTGGCATTGCCGGTCAGGTTCAAGAACCCGTTGTTGCCGGCCCCGCCGTTGACCTCGATCGTGCCGGCGTTGGCGATCGTCCCCACGAGATCGGTGAGGGCGCCGTTGCTCGCGGTGTAGGTGCTGCCGCTGCTGATCGTCAGCGCGCCATTGGTGCTCCCGTCCAACGTGGCGGTCGATCCGGTGCCGGTTGCCATCGTCCCGCCGGCGAGGGTATTCAGCGCCCCGCCCTGAAGGGCCGCGTTGACTACCTGTATAACGCTGCCGCTGCCATTGGCAGTGATGTTGCCGCCGGCGTTGTCGACGGTAACGCTGTTGATCTGCAGCGTCCCGCCGCCCGTCGCTTCGAGCAGGTTGGTGTTGGTCACCCCGCCCGAGCCATCGAGGATCAGCTCGCCGGTCCCGGCCGAGCTGTCGGCGTCGATCACCCCGCTGTTGACCACCGCCAGGCTGCCGTTGCCGACGATCCCGGTCCCCTCGATCGTATTTCCGGCATTGGTCAGGGTCGCCCCATTACCTTCGAGAAAGGCGTTGCCGCCGCCGCTGGCGGTGCTCAGCAGCACCGTGCCGCCGCCGTTCAGCGTGACATTGCCGGTGAGGTTCAAGAACCCGTTGTTGCCGGCGCCGCCGTTGACCTCGATCACCCCGATCGCGCCGTTGTTGGTGATCGCTCCGATAATGTCGGTGACAGCGCCGTTGCTCGCCGTGTAGGCGCCGTAGATCGTCACCGCGCCCGCGGCGGTGCTGCCGTCGAGTGTGGCGGTCGTTCCCGGAGCGGTCTCCAGTGTCCCGCCGACGATGTTGCCCAACGACCCGCCTCGGACGGTTACATTGGCCAGTTGCACAGTGCTGGACGTGTCACCGACCGTGATGTCGCCATTGGCGTTGGCGACCGTAACGCTGCTGATCGACAACGTGCCGCCGGCCGTCGCTTCGACCAATCCGCCGGTGGCGCCATTGGCGTTGATGATCCCGCCCGAGCCGTCGAGGGTCAGTGTGCTGGTGGTGCCCGACGGAGTGGCGTCGATCACCCCACCGTTGATTACCGCCAGGCTGCCGTTGCCGATGACGCCGGTCCCTTGGATCGTGTTGCCGACATTGGTCAGGGTCGCCCCATTGCCCTCGAGAAAGGCGTTGCCACCGCCAGTGGTGGTGCTCAGCGCCACCGTGCCGCCGCCGTTCAGCGTGACATTGCCGGTGAGGTTCAGGAACCCGTTGGCGCCGCCGCCGCCGTTGACCTCGATCGTGCCGTTGTTGGTGATTGCTCCGAGAATGTCAGTGACAGCGCCGTTGCTCGCCGTGTAGGTTCCGTTGAGCGTGACGGCGCCGGCGGCGGTGCTGCCGTCGAGTGTGGCGGTCGTTCCCGGAGTGGTCTCCAGCGTCCCGCCGGCGGTGTTGTTCAACGACCCGCCTCGGACTGTTGCGTTCGCCAATTGCACGGTGCTGGCCGCATCAGCGACCGTGATGCTGCCGCTGGCGTTGACCACGGTTATGCTGCTGATCGACAACGTGCCGCCACCCGTCGCTGCCAGCAGATTGTTGTTGGTGATCCCGCCCGAGCCGTTGAGAGTCAGAGTGCTGGTGCCGCCCGACGGAGTGGCATCGATCAACCCGTGGTTGATTACCGCCAGGCTGCCGTTGCCGATGACCCCACTCCCCTGGATCGTGTTGTCGACATTGGTCAGGGTTGCGCCGTTGCCTTCGAGAAACGCGTTGCCGCCGCCAGTAGCCGTACTCAATGTCACCGTGCCGCCGCCGTTCAGCGTGACATTGAGGGTCAGGTTGAGGAAACCGTTGGCGCCGGCCCCGCCGTTTACCTCGATCGCGCCGGCATTGGCGATCGTTCCTAGAATGTCGGTGGTGGCGCCGTCGCTCGCCGTGTAGGTGCTGCCGCTGCTGATCGCCAGCGCGCCATTCGTGCTGCCGTCCAATGTGCCGGTGGTGCCGCCGACAGTGTCGATCGTCCCGCCGGCCAGCGTGTTCAGCGTGCCGCCCTGGAGGGTCGCGTTGACCAACCCCACATTGCTGAGGCTGCCATTGGCGGTGATGTTGCCGCCCGCGTTGTCGACGGTGGTGCTGCTGATGATCAACAAGCCACCCGCCGCTTCGAGCAGGTTAGTGTCGGTGATCCCGCCCGAGCCGTCGAGCAGCAATGGGACGGTGCTGGCCGCGCTGTTGGCGTCGATGACCCCGTCGTTGACGACCGCCAGGCTGCCGTTGCCGACGACACCCGGACCCTGGATCGTGATGGCGTTGATCAGGGTCAGGCCGTTGCCTTCGAGAAAGGCGCTGCCGCCGCCGCTGGCGGTGCTCAAGGTCACCGCGCCGCTGCCGTTCAAGGTCACATTGCCGGTGAGGTTCAGGAACCCATTGGCGCCGCCCCCGCCGTTGACCTGGAGCGTGCCGTCGTCGGTGATCGTCCCGAGAATGTCGGTTACAGCGCCGTCGCTCGCCGTGTAGGTGGCTCCGGCGGCGATCGTGACGGCGTCCAGCGTGCCGGTGCTGCCGGCCTGGGTTTGCATCGTCCCCAACCCGGTGATCGCGCTGGCGTTGATCGTGCCGCCGCTCAGCGTCAGGCTGCCGCCGGTGTTGACGGTGATCGCCCCCGCCGACATCAACGTGTCCTCGACCGCCAGCGTGTAACCGGAGGTGATCGACAGGCTGTCGACAGTCTGGTTCTGCGTCAATGTCACGGTGCCGCCCGGACCGGTGCCGATCGTGACATCGGAAGTCGAGCCCGGCACCGTGCCGTTGCCCGGCGGGTTCCAATCCGCTCCGCTCGACGTGTTCCACGTCCCGCTGCCGGCGTCCCAGTCGTAGGTCATGCTCGTGGTTACGGTGATGTCGCTGTCGACACCGCCATTGACGAGCGTCACATTGAAGGTGTCGGAGCTGAGATCGCCGGCCAGCGTGTAGGTCAGCGTACCGCCGCCGCTGAGATTGACCGTCAGCGACGTCGTCGTGCCGTTGAATGTGCCGGGGGTCGCGGTGGTCGCCACCGTGCTGCCAAGCTCGAGGATGTCCCCTGCGGCAAAGCTCGCGATCGTCCCGCCGTAGGTGATCGTCCGCGCGTTGTTGATCCTGAGTTTGGCGTTCGAGGCACCGAGGAAGGTCGCATTTTGGCTCGTAGCGCCGCCCAGCTCGATTTCCGACCCCGCCCCGATCATCAGCTGGCCGGCGCCGGCGAGCGCAGCCGTAACGTCGAGCAATCCGCCGTTCGTCGCCTCGAATGTGCCGGTGTTGGTAAGCCCGCCGCTACTGTAGGCGAGATAGCCGGTCGAGCCGGTGCCGGTGATGCTCAGCGCGGCGCCGGCGGCGTTGGTAAAGTTGTAATACTCGTAAAACGTTTCGCCGTTGGTGACGGTGATCGTCCCCTCATTGGTGAAGTTCAGCGCCGTTTCGAAAAGCCTTCCGTTCGTACCCTCGGCATTGATCGTCCCCTCGTTGACGATGCCGTCGCCGGTGTAGTCGTAGTAGGTGCCGATATAGACGTAGTTGGTGCTGGCGGCGTTGACGATCAGGTTGGGGCCCAGCGTCAGTGTCTCGTTGCCCGCCCCGGTATTGTCATACTGGTAGATCGCATCATCATATCCGGTGCTGCTGCCGAGATTGATCGTCGCCTTGTCGAAGGTCTGCGTCCCTTCGAAATAGACATAATCGCTGATGCCGGTGAGGTTGACCGTCCCTGGCCCGGTGCCGCTCGCGCCGGTCGCGGTCAGGCCGTTGGTGATGATCACGCTCGAACTGTTGGGCGACAGGTCCAATGTCCCGTCATAGGTCACGCCGTTGAGCGTGCCGCCCGAGAACACCAGGCCCGAGCCTTCATCCACGATCGTGCCGCCGACGATCGTGCCGCTGCTCGCCAGCACCACGTGCGGCAGCGCCGTCCCCGCACCGACATCCACACTCGCGCCGCTGTTGGTCAGCGTGCCTTCGAGATAGACCGTACCCGCGATCGAGCCGCCATTGGCGGTGATCGTCCCCAGCTGCGCCGTGGTGAAGCTGTTATAGAGGTACAGCGCAGCACCGCTGCCGATCGTGATCGTGCCGGCGTTCGACCACGAGTAGGAGCTGCCACCATAGCCGAGATAGCCGGTCGAGCCGGGGCCGGTGATGCTCAGCGCGGCGCCGGCGGCGTTGGTAAAGTTGTAATACTCGTAAAACGTTTCGCCGTTGGTGACGGTGATCGTCCCCTCATTGGTGAAGTTCAGCGCCGTTTCGAAAAGCCTTCCGTTCGTACCCTCGGCATTGATCGTCCCCTCGTTGACGATGCCGTCGCCGGTGTAGTCGTAGTAGGTGCCGATATAGACGTAGTTGGTGCTGGCGGCGTTGACGATCAGGTTGGGGCCCAGCGTCAGTGTCTCGTTGCCCGCCCCGGTATTGTCATACTGGTAGATCGCATCATCATATCCGGTGCTGCTGCCGAGATTGATCGTCGCCTTGTCGAAGGTCTGCGTCCCTTCGAAATAGACATAATCGCTGATGCCGGTGAGGTTGACCGTCCCTGGCCCGGTGCCGCTCGCGCCGGTCGCGGTCAGGCCGTTGGTGATGATCACGCTCGAACTGTTGGGCGACAGGTCCAATGTCCCGTCATAGGTCACGCCGTTGAGCGTGCCGCCCGAGAACACCAGGCCCGAGCCTTCATCCACGATCGTGCCGCCGACGATCGTGCCGCTGCTCGCCAGCACCACGTGCGGCAGCGCCGTCCCCGCACCGACATCCACACTCGCGCCGCTGTTGGTCAGCGTGCCTTCGAGATAGACCGTACCCGCGATCGAGCCGCCATTGGCGGTGATCGTCCCCAGCTGCGCCGTGGTGAAGCTGTTATAGAGGTACAGCGCAGCACCGCTGCCGATCGTGATCGTGCCGGCGTTCGACCACGAGTAGGAGCTGCCACCATAGCCGAGATAGCCGGTCGAGCCGGGGCCGGTGATGCTCAGCGCGGCGCCGGCGGCGTTGGTAAAGTTGTAATACTCGTAAAACGTTTCGCCGTTGGTGACGGTGATCGTCCCCTCATTGGTGAAGTTCAGCGCCGTTTCGAAAAGCCTTCCGTTCGTACCCTCGGCATTGATCGTCCCCTCGTTGACGATGCCGTCGCCGGTGTAGTCGTAGTAGGTGCCGATATAGACGTAGTTGGTGCTGGCGGCGTTGACGATCAGGTTGGGGCCCAGCGTCAGTGTCTCGTTGCCCGCCCCGGTATTGTCATACTGGTAGATCGCATCATCATATCCGGTGCTGCTGCCGAGATTGATCGTCGCCTTGTCGAAGGTCTGCGTCCCTTCGAAATAGACATAATCGCTGATGCCGGTGAGGTTGACCGTCCCTGGCCCGGTGCCGCTCGCGCCGGTCGCGGTCAGGCCGTTGGTGATGATCACGCTCGAACTGTTGGGCGACAGGTCCAATGTCCCGTCATAGGTCACGTCGTTGAGTGTGCCGCCATCGAAGGCGAAGGTGCCACCGGTGGCGCTGAGCGTACCGCCCGCAATCGTGCCGCCGCTGTTCAGCTCGAACGTGCCGGCGGAAACGGTGAGCGTCGACGTGATCGTCAGAGTGCCGCTATCGCTGACCGTCGCCCCCGCGTCGTCGATCGTGAGCGAATGCGCCGCTTCCGCAGCACTGATGGTGACCGTGTACGTGCCGCTTGCGCTAATTGTGACGTCATCGCCGGCGCCGGGAACGGTCCCCGTGCTCCAATCACTCGCGGTGTTCCAATCGCCGCTGACGCCGGTCAGCCATTGGATAGTCGCCATGACCTCTCCTCAATGTTCGGCCAGCAATACCTTCGCCACTTGTCGGAGACCCCGTTAACCGGCGCAACCGGCTGAGTTAATGTTTCTCCGGTTGTGCCGCTGGATCTCGTGACAGAGTTACTCCGACATTTTATGATAACTTTGTGCAAAATTATCGTGCTTTAGGTTTCCTTTGTCAAACACGACGCCGCGGAATTTCTCGGGTTCGGTTAATTTTAGTACCGGAAGAAATTTAACGTTAACGTCGCCTCAGGATTTGCGCGTTTCCTTTCGGCAGGGCGCAGTCCGCTCGCCCGGTCCGGTCCCGAAATCACCCGAAGAACGGACCGAGCAGCCAGATGAGCCAGGTCGCGAGCGCCAGGAACGGGCCGAACGGCAAGGCCGATCGGGCGTCGAGCCGGACGCCGGCGAGCCGCAGGCAGGCGGCCGCGACGAGCGCCGAGACCGCGGCGCCGAGGACCACTTGCGGCAGCGCGCTCGTCCCGACCCATGCGCCCGACGCCGCCAAGAGCTTGGCGTCGCCGTGGCCCAGTCCCTCGTGCCCGCGCAGCAGCCGGTAGAGCAACGCGATCACCCGCAGAGCGAGATAGCCGAGAGCGGCGCCGAGCGCGCGGTCGGTCAGCTGCTCGGGATCGAGGGCCGCGGCGGCGGCAAGACCGGCGATGACGAGCGGCAGGGTCAGGACGTCAGGCAGCAACCATCGCTGGAGGTCGATCCAGCCGAGAGTGAGCAGCCACCAACCGAAAAGGCAATCGAGCCAGAGCTCCGCGCCACGATCGACCGCGACGGCGGCCAGCGCGACCGCGAGGGCGGCGAGCTCGATCCCGGGATAGAACCAACCGAGCGGATGGCGGCAAAAACGGCACCGGCCTTTGGCGGCGAGCCAGCTGTAGAGCGGCACGAGATCGCGCGCCTTGAGCGCCGCCCCGCAATACTCGCAGCGCGACCGCCCCCAGGCGATCGACCGCCCTTCGGGCAGGCGCCGGACGACGACACCGAGAAAGCTGCCGACAAAGGGGGCGGCGACGAGAGAGCTCCATGCCGCCGGCCCGGCGCACGCGAACACATGCCCCCGCAAGGCTGAACCCGAATTCCGGACACCATCAATCCCCGTGGCCGGTGTTGTCCAGGCTCGTCGTGCCTCCTCCCTCCCTAACCCTCCCCCGCTTGCGGAAGGGAAGGCTGGGGAGCAGGGGCACTTGCTCGATGCGCGGCTTCGCCATCTTGGCGCCAAGATCCTGGCGTATTGTCGCGCTTGAGGATCGAGGGCTGCTCGTGTCCCCCGAACCGTCAATCATTCCCTGTGACGCCGTCCGAGCGGCGTCCCAAACGACCCGCAAGTGACTGATAAATAACATATTCATGAGTTTCGTAGCAGGTTTTTTCCCTGCCGGCAGGGAATTTGACGGAGCGCCGAGGCGGCACTCGGTCCGCTAAACGATTAGGAGCATTTCGGATATAGTGGCGCGATGACCGTCGACGCGATCGCACTCGATGTCCCGTTGAGCCCGGCGCCCGAGGCCCCACCGCCCGCTCGGGACCCTGCCGACGCGCTCGCGAAGCTCGGCGCGACCCTAGTCGAAAGCGGCGCGATCGATCAGCGCACCCTGGACCGCGCGCGTCGCGTCGCCAATGAAACCGGCGGCCGGCTCGACCAGGTGCTGACCCAACTCGGCCTGGTCAGCGAACGCGGGCTTGCCGAGGCACTGGCTCGGTTGATCGGGGCCCCGCTCGTGGCGGCCGCCGACTATCCCCCCGCGCCGCTGTTTCTCGATCGGTTGAAGGCCAAATTTCTGCGCCGGGCCCGCGCGCTGCCCATCGCCGCGACCGAGGACTGCACGACCCTCGCGATGGCCGATCCGCTCGACGGCTTTACCCGCAGCGCGGTCGCGGCGGCGGTGGGCCAGCCGGTGGTGGTCGCCGTCGCCGTCCCGATCGAACTCGAAAGCGCCTTTGACCGGCTCTATGCCGAATTGGGCGAAGGCGACGGCACGACGCTGCTCGACGAGGTGCTGCCCGATGCCGAGCCGGCCGAAGAGGATGCCGAGCGGCTCAAGGATCTGGCGAGCGAAGCGCCGGTGATCCGGCTCGTCAATCAGCTGATCGCGCGGGCAGTCGAGACCCATGCCTCGGACGTCCACCTCGAGCCGTTTCCTGACCGGCTTCGGGTGCGCTACCGATACGACGGGGTCCTGCATGAGATCGAGCCGCCGCCGGCGCGGCTGCAGGCCGCCGTCATCTCGCGCATCAAGATCATGGCCAGACTCGATATCGCCGAGCGCCGGCTGCCGCAGGACGGCCGCATCAAGCTGACCGTGCGCGGCCACGAGATCGACTTCCGGGTGTCGACAATCCCCTCGTTGCACGGCGAGAAGGTCGTGCTTCGCGTGCTCGATCGCACCGCCGTCGAGTTCGACTACGAGAAGCTCGGCTTGCCGGCGGATATCCGCGAGGGGATCGAACGCGCCCTCGAATTGCCGAACGGCATGGTGCTGGTGACCGGTCCGACCGGCAGCGGCAAGACGACGACGCTCTACACCGGGCTCCTCAAGCTGAACACGGTCGCACGCAATGTCGTGACCGTCGAGGACCCGATCGAATACCAGCTCGCGGGGATCAACCAGATCCAGGTCAAGCCGCAGATCGGCCTCAATTTCGCCAGCCTCTTGCGCTCGATCCTGCGGCAGGATCCCGACGTCATCATGATCGGCGAGATCCGCGATCTCGAAACCGCGCAGATCGCCGTTCAGGCGGCGCTCACCGGCCATCTCGTGCTGTCGACCGTGCATACGAATTCGGCTGCGGCGACGATGACGCGGCTGCGCGATATGGGGCTCGAGGACTACCTGATGACGGCCACCTTGAAGGCGGTGCTGGCCCAGCGGTTGGTGCGGCGGCTGTGCCCCGAATGCAAGGTGGCGGAGGCAGCGCCGGCGGCGCTGATCGAGCGGTTTCACATGACCAGGCTGGCACCGGCGAAGGCGATCACGCTGTACCGTCCGGTGGGTTGTCCCGAGTGCCGCGGCACCGGATTCCGCGGGCGCCGGGCGATCGCCGAGTTGCTGGTGCCGACGCGGGCAATCGATCGCCTGATCTTCGAAGGCGCCGACGACGCCGCGATCGAGCGCGTTGCGATCGAATGCGGCATGCGCCCGATCTTCGACAGCGGCCTGCTCGCGGTACTCGACGGCGACACGACGATCGAGGAGGTCGCGCGCTGCATCCGCAGCGAGGCCTGACGGCGGCGCGACTCCCGCAGAAACGGCCTACTCTAGGAGAGTTCGGGTTGGAGCGCGAGCCGCTGCCCCGCATTATTTCGCCCGACCAGGAAGGCGCTGCTGATTGCGAGAAACAGGATGACAGCGGCAAAGACGAAGACTAGCCGTGCAAGGTGATGGTCGAGGAGAAGGCCAAGAAAGGGCGGCGTCATCGCCGAGCCGAGATCGAGGCCCGAATAGACGAAGCCAAAGACCCTGCCCGTGGCTCCGGCCGGCGTCGCGCCGCGCACCAACATATCGCGGGACGGGGTCGTGCAACCAAAGCCGAAGCCAGCTACGGCAATACACAGGATGAGTGCCGCGATCGGCATCGCCACTACCCCAATCGACAGGCTCAGCGACGCCGCCGTCAACAATCCGCTCGCCACCACAAGCTCGTGTCGTGCGAAACGGTCGGCAAGGATGCCGCCGGCGAACATGCCGAGCGCGGACCCCACAAGAAAGCTAGTCAGGGCGCTGTTCGCGACCTGAACCGAGACACCGAAGCCCGACACAAGCGATGACGGTAGGAAGGCTTGGAGTGTGACGGTTGCCACGGCGAGGAGAGTGAAATAGCCGAAGCAGACCAGGATCGGCCGCGATACGAACATACCCGCGGGACTGACCACCTTGTCGCCAGCCCCAGGTGCCAGCCCCTCGGTCGTCAGCGCCGCGGATTCCACGACGAGATAGAGGGTGAGCAGCAGGCCCGCCGCGCCCAGGATCGTCAAACCCGCGCGCCAGCCGAACACCGAACTCAGGATCAGCACGGCAATCGGTGCCGCGGCCCAGCCGAGGCTGCCGCCGAGGTTATGCACTCCGTAGGCTCGGCCGAGCCGCGTCGCCTCGACCCGAGCGGACAGAATCGCGTAATCGGAGGGGTGAAACACGCAGTTGCCCAAACCGGCCGCGACGGCCAGCGCCGCCAATACCCAGACGTTGGGGGCAAACCCGTAGAGTAGCACCGCGGCGGAATAGAGCCCCAGACCCCCGATCAACACGCGCGTCGGGCCGAGCCGATCGACGAGGAACCCGGCTGGGGTCTGCATCAACCCTGAGGTCGCGTACATCAGGGTCATCACGATACTGAGCTCGGTATAGCCGACCCCGAAAGCACCCTTCAGCAGCGGAAAGATCGGCGGCAGGACAATCTGGAAAAAATGGCTCATGAAATGGGCCGAGCTTACGAGGCCGATGACTTTGATATCCTGCTTCGCGACGGGCCCTATCGTTATGCGGCTCTCCAGCCACTCCTCGAAACGCTCCCGGTAGGCGATGTCGAGGATCGCATGAGCGGCGGCCCACTCTTCCGGGTTGCCTTCGCGGGTCCATACCAGAAGGGCATCCTTAAGGGCGGCGATCGCCCGCTCTCGGTTCTTCGACCGATCACCAGCGACACGCTCCCGGTATGCAACGCCGAGGTTCATCCGTGCGGTTGCCCAGTCGTCCGGGCGAGTGTCGCGTGTCCAGACCGAGAGGGCGTCCTCGAAGGCGGCGATCGCCTGCTCACAGTTCACCGATCGTTCCCCGGCGAGGCGCTCCCAGTAGGCAATGCCGAGGTTCAGGCAAGCCCCACCCCATTCTTCCGGATAGCGTTCGCGCGTCCAGACCGAGAGGGCGTCTTCCAGGGCAGCGACGGCCTGCTCCTGATTCTCCGACCGGTCACCGGCAAGGCGTTCCCGGTAGGCAACGCCCAAATTCATGCGAGCCGCGGCCCACCTTTCCGGGTTGCTCTCGCGTGTCCAAACCGAGAGAGCGTCCTTAAAGTCGGCGATGGCCAACTCCCAGTTCTCAGACCGGTCGCCGTCGAGCCGTTGCGCGCGGGCGAGGCCACACTCCATCCGAGCGGTGGCCCAGTCATCGGACTTGCTCTCGCGAGGAGGCGGCGTTTGAACGAGGGAATTTCGGTAGAGCGCAGGCGCACCTGTTAGACCGTCGAGAGCGTGGCGCGGGCGCGCAAGGCTTCGCGTACCGTCGTCTTCTCGGACGCTGCTCGGTGTC
The DNA here is from genome assembly GCA_963796155.1 of uncultured Alphaproteobacteria bacterium. Classification (GTDB taxonomy): domain Bacteria; phylum Pseudomonadota; class Alphaproteobacteria; order ATCC43930; family CGMCC-115725; genus AP-15. The sequence continues at coordinate 261,407 of CAWCKT010000006.1, read as the reverse complement.
GGCACAACGCTGCCGTCGGTCATCGTCACCCCCGAGACGCTTTTTTAGCCGTGCGAGGGTTAATCGCCAAGTGGCACCGAATGTCGCCGAGGACCGCCACTGCGGGAAATCGCTTGCAGCCCTGCTCCGACGAGATCGGAAGAGGCGGGCCGCATGTCGCGAAGAATGGGATGGCGGCCTCGCGAAAGGGAATGCCAGCCCTTTCCCATTTAGAGCTAAAATGCGCCTGGAGCCGATAATCCATTCGGTCCAACGCCGTTGGGAGCACCGCTTGGCTACCGAACGTGTTGAGCGCAAGCTGGCCGCCTCGTTCGCCGCGGGTGTGGCGGGCTACGCGCGCCTGATCGGTACAGACAAGGAGGGGACGCGCAAACGACGTACTAGATTGCGGGGTGCGGCCGTCGCAGTGAGCGGGTTTGCCACGGTTGGCATCTGGGCCCTGGCCCTCTGGGCGTGGCTTGGCGAAAATTCCTCGACGACGTCCATCCCGGCGCAGGGGCCTGTCAGCAGCAGGGCGGCCGACAGAAGTACCCAGGCATCGTCGGCGCCGCAATTCCTACCGGTGAGCGGCACGGCGGCGGACAGAGGTACCCAAACACCACCGGCACGGCCAACCTTACCCGACGTCAGCGCGGCCGTCGTCAGGGGTAACCACGCGCCGTCGCAGCGGCAAATCACACTCGATAGCGGCGCGGTCAAGGTCAAGGGCATTCAGAGGTCGCCCGCGCTGCAAACCGCGCCCGACAGCGGCACGGCCATAGTCAGGGGTAACTACGCGCCGACGACCCCGCAGAGCACGCCCGACAGCGGGACGGCCGTAGTTAAGGGTAGCTAAGCGCCGTCGGCCTCGCAAAGTACGCCCGACAGCAGGACGGCCGTAGTCAAGGGCAACGAAGCGCCGTCGACGGTGCCAAACACGTCCGACGGCGGCACGGAGGTGGTGAGGGGGATCGGACGCCTTCCGGACCACCCTTCTCCCTAGTCGTCCTGCCTTTCAGCACCTTTCTCCCGATCCGGAGGAAGAGCGGTTTACCGAGGAGCGCCCCTCCATTGGCATCCCTCAGAGACCGAGGCTGCCAATTCGAGGTCGGCGGACTGGCAAGGCTAGGCTAGAGGATGAAGCTGAGCTTGCCGTGCGGGCGCAGGGTTTCGAGATCGAGCACTGCCCGCCGCTCGCGAAACAACGGGCCGGAGGGGCCACGCACGAGGACGTGCAAATAACGTCCGACATAGACATCGGTCGCCTCGTGCTGGAAGCGCCAGACCGCGAAGTTGGCGGTGACACGCGCTTCTTCGCCTTCGGCCGCGAGCAGCCGCACGTTGGTGATCAGCCGGCGCGTGCGCGAACGCGGGTTCTCGGCCCAGGTGGTGCCGCTCAATAACTGCCGGACGCGCGAGGCGAGTGTGCGCCGGTCGTCGGCGATCAGGAATAACGTGTCGCGGTGATCGGCGTCCGGCGCATCGAGCGGCGGCACCAGATAACGGGCATCGGGCGCCATCAGCGCCAGCCATTCCTCGAGCCGCCATTCGTCGAGGAGGGCCGCCTCGTCGATCAGGAAGCGCTCGATTTCGCCGACCGTGAACAGCGCAGCGTCCCCCGTCATCGCGCGTTGCCTCACTCGGCCGCTGCGCGCTGCTCGGGCCGATCGGCGCAGTCGGTCGGACCGCGCATTCCCCGGATCAGCGCATGCCAGCGCCGCCAGAAGGCGCGCATTTGCAACTCGTCCTGACTCGACGGCTGCTCGCGACCCATGCCGCGGGACATGTCCGACCAGGACAATTCGCGCCAGGCCGCGAAGCCGCGCTGGCAGCCTTCGAGGGCATAGACGTCGTCCGGTGTGCCGAAGCCCGCCGGGCCCAGGAACGAGATGAAGTTCTCGAAGCGCCGCTGCCGCAATTCCGGCGACTCGCCGCGCGGCAGGTTGGCCCAGGCGTCGATCTCGATGTAGTCCGGCGCCAGCGGGTACCAGGTGCGGATCGTGTGCCATGACGAAATTAGGATCAGATTGGGGAAGATGAACAGGTTGCGGCCGTAGTCGGCGATATGATGGGCACGCTCGGGCCCGACGCGCTCGACGAGCCGGGCGCGGATCGCGTCGAGCTCCGTTTTCGCCGAGCCCATGATTGGCAATGCCCGCGCGCGGTTCTCGATCACCGCGTGGCCGCCGCCGAGGGCGAGCCCGATGCCCTGGATGCGATTAGGGCCGGCCCAGTTCGCCGTGTCCATGCCGATATCGGCCAGATACTGGTTGAAGAAGCGCTGATGCGTGGGGATCGCGTGATAGCCGTCCATGCTGTTTTCGACCAGCAGCTTCCAGTTCGCCTTCATGCTGTAGGCTTGTGAGCCGTGCACGATCTCAACCTCCTCGCCGCCGAATTCGAGCATCAAGTCGAGATATTCGCGGGCGTTGCCGAGATAATCGACCAGGCTTTCGATCGCGGGGTCGAAGCTGACGAACATCATGCCGCGATAGATTTCGAGCCGCGGCGCCGGCTTGAGGCCGAGCGCGTCACGGTCGAAGGCCGGCGTGTAGGCGTCGTCGCCCGGCACCGCGGCGAGCCTTCCGCCGAGGTCGAAGGCCCAGGCGTGATAAAAACAGCGGAAGAGGCGGGTCGAGCCGGCGGGCTCGCGGCAGACGATGTTGCCGCGATGCGGGCAGGTGTTGAGGAACGCACGTGCCGTACCGGTCGCCGTCGCGTACCAGGATCAGCGGGCGCCCGCCGATCCGGCGGGTGACGAAATCGCCCGGCTTGGCGATCTCCGACTGATGGCCTGCATAGAGCCAGCTGCGATCGAAGATCTCGCGCCGCTCCTGCTCCAGGATCTCAGGATCGGTGAAAACGCGCCGATTGACGCGAAAGACGCCGCGCAGCCGGTCATCGACGATCAGGTCTTGCATTTCCGCAATGTCCATCGGCGTTCCTCCCTAATAATTGAACAATGAGACCGTGAGGCGATGAGAAAATAGCGGCGCCAAACTGCATTCAACCTCGGTGTCTCATTGTCTCACCGCCTCATTGTTTAGAGCATTGCCACGCCGCCGCTGGCGCCGAGATGCTGGCCGGTAACAAATGACGCCTCGGGCGAGCCGAAAAAGGCGACGGCGGCGGCGACCTCGGTCGGATGCGCGGGCCGGCCCATGCCGACCACCCGCCCGGCCGCCATCCTTGCCATATCTTCGAAAAACGCGGGGTCGGTCCAGCCGGCCTCGCGAAAGCCGGGCGGCGTCGGGTTGTGGGCGCCGTCGGCCTCGGTCTCGATCGCACCCGGCGAGACGCAGTTGACGGTGATGCCGTGGCGCACGACTTCGCCAGCGAGGGTGATCGTCAGGCCGACCATCGAGCCTTTGCCGATGCCGGCGAGCAGGGTGTGGTAAGGCGCGCCGGTCCGCCAAGCCTCGCCGCCGATATTGACGATGCGGCCGTAGCGGCGCTCGATCATGTGCGGCAGCACCGCCTTGCAGCAGCGCAGTGTGTTCCAGACATTCCAGCGCACTGCCTTCTGCATCAGCTCCTCGGTGAAATCGACGAGCTTGAGGCGGATCAGAGCGGCGGCGTTATTGACCAGGGTATCGATCTGCCCATAGGCGCCGAGCGCGCGCTCGACGACATTGTCGGCAACCCCCGGCTCACTCAGGTCGCCGGCGACGGCGAGGAACGGCATGCCGGTCTCCTCGCGCAATTCGCGCGCCGCCGCTGCGAGCCGGTCCTCCTGGATGTCGCAGACGACGAGCTTTGCCCCCTCTTCGGCGAACCGCTTGGCGATGACGCGGCCCAGCCCCTGCGCCGCCCCGGTCACGATCGCCACCCGCCCCTCACAGCGCCGGCAATGCGTCGGCTGGGCAAAAGACAGTGTCCTCAGGGATTGGCTCGTCTGCTGCTCGCTCATGTTTTTCGCTCCGGCGCGCCTCCCTGCAGATCGGGCATGATAGGTGTTGTCGCGCCATCGGTATAGGCCGGGCGTCGATACGGAAAGAAACTTCACGAAAGTTTGGGCTCGCGAACCTCGCCGGGTCGCTTATAACGAAGCCGGCGGGTAGCATCGTCTGCCGCGCGGCGTGCCGATCACAACATCCGGGGGTGGGATATGTCTATTCTGTCGAGCCGCATTTGCCGGCGAACCAGGAGCGCGACGATCGCCGGATTGGCGTTATTGACGGTTGCGCCGCTCGGGCTCGAACACCGCGCTCAGGCGGCGGACACCCTCCATTTCGCGGTCGGACCGCTGCAGCCGACCCCGGGAGAGACCAAGAAGGCGTTTGATCCCTTCTTCAAATACCTTGCCGAACGGCTCGGCGCCGCATACACGCTGGAGGCGACGACCGACTGGGCCGGCATAGCGGTGGCGCTGACCAGTGGCCAGGTCGATGTCGCCTGGATGGGACCTTGGGGCTATGTCATCGCCCATAACCAGGGGGCAGGGGACGCAATCGCCACGGCGAAATACGACGGTAAGCCGGTCTACCACGCCATCGTCATCGCCCGCCCTGACCTCGACATCAAGAAATGGCCCGACGACGGCAAGGGCCTGCGCATGTCGTTTGCCGATGTCGGCTCCACCTCGGGCTGGCTGATACCGACCTTTTGGTTCAAGTCGCGCGGGCTCGATCCCAAGACCTACTTCCAGTATCACGAGGGCGCGACCCACGCCGCCAACGAGATCGCGGTAGCCAATGGTCAGTCGGATCTGGCCACCGATTTCGATCGCAATCGCACGGCGATGATCGAGAATGGCGCGATCTCGCCGCAGGCCACGAAGATCGTGTGGACCTCGGATGACCTGCCGAACGATGCAATTGCCGTGCGCACCGGGCTCGATCCGGTTCTCGCCAAGAAGATACAGGAGATCCTGGTGGCGATGACCGACGAGCAGGCAGCCGCCGTTCTGCCAAAGCACTACACCGGGTTCGTCGCGTCGACCCACGCCAACTACAAGCCGATCGAGGATGCCGGCCTCGCCGTCGGAGCGTTGAAGAAGGCGCAAAACTGAGGACCGGTGCCGCGCGGGTGACAAAGCAGGAGGTCGAGGCCGTCTATCCGGACCCGGGGCGCTCCTGGTTGGGCGTGGCACCGGTTCGTTTTACGGCGGCGCTGCTGGTCGTACTGCTGGTCTATGGCCTCTCTCTGTATTTTGTCGACTTCGATGTCGGCCGACTCTGGAGCGGGCTGCCGCGGCTGGCCCATTGGGCAGCCAAGGCTTGGCCGCCGGACACACGAGACCTCGGCGTCCTGATCGAACGGGCCGTCGAAACCCTGGCAATGGCGGTGATCGGCACGACGATTGGCGTCTTCATCGCGGCACCGTGCTGCATTGTGGCGGCGCAGAATATCACGCCAAGCGCTCTCCTCTACGCGCCGATGCGCTGGTTCCTCAACATCCTTCGCGGCGTCGACTCGTTCATCTTTGCCCTGCTTTTCGTCGCCGCCGTCGGATTGGGCCCGTTCGCCGGGGTCCTCGGAATCGGCCTCCATTCTGCCGGCTCGATCGCCAAGCTGTGGTCGGAGGCGATCGAGGCGGTCGAACCCGGTCCGCTCGAAGCGGTAGCGCTGACCGGGGCCAACCGCCTCAAAGTCATCCGTTATGCGCTGCTGCCGGACGTTCTGCCCAATCTGACTTCGATCGCGCTCTATGTCTGGGAGTTCAACGTGCGCGCCTCGACCGTTCTCGGCGTGGTCGGCGCAGGCGGGATCGGGCAAGAGCTGAAGAACAGCGTCGACCTGCTGGACTTCGCACGACTGTTCACGATCATCGTGATCATCCTCGCAATGGTGACCGCAATCGATCAGTTCAGCGCCTGGCTGCGGCGGAGGCTGGTGTGAGCCTCGCATCGCCGCCGCGCGGCCCGGCGATCCGCATTGTCGGACTGAGAAAGCGGTTCGGCGACCGGGTCGTTCTCGACAACGTGTCGTTCGACGTGGCCGCGGGCGAGGTCGTGGCCATACTCGGCGCCAGTGGTGCGGGAAAGACAACCTTGTTCCGATGCGTGACGCGGCTGGCGCAGCCCGATTGCGGAGAGGTCTTTCTGGGCGAGTACGCCATTCGAGGCCGCCAGTTGTCGGTGGGGCGCAGCGAGGTCGGTCTGATCTTCCAACAGTTCAACCTGATCCGACGATTGAGCGCGCTCGACAATGTCCTGGCCGGACGTCTCGGACAGGTGCCGACCTGGCGGGTGATGCTGCGTCGCTTCCCGCACCGGGACCGCCAGTTGGCCCTCGAAGCACTCGATCGCGTCGGCATGCTGCCCTATGCGCTGCAGCGCGCCGACAGTCTATCTGGCGGCCAGCAGCAGCGCGTGGCGATCGCAAGGGCGCTAGCCCAGCAGAGCCGGCTCGTCCTGGCCGACGAGCCTGTCGCCAGCCTCGATCCCGAATTGGCCAAGAGCGTCCTTTCGATTTTGCGGGACATCGCGCGCGAACGCATGATCGCGGTCCTGGTCAGCCTCCACCAGGTCGAATTCGCGATCCAATTCGCCGACCGGGTGATCGGCTTGCGCGCAGGCCGGAAGATCGCCGACCGGCCGGCCGCGGCTTTTGCCGAAGCCGATCACCGAATGATCTTTGCGACCTAAAAGCCCGAGGCACTTCACGGTCGCGGTTGCCGCTCCGGCCTCCTCTACAACGAGCAGCCTCCAGTTTTGCCTTCATGCTGTAGGTCTGCGAGCCGTGCACGATCTCGACTTCCTCACCGCCGAATTCGAGCATCAAATCGAGATATTCGCGGGCGCTCGTGCAGTTGCCGACGCGCCCCCACCCCGACCCTCTCCCGGCAAGCGGGGCGAGAGAGTTTCGCGCTGGTCGAACACCTTAACTCCAATCACAGCATCGCCATACCGCCGCTGGCGCCGAAATGCCGGCGGGTAACGAACGAAGCCTCCGGCGAGCCGAAAAAAGGCGACCGCGGCGGCGACTTCGATCGGATGCGCGGATCCTGCCGATACCGACCACCCGCCCGGCCGCCATCCTCGCCATCTCCGCGAAAAACGCGGGGTCGGTCCAGCCGGGCTCGCGAATGCCCGGCGGCATCGGAGTGCGCGCGCCGTGGGCATCGGCTTCGATCGCGCCCAGCGACAGACAGGGCGTCGCGATAGGCCGCCGTCGGTGCCGACAGAGGAGGTCGTTTAGCATCGGTCTTCGCGGCGCTGTGAACCTCGCCATCGTGTCGTCACGATCGGCGCGCGTAATGCGGGTGGAGAGAGGGATTCGGCGAGGGCGGAGCCATAAGAGGAGTTTTCTCCCTGATTGCATGGAGGTGAGGAACGGGACCGCGAGCGCGGGAGCGGCGTTGACGGGCGGACGATCGGCGCCTAAACGCAGCGACGGGTCTTCCGTTAACCCGGCGGCAAGCCAAATGAGCCCGCGCGCGAGGAGCTGACATGCCGTCGTTTCGCTGGTCGGCGATCAATGGCGGCGGTGAAGTGGTCGGCGGCGTCATGGAGGCGCCGGACCGCGCAGTCGTGGTCGAGCGGCTGCAGCGCCAAGGACAGATCGTGCTGCGCGCCGACCCGGCCGATGGGCGCAGAGGGCTGAGCGAGCTGCTGCAGATCGAGCTCGGCCGCACCCGCGGCCTCGACAAGGCAGCCCTCGGCGAGATCACCCGCGAACTCGCCATCATGCTGGCGGCAGGGCAGGATCTCGACCGCGCTCTGCGCTTTGTCGTCGACAACTCGCGCAATGCCCGCGCCCGCGCGATCCTCGGCAATGTTCGCGACAAGGTGCGCGGCGGCAGCTCGCTCGCAGCCGCACTCGCCGCCGAGCCGCGCAGCTTTTCCAGCCTTTATGTCGGCCTGGTCCGCGCCGGCGAAGCGGGCGGCACCTTGCCGGGAACGCTCGACCGCCTCGCCACCCTGCTCGAGCGCGAGCGCAGCCTCACAGCCAACCTGCGGTCGGCACTGATCTATCCGGCGCTCTTGGTCGTCGCGGCGATCGGCTCGATCGTGCTCTTGCTCGACTACGTGCTGCCGCAGTTCACCCCGATCTTTGAACAGGCGGGGGCCCAGCTGCCCGCCTCGACCCGCCTGCTGATGGCGCTCGGCACGGCAGTCGGCGCCGCCGCTCCGTGGCTGCTGGTCGGCGCCCTCGCGGCAGGCTTTATCGCGCGCCACCTCCTGGCGCGGCCCGCTAACCGTCTCAAGCTCGATCGCCTGATGCTGCATCTGCCAGTCGCCGGCCGGCTGCTGCGCGAGACCCTCGCCGCCCGGCTGACGCGGACGCTAGGCAGCCTGCTGCAGAACGGGGTGCCGCTGATCACGGCACTCGGCATCGCCAAGGACGCGCTCGGCAATCTCGCGGCGGCGGCGGCGGTCGATGCGGCAGCGCTCGAGGCCAAGGGCGGCGCCGGCCTGGCCCGGCCGCTGGCTGCTGCAGGGTTGTTTCCGGCGCGGACCATCCATCTCCTGCAGCTCGGCGAAGAGGCGGCGCAGCTCTCGGCGATGGCGCTCAAAGCCGCTGATATCCACGACGAGCAGGCCCGGCTGATGATGCAGCGCCTTGTCGCGCTCGCCGTGCCTCTGATCACGATCGCGATGGGCCTGGCCGTCGCCGGCATCGTCAGCGCGCTACTGACGGCGATGCTCAGTCTCAATGACCTCGCGGTGTGAGCGGGAGCTGCGGTCGCGGCCGGTCTCGACCATGCTGTGCGCCGATCGCCGTTGCGGCTTCACCCTGATCGAGCTCCTCGTGACGCTCGCCATACTGGGCCTGGCCCTGGTTTTGATCGTCGGGTACAAGCCCCCCTGGAGCCGAGGGCTCGGCCTCGAGGCGACCGGCGCCGAGCTAGCTGCGGGGTTGCGGCTGGCGCGCTCGGAGGCGATCTTGAGCAACCGTCCGGTCGTGTTCGACCTCGATGTGATCGACCACCGCTATCGCGTCGGTACGGGCGCACCACGGCGGTTGCCGGCCGGTTTTTCGATCGAGTTGTGGACGATCTCCGGCGAAGCGCGGCAGGCCCGCGAGGGCGACATCCGCTTCAATCCCGACGGCAGCTCGACCGGCGGCCGAATCTCGCTGATCGACGGACAGCGCCGCGTCGCCGTCGGCGTCGATTGGTTGACCGGTAGGGTGAGTGTCGCCGATGGACGCTGAGCGCTTGCCGCGCGGTGACGGGTTCACGCTGCTCGAGGTCGTCGTTGCGCTCGCGATTGCCGCGTTAGCCCTCGTCGGACTGTTCCACGCTGGCAGCGGAGGATTGTTCGCGGTCGACACCGCGACGCGAGCCGAGGAAGCCGTCCAACGGGCCCAGTCTCACCTCGCGGCAGTCGGGCGCGATGCCGCCCTGGTGCAAGGCGATTTCACCGACGATGATGGCGCCGGGTATCGCTGGCGACTGCGCGTGCGGCCGGTTGCAAACCGTCTGACACCGGCCCCGGACGGCAATTCCGCGACGACAACGACTCTGTTCGATGTCGAAGTCGCAATCTCATGGCCCGGACCTCGTGGCGACCGATCGGTAGTGCTGAAGACGTTGCGACTCGGCACCTCAGCGGGTGGCGAGTGAGGTCGTGACGTTGGACCGCTCAGTGTCCCGTCGGCGGACCGGGTTCACTCTGCTTGAGATGCTCGTCGTCCTGGCTGTCCTCGGACTTCTCGTGGTCGGGCTCACTCAGGGCGTTCGTGCCAGTCTTACGCTGTGGGATGCGCAGAGGCACCGAATTGGTGAAACTGGGGAGCTCGATGCCGGGGCACGCATCCTGCGCACGCTGCTCAGCGGGATTTCGGCACCGCCATCGGGCGGCCTCGCTCCCGGTGCCGCCGGCTCGACGGAGATTAAGGGTGGCCCGGACAGTCTCGCGTTCATCGGCGATCTGCCGACCGGGTTGGGTGCCACTCGTCGCGCCAACATCACGCTCGAACTCCGCCAGGGACGACTCGTGCTGCGGTGGACGCCCCGTCGCCACGAACTGACAAGCGTGCCGGCGCCCGAGCCCATTGAGACCGAGGTGATTCGCGGTGTCGACCGCCTCGACCTCGCCTATTGGGGTTCGCCATCGCCAGACCAACCGGCGGGTTGGCAGGTGCGATGGGACGGTCCTGACATCCCCGAACTCATCCGGCTCCGCCTCGGCTTCGCCAAAGGGGATAGACGCCGTTGGCCCGACCTGATCGCCGCTCCGCAGCGCTAGACGCGCAAAGCGATTCGCATTTGGCAAGTGGCGGACAAAGGTAACCTCGGTCCGTCTCTAAAACGACGCGAAGAACGCAGGGTCTCGCATGCCGAAAAGCGGCCACGATCGGGCCATATTTAGGGACTTTTTTCTCGCGGCGACCGGCTGACGGCCGGTCGGACTTTCCAGCCTGCGCTTCGCTCTATAGCATGGGGACGGGGGTAGGAGCGGACTCGAAGCAGCTTTATCGTTCGTCATGATACGCGAGTTCTTTACTTGGTGGTTCGGGCAGCTCGCGGAATTGCTGCCTCAAAAGTTGCGCCGGTCCGCTCTGACGACTGCCGATGCGATGGTGATCAAGCCGATCGGACCACTCGGCCGCGGCATCGATGCCGTAGCTGTCGGCGTGCGGCGAAATGGCAGGGAGACGCAGCTCGGCCGTTTCGGTCTCGGCGCGCTCAATTTGGCGGAACTACCTCGCGCGACCGGCCGGGCCACCGTCCTGCGCCTGGGTGGGCAGGACGTGCTTGGGAAGACAGTGGCCTTACCTCTGGCCGCGGAGCGGGAACTCGACCAGGTACTGACTTTCGAAATGGACCGGGAGACCCCGTTCAAAGCCGAGGAACTCTACTGGAACCACCGGATCGAGGGAGCCGACCGGCAAAGTGGGCGGCTGTCGGTGCGCCTCGTCCTGTTACCGAAAGCGGATCTCGCCCCGCTGCTCACGGCGCTGAGCCAGGTCGGGATTCGGCCGAGGCGCGCCGAGATCGCCGATGGTCCGGATGCAGGCGCCTATTTGCCCCTCGAGGGCGATGGAGGCCGCGCGCACCAGCCCTCCAGCCGGCTCTTGTGGCCAGCGGCGGTATGCTGCGCCACGCTCGGCCTCGCCGCGGTGGTGATACCCTATGTTCGCCAAGAGATCGCTCTTGCCTCACTCGACCGAGAGATCGCGGTCGGCCGCACCGCCGCAACCGAAGCCGAAAGTCTGCGCCGGGAAATCGATCGACTGTCTGGGAGCGCGGATTTTGTCGCGAGCGAGCGCGACAAGGCCGGGCGTCCACTAATCGTCTTGGCGGCTGCAACCCGCGTCCTGCCAGACGACACCTATCTGACCGAGATGGAACTTCGGCAACGGAAAGTGACGCTCACCGGACGGTCTGCGGCGGCAGCTCGACTGATCGGACCGCTCGCGGCCGATGGAACGTTTCGAAATCCGGGGTTCGCAGCGCCGGTGACCCGGCTCGAGGCACTGCACACGGAGCTTTTCACGATCAACGCGGAGGTCGGGCCGTAGTCTCGCTCGCAGCCCTCCCGACTGGCCGGCACGGCCGGTTTTGGGCATTGATTTTGCTGCTGGTCACGCTGGTGAGCGTGTATCTCCTGGTGGTGATTCCGCTTCTGGACGTCTACGCCGAACGCCATGCGGTCCTGGAGAACCGGCTCATTCTGCTCCCTCGGCTGAAGGCGGCCGCGGAGGAGTTGCCCGCTTTACGCGCGCAGGCGGCGGAGCTGCGCGCGGCGGCGGGCACGCGTAAGGTCACCTTGGAGGGCGCCAGCGACGCCATCGCTTCGGCCAATCTGCAAAGCCATATCGAGGAGCTTGCCACTTCTGTCGGTGCCACGATCGGCAGCACCGAAAGCCTCCCGGCAGAGGTGCACGCGGGCTATCACCGCATTGGCCTGCGCTACGTGCTCAGCGGCCCATATGAGACTTTGGTGAAACTCCTCGCCAGACTTGAGGCGGCAATGCCGCCGCTCGTCATCGACAATGTGCATATTCATGGCGTGCTGAGGCGGCCGGGCACACCGGCAACGTCGGGGCTCGATGCCGGGCTCGACGTCTATGGCTTCCGCAGCAACGAAAACCCGGTCGCCGCCAAGCCATGATCGATCGTTTGGTAATATACCTGCTGCTCGCCGGCTGCCTGATCTTCGGCGCGATAGTCTTTGTCGAGCTCGAACCAGCCGCCAACGACGCGGCGTTGACTGAGCTTCCACAGCGACCCGATGCTGCTGCAGCCGTGCCTCGAGCCCCGAACGCACGACTTGACGAACTGCTCGCGATGGCCCTTGCCCGACCACTGTTCAGCAGCACTCGCCGGCCCCCGCAGGGCGCCGCCAACGATGGCGCGAGCGGCTCCGACCTTGCTGACACGCGGCTGACCGGGATTGTCACCGAGCCCGGGCATCACGTCGCGATCTTCGCCGTGAACGGCGCCAAGCCGCTGACGCTTACTGAAGGCGAGGACGTCAACGGTTGGCGAATCGAGAACATCACACCGCGCGAGGTCTCGTTGAGCGGCCCCGGCGGAACCAAGACCCTGGAACCCAAGGTCGATCCTAATCTTGTCCCTCAGCCGGGACCAACGCCTGCCGTGAATCCCGCTGCGCGTCTGCTTGCTCAGCCGCCCCCGGCGGCCGCCCTGCTGCCGAGACCGGGCGTCCCGCCCGTCGTTCCCGGTCCGCTGCCGCCTCGGCCGCCGCGGGCGGGGGGACAAAAATGAGCCGCCTGCCGGCGCTGGCGGTGGTGCTCGCAGGTCTCACGGCGTGCCAGATCTACCCCTCACCGCCAGGACTGGAGCCGCTCGAAGAGCCAAGGGCCTTGGAGGCAGCGCCGCCGCGCGTGAACGGCGCGATCCCGATCGACCGCAGCCAAGAGCGCGCCTTCGAAGCGCGCGGCGGCGTAACGACGCCGGTGGTCGCACCGTCGCCAACGCCCGGCGCCAGTGGGCAAGCCGGCGACGTCACGCTCAATTTCGTTGATACCGACATTCGTGAGATTGCCCGCACCATCCTGGGTACTACGCTGAAGCTCAGCTACACGATCGACCCAAACGTGCACGGTACCGGGTCGATCGAGACCGGGACGCCGCTAGCTCGCTCGGCGCTGCTGCCCACGCTGGAGACCTTGCTCAACGAAAATGGGGCGACGCTGGTCGAGAAGAATGGGGTTTACGCCGTCGTGCCGATCGCCGTAGGCGCAGCGACCAACCAAGTCTCCGGAGCCAACCCCATCGGCGCAGGCACCCAGGTGGTGCCGCTGCGCTATGCGGCCGCCAGGGATCTCGCCAAGATGCTCGAGCCCTATGTGGCCGAGGGCGGCAAGATCGGCGCCGATGCCGGGCGCAATGCCCTGGTCGTGAGCGGCGATGCGGCGGTCCGCCAGACCTTGGTCAGTCTAGTGCGCGCCTTCGACATCGACATTCTCGCCGGCCAGTCTTATGCCCTTTTCCCGGTCGGCGACAGCGACCCCGCCAAGCTCGCCGGCGAGCTCGAGCGGGTGTTGCAGGCGCAAGGGGAAGGCGCGCTTGCCGGTGTCGTCCGCGTGCTGCCGATGGAACGGGTCAACGCCGTTCTCGTGGTCTCCTCGCAGCCTCGCTATATCGATGCGGCGAGACGCTTTGTCGGCCTGATGAACCGGGTCGAGGACGCGACCGCGCGCGCCTGGCACGTCTATTATGTCCAGAATGGCCAGAGCGCGGACCTCGAGCTGTTACTTCAACGCGCGTTTACGCCGCGCAATGTCAGCCCTACTCCCGCGCCGCCGGGCACCACCGCACCGGGCACCGAGCAGCTTACGATCGGCGGGGGGCGCCCGCCGGGCGGCGGCACGACGGGTTTCGGTGGTCAGGGCTCCACGGCAGGCCTCGGCGGCGCCGGCGGAGGGGCCGGTGCCCCGACGGGTGTGGTGCCGGGCGCCGCCGGAGGGCCGGGCGTCGGCGGCGGGCTGGGCGCAAACATTCCGCAACCGACGGCGGCAGCCGAGGCCACGCCCCCCGCCACCGAGCCATTATCGACCGAAACAGGACCCGCCGGTGGCGCCGGGGTGGAGAACCGCATGCGCATCATCGCCAACCGGCGCAACAATGCTCTTCTGATCTATGCCACGCCGACCGAGTACGCCGTGATCGAGGGGATGCTGCGCAAGATCGACATCATCCCCCTGCAGGTGCTGATCGAAGCGACGATCGCCGAGGTCGACCTCAATGATGCACTGCAATACGGCACCCAATTCTTCTTCAAGACCGACCATTTTGCCGAAACGCTGGGGGGTCCACCGGGCGCTCCAACAGGGGGCACGACCCTTCCTTTCCTGGGAGGCCTGTCCTATCCCTCGAGTTTCCCAGGCTTCGTCCTGAGCAAGGCGCCAAATTTCGCGCTTTCGGCGCTGGCCAACGTGACCAAAGTCAAGGTGCTGTCGGCGCCCCAGGTCATGGTGCTCGACAACGAGCCGGCGCGTCTGCAGGTCGGCCAACAAGTGCCGGTCCTCACCGGGACCGCGACGAGTACCCTGACCACGGGGGCACCGGTCGTCAACAGCGTCGACTATCATTCGACGGGCGTCATCATGCAGGTGACCCCGCGCGTCAACTCGGGCGGCCTCGTTACCCTCGACATCGCCCAGGAAGTGAGCGATGTCGCGGCGGCGGCGGAGAACACCGTCATGGGTTCGCCGACCTTCGACGATCAGACATTTCGTACGCGGGTGGCTGTGCAGGATGGCCAAACGGTCGGAATGGCAGGCTTGATCCGCGATAATGCGAACGAAGGAAGCGTCGGTATCCCCCTTGTTAAAGACATTCCTCTTCTCGGCACGCTGTTTTCGACCCAACAAAACACCCGTGCGCGCACCGAACTGCTCGTGCTGATCACGCCACACGTCGTGCATGATCAGCGCGATGCGCGCGCGCTGACGGAGGATCTGCGCAACCAGCTGATCAACGCCGGTCTCGTCCCGCAGCAGCTGCAGCGCCAGGGGATTCCGGGGACGGCCAACCCGAACGGCCTGTAGGCCCAATGACGGAACCACCGCGATCATCCCGGGCCCACCGGCGCGGCGGCGGCTTCGCCCTCATCATAGTGCTGTGGACCCTGGTGCTGATCGCTTTCATCGTCGCTCATCTGACGGCGAGCGGGCGAACCGAGATTCGGATCGCCGGCAATCTCGTCGCCGACGCCGACGCCGAAGCGGCCGATGACGGGGCGATCTTTGCCGCCGTGTTCAACCAGCTGGATCCGAACCCGGACCAGCGCTGGCAGCTCGATGGACTCCCGCACGAACTCACGATCGGCAACAGCCGGGTCGTGGTGCGGCTCCAAGACGAGGCGGACCGGATCAACCCGAACCAGGCCTCCCCGGCCGTCCTTGAAGCATTGCTGCGGGTTACCGGGAGCGACCCCGAAAGTGCGCGCCGCCTGGCGGCGGCGATCGGCGACTGGGTCGGCACTGCGCTCTCGGCCAGGCCGCCAGATGCGGTGCTTGCGGATTATCGTACGGCGGGGCTCGATTACGGGCCGCCGGGCGCTCCGCTCGAAACCCTCGACGAGCTCGGCCGTGTGCTGGGCATGACCCCGGCCGTGCTCGCTGCGATCCGGCCCCATCTGACGCTCTTCGGGCCGTCCGAGCCAAACCCCGCAAGTACCGATCCTGTCGTGGCGGCAACCCTCGCCGCGGTCGGACAGGCGCCTCAGGCCCCGACCGCTGCTAACCAATCGCAGCCGCAGATGCTCACGGCGCGGATCACGGCGAGCGCGTTCGGGCCAAGCAACGCGCGCTTGACCCGGGTGGCCATTGTCCGCATCTGGGCGCTGCTGCCCCACGGTTACACAGTGCTCAGCTGGGCCAGCGATTTCGACTGAGGCCCGCTCTACTCTGTCGGGGCATCAATAGGGCCGTTCGCCTTGATCTGCGAGCCGTGCCCGTCTCGGCCGAGAGTTCTCGGGTCTCCTCTTTGTCAGTCGAACTGCATGCTGATGGTCTCGGCGATTAGCGCGGGTTTGGCGGCACCCTCGACCTCGACGGTGCTTTCCGAGGTGATGCGTACGCCGCCCTCCACCGGATCGACTGATTTGATTCTCTGGTGCAGCCGGATGCGCGCGCCGGCCGGCACCTGTCCGGTGAAGCGGATCCGGTTCGAGCCGTAATTGAGCCCGCGCGAGCGCTTCTTGACGCGGTAGATCATCTGCGCCAAACGCGGCACCAGCGACAATGTCAGATAACCGTGGGCGATCGTCTTGCCGCCCGGCATCTCGCGCTTGGCGCGCTCGACATCGACATGGATCCATTGGTGGTCGCCGGTCGCGTCGGCGAATTTGTCGATGATTTCCTGGTCAACGGTGAACCAATCGCTGACCCCGATTTCCTCACCGACATAGTGAGCGAGATCCGCCGGCCGCTCGAGCTCTATCATCCTCTTCCCCGTCTCGTGTTGTCGCCGCATCCTCTACCCGATTTACCGCCGGATCGGAAAGGCTTCGCGGCCGCACGAATGCGCTACACCAAGACCGCGCTGTTGACCTTCGGCGCTGGGCTCCTACTGGCGCTCATCGTCGTCGCGGCCGACCTTGTCAAGTTCCAACGCGTTGCCAGCGCGGCGATGGCGCTCGGCATCGCGGCGATCCCGATCGGCATGATCGTCGATTGGCGGCTGGCGACGAGGGCCCCCTGGCGCTCGTCCAAAGGGCGCGGCAAACCGCGGATGCGCCGCGCCGCGCCGACGGCTCGCCGGCGCGCGCGTCCGCGAAAACCCGTCGGGCCCAAGAGCCGTTGATGGTGGACGATGGAGGTGCAGGCGGTGTGATTGCCCGAGCGCCCGCTATCGATAGGGTGACGCGGGCATGTCGGCCGTATTAAGATTGCGACGAGCGCGCACGGTGGGCTGTACCGCGAACCTGATGGGAGAAGACGTGATGGCAAAGAAGAAGATAGCGATTGTCGGTGCGGGAGCGGTTGGCGGTTACGCCGGGGCCCATATGGTGCAGGCCGGCGAGGACGTGACCTATATCGACCCGTGGCCGGAAAACGTTGAAGCCATCCGTAAGGACGGTCTGAGGATCACCCATATCCGCGATGTCGAGCCATTCACCGTCAGGCCGCGCGCGCTGCATCTGACCGAGGCGCAGCAGTTGAGCAAAGAGGCGCCGATCGATATCGCCTTTGTCTGCATGAAGTCCTACGACACCGCCTGGGCGACGGCGATGATCAAGCAGTACCTGGCCCCCGGGGGCTACGTCGTCTCATTGCAGAATTGCATGAACGAGGAAACGATCGCCGGCATCGTCGGCTGGGGCAAGACCCTGGGCTCGATCGCCAGCTCGATCACCGTCGAATTGCATGCGCCGGGTCAGGTGCGCCGAGCGGCCGGCAAATCGGGCTCGCGGCACACCGTGTTCCGCGTCGGTGAGGTGCACGGCCGCGTAACCGACCGGGCCAAAGAAGTCTGCCGGCTGGTTGGCTACGCCGACAGCGCGATGGTGACCGAGAACTTGTGGGGTGAGCGCTGGTCGAAGCTCGTCACCAACGTCATGGGCAACGGGCTGTCGGCCTGCACCGGGCTGATCTCTCGCGAGATGATCAAGAACGACGCTATCCGTCATTTCTCGACCCGGCTCGGCAGCGAAGCGATCCGCGTCGGCCAGGCCCTCGGCTACACCTTCGACGAAGTCAGTCACATGGACCCGGAGACGATCGCCCGCGCCGGTGAGGGCGACGCGGCGGCGACCCGGGAAATCGACGAGCACCGTCTCGCCGAGGCTAATCGCCCCGGCGGCGGCGAACATCGGCCGTCGACCGGCCAGGACATGTTCAAGGGGCGCCGCACCGAGATCCAGTTCCTCAACGGGTTTGTCGCGCGCAAGGGCGAGGAGGCCGGCATCCCGACACCGACCAACAAGATCCTGACCGATATCGTCACCCGGGTCGAACGCGGCGAGTTGAAGCCCGATCCGAAGCACATCATCGACCTGCGACTCAACTGACGTTGATCGGCCGGCCATCGGCCGATTAACGTCATCCCCGGGCTTGACCTGGCTTGACCCGGGGATCTCGTGCAGCTTCGTGGATGGCCGGGTCACGCCATAGTTCACGCCCGGCCATGACGAGCAAGGAGGAGCGCCCGACATGCTCGCCCTGGTCAACACGCCCAACGGTACTGCGCCGGTCGAATTGCGCGATATTGCTGAGCCGCAGCCCGCGCCCAACGAGGCACTGGTCGAGGTGCGCGCCTTCTCGCTAAATCGCGGCGAGTTGCGGCTCTTTCAGATCCGCCCCGAAGGCTGGCGGCCTGGCCAGGACATCGGCGCCGTCGTACTCAAACAGGCAGCCGACGGCAGCGGACCGACCGCGGGCACCCGCGTCGTCGCATTGACCGACAATGCCGGCTGGGCCGAGCGCGCGGCCGTGCCGGCGCATCGGATGGCGGCATTGTCGGACAATGTCCTGCTCGAGGAAGCCGCCGCCTTGCCGGTCGCTGGCCTAACAGCGCTGCGCACTCTGCGTCACGGTGCGCCGTTGCTCGGCAAGCGGGTGCTGATCACCGGTGCGGCCGGCGGGGTTGGGCATATGGCGGTTCAGATCGCCGCACGATCGGGTGCCCGCGTCACCGCCGTCGTCGGCGGGCCCGAGCGCGGTCGGCATCTGCGCGGCGCCACCGAAATCGTCGAAGGCATCGACAAGGCCAAAGGCCGGTTCGCGTTGATCCTCGAATCTGCGGGCGGCGCTTCGCTTGCCGCCGGGATTGCGCGCATCGAGGCGAGGGGGACAATCGTGATCTTCGGCAATTCGTCGGGCGAGCCGACCTCGGTCACCTTTCGTGACTTCGCCGAGCATCCCAATGCCTGCATTCAGAGCTTTTCCTATTTCACGTCGGAGCCCGAGGACCGGTTTGCCCCCGATCTGGGGTTATTGGCGTGGCTCGTCGCGGACGGTTCATTGAAGCCCCATCTCGTCGAGCACAGCTGGCGCGAACTCCCTCAGATCGGTCCGCAACTGCGCGACCGGCAAATCCGTGGCAAAGCCGTTTTTCACATAGATTGAAAGGACACAACAGATGACGATCAAGGTAGGTGACAAAGTACCCTCCGTGACCCTGCGCTATGTGACCCTGGATGGGGTCAAGGCCGTGACGACCGAGGAGTTCTTCGGCGGCAAGAAGGTCGTGCTGTTCGGTCTTCCGGGCGCCTATACGCGGACATGCTCGGAGCGCCATCTGCCGAGCTATGTCACGCACGCCGCCGAGCTCAAGGCCAAGGGGGTCGACACGATCGCCTGCCTGGCGGCCAACGACCACTTTGTGATGAGCGCCTGGGGCAAGGAGCGCGGTGCCGATGACAAGGTCGTCATGCTGGGCGATGGCAGCGGCGATTTCACCCGAGCGATCGGGCTCGAGCTCGACCGCACCAAGGAAGGCATGGGCATGCGCTCGCAGCGTTATTCGATGCTGGTCGAGAACGGCGTCGTCAAGGCGCTGAACGTCGAGCAGCCGGGTCAGTTCGACGTCTCCAGCGCCGAGGCGATGCTGAAGGCGCTCTGAGCCTGCCCGTGATGCGGCACTGGGCTTTGGCCGCCGCGCTCCTCGTAGCGGCCGCCTGCACGCTGCCGGCAGTCGCGCAGCAGACGCTTGGCGGAGGACCTGCGCCGCTCGCCCTTCCACCGCATCCGACAGACACCGGCAAGCCCGTTATCTACGATCCGCAATTCGTCGCAAAATCGGATAATCAAAAGGACTGCGCGCCCGGCTTCTCCTGCCGGCTGCGGTTGTTCGGCGTCATCCAGAATAACGGCGCCGTCGAGCTGAGGGCCACCGCCTTTACCTGGTGAGCCTCGCCGCGGCAACGAAGTCCCGCACTTTTTCGAGGTCCTTGCCCATCCCGTCCCCCCGATCGGTGCTGGTCTTCGAATCCACGCCGGCCGGGCGGACGGTCGCGATCGCCTCCGCCACATTCTCAGGGCCGAGCCCGCCGGCGAGAATGACCGGCACGCCGACCTCGTCGACGATGCGGCGGCTGAGGCTCCAGTCGTGGGTGCGGCCGAGCGCCCCGAACTGTCGGGTGGCGGCGTCCCAGGTGTCGAGCAGCAAAAGGTCGGCCACCCCCTCGTACAACCTGGCGATCGCGATGCTCGTCTCGTCGATAACCGGGATCGCCCGCATGATCAGGATCTCGGGAAAGCTGCTCTTGAGCGACCGCGTCATGGCGACCGAGAAGTCGTCGATTGCCGCCTGGACTTGGATTATGTCGGGCCGCGTTTCGCTGACCACCCGAGCCACCTCCTCGGGGTCGGCGGAGAGTGACAACGCGACGCGCTTTGATCCGGAAGGTGTGGCTGCGAAAATCGCTGTCGCCCGAGCCGCCGGCAACTCGCGCGGGAACAAGCCGGCGCCAACCAGAACACCTATATGGTCGACCCCGAGCCGGGCCAGCGCGACAGCCTCCTCGGGGGTCTGCACTTCGTAGATTTGCACCAGCATGTCCCGCAACCAAGCAAACGAAGAGGCTCATTCCCTGCCGAAAACGCGTCGCAACTCGACCTTGGCCCGTTCCAAAATCCGCTTGCGCTCGGCAGGCAGATTGCGGCCGGCGCGATTGACAAAGAAGTTGAGCATCGACATTGCCGATTGGTAGGTCCCAGCTTTGCGCCGCTTGCTGTGTTCTGCGGACGCCTTGAGCGAGCGGGCAATGCGCTTGGGATCATGCGCGGAAAAGATGCCCGGTTCGAGATCGAGGGCGTCGCTCTTTTGCGTAACCTCGGCGGACCAGTACTTCTTTTCCGGCGCACCTTTACTTGTGCTGCGTCTCATGTCGCCGCGCTGCGCTGCTCGGCGTTGCGTTTGCGCGTCGCGGCTGCTTTCCTTGCCGAGGCCGAACGCGCCGCGGCGGAACGCGAAGCCGATGCCCTGCCGCCGAGCTTTCCGCCCTTGCGCGACGCGGCATGGCTTTCGGGCTTGCCCCGCCCGGATCCGCTCTTCTTGCCGCCGCCGCTCTCCTTGTTGACGGTCGCCCAAGCGCGCCTTTCTGCTTCGTTCTCCGGAACACCGCGCAACTCGTAGCCCTCGGCGATGTGATCCGCCTTGCGCTCCTGTTTGTCGGTGTATTTGGATTTATCACCACGTGGCATGACCACCCTCCATTGCTTTATGTAGCCTAAACCGGAGCTGTCCGCCGCCGGTTCCACAATGCCGATCGCGAGGTCCTCATGGCAGCCGACATCAACGCCTTTGTTCCGGGTCAGCGCGTGCATATCGAAGGACGGCCGGGCGGACCCCTTTCCGGGTTGACCTTTGCTGCCAAGGATCTGTTCGATGTCGCGGGGCACCCGACAGGGGGCGGCAATCCCGATTGGGCGCGGGCGAACCCGGTCCCGACGCGCCATGCCTGGGCGGTGCAGCGTTTGCTCGACGCCGGTGCGACACTGATCGGCAAGACGATCACCGATGAGGTGTCGCTCGGGATTGTCGGGGAAAACGCGTTCTACGGCACGCCGATCAACAGCCGGGCGCCGGGCCGGGTGCCTGGCGGCTCCTCCTCGGGCTCGGCCGCCGCTGTCGCCGCCGGGCTCTGCGACACCGCGCTCGGCACCGACACCGGCGGCTCGGTGCGGGTGCCGGCGAGCTTCTGCGGGCTTTACGGCATACGGCCGACCCATGGCCGTCTCAATGTCTCGGGCATGATGCCGCAGGCACCAAGCTCCGACACGACCGGCTGGCTCGCCCGCGACATCGACACCTTCGCACGGGTGTCGAGCGTGATGCTCGACGAGGCAATCCCGACGGCGCTACCGCAGCGGCTCATCATCGCGGTCGACGCCTTCGGCTTCGCCGATCGCGAGGTTGGCGACGCGCTGCAGCCGATGGTCGACCGGCTGCGTGCGCTGATCAGCGACGCGCGAGAGGAGGTGATGGCGCCGGCAGGGATCACCCAGTGGGCGAGAGCGCAGCGCACCTTGCAGCCCTCCGAGGCGTGGCTCACCTTCAGGGATTGGATCGAGCGTGACAACCCGCGCTTCGCGTTCAGCGTCGCGCGGAACATCATCCTTGGATCGATGATCCCAGAGAGCGAGCGCGGCTGGGCGCAGCTGGTGCGGCAGGAGGCGCGCGGCCGCATGCGCCATCTGTTGCCGCAGGGGACGATCCTCTGCCTGCCGACAACGCCGTTCCCCGCTCCCAAGCGGGGCGAGCCGCTCTCGGTGGCGGGCCCGCAACGCGACCGCTTGCTATGCCTGTGCTGCCACGGCGGGTTGACCGGGGTGCCGCAAATCAGCATCCCGGGCGCCACCGTCAACGGTTTACCGGTGGGCCTGTCGATCGTCGGAAGTCCCGGCAGCGATGCAACCCTCGTCGCAATGGCCCGCGCGCTGGAGGGTTAGCACGCGACCGGCGGAGCGCCCCCATCTCGTCCTTCGCGATCAGCGAGCGACGGGACAGCGGCCCGGCGTCGGGCAACGCGGCGGCACGGACAGCGTCGCGGCGGTGACGACCGGCGAGGCAGGTCCCTCGCTGCCGCCGCTGCTGGCAGTCACCTTGTACGCATAGGTTGTCGCCGGGCTTAATCCCACGTCACCGAAGCTCGGTCCCGAAACCGTGCCGATTGCGGTGAAGTTTTGCTCGGCACCGCTCCTGCGGTAAGCAGTGTAGGTCTGCGCGTGCGCCACCGGAATCCAGGCGAGCGCCATTCCACTGTCGGAAACGTCGTTGACCTTGAGCCCTTCGGGAGCGGCGCCAGCGGCGGCTAATGCTGCCCCAGTCGAGACCCGGGCGCTCGTCAGACGGTCGAGCATGGCTTTGATGGTAGCGATCTGCCGTCCGGCCTTCACCGCATAGTTGAAGTCGGTGTAGCCCCACCAGTCCCAGCACCCGTAAGGGTTGAGCGGCGTGCCGAAATTGGTTGCCGGATCACCTGCGATGGTTTGCGGATAAAGGATGATCAGATGGTTGGTGTCGGCCCATTCGTTATACCCCGCATGCCGGATGTAACGGTCGCCGATCGCGTCGTAATTCTGCTTGCAGCCGTGCAGCGCAATGTGCACGCGGCAGGGCTCCAGGGCTGCGCAGGACGCCGGCACATAGACGTAGCCGGTCTCGGCCAGGCTGTAGGAAGCGGGTGAGGCAGGGGAGGTCAACTCGCGCTGATCGAAAGCCAGTAGCTCACCCGACGGGTCGCCATCGTTCCTCGGCTGCAGCGCCCCATAGATGTGCTGGAGGATGATGCCGGCCTGATCGTAGTTGCAGCGGTCGATGAAGTAATCTTCGTTCTCCGAACACTTGAGGCCGTAAGCCAAGGTCACCTGGGAGTGGCCGGCCCCGATCGCGGTTTGGTAGAAAATGTTGCCCTTGTTCCGGTCTGACAGGTAATGCCGGTAGAAGCGGTCGGTGGCATCGGTGACCGCACGGTTCACCACCGCATCGTTATAGCCGTCGAAGACATAGATCCTTTGACGGGCGATGCTGCGCGGGTCGTCGATGTCGCCGCTGCGAGCCCAGTCGTCGGTCTGCTTGATGAGCGGTTCGAGGGCGGGAGGCGGCCCGACCATGCAGGGCCCGGTCGCTGTCAGGATGGCCCCGACATTGCCGGTGAGCCCGTCGATCGCCGTCCCCTGAGCGCAGTAATATGGGCCGCCTGCGATGACCCCGACGCCTTTGATGATCCCCGACCAGGCGGTTGCGAACTGGATCGCCATGAAGGCGCCGGATGAGATGCCGGAGATCGAGCTCTCGCTGATGTCGATATTGTAAGCCCTGAGTGGCGGTTCATCGCCCTGCGCCCTCGCCGGCGCGCAGCCGAGAGCGGCCAGGACCACGGTGAACCACAGAAGATATTTGCCTGGCGCCAAAAGCGGGATCTCCGTCTTTATCGGGTGTCGAGCTCCGGTCGGCCGCAAGCGGCGCGCCAACAACCACTCCCGTCGGGGCTCGCGCGAGCCCGATCGTGCCGGAGTTCCGGGCGGCCGGCAAAGGGTGATATCGTCAGAGCGCTACGAGCGACCTTCGTGACGGGGTACCCGTGCGATGAGCACCACTCCGGCCTGCAATCCGCGCACCGTCGAAGAGGCGCGGGCCTTGGTTGCCCGCGTCGAGGCGCTGTTCATGCCGTGGAACATACCGGCCCTGCTCGCCGGCTTCACCGAAGACTGCATCGTCCGCTTCGGAGATATGCCGGAGTTTCGCGGCCGAGCGGCGCTCGAAGACCTGTTCCGGGCGCGCAGCGAGCGACAGAAGGACTATCGGCTGCGCAAGGAGTTGCGCGCGCTGATGGGCGATACGATCGCCAATTATTGGGAAGGCGAGTGGCAGGATCGCGTGAGCGGCGGCCGCATGACCGGACGCGGGGTCGAGATTTGGGTCATGCGCGGCGGCAAGATCGCCGTGTGGGAAGCGGCGTTCAACATTAACGAGGCCGGCAAGCCGAGCGCCATGGGGTTGGTCTGATCCCAGCTTGTCGGACCACCGTCTTTACTTGTCTCGAGACACTAAAAAAACTGGCGCACCCGGCGAGATTCGAACTCACGACCTCTGCCTTCGGAGGGCAGCGCTCTATCCAGCTGAGCTACGGGTGCCCGCGCGCGATCTGAAGGACCGGCGATGCCTTGGATACAACCTGACGGCCGGGTGCGCAAGGAGGATGACCTGGACCGCGGGCGGGCCGGGTTTGCCAACAGGGCTTGGCGGGGCCTCCGCGATCGAGGATTATCCCGCAGCCTCGTAAGCGCCGATGCGCCAGAGGGGGAGATGGATCTTCAGCCTGCGGAGAAATTGGCCTGCGAGGCCGCGGGATACCCCGATCATGACCCGATCCGCCGGGCCGGTCTCGCGTCAGTCGTGACGGACGATGCCATTATCGAAAAATTGGAGCCGCGCCTCGGGCGGTTGCACGCGAAGCAACGCATTGGGATCGAGGACGACCACGAGGCCCGGATGCTCGGCCGAGGCTCGAACTTTTTTCATCCCCGGAAATGGCGCCGCAGTCCGACGATTATTCGCAGTGCGCTGAAGCTGACCGGCTTGTATCGGCGTGCACGAAAGAACGCCGAACGCATTCAAATCCGGCACCATGACATCCGATTGCCGGGCCTACCAGCCTTGTTCGACGGCTTCACGCTGCTTCACATCAGCGATTTGCACGTCGACATGAACGACGGGGCGATGCAGCGGCTGATCGAGCTGCTCCCTGGCCTGGCGTACGACCTTTGCGCATTGACCGGCGATTATCGTGGGAGAACCTACGGGCCATTCGGTGCAACGATCGCGGGCATGGCGCGGGTGTGCGCGCATATCGTCGCCCCAATCTACGGGGTGTTGGGCAATCATGATTCGATCCGCATGGTCCCCGAGTTGGAGGAGATGGGCGTCCGGATGCTGCTCAACGAAGCCGAAACGCTCGAGCGCGGTGATCAACGCATCCATCTGGCCGGTATCGATGACGCGCACTACTACCGGGTCGACAATATCGAAAAGGCCGTGTCGCAACTCCCCGGTGACGAATTTTCGATCCTGCTGTCGCATACGCCCGAGATCTATCGCCAGGCGGCGCATGCCGATTTCGATCTGCTGCTGAGCGGGCACACGCATGGCGGGCAGATCTGCCTGCCAGGTGCGATCCCAATCACTCTCGATTCGGTGCTGCCGCGCCGGATGGGCTCGGGGTTGTGGAAATACCACGACATGGTCGGTTACACCTCGGTTGGGGTCGGGTCCTCCGTCCTCCCCGTAAGGCTCAATTGCCTTCCCGAAATTGTCCTGCATCACCTGCGCTGCGACGTCGCTAGTATGGCCGATCGCGCAGGCGAAACGCGTAGAGCACGCGGGACAGCACTACCTCACCGATAAAAAAGAGCGCCACCGCCACGACGATGTCGGCTAACGACAGCAACAGCAGATTGCGGCAGGCAAGCAGCGGAAAGAGCGCCTCGGGGACCTGATCGAGGCCGCTCGCCCGGCTGCTCGGCGGCAAATCCAGGCGCCGCTTCAGAAAGCTGGAGAGGAGGTCGCCCGCCATGGCGAGGCTGCCAACCAGAACCCCAATTTCCCATGTGAGGCCGATCAAGGGAGCGCCCGCCGCCGTCACCAGCTATTGCGAGCACGACCCCACGGATCGTCTTCGAGCGACCGAAGAGCGGCCGGCCGTCGACAAATCCGACGCCGCCGTCGAGCGGATAGGAAAAGCGCTCGCCGAGGATCTTCTTCGCCGCGACCGGCGTGCCGTTGGCCAGCATCAACAGGATCAGCAGCTGCAGGATCTGCCAGGGATGCATGGGCTCAGCGGGTGCGGAGCGACACTTGACTGCCGGCGCGCAAAAAAGCTTCGCCCGCAGCCCGGTCGGCGCCGGAGGGCAGCGGTGCCGCGGGCGCCAGCACCCAACTCGCGACATCCGCGATCACGATCGGGCCTTCGAGATCGCGCAGCAGCATGTGGTAGCCATCCTCGTACCAGGCGAGCCTGCGCCGGCGGTGGAGCTCGGCCGGGAGGCTGCCGACAAAGCGCTGGATCGGCGGTTTCGGTATGATCTCGTCCTTCGCGCCATACATCACGAAGAGCGGCGCCTCGAGGAGCGGGGCGGAGGCGAGTGCCGCATCCATCAAATCGACAAGGCCGTAGATCGTGTCGATTCGGGTCGCGTGGATCACCAGCGGGTCGCGCGACAGGGCCCGCAGCATCGCGATGTTATCGGACGGCGTGATCTCGAGCCCGCGGCCCGTCAGGGTCAGCCCCGGCATCAGGCGGACCCCGGCCCACAACGCCAGCCGCGGCAGGAGATCCATCGTCGGACGCCCCCAGACCGCCGGGGCGGTCAAGATGACCCCGTCGACATCGGGGACTGGTGTGCCGCTCTCGCCGGTCATCGCGACCACCGCCACCGCCCCTCCCATGCTCTCGCCGAGGAGATAGAGCGGCACCCCCGGGTAGAGCCGGCGCAATATTTGGGCCGCGCTCGCGGCATCGGCCGCCAGTGCGGCGCGTCCTGGCCAGAACCCTCGGCCGGGCGCCCCGCCAAAGCCGCGCTGGTCGTAGGCAAAGGTGGCGATCCCGTCCTTGGCCCAGATCTCACCAGGTCCGTCGAAGGCGTTGGCGTAGTCGTTGAACCCGTGCAGAGCGAGGATCACCGCCTTCACCCCGCGCTCGGCATCGCCTTGCGGCAGCCATTTGCGCAATGGCAGGGTTTGGCCGTCGGCGGCGATGAAGCTCGTCTCGGTAAAGCGCGGCACCGGCTTCGGCTCAGGTGCCGCGCGCGCCGTGCCGATCCCGGCGAGCCGGACATCCTCCTCGGTCGTCGGCGCGCAGCCGACCACCAGCAGCAAGGCGATGAGCACCAATGCGATCCGAGCCGGGCCGCTCACAGCGTCTCGTTGCTGCCGCGGGCGCGCCGCTCCGTTCTCGAGGAGGGGGTGATTGATTGTCGTGCCGCGAAGCGTATCATCGTGCCCGTCAGACGCTCAGCCGGGCGTTCGCGCCCTCGTGAATTTCCCGATCGCATATGGGGCCTTTCGAAACCATCTACATCGACGGGACGGTCGCCGTTTGCAACGGCGGCGAAGGGCCGCTCGGCCATCCGAGGGTGTATCTCAATCTCGCCCCTGCCGGAAAGGTCGAGTGCCCCTATTGCTCCCGGCTCTTTGTCAATCGCGCGATGCAGCCCGCCAGTGCCGGTGAACCCGTCACGCCACCGGACCCAGCAGCACCGCGCAACGTCTAAGTGAAGGATTCCGTGGACGAAATCATCGAACCGCTCGTTTCGGAGCTGCCCTCGACCACCACCGCACCTGCCCGTTCGGCGGCGCCGCATCATGTTTTTTTGATCGACGGTTCGGGTTTCATCTTTCGCGCCTATCACGCCCTGCCGCCGCTGTCGCGCTCGGACGGGACCCCGACCAGTGCGGTGCTCGGCTTCAGCAACATGTTGGCGAAGCTGCTGAGCGAGACCGACGCCGATCATATTGCCGTCGTCTTCGACGCCTCCGGCGTCTCGTTCCGCAATCGCCTCTACGACCAGTACAAGGCGCAGCGCCCGGAGCCGCCCTCCGATCTCGTCCCCCAATTTGCTCTGGTCCGGCGAGCCACCGACGCATTTAGCGTCTGCCAGATCGAGCTCGCGGATTTCGAGGCCGACGACCTGATTGCCACCTACGCCCGCCACGCCGTCGAGGCCGGCGCCAAGGTCACCATCGTCTCCTCCGACAAGGATCTGATGCAGCTCGTGAACGACGAGGTCACGATGCTCGATCCGATCAAGAATTGGCCGATCGGCATCGCCGAGGTCCGTGAGCGGTTCGGGGTCGGGCCGGAGCGCGTGATCGACGTCCAGGCGCTGTGCGGCGACAGCGTCGACAACGTTCCCGGTGTCCCCGGCATCGGGGTCAAGACCGCGGCCGAGCTGATCAACGCTTATGGCGATCTCGAAACATTGCTCGCCCGCGCGGCCGAAATAAAACAGCCCAAACGCCGCCAGGCGCTGATCGAGAACGACAAGAAGGCGCGTTTGTCGAAGGAGCTGGTCAAGCTCGATGGCGACGTGCCCCTCCCCTGCCCGCTCTCCGCGCTTGCGGTCAAGCCGCTCGATTCGGAGAGGCTGATGCCGTTTCTGCGCGAAATGGAGTTCCGCGCGCTGGCAACGCGGATGACGCAGCGGCTCGCCGGCATTGCCCCGGTGGCGCCGGCCGAGCGGCCCGAGCCGGTGATTCCGGAGGTCCCGCCCTTCACGGCGCCCCGCACCTATGCGCTCGTCGCCACAATCGAGGGTCTGGATCACTGGATCGAGGCAGCGCACCAGGCGGGAGTGGTCGCGATCTCGCTGGAGGCGAGTGCGGTCGCCGGCACCCGGCCCGCGCTTGCCGGCATCGCACTCGCGTTGGCCCCCGGCCTCGCCGCCTACATCCCGCTGGGGCATGGCAGTGCGGCTGACGCAGCCCCCGCCCTTCCCCTTGGCGACACCCTCACCCACCCATCCCTGCGGGCTGGGTCCCCCCTCTCCCGCACTGCGGGAGAGGGTGCCGAGCGGAGCGAGGCGGGTGAGGGCAAGCTTTCGCTTGACGGGGCCATCGACAGGTTGCGTCCGCTCCTTGAAGATCCCGGGGTCCTCAAGGTCGGCCACGATGTCAAGACCGCGGCGCACTTGCTGTCGCGCTACGGCATCGAGCTCGGCACCCTACGACTGCACGATGCTGATGTCCTACGTGCTCGACGGGGGCCAGGTCGAGCACACGATCGAGAACCTGGTCCGGCGCTCTCTCGAGCACGAGCTGAAGCCGCTCAAAGAGCTGGTCGGCACCGGCAAGAGCCTGATCGCCTTTGCCGAGGTGCCGCCCGAGACCGCGCGCGACTTTGCCGCCGAGCGCGCCGACGCGGTCCTGCGGCTGCACATGCTGCTGAAGGCGCGCCTCGTGCGCGACAAGATGACCGCGTTCTACGAGACGATCGAACGGCCGCTCGTCCCGGTCGTCGCGGCGATGGAGCGCCAAGGGATCAGGGTCGACCGCGCCGCGCTGGCCGAGCTGTCAAAGGATTTCGCGCGGCGCATCGCCGACATCGAGCAGGCGATCTTTCGCGCCGTCGGCAACGAGTTCAACATCGGCTCGACCAAGCAGCTGGGCGACGTGCTGTTCGAAAAGCTGGGCCTGCCCGGCGGCAAGAAAGGCAAGACCGGGGCCTACGGCACCGACGCCTCGATCCTCGAGGAGCTCGCACCGTTGCACGAGGTGCCGGGGCATGTTCTCGAATGGCGCCAGCTGACCAAGCTCAAATCGACCTATGCCGACGCGCTCGCCGAAGAGATCGACCGCGACAGCGGGCGGGTGCACACCTCCTACGCGCTCGCGGTGGCGGCCACGGGACGTTTCTCGTCGAACAATCCGAACCTCCAGAACATCCCGATCCGCACCGAGGAGGGCCGGCGCATCCGCCGCGCCTTTGTCGCCGAGCCCGGGCACCTCCTGCTGTCGGCGGATTACAGCCAGATCGAGCTGCGCCTTGCCGCTCATGTCGCCGACGTGCCCGAGCTGAAGCAGGCTTTCCGCGACGGTATCGACATTCATGCGCTGACCGCGAGCCAGGTCTTCGGCGTGCCGCTCGCCCAGATGGACGGCAACACCCGGCGGCGGGCAAAGGCGATCAATTTCGGCATCATCTACGGCATCAGCGCCTTTGGCCTCGGCCAGCAGATCGGCGTGCCGCAGGCCGAGGCGGGGGCCTATATCCGCGCCTATTTCGAGCGCTTCCCGGCGATCCTCGCCTATATGGAGCGGATCAAGACCGATTGCCGCCGCACCGGCTATGTCGAGACGATCTTCGGCCGAAAGTGCTTCATTCCCGGGATCCGCGACGCCAACCCGGCGCGCCGCGCCGGGGCCGAGCGGCAGGCGATCAACGCGCCGTTGCAGGGCTCGGCGGCCGACATCATCAAGCGCGCGATGACCCGCATCCCGGCCGCCCTCGCCGAGGCGGGGCTCAAGGCCCGCATGCTGCTGCAGGTCCATGACGAGCTGCTCTTCGAGGTCCCCGAAGCCGAGGCCGACGACACGGCGCGGGTCGTCAAAGCGGTCATGGAAGGCGCCTGCGCGCCGCGCTGCGAGCTCTCGGTACCGCTCGTCGTCGAGACCGGCCGCGGCCGGAACTGGGACGAGGCGCATTAGACTAAGGCGCGTCCCCTTCAAACGCGCTGACCTACCCTTCCCCGAGCCGCCTTCTCGTCCGCACCTCCTGTTTCTGCAAGAGATCTACAAGCAGGAGCACCTCACTTCCCGCTCCGCTTGCGAGCAAGATTGCCTTGTCGGCACTTGGACGAATTGCTCGATTGTGTGTGCGAAAAAAAACATTTCCTATCATCTTTTCCCGTCGAGATGGTCCGAGCGCTTTGGTTTTATATCTCTTTCTGCTTAAAATATTAACTCATATATCATGAAATCGCAATCACGCCGGTTAAACAGAAGCTTCCACCTCAAGCCCCTCATCCACCCAGCCTTGGCGGGCTCGGTCCCCTCTCCCGCACCCGAAGGACGCCGGCCTCTCACCCGGTTCGATCGCTCGCGCCTGGCCGGCATCCGAAACCCTACCCGAAAGCGGACGCTCGTCGATCAGGGAGCGGCCGTTTCGAACCAAGGCCAACATTCACCCAGCCTCGCCTGCCCGTTGCCCGAGCGACACCGTGCCTGGTCTTCGTTCACTGCCGGTGACGCAGCACCTCCACCAGTAAGGCGAAGGCGGGTGTCTGCTGGCGACGGCTCGGATAGTAGAGATGGTAGCCGGAATAAGGCGGACACCAATCGGCGAGCACCCGCTTGAGCCTGCCTTTGGCGAGATGGGCCTCGACCACGTCTTCCGGTACGTAGGCCAGGCCGAACCCGGCAAGCGCCGCATTGAGCATCTGGAACGTGCCGTTGAAGACTAGCTGCCCCTCGACATGAACCTTCAGTGAGCGGCCGTCCTTTTCGAACTCCCAGGGATAAAGGCCGCCGCGCGTCGGCAGGCGCAAATTGATGCAGCTGTGCTCGACCAGCTCCTGCGGCCTCACCGGCTCTGACCGCATGTCGAAATAAGACGGCGCGCCGACGACCGCGGTGCGTATGTCCGGCCCGATCCGCACCGCGATCATGTCCTGCGCGACCTGTTCGCCGATGCGCACGCCGGCATCGAACCGCTCGGCGACAATATCGGTGAGACCGTAATCGATGATGATCTCGACCTTGATGTCCGGATAGAGACGCAGGAACGGCGTGAGCTTCGGCCAGAGGATGGTATCCGCCGCGTAATCCGTGGCCGTGAGCCGAATGGTACCGGCCGGTTTCTCCCGAAGCTCGCTTAGCGCGTCCAGCTCGGCCTCGATCTCGCCAAACCGCGGGCCGATGCTGCGGAACAAGCGCTCGCCCGCCTCGGTTGCGGCGACGCTGCGGGTGGTCCGGGTCAACAGGCGGAGGCCGAGCCGCTCCTCCAGCGCCCGAACCGTGTGGCTGAGCGCCGACTGGGACACCCCGAGTTTCGCGGCCGCCCGGGTGAAGCTGCGTTCCTCTGCGACGGCGAGAAAGGCCAGCAGGTCGTCGAGGTTGCCGCGCTGCATTTATCGATCACGCTCATAAGTCTATGCCGATTGTAGCGCCTAATCCGCGGAGACGCGCACGCCTAAATCATCATGAGGCGGCCGGCTGCGGCGTGACGGCCCGACGATACCCACAAAGCTTAGGAGCAATCGATGACACGGCAGACAAAGCGTCTCGGCGCTGGCGCGATGGATTTTGGCCGGCTATCTCCCTGTCCGGTGGATGTCGGTTGGTACGAGAGATATTGCTACCGCGACAATTCGCTGTCGCGGGTAGGCATTCTGCTCAACGCCGTGCGGCGCCGGGAACTATTGGGTCCAGGTTGGGCATGGCTCGCCATTTGCCGTGGTGCGTTTTCGTCTCTGAAACATCGCAGTGCGACAGCCGCTGCGCGGCAAGCCTGCGAGGCTTCGGGAGATTAGCCGATGGCGAAATTCGTTGCCGAAACCTTGCGCGAATTGCGCGACGTCGACGAGGTCGCCATCCGTACCGAAAAGCACCCCAGGAGCGCGGTCGTTATTTGGGTAGTGGTCGCTGACGACGAGGTCTTCGTGCGTTCCTGGCGCGGCGTCGAGGGGCGTTGGTATCGGGACCTTGCGGCGGGTGGGCCCGCTACGCTGGAGTTCGCCGGCCGCAGCCTGGCGGTTCAGGCGCTTCCGGCGAGCGACGAAGATGCGGTCGACCGGACGAGCCGTGAATTTCTTAGGAAATACCGGCGCAGCACGCATGCCGAGGAAATGGTGCGTTCCGAAACCTTGCCCACCACGCTGCGGCTCGAACCGCGATGATCTGGAGCGGCGAAATGACCGCGACTTTGGATGGGAAAGTGGCACTCGTCACCGGAGCTGGTGGCGGCATCGGTCTGGCGACCGCTCGGGCCTTCGCGAAGGCGGGCGCATCCGTGATCGTTGCCGATCGCGACGAGGAGATGATCGGCAAGGCCGTCGAGGAGCTGCGCGCCGCGGGGCGCAGCGCCATTGGTGTCACCTGTGATGTGACGGATGTCGCCCAGGTCCAGGCGATGATCGAGCGCGCCGTTAGCACTTATGGCCGGCTCGATGCCGCCTTCAACAATGCTGGCGTGAATTCCGAGGCTGCCGAGGTTCTGGATACCAGCGACGCCGAATTCGAGCGCGTGATGAACGTCAACTTGCGCGGCGTGTGGAACTGCATGAAGGGCGAGCTTCGCCAGATGATGGCGCAAGGCAGCGGCGCGATCGTCAATTGTTCGTCGATCGGCGGCTTGAAGGGGTCCAGAGGGCGTAGCGCCTACTCGGCGAGCAAGCACGCCGTAATCGGGCTGACGCGGAGCGCCGCTCTCGACTATGCCGACAAAGGTATCCGCATCAACGCGGTCTGTCCGGGAATGGTCCACAACACCCCGATGGCCGCCTTCGTCACAAAGAATTACGACCCTGAAATCGTGAGCCGGATGGTCGCGCAAGAACCCGTCGGACGCTTCGGTGAGCCGGAAGAGATCGCCGCTGCGGTGGTATGGCTCTGCAGCCCGGCTGCGAGCTTCATGGTGGGTCATGCCATGGCGGTCGATGGCGGCATCCTCGCCGGCTAATCGACAGTCGCGCCTGAAAGCAGCCTCAGATCAAGGTTTCACGCTGCATGGTTCGGCAAGGAAACCCAATTAACGGAGTGCTTTGAATGAACCGCTTTGAAGACAAAACCATCTTGGTAACCGGCGCCGGCAGCGGGATCGGTGCCGCCTGCGTCCGGCGGTTGTTCACAGAGGGCGCGTCGATCGCCGCCGCAGACGTCCGGAAAGAGGCGGTCGATGAGGTCGTGTCCGAATTCGGCAGCAGCGACAGAATTTTCGGGGTCGGCGTCGACGTTTCGGACCGAGACCAGGTAGCCGCGTTCGTTTCCGAAGCGGTGAGCCGGTTCGGAAACCTCCATGGGCTGGTCAACAGCGCTGGCATCCGAGGAGTCGGCAACATTCTGGATACCGATCCCGAGGTTTGGCGGAAGGTGCTGTCGGTCAACCTCGAAGGCACGTTCAACATGTGCCAGGCTTTCGCCCGTGCCGTACGGGAAGCGCAAACGCCTGCGGCAATCGTGAACCTCAGCTCCGCGGCCGGGATCAGGGGTGTGCCCAACCGGCTGCCGTATTCCGCCTCCAAGTATGGGATCGTCGGGATCACCCAGACGATGGCGTTGGAACTCGGGCCGCTGGGGGTTCGCGTCAATGCTGTCGTGCCGGGAATGATCCGGACGCCGCTGACGGCGAGCATGTTCGAAGACCCCGAGAATGTGAAGCGGATTCGAGCGGCTCATCCCATTGGCCGCGAAGGTCAACCGGAAGAGGTCGCGGCAGCGATTGCCTTCCTCCTGTCTGACGACGCCAGTTTCATCACCGGTGTGGCTCTTCCAGTTGATGGCGGTTCAACCGCAGGCATACGGTCACACTAAATCATCCTGTCTCCGGGCTCTGAGCCTGTCTTAGTGAGATGGAACCACAAGGAAAGGCTCAAGTTACCCATGCCGCGAGCGGCTCCTATGGGGCATGAAGAGCGGTTCCCGCCGACAAGGCTGAGTGCCGGCTGTGGGTTCAGAAAGGAGACGATCGCCGGAATGCGCCGCAACGAGCGAGATGCGCCGAAAGCGGCCACTCCCGCGATCGCTGATCGAGCTGCTAAAATAAAGTTGACGGGAGCTTCCAGGCTGCTCGGCCGCCGATCGGCCGTAGATCCGTCGCATGATAGGTTGCGGCTGAGTACGTTGGGGAGAGCAGGGAGCGCATCTCACCCAAATGCTTGTTTGTACGGCTGAGGTCACCGAATGACGAGGCGCGATCTGATTGTTTTACTGTTCACCGCCGCCGCGACGTCGCCGGCGGCCGCGCCGGCGCAGGGCAGGACCTTCCGCCTTGGCATGCTCGTCAACACGCGCGACGCCTTGGCCGACGAGCTGATCAAGGCGCTGCGCGATCTAGGCTATACCGAAGGACAAAACCTCACCGTCGAATGGCGCTTTGCGCAAGGGGTGGCCGAACGCTGGCTCCCGCTCGCGAGGGAATTGGTGGCACTGAAGGTCGATGCCATCGTTGTCCCGACCACGCCCGCGGCGCTCGCGGCGAGACAGGCGACGAAGACGATCCCGATTGTTTTGCCGACCGCAATCGACCCGGTCGGCGCCGGGCTCGCGGAGAGCCTCGCACGGCCCGGCGGCAACGTGACGGGTTTCACCATAATGTCGCCAGAAATCAGCGCCAAGGCGTTGTCGTTGCTCAAGGAGGCCGTGCCGGCCTTGCGCCGAGTCGCGGTCTTGTGGAACGCGGCCAATCCGGCGTTCACGAGTGTCTGGCAGTCGCTCGACGCGGTCGCCGGTTCGCTAGACCTGACGCTAGCATCGGATCCAGTGCGCGAGCCGGAAGATTTCCCGGCTGCATTTGCGGCGATCGCGTCGCAACGGCCTGAGGCGTTCTTTGTTCTCATCGATGCGCTCCTGGGCTTGCACTTGGGCGAGATCATTGAGTTCGCGGCGAACGAGCGGCTCCCCTCGGCGTCGACATTCAGGGAATTCGCCGTGGCGGGCGGCCTCATGTCTTACGGGCCGAACCTGGCGGCCCAGCTGCGCCAGGCCGCCGATTACGTCGACCCGGTTTTCAATGGCGAAAACCCCGCTACGCTGCCGTTCCAGCAGCCGACAACGTTCGAGTTGGTCATCAACCTCAAGACCGCGGAGACGCTCGGCCTCACCGTGCCGCAATTGCTGCTGGCTCGGGCCGACGATGTGATCGAATAACCGCGTCCCTACGGGCCAATTCTGTTTCCCAAATGGAGAGCAGGGTCCGGTTTGGGGCATGAAGAGCGGTTCCCGCGGCGAAGGTTGAGCGGCCGTTGTGGGTTTCGAAAGCAGTCAGTGGCAGTCGATGATCAGGCGACTTAGGGTTTTGGGTCAGCCCCTTAGTTAGCAACCGATAACATCGACCAGCGCGAAACCCTCCTTCCGCGCCGCGTCGCCGAGGCGCTCGGCGAGCGTGACTATTTGGAGCGATGGCGGACGGCGCTCCGCAGCCACGCAGGCTGCCGCAAGCTGTAATGCATCGGCTGCCCGCAACGGATGAACGCGCAGAAATCGCATTGCGCTCTCCCGGACGATATCGCCGGGTTCGACTTCGCGCCAGCCGTCGGCGAGCTGTTTGAGCCGTTGGAAGGCAATTCAGACCGCCTTGACATCGAGTGCGGCATCGCGCTCGAGCCGGGAAAGGGCAGAGGCGCATTCTACTCCCGAGCCCCACCACACCAGCATGTCGGGATCGTGCCCTGCGAGCGCTTGAAGGGGGCGCGTTGTGGGCTCGGCGACCAGAAGCGGCACGATCGCCGAGGCATCCCAGAATTTCACCGTCCTTCCCGGCGCTCTTTGATGAGCGCATCGACAACCGACGCGCCGGCACTGGCGCGTGGCGGTTCGCTGCTGAACAGCGTCCGAGACGGCACGGCGCGGCGCGGCCGGACAATGCCGTCTCTTATGAGGCGCGATACCCTTCCCTCCTGTTCGCTCTCGCTGTCCGCCGTCACGGCTTCCAACCGCGCGACGGGGCGTCCCCGATCGACGATCAGGACCGGCGAGCCGCCCTTGAGGCTGTCGATCAGGGCACG
Organism: uncultured Alphaproteobacteria bacterium; assembly: GCA_963796155.1. Classification (GTDB taxonomy): domain Bacteria; phylum Pseudomonadota; class Alphaproteobacteria; order ATCC43930; family CGMCC-115725; genus AP-15. Next base: position 224,897 of record CAWCKT010000006.1, on the reverse strand, counting down.
CAAGTTGTGCTTCATCTCGGTGATGCTGGCTCTTCTCATCGCCGGAGCTGGCTAGTCAGGCAAGCTCGAAATCACATAGAGCGTCCGCAGGATCTGGCTCGGCTCGGCCTTGCCGCCGAAGGTGCGCTGGAAGATAGATACGATCTCGCCGGAGCGATAGATGTGGCTGAGAGCGCGGTCGACGGCGAGACGAAAGTCACCGTCGCCGCGCGGCAGCGCCAGCGCATAGGGCTCGACGCTCAAATAATCGTCGGCGAGCCGCAGCTTCCCGGGCGCCTTGCTGTCCTTGATCAGAAACAACAGGATCGACCGGTCGCCGAAATAGGCCGAGATCTTGCCGTCGTCCAGCATCCCCAAGCCCTCGCCATGGGTCTTGGCGGCGACGACGTCGGCGGCGATCCCGGTCTCCTTCAATGTGTTGCGCAGCTCTTCCTCGGTCGTCGTGCCGGCCAATACCCCAACCTTCTTCCCCGCAAGATCGCGCAGATTTTTGGGGCCGTCGGTGCGCACCATCAGACTGGCGCCGTCGAGAAAGGTCGGGATCGAGAAGTCGACCTGTTCGCGTCGCGACAAGGTTTCGCTCGTCGGCTCACAGAGCAGATCCGCTTTTTGTTGGGTGATCGCCTCGAACCGGTCCGCGGCGGTGACCGGGACATAGACCGCGTTCAGCGAGGGTAAGTTGAGTTGGTCGGCCAGTTTCTTGGCGACCGCCCGGCAGAGGTCGACCATGAAGCCCGTGGGCTCGCCGATCTTGTCCTTGTAGGAAAACGGCGGCGCGTCTTCGCGATAGGCGATACGGATCGCCTTCTCCTGCTCGATGCGGTCGAGCGTACCCGCCGAGGCAACCCCGACCGTGATCAGCAACGCCGCGACGGCCGCCGGCGCGAGCCGAATTCCATCCGCCAGTGTTCATGATCAGCGTTCCCCCTGCGCAAAAAATCGGCCGGGCGCGAGGCCCGGCCGATCGATGGTGGTTAGGACCAAAGGGTCAGTCGCGGCGCGTGCCGAGCAGCTGCATCAGCATCATGAACAGGTTGATGAAGTCGAGATAGAGGCGCAAGGCCCCCATGACCGCCTTCTTGCTGCCCATCTCGTAACGATTAATCCTCCCTTATCCGCGAGCCGTGCTCTCAGCCCACTGTTTCGAATTCGATCCGGCGGGCGTCGGTGACCCTCTTCGATGCATCGAGGATCTCAAGGGACACCAAGTTGCCGTCCTCGTCGTAGTCAAGAATGACACCCGGTTTGTTCTCATCGCTCTCGGCGACCGCGGCACCGGCCTTGAGGATGATGCTCAAGGTGTCGGTTCTCGCGTCATAGGTCGCTTTCACGGTTCCGCCCTCCAATATTTCGCCACCCGGCTTGTCCGGTAGACCGTGACAACCTCGGCCGGCCGGCGGTCGACATCGACGAAGACGCGAAGCAGGTACATCTTACCGGCGACTGCGATACGCGATTGCAACACCTCCCGGCCCGGCCGAACCTCGTAGCGCTGCTCGGGTGTGGCAAGGACATCGGAGACGACGCCCTCTTCGATCCGGCGCCGCTGCATTTCGAACGCCGCGTGCTCGGTGATCTCGTAATCATCTATCGGCGCGGCCATGCCTGGCGCGGCACTGCATCGTGCCCCTCTTGGCGACCCCTGATCGCCGCGATTATACAGCTTTCAGTTTAGAACGCCTTCACAATTGCACGAGGTGCCGGCCGCCGTCTCTGCTCAACACAAAACAAATCGGCCGGGCGCTGAGGCCCGGCCGATCGATCGTGGTTACGACGAAAGGGTCAGTCGCGGCGGGTGCCGAGCAGCTGCATCAGCATCATGAACAGGTTGATGAAGTCGAGATAGAGGCGCAACGCCCCCATGACCGCCTTCTTGCTGGCGATCTCGGAACTGTCGGCCTCGTAATACATCTCCTTGATCTGCTGCGTGTCCCACGCGGTCAGGCCGGTGAAGACGATGACGCCGATCACCGAGATCGCGAACTGCAGCGCGGTCGAGCCGACAAACATGTTGACCAAGCCGGCGATGATGATGCCGATCAGCCCCATGAACAGGAAAGAGCCGAACTGCGAGAGATCGCGCTGCGTCGTATAACCATAGAGGCTCATGGCACCAAAGGTGCCGGCGGTGATGAAGAACACCCGCGCCACGCTCGTTCCGGTGAAGACCAGGAACACCATCGCGAGCGACAGCCCCATCAGCCCGGCATAGAGCCAGAACACCATCTGCGCCGTCCTGGCCTGCATGCGCTGAATGCCGAAGCTCATCAGCATGACGAGGCCGAGCGGTGCGAGAATTACCAGCCAGATCAGCGGCGTGCGCGCGATCGACGCGTAAAAGCCCGAAAACGCCGCGACATACGCCACGATGCCGGTGAGTGCCAGCCCCGACGCCATGTAGTTGTAGACGCGTAGCATATACTCCCGAAGACCGACATCGATGCCGACCTGGGCGTCCGCCGACCGCACCGTCCAGCGGGGCTGCGAACCTAGAGCCATAAACCCCCTCCAAGGAGAGAAGCGAAAGCGAGGACGATTCCTCGTGCCCGCGATATTGGCACAAAACGAGATCTTTTCAATAAGGCCCGCACCTGCCGCCAACCCCTCCCCGCCGATCCGCGCCATCTTCGTTGACAAAATCGCACCGTCTGTTATGTTATCAGAGTTGCACAGGCCGCGGATGCGGGCGTCGAGAAATCGTCAAAATTTCCCTGCCGGCGCGTCCGAGAAGCGTCGGAAAGTTTCATAAGCGTCTGATAGAAAAGTCGTTTCCGGCGTCGCGGCGAATTGCGAACCGGTTTTTTCCCGTAATTTCCCTGTCTGGCAGGGAAATCCTGCCTGCCGCTACTCGTTGCGCAGATAGGGGGCGGCCTTGGCGCCGAGCGCGCGCCAGGTCCCGGCAAAGCCGAGCGCCAGGGTCAGCAAGATGGCGAGCCCCACCGTCCATAAGAGCGGCATCGGCAGAAACACCCAATCGATCTTCATCAGCCGGGTGACGAGGAGATAGGCGGCGAGGGTGCCAAGCGCGCAGGCGACGAGCGCACTCAGCGCGCCGAGGAGGCCGTGCTCGATCAGGAAGGCGCGGGCGATGGCACCACGAGTGGCGCCCAGCACTTTCAGCACCACCGCATCGTAGACGCGCCGGTGATTACCGGCGGCGATCGCTCCGCCGAGCACCAGCATGCCGGCGGCGAGGGTGACGAGTGCCGCGAGCTGAACCGCGTCGTCGATCATCTCGAGAATCCGGTCGACTGTGGCCAGCGCTTCGCGGACATGGATCGCCGAGACGTTCGGGAAGCGTTCTGTCACGGTGCTGACCAGTGTTTCCTCCTCGGCCGGCGGCATCCAGACGGCGGCGAGATGGGTCTGGGGCGCGCTCTCGAGCGTCCCGGGCGCAAAGACCAAGGTGAAGTTGATGCCGAGCCGCCGCCAATCGATCGAGCGCAGATTGGCGATGGTTGCGGTGATCTCGCGGCCGAGCAGATTGACGCTCAGCGTATCGCCGACCTTGAGCCCCATCCCGCGGGCGAGATCGGCATCGAAGGAGACGAGCGGCGGCCCGTGATAGTCGGGCGGCCACCAGGCGCCGGCGGCGAGTTGCGAGCCTGTGGGCAACGTCGCGGCGTAGGTCAGGCCGCGGTCGCTCCTGAGTGCCCATTGCGCCTCGGGCGCGATCGGCGCCTGCTCGACCGGGACCCCGTTCACCCGGGTGATGCGGCCGCGCAGCATCGGCACCTGCTCGAAACGCGCTCCCGGAGTGGCCTGCACCGCCTCCTCGAAGCCGGCCAGCTGGTCCGGCTGGATGTCGATGAAGAAGAAGGCGGGCGCCTCGGCAGGCACCGTGGTTTCGACCTCGCGGGTGAGGTTGCCGTCGACCAGGGCGACCGCGACAAGCACGGTCAGACCGATGCCGAGCGAAAGGATGATCTGCGCGGTCGGCGCGCCCGGCCGATGGAGATTGGCGATCGCGAGGCGCAGCCCCGGGTAGCGCGGCCGGCCGAGCTTCCCGGCGCCGAGCACAACGGCTGCTCCCGCCGCCCGGAAGAGGGCGAAAGCGCCGACCGCACCGGCGACGAACCACAGTGCGATCACCCGGTCCTGCGCGCTGGCGACCGCCAGGGCGGCGAGTGCCGAGCGCCAGCAGCAGGGTCGCGGCGAGTGTGATTGGCGGCACCCGGCGCCGGGCCCGGTCGACGGTATCGCGGAACAGTGCGGCGGCCGGCACCCGGCCAACCCCGGCGAGCGGCCACAGTGTGAAGACGAGCGTGGTCAACAAGCCGAACAGCGCGGCCAGCGCCAGCGGCCCCGGATAAAGGCCGAGCCGGGCGCGAGCGGGAAGCACGCCCGCGAGGAGCGGTGTCACCGCCACCGGCAGCAGCGCTCCGAGCAGGAGGGCGACCGCGATGCCGAACATAGCAAGCGCGAGGATCTCGACGAGGTAGACCGCGAACACGAGCCGTGTCGACGCGCCGAGGCATTTGAGCGTGGCGATCGTCGCGGTCTTGCCGGCGATGTAAAAGCCGACCGCGTTGCCGATCCCGACCCCGCCGACCAACAGCGCGCTCAGACCGACGAGACTAAGGAAGAGTGCCACGCGCTCGATCGAGCGCTGCAAGGTCGGCGAAGCTTCGCGAAAGGTGCGGATCTGCCAACCCGCTTCTGGAAAGGCCGCCCGCGCCGCTTCCGCCCAGGAAGCGGCATCCGACCCCGGAGGAAGCCGCACCCGGTAACGATAGGTCACCAGCGAGCCGGGCTGGATCAGCCCAGTCTCGGCGAGTGCTCTAGCAGAGATCATAACGCGCGGGCCGAGGCCGAGCCCGCCTGCCGCGGCATCGGGCTCGCGCTCGATCGTGGCCCGCAGCTGCAAGACGGCGCTCCCGACCTTGATGCTGTCGCCGATCTCGAGACCGAGACGGGTGAGGATCGCGGGGTCGACCGCCGCACCGAAAACGCCGCCGCGATTCCCGAGCGCGGCAGCCAGGCTCTGCGCCGGAGACAGGGCAACCTCACCGTAGAGCGGATAGGCCGGGTCGACCGCCTTGAGCTCGATCAGACTTCGCCGGCCACTGTCGAGCGTGCGCCCCATCGCCCGCATCGAGGCGATTTCGGACATCGTTCCGCTCCGCGCGAGGTATGCGTGTTCGGCCGGGTCGGCCTGGCGGTAGGCGAGCCGCGCCTCGGCATCGCCGCCCAGCAGCTCGCGCGCGTCGGCCTTGATGCCGGCGACAACCGAGGCGGCGAGCGAGCCGATGCCGGCGATCGCGCTCACCCCGAGCACGAGGCAGGCGAGAAAGACGCGCAGCCCCCGGATCCCGCCGCGCAACTCGCGGCGGGCGAGCCGGAAGCCAAGACGGGCCGGGAATGCGCTCAAAGGGCGCGCCGTGCGACGCCCACCCGCAACGGTGCGGTACGCCGGTCCTCGACGATCCGGCCGTCCAGCAAGTGAATCTGCCGCTCGCAGCGTTCTGCGACGCTCGGATCGTGCGTGATCAGGAGCAGGGTCGTGCCGTGCCGGGCCTGGTGCTCGAACAAGCAATCGATGACCAGATCGCCGGTGGCGGCGTCGAGATTTCCGGTCGGCTCGTCGGCGAGCAACAATTTCGGGCCGGCAATAAAAGCGCGGGCGATCGCCACGCGCTGCTGCTCGCCCCCCGAGAGCTGGCCCGGATAATGGGTCAGACGATGGCCGAGGCCGACCGCACCGAGACCTTGAGCGGCGGCCTCGAACGCATCGCGTCGCCCGTCGAGCTCGAGCGGGAGCGCGACGTTTTCGAGCGCGGTCATCGTCGGGATCAGGTGAAAGGCCTGGAAGACGATGCCGATACCGGAGCGACGGAGGCGAGCCAGCGCATCCTCGTTGAGCGCGCCGAGATCGTTTCCATCGATCCGCACCCGTCCGGCGCTCGGCCGTTCCAGCCCGCCGACCACCATCATCACCGTCGATTTCCCCGAGCCCGAGGGACCAAGGAGGCTCACCGTCTCGCCTGCGTCGATCTCGAGCGAGACGCCGCGGAGGATGTTGACGGGCCCGGCCGCGCTCCCCAGAGTCAAGTGGACGTCTTCCAGCACCACCAGCGGGCGGCCGGAATGAAGCGAGGTCGTCATGTTCTGTCCAAGCCAGGGCAAGCGGCGCGGCAGACCGGCCGGCCTGATGCGACGCCCGGCGGCCGGCGGCCCCGACCATATGGCGCGGCACCCGCGGTTTTCAACGCGATGCGGGCCTTTTGCTTCCGCGCTTCTGCCGCAACAATCCTCGCCCTCTTCGCCGCCGTGCCGGCCGTGGCGCACGTTCCGGTCATTCTCGATTTCGGCGACAGCTTGACCGCAGGCTACGGGCTGGCACCGGAACAAGCCTTCCCGGCGCGCTTGGCAGCCGCGCTGCACCGGGAAGGGATCGAGGCGCGTATCGTCAACGGCGGGGTTTCCGGAGATACCACGGCAGGCGGCTTGGCACGGCTCGATTGGGCGCTCGCCGACAAGCCCGACCTCGTAATCCTAGCGCTCGGCGCCAACGACGCGCTCCGCGGCATCGACCCGGCGGCGGTTCGCGACAATCTCGACAAAATGATCCAAAAGATCGAGGCTGGCGGCGCGAAGTTGCTTCTCCTCGGTATGGTCGCCCCGCCGAATTGGGGAGAGGAGTACAAACGCGCTTTTGATCGAATCTTTCCCGAGCTTGCACGCGCCTATCATGTGCCGCTTTATCCATTCTTTCTCGAAGGTGTTGCGATGAAACCGGAGCTCAATCAGCCGGACGGAATCCACCCGAATGAGCGCGGCGTCGCCGTGCTCGTCGATCGTATTGCTCCGGTCGTCGCCCGTCTCGTTGCAGGCGCCTCATGAGCGCGCAGTTCGCAGCTGCCTTAGCGGCCGGGGATCCGGCGAGCCTCGCCTCCCGGTGCATCGCCGGCCTGCCGGTCGTCGAGGGTGCGACGCTGGGGATTCTATATACGACCGAGCCCGCCGCGCCCGTTTTGCCCGAGATCGCCCGCGCTCTCGCGGCGCACACGGGGATCCGCTCATGGGTCGGCGGGGTCGGGCTCGGGGTTTGCTCGGCATCGGCCGAAGTCTTCGACGAGCCCGCGGCGGTAGTGATGACGGCGGCGTTGCCGCCCGAGGACTTCCGTATCTTCGCCGCAACCGGAGATCCCGGAGCAGATCTGCCCCGCCGGCACGCCGGGTGGATCGAGGGAACGCAGCCCGTCCTGGCGTTGGTTCATGCCGACCCGCGCTGTCCCGATGTTCAGAAGGCTGCCGTCGATGCCGCCGCGGCGAGCGGCGCCTATCTCGTCGGCGGTCTCGTATCACACCGCTGTACAAACCCGCTCTTGGCCCGCACTCCGGGCGAGGAGGGTCTGGGCAGCAATGGCGTAGCGGGACTTATGCTGGCTCCCGGAGTCTCGGTCGCCACCGCCTTGACTCAGGGCTGCGTACCGATCGGGCCGGTGCGTCGGATCGACGAAGCGCGCGACAACGTCGTGATGGTCGTCGACGGACGCCCGGCGCTCGCCGTCTTTTGCGAGGATATCGGCCCAGAGCTCACCCAGGATCTGCGGCGCGTCGGCGGCCTGATCTTCGCCGGCCTGCCGGTTCCCGGTTCGGACACCGGCGACTATCTCGTCCGCAATCTCATGGCGATCGACGCGGGCCGGGGTTGGCTCGTGCTCGGTGCCGAGGTCGCCGCGGGCGACCCGATCCTGTTCTGCCGGCGCGATCCCGAGAGCGCGCGGCGCGATATGAACCGCATGGTTCGGCAGCTTGCCGGCCGGCTCAACGGACCACCGAAAGCCGGAGTGTATGTCAGCTGCGTCGCGCGCGGTGCTGCGCTGTTCGGCGAGCCCGGGGTGGAGACCGGGCTGATCGGCGAAACATTGGGCGAGTTTCCGCTGATCGGCTTCTTCGCTAACGGCGAGATTTCTCGCGACCGGCTCTACGGCCACACCGGCGTCCTCACGCTCTTCACCTGAATCGCCGGGGAGCGGGCAGATACGAGGCGCACGCGATGCTGCGTCTTTTCGTCGGAATCGGTTTTCCGCCGGAGCTCAAGCTGCAGCTGTCGCTACTGCGTTCGGCGATCCCCGGGGCGAGGTGGGTGGATCCGGGCAACTTTCACCTGACCTTGCGTTTTATCGGCGAGACCGACGGAGCCGTCGCGGCAGACATCGACGACGGGTTGGCCCGGTTGCGGGCGCGTCGTTTCACGTTGCAGCTCGCCGGCACCGGAGTCTTTGGCGGCGGCGACAAGCCGCGGAGCCTGTGGGTGGGCGTTGAGCGCCGCCCCGAGCTCGTTGCGTTGCGCGACAAGATCGAGCAGGCGCTGGTTCGCGTGGGGCTGGCGCCGGAACCGCGCAAATTCTCCCCGCACGTTACCTTGGCGCGGCTCCACAACCCGGCGCTCGACAAGCTGAGCGGCTTTCTCGCCGCACACGCGCAGTTCCGCGCCGACCCGCTGCCGGTCGAAGGGTTCAGCCTGATCGCCAGCTTTCAGACCAAAGCCGGCTCGGTCTATGAAGATCAGGCCGACTACCCGTTACTGCACTGAACCTGCGGGAAGGAGCGCCGAATGGCTTATTGGCTCATTAAGTCGGAACCGTCGAGCTATTCGTGGGATCAGCTGGTGGCCGACGGCCGCACCCAGTGGGACGGGGTGCGCAACGCGCAGGCATTGAACAACCTGCGGGCGATGAAGCCCGGCGACCGGGCGTTCTTCTATCATTCGAACGAGGGCAAGGAGATCGTCGGCGTCGTCGAGATCGTCAAAGGCTTCTACCCGGACCCGACCGATAAAAGCGGCAAGCTCGGCATGGTCGACGTGAAGCCGTTGATGCCGGCTGCAGTCAGGGTCGGGCTCCCGGCGATGAGAGGAAAGCCAGAGCTCTCCGAATTGTCGCTGCTTAGACAGTCACGGCTGTCGGTGTGTCCTGTCCGCGCACCCGAATGGACGGTGCTTTGTGCGATGGCCCGCATCACCGCTTAAAGCACTCCGCGTCGAAGCCAACCGAAGGAGCACATCGTGCAACTCGACAGCAAATCCGTCTCGCTTGCCGCTGCCGCCTTCGCCGCAGCCTTGCCGTTTGCCGCACACGCCGCGCCAGCTCCGGTGCCGCAGTACACCGTCGAGAAGTGTTACGGGATCGCGGCGGCCGCGGAGAATGACTGCCAGACCGCGACGCATTCCTGCGCCGGCGAATCCAAACAGGCTCGCGATAAGGAATCGTGGATCTACGTGCCGGCCGGCACCTGCGCCAAGATCGCCGGCGGCAGCCTCAAAAAGAGTTGACCGAGGCTCGGGCCTCGGCCGCAATCGTGACCCGCGTCGGTATCGGTCTGCGCTCGCCACACGTAGCGGCGATTGCGGCACTCCGGCCGCCCCTCGACTTTCTCGAGGTGCATGCCGAGAACTATATGGCCGAGGCGGCGGCGCTCGGCCGGCTCCTCGAATTGCGATGCGACTATCCGGTGAGCCTGCACGGGGTTGCGCTGTCCTTGGGCAGCGCCGAAGAACTCGACCGCGGACATCTCGGCCGGTTCAAGTCGCTGATCGAACGCCTCGAGCCGATGCTGGTCTCCGAGCATCTGGCGTGGAGCGCGATCGGGGGAGCGTATTTGAACGACCTGTTGCCGCTCCCCTATACCGAGGAAAGCCTCGACCTGTTCTGCCGCCATGTCGAGGAGGCGCAGGACTCGCTCGGGCGCCGGCTGCTGATCGAGAACCCATCCTCCTATCTGCGCTATCGCCACTCATCCATCCCCGAGGCGGAGTTTCTGGCCGAAGTCGCTCGGCGGACCGGTTGCGGCATCCTCTGCGATGTCAATAACATCCACGTGAGCGCGAAAAATTTCGGATTCGACCCGCTCGCCTATCTCGCCACACTGCCGGCCGAAATGATCGGTGAGATCCATCTCGCCGGCCATCACGCTGCCGAGGACGTAGATATCCTGATCGACGATCATGGCTCCCGGGTAGCGGAGTCGGTCTGGGAGCTCTATGCAGAGGCTCTCCGGCGGCTTGGCCCGGTGCCTAGCTTGATCGAATGGGACACCGACCTTCCTGCGCTCGAGGTCCTGTTGGACGAGGCGCGGCATGCCCAAGAGTTGGCCAATGTCCGCAGTCACCTTGACGCTGCTTGAGCTGCAAGCGCGTATCGGCAGGGCTGTGCTCGGCGGCGACATTGCCGAAATTGCCGAAATCATCGAGGGCGATGGGCTCGACCCGGCGGCGCGGTTGGGAATCTACCGCAATCACGCCTTCACTACGCTGGGCGCGGCCCTCACGGCCACCTTCCCGGTCGTCTGCCGCCTCGTCGACGAGCGGTTCTTCGCTTACGCCGCGCATGAATACCTCCGCGCGCATCCGCCGCGTTCGCGATGCCTTGTCGAATACGGTGCCGACTTCCCCGGCTTCCTGGCCGGCTTTGACCCGTGCAAGGGCTTGCCTTATCTGGCCGATGTCGCCCGTTTCGAATGGGCGCTCCACATCGCGGCGACCGTTCGCGAGGCGCCGCCGCTCCAGATGGACGCGCTCGCCGCCATACCGGCTGAGAGGGCCGGATATGTCGGGTTCCGCCTGCAGCCGTGCGTGAGCTACGTCACCTCGGCCTGGCCCATCGATGCGATCTGGCAGGCGAACCAAGAGGGCGAAGTCCCACCGGTCGACCTCGCGAGCGGCGGGACCAGCTGGGAGATCCGCTGCGCCGACGAGGCGGTCGCCTGGCGCCGGCTTGATCCGGGGACCTTCTGGTTTCGAACGGCGCTCGCCGACGGGCTCGTATTCGCAGCAGCAGTCGCGAAAGCAACACAGATGGATCCCGAGTTCGACGTTAGCATGGCGCTTCAGCGGATGTTCGCCGAGGGGCTCGCCGTAGACTTCTCGATCCTCCCGGAAGAGGCCTGATGCCGGATACCGGGCTAAGGGACCTCACGTCGGCGAGAACGGGCACTTCGCAGCCACCGGGCCCGACTGCTCAACCCGGAGCGATCGAGCAGGCGCCGCCCTCGCGTCCCGGCAAGATCGGGCTCAGGAGTGCGCTTGCGGGTCTCGTACTGCTGACGGTGGGGATCACCGCCCTCGTCATCCACCTGACCTGGTCCTATGCCGCTCGACGTAACGTCGCCGAGGTCGTCGGGCAACTCAATCTTCAGATCGTCGGATCGGTCCAGCACGAGATCCGCGATACGCTGAATGATGCCTGGTCGGTGCAGGAGGCGGTGCGCTCGATCTTTTTCCAAGAGGCGATAGAGCCGACAGACGAGGCTAAGCGCGAATTCGTCTTTCTGGCACTGCTCCGTTCCCATCCGACGCTCTCGTGGATCGCTATCGGCTTTCCCAATGGGGGTTTCTTCGGCGCGCTCAGAGCCGGGGATGACGAGATCGATATGGTCGAGGTGAAACGCGACCCAGAGACCGGGGTTCGCCAGCAGAGAGTCGACACCTACATGCCCCAGTCGGGGGACGTATTGTTTCGCGGGCGCGAAATCACGCCGAGCGACTTCGACGCCACCGCGCAAGGCTGGTACAAGCGCGCCGTCGCCGAAGACGGCCCGGGCTGGAGCATGCTATCGCACCTCCCGTACCGCGACCGGCCCGCCATAGTCACCTCGACGCCGATCACGATCGACCGTGAGTTTTCCGGGGTCATCGCGGTTGTCGTGGAGCTCGAACGGCTCTCGCAATTTCTCGCCGGCCTGCACGTCGGTAAAACCGGCACCGCGGTTGTCCTCAACCGCAGCGGCAAGGTGGTCGCGTCGGCGGCCTCAGCCGCGCTCAAGCAGCAGCGAGCCGGCGAAATGCCCGAACTGGACACGCTCGCCCAGGACCACCCGATGCTGGCCTCGATGGCCGCTCTTTTCGATGACAACCGCCTGAGCCTTGCCGATCTCACGGAGACCCGGCAGGTGCAGACCACCAACCCCCGCGACGGTCGGAAGTACTTCGTCACCTTCTCGCCGCTCAAGTTCAATAACTGGGTGGTCGCGACGGTCGTTCCCGTCGATGATTTCCTCGCCTCGGTTCAGCGCAGCGCGATGATGCTCCTCCTCGTACTCGTGGTCTTGACGCTAACCGTCGCAGCAATCGCAATTTTGTCGGCAAACCGACTGGTGGCCGCGCCTCTGCTGCGCATCGCCGGCCAGCTGAAGCACATAGAAGAGTTCCGGCTCGATCGTATCATCCGGCTCGCCTCGCCGCTGCGCGAGCTCGACAATCTATCGGGCACCCTGTGGCAAATGAGCAGAGGATTGGCGTCGTTTCAAAAATATATGCCGACCGAGCTCGTCCGGACATTGGTGTCGCACGGGTTCGAGGCCCGTCCGGGTGGGCAGCAGCAGACCTTGACGGTCATGTTCACGGATCTCGCCGGCTACACCGCCATCTCCGAGCAACTCGGCGATGATGTGGTGCCGTTGCTCGCCGAGTACCTGGAAGCTGTTTCGACAGCGGTGCTGAAACACAATGGCACAATCGACAAGTTCATCGGCGACGGGGTCATGGCGTTTTGGGGCGCGCCTCTGCCTAACGAACGGCACGCAATCGACGCCTGCGGGGCCGCCCTCGAGTGCCAGCACCTGCTGAGCCTGCAGCGGCGGGCCGCCGAGGATCAAGGAAGAACCCCGCTGCGGATGCGCGTCGGCATCAACACCGGTCGCGTGCTTGTCGGCAATATCGGCTCGAACGAGCGGCTGAGCTATACGGTCATTGGCGATCCGGTCAATGTCGCCAGTCGCCTGGAGCCGCTCGGCAAGCTGTATGGGGCCGATATCATCATCGGCGAAGATACGCGATCGGCTGCAGGCGACGCCATCATCGTCCGCCGGCTCGATCGCGTGGCGGTCTATGGCCGGAGCGGTGGCCTTGCCATCTATGAACTCCTCGGCATGGCCCCGGATGCCGGCGGGACCGAAGCTCCCGAATGGGTTCGGACCTACGAGTTCGGCCTTTCTGCTTATGAGGATCGCCATTGGTCTGACGCGATCGGTTTCTTTGAAGCTACGGCTGCTCTTCGCGATGGTGTTGATCGGCCCTCGCAGATCTTGGTCGAGCGATGTCACGCCTGCCTCGCCGATCCGCCCCCTGACGATTGGCTGCCGATTTCAGTGCTGGAATTGAAATCGTAAGTCGACCGGCCATGCCCTAACCTCGTTGTCGCTCGTATAAGGAGGCTGCCGTAATGACCAATTCCTCGCTGCGTCTTCTGATCAAGAACGGGACCTTGATCGACGGGTCGGGCGGTGAGCCGACCACGAACGCTCTGATTGCCGTCGAGGGCAGCAGGATCAGCCATGTCGGCCCCGCCGGCGCCTCGATTCGTCCGCAAGCTCCCGACGACACCGTCATCGACGCCACCGGCAAGTTCATCCTGCCGGGCCTGATCGACGCGCATTGCCACATCTCGCTGCATCAGGGTGCGTTGCCGGGCGCCAAGTACAGGTCGAGTGCCGAGTTCTGCACCTTGTGGGCGGCGCGCTCGATCGGCCGCGTTCTGCGCGCCGGCGTCACCAGCATCGCCGTCCCGGGCGGCAAATGGTTTACCGATGTGACGGTGCGCGAGGCGGTCGAGGGAGGCCTCTTGGAGGGGCCGCGCATGGTTGTCGCCGGCCGCGCCCTCGGCAATTACGGCGGCATCTTCGACCCCGACCCCTATCCGGCCTATGAGGGAACCCCGAACGACGCGGCGGGCGTGCTGTGCAACACGCGCGATGCGTTCATCCGGGAGACCCGCAGACAGTGCAAGCGCGGCGTCGATCTGATCAAGATCGCCGATTTCGGCCTGGGGCGACGCGCAGACGGTCGCCGATGACGAGATCGCCGCCGTCGTCGACGAAGCCCACCGGCACAACGTGAAGGTCGCGATCCATTCCCGCGGGTCGACCTCGACCCGAGCAGCCGCAAAGGCGGGCGTCGATTTGATCTACCATGCCGACCTGGCGACGGAAGACGATCTCGACATCGTGGCCAAGGCCGGCATGCCGATCGCGCCGGTCCTGACTTCGCCGTGGATCGGGGTCGAGCACGGCGCCGGGCGGGGTGATCGGGTAAGCGACCGGTTGCGGAGGCAGCTGGACACCAGTTTCCAGATGATCCGCAACGCGCGCAGCCGCGGCATCCCGATCCTGAGCGGCAGCGATACCGGCAACGCCTCCGCCTTCGCCCACGGGAAGTGGCACGGCAAGGAAGCGGAATTGTTCGTCAGAGAGATCGGCATGACGCCGATGGCGGCCATCCTAGCCAATACCAGCGGTAACGCGGGCATCGTCAACCTCGCCGGCGAGGTCGGGGTGATCGCGCCCGGCAAGCTCGCCGACATCGTCATCTGGGACAACGACCCGATTGCCGATATCACCGTGCTGCAGCGACCAAATGAAATCTCGACGATCATCAAGGACGGCCGGATCGTCGAGCGCGAAGCGGTCGGCGGCTTCCGCCCGCTTGCCGAGGAGCCGGGCCGCGCGCGCATTTTCCTCCAGGATTAAGGCCTGCTTTCGAGCGAACCGTCGTCACTCATTCCGACCGCCGGCTCTATCAACTCTACCGCCGGCGCCATCTACCCCAGTCCCCGCGTCACGTCCGCGGAGCTTCGTCGCTCCCCCGCGGTCAGCAGCCGTCCAGCCGCTCGTCACCGTTGGTGGAGCTGCAAGGCTGGCCGATTGTTGGCGTGGCGCTCGCGTGCGGGCTCAGGCTTTTACCTCCGGCCGCGGCCACAATGCCCGATGAAGCAGCCGGGCGATCGGACGAGCGCAGAGGATCGCAAGGCCCGGAGTGGCCCAAACGCCAATCGTGATCGGCCACAAGGCCCAAATTGGCAGATCGTCCATCGCCTCCCCTTCCGCTTGCACCAAGCGACAGGATATCAGGTGACAGTCAACCGCCCGTCCGGGACGCTGACAACCCGCTGGCCTCGCTTTAATCCGGGGTAGGCGCCTTCTGGCGGGCCGAACCGCGCCGCACGGACGTAAAGATTATTCTGGCCTATTTTCGATTTATTGGGTGGTAGCGGGAGAGGGATTTGAACCCCCGACCTTGGGATTATGATTCCCCTGCTCTAACCAGCTGAGCTATCCCGCCGCAAGGGGCTCGCATATAGGAGATGGAGGGAGGCGGGTCAAGCCGCGGCGGCCGCCCGCCGGCGGATCCAACCGCCGCCGAGCACGCGCTCGCCGTCGTAGAGCACGGCGGCTTGGCCCGGCGCCACCGCACCCACGGGGGCGGCGAGGACAACTTCGGCCTCGGCGGGTGATGCGCCGGAGTATAGCGTCGCCGGCACGGGCGGCTGCGCGGAGCGGAGCTTTGCCGCGACCGCCATGCCTGGCGCGGCACGCGGGCCGAGCCAGTTGACCTCGCCGAGCGTGAGTTGGGTCTCGGCCAGCGCCGCGCGCGGACCGATGACCACGCGGCGCTCCCCGGGGTCGATACGCACGACGTAAAGCGGCGCCTCGGCGGCGACGCCCAGCCCCTTCCTTTGTCCGACTGTGAAGTGCGCGATCCCGCGATGACGGCCCAGCACGCGCCCCGCCAGGTCGACGATGTCCCCGGGTTCGCCCGCCCCCGGCCGGAGCTGCTTCACGAGCCGCACGTAGGAACCCCGCGGAACAAAGCAGATATCTTGGCTGTCCGGCTTGTCGGCAACCGCCAAGCCGAAATGCTGTGCCAATGCGCGGGTTTCGTCCTTGGCGAGCCCGCCCAGCGGGAAGCGCAAGAAATCGAGTTCCGCGCGGGTCGTCGCGAACAGGAAATAGCTCTGATCGCGAGCAGCATCGGCCGCCCGGTGCAGTTCGGGTCCGTCCGGCCCGATCACCCTTCGCACATAATGCCCAGTGGCGAGTGCGGAGGCATCCAGATCGCGCGCGGTAGCCAGCAGATCGCGAAACTTGATCCGCTGATTGCAGCGAATGCACGGGATCGGCGTTTCGCCGCGGCGGTAGGTCTCGGCGAAATCCTCGATTACTTCCCTGTGGAAACGGCTCTCATAGTCGAGCACGTAATGGGCAATGCCGAGGCGCTCGGCGACCCGCCTGGCGTCGCCGATGTCCCGGCCGGCGCAGCAGGCTCCCTTGCGTCCCGTGGCCGCGCCATGGTCGTAGAGCTGCAGGGTGATGCCGACGACCTCGAAGCCGCGCTCGACCAGGAGGGCTGCCGTCACCGACGAATCGACGCCTCCCGACATGGCGACAACGATGCGGTGGTCGGCCGGATTGCCGGCGAGATCGAGGTCCTGGAGACGCGGCGTCGTCATTGCAACTGCTGTATATCGGGTGCTTTTGCGGAAGTCGCGTGGGATTGCTCGTTTATTGCGTCGCGGGCGGTATCGACGCAATCCGGCGTGATTCTTGTTCTTCGCCCTCGCGCTGCTCAGCTGGTTAGTTGGCAGCGTCGAGGCCCATCTGCCAAAAATCGGCCTCGAGCCGAGCGGCGAGGGCGAAATTGGCCGCAAGGGAGGCGAAGCGTCCCTCTCCGCCGCGCCGGGCAAACCCTTCGTCGAGCGCCGCTTCAGCCTCGCGGGCGAGGTCTTGGTATTCGCGTCCGGCGTACATCTCGAGCCATTCGCGGTAGCGGTTTCCGCCGAGCCGAGTTGCGGGATCAGCCATCCGCTCCGCTGCGATCACCGCATAACCGACGATGCACGGGGCGAGCGCCACCTCGAGGTCGAGCCTGTCGCCCGCGAGGCCGCGATCGAGGACGAACCGGGTGTAGGCGATCGTCGCCAACGCCTCGGGTTCGGCGGCCATCGCCGCTTCCGAGAGGCCCCAACCGCGGCAATAGTCGATGTGGAGCCCGATCTCGACGTCGAGCGTCGCCGCGACGAGGCGTTGCGCCCGGCGCATTTCGGCCAATGTGTCGGATTTGTAGATCGCCAGCCCCCAGGCGCGCGCAAAATGCAACAAGAACAGGTAGTCCTGAACGAGGTAGCGCCGAAAACACGCCTCGGGCAGCTCGCCGCTCGCAAGGAGAAGCACGAATTTGTGGCGGGTGTAAGCGTGCCACGCCTCCTCCGACGTCTCGACGAGACGAGGAAAGAGCGCCGGCTGGCCGGTCATCGGGGCGGGTCCGGGTCAGCCGAGAAGAAGATTGCGGGTTGCCGCAGGCAACCGTACCGTCAGTCCATCGAGCTCCTCTGTAATGATGATCTGGCAACCGAGTCGGGAAGTCCTGGTCAGATTGAAGGCGAGGTCGAGCATGTCTTCCTCATCCTCGCTCGCCTCCTTGAGTAGGTCATACCACTCCGAATCGACGATAACGTGACAGGTCGAGCAAGCGAGCGAGCCTTCGCACGCGCCCTCGATATCGATGTCATGACGGCGGGCGACCTGAAGCACCGAGGCGCCGAGCGGCGCGTCGACCTCGCGCCGGGTCCCGTCGCGCTCGACAAAGGTCATCTTTGGCATCAACCGGGGTCCGGCGCAGCCTTGAGCTCCGATCGCGGCGCCAAATCCTCGGCGAGCATCGCCGCGATGAGCGCCGAGGCCGAACCGGCCGACAATTCGCTCCTGCTCGCGAGGCGCAAGACCGCGAGCCCCGCGCGATCGGCCGCCTCCAGAAGGCGTCTTTCGGCGCCAGCGTCGGGTGACGTCGCAAGCAGGATCACCGCATGGGTCACCGGCCGTGCAAGCGTGCGCTCAGCTCGCATGCGCGCCCCTTCGAGAAGCTCTTGCCAGGCTGCCGTTCCGGCGGCAATCGCCGGGACCGGCAGCGTCTGCTCGAATCCCTCGCGGTCGTCGAGGACCAGCGCATTTCCACCCACCGAGAATGCTACCTCGGCGCAAACGCCGCCCGCATCGATGCCGATCGCAGCACCCGATGCACTGGGATCCGCCGGCCCGCCCTCCGGCTCCTCGATCTGGAACAGCTTCACGCAAAACCGCCCGGGCTGATTACCGCACCCGCCTAGACGTGGAAGGATTCACCGCAGCCGCACCGTCCCTTCTCGTTCGGATTGCGGAAGGTGAAGCCGTTTTGCAGCTTCTCTTCGACATAATCCATCTCGGTTCCGAGGATGAACATGACCGCCTTCGGATCGACCAGAATCGTCACCCCCTTATCTTCGACGACTTCGTCGTATTTGCCCTTCTCGTCGGCATATTCGAGCGTGTAGCTGAGCCCCGAGCAGCCGCGCGCACGCACGCCGACCCGCACGCCGACCGACGGCTTGCCGCGTTTGTCGAGCAGCATCTGGATGCGCTGTGCGGCGGCGTCCGTCACCGACAAGGCCTGCTTTCTCGCCCTCATCCGATCCTCTCCCCGGGTCCAATCCAGCTCTTATGTGGGTGCGCCGTCGCGGCGCGTCAGCCGGGAAGCCGCGGCGGAGAGCGCGTCGATGGCGAAATCGACCTCCGCTGCCGTCGTAAACCGGCCGAGGCCGATACGAATCCCGCTATTGGCCTCGGCCTGCGACAGCCCGAGGGCGCGCAGAACATAGGACGGCTCTACACTAGCCGAGGTGCAGGCCGAGCCGGTCGAGATCGCAATTCCCGGACACGCTTCGATCAGTTCGAGCGCCGCAATTCCCGGGAAGCCGAAATTGAGGCTCCCCGGCAGGCGGTGCTCGGCGTCGCCATTGATCCGGAGCCCTGGAACGCGGCGGGCAAGATCTGTCCACAGCCGATCGCGGAACCGGCGCAACCGCACCGCCTCGTCCTCCATCTCGTCCGCAGCGATCGCCGCGGCGCGGCCGATCCCGACGCAGAGCGGGGTCGGCAGGGTTCCCGAGCGCAGCCCCCGCTCCTGGCCGCCGCCGTCGATCAGCGGCAGCAGCCGGACGCGCGGCCGGCGCCGCACATAAAGCGCGCCGACACCCTTGGGGCCGTAAATCTTGTGGCCCGAGATCGACAACAGGTCGATCTTCATTGCCTCGACGTCGAGCGGGATTTTGCCAAACGCCTGGGCCGCATCGCTGTGAAACAACGTGCCCTTGGCGCGGCACAGGGCGCCGATCTCGGCGAGCGGCTGGATGACGCCGATCTCGTTATGCGCGGCCATCACCGAGACCAGCAATGTGCTCTCGGTCAGCGCCGCCTCCAGCGCCGTGAGCGAGACGAGACCGTTCGGCTCGACCGGCAAGAAGGTGACTCGAAGGCCCTCGCGCTCGAGCTGCAGACAGCTTTCGAGCACGCATTTGTGCTCGGTTGTCAGGGTCACGATGTGGTCGCGCAGCATCTCGCCCTGGGGATGGGCGCGAGCGAAATGTGCGGCACCCTTGATCGCCAGATTGTTCGATTCGGTGGCGCCCGAGGTGAATACGATCTCGCGCGGATCGGCGTGGATCAGGGCCGCAACCTCGCTGCGCGCCTCTTCGATAGCCTCTTCGGCAACCCGCCCATAGGCGTGACTGGCACTGCTCGGATTGCCGAATTGCTCGGTGAAATAGGGCAGCATCGCCTCGAGCACGCGCGGGTCGACGCGGGTCGAGGCCTGATTGTCGAGATAGATCGGCATCGTGTTGGGTCGCCGAAGTTCGCTCATGCGGCGCGCGCCTCTGGCATCAGACCCCGGCAGCGCCGATAGAGCGCGGTCCAGGCCTGTAGGAAATGGTCGATATCAGCCTCGCACGTGCTCCAGCCGAGGCTGACCCGGATCGTCGATGCGGCGAGTTCGGGTCCGACACCCATGGCTTCGAGCACATGGCTCGGCCCGACCTTCCCCGAGGAGCAGGCGGCGCCGGCGCTGACCATCACACCGTCGAGATCGAGCGCGATGACCTGGGTTTCGGCAGCGACACCGGGCATCGCGAGCGCCGACGTATTCGGCAGGCGAGGTGCCGCGGCGCCGAGCACCACGGCCTCGGACGCCACCTGCGCCACCCCCCTCTCCAATGCGTCGCGTAGCATCCGGACCCGGTCGTAGACCGTAATCTCCGCGGCCGCAGCAGTGGCAGCGGCGGCAAAGCCAGCAATTCCTGCGATATTTTCGGTTCCGGCGCGGCGCCCGCCTTCCTGGCCGCCGCCGCGCAACAACGGTGCCATCTCCAGCCCGACGCGCACGATCAGCGCACCGACACCCGGCGGCCCGCCGAGCTTATGTGCCGAGAGCGTGACCAGATCGGCGCCGATAGCGTCAAGGTCGAGCGCGATCTTTCCGGCGGCCTGCACCGCGTCGCAATGAAACAGCGCGCCGCGAGCATGCGCGAGCGCGGCGATCGCACGCACCGGCTGCACGACGCCGGTTTCGTTGTTGGCGAGCATGACAGAGACGAGTGCGGGGCGCGGATCGGCAGCCAGCAGATCGTCGAGCTCATCGAGCACGATGATGCCGTCGCGATCGACCGGGATCTGCTCGGCTTCGGGCGCCGCCCGGCGAACCGAATCGTGCTCGACGGCTGAAATGAGCGTGTGTTCGCGCCCTGTCCCCAACAGCGCCAGGTGGTTGGCCTCGGTGCCGCCGCTGACAAAGACGACACCCTCGGGCGGCGCATCGACAAGAGCCGCGACTGCGCAGCGCGCGTGCTCGACGGTTTGCCGCGCGGCGCGGCCCCAGCGGTGGACCGAGGACGGGTTGCCGCACCGGGCGAGCGACGCCGCCATGGCCGCCGCCGCTTCGGGCCGCAACGGTGCGGTCGCATTCCAGTCGAGATAGGTCTCGGTTCGCGCCATCAAGCCGGGTCGCGAGGCAGTTTCTCTATCGCGAGCCCGGGGCTGCAACGCCGCCAAAGGTCTCGCAGTGGATGCGGCCGCTGGTCCCGAGCACGCGCCGTTCGCAGACATCGGCGAGCGAGACCGAGCTGAGATAAAGGTGGATCTGATTGCCGAGCTCTTCCCACAGATCATGGGTCGCGCAGCGCGTACGGTTGCCGCGGCAGCCGACCGGCGCGCCAGGCGTGCAACGCGTCGCGCGGATCGGCTCATCAACGGCGAGGATAATGTCGGCTATGCGCATCTCGCTCCGGTCATGCGCGAGTAGGTAGCCACCGCCCGGACCACGCACGCTCTTGACAAGCTCGTTCTTCCGCAGCATCGCAAAGAGCTGCTCGAGGTACGACAAGGAAATCTCCTGCCGCTCGGCGATCTCGACGAGGGAAACCGGATCGCCGCTGCTGTGCTGGGCCAAATCGACCATTGCCATGACGGCGTAGCGCCCCTTGGTGCTCAACCTCATTATCTGTTCCTCAGGCCGCGTGCTCCTTATCGTCGGCCCCGTTGCCGAGCTGAAGTTCCGGCGCTTGACCACCCGTGCCGGGGCGTGCCTGCTGGCTCTTCTCAAGGTCCGCCACGCGCGCCCTCAGGCTCGTGACCTCGTCGAGCAGAGCATTGAGCGCGCGGGCGATCGGATCGGGGATCTCGGGCCCTAGCGCGTAAGGCTGAAACGCGGGCCGCGCCTCGCTCGATCCACGGCGGGCAACCGGTTTTGCCGGGATGCCGACCATCGTGGCGCCATCCGGAACCTCGCTCAGCACCACCGCCTGCGCGCCGATGCGCGCCCCATCCCCTACCCGGAAGGGACCAAGAACCTGCGCGTGCACGCTGACAATGACGCCGTTACCAATCGTGGGATGCCGCTTTGCACCTCGAGTCAGCGAGGTTCCGCCCAGGGTCACGCCTTGATATAGCGTGCAGTCGTCGCCAATCTCGGCAGTCTCCCCGATCACCACCCCCATCCCATGATCGATGAACAGGCGTTTGCCGATGCGCGCGCCGGGGTGGATCTCGATCCCAGTCGTCACGCGCCCGATATGCGATACAAACCGCCCTGCGAGCAGCCACCCATGCTGCCACAGCCAGTGGGCGAGGCGATGGAACAGCACTGCATGAAAGCCGGGGTAACACAGGGCGACCTCAAGGCGCGAACGGGCGGCGGGATCGCGAGCAAGCGTAGCGTCTAATTCGTCCCGCAGGTTTTTCAGCAGCATCGTCACCACTATATTAATTTCCTTGTGGCGCTGCCGCGCCGGATCGCGACGCATCACAGGTGGCCCGAGCGAGCATATAATTGTCCGACGAAAATGATCAAGAATTGGCCACGCAGCGAGGAGTCCGGAACCTCGCAATTCCCGAGGTGGTTTGTGGGATTTGAGCTCGACCGACCATGCCTGACGTGATCATCAACGGCCCGGAGGGCCGGATCGAGGGGCGCTATCATCATGCCCGCGTGTCTGCGGCCCCGATGGCGCTCGTCCTCCATCCTCATCCGCAGCATGGCGGCACGATGAATAACAAGGTAGTCTACACCTTGTACCAGTGTTTCGTGCGGCGCGGCTTCTCGACATTGCGCTTCAACTTTCGCGGCGTCGGGCGCAGCCAGGGCAGCTTCGACCGTGGCGAAGGCGAACTCTCCGACGCCGCCTCGGCGCTCGATTGGCTGCAGACCTACAACCCGAACGCCCAATTCTGCTGGATCGCGGGCTTTTCCTTCGGCGCCTGGATCGGCATGCAGCTCTTGATGCGGCGACCTGAGATCGAAAGCTTCATCGCGGTATCGCCGCCTGCCAATGTTTACGACTTCACCTTTCTCGCCCCCTGCCCATCATCGGGTCTTATCCTCCAGGGCGATCAGGACACCGTGGTGCCGGTCGAATTGGTGCAGCGGCTCGTCACCAAGCTGTCGCACCAGCGCGACATCAAGATCGATTTCCGCAAGATCGCCGGGGCCGATCATTATTTCGCCGATCGCCTCGATACGATCGCCACCCATGTCGACGGTTATATCGGCGAGCGTGCCCGCCCCGGCAAAACTGCTGCCCCACCCCAGATCCGCGGCGTCCGCTAGACCCGGATCAATCGGCGAAGGGGTCGCGCACCAGCACCGTGTCCTCGCGCTCGGGGCTCGTCGATAAGAGCGCGACCGGCGCCCCGATCAACTCTTCCAGCCGGCGGATGTATTTGATCGCGGTCGCCGGCAGATCGGCCCAGGAGCGCGCGCCACGGGTGCTCTCCTGCCAACCCTCGGCGGTCTCGTAAACCGGCGCGATCTCGGCCTGCGCCGAGGTCCCGGCGGGGACATAGTCGTAACTTTCGCCGCCACGGCGATAGGCGGTGCAGATCTTGATCTCGTCGAACCCGTCGAGCACGTCGAGCTTGGTCAGCGCGATGCCGTCGATCCCGGCGGTTTTGATGGCCTGGCGTACCGCGACCGCGTCGAACCAGCCGCAGCGCCGCGGCCGTCCGGTCACCGTGCCGAACTCGCGGCCACGCTCGCCGAGGGTCCGACCGATCCTGTCGGTCAGCTCGGTCGGGAACGGACCGGCGCCGACCCGCGTCGTATAGGCCTTGGTGATGCCGAGGACAAACCCGATCGCCGAGGGCGCGATCCCCGATCCGGCCGCGGCCTGGCCCGCCACCGTGTTCGACGATGTGACATAGGGATAAGTGCCGTGATCGACATCGAGCATCGCCCCCTGCGCCCCCTCAAACAGGATGCGGCGGCCGGCGCGGCGCGCGTCGTCGAGCAGCCGCCAGATCGGCGCCGCATAGGGCAGGATCTCCGGCGCCACCTGGCGAAGCGCGGCGATCAGCTCGTCACGGTCGACCTCCGGTGCGTCGAGCCCGCGCAACAGCGCGTTATGGGTCAGCAGCAGATCATCGACACGGTCTTCGAGCGCGGTCGGGTCGGCGAGATCACACACCCGCACGGCGCGGCGCCCGACCTTGTCCTCATAAGCCGGGCCAATGCCGCGCCCGGTAGTGCCGATCTTCTTCTCGCCGCGGCGTGCTTCACGGGCCCGCTCGATCGCGCGATGCGACGGCAGGATCAGGGCGGCATTGTCGGCGAGGCGCAATGTGTCCGGCGAGATCTCGAGCCCTTTCTCGCGCATCACCTCGATCTCGGCGACGAGCGCCCACGGATCGACGACGACACCGTTGCCGACGATCGACAGCTTGCCGGGTCGCACAACGCCCGACGGCAACAGGCTCAATTTGTATTCGACATTGCCGACGACGAGGGTGTGGCCGGCATTGGCCCCGCCTTGAAAGCGCACGACGACATCGGCGCGCTCGGACAGCCAGTCGACGATCTTGCCCTTGCCTTCATCACCCCATTGCGCGCCGACGACGACGACATTGCCCATCCGGCCCCTCCTTCAGCCTACCGTCACCGGAGTCCCCCCTCCAGAACATGGCTACAGCCCAGGCGGCGCGCCTCTGCCCGCCAGTCGCCCGTCGGCTCGAGCGCGGCGACCGTGACCCAGCCCGCCGCGCGCAACGCGCCCGCCTGGATGCGATCGGCGCCCAGCGGCAACAGCACGCGACGCGGCGCGCACGCTGCGGGCAATGCCTGCAGGATCGTATCGGTATACAGGGTGAACCCGGTCGCGGGCTCGGGCGCCGCCGGATCGCCGGCCTCATAGCGGCCGCCGCGGCCGAGTTCGCCGAGCGGGGCCCGCGCCGTGGCACCGGCGCCGAAGAACGTAAAGCTGATCCCAGTATGGTACTCGAAGCCGCGGTTCTCGACCGGGTCAACCGTCACCTTGAGCTCAGGGGCCGCCGTCCCGAGACCGTCGAGCACGGCGCCGAGCCGCACCCGCTCCGCCCGCGCTCGCGCCGGCAGGTCGAGACGATCGAGGGCGGCGAGCGCCGCCGCGGCGGGACCCGCGGCGGCGAGCAGTTGTTCCAGCAATGCCCCGGCCTTTCCCGCGACCGCGGCGACCGCAGCGGCATCCTTGTGGTCGAGGGCAGCACGCAGCGCCGCCGCTTGTGCGCCGGCGATATCGTGCGCCTCGGCTATCGCCGGCACCAACGTCGGGAGGGTGATGTCGACCGAGAGATATGGCACGCCGAGCGCCGCGAGAGCCTCACCTGCGACCGTGATCACCTCGATATCGGCGGCCGGTCCCGCCGCACCGATCAGCTCGCTGCCAACCTGGCCGACCTGACGCTCGGGCCGGATCTCGGAGCCTTTGACCCGCAGCACTTGGCCGGCATAGCTGAGCCGCAGCGGCCGCGCGGCGTTGCCGAGCCGCGTGGCGGCGATGCGCGCGATCTGCGGGGTCACGTCGGCTCGCACCCCGATCATGCGATGCGACACCGGATCCATCATGCGGAAGGTCGAGGTCGCCATTGCCGCTCCGGCTCCCGAGAAAAGCGTCTCCTCGAACTCGACGAGCGGCGGCTTGACCCGCTTGTAGCCGTGCGCCGTCAATGTCGCCATCAACTGCGATACGACAGCTGCTTCGATCTCGGCCTCAGGCGGCAAGAGGTCGTGGATCCCCGTGGGAAGCAGAGCCGGGTGCGGAGCATCGCTCATTGCGCGGCAGTTTAGCGGAGCTCCGCCTCGCCTAAAACCGCATCGTCTTGACCTGGATCACGTTGGGCAGGGCGCGGACGGTGTCGAGGATCGCCGGGGTCAGCGCCTGGTCGACCTCGACCAGCGCGATCGCCTCGCCGCCTGCGGCGGTGCGGCCGAGATGAAAGGTCGCGATATTGACCGCGGCGCCACCGAGCGTATTGCCGAGCGCGCCGATGAAGCCTGGCTTGTCGTAATTGCGGACAAACAGCACGTTGCGGCCGAGCTCTGCTTCGAGCGGAATACCTTCGACCGAGACGAGGCGAGGCTTGTCGCCCCCGAACAAGGTGCCGGCAACCTCGCGCCGGCGCCGCTCGGTCTCGACCACGACCCGGATCAGGGTCTGGTAATCGACCGGTTCGGCGCGCCGCGTCTCGCTGACCCTAATGTCGCGCTCGCGGCAGACGATCGGCGCGTTGACCATGTTGACCGAAGCGAGCTGAGGCGACAGCAGCCCGGTCAGCGCGATCGCGGTCAGCGGCTTGACGTTGAGCTCGGCAATGGCTCCTTCGTATTCGACGGCGACCGCGCGTATGCCAGTTTCGGTCAGCTGACCCGCAAAGCTGCCGAGCTGCTCGGCCAGTCTCATATAGGGGCTGAGCCGCTGGGCCTCCTCGGCCGTCAATGACGGCACGTTGACCGCGTTCGAGACCGCACCCGTCAACAGAAAGTCGGCCATCTGCCCGGCGATCTGCAGAGCGACGTTCTCCTGCGCCTCGCTCGTCGAAGCGCCGAGATGCGGGGTGGCGACGACGTTGTCGCGGCCAAACAGCGGGCTCTCGATCGCCGGCTCCTCGGCAAAGACGTCGATCGCCGCACCGGCGACATGGCCGCTATCGAGGGCAGCGGCGAGGTCCTCCTCGACGACCAGACCGCCGCGCGCGCAATTGATGAGGCGCACGCCGGGTTTGGTCATGGCGAGCGCGCGGCGATCGATCAGGTTTCGGGTCGCCTCGCTGAGCGGCGTGTGCAAGGTGATGAAGTCGGCGCGCGCCAACAGCGTCTCGAACGGCACCTTCTCGACGCCGAGATCGCGGGCGCGCTCGGGCGACAGGAAGGGGTCGTAGGCGATCACCTTCATGCGCAACCCCAAGGCGCGCTCGGCGACGGCGGCACCGACATTGCCGCAGCCGATGATGCCGAGCGTCTTGCCGGTGAGCTCGACCCCCATGAAGCGCGCTTTCTCCCATTTGCCGGCCTGGGTCGAGCGGTCGGCGGCCGGGATCTGCCGGCACAGCGCGAAGAGCAGCGCGATCGTGTGCTCAGCCGCGGTGATCGAGTTGCCGTAGGGCGTGTTCATGACGACGATGCCGCGCTGCGTCGCTGCCGCCACGTCGATGTTGTCGACCCCGATGCCGGCGCGGCCGATCACCCGGAGTTTTTCGGCATGGGCGATGAGCCCCTTGGTGACTCTGGTCGCCGAGCGTACCGCGAGCCCGTCATAGGCGCCGATCCTGGCTTTGAGTTCCTCGGGCGTAAGCCCCGGCAGAAAGTCGACCGTTATCCCGCGCGTGGCCAGGATTTCAGCCGCGCGCGGGCTTAGGGCGTCCGAAATCAGCACCTTCGGCATCTATGGCTCCGATAAAGGATGTGAGATGCAGAGCCCGACGAAAGCTCTGCCTCTTACTGCCTCATTATCGATTTAGGCGGCTATCGCCGCTTGGCGCTGTTCGTCCCAGGCCCAGTCGAGCCAGGGCAGCAGCAGCGCCACATCGGAGGGCTCGACCGTCGCACCGGTCCAGATCCGCAGGCCGGGCGGCGAGGCGCGGTGGCTGGCGATGTCGTAGGCGGCGCCCTCCTCTTCGAGCCGCCGGGCCATCGCCCGCGCGGTGCGGAAGCGGTCCTCCCACGACATCCGGGCGAACCACGATTCGACGATTTCGAGCTGCGGTGAAGTCGAGGAGATCGTCGCCGGGTCCTCGGCGAGAAACCGCACCCAGGAGGAGGTCTCGACCCAGGCCCTGATCGTCGCGAGGCTCTCTTCCGAGCGGGCGACGAGCCCGTCGAGCCCGCCGACCCTCTCGGCCCATTTCAACGAATTGAGCGCGTCCTCGACGCACAGCATCGAGGGCGTGTTGATCGTCTCCCCGCGGAAGACGCCCTCGATTAGCTTGCCGTTGGAGGTCAGTCGGAAGAGCTTGGGCAAGGGCCAGGGCGGGGTGTAGCTCTCCAGCCGCTCGACCGCGCGGGGCGAGAGCGCCAGCATGCCGTGCGCCGCCTCGCCGCCCAAGGACTTCTGCCACGACCAGGTCGCGACATCGAGCTTGTCCCACGGCAGCCGCATCGCAAAGACCGCCGAGGTCGCATCGCAGATCGCGAGCCCCGTGCGGTCGGCGGCGATCCAGTCGCCGTTCGGGACCCTCACCCCCGAGGTCGTGCCGTTCCAGGTGAAGACAACGTCGCGCGCCGGATCGACTTCCGAGAGATCGGGAAGCCGGCCATAGGGTGCCTTCAGCACCCGGACATCGGCGAGCTTCATCTGTTCGACATCGGCGACCCAGCCTTCGCCGAAATTTTCCCACGCCAGCATGTCAACGCCGCGCGCCCCCAAGAGCGACCACATCGCGATCTCGATCGCCCCGGTATCCGAGCCGGCGACGATGCCGACCCGCCAGTCAGCCGGGATGCCGAGGATCGCGCGCGAGCGCTCGACCACCTCGACGAGCCGCGCCAGCCCGACCGCCGAGCGGTGCGAGCGCCCGTTGAGCGCGCCCGCGAGCACCGCGGGCGACCACCCCGGCCGCTTGGCGCAGGGGCCGGAGGAGAAGCACGGGTTGCCCGGACGCCGGTTCGGCTTCATGCTGGTGCTCCTCGCGAATTGGCGCGCCGGAACTTATGGAGCCGACCCCGGCGCGTCAATGCGGGCCGCAGCCGGCGCGTCGGGGTCGGCGGCCAATTCCCTGAGCGCAGGGAAAATTTTTGTATGCGACTCCATCTTCATCCAAAAATCCCATCATAGCAGAAACTTAAGGTCCACAGTTCGGTGCCCGGCAGGGGAATTGGCAGGGGAACCAAAACGGCCTAGCAGGGAGCGAGCAGCGGAAAGAAGCGAGGCCTCGAGTTCGCGGCAAAATCCTCCCTGCTCCAGCCTCGTGGTTTGCTGTCGCAGTACCCCACCCTCCCCTGCAAGCAGCCGAGAATTGGTGCGAAACCGATATCACATATTTGCGTAAAGGTCAAACCGCGGATTTCTCAAACCAAACGTCGGTTAGGCTTGCAGTATTTTGTCGGCCGATCCGTGGGTTAATCCGATTATCACGTAGAGCAGGCGGCATAGGGTAGCCGGTTGGAAAATCGCGGCTCGGACCCCATATCGGTCTTTCCGCCAGCGATGGACGGGTGGCCGAGCGGTTGAAGGCGCTCCCTTGAAAACGGAGTAGACCCGCAAGGGTCTCGCGGGTTCGAATCCCGCCCCGATAAGCGACGCCCGCTCTGGCTATGACAAGCCGTGTAGCGGGCGTTGTCGTTCAACCCCTCACCTGCCATCCGAGGTGAAAACGCAAGTCGATGAGCTTCTACGACGAATATAAGCCGTTCCGTAACTACATGCGGCGGTTCGAGTTGTTGCCGAGCCTCGTGGACGTGTGGCGTTACTCGCTGCACGTCATGGAGGGCCAGCCTCTCCCAGCCGACTACGCGGTCGGCATGAGCGCTCTGATGCTCAAGCCCCTGAAGGAGCACGTCTATCCTTGGGATCTAGATATCCTCGCAAGAGAACTCGTGCTGAACGCCTGTAAGAGGGGAGATCGCAGCCTCAAGACATGGGATCACCTCGCAATAGCGCTAAACCACGTGCGGCGACTGGATGATGTTGCCTACACCGAGCATAGGGACATTATCCTCGAGCTTCACCGGAAAGCTCACCAGCAGTTCCCCTGGCAGATAAGCGTGGGGACGGCCCCGATGATGCGGGCGTTCAAAGTGTTTGGCGAGGCGGCAGTCGAGGCGATTGTCGTACGAGAGCTAGGCATGACCATACAGCAGTTTCTACTGCTTGGCATGGCGCTGAGCGGCCATTTCTACAAGCAATGGGGTATGTCGACCAACCAGGATTATGAAATAGCTCTAGGCATTTCTAGGGAGGCGTCGGACGCGTTCTTCGGACGCATTACTTGTACCCTCGAACACCTCAAGACGGAGATTGCCAATCGCCAGTCCTATGATCGCGACTGGCTCTACACATGGAACCCACTAGAGTTGACCCCACTCGTTAGTTTCGACCCGGCATTCCCCGACCGGGTGCTGTGCCCGATACCGCGTTATCTGATCCGCCGGGCGCCGGCGGGCATTTTCTACGACCTCGTCAAGTCGACGGGCTTCGACAATCCTTTCGGCAACTCGTTCCAAGCCTATGTGGGCGAGGTCATTAATGCGACCTGTCCGTGGCCGCGCTTCACCGCGCTGGCGGAGCAACCCTACTACGTGGGTGCGCAGAAGAAGCATGGTGTTGACTGGATTCTTTCAGACAGCACGGGCCACCTCTTTATCGAAAGCAAAACCAAGCGGCTGACAGTGGGGGCTAAGACACGCTTGGACGCCGTGGCCCTGGACAAGGACCTCGTCGTGATGGCGACGGCCGTCGTCCAGCACTATCGGAACATTCGAGAGGCACTGGGTGGCAAAACGAAATGGGTGCCAGACGGGCTACCGATCTACCCAATGGTGCTGACCCTGGAGGACTGGTTCATTTTCAGCCCTCGCGTCGCTGAAATGCTGAGGAAGCACGTGTGCCGCTTGCTCGCCGATGCTGGTATTCCGAGCACGGCACTGGAGGAGATGCCATACACCATCGCGTCTGCCCATGAATTCGAGATAACGAGCCAGGTCATAGCGCAAGTCGGCATTTTTCCTGTGATGGCTAAGAAGACTGCGCCCGAGCAGCGGGGATGGTCTCTGTTGCCGCTCGCGAAAAACGATTTCAGGGAGGAAATGCGACATATAAATTGGCGCCTGTTTGCCGACGATTGGGCTAGGTTGTGGCCGAACATTCCCTACAGGTGATTACGTGATAGTTGTGTTCTGCACCGGACTTATGCACCAACAAAGTGTAATCCGTTCAATGGACTCTCCGCGCCGCTTCATGTCAGTCCAGACGTAGAGATTCCCGCCTTCATAAGAATGACGAATGGTCGATTTCAGTCGACCTTTTCGAATTTCTGCAGCGACCGTAAGTTGGTGGGGTGCGGCTGGCCCGGGTAGATTTGCGGCCACGCGGTCCACGAGACTTCGCCGACATAGATGTCGCCGTGGCGGTCAACGGCGAGGCCGTGCGGCGCCAGGAACTTGCCCGGTTCGGTGCCGGCCGGGGTGTCGCCGAAGCGGCCGATTAGCTTGCCCTGGTGGTCGACGATGCTGACGCGCGGGCCGAGATTGGGGATGTCGCGGCTGACCGCGGCGGCGGGGCCGACCTCGCCGATGTAGCAGATCGGCTGGTGAGCGTACGGCATGTAGAGACCGCACGGGCGGTGCAAATTCTTCCACTGCGTCTCGTACTTGCCGTTGCCGTCAAACACCTGGACCCGGTGGTTCTCGCGGTCGGCGACATAGACCCAGCCATCGGCGTCGCAGCAGATGTTGTGGACGATGTTGAACTCGCCCTCGCCGGTGCCGGGCTCGCCCCACGACATCAGCAATTTGCCGTCGGGCGAATATTTGTGGACGCGGGCGTTGCCGTAGCCGTCGGAGACGTAGATCTCGCCCTTTGGCGAGAGGGCCGTGTGGGTGCAACGGTGGAACGGTTCGCCGCTCATGAAGGGCGCGGGCTCGCCGGGGACGCCGAGCTCGAGCAGGACCCTGCCGTCGAGCGTCACCTTGCGGACGAAATGGCCGCCGTCGTCGGTCAGGAACATCGTGTCGTCGGGCGCCATATGGACGCCGTGCGCCCGCGGGTACTGGCCCTCGCCCCACGACCGCAGGAAATTGCCTGCGCGGTCGAACATCATCATCGGGTGCTCGCCGCGGTTGAAGACGTAGACGTTGTCGCGGCTGTCGACGCCGACCCCGCCGACCTCCTTGAACGACCAGCCCTCGGGCAGTTTCGCCCAATCGGCGTTGAGGCGGTACTTGAACCGGCCGCTTCCGACGATCATCGCAGGCTCTCCCCCATTGTTCGCGAGACACGCACCACCCCCTCCCTTCCCTCCCCCGCTTGCGGGGGAGGGTTGGGGTGGGGGCAGCCGTTACTCCGCCGCGGCGCGGGCCGGTTCTTTGAGACCGGCCATGTAGTCGATGCTAACCGGCTGGTTGGTTTCGAACGGGCTCTTGAGGTCGAATTCCTTCGCCATCTCGCGCACCGCCGGGAACACCTCTTGCCCGAGGAGGCGGATGCAGGTCTTGGCGTCCTGATGCGACACGTTGCCGTCATTGCCCCAGATGCCGAGAATGCCGGGCCTCGTCTCTTCAAGCAGGATGCGCAATTTGGCGATCACCTGCTTTGGCGTGCCGGCGATGATCATCAAATCTTCGAGTTGCTTTTCGAGCTCCGGACGATAGCGCGGGTTTTTCGACCGGCCGGAGGCAAACTCGACAAAGGCGCGGCGGTTTTCCGGACTGCCGTAACCCGAAGGTGTGCTCCATACGGGGTGGGCGAGACCGGTGAATTCGCCCTGCATCCACCTGAATTGGGCAGCGTTCGCGAGCGCCTTCTCTTCGGTCTCGGCGACATGGATCTGCTTCAGCATCCCGTGATAGTCCGGACCGCCGGTAAAGCCGGCCTCGGCTGCCACGTTGTCGTAGATCTCCCAGATCCGCTTTGTCCGATCGATCGGCGTGTTGAGCGCAATATAGGGATAGCCGCGCTGCGCAGCCCAGACGACCGTCTCGGGGCTGATGACACCCGGGATCCAAACCCGCGGATGCGGTTTCTGCAACGGAACGGCCCACGGGTTGACGACACGGTGCTGGTAATGGGTGCCTTCCCAGCGGAACGGTCCCTCGCGCGTCCAGGCGGCGACGATCAAATCGTGCGCCTCTTGAAAACGCTCCCGATTGTAGGCCGGGCTGACGCCGGCGGCGAGCTGCTCCTGCCCGCCGCCGCGCACAAAGCCCGAGACCAGCCGGCCCTTGGAGATCATGTCGATCATCGACAATTCCTCGGCGAGCCGCACGGGGTTATCAGCCAGGGGCAACGGGTTGCCGAGCAGGATGATCTTGGCGTCTTTGGTCACCGCGGCGAGGATCGCGGCGAAGATATTGCACTTGGCCTGCATGCAGAACGGCGCATTGTGGTGCTCGTTCAGCATAAAGCCTTCGATACCCATCTCCTCGGCATAGATGTAATGTTCGAGGTATTCGTTATAGAGCCGGCTGCCGGCGACCGGATCAAAGTACTTGTTGGAGAACATCAGCGCCGTGGCCCCGAACTTAAGGCCCTCCTCGGCGGGATAGGCCGACATCGGCTGCTCGGTGAAGTACATCAATTGCATGGCTTCCTCCGTCTTCGGCGTCGCCCGGCGCTGCCCATGGCGCCGAGGAATTCTGTCGCGAGCTTAGCACATTCCCGCGTCAGCCGGGTTCAGCTTTGCCTCGGGGCGGCGGCGCGGCGCAGCCGGTCGTTGATCGCCCGGCCGAGGCCGTGCTCGGGGATCGGCATCACCGCGATGCCGGTGAACGCCGGCCGATCGAGCCGGCGCAACATCGCGAAGAGGTTCGCCGCCGCCTCGGCGAGGTCGCCGGAGCGGCTGAGCCACTGCACCTCGGCAAAGCCCGGCGGGGCGTCGGGGCCAAAGGCCAGCAGAGCTTCGCCGGGACGAGCCCCGGCGGCGTCCAGGCGCAGCGGCAGCGCGGGCGCATAGTGGCTCGCCAGCATGCCCGGCGATTTCGGTCGAGCCGCAGCGGGCGCACTGATCGGACCGAGCAATTCCGTCAGCTGCTCGAAAGTGACGCCGCCAGGGCGCAGCAGGGCGGCGGCCTCGCCCGAGAGGTCGAGAACCGTCGACTCGAGACCCACCGGCGTGCGGCCGCCATCGAGGATCAGCGCGACGCGATCGCCTAGTTCCTCGGCGACATGCGCCGCTTCGGTCGGACTCACTCGGCCCGAGCGGTTGGCCGAGGGGGCGGCGATCGGACGGCCGGCCGCGCGCAGCAAAGCCTGCGCAACCGCGTGGGCGGGGGCCCGGATGGCGACCGTGTCGAGCCCGGCGCAAGCCAACAGCGACAAGCCGCACTCGTCGCGCCGTCGCAGCACGAGGGTCAGCGGCCCGGGCCAGAACCGCGCGGCTGCCTGGCGCGCACGAGTGTCGAACACCGCCAGCGCCTCTGCCTCGGCCAGCCCGGGCACATGCACGATCAGCGGGTTGAAGCGCGGTCGGCCCTTGGCGACAAAAATCGCGGCGACGGCTCGTTCGTGGGTCGCATCGCCGCCGAGCCCGTAGACGGTCTCGGTCGGGAAGGCGACAAGCCGGCCGGCGCGCAGCAGTGCCGCGGCGCGAGAGATCGTCCGGGGGGTGGCGGCCTCGATCAGGGCCGGCTAAGGGAACAATTGTTCCCCGGTCTCAGCATCCTCGACAAAGATAGCGCTGACCGGGCAATTCTCCGCCGCCTCCAGGATCTTCTCGACAGTGTCGGCCGCGGGGTCGACAGCCTCCGACTGACGGTTCTCGTTGAGACGAAACACCTTGGGGGCGATCGTCTCGCACATCGCGTTGCCGACGCAGACGTCGTGGTCGACCCGGATGCGCAGCGTCCGCGCCATGACGTCCTCCTACTGCCAGGTGACCGGCAGCGACTTCAGCGACCGGAAGGTGATGCTGGGCTGATATTCGAGCTCGTCACTCGCCGCCATCTGCAAACCCGGGAAGCGCTCGGCCAGGGCCTTGAAGACCTCCTGACCCTCGACGCGCGCCAAGGTCGCGCCCAGGCAGTGATGGACGCCCGAGCCGAAGGCCACATGCTGGTTCGGCCAGCGGCTGATGTCGAACCTGTCGGGGTCGGCAAACACCGCGGGATCGCGATTGGCCGAGGGAATGAACCAGCGGACGCGATCCTCCTTCTTCAGCACCTTGCCGCGCATCTCGACATCCTGCGAGGCGATCCGCTGCAGGGATTTGACGGGCGAATCGTAGCGCAGGCATTCCTCGGTCGCGAGCTTGGCGCGGCCGGCCGGGTCCTCCTTGAACAATGCCCACTGGTCGGGATGCTGGAGGAATGCGAGCGTGCCGTTGCATAGGAGGTTGATCGTCGTCTCGTGGCCCGCCAGCAGCAACAGCGAGGTGTTGACCAGCACCTCGTGCCGACTGAAGACGCCGTTCTTTTCGCCGCTCGCCAACACCGAGATGAAGTCGTCGCCCGGCCTGACGATGCGCTCGTCGACCAGCGGCGAGACGTACTCGATCATCCCGCGCATGCCTTCGGTCAAAGGCTTCATGCGGTCGTACTCGCCGCGGCCGATGTAGAGCAGCTTTTCGGCGAGCTCCCTGACATAGCCCCGATCCTCTTCGGGCACCCCCATCATCTGGGCGATGACCAGCACCGGCAGCGGGGTCGCGAGATCCCGCATGACGTCCATCCGCCCCTTCTCCTCGGCCGCGTCGAGCAGCTCCTTGACCGCCTTCTGGACAAACGGACGCCAGGCTTCCATCGATTTGGGGGTGAAGTAGCCATGGACCACCCGGCGCATCTCGAGATGCTCCGGGCGGTCGTGCTGGATGAACTGGTCGCCCTGGTAGTTCCGGACATAGTCGTAGAGGCCGAGATCCAACTCGTCGATCGCGGGATAGGGAGGCCGTGGGTCGTTCTTGAAGACGGCGGACGAAAAGAGCTCGTGATGCCGGGTCAGCCAGACCAGATCGTCATGGCGCGTGATGACCCATAACGCATAGGTGTCGTTCCAATGGACCGGGTCCTCATAGCGCAGCCGGCCGTAATAGGCATAAGGATCGGCGATGACATCCGGGGTGAACATGTCATCGTGAACCACGGTAGCCATAATCCTCCCTCCTCCTCATCTGTCATGCCCTCGAAGGCGGGATCCAGGACTGCCAGGTCTCAGCGCTGGCCCTACCCCCGCCTCCGCGAGGGGGGACGACAGCCCTGGACGGGCTGTGGTCAGTTTAGTCCGTAGAGCCCCATCGCGCCGCCGGCCATGACCTGATGCTTGGTCTCCGCCGACAGCCCTTCCATGCGATCCATAATCATTTTTGGCGCGCCCGGGAAGAACCCGTCCGGGTGCGGGTAGTCGGTCGCCCACAGGATCTTGTGCGGGCCGATATAGTCGGCGAGCGCTTTGATGCTGCCCTCGACCGGCTCGAACGAGATCCAGCAATTGCGCTGGAAGAGTTCGCTCGGGCGTGTCGTCAGACCGGAATCATTAAAGCCCTGGTCGTCGAAATGCCGGTCCATCCGGTCGAGCCACGGGGCGATCCATCCGCCGCCTGATTCGAGAAAGGCGATGCGGATCTTCGGATGGCGCTCGCACACCCCGCCCCAGATCACGCTCATGCAGGCGAGCATCATCTCCATCGTATGCGAGATGATGTGGCGGGCGCCGCGGCCCTCGAAGCGGTCGACGCCGACCGTCGGCATGCCGCTCGAGGCACCCTCATGGAAGCCGATCGAGAAGTCGAGATCCTCGGCGGCGGCCCAAAACGGCTCGTAATCGGGGTGATGGATCATTTTGTTGTTGTAGGGGTTGGGCCGGATGAAGCCGCCCCGGAAGCCCAGTTCCTTTTTGGCAAAGCGCATCTCGGCGATCGCCAGGTCGACCGACTGCAGCGGCAGCATCGCCACACCGAACAGGCGGTCCGGGTAGGGCTTGCAGTAATCGGCGAGCCAGCGGTTGTAGGCGCGGCAGGTCGCAGCGGCGAGCTGCGGGTCCTGGATCGCGCCGGAGAAGAGGCCGAGGCTCGGATAGAGGAAGGCGGCGTCGATGCCGTCGGCATCCATGTCGGGAATTCGCTTGTGCGGATCGAACCCGCCGGGCTTCCCGTCCTTATACTCCATCGTGTCGTCGACGATGCCCTGCCGCGCCCCGACCGCGCCGATCCGGCCGATGCCGCGCTGGCCGTCGCCGACCATGTGCTCCTCGATGACGAGCCGCTCCTTGCCATTCTCGCCTTTTTCGATCCGCGGCGCGCGGTCGCGGAACTTCGGATCGATGTATTTGTTCCACAGATCCAACGGCTCGAGGATGTGCCCGTCGGCATCGATGACGTTGTAAACGCGACCCATAACCCAGCTCCTTTCGGGTGAATGCGGAACCCGGAAACCAAACGCTCGTTTGGTTTGCCCGAACGCTATGCCGCGAGCCGAAGGCTGTCAACCCTGACCGGCGTCATAAATCGGAACAGGCGCTCTTGAGTTGTCCGAGCCCGCGTCAGCAAGCCGGTTTGATGCGACTGCGCTTCGGCTTTGCCGCCGGAACGGAGCGCGGTTTATCGGCGGCAAGGCCGGCGAGCGCCAATGAGGTGAGTTCGGCGGCGACTTCGTGGACGCTGAGGCGGCCCTGCGGGTCGTACCATTTGTAGAGCCAATTCAGCATTCCCAAGAGCCCGTAGGAAGCCACCTGAATGTCGAGATCGGGGCGGAACTCGCCGCTCTCGACGCCTTCACGAAGAATTTGCTGCCAGCAGCGCTCGTACGCCTTCGGGGAAAAGCCGATCATTTCGCGGAAACGGCGCTTCACCGATTCGCGCTCGCGGAGATAGACAAAAAGGTGCGGATAATGGCGGTCGAATGCCTCCAGGTGAGCGGAAATCGCCTGCCGCAGCTTGTCGGCAGCTCGCCCCTCGGCGGCGGCGATCTCGCCGATCGTCCGGTACAGTTGCGCGATCGGTTCCTTGACGACGAGGTAGAGGAGCTCCTCCTTGCTGTCGAAGTGGTGGTAGAGGCTGCCTTTGAGGATGCCGACCTCGTCGGCGATGTCCCGGACGGTGGCGGCGTGATAGCCCTTGGTCCGGAACACCTTTGCCGCTGCCGAAACGATGTCGTCGAGCGTGGCCATGACCCCGTCCTCTCCCGATCAGCCCCGCGGCGTCGGATCGGATTGCGCATTCCCTGGACGCGAGCAACCCAAGTGGCGCACGGCGGGTCTCGATGCAAGGAGATAATCGAGGCGATCATTTGCGCCGACCGCAGTTTTGGCGGCTTCGAGACGGAGCGCCCGTCACCGGCTTTTTTCGCCGGCCTCATCCGAGCCAGCGCCCCTTCGGGCGCTCGTGGCCCACTACCCGCTGATTTTGCGGTTGCTTCCCGAGCCCATTCGAGCGATGATGAGAAGAGTTCGCATTCGCATCTGGGCTGGAGTGTCACAATGAGTCGTGCCGCCAGGGTCGTGGCGTTCTTCGTTCTTGCCTTCGCGGCGCCAGCCGTGGCCGATGATCCCAGCTTTTCTATTGTGTTGAAAAACAACCAGTTTGTTCCAAGCGAGGTTCAGATCCCGGCGGGTGTCAAGGTCAAGCTCGTCGTGCGCAACGACAACCCGACTGCCTCGGAATTCGAGAGCAGTCAGTTTCATCGCGAAAAGGTGGTGCCGCCCGGCCAGGAAATCACCGTTTTCGTCGGGCCTCTCGATCCCGGCAGTTATGAGTTTTTCGACGATTTTCATCCGGCGACCCGTGGCCATCTGGTGGTCAAATAGCGAGGGCTGAGATGCTGGCGACCGCGATTATTGTTTTCCGCGAGGTCCTCGAAGCATCGCTGGTGGTCGGCATCGTGCTGGCCGCCAGCCGAGGCGTGCAGCGCCGTGGCGTCTGGGTCAGCGGCGGGATCGCCGCAGGGGTGCTCGGCGCCGCCCTCGTCGCTGCTTGCGCCGGCGCGATCGCCGCCGCGGTCAACGGCATCGGGCAGGAGCTGTTCAACGCTGCGATCCTGTTTACCGCGGTGGCCATGCTGGGCTGGCACAATATTTGGATGAACCGGCACGGCCGTGAGCTGGCCGCGAACGCAGCTTTGCTGGGCAGGGCGGTGCTCGGCGGCAGCCGGCCGCTTTATGCGCTGGCTTTGGTCGTCGGGATCGCCGTGCTGCGTGAAGGCTCCGAGATCGTCCTCTTCCTCTACGGGATCGCGATCGCGTCGGGAGTGGGTGCGCTCGGCATGCTGGCAGGTGGGGTTCTCGGTCTCGCCGGCGGCGTGGCGACCGGTGCAGTGATCTATCTCGGGCTGATCGCGATCCCATTGCGCCGTCTGTTCACGGTGACGAGCTGGCTCATTCTGCTGCTCGCCGCCGGGATGGCATCCCAGGGCGCGGCTTTTCTGATGCAGGCCAACCTTTTGCCGTCGCTCGGCAACGATTTGTGGGACACCTCGTCGATCCTGACCGAGAACAGCATGCTCGGGGTGCTGCTGCATGTGCTGATCGGGTATTCGGCGCAGCCGGCCGGCATCCAGGTTGTCTTCTATCTCGCCACACTTCTCCTCATCGGTACCCTGATGCGACTGATGGGGCGCGCGCCACCAAGTACGCCAAGCCGGCCGGCAGCGGCGGCACCCATCTAATCTGATATTTCTCCCCTCTTCCAGACACCTGACCCGTCTTTGGCGCAGAGATGCGAATGCGTATCATTATTGCTTGTCTCACCAGCGCGGCTTTGACGCTGGCAACCGTGGTTCCAGCTGCGGCGGATTTCAAAGTCCAGATGCCCGACGCCGAAACCGGCGAGTTTTCGGTCGAGCCGATCGGCGACATCGGCCAGGACCCAAACCCCGCGCACAATGGCGAATTGAGTCCGGTGACCGAATTCGAATACGGGGTCAACAGTTTCTGGCGCACCGAACTCGAATTGGAACAGTATCGTGCTCCCGGCCCTGGCCAATCGATCCACTTCAGCCAGTTCACCTGGGAGAACATTCTGGCGTTCACTGAACGCGGCGAATCCCGGGTAGACTCCGGGTTCTTCTTTGAATTCGGCAAAAACACGTTGGCCGATACGCCCAACGAGGTGACGTTCGGACCGATTTTCCGTAAGGAAATGTTTCATACGGTCAATACGGTCAATTTGTTCTTGGAGCACGACGTCGGCACCCCTTACGCTTCGGGGCGACCGCAGTTCCTTTATGCCTGGGAGACGCGCATTGCGCTCGGCACGCCGGTCGAGCCGGGCTTCCAGGCCTACGGCATGCCTTCGAGCTTTCCCGAACACAGCAATACCGGTTGGCCGAATGACAACCGCATCGGCCCTCAGCTGTTCGGCGCAATCCACAATATCGGACCCGGCACCCTCAACTGGAATGGTGGCATTTTATTCGGGATAAGACCCGGGGCGCCACGCAACACCTGGCGGTGGCAGGCCGAATACGAAATTCACTTTTGACCAAAGGTCGGGCGTAACGCTCGCCCATGACCGCGGCGAGACTTCAGGCCGCCGAATAGAGAAAGCTCGTCGCGTCAGGTGTTCGGGCGCCGCGGATAGACCTCTTCCGCTACATCGTCGATCCAATGCGGTGAGAGACCGGGGACTTCGACAATGCCGGCATCAAGCGCCCCGCCGTCGAGTTCGTAGAGAACGGCCCCGAGCCGGTTCTCACCGGGCATCGGCGGCGCCTTCATCGCCGGCCCGACAAGAAACGCGGAGGCGGGCGCCCAAATGTAGCGGGTGCCGTGGTCCAGGAAATCATGCGCCCTGTGCAGGTGCCCGCTGGCAACCAAGGCCACGGAATGACGCCGGATCAGATCGAGCAGGCGCGAGCGCGGTTGCGGCCTCACCGACCAATATCCGGTATCGCCCTCGTCCGGGCCGTCGAGGAACAGCGGGCGGTGGAGGAACCAGGCAACGCGGCGATCCCCGGCGTCGCCCATGACCGCGTCGAGCCAGTCGGCTTGTACGGCCTCTTCGGGTTCGCCGCTGCCGAGGAGCATCGCATCGAGGCCGATTAGGCGGTAGTCCCCGACATCCTCGACCCACCGGTCCGGACCGAAATGGGCGCGCCAGCGCCGCAGGCGCTCCTCATTGACCGGCTGAGAGCGGTTGCCGGCGTCGCCGACATCGTGGTTGCCGGGCACGGCGCGAAACCGCACACCCAAAGCGCGCATCAGCTCGGCCGCATACCGCAGGTCGGCCTCAACATCGGCGCCGTCGACGGTCACGTCACCGGTATGGATGACGAGGTCCGGGCGCTGCTCGGCGATCCAACGCGCGAGCGGCGGCCAATTGTCGGCGAAATGCGCCTTGCCCGGGCTCAGATGCGTGTCCGAGATCTGGATTATCCGCATCGTTCCTCGCGGAGAAAATCGGCGAGATCCGGCATCCGGGCGAAGACCCGTGAGCATCCGGCGGCGCTCAGCCGTTCGCGGTGACCGTCGGGGCAGTGACTGCCGCCACAGAAGCCGACGACCGGCATCCCGGCGGCGATCGCCGCCTCGACGCCGGGGATGCTGTCCTCGACAACGGTGCAGTTTCCGGGCGGCGCGCCAAACCGGCGAGCGGCGAAGAGGAAGAGGTCGGGTGCGGGTTTGCCGTCAGCGACCTGCGAAGCGCTGAACACGTGCGGGTCGAAGAACGGCAGCAGCCGAGTGATCGCAAGGCGTTGGCGAACCCGGTCGAGGCGGCCGTTCGAGGCGACGCAACGCGGCATCGGCAACGCGGCGAGGAGTTCCCCGACCCCCGGCACCGGCAACAGCTCTTGCTCGAGGGCGGCAGCCGAGCGGACGGAAAACGTCTCGAAGAACGCATCGGGCAGCGCTCGTCCGAACCGAGTCTCGACCGCAGCAGAAAGGGTTGTGCGGTTCCTGCCGAAGCCGAGCGCGATGGCTTCGTCGGTCGTCGTCGGAAAACCCACCGCGACCAGGCATTCGGCGAGGATGCGGGCGAAGATCAGCTCACTGTCGACCAAGACGCCGTCGCAATCGAAGATGACGAGATCGGGCAGCATGGGCCTTCACGTCGGGCGATGGTTTGCGCTGTATATGGCCCCGGATATTGTGATCTGTCACCCCTGTGGAGGAGCCGCGCCATGCCCCGTTTCTGCGCAAATCTCGGGTTCCTGTTCGGCGAAGTGCCGTTTCTCGATCGCTTCGATGCCGCGGCGCGCGCCGGCTTTACCGGGGTCGAATACCCTTCTCCCTACGACTACCCGGCGGCGGAGCTGCGCGCCCGATTGAAGGCTTCCGGCCTCGTCCAGGTGCTGATCAACAGCCCGGCCGGCAACCGGACGGTAGGCGAGCGCGGCCTGGCCTGCCTGCCCGGGCGCGCCGCGGCGTTCCGCGACGGGCTCGGCCAGGCGCTCGATTACGCGGTGGCGCTCGACTGCAGGCTGGTGCATGTAATGGCCGGCGTCCCGCCGCAGGACGTCGCTTGGGACACGGCGGCGGCGCTCTACGCCGCGAATTTGGCTTGGGCGGCGGAGAAGGCATCGGCCGCCGGCGTCCGGCTGGTCATCGAGCCGCTCAACCCGCGCGACGCCCCGGGTTATTTGTTGCGCACCCAGGAGCAGGGTGCCGCGATCGTCGCGGCAATCGGGCGTGACCGACTCGGGCTGCAATTCGACATCTACCACTGCCAGAC
Organism: uncultured Alphaproteobacteria bacterium; assembly: GCA_963796155.1. Lineage (GTDB taxonomy): Bacteria > Pseudomonadota > Alphaproteobacteria > ATCC43930 > CGMCC-115725 > AP-15. The sequence continues at coordinate 183,257 of CAWCKT010000006.1, read as the reverse complement.
CGCGCAAGGGGATGTAACACGACGCCTCGAGGCGCTGATGCCGGTCGTCGACCACATGCAGCTCGCCGACGTGCCGGGCCGCCACGAGCCGGGCACCGGCGAAATCGGCTGGGACTACGTGCTTCGGCGCATCGACGAGCTCGGCTATGCCGGCTGGATCGGCTGCGAGTACCACCCCCTCGGCGATACCGTGGCGGGGCTCGCCTGGCGCCGACGCTACGGGGTGTAGCCGCTCATCCGCGGCCGATATAGGGCATCTTGGTGGCCATCACGGTCATGAACTGGACATTCGCGTCGAGCGACAGCGAAGCCATGTAGACGACCCCCTTGGCAACGTCGCGGACATCCATGCGCGGCTCGGCTTCGACCCTGCCGGTAGCCTGTAACCGGCCGCGCGCCGTGTCCTCGTTGCGCGTCGTCGCGGCATTGCCGATGTCGATCTGACCGCAGGCGATGTTGAATTGGCGCCCGTCGAGCGACAGCGACCGGGTCAGTCCGGTCAGAGCGTGCTTGGTCGAAGCGTAAGGGGTGGAGTTGCGCCGCGGCACATGAGCCGAGACCGAGCCGTTGTTGATGATGCGCCCGCCCTGCGGCTCCTGGCTCTTCATCATACGAAAGGCGTGTTGCGCGCAGAGGAACGAGCCGGTCAGATTGGTGGCGACCACGTCCGACCATTGTTCGTAGGTCAGGTCTTCGAACGGAATGCCGCGGGTACTGGTCCCGGCATTGTTGAACAATAGGTCGATGCGGCCGTAGGTCTGTTTGACCCTGTCGAATAGTGCCGCGACCGACGCCGGATCGCGCACATCGGTCGGCACGACCAGGGTCCGCGGCGGCGGCACCGCGGCGAGCGCAGCGGTTTCCTCCAGCATCTCGCGCCGGCGGCCGGCCAGCACCACTGACCAGCCGTCGGCAAGCAACGCATGGGCGGTCGCGCGACCGATGCCGCTGCCTGCGCCGGTGATCACGGCGATCTTCGCTGATGTGTCCATGTCGCGATACCTCCTCTTAGAGTTGTTGCAGCGAGACCGCGCGGCTCGGCGAGACCAGCTCCTCTTGCGCTGCGACCAACGCCAATTCTCCGCCGCCGGAGCGCATGGTCGCCTCGATCACGCCGTAGATCGCGCCGATCGTCGCGGCGAGCGCTTCGGGCACCGACTTGCCCTTGAGCAACCAGCCCAAGAAGAGCGCAGCCACCGCATCCCCGCAGCCGGTCGCTTCGATCGGCAGGCGCGGTGTTTCGACCGCCCAGGCTCCGTCGGGTCCGGCCGCGACCGCCGCGACGCGGTCGGTGTCAGTTTCGAGGCTGGTCGCCAGCACGATGCCCGGCCCGCGTTGCCGCAGCGCGGCGACCGCGCGGGCCGCATCGGCGAGGCCGCGCACCGGGCCGCCGGTCAGCCATTCGAGCTCGAAACGGTTCGGCGTCATGACATCGGCCAGCGCCAGCGCGCGGTCACGAAAGAATTCCGGTATGCCGGCGCGGACGTAATAGCCAAGCCCGACATCCCCCATGACCGGGTCGCAGCAAAAAAGCGCGCGCGGATTGGCCTCCTTGACGCGGGCGACGATGTCGAGCAGCACCGGACCGGTCTCCGCTTCGCCGAGATAGCCCGACAGCACGGCGTCACAACTTGGCAGCACGCCCAATTCGGCGATCCCCTCGAAGAGGGTGGCGATCTCGCTCGCCGGGACGGTATCGCCGCGCCACCTCTCGTGGCCCGTATGGTTCGAGAAGGCGACGGTGTTGAGCGACCAGGTCTCGCAGCCGAGGCGCTGCAACGGAAACAAAGCCGCGGTGTTTCCAACATTGCCGCAGGCGACCCAGGATTGGACGGAGAGCACCGTCGGCATCTCAAGGGGCGCCCGAATTCATACGGTCGAACACATGCTTGATGTCGAGGAAGACGATCGCGCCGCTGACGACGAAGAGGCCGATCCCTGCGGCATGCATCGCGCCGCTCTCCCAGGCATCAGCGATAAACAGGCCGGCGAGCCCGATCACCGTGAAGAGTGGGATCGCCAAGGCGAGGTTCTTCATATCGTCGACGAGCAGAAAAGCGACCCAGCTCGAGGCGCCGCCGTCCAGCCGATGCTTCAAGCGCAGAAAGGCGAGGATAATCGCTCCAAGGCTGAGCAGCAGCCCGCATTGATAGTCGCCGGGCCATGCATCCTCGCTCGCGACAAAGGCGCCGATCAGGGCGAGTAGCCCCAGGATCAAGAATTGGACCCAAAAGCCGAGCCACGACCAGAAAGCGCTTTCCGCGTCCTCGGGCGTCACGCCCGTCTCGTCCATTCCCATTTCCTCCGCCGAGGGCACTTTAACGCATTTCGGTCGAAACAGCCTTTGTCCCTGCTATAACAAGGGGCTGAAAGGAGAAAAGGGGTGATGCCCGCTGTTTTTCGCCCTCGCCGCAGCCTTCTCTACATGCCCGGATCGAACCCGCGGGCCCTCGAAAAGGCGCGCAGCCTGCCCGCCGACGGGCTGATCATCGATCTCGAAGATGCGGTGGCGGCGGGGGTGAAGGAAGAAGCCCGGACGATTGTCGCGGCGGCGCTCGCGGTCGGTGGCTATGGCGGGCGGGAGCTTGTGCTGCGCGTCAATCCGCTCGACACGCCCTGGGGCCATGCCGATCTCGCGGCCGCGGCGACATTGCCGATCGACGCAGTGCTCCTGCCCAAGGTCGAGAGCGCCGATCGGGTGCGGCTGACCGTGTCGCTGCTCGACGCCCTCGGGGCGCCCGAGCGGCTCGCGGTCTGGTGCATGATCGAGACGCCGCGCGGCATTCTGCAGGCGCGCGAGATCGCCGCGGCGAACCCCAGACTGGCGGCACTCGTTCTCGGCACATCGGACCTGACCAAGGAATTGCACGCCCTATCCACCCGAGATCGTCTGCCGCTGATCACCTCCCTCGGCCTTGCGATCCTCGCCGCCCGCGCCCACGGGCTGGCGATCCTCGACGGCGTCCATCTCGACCTCTCCGATCAGGAGGGCTTCGCGCTTGCCTGCCGGCAGGGCCGCGAGCTCGGCTTTGACGGCAAGACCTTGATCCACCCCACGCAGATCGGCCCGGCCAACGCCGCCTATGCACCGAGCCCCGAGGAGATCGAATGGTCGCGCCGCATCATCGCCGCTCATGCCGAAGCGGCCGCCGCCGGCAAGAGCATCGTGCTGGTCGACGGCAAACTGATCGAAGGCCTGCACGTCGAAAACGCGCGCCGCCTGGTGGCGCTCGCCGAAGAGATCGACCGGAGCGCCTCCGTTGACACTCCCCGGCACCCGGTCTAAGTCACCCGCGCACGCCGGCGGCCGATGTTTGACCGCGGCGCGGGTTCGGGATGTCAACGCCGAGACAGCTGTAGATGAGAACCACCGACCGGCCACTTTCGCCGCACCTTCAGATCTATCGCTGGCAACTCACCTCGGTCCTATCGATCCTCCACCGCGCCACTGGGTTGGCGCTGAGCGCCGGTACGGTCCTGCTGGTGTGGTGGCTCGTCGCCGCCGCGTCGGGCCCCGATGCGTATGAAGGGGTCGAGAATTTTCTCGGCTCCTGGCTCGGTTTCCTGCTGCTGTTCGGCTGGACCCTGTCGCTGTTTTACCATCTCTGCAATGGCATCCGCCATCTCGTCTGGGATACCGGCCGCGGCCTCGACCTCAAATCCACATACATCGGCGGTTGGTTGGTCGTCGGGGGGACGGCCGCGCTGACTTTGATCGCCTGGATCGCCGGGATCTCCAGCTGGGTCTACTGAAATGGCGGCAACGCGGATGCGCTCGCCGCTCGGCCGCGCTATCGGTCTGGGCTCGGCGAAGGAAGGAGTCGAACATTGGTGGCTTCAACGCCTCACTGCGGTTGCGCTGGTGCCGCTCACCCTATGGTTCGTCATTGCGATCATCCGGTTCGCCGGCGCCGATATCGACACGGTCCGAGACTGGGTCGGCAGTCCCCTGCCGGCGATTCTGCTGGTGCTGCTGCTGATCGCGATCTTTTGGCACGCGTCCCTCGGGCTGCAGGTCGTAATCGAGGATTATGTCCACGCCGAGTTCGCCAAGCTCGGTCTTCTGATCGTCGTGCGTCTGGCGTGCTTCGCGTTCGCCGTCGCCGGAATCTTCGCCGTGCTCAGCATGGCGGTCGGAACGTCGGGCTGACCGGGGTAGCGTGATGCCGCCAGCCTATACGATAACCGACCACAGCTATGACATCGTCGTCATCGGCGCCGGCGGCGCCGGACTGCGGGCGACCCTCGGGATGACCGCCGCCGGGTTCAAGACTGCCTGCATCTCCAAGGTATTCCCGACCCGCAGTCACACCGTTGCAGCCCAGGGCGGCGTTAGCGCGGCGCTCGGCAACATGGGCGAGGACGACTGGCGCTGGCACATGTACGACACCGTCAAGGGCTCCGACTGGCTCGGCGACCAGGACGCGATCGAATACATGTGCCGCAACGCGATCCCGGCCGTGATCGAGCTCGAGCACTTCGGCGTGCCATTCTCGCGCACCGAGGACGGGCGGATCTATCAGCGGCCCTTTGGCGGCCACATGCGGGATTACGGCGAGGGCGACCCGGCCCGGCGCGCCTGCGCGGCCGCCGACCGGACCGGCCATGCGATCATCCACACGCTCTACCAGCAATGCCTGCGCCACCACGCCGAATTCTTTGTCGAATACTTCGCACTCGACCTGATCATCGACGAAGACGGCGTCTGCCGCGGGGTCATGGCATGGAACCTCGAAGACGGCACATTGCACCGCTTTCGCGCCCATATCGTCGTCCTGGCCACAGGCGGCTACGGCCGGACTTATTTTTCCTGCACCTCGGCGCACACCTGCACCGGCGACGGCAATGCGATGGTGCTGCGCGCCGGGCTGCCGCTCCAGGACATGGAGTTTATCCAGTTCCATCCGACAGGGATCAATGGCGCGGGCTGTCTGATTACCGAGGGAGCGCGCGGCGAAGGCGGCTATCTGACCAACAGCAACGGCGAGCGCTTTATGGAGCGCTACGCGCCGCACGCCAAAGACCTGGCGTCGCGCGATGTCGTCAGCCGGGCGATGACGATCGAGATCCGCGAGGGCCGCGGCTGCGGGCCGCGGAGCGAGTATATCCTCTTGCACCTCGAGCACTTGGCGTCCGAAGTGTTGCATCAGCGGCTGCCCGGCATCTCCGAGACGGCGAGGATCTTTGCCGGCGTCGATGTGACCCGCCAGCCGATCCCGGTAGTGCCGACAGTGCACTACAACATGGGCGGCATCCCGACCAACTATCACGGCGAGGTATTGCAGCCGACCGAGAACGATCCGGATGCAATCGTACCGGGCCTGATGGCGATCGGCGAGGCGGCCTCGGTCTCGGTGCACGGAGCCAACCGGCTGGGGTGCAATTCGCTGCTCGACATCGTCGTCTTCGGTCGCGCCGCTGCGCACCGCGCCGCGGAGCTGGTGTCGCCGAGCATGCCCCATAAGCCCTTGTCGAACGGCGCCGGCGACGAGGCCGTCGCGCGGCTCGATAAGGTGCGGCACGCGAAAGGCCCGCGCAAGACAGCCGAGATCCGCCTCGACATGCAACGTGTGATGCAGAGCAACTGCGCCGTGTTCCGGACCGCCGAAGTGCTCAGGGAAGGCGTCAGCCGGATCGACGTAGTCGCGAACAGCTTTTCCGAGCTCGGCGTCGCCGATCGTTCGATGATCTGGAACACCGACCTCGTCGAGGCGCTCGAGCTCGAGAACCTGCTGCAGCAGGCAGTGGTGACCCTGCACTCGGCCGAGAACCGGACCGAGAGCCGCGGCGCCCACGCACGCGAGGACTACCCGCAACGCGACGACGAGAACTGGCTCAAGCACACCCTTGCCCGGCTCGACGGCGAGGGCGTCGAGATCGGCTACCGCCCGGTTCATCTTTTTACCCTGTCGAACGAGGTGCAGGTCTTCCCGCCCAAGGCGCGCGTCTACTGAGGACCTTCGATGGCCGAATTCACCCTGCCTGCGAATTCGAAGATCGGCACCGGCAAGACCTTTCCGGGGCCGCCCGGGGCCACACGGGTGCGCGAATTCAAGATTTATCGATGGAACCCCGACGACGGGAAGAACCCGGTCATCGACACCTTCGAGCTCGATCTGAACGACTGCGGCCCGATGGTTCTCGATGCGCTGATCAAGATCAAGAACGAAATCGACACGACATTGACCTTTCGCCGCTCGTGCCGGGAAGGCGTATGCGGTTCCTGCGCTATGAACGTCGACGGGGTCAATACGCTCGCGTGCATCAAGGCGATCGAGGACATCAAAGGCACGGTGCGCATCTATCCGCTGCCGCACCTGCCGGTCGTCAAGGATCTGGTCGGAGACCAGACGCACATCATCGCGCAATACCAATCGATCCGGCCCTGGCTGCAGTCCGCGAGCCCGCCCTCCCCCGACCGCGAGCGGCTGCAGTCGGAAGAGGAGCGCGCGCAGCTCGACGGGCTGTGGGAATGCATTCTGTGTTTCTGCTGCTCGACCGCCTGCCCGAGCTACTGGTGGAATAGCGAGCGCTATCTCGGGCCGGCAGTGCTGCTGCAGGCCTATCGCTGGATCGCCGACAGCCGCGACGAGACTACCGGTGAGCGCCTCGACGCGCTCGAAGACCCGTTCCGGCTCTATCGATGCCACACGATCATGAACTGCACCCGCACCTGCCCAAAAAACCTGAACCCGGCCAAAGCGATCGCCGAGATCAAGAAATTGCTGGTGCTGCGGCGGTAAAGCGGTGGCTGACGCGCACCTGGGGTAATGCGGCGCCGGATCATAATCGACACCGACCCGGGGATTGACGACGCCGTCGCGATCCTGTTGGCGCTAGCGGCACAAGAGGAATTGGAGGTTCTCGGCATCGTCGCCGTCGCTGGAAATCTGCCGTTGGAGCAGACCGAGCGCAATGCGCGCCGGGTCTGCGAACTGGCTGGGCGTATTCACGTGCCGATCTATGCCGGCTGCGCGCGACCGATGCTGCGGTCACTCGTGACGGCGGCGCATATTCACGACGCAACAGCCCGCGACGGACTGCTGTTGCCCGAACCGACGATGGCGCTTCGCCGACAGCACGGCGTCGACTTTCTGGTCGAGACATTGCGCGACGCCGAGGCCGGCACGATTACGTTGTGCGCATTGGGGCCGTTGACCAACATCGCGATGGCGCTCGTCAAGGCGCCGCAGATCGCTCAAAGGATCGGCGAACTGGTCGTCATGGGCGGGGCGTGCTTCGAGCTCGGCAATGTTACCCCCGCAGCCGAGTTCAACATCCATGTCGACCCGCACGCCGCGGCGATCGTCCTCGGCAGCGGCGTCCCGATCGCGATGATCCCGCTCGACGTCACACATCAGGTGCTGACGACAGCGCCGCGGCTCGATGCGCTGCGGGCGCTCGGCAACCGTAGCGGCGCGAAGGTTGCCGCGCTGCTGACCACCTTCGAGAAAAGGCGCCGCCGGAAATTCGGCGAGCGCGGCAGGGCGCTCCACGATCCGTGCGTCATCGCCTATCTGCTGCAACCGGCACTGTTCGGAGGCCGCGAGGTCAATGTCGCGATCGAGACACAAAGCCCGCTGACCATGGGGATGACCGTTGTCGACTGGTGGGCCGTCACCGGCAGAAGGCCCAATGCCCGGCTGATGAATACGGTCGACGCCGACGGGTTCTACGAGCTGTTGACCGGAAAGCTGGCGCGCCTACCTTAGGGTAGTCTTCGGTGAGGTGTCGGAATTCTTTACAGGGTTTCGCACACATACCTGAAGGCCAAGCGGTTGATTTTAAGAGGATCGGGTGATCGAATTCCTACTAAAGGGTTAAACCGCGGACATGCGCGCCGCGCAGGTTGTCACGGATCGCATTCAGCTTTGACAAATTGGATATTATGTGCTATTTACGCAACATCGACGTTTTCAAACGGATCCGATGCGCCTCGCTGTTTTTAGCTGATCGCGCCGTCCGTGCTCCAGGTCTATGCGAGCCCAGGAGCGCTCGTCTGCTCGTTAATTTCCTGCAGAAACAGCAAAAACAGCAAAAAAACCGCGATTTCCTGGCAGGATGCGCAACTCGAACAGCTCAGGGCTTGTCCTCACGGCGAGGCTGTGGGCTTCGACATCGATAGCCGGGTTGATGCATCGTCCTGCAGCGTCAGCCAACCCAGTACCGGAGCCCGGATCGCTCGCTCTGTTGGCCACTGGGCTGGTCGGCATGGGGTAGTGCGCTCGCCGGGCGCCAAGCTGCGTAAGCAGCACCGTATCCCGCGCCGGTTTGACACGCCAAGGCGCGCCGATAGAATGCGGCGCGATGAACTTCTGAAGGAGCAGGTCGATGATCTTTGAGATGCGGACCTACCGCTTGCAGCCGGGATCGGTGCCGGAAGTCGAGAAGCGGTTTGGCGAGGCGCTGACCGAACGCGTCAAGGTGTCGCCGCTCGGCGCGTTCTTTCACACTGAAGTCGGGCCCCTCAACCAGATCATTCACATCTGGCCTTATGACGATCTCCAGCACCGCACCCGGGTGCGCTCCCAATCGATCGCGAACTGGCCGCCCAAGATCCAGGAATTCATCGTCGAGATGGAGAGCAAGATCGTCGTTGCGGCGCCCTTTTGCCCGGCCTTCACGCCACGGCAGCACGGCAACCTATACGAGATCCGCACATACACGATGCTGCCCGGCGTCACGGGGCAGGTCGTTGAACGCTGGGCGGAGCGGATCGAGGGACGGGTCAAGCTGTCGCCACTGGCGGCCGCCGGCCATACCGAGCTCGGCCCGCTCAACCAGTGGATCCATATCTGGGCCTACAAGGATGCGGCCGAACGCTTCCGCATCCGCGAGGAATTGCGCAGGGACGGCAAATGGCCGCCGGCGACCCGCGGCATGTTCATCAAGCAGGAAAACGCGCTCGTCGTCCCGGCGTCGTTCTCGCCGCTGCGCTAGCCGCGGCCTATCTCATCAGCGGCGGAAAAGGCCGAAGAAGTTATCGAATAGCCCTCCTCCGGAGCCGGGCGGCGTTGCGACGACCACCCGCGCCGGAGGTGCGGGTGCGGCCGGCAGGGGCCGCACCGGCATCGCCCGGGTCGCGGCGAGCATGAATCGACGCCAAGTCTGCGCCGGCAACGAGCCGCCGGTTATCTTGTTCGTCGGCGTATTGTCGTCGTTGCCGAGCCACACCCCTGTAACGAGGTCGGCGGTGTACCCAATGAACCAAGCGTCTCGATAGTCCTGGGTCGTACCGGTCTTGCCGGCAGCGGGGCGAGGGAGTGCCGCACTCCTGCCGGTGCCGTGGTCGATGACTCCGCTCAACATCTCGTTCATCGTGCCGGCGAAGTCGGGGCTCATGACCCGACCTACGCCCGAGCCGGTGCGGCGGAAAACCTCATTGCCTTCGCTGTCGCGGATCTCGGCGATGCCGTACGGCCACACCCCGCTCCCGCCATTGGCAAAGGGCGCATAGGCCGAAACCAGCTCCAGCAGGTTCACCTCGCTAGTGCCCAGCGCCAAGCTCATCTCCGGCGCGAGCTCGGACGAAATGCCGAGACGGTGGGCCACCGCGACGACATTGCGGATGCCGGCGCGTTGGGCGACCTGCACCGAGATCGTGTTGATCGACTGCGCCAGGCCCTCCGCCAGGGTCATCTCGCCCTGATAATGGCCGGTGTAGTCGCGCGGCTGCCAATTGCCGATGCGGATCGGCGCGTCGACGAACTGGTCCGAGGGCCGCAGGCCCGCCTCGAGCCCGGCGAGGTAGACAAACGGCTTGAAGGCCGAACCCGGCTGGCGCTGCGCCTGGGTCGCCCGATTGAACTGGCTCTCGTTGTAATCGGCGCCGCCGACCATGGCGCGCACCGCACCGTCTGGCGACATCGCTACGAGCGCTCCCTGGCTGACCGCCGCCTTTTGCCCGTCGCGCGAAAGCGTCTCGGCGACTGCCGTCTCGGCTTCGGCCTGCAGGCCCGGATCGAGCGTCGTCTTGACGGTGAGGTCACGACTGCCGGAGCCGGCAAAATCGCCGAGCTGCTCGGCGATCCAGTCGGCGAAATAGCGGGCACCCGATCGCGTGCCGGCAACGACGGCGAGCGACGTCCCCTCCTTGGTGGCGGTGGTGGCTTGGCTTTCGGTGACCACCCCCGCCTCGACCATGTTGACGAGGACCCGAGCCGTCCGCGCCGCGGCCTTGTCGCGGTCGCGGGTCGGGTTGAACCGCGTCGGCGCCTTCAAGAGGCCGGCGATGGCGGCGCTCTCATAGAGGGTGGTGCGCCGCGCCGACTTGCCGAAATAGCGGTGCGCCGCAGCATCGACGCCGTAGGTGCCGGCGCCGAGATAGACGCGATTGAGATAGATCTCGAGTATCTGGTCCTTGGTGAAGCGATGTTCGAGCCAGAGTGCCAGGAGAGTCTCCCGGACCTTGCGAGCCAGGCTGCGCTCCGGCGTCAGAAACAGGTTCTTGGCGAGCTGCTGGGTTATCGTGCTGCCGCCCTGCACCACATGGCCGGCCCTAAGATCGGCGATCGAGGCACGCAAGAGCGCGATCGGATCAATACCGAAATGGCTGTAGAACCGGCGATCTTCGGTCGCAATTACCGCTTTCGGCAAATAGGGCGACATCTCCCTCAGGGTCAGCGGCTGGCCGAAGAGATCGCCGAAAGTCGTCAAGAGGCTGCCGTCTGCGGCGAGGACGCTGACGCTCGGGCGCCGCTCGGCCCGGGTCAGCTCGCTGGTGTCGGGCAGGGTCAGGGCGAAATACCCCAGCACGCCGCCGCCGAGAATCACCGCCCACAGCAGCAGCAGGACGGCGATTCTTGCCGTCCCTCTGAACCCTCCCGTTCCGGTGCCGCGCCGCTGCGGCATGCGCTGGTGCGCCGGCCGAATGCGGTCGGCCGGGTCGACCCGCAGCCTCGGTTGAGCCATCGGCCGTTTCGTCTCCGGCTCAGTGATCGAGCAGCAGGGAGCCGAAGCCGTCGATCTTGTCGGCGATGCCGTTGCGGCGCAGCGCCCACCAATAGGTCGCGGTGTTGATCGCCACCACCGGCTTGTCGAGCCAGAACTCGGCGATCGCTGCGAGCCGGGCCATCGCGAGATTGGTGCCGACCTGGATGATCGCTTCGACCTCAGGCCCGTCGACCTCGCGGATCGCGTCGCGCAGCACCCGTTCCGGGACGTGTGCGATCAGCACCGGGCTCGCGCATCCGAGCCCCTTGAGCCGGACGACCTCAAAGCCGCAATCGGCAAAGAAGCGTCGAACCTGAGCGTCTGCGACCGGCATGTAGGGCGTCACCACACCGATGCGCCTGATGTCGCCGTATTGCCGCAACGCCTGGCGGGACGCGTCCGAGCCCATCGTGACCTTGACCCCGGCCCGCGCCTCGACCCGCTCGCGCAACCTTTCGCTGCCTTCGAGGCCATCCCAGAAGGTCTCCGACGACATCCCCATGATCAGATGATCGGGCTCACAGGTCATGACGCGGTCGATTGCCGCCATCAGCTCCTTGCGAACGGTCTCGATCAGCTTGGTGAAATCTTTATCTCCGCGCAGCGGATCGTTCGGGATGTGGATGCGCCCGAAGTGGTTCGTCACACCGCGCGGGCGCATCGCGTCGAACTCGGGCTGCACCGAAGTGTTGGTGCTAGGGGCGATAACGCCGAACTTCATCCGCCAGCCGAGCGCGTCGACCATCCTTGCAGCTCCCGTTCAGACGATCCGCGCGCGGCACTCGCCAAAGCCGATTGGGGCGCAGCCAGCCTTACGGCAGTGGGCGCGAAAGATCACCTCGTCGCCGTTCTCGACGAAGGTGCGGGTTTCGCCCGAGGCCAATGAGATGGTTCGCGTACCGTCGGCGCTCAGCTCCATCAGGCTGCCATAGCCCTCGGGGGTCGGGCCCGAGATCGTCCCGCTGCCGAACAGATCGCCGGCGGCGAGGTTGCAGCCGTTGCAGCTGTGGTGTGCGATCATCTGGGCCACGGTCCAATAGAGGTCGGTCGTGTTGCTGGCCGACATGCGGTGCGGGGGCAGCCCTTTCGCCCTGAGCCCCTCGGTCATCAGCAAGGCTTCGAGCGCGATGTCGAACGCACCCTCTTTCTGATCTGCGTCATCCCAGAGATAGGGCAGCGGACGCGGGTCGCCGGTCGGCCGCGCCGGCTGCGCGACGCGGAATGGCGCCAGTGCCTCGCGCGTAACGACCCAGGGCGAGACGGTGCTGCCGAAGCTTTTGCCGAGGAACGGCCCGAGCGGCTGCGACTCCCATTGCTGGATGTCGCGCGCCGACCAGTCGTTGAAGAGACCGAGCCCGAAAAGGTGGTCCCCCGCCTGTCCGATCGGGATCGGCTCGCCGAGTGCATTGCCTGGCCCGACCCAGACGGCGAGCTCGAGCTCGTAATCGAGCTTGCGACACGGGCCGTAGCTCGGCGCGTCCTCGTTCGGCGCCTTGCGTTGGCCGCTCGGCCGGCGAATCGGCACGCCGGACGGCCGCACCGACGTCGCACGGCTGTGATAGGCCACCGGTACGTATTTGTAGTTCGGGTTGAGCGGGTTGTTGGGGTCGCGGCGCATGCCGCCGTTCCGCGCATGGTGGATGCCGGCGAAGAAATCGGTGTAGCTGCCGATCGCAGCGGGCAGGTGCATCGTACAATCGGCCGCGTTGTGCAGCAGCCGCGGCGCCAGCGATTCGATTTTCGCCCGCTCGGGATTGTCGGCGGACAAGCACGCCGAGAGTTGCTTGCGCAACGCGCGGCGCGGCCCACTGCCCAGCGCCATCAGCGGGTTGAGGGTTGTGCCGGCCGCCGCTTCGGCCGCGCGGGCGGCCTCGCCCGCAAACAGCCCCGCTTCGAGAGCCGCCTCCAGATCGAAGATCGCATCGCCGATCGCGACGCCGCCGCGCGGCGCACCAACGACCGGGCTGAAGACCCCGAACGGCAAATTCTGAATCGGAAACTCGGCATGGCCGTGAGCCGAGGCCACCCAGCTTTCGCGCCCGACATCATGGGTTTCGTCGATCACGCTCATTCCCAGCCACCACGTTGGTGAACCCTATCCGCTCCGATCATCCACGATTCTTGCTGCGCTGTCAGGATCGTCGCGCTATCTCGACCGCTGGAAGGGATGAACATCGCCGTCTGCCGGGCTGCCAGGACAGAGCGACACGCTCCTCGGGCAATCTGGCCTTGCCGGACCTCCCACAAATAGCGCCAGATCCTCTGGTTGAGGCTACAATGCAGGGGTCCGAGAGCTTACTACCCGACGTGACGGACTCAATTTAGCCCGATTACTGTTCCGCTGCCTCTCGACAGCCCCGCTTGTGTGGGTGTAATCGACATGCAGAACAAATGACGAACGAGTTGAAGCATGCCCCGAGCATCGATGCGAGCCCAGCGTGAGGCGGAGCGGCGCTATCCCGTGCGGGTAAGGATTGCGGTGCCTCCGGAAGGTTTTGGCCGTCAGCTCGCGATCATGCATGCCTGGCTGGACGAGACCTGCGGCGCTGAAGGGTGGGCGACGGCGCCCGCGGGGACGACCGGCGTCGTCAACGACGCGGTCGCGCTCTATTTCGCGGATACTGCCTTCGCTCATGCCTTTGTCGCCCGTTTTTGCTGCGGCTATCGGGTCGAGACGATTGCCGGCGCCTTCGCTCTCCGCAGCGATGCGCCGTCGGCGCCGTCCCGTGCGACCGCACACAAAACCCCCTGACGAGCTGTTTCGGTCCAGTAGGTGGATCTGCTCGACGGGGCCGGCTTGGCGGCGACGACGACCGGTGCCGCACTGCTTTATACGTTGACGGGCTTTGGCTTCGCTGTTCTCGCGGCCCCGCTTTTTCTGCTGTTTGTCGACCCGCAACAGGCGATCCAACTCGTCATCATTATCTCGACGGCGCTGTCGGTCGCCGTGCTGCCGCGATTGTGGCGCGCCCTTGCGCCCAGGCTGCTGTTGCGGCTCGGGCTCGGGTGCCTGGCCGGCTTGCCGGTCGGCCTCCTCGCCTTCCGCCGTGCAGATCCGGTCCTGGTCCGCGCCGTGGTCGGCGCGACAATCCTTGGCTTTGCTGCGCTTCTCGCGTGGTTGCGGCGCCGCGGCCCGGGCCGGTACCCGGCACCGTTCGGCCTGAGACCCGGCCGCGATCTCGCCACCGGGGCTGTATCGGGCATCGCCACCGCGCTGGTTGGGATGGCAGGACCACCGGTGCTGATCTACCTGCTACTCGCCGGCGCGCCACCGAGAACCGTACGTGCGACGCTCCTCTCGTTCTTCGCACTCGCCTATGCGGCGACGCTGGTATCCCACGTCGTGACCGTCGGCATTCCCGCTCGGACCTGGCTCGCTGCCGGGATCCTGATCCCCTTCGCCTTTCTCGGCGGCCTCGCAGGCCGGCCGCTCGGCGATCGGCTTGGCGCCGAGGCCTTTACCGTCCTCGCCATCCTCCTTCTCGCGGCAGCCGGAATCTACACCCTCGCCACGGCGGCCGGGCTGGGGCCCCGTTAACAATTACATCACGCGCGCCGGGACATAGCGACGCGGAGCAGTGACGGCCCCGGCATAACCGTGTATTATTATAGCGCCGCGACGCCTTGCAGCACAGCCTTTGCCGATTTGGAGGGATGACGCGGTCGATTTTCGCGCACCTTTAACCGTAACACTGTAGGCGCGTGGATGAGATCATGATCGGCCCTCCGGGATTGCCCAAGTTCGGACGCCGGGTCTTCTCGTTTGCTACGTCCAAACCAACCCGCTCGCGGCAGCACCAGAACACTTGGAAATGGGTCACCGGCCTCTATCTCGCGGGTGTGCTCGCTCATTTCAGCCATCACATGGTCGACCTGCCCGATGGCAGCAACCCATCCTTCGAGGCGCTGACGAGTGCCCCGGTCAGCCTGGTTTGGCCGGCTGATCTGATCGGGACCCTGATCGATCGCGGCTAGGCGCGGCATCGACACGCACCGCGTCTCAGCCGGCTCTGCCGCGCCGTGCGCCGTAAACCAAGTCAGCGATCAGCCCCTCGCTCCGCCGTGGGCGGCGGATTTTTTGACCCATGAGTGAGGTGGGGCGCGGCGGTCGGGAGAGATCAGGAGCGCGGCCTGTGCGTGCGCGCGCGCAACAGCCGGTACCAGACGGCAATGGCTAGCAGCACGACAAGAACGCCGACGACAAGGAAGGGGGATAGCCAGTTCCGCGATTGCTGCTCACCGCCGACCCGGATCATGATCCGGGCGACGTAATCGGCGCTGCGGGCCTCGGCGCTCCAGAAGCCGTCGCGGTCGGCATCGAAGACGAATTTTCCCTCCGCGTCCGTGCGGCCGGTCACCACCGGCGTGTTCGGATCCCCCGGGGCGAACGCACGAACCTCGGCATGCGCCATCGGTTTGCCGTCGGGAGTCGCGAATTGGGCGGTGACCTCGTGTCGCGTGAACAGATCGAAGGCTCGGCAAGGCAACGCAGGAACCAGGCACAAGGCCGCGATCGCGACCAGGATCACTGCCCGAGCGGCGCGGCGCGAACGGTCGAACAATTCATTGGGGATCATCAGGATCGCAGGCGGGGACATGGCACGAAGATAGCGATCCTCGGCCGAGTTAAAAGCACACTGCAGGACCGGATCGGGCGAGTTCGATCTATTGGAATGGATTGGGCTGGGATCTCAAGACCGTCCAAGAGCGTGGGTGAAATGCCGCGCCGCACGCGTTGACCAAGCGGGCGCGATCGTCTTGCTCCGCCTTCCCACTCGTGGCACAAGCTGATGGGGGGCGGGATGATGCCGAATTTCGCGATCGAGCGGCGATACACGGGTCTGGTGTGCGGCCTCGATGAGGCCGGGCGCGGTCCGCTCGCCGGGCCGGTGGTTGCGGCTGCAGTGGTCCTCGATCCCCGCCGTTTCCCCAAGCTGCTGCGCAGTGAACTCGACGATTCGAAGGTGCTTACCATCGAACAGCGTAAGGATTGTTATCGGGCGCTCCGACGCTGTGCCGATCGCGGCACCGCATGGATCGGGATCGGCGCGGCGAGCGCCAACGAAATAGATCGCATCAACATTCTGCGCGCCGCGCTCTTTGCGATGGCGCGCGCCGTGGCTGTGCTCGGCGTCCGCCCCGATACCGCGCTCGTCGATGGCGAGATTGCCCCGCCGCTCGCCTGTGCCGTGCAAACCGTCGTTAAGGGCGACGCCCTCAGCTTCTCGATTGCGGCGGCTTCCGTCGTGGCCAAGGTCACGCGCGACCGGATCATGAGGAGCCTGGCACCCCGCTACCCCGGCTACGGCTGGGAGACCAATGTCGGATACGCAACTCGAGAGCACGGCGAAGCGATTCGTCGCCTCGGCATCACCCGCCATCATCGGCGTTCGTTCGCGCCGGTGCGTCTTGCTGTTGCCGGAGAGTTGCCGCTCTTCGCGGCGCTCGGAGAGGCCCCCTCGTAAGGATTCGCGGCGAGCCCCGCGATCGCGTGTCGGGCGACCTTTTTCATCAAAGTCGGCAGCGCATGATCGCCCAGCCGTTCGACCGGGCTCCAGATTCCCTCGGCATTGCCGACGCCGGCGACGACGGCGAGATTCGAGCAGGAAATGGGTAAAGCCGTGCCGCACGGTGCCGGACAGCGGCGACCACGCGACCGCGGCAGGGGCGACTTGGAGGGCCTCGGCGAGCGTCCACGGTGCGGCGCGCCAAGGTGTCGAGGGGATCTCGATCATGCCGCCGAGCAGGCCTTTCTCCGGGCGGCGACGGAGCAGCACCGCGCCGTCCGCCCGGGTAAGCCAGAACGCGACGCCGTGGCGCAGCGGCCGGTCTGGCTTCGCTGCCCGCGAGGGCAAGTCCTCGGCCAGACCGGACGCCACCGCAGCGCAACAGGCGCGCCACGGGCACAGCACGCAGCGCGGCCGGCGGGGCGTGCAGATCGTGGCGCCGAGATCCATCAGCGCTTGCGCGAAGTCGCCGGCCCGCCGGGCCGGAACCAGCGCGGCGGCGAGCGCTCTGAGCTGCGGCTTTGCCGCGGGCAACGGGTCGCGCACGGCACAGAGGCGTGCAACGACGCGCTCGACATTGCCGTCGATCGCGGCTTCTCGGCGGTCGAACGCGATCGCGGCGATCGCCGCCGCGGTGTAATCGCCGATCCCGGGCAACCGGCGCAGCGCCTCGGTTTCCTCGGGGAAAGCGCCGCCGTGCCCCTCGACTACGGCACGAGCGCAGGCATGCAGGTTGCGGGCCCGCGCATAGTAGCCGAGCCCTTGCCAGAGCTGCAGGACTTCGTCGAGCGAGGCCGCGGCGAGCGCTGAAATATCCGGCCAGCGCGCCACGAATTGGTCAAAATAGGGTCCGACCGTCGCCACCGTCGTCTGTTGCAGCATGATCTCGCTGAGCCATACGTGGTAGGGATCGGGGCGCACACCGGGCAATGCTCGCCACGGCAGGTCGCGACGGTGGCGGTCGTACCAGGTCAAGAGAGCGGCAGCATCGGGCATTCCCCGCGGCCACGAAGGATCGGCACGGATCGATGACATGGGCACGGCAAAGCGACAGCGCGACGCCTCGAACGACCCCCGCAGCCTAGACGCCCCGGCGCCCGAGGGCGAGCGCAACCAGGGGTTCCAGGCGGTGGGCGTCGCGGTGTCGAAGCTCGCGGGCCCGATCGTCAGGAAGCGGGGCGGCGGCATCCTCGTGCGGCTCAAGGCGGAGTGGACAGCGATCATTGGCGCGGATTGGGTCGCGGTGAGCTGGCCTTCGGCGCTCGGTCGCGACGGTGTCTTGAAGCTGCGCGCGGCATCGATGGCCGCGCTCGAACTGCAGCACCGTGCGCCGCTGCTGATCGAGCGCATAAATCTTTTTTTCGGCCGTCCTGTCGTTACCCGGCTGGCGCTGGTGCAAGGGCCTTTGCCGCTCGATTCGCCGCCGAACGGCTCGCCTCCGCGGTCGCTCGCCGCGGGCGAGGCTGACGCGCTCGACGAGCGGCTCTCCCGGATCGCGGATCCGGCGCTTCGCGCGGCCCTCGCTCGGCTCGGCCGCGATCTCATCGTCGCTTGACATTGAGGCGTTGCGCGCAGGCTGCGAAATCATTAGCATCAACATATTGTAGTAAGGAACCACAAAATGCAGGAAATCTGGTTTGCCCTGCTTGTCGCCTTGAGCCTTCTGTTCCAATTGCCGGGGTCCGCGGAGGCAGCCGCTCCAAATCCGATGCTGGCGGACGCGCAAACTGCGCTCCAGATCACCAAGGACGATAGGATTCTCGGCAACCCCGACGCCCCAATCACCATCGTCGAATACGCTTCGATGACCTGCCCGCATTGCGCGCATTTCCAGGACGACGTGCTTCCCGAGATCAAAAAGAGGTGGATTGACACCGGCAAGGCCAAGTTGGTGCTCCGCGACTTTCCACTTGACGAGCCGGCCCTGCGCGCCGCGATGATCGCACGCTGCGCTCCGCCGGACCGCTTTTATGCGTTCGCCGACACGTTCTTCGCGGCGCAAGAGAAATGGGTGAAGGCGTCCGATTATCGCGAGGCGCTCGCCCGGCTGGCAAAGCTCGGCGGCATCAGCCAGGAGGAGTTCGACGCCTGCCTCAAGGACACCGCACTCGAGAACAAGATCGTTGAAGAACGCTTGATCGCGTCCAAAGAGCTCGACGTCAATTCGACCCCGACATTCTTCGTCAACGGCAGCAAGTTCACCGGCGCGCCGACGGCGGAAGAGTTCGACAAGCTCTTGTCGAGCCTATCGGCAAAATCGTAACTGTCGCGGTGTCGGTAGGTCGCCGCCGGCAACGCTGATGCAGGTCGACCGGCTGCGCCTAGTCGGGTTCAAGTCCTTCGTCGATGCGACGGAGCTGGCGATCGAGCCCGGCCTCACGGGCATCGTCGGACCGAACGGCTGCGGCAAATCGAACCTGGTCGAGGCGCTGCGCTGGGTCATGGGCGAGACTTCGGCCAAGCGGCTGCGCGGCGGCGAGATGGACGATGTCATCTTCGCGGGCAGCGCCGGGCGGCCAGCGCGCAATATCACCGAAGTCGCGCTCGCGATCGACAACCGCTCACGTGACGCCCCGTTCGCCTTCAATGACCGTGAGGAGATCGAGGTCGTGCGCCGCATCGAGCGCGGCGCCGGCTCGCTCTACCGGATCAACGGGCGCGAGGTGCGGGCGCGCGACGTTCAGCTGCTGTTCGCCGACGCCGCGAGCGGCGCCCATTCCGGGGCGATGGTCAGCCAGGGGCGAGTGGGCGCGCTGATCGACGCCAAGCCCGCCGAACGCCGGCTTCTCCTCGAAGAGGCTGCCGGCACCACCGGGCTGCATGCGCGCCGCCACGAGACCGAATTGCGGCTCAAGGGAGCCGAAGACAATTTGTTGCGGCTCGACGACGTGATCGCCACGATCGAGGCCCAGCTCCAGACCCTGAGGAAACAGGCACGCCAGGCGCAGCGCTATCGTCGGCTCGGCGAGCACATCCGGCGCACCGAAGCGCTGCTGTTCCACACCCGCTGGCGCGCGGCCGAAGCTGAGGCCGAACGCAACGCCGCCGAGCTTCGCAGAGCTGAACGTGAGGTCGCCGAATATACCGAGCGCGCGCTCGCCGAGCAGTACGCCCGCGAGGCCGCCGAAGCAGCATTGCCGCCCCTGCGGACCGCCGAGACGGCGGCGGCGGACGAACTGCAACGGTTGACCCGGACCCGCAGCGAGCTCGAGCACGAATTGCAGCGGGTGCTCGCCGCCCGCGCCGACGCCGAGCGGCGGCTCGCCCAGCTCGCGGCCGACCTGCATCGAGAGGACGAGCACGTCGGCGAGGCGGAGGCGGCCCTCACCCGGCTCGCGGAAGAGCGCCTGGCGATCGCCGGTGCCGATGCGGAGGACGGCCCGGCGCGGGAGCTGGCCGCCTCCGGGTTGAGCGAGGCGGCGACAGACCTCGCCTTGGCCGAGACGGCGCTGCAGAGCGCGACCGAAACCGCCGCCGCCGCTGAGGCGCGGCGCGCTGCGCTAGAACGCCGCCGCCGCGAGGTCGCCGACCGCCGCAGCTCGCTTGAGGCGCGCTGCGCCGAGTACGAGCGCCAGCGTGCCACGTTGGCCGCCGCCTCGGTTCGGGAGGAAGCGGTCAGCGCCGCAGCAAGCGGTCTCGCCGAGGCGGAACACCGGGTCGAGGACTGCCGCGCGGCGATCGCGGCCGGCGAGGAAGAGATGACCCGGCGCCTTGGCGAGGAGCAAAAGATGCTCGAAGCACTGCGCCAAGTCGAAGCCCGGCTGATCCGGCTCGAGGCTGAAGCAGAAGCGCTCGCCGCGCTGCTTGCGCCAGCACCGGGCACCCCCGACGACCATCCTATCCTTGCGGAGCTGCAGGTCGCCGCCGGCTTCGAGACGGCGATCGGCGCAGCATTCCATGACGAACTCACGGCACCCGTGGAGCTCGATGGCGAAGCCTCGGCAGCGGCCAGCTTTTGGGTGAGCCTCCCGGCGATCGAAGGGGCCGCGGCTTTGCCGGACGGCGCGCGCCCGCTGGCGGAGGCAGTGACCGCTCCACCCGCCCTCGCTCGCAGCCTCGCGCAGGCCGGCTGGGTCGAGAGCGAAGAGGCGGGCCGCCGCTTGCAACGAAGCCTGGTGCCCGGTCAGCGGCTCGTCGACCGACAGGGGCGGATGTGGCGCTGGGACGGGTTCGCCCGGATCGCCGCCGGCCCTTCTGCGGCCGCGGAGCATTTGCGCCACAAGAATTGTCTTGCGGAACTCGCCGATGAGATCGCCGGGGCAAAAGCGGTTCATGCCGAGGCCCAGCAGGGCGCCGCCGATGCACGCGCCAATCGCCAGCAGACAGCCGAGGCAGACCGGCTGGCGCGGTCGCAATTGCGTTCGGCGGAGGCGGCTGCCGCCGCCGCCCGCGCGGCAGAGGCAGACATCTCACGCCGGGCGTTGACCACAGAGACCCGTCTCGCTGCCGCGGTCGCCGCGATCGAGGGGCTCGCCGCCGATCTCGCCGAGACGCAAGCTCAGGCCGGAGAGACCGAACGGGATCTGGCCGCACTTCCCGAACCGCCGCTGACGCGCGCGGCGCTCGACGCGGCGCGGGCCGATGCCGTCGCGGCGCGACGCAGCGAGAGCGATGCGCGCGCGGCGCTCGAGCGGCTGACGCGCGAGGCCGACTCCCGCCGCTTACGGCTGTCGTCGATCGATCTCGAGGAACGCTCCTGGCGCAAGCGCAGCGAGGACGCCGCGAGGCAGCGGGCGGCGCTCGCCGAGCGGCGGGGTGGGGTCGAACAGGAGATCGCCGGGCTTGTCGCGCGCCCGGCGGCGATCGCCGCGGAGAGCGAGGCGCTCGGGAGCTCCATCGCAAGTGCGGCTGCGAGCTGCCGTCGCTCGGGCGATGCGCTGGCATCGGGCGAGACGCGGTTGCGCGAGGCGGCGGAGAAATCCCGGCTCGCCGATCAGAGGCTGGCCGAGGCGCGCGAGCAGCGCGCCCGGCTGGAAGCCCTGCGCGACGGCGCGAACGAGGCTCTGGTGCGCCTGGCCCGCGAGATCCGGGAGCGGGTCGATGCGGCGCCCGAGGCGCTGCCGGAGCTCGCCGGTCTCGCTGCGGACGAAGCGCCGGCAGATCCGGTCGAGACGGGCGCCCGGCTCGATCGCCTGATCCGTGAGCGCGAAGGCATCGGTCCGGTCAATCTGGTGGCCGAGAGCGAGGCCGCCGAAACCGAAACGCGCGTTGACGGTCTGCAGCGCGAGCGGGCCGAGTTGACCGAGGCTATCGCGCGGCTGCGTCGCGGGATCGCCGCACTCGATCAGGAGGGGCGGCAACGCCTGATCGTGGCGTTCGAGCGGGTCAACGGGCATTTCGCGACATTGTTCGCGCGCCTCTTCGGCGGCGGTAGGGCACATCTTGCACTGGTCGACGATGCGGACCCGCTCGTCGCTGGGCTCGAGATCATGGCGAGCCCGCCCGGGAAGCGGCTGCAGACGCTCTCCCTGTTATCGGGCGGCGAGCAGGCGCTGACGGCACTCGCGTTGATCTTCGCGGTCTTTCTGACCAACCCCGCGCCGATTTGCGTCCTCGACGAGGTCGACGCGCCGCTCGACGACGCCAATGTCGACCGCTTCTGCGGCCTCGTCGGCGAGATCGCCGACACCACCGGCACCCGGTTCCTGTTGGTCACCCATCACCGCATCACAATGGCGCGCGTCGATCGGTTGTTCGGCGTCACGATGGCCGAACACGGCGTCTCACAACTTGTATCGGTCGATCTCGCCCGCGCCGCCCGACTACGGCAGACGGCCTGAGGCGACCTTTTCGTCGTGACGTTAGCGCATGCGCCGGCCGGGTCCGGCCCTGCCCGCGGTCGTAGTCAAAGATCAATTTAATTCCCCCAGGTTAGAGAACCGACGTGTCCCGCGCGCGTTGTAGCCAGCGGGAAGTTTTGCGAATATCGGCCTAGCTCGTCGCCATAAAAGTGTGGGAGGAAAAGCATGGCGGTTTCGTTCCTCAACAGGGAGCGCACGATCGCGGCCCCCGACTACAGCCGCTGGCTCATTCCACCGGCCGCGCTCTGCGTCCATCTCTGCATCGGCCAAGCCTATGCCTTCAGCGTCTTCAACCTGCCGATGACCAAGCTCATCGGCATCACGCAATCGGCGCCCGACGACTGGAAGCTGACCGAGCTCGGCTGGATATTTAGCTTAGCGATCTTTTTTCTCGGCGCCTCGGCCGCCATCTTCGGCCGCTGGGTCGAGGAGGGCGGGCCGCGCCGGGCGATGTTTACGGCCGCACTCTGTTGGGCAGGCGGGTTTCTGGTGTCGGCGATCGGCGTTTATCTGCACCAGCTGTGGATCATCTATCTGGGTTACGGCGTGCTCGGCGGCACAGGTCTCGGCATCGGCTATATCTCTCCGGTCTCGACCCTGATCCGCTGGTTCCCCGATCGGCCGGGCATGGCGACCGGAATGGCGATCATGGGGTTCGGCGGCGGTGCCTTTATCGCGGCACCACTCTCGGTGTGGCTGATGAGCCGCTTCTCGACGCCGACTCATATCGGTGTTGCTGAAACCTTTATCGTCATGGGGCTCATCTATCTCTGCTTCATGATGGTCGGCGCGGCGATCGTGCGCGTGCCGCCACCCGGCTGGGCGCCCGCCAACTATACGGCACCGGCGCAGCCCAAGCCCTTGATGACGACGCAGAACGTGTTCGTCTACGACGCGCTGAAGACGCCGCAATTCTGGCTGATCTGGTGGATCCTGTGCCTCAATGTCACCGCCGGGATCGGCGTCTTGGGGCAGGCTTCGGCGATGAGCCAGGAGATGTTCCGTGGGCGGATTACCGCGGTTGCTGCTTCCGGCTTCGTCGGCCTCTTCAGCCTGTTCAACATGGCGGGCCGCTTCTTCTGGTCGTCGACCTCGGATTATATCGGTCGCAAGAATACCTATTTCGTCTTCTTCGCCCTCGGCACCCTCCTCTACGCCCTGGTGCCCTACGCCGGCGCGATCGGCAGCATAGGCCTCTTCGTGCTCTGCTACGCCGTGATCTTCAGCATGTATGGCGGCGGCTTCGCAACGGTGCCGGCCTATCTGCGCGACATGTTCGGCACGCGCTATGTCGGGGCAATCCATGGATTGTTGCTGACGGCCTGGGCGATGGCCGGGATCTTCGGGCCGGTGCTGGTCAACTATATTCGCGAATACAACGTGACCCACGGCGTGGCGGCGGCCCAGGCCTATAACGTGACGATGTACGTGATGGCCGGACTTCTGGTCATCGGCTTCATCTGCAACTTCTTTGTCAGATCGGTACACGAGCGGTTTCATATGCGTGCCGTCCAGGCGGAAGACGAAGTCGAAGCGGCACCGGTGTTCGGGAGCCAGTGATGGAAAACACTCGCCAGCCGAGCGTCAGGGGCAACGGCTTAAAGCTCGTCCTCGCCTGGGGCTTTGTCGGGATTCCGCTCGTTTGGGGCATCGTCCAGACCCTGGTCAACGCCATCAAGGCCTTTCAGTAGGAGACCCTCCACTTCTCCAGCCGGAGAGCTGGCGGACCGATATCCAAAATTGCGCACCGGGGTTGGCGGCCTATTTCGTCGAGTCTATGATCGCCATTGCACAAAACCCCCGGGCATCGGGGAGCAACGGAGTATTCGGGAGGGTCCTGCCATGACGACGGTCGAAATCCCGATGAGCGCGATGTCGGAGGCGGATCATCGCGCGCAATTGCACCGCGCACTGGTCGCCAGCACGGTCGGTACGACGATCGAGTGGTATGATTTCCTGCTCTACGGCCAAGTGAGCGCGCTAGTCTTCGGGCCGCTCTTCTTCCCCCACTCCGCGCCCTTGGTGGGCGTGCTCGAGGCGTTCGCCATCTTCTTTATCGGGTTTGTCGGGCGGCCGATCGGGGCGGCGATATTCGGCCATTGGGGCGACCGGATCGGGCGCAAGGCGACGTTGATCGCGACCTTGCTAGTGTCCGGCCTCGCGACCGTTGCAGTGGGTCTCGTCCCGACCTATGCGAGCATCGGCATCTGGGGCCCGGTCGTGCTGACGGCCATTCGCTTGATCCAAGGGATCGGCGTCGGCGGCGAATGGGGCGGCTCGGTGCTGCTGGCAATGGAATGGGCCCAAACCACCAAGCACCGCGGCTTCATCTCGTCCTGGCCGCAATTCGGCGCGCCCGCCGGGTTCTTCCTGGCTAATCTGGCGGTGCTGGTGTTCAGCTGGGTTTCCGGGGACCAGTTCCTGGTGTGGGGCTGGCGCATCCCGTTCCTGATCAGCATCGTCATGGTCGGGGTCGGGTTGTGGATCCGGCTCGGCATCCTCGAAACCCCGGTTTTCCAGAAAGTAATCGACGAAGAACGCGTCGAGCGCGTGCCGGTGCTCGAAGTGCTCAAGCGTCAGCCCAAGCAGGTGGCACTGACCGCACTCTTGCGGCTGCCCGAGCAGGCGCCGGGCTATATCTTCGGCGCCTTCATCTTCACCTACGGCACGACGGTCCTGGGCGCCTCGCGGGATTTCCTGTTGATCGCCGTGCTCGCCTCGGCCGTCCTGGGTTTTCTCTGGGTCACAGTCGCCGGGCATCTGTCCGATCGCATCGGCCGAAAAAACATGTACATCGTCGGGTGCGTCTTCGTTGCCGTTTTCGGCTTCATCTACTTTGCCGTGCTGGATACGAAAATCCCGGCGTTGATCTTTATCGCGGTGGCGCTCTCGGGCCTGCCGGTCATGACGATGTACGGCCCCGAGGCGGCGCTGATCGCCGAATCCTTCTCCCCCCGGCTGCGCTACAGTGGCGCCTCGCTCGGCTACCAGCTCGCCTCGATCATCGCCGGCGGCCCCTCGCCCTTTATCGCGACGGCGCTGTTTGCCGCCTTCGCATGGAGCTTTCCGATCGCGCTCTATATCCTCGCCTGCGCCATTGTCGGCATCGTTTCGACCGCGCTGCTGACGGACTACACCAACAAAGACATCTCGGAAGAATACGACAAGATCCTGCCGGCTCGAGCGATAGCGGAATAGGGCCTGTAACGCAGG
The DNA here is from genome assembly GCA_963796155.1 of uncultured Alphaproteobacteria bacterium. GTDB lineage: Bacteria > Pseudomonadota > Alphaproteobacteria > ATCC43930 > CGMCC-115725 > AP-15. The sequence goes on along the minus strand of CAWCKT010000006.1, from coordinate 157,804 downwards.
TGCCGTCCAAGTGGAGGAAAATTCGATGACGACAGCCGGTATCGCCGCAGGTCAGCTCTCGGAGGTCGAGCACAGCCGGCAACTGCGCCGCGCGGTCGTCGCCGGCACGGTCGGCACGATCATCGAGGCGTATGATTTCCTGCTTTATGTGATCGTCGCCCCGCTGGTCTTCGCGAAATTATATTTCCCATCATCCGAGCCGCTCGCTGGGACGTTGCAGGCTTTTGGCATTTACGCCGTCGGCTTTGTCGCCCGCCCGGTCGGCGCGGCGCTGTTCGGCCATTATGGGGACCGTATCGGCCGCAAGGTAACTCTGATCGCAACCTTGCTGCTGACCGGGCTGTCGACTTTTGCCGTCGGCTTTGTCCCCGGCTACGCATCGATCGGCATCTGGGGCGCGGTCATTCTTACCGTTGTCCGTTTTATTCAGGGTCTCGGCATCGGCGGCGAATGGGGCGGTGCCACCTTGATCGCGATGGAATGGGCGAGAACCAACGCCCATCGCGGGTTCATCACCTCGTGGCCGCAATGGGGCGGCCCGGCGGGATTGTTCTTCGCCAACCTCGCAGTGCTCGTGTTCAGCGCGATTTCAGGCGACCAGTTCCTCAGCTGGGGCTGGCGAATCCCATTCTGGCTCTCGATCGTCATGGTCGGGGTTGGGCTCTACATCCGGCTCGGCATCCTCGAGACGCCGATTTTCTCGCGAATCCTCGAAGAACGCCGCATCGAGCGCGCGCCGGTGATCGAGGTGATCAAACGCCAGCCCAAGCAGATCATCCTGACCGCATTGTGCCGGATGGCCGAGCAAGGCCCGTTCTATGTCTATGCCGCTTTTGTCTTCGTCTACGGAACAAAGGTCTCCGGCGTTTCGCGCGATTTCCTGCTCACCGCCGTTTTGGTCGCGACCGTGCTGTCGGGCGTAACGACCCCGCTGGCCGGGCACATTTCGGATCGCATCGGTCGCAAGCGGATGTACCTGATCGGCGCGGTCTCCGTCGGGGTGTTCGCCTTCATCTATTTCGCGATGATGAACAGCATGGTTCCCGCGCTGATTTTTCTCGCGATCGTGCTGTCCTTTGTCCCGCACGACATGATGTACGGCCCGCAGGCGGCGCTGATCGCCGAATGCTTTACCCCGCGGCTGCGCTACAGCGGCGCCTCGCTCGGCTTTCATCTCTCCTCGGTCGTCGCCGGCGGGCCGGCGCCGCTGATCGCGACAGCGCTGTTCGCAGCGACCGGATCGGGCTATGCGGTTGCGCTCTACATCCTGTTCTGCGCGATCGTCAGCATCACCGCCACCGCATTCTTGCCGGACTTCACCAACCGCGACATCTCGCAGGAGCACGGCACTTCCGATCTGCTCGGTCGAGCCGCGGAGGGATAGTTCGTCCGCCGAACCCTGGTGTCCGGCTAATCGGATCGGCATCAGCATTTGTCCTGAACCCGAGGCCCTGGCGCGGGGGCTTCGGTCGGCTCAGGACATGGCTCGAGGGGGATTGGCCATAGGTTGGTGAAAGCTTTCACCCTAGAATAATTCTCCGGCGGGAATTGGCCGCCGGGCCGGCCCGGCCCGAATGAGGAGGATTGTATGCGCATCGCCGTGGTCGGCGCCGGCGGCATTGGCGGGCCCTATGGCGCCTCGCTTGCGAAAGCCGGGGCGGACGTCACCTTTGTCGCTCGCGGCGCGCATCTTGCGGCGATCCGCGAGAATGGACTGCGTGTCGAAGGGGACCGCGGCGAGACCCATATTCGGCCGGCCCAAGCGACCGATGACATCGCCGGCATTGGCACCGTCGATATCGTGCTGTTCTGCGTCAAATTGTGGGACGTGGAAATCGCCGGCGAGCAGCTCCGCGCGATCGTCGGACCCAAGACGGCGGTCGTCCCGCTACAGAACGGCGTCGATGCGGCCGAGCGGCTGATCCCGATTCTCGGGCATCAGACGGTCATGGGCGGCACCGCCTTTGTCACCGGCAGCATCGCCGCCCCCGGTGTCATCCGCCAGACCGGCACCTATCAGAGCATGACCTTTGGCGAGCTCGACGGCCGGACCAGCGAGCGCGGGCGGCGGTTGCGCGAACTGTGCGAGGCGGCCGGCTTCGAAGGGGTGCTAAGTCCGGAGATCAAGGTCCCGCTCTGGGAAAAGTTCGTCATGTTGGTGCCGTTGAGCGGGCTCAACGCGCTTACCCGGGTGCCGCTCGGCGTGTGGCGCGACGAGCCCGACCTCGTGGTCCTCTATGAAGCGGCCTTGCGCGAAACCGTCGAGGTCGGTCTCGCCGAGGGGGTCAGGCTGCCGCCGGACAGCGTCGACAAGGGGATGGCGCTGATGCGATCGATGCCGCCGCACCATACGACCTCGATGGGGAACGATCTGCTACGCGGCAGCCGGCTCGAGCTGCCCTGGTTTGCCGGCAAAGTCGTCGAGCTCGGCCGCCACCACGGCATTCCGACGCCGGTCAACGGCTTCATCTATGCGGCGCTGAAGCCGCACGTCAACGGGGCGCCGGCCTAGCTAGGGTGGTGGTCTTCCTCTCGAGAGCGTGATGACCGCATTGCGGTAGGACCAAGGACCGGCATGAAGCCTCTTGTGGCTACGGCCGTTGCGTCGCGACGTTCCAGAATGCGGACGCGCGGCTGTCGCGCGTGGAGCGTGGCACCGCGGTCGAGTGCTGCATCACCAACTGCATGGCCTTTTCCAGTTTGCCATAAAAGCTGGCGGACGCGGCGCCGAGGTGACGTTCCATCTCGTCAGGTGCTCCTCCCCAGGCATCGAGAGTCGCGCACACCGCGTGTGAGAATGCGTCGGCCGCCGCCTCTCCTTCCGTCGCCGTACCTTGCAGCGGTAGCCGGCTCCGCGGTGACGTTCGTACGGATGCCTGCGGAACCGACCCCGGCGCCGACCCGTCGCACAGGCTGCTGTCGTGCAGCACGCGTCGCAAGTAGGCCGCGACGCCAATCAGAAATTTGTCGGCGGGTCGTCCTGCTTTAACCCAAGCGTCTACATTGCCTATGCCCCAATTATACGCAGCGATGGCATCCGGCCAATTTTTGTATCGCCAATAGAGCTGCGCCAGATAGGCTCGTCCGATCGCACGATTTTGTACTGCATCAAAGCGATCCCCGCCGCCGACATCGGTCGCCGCTGCCTCGCTCACCTGCATTGGTCCCTGCGGCCCGGGAAGCTCCGGACGCCACATCGCAAGATCCGCGCCGTGGCTCGATTCCGCGCCGTCAACGGCGTCGGCTACACGATCGAGCGGCGTGCTAGCGCTCGAGCGACCATTATTGGCCACTCGCGCATTCGAGCTTCCTTTTACTTTCTCGGCGACGACCGCGTCCCGCTGACGTGCTGGTTCTGCGGCCGACCCCGCCCCGATCGCTTGGACCAAGATCAACGAGATTAGCGTGGATGCCACGCGCCCGCCCATTGAACCTCCCTGCTTGCTCTGCAGGCGAGAATACCTTCTGTGAAGAAGCACTCAAAGCAAGAATTGTTGTGGGATACGATGAGAAATGGTTAATGACAGCAAGCACAAAATCTGGTGGTGAGGTGCGACCTATTCTTGTCTTATGTAGATTCGGGCGAAACAGAGCGGCGTTGTGGGCTTTTCGCGCGGTATGAATTCGGATAATGCTGCAGGCGGCAGCCGGCGTGTTCAGAGCACTTCGAAGAGCCCGGCTGCGCCCATCCCGCCGCCGATGCACATGGTCACGACGACCCAGCGCGCGCCCCGGCGCTTGCCCTCGATCAGCGCATGGCCGACCATGCGCGCGCCCGACATCCCATAAGGGTGACCGATGGCGATGGCGCCGCCATCCACATTGTAACGGTCGGGATCGATGCCGAGCCGGTTTCGGCAATAGAGAGCCTGGACGGCAAAGGCCTCGTTGAGTTCCCACAAGCCGATATCGTCGACCTTGAGCCCGTGCTGCTGCAACAACTTCGGCACCGCAAAGACCGGACCGATCCCCATCTCGTCCGGGGCACAGCCGGCGACGGCAATCCCTCGATAGGCGCCGAGTGGCGCCAGCCCGCGGCGCTCGGCCTCCTTAGCTTCCATCAGCAGAGAGGCTGACGCGCCGTCGGACAGCTGAGAGGCATTGCCCGCCGTGATGAACCGGCCTTCCTTGACGGTCTGCCCATCGCGGAACACCGGCTTCAGAGTCGCCAGACCCGCGAGCGTCGTCGACGGCCGGTTGCCCTCGTCCTTGTCGAGCGTAACGGGCACGAACGAGGTCTCACCGGTCTCGCGATTGTCGACCCGCATCACCGAAGGCAGCGGCGCGATTTCCTGATCGAGGCGGCCTTCCGTCTGGGCTGACGCGATCCGCTGCTGCGAGAGGAGCGCGTATTCGTCCTGCGCTTCTCGGGTAACTTGATACCGCTCGGCTACGATCTCGGCGGTTTCGATCATCGTCATATACAGGTCGGGTTGATGCTCGACGAGCCAGGGGTCCTGCGCCCGGAACTGGTTGCGCTTGTCGTTCTGCACCAGCGAAATCGACTCGACTCCGCCGCCCACGGCGATCGCCATGCCATCATGGAGAATCTCCTTCGCCGCGGTCGCGATCGCCATCAGCCCCGAGGAGCATTGCCGATCGATCGTCATCCCTGGGACCGAAACCGGCAATCCGGCGCGGATCGCAGCCTGACGGGCGATGTTGAAGCCGGTGCAGCCTTGCTGGAGCGCGGCACCCAGCACGACGTCCTCGACTTCGGCCGGATCGATCCCGGCGCGGCGCACCGCCTCGGCGACCACGTGGCCGGCGAGCGCCTGCCCCTGGGTGTCGTTAAAGGCGCCGCGATAGGCCCTCCCGATCGGGGTGCGGGCGGTCGATACGATAACGGCTTCGGGCATCTTGTCCTCCCGCGGGCTGGGTCCGCGAACTCTTCAACTGGAGGATAGGGGAAACTCCGTGTCTCCCGCAATGTCGCCATCGGGTGCGGGCGGTGGTGTCGTTCGTCCCGCACCGATTCATAGCCCTCTCCCCCTTGCGGCAGAGGTCATGTAGCATCGCGATTGCGAATATCGGAGGGAGACCGCCATGCCCGACACCTATCCGTTGCCGTCCGCCGAGCCCGCGAGCCTCGGCTTTGCCGCGACCCCGCTGCAGCACCTCGACCGTCTGATCCGCCAGCATGTCGAGGAAGGACGCTATCCGGGCGCGCAGATCGCGCTGGCGCGGCACGGCAAACTGGCGCTGTTCCGCAGCTATGGCGACGCCAAGACCGAACCCCGAAAGGTTCCGGCCACGGGTGAGACATTGTTCCTGTTGTTCAGTCAGACCAAGGTGTTGACCAGCTCCGCAGTTTGGGCGCTGGTCGAGGAGGGTAAGCTCTCCTTCATGGACCGGATCGCCGACCATCTGCCGGAATTCGCCCAGCGCGGCAAGGGCGAGATCACATTGCACCAGGTAATGACGCATCAAGGCGGCTTCCCGAGCGGCGACGTGACGAAAGCGACTTGGACCGATCATGCCCGGATGCGTGCCGAAGTGTGCGACTTCTCGCTCGATTGGACCCCGGGCACGCGGCTGCAATACCACCCGCGCGCGGCGCATCTGACGCAGGCGATGGTGATCGAGGCGGTCACCGGCCAGGACTATCGCGATGTGATCCGCGAGAAGGTGCTGGCGCCGCTCGGGCTCGCGAGCGACATCTTTGTCGGCGTGCCGGCAAGCCAGCAGGAACGCTGCGCCGACACCTACGCGCCGGAGCCGCGCGACAATTCGGCGGAGTTCAAAGCTGCCGGGATGCCCAGCGGCGGCGGCTATGCCACCGCCCGCGGCATGGCGGCGTTTTATCAGATGCTGGTGGGTCGCGGTCGGCTTGGCGATGTGCGGCTCTTGTCGCCGCGGCTAGTTGCTTATGTCACGCGGAGCCACACCGGAGAGCGCGGCGACGACGCAATGGGGGGCATTCCGATGCATCGGGGGCTCGGTCCGCATGTCCGCGGTGACAGCGACCGCATTCGGGGCCTGGGCACCATCGCCGCGCCCGAGACCTTCGGGCATGGCGGGGCAGGAACTTCCTATTCCTGGGCGGATCCGACGAGCGGAGTGTCGTTCACCTACGTCACCAACTTCATGGCGCCCGATCCGTGGCATACGGCGCGGCTCGACCGGGTCGCCAACCTCGTCCACGCGTCGATCGATTGAGGATCCGGCAAGCCGATGGCGCCGCGGGTCGATCCGGTCCGTTCCGATGACGCGCTGCCGGCGCGCGCCGATGTCGTAATCATCGGCGGCGGAATCATCGGCACCAGCACGGCGCTCTTTCTGGCGCAGAAGGGCGTGTCGACCGTCCTCTGCGAAAAGGGGCACATCGCCGGTGAGCAGTCGAGCCGGAACTGGGGCTGGTGCCGCAAGATGGGGCGCGACCCGCGCGAGATCCCCCTGATCATCGAGAGCCTCAAGCTGTGGCAGGGCATGAACGAAACGGTCGAGGCCGAGACCGGCTTTCGTCAGTCGGGCATCATGTATCTGGCCGAGACGCAGGCCGAACTCGAACAGTTCGAGGCTTGGCTGGAGCACGCGCGCCAATATCAGCTCGACACCCGGATCATCAGCTCTGCCGAGGCGGTGGAGCTGATGCCGGGGCTGAGCGGCACTTGGGCCGGCGCGCTCTATACCGCGAGCGACGGCAAGGCCGAGCCGCAGAAAGCTGCTCCGGCGATCGCCGAGGCGGCGCGCCGGCGCGGCGCCGCGATCGTCACGCAGTGCGCCGTACGCGGCATCGAAACTGCCGGCGGTCGGGTCGCCGCCGCGGTCACCGAAAAAGGCCGGATCGCCTGCGCCTCAATCGTCCTCGCGGGCGGAGCCTGGTCCCGGCTGTTTTGCGGTAATCTCGGCATCCAATTGCCGCAGCTCAGGGTGCTGGGCACGGTGATGCGAACCGAGCCGCTTGAGGGCGGTCCGGAAATCTCGGCGTCGGGCGGCTTGTTCGGCTTTCGCAAGCGAATGGACGGTGGCTACACCGTCGCCACTCTCGGGGTGCGCACGATCGATCTCGTCCCCGACAATTTTCGTTTGTTCTTCGACTATCTGCCGGCCGCGCGGCTCCACTGGAAGAAGCTGCGGTTTCGGGTGGGCCGCCGCTGGGTCGAGGAATGGCGTACGCCCCGACGATGGGCGTTGGACGCCGCCTCGCCGTTCGAGGCCATGCGCGTGCTCGATCCGGAACCGGACCGGTTTGTCGTCGACCGCGCCCGGGCCGCCGTTGCCGGGGCTTTCCCGCTATTCCGCAATATGGTTGTAGCGGAGAGCTGGGGCGGCATGATCGATGTCATGCCGGATGCCGTGCCGGTGATCTCGCCGGTCGAGAGCCTGCCCGGGTTTTTCATCGCCACCGGCTTCTCCGGCCACGGTTTCGGGATCGGCCCGGGTGCGGGCAAGCTGACGGCCGACATGGTCGCCGGTGATCCGACCCTGGTCGATCCGACGCCGTTCCGCCTATCCCGGTTCACCGACGGCTCGAACCCGCGGCCGCACCCGCTCGCCAGCTGATTGACCCAAGGGAAGATGACAATGATTACCGCGATCGTTCAGTATCGGCTTCCACCGGGCATCGACCAAGTCGCTTGCGCCGAGCATTTCCGCAAGATTGCGCCCGGCTTCCGCACCGTGCCGGGGCTGATCCGCAAGCAGTTCATTTACGCCGATGACGGCTGGGCGGGCGGCGTTTACCTCTGGCAGAGCCGACCGCAAGCCGAGGCCTTCTATTCCGGCCCGTGGCTCAAAGGTATCCGCGAGCGCTACGGCATGGATCCCGAAATCCGCTATTTCCACACCGCCGCGGTCACCGACAATTCCGCCAAGACGGTGGTGCTGCCCGAGGCGGCAGAGTAGAGCGAGCGGTCTTTACACCGGCGTCCTGCGCCCTTGGTGCGCGCGGCCGAGGATCGCGGTGTCCTCGCGATGCCCGGCGATAACGCGCACCCCTTCATCGAGCTTAGCGATGATGTTCTCCGGCGAGCAGGTTTCGAGAAACGGCACGCGGTTTGCCCGGCAAGCGCCGAAGACGCGCTCGCGCGCCTCTCTCATCTCAGGCGGGTAAGGGTCGCGCGGGACCGTGAGGTAACCGAGCGCCAACCCCAGATCGCCGGGTCCCAATTCGGCAAAGCCGAGCCCCGGCACCGCGAGAATCTCTTCGCATTTGGCGATGCCCTCGGGGCTCTCGAGCTTGACGCCGAGCAGTAGCTCGCCCTTTGGGTTGAGCGGCCAGGGATCGCAACGCTCGATGTATTCCTCGGACGACAAACCCCACACCGCGGCAGCGGTGGCCTCCGAGCCGCGGCCGCGGGTGCCGAGGCCGAGCCGGCCGTTCTCCGCCGCTCGGGTCGCGCCATGCATCCTCTCGATCGGGGAGGGGATGGCGGGGTCCACGCCGGCCGACTGGTGCGGGTAGCGGCACGACGCGACAAAAGCGCAGACGGCATCGGCCGACTCGGCCTGGCATAACAGGATCCCGTGCACGCCGCGGCCGAGGATCTGGCGGAACTGCCAGGCGTTGAAGCGGACATTGGCCGCGTCGGTGCCGTTGACCGGCGCCTCGACGACAACGGTCGGCGTGCGGTGGCCCGAGCGCGTCGGGCCGCCGTCAACGAGACCGCGCAGGTATTCGGCGAGACCCGCCATGTCGAACGACCCGTGCTCCATGCCGACATTGATGTAGTCGGCCCAGGTGCTCGCATCCTCTCGCCCTTGCTCGTAGGTCAGCACGTGGCCGCTGTGGCCGCCGGTGTAGTAGATCGCTTGGTCCTGCGCCAACAGCTCGACGGCCCGGTTGATGCGGCTGGACATGATTGTCTCCTTTCGTTCGCCTGCCGCGCCCGACGGCTGCCTCGGCTTCACCACCCGCGGCGGCCGACCTCAAGGGTCGATTGGATCCCCGGCCTCCAGCAGGCTCAGCCGCCTGTCGAAGTCGGTCGCCTCGATCGCCCGAAGAAATATCTCGATCAGCTTGCCAACCTCAACCGCCTCGCCGGGTGCGATGCGGCCCTCTGCGACCGCTGACGTCATTATGCCCATCGCCGCCGCGGCATCGGCCGCGTTTCGGATCGGCGGCAGGTCGAGGTGCAGCGGACGCTCGCGGCGCGGTGCGATGATGCGCTCGAGGCAGAGCCGCAGGGCCTTGACATCCCCTTCGAGGCCGAGCGCGACGGCCTTGCGGATCAGCACCTCGACCTCGCCGTCGAGCATCACCGCCGCGGACCTCGTCGCCCGATTCGTCGACCCCCGCGGCCGGCCAGCGGGGTTGCCGGACCGGCCCTTTTCAAAGGGCCGCCCGCGGACCCGTTTGCTGTTTTTTGCTGATGTTTGCAGCGAAAATTCAGGCATCAATTGCTACCTTCTTTGTCCAGCCGGTTCGGCACGCCCCTCCCCCACTCCGTCGGAGCGCATGCCGTGACCTCTTGATTATGAAATCGCAAGCGTCTCCCGGCGTCCCTAGGACGGCGAGCCGGCAAAGCCAGCGCTATCGAGGGAGCCCGATTGCCTGCGAAATCTCGTATGCCATTATCACATTAATTGTAATTTGTCAAACAGAAAATGCTGTTCAGGCAAGGTATTCCGGGCGTTTGCCACTTTGAGCGCGAACCTTTTCGACCTGGCGCCGCAGGCTGCGACCCAGTTCGACGACGCGCTGCGGGAGGAACGGGCGGACGTCTTCGACCTTTTCCACGATCCAGTCGCCAATTGCGTATCGGCGCAATATCGACAGGTCGAGGCGATGACGCATCGTCGGCACGACCTCACCCCCGAACTTCCGTAAGAAGAGGTGCGCCCCGCCGAGGCTGTACTTCGTCATACCTTCGCGACAGGCCCACTCGATGGCGCGCCAATGCAAGAGGTCGTTGGGCCGCAGGTGGAGCGCACTTTCGAGCGAACTGTTCGCGGCGTACTCCATCACCCCACCGCGTAGGAACCGCATTACCACGCCGGCTATGATTTGACCATCGTGCCGTGCGAGAAATAACCGCCGGTTTGTCATCAGCGCGAACGATTCTTGGAACTCGTCTTGCGGGATGACGGGGAGAGCCTTGCGTCGCGCCCAGTCGACATACACGGCATAGTAGGCGGATACGTCGTCAGGGCTGTTGGCAAGCTCGACTGAAACTCCGTATTTGATTGCCTTTTTGATATTTATTTTCTTGTTTGAGGAAAATTTTCGGAACAGGGCCTCCGGGCCCCGAGTCAAGTCCAGCATGACGACCCCTTCGAATGGTTTTTGCCGAAAACGGGGATCGATCAACGTCGCGAGATCGGGCCACGTGAAGAGATCGACGAGCTTTGCGGATGCTCCTTCCCGAACGAGCCCCGCAACCAGGCTGTTGATCGCGTGCGAGCGATCGGCCGAGTGGGAAACGGCGATCTGGGGCCGAACGGACAGCCCCGATTGGAGACAGTCACGGTCATGAATCCCGGTCAAGACCCCCGTCACAACCCCGCCACTCAGGCTAAGAACGGCGAACGGTCTCTTGCCGCAAACTGCCGGCTCGAGGAAATATTCCGGTGCGGTGTAATGCGTCGGGAAATCCGCGTCGGCCAGGCAGGCCCGCCATCAGCGTTTCGATCGGGCCGGTAGGCCAGCGGTGCAGTATGTCAAACGACGTGTCGCCGCACTCTAGCATGGCCGGCATCGCCTGTGCGTCACGAGCGGTCCCGTCCCGGTCGCAAGCCGCTGGTCGCGCCCCGAGGGAGATCAGACCCAGAAGCCTTCATGATTGGTACAGCCGCGTGTCGGTCCGTCCGACTCGGTACCGCTCTCGAACGCTTCGGCACATCGATACCTCCGCCGGAAGGGGCGCGATAGAGCGTAGTAGTGGAGCGCAACGCTGCGCGGCGTTCCGCGAGTGCCCTGGCGCTCTCGGTACAGTGGGCGCCAAACCGTTTCAGCCGGGCTGCACCGCGCCATGCTTGCCCCACAAGGTAATGTGCCGTCACCATAACGAGGTTCTTCGTTGTGATTGGGAACCAAATCACCCGCACGTAATCGACAAAGCCGGTTGCGAACAACGCTTTATAGCCCCATTCCTGACCTCCAAAATCAAATAGGCGAAATTTACGCTCTCCAAACAATCGTTCGAGCATGAGGAACAGCAGCACTGTCCCGGGAGAGAAATGAGCGAACTTGGGGTCGTAACCCGGCAAGGCATAAGTTATAATGTCGGAATTGATCCTGCAGAACGCGTAGGAGACGGGTTTATTCTCATCCATCAATACGAACCCACACACGCGTCCCTTGGCAGCTTCATCGATTAAGTTCATCTCGCTTTCAGCGAACCCAAATCCTATTTTTTGTTGATAAGTTAAAACCGATATCGCAATCGCCTGACGGCGGAACTCCAGTATGTCGTCGGAGGTTGAGTAGAAACGCAAATCCAATTTATTTCCGCAATGTTCGGCAAAATGTCGAACCTGTCGCTTTAAGTTACCACGCGTTTTCTTAGAAAACTTGGCGAGATAATCGTCAAACGATCCATTTGATAGGTCGACAAAATACCGTCTTCCCCGATAGGTGACGTATCGAATTGCCTTCCCGCCTAACGAAACCGAGCGGGAAAATGTGCCGTCGTCGCGCAACTGTCGGTAGGTAGTAGGCCTGAGGATGGGCGGTCTTGCTGATGCCGCCCCTTGCGCTAAAAGGGGATTGGTCGCGTCTGAGGCGGCAGCGAACGTCCACCTCGCTAAAACCCAGGGGCCGAACTGAAAGACCAGCGTTTCAGTCGCATTCGCCCAAGGCGGCGGGAGGCTTCGAAATACTGCATACGGCATAAAGGAACTTGCTGAATCATCGAAAGTTTCTCCACGCCGGATCTCCTGCAGCCACGCTGCAGCCTCCAAAAGCTTGACCCAGACCGGATTGAGATAGATGATCGTGACCGATACTCCTTGTAATACCAGACACGACAATTTTTGGAGGCCGGCAGCCAATACCGATTCGCCACACGGGTTGAACAGGTAAACGAGAACGTGATCCGATTTCGTTATCGTATGGTACTCAAATTCTTCAATGCCGCTGCAGACGACTGAGATCTCCGACGACACCTGGCGCTTCGAGCGGTACCCCTTGATGTTTTCGCCAGCGGCCGCGCACAGCAACTCGGAAATTTCAACTCCGATGATCGAGCGGAACGGGTAGCGGGACGCAAGAAGCAGCGCTCTTCCCTTTCCGCAGCCGAGATCGATGAACACGGTTTTTGGATAGTCGAGGCGAAGCTTGCCGAGCACTGCATGAAAAAAGCGGATCGGCGTTGCTTCATATCGAACGGATTTTTCAGGGGACAGGCCGAGGTCTTCGAGGCTCACGGTCCCGCTCGTGCGGACCCCGACTTGGCGATCAAATTGTGCATTGCGGCGTTGCCGATGCCATGAAAGCAGCCGGCGAAACGGGTGAAGGGCATTCTTCGTGGCAATCCACAGGAAGCGGCGCGGGCTCATGATTTGCGGTCAAACGCGACTTATTTGGCACATTCTTAGGTCACACAGCCTCGAAGCTCCATTTATAAAAACCAGCTGGCGCCGTAGGACGCGCACACCGCCGGCATCTTTGAATGAAGCCAGTCATGCGCCGCCTTGGCGCCGGGGACCTCTGCGAGTGCTGCGAACGCCAAGCCGCCACGCAGATAGAGCGGGTAGGTGGGGCCTGATGGCGCGCCCCTTACGACATTGTAGGGGCTGTCGGTGCCGTTCTCGTAGACTTTGTCGTGATCGGTCCAATGGCTTGGGTCCAGCGGCTGCGGTTGTGAAGGGGAGCCGCCCGACACCCATTTCGGGAACAGTTTCCACGCCTCAGCCCAGCTGTCTGGTGTGCGCGGGTCCCACGATCCGTCGAGAATGGCCAGAGACGCCGGCGGATCCTTGCCGGCTCCCAGGTCCCGCATGTTCAAGAAACCGACATAGTAAGGCGCGGGCCATCGCCTGTCCCAACCTGAGGTTCCATTGACGAAGGGCAGCAGACCGCCGGCAAACCAACGAATAAACTCGGACCATTCCGGGTAAAAGCCCGACCACGCTGCCCAGCCGAGCGACGACATGATGTACGCGCTCATCCATGGGGCGCAATCGTCGGACCGCGTGAACTGCCGAAATATCCGGTGGATCTTGGCCGGCGACTCCATGTATTGCTTCGTAAAAGACAGGTTGTCGGCGACGATTTTTTTCCAGTAGGCGCGCGGCTTAAGCCAGGCGGGCGGGCTCTCGGGCGCAAACGCGCCGAGCCGGAACGGCTCGCGAATGCCCCAGGCCCAGGCGCGCGTCTCGCCCGGATAGGCCAGACCCGGCAGCTTTTGGCTAGCGCGATGATAATCGGTGTAGAGGACGCCGTAGTTCGCGATAGCCTCGACGCCTCTCATAGAAATAGGGATCGTCCGTCAGCAGCCACGGCACATACGCGGTGCTCGGGATGTGGGCAACATCCATCCGGAACAGGTAGTCATTGTAGCTGTGGTCCGGGTTATACGGGTAGGGAGGTTGCGGGATGGTGGGATCGCCCCCGGCGAGAAAGCAAATATGGGGCATCTCGTAAACATCGACGAGGGCGCCGGTGAGTTCGTCGCGCGCCCAGATCGGCATCGAGCCGACGGCCTCGGCCTGCGCCATCATTGTCGCAAGGAGCTGGGCGTTGCCGTCGAGCAAATAGGCCGCTTGATACTCGGTAATCGGGCCGATCTCCGGGCGCTCGCCAGGCGCGCCCAGCCCTACGGAGAGCCCTGCGGTGTCCATCGGTCCTTGCCACTTGACGACGGTCTGGGGTGGCTTGGCGCCGTAGAGCGCGGCCTTGCCCAGGGGACAGATCGCCTTCATCGCAGTCAGATCGTGCAACGAGCGCCTGACCGGGCGCGCCGCCGACTGCCACCGCCAGCGCGCGAGCCACCAATGCCGCGGGACAGTCACCTCGCCGACCAGCTTGCCGTCCTTGAAGATCGTGGCGTCATAGGGCTCGAAGATATGCGTCGGGCTTTGGCCGGGCGCAAGGCGGATAAGCCCGCGCTCGACAACGATCTCGTGTCGCGAGCCATCCGCGTCCGGCCGAAAGAACACGGTCCATTCGCCGTCGCGCGTCATGAAGCACTTCTGGTGAACGAATTGGCCGATGTAGTCGCCCGCATCCTTCGCGGCGGCCTGGTTAAATGTCCGCGCGGTACCATCCCGAAATCGCAGAACCAGTGCCAAACCCGCCGAACTCGGAGCGGTCGCGGAGGCCTGCGCGACATGTTCGCCAGACCCGGCAGCTCGCTCTGCGGCCATCGGGCCCGAACCGGCAACCGCGTTGCGTACGACGACCGAAGCGCTGGCCAGCAGGCCGAACGCGTTCAGCACTTTCCGGCGCGTGAAATTCATTGCATGGCCCCGCCATTCAGCCATCAGCACTGCGACCGCGTAGGATCCAGCCGGCGACTTCGGCACCCTCGCCGATTACCGGGCTGCCGATCGCGAAGAGCGCAGCGCCATAAGTAACAGCCCCACTTATCGATAAGAGTATCAGCCCGACCCAGCCGGGTTCCGGTCGCCCCGCCAATGCGAACTCCCGCAGCAGCAGTACCACCACGGCCATTGCCGCGGTGGCGGCCAGGATCGGCCAGATCTCGGACCACAGCTCGTAAAAACTTCCCTTCATTTCGGCCAGCGTCTCCTTGGCCATCAACGCCATGACCGCGCAGTACACCGGGGTCGAGAACACGATCACCCCCGGCGCTCCGCCCCACAGCCCGCCGAGCACCGCGGCAGCCGGTATCACGGCGAGTAGCGCGAGGCAGTACCAAAATAGAAATTTTTGGCGATGTCGGGCAAACAGCACGGGCGGCAGCAGGACGTCGATCGCCCGCACCGCCGCATAGAGACAGAGCAATCGAAGGAGAGGGACCGCAGGCAGCCATTTTGGCCCGAGCAGTGCGGCGACCATCTCGTCGGCGACGAGAGCCATCCCGGCCGATGTCGGCAAGGTTATCGCCGCGGTCAGGCGCACCGTGCGATAGAACGCCGCGCGCATCGCCTCGACATTTGTCTGCAGCTCCGCCATCATCGGCGAGCCCAGCATATTGACGACGGTCGAAATCTTGCTCCCCGGCAAAAAGGCCAGCTCTTCCGCCATCGAGTAAAGGCCGAGGGTGACCGGCCCAGTCATCTTGCCAATGACCAGCGTATTGGACCATTCCCGCAACACCCACATGATCTTGACTGCGACCGTTGCCAGGCTGAACCGGACAACCTCGTTGACACGCGCGCCGCCAATTCGGAGCCGGGGGCACCATGGCGCAAAGGCGATAGTGGCGATGCTGCGCACCGCCGGGCCGACAAGCGAGCCGACGACCAGGGTCCACACCCCCAATCCCGAGACTGCACAGCCGAGCATGACCGGCAGTGTCACCACTCCGCCGATGACCTCCGCCTGGGACACCCGGTCGAGCGCCAGCCGCTTGCGCAGAAGGCTATCGGAAACGACGCGGCAGGCGGTTAATGGCAGGACGAGCGCCAAGACAGGCAGCACATCGGCGAGACGCGGCGCGGCGAACCAGCGAGCGATCAGCGGCGCGCCGAGAGCGAGAGCAGCGAAACCCATGGTCGCCAGGATCATCGTGATCCAAAAGCAGGTGTCGATTTCCCGCCGCTCCAGATCGCGAAACTGGATGATCGCCGCCCCGAGGCCCATTTCAGCGAGCATCCCCGCCGTCCCGGTCCAAAAGCCGGCGAGGGCCATCACGCCATAATCCGCGGGCACCAGTATCCGCGCCACCAGCAAGGTGGTGGCGAAGGTGAGAATTTGCAGCGCGCCGCGCGACCATGCGATCCAAAACATCGAGCGCGCCACACGTGCTCTGAGCGAGAAGCTTGTCGACGCCGGGGTCATGGGTTCGGGCGGCCCGGAGGCTCCGGTATTTCTGTTCTACCAGCGGCTCTTCGCATAACCGGGGCGTCCGTCGGATTTCGCCAGCGCGGCGGGGCCGATGGCCGAGTGAGGCGAGGCCGGACGCATCGGGGGTGAGACCGCCAACGCACCGGCCGGGCTCGCGATTTCTCTGGCGACCACGCGGCGCGCCGCATCGAATATGAACAGAATGCACCAATATTGGTCGAAGTAGGCCAGCGAGGCAAAGGCCCCGGAGGTCCAAAAGCCCACGAGCACGGGTTGACCCATCCTGCCGAGCAAATTCGCCCAGGCGAGATCCGGCCGGTTGTGCGAGTGTCGAATTAACCAGGAACAGGTGGACCACGAATAGGCGGCGATCATCAGAAAGAGCGCGAGACCGACCCAGCCGTGCTCTGAAAGAACGTCGAAATATATGCTGTGTGTAGCACGCGGCTTGTCCAACCTCGGGATCCGGGTTTCCTCCAGCATGCGATTTGTCACTGCCGGCCAGAATGTCACCCTGAAGCCGCCGCCGACGATGGGATGCAGCTCGGCAATCCGCAGCGCCGCCTCCCAAAAATGGATGCGTCCCATTGCGGAGCTGTCTGCTTCATAATGCTCGATCGTACTCATGCGATCGAACCAGGTTTCGGGAACAACCACATAGACCGACAATCCAATCGTGAGAATGATCGCACCCACTGCTAGTTTCGCGGGCGATCTGAGCCAGACTACCGCCCCCATGGCGCACAGGCCGAGTGCAGCGCCGCGCGAATAAGTAAAGATAGTCGCGAAGATGAGGAGGAACCCCATGGCCATCAGTCCGCGACGGAGGTGACGATTGACCGTGAGGTGCCACAGATAGAACAGCAAGGGCAGCAGCATGAGTAAGGCAATACCGAATTCATTATTGTCGGCGGTTACGCCCCCATCCGGCCCGTGGATGCCGGCGCCGCCTCCGTGAAGCGGAAACGAGATCGCGCCCTTGACACCCCAGAAGCCGACAGAGAGAACAACCACCCAGACGAGCCGGTCGACGCGCTCGCGGGTGGTCGTCAGCGCAAAGCCGACAAGGCACATCAAAAGGATCTTTTGAACGATGGTCCATTTGGCCCAGACATCTTCTTCGGGTGCCAGCGCGCACAGCGAGGTGATCGTCATCCAGGCCGAAAAGAGCAACGTCAACAGGACCAGGGGCGTCAGCGGCAGTTGTTTCTTTTCTGTCGGAGAAATCATCCACGCGCAACAGGTCAGGATCGCTATGATGTAAGCGTAGTAGAGATCGCTGAAGAAGCCCCAGGTCAGGGTATGAAAATTGCCCAGAGAAAAAACGTACCAGATCAGCACCCCGTTGAACGGCGATACGAATATGTACGGTAAGCTCGACAGGAACACCAAGAAGAACACGAACCCGCGCATAGTAGCCTAATCCTCTCGGGGCTGGAGCCGAACGGGCAACCTACAATCACCCGGACCGTTCAGCTGTCCTGCCGCCTTTTAGTTCCGCAAAAGAGAAACCAACCTCCCAGCCGATCAAAAGTCTGTACGCCCAAAAATCCCAAGAACCGACTGGGATCATCGCGGCTCCAGCGCAAATTGCGCAAATAGCTTGTGACCCGCCCGTCCGGCATGATGGGTCGTGCGACCTTCAGTATCGCCTTGATGTCTATAAGCCCACCGTACCGGGCCGCCACTTCCTCGGGCGTGCGAAAGAAGCGGACGTGGCTCGGAAAATCAAAGTTTGGCACCGTGCAGGCACACCACGTCCCGGCGCGCCAAAATCTGATGACATCGAGATCAGCGTTTATATGCTCCAATACTTCGGTGCAGACAATCGTATCGTAGTCCAGGGCATACGACGCCGCATGCATGGCGTCACCGCGAAAAAAGAGCTCTGGATGACCGGTGCGATCCGACGCGTTGCGGACGGCGACAGGGCTGAAATCGAAACCGCGATAGCTGCCCTCGTGCTCTTGTAAGATGAGTTCTGCCAAGAACCCATTGCCGCACCCGACCTCGAGAATAGAGCGGCTGCCGTAGTTCCGTAGGCTCGCCACTACTTTGCGGAGAAGCGGGTAGTACAGCGCACGAGTTTCAGGAATATTGCTTTCGGTGTGAACGCGATCGTAAAACTCGGCTCCCTCCTGACGCACGGAGGGCTCGAAGCAGTCGGTTCGCGTGCCGCCCCCGCCGCTGCCACGACGCGACAGCCAGCGGCGCCGCAGCATCGATAACAGCCGCCCCTCCCGGGCGGCGCGAACGATCTCCATAAACCCCGTCACCTCGGCTTCGAACTCGATATCGGAAACCGGATGGCCGTCCATCAGCCGCCGCAAGGCGAACCGCGGCGTATCGGCATAGTTCAATCCGGGCTCGATCGTGGTCGCACTCCTTACACCCAGTGCAGCCAGCCATTCGCCCTGATGGACACCATAAACTCCGCTCGGGTAGCAAAAATGTTCGAGCGGATGAGAGACAAACCGCTCGAGGAATTTACGATTTTCGACGATCTCGTGCTCGACCGTTGCTCGGTCGTCGAGCGGCCATTCGTGGTGATGCGAGTGGAGCTGGATATCGACGCCTGCATCCGCCAATTGGCGGAGCTGCTGCTTGTCGAGGACCCGGAACAGCCGTTGCCTTTCGATCTCGTCGAATGATACGCCGAGCGCTTTGGCCACTTCCCTCAGGAAATCAAGGCGATCGGCGGGAGGCAGTCGGGCGCCGAGTTCCTGTGCCAGAGCTTCGGCCGTTTCGGCCTGAGTAGCGAGCGCGAATCTTCCCAGCCGACGGGGCAAATTTACGTGCGACGCCTTCGTGCGCCAAAACAAATAGGCCAACGTCACCGAAAAGACCGGCATCGGATGCTCGACGTAGTAAGTTGCAACATATAACGTGACCGGGATCTGGAACTCCCGAATGAGCGGCAGTGCTACGGAACAAACCCCGTCCCAGCCATCGTCCATGGTGACAACCGTAGCGCTCGGCGGGAGAGCGCCCCTGTCAAGCGCCTGAACCGCCTCGGCCAACGGCAGTATCGGATAGCCCTTGCGCCGCAGGTATTCGATCCGGCGGCGAAACAACTCTCCGCGGATGAACAGCCTGCTTCTGAACTTGTATTCCTCCGCGAGCGCGAAGCCATGGTAGCAAATGATGCGCAGTCCGTCGCGGGTGACGTACCGTGCAATTCGAAATAGCCCGAAGAATTTAGCAAGCGTCAGGACCGACTGGAGGATTGCGGGCGGGATGGTCATTTGGCCGGCAAAAGACCGAGGGACGCCGCGGCCGGGAGCCCCAGTTGCACCGAGTTGTACACTATTCGAGCCCCGACGGTTATCCGTGAAGTTGCGTCGCCTGATCCGCAGGCCGCTGCGCCCGTCCCACCCACTCGAATAGCGGCGCAATTGCAAGGGGCGGTAGCATATTCCTGATTAGGCCTCCAAATTGATGGAAACAGAGTTAAGAAATAGTCTCTGCCAGCTTTATTCGAGCTCGATTGATCCTTGGGCGGCTCGCCATCGATCCCGCAAGCGCCCCGTGCAGAGGGCGACGGCAATGCCAACACCCAGGATACCTCACAACGATCGCGTTCGCCAGGGAAACCGTTGTCTTCAGCCCCTGGCCCGGGTTAAGCTTGCTCCTATCACCGACGCCAAGTAAAAACGGAAGAGATCGCAAAGTTCCACACCGAGCCGACAACAGCGCCGGCGACGCCGGCCAGCCACCAGATCCGGCTCGAGGTGAAGGCGTAGGACGCCACACCGACATTAGCGACGGCACCGAGCCCTCGGCGCGATCCTCATGGATCTTCTACGGCTGACTCCGGATAAACCATCTATATCAGGGGGTTAGCGGGCGCAGGGGCGGCGTTGGCACTACGGCGCCGGGGTTTTCGGCGGCGTTTTTGCGGTTTGCCCGGGGGTGGAGCGGGAGGCGGCTGGGCATTGCGCACGAGCGGCGGCAAAGCGACACCCAGCGCCCTGAGCACGGGGCCGGCGCAGCCCGGGGCGGGGTTGCGCAGCGAGTAAACCTTGCCGTCCTGCTCGATCGCGGTCTCGCTCAGCCGCTCGAGGTCCTGCACGATGTCGGCCCATTCGAAGTCGTGACCGGCCGCGAGGAGGCGGTCCTCCAGCTCCTTGCGCAGAACCAAAGCGAGGAACGAGCAGAAGATGTGGCCGCGAATGGTCTGGTCGTATTTGTGAAAGATGGGGCGGGTGGCGAGCAGCGACTTTGCGGTGCGAAAGATATCTTCGACCATCCAGCGATCGCGGTAGCGCAAGGTGGCTTGCAACGGGGTCAGCTTCGCGCTGACCCGGATCACGTAGATGCCGTCGAAGAGCGCGTCGAGCGCGATGCGGCGGGGATCGATCTCGAAGCGGCGGCCGGCCTGGAGCTTGAGAAAGCGGCGATAACCGCGGTTGCCGACCAGGCTCTTGTCGCCGCGGCGCAGCGCCTCCGCGAGAGCGGCGAGGATGGCCTCGCGCTCGGCGGCGTGCTTGTTGGCTTCGGCCTCGTTGCGACAGACGATATAGCGGCGGCGCCAGGGTTTGCCATCGCCGTCAATGCCGGCGCGGATGACCTGCTTGACGAGAAGATCGGTGGTGCCGCGCCCGGCCGCTTTGGGGATGCTCAGCGGCACATAGGGGCTGGGATCGGCGATCACGCCGCGGATCTCCTTGGTGGCGCGTTCGCGCACGCCGAGGATGTAGTCGATGTTGCGGGCCTCGAGCTCGGCCAGGGTGGCAGCGCTGATCATGCCGCGATCGGCGACGATGCCGATGCGGGCGATCATGAAGCGGGTTTTGAGACGCTCGATCACCGGCAGCAGGGTGGTCACATCGGCGGTGTTGCCCGGCCACACCTGGGAGCAGATCGGCCGACCGCGGGCGTCGATCACCACCGCGAGCACCACCTGCCTGAGGTCGGGTCGGTGATCCTTGGAATGGCCGTATTGGCCAAGGCTCTGGCCGCCCTCGCCTTCGAAGTAGAGCGAGGTGGTATCGAGAAAGACCAGACTGAGCTCGCTGAACAGGTTGTTGCGCAATGCGAACAGCCGCTCCTCGACGAGATCCTTGGTGGTGCGGGGACCAATGCTGTGTCCGCTCTGGTCGGCGAGCTCGTCGCCGAGCCAGCCCATCGCCCGGTAAAGCTGGTGCAGCTCGAGACCCGCGACACCGTCGATCACCAGGCCATGGCGCCACTTCTCCGCGGCGCGGTCGGAGCCGGGGTCGAACAGGCGATGCAGGACAGTGAGAAAGACGGCGCGTTCAAGATCGAACTGGAAGTCCCGCTCGGCCGCCAGCGCCCTGATCACCTGCTGACAGCCGCTCTCCCGCCACAGCCGTTCAAAGACCAGCGCCGGACCGAGCTGGCGCGTGGCGATGGTGGTGGCGTCGCCCTTCTCATACGCGGTCAGCACGACGGCGCTGCGGGCAAAGCGCGCACCCGAGCGCAATAGCCGGTCGAGGGTGCCGTCTTGCGCCAGCTCGTCGACGCGGCCGAGGGTGGCGACGACGGATTGCCGCGGTTTGCCCTCGACGCGGTCGTTCTTGACGATCTGGAGATATTCGGTGCGGCCGGAGACTTTGCCGCGAAAGAACATGCGGGTGCCTGCGTGTCCACCACCACGTTGATAGCCACATCAGATTGATAACACAACAGATAAATCTCAAATTTGTGGCACTACGATTATGCCAAAATCTAGAAGCTCCTCTGGAAAATCAAAGGGTTCCGGTCCGCCACGCCTCGTTTACTGTAGAAGATGGACCTCAGAAATCGGCATGAACCCGACCGCCAAAGTATTGCAGCGCATATTCAAGCGAAAGAATTCGCGCATATTGCGCGGCATCCACGATCCGGTCCAGCCGGAATAGTCGCCGTAAGGTCACGGCTCCGCCCGGAAGTACCGCGTCTCGGTACGGTAAAGCGAGATAGCCGGGCCAATCGCCGGATCGGCGAAAGTATCTGAGCCGGTACGTGTAGCGGCGCAGCCATGGCGGTCGCAGATAGGTCGAGTAATCCGAAAACCGCCGCGACAGCGGCGGCGGTCGCCCGAATTCATGGCTGTAAACCGAGGGATATCCGGCCAGCCGGCTGTCGACGCGGCGGATAAGCTCGGCTTCATAGGCGCCGTGGTACTTCCAACGCAACGGCAGCGCGCTCGCGTGTTCGGTGATCGATCTCTCGAGGTATGGCATGCCGGTAAAGCCGTATCGGCCGGCGATGCTGTCGACCTTTCCATCCCAGGCGCGGCAGCGAAAGCTGTGGTAGAGCCATTCGACGGTCGGGCGCGGCAACCGGCGCTCGTCGCTGCCCAACAGATCCATCACCTTTCGCTCGAGCCCACGGTAATAGCTTCCGCCGTC
This sequence comes from uncultured Alphaproteobacteria bacterium, assembly GCA_963796155.1. Lineage (GTDB taxonomy): Bacteria > Pseudomonadota > Alphaproteobacteria > ATCC43930 > CGMCC-115725 > AP-15. The sequence goes on along the minus strand of CAWCKT010000006.1, from coordinate 135,592 downwards.
GAAGACCGCAGTGCAGGTGGCCGGATCGAACTGGCTGTAGAAACTCCACAGAATCTCGTCGATCGAGTAGTCGCGGTCGAGGAGGTAAAAAAAGTTGCGAAAGATCTCGCCGCCCCCGCCATTAATCGCCATTGTGCCGCCGCTAACGCGACGTGCCGACTCCTCAATCTCCGCACCATTGTGGAAGATGCCGGCATACCCGTATCCGTCGGTAGCGACAAAATTGCGGCGTGCGGTCTCGACAAATTCTACGGGCGGGATGACCGGCCGGTCATCTTTATCGACGACGTCGAGGGGGAAGCCCTCTCCCCGTGCGATCGCTGCTGAACAGCGCACATCGCCGTCCTGCGCCCGGCCGTAAACGTAAAGGCTGGGCTTCATCCCGTGGCGGCGCAAATAGGCCAGTGCCAAGCGCGAATCGTAGCCTCCCGAGAGCGCGCAGCGGACGCGGTCACCGAAACCGCGCGCGACCTCGGCGAAGTAGCGGTCGAGCAGCGCAACGCTTTCCCGCAGCGACGCATCGCGCCTCCCCAAAGCGAAGGTGCGAATTACCGGCAGCGGGGGGCGAATGATCTCCAACCCGTGCGGGGCGGCGACGATCGTCGCCTGGATCGGAGCGAGCTTGACTTCGTTGAACAGCGTCTCGTTGCCGGAAACCACACCATTGAACACATACTCGCACGCGCTTTGCTGCGACAGGGTCAACGAGGGAAGGACCGAGCAAATCGCGTAAAAGGACGAGGAGACGATGCGGGCGTCGGTATTGTAAAAGAGGTGGTAGCCGCCAAACCGATCGAGCTTGATCTCGGTCCGGCCATTCTTTTTGAAGACAGCGGTATAATGGCCCATAATCCCGTCGTCCATCGGTGAGGCCGCCGCGGCCCGCTCGTACAACGAAGAGGCAGCCGCCAGACCGCTGCCTTTGGCTAAACAAGTCCCACAAACAAAGGCGAAGTCGCCGTTCGGGTAGCGCTGCAGCGCGACCGATCTGCCCTGGAACTTGGGATACGTCGCGAGAACGTATCCTTCCTCCTTGATGATTACGGGCGAGGCAAACCCGAACTCGGCGAAGGCGCTCTGCAGCCGGGCGACCTGGTCGGCCCGATCTTCGTTCGGCCCGGCGCAGACGAGAAAGAACCCTCCCATCAACTCATGTCCGCCGACGCTTGGTCACTAGGTGTGCGCAGCTCCGATGGCTGAAGCTTTAGCTGAGCGACCAACCCTCGACGATCGATTTGATCTCGGAGCCACTGCCAAAGTCCTGGAGCCATCGAAAGCGGTGACCCTCCCTCTGCCAGACGGAACCATTCTCGACTTCTCCCCCAGGCTGGTCGTCGTTTCGTGACACCACTAAGCATCCGCCCTCCCGTAGGTAGGAATACAGGTGGCCGACGGCTTCGCAAATTTGTGGCGAAGCGAAATAGCCCAGGTTCAGGACGTTGCTTGCACGGATCGCGGATACGCGTCCTCTCAGGCACTCGTTGCAGACAAGGCAGTCGAGTTCTAAGGTCGTGATCCCCGGCTCGCTGCGTGAGACCGGGTTCACCAGCGATATCCGCGCGTCAAGTCGCATGGACTTGCGGAATCGAATCAATTTCAGATAGCGCCGGGCCAGCGGGTTGCTTTCCGGTTGTGCCAGGCGACGGTGCTGGGCGAGCCGGAGGCCGAACCGGCCGAGGCGTACCATAATCGGTTCGCCATCCGCGGCGCGATACTCGACGATGGGACCTCGGCGGTAGCGAAGCAGCCAGACATCCCGGTCGGCGAGAAACGCCCGCACCTCACCGCCGAACGCGCGGCGCAGCGCGCGAACCGCCTCTACAGTCGTGACGCCGTCGGAGGCGCCGATGTCGAGAAAGGTAACCCCTTGTTGCAGCTCCGAGGGAATGTGGGCGCACAGCATCTCCTCCGTCCGCTTGAGCCGCCCCCGGTTCGTGCGTTTCCACGCCCCTCCCATTCTGAGATCGTGAAGAATCAGGCTGAAGCGGTCGGACAGCTCGCGTGTGGAGGGGCCAGATCGCGCCACTTCCTGCGCGATGACCAACAGCGCGTCCGGGTCGGCCAAGCACCTCGCCCGCAGCGGCCGAAGGCCCGGTAAAGCGCCAGATACGATGATCTGAATCACGACCGGGCGGCCCTCGCAACTCAACCCCGTAGTGGACGACAAGCTCGCCCTGAGAACTGCCCGACACCCGTCGCTCGGCCGATTTGACCGGAAGCCCACCCTTCAGTGTTCTATCCATACAGTATTGGGGCCCTAAAGACAAGCGAATAACCGGAACAGCTTCAGACCTTTGTCGCCTCAGGCCTCTCGTCTTGGCCGGCCGTGACCGAGGAAACGCGCTGCATCCGACCGTCGAATACGGCCCCGACCGCAAGTGTCGTATGGCGGCCGAAGGCAGCTCAGTTCCAGGGGCGTAGGGTCTCATGGGGCTCAGTGAAACGCCCCCTCCGTCACGAACTCGTCAGAATAAGATTATAATGAATTACCATATTGACAAATTTATGATATGATAATATATTGCGAGGCTTGCAGCCATGGGAGGGTGTGGTCGTCTCGATAGCCGATACCTGGCCACAGGCCTGTTTTGCGGCTCAGTCGCCGCCGCGGAGAGGTTCATGACAATCACCATCAGCAATTTAACGGTAGGTCAAAATGCGCCAGCCGGAACGACTGTCGGCGTGCTGATGGCGACAGACCGAGCCGGCAAAGTCATACCGTGCAATTTTATATTGACACAAGAATCGGACGGCTATTTTGCCATTTCCATTGGCAACCTCGTTACCGCATGGAACGGGTCGATCGCACCGGGCTATTATGCCGTCCGGGTTCGCGCAATCGGGATATACCGGCGATTTAGCGCCTCCGCCACCTTTGTAGTCACGGTGGCGGCAGTCACGCCGCCGCCTGCCAGGCCGACAGGCATCACGCTTGTCCCGTCGACCACGTCTCTGCCGGACAATTCGGTCGCCGGCACTACTGTGGCCGTCCTCTCCGTATCGATGTCCGACGGTTCGGCGTTCTCCGGCACTCTGGGCGCCAGCCCGGCCGACACCATTGCGATTTCCGGCAACACGCGGCTGGTGCTCGCGCGTGGCCTCGGGCCGGCGGATGTTGGTCCGAACCAATGGATGGTTGACGCCACTCAGGATGGGGTGACGGTTTCGAGCCCCGTCCAGGTTCAAGTCGTCTCTAACGGCCGCCCGTACCCGACAGGCATCGCATTTACGCCGACCGCTGCATCGCTGCCGGACAATGCGGTCGCGCGCACTACCGTGGCCGCTGTCGCCGTGGCGATGTCCGATATCAGTGCGCACGATTGCTAGAAGATTAACAATTGCCTCGACCAGCATTGCGGCGATGTAACCTATCTGCCCAACTCTATGCTTTTGGAGAACTGCATGACTATCAGTATAAGCAATTCAACTGTAAATAATAGCGCACCTTCCGGCACCATTATCGGCGTGTTGGCCGTTTACAACGCGTCAGGCACCGTCATACCATGCGATTTCACATTAACCAAAAATTCCGCCGGATCCTTTGCTATCTCCGGGAACAGCCTGGTTACGGCACGGGCGTCAATTGCGGCCGGCATTTATTCCGTGCGGGTTCATGCCGTCGGGACGACTAGCAGCTACAGCGGCAGGGCCACGTTTAACATTACAGTGACGGTAGCTGCGCCACCGCCACCGCCACCACCGCCACCTCCGCCACCGCCACCACCGCCGCCACCGCCACCACCGCCGTCGCCGCCGAAGTCACCGCCTCCGCCGCCGCCTCCTCCTCCTCCTCCTCCTCCTCCTCCTCCGCCTCCGCCGCCGCCGCCGCCTCCGCCGCCGCCGCCGCCGCCGCCGCCGCCGCCGCCGCCGCCACCACCGCCCCCACCGTCACCACCGCCGCCGCCACCGCCTTCGGCGACGGTCGGCTACGCAGCGCAGATCCAGATGGGCAGCCCGCCGGCCGGGGCGGTCTACACGTTCAACCCTGACAATCCGGGCGCGAATCAGTCGGCGATAAATCGCGGCAGCTTTACGAGTGATTTTGCCGGGTTCGTGCAGGGCTCGGTGGAGACCACCCGGACCGATACCCCGTTCCGAGTTCTCTTCCGGAAAGATGTGAGCCCGAACCCCGCCCGCATCGAGGTGATCCTCGAACTGGGGCATCCCACCACCAACGGCAGCGCAGCCAATGCCGGCCCTTTCACCCTCACTATTTTTGAGGGGGCCACACAGGTTTTCCAGGGCGCCTTCCCGTCAATGGGCTGGTTCACACGCTGGCGCTGGAACCCGACGCGGCGGCCGGAAGTCAGGACGCGCGCCTCGTTGCTGCCCGGCAACCTGAACCTGGTCCCCAATTTCTCGCAGAGCCTCGCCACGGCCTTCCGTGCCGCTGATTGCGGCAACCCCGGCTCGGGCTCATATATCATCACAGCCTATTCGAGCGCTTACGCTCCCGGCGAGGGGAACAACCTCAATCCGCTGGGAATCAACGAGAACTGCGGTATCGCGACCGAGACGGGCGGTGTCGGCGGCCGCCCCGAGCTCGGCATCGTCACGGAATGGCAGGCCAACTACATCATCGACGGGAACAGCGCTGCGCAGACGGCGATGTACGTGCTCGCCGAGGTCGCCGGCGGGATGCCGTGGATTATCCGCGATACGACAACCGGGGCGCCTGTCGATTTCACAAACCCCAACGATTATTTGAACGGTGGTGCGGGAAGCATCGATACACCGACAGTTGTCGTTCCGTCCGGCGGCGGAACCGGGGAGTGGACGCTGGAGATAAATCACCTTCCGAGCTTGTCCTACGTCCCATATATTCTGACAGGAGATCCTTTCTACCTGGAAAATCACCAATTCGCCGCCAACTGGATCATCGCGGACAATACATATAATCGGTACGACGGCTTCGTGGTGAACTATGCTGACCCGAACTCGCCCAATGCTCCCAATCCCGGCGCGGCGATCCCGCTCTTGCCGTCATACCGCCGGCAGACCCGCGGCTTGGCTTGGGGCCTACGCGATTTCGGGATGTTCTACCTCGCCACACCGTCATCGATTCCCGGTTGGTTGCTGCCCAAATCCTACGCCAAGAGCGTCCTCGACCAGAACCAGGTCTACGCCGACGACAACAGCGGCAGTCCGAATGGGTCGGGACCGAACAACACCTATGTCCTCAACAACACCAACCTAGCTGTTTTCGGTTCGGCGCCTGGAGCCTTGAGCTTCGACGAAGGCTTCTTCATCTCCTACACACTGCTCGGTCTTGGTTTTCTAGTGAACCAATGCGGGCTCAGCAACTGGATGCCGTTTTTTCAGTACCTTGCCAGGCTCCCGGTTGGACTGGCGATCGGCACCAATGGCTGGCCTTCTAATTGGCCGAGCCCATATACGATCCAATATCAGGTCATTTCGACCGACTACGCGGGCAACCCGTCACCGATCACCGATTTCGCCGACCTCTGGGCCTTCAACTGGCAGAATGCCGTCTATGGCGGCGGGTGGTGGGCGAGCGTCGGTGATCCAAGTCTGCCGCTATCATACTTTTCGGCGTGGCAGCCGATCACGCTCTACACCTGCAACTCGTGGATCGTCGAGATGCGCTCGGGGTTCCCAGTGACGCCGAACGCGGGCGATGTGATGAATGTGACGATTACCGGCAGCTTTGCCGGATCACCGGTCACGGTGAGTCACATTGTCACTTCTTCGGACGTTAGCTATCTCGCCTCGCAGGATTATGTCGAGCACCCTGGCAGCACCCCGATTATCGACGATCTGATCGCGAAGATCAATGCAAGTGCGGCCGGCACGGCCGGCATCAGCGCCGGGACGACGAACACCGCGACCTCCGGCTACTGGTTTACTCAAGCAACAATGGGTCGGATGTTCCTCTCCTTCAATTCTTCCGTGGTCGGCAACATCGTGGTCACTGGCTCCTACACGGCGAACGGGCCGAACGCGGCCGCAAGCATCTACATACAGCCCAACGGGGATGGCGTGCACAACGGAGTGGCGGGCGCTAATCTCTTCGGCCGTCCGCTCAATTACCAATGTGCGGCAACCGGGACGAGCGGCGGCTCGGGAGGGCCTACCGGACAAGCCTTGCAAACTCCGACCCTCACGGACGGCACCGTGAAGTGGTGCTATGTGCCGGAATTCAAGAGCGATCCTTTTGTTGTCCCGTCCTCGGCCATCCCGGCCGCTCCCGTGCTCGCTCAGGTCTTTCCGCTGCTTTCTAACGGCGCGGGACAGCCGCAATACGCCGTATGGGCGTGGACGGGTATGAACGTCTGTGTCACTGCGGGGATCACCGGAGCATCTGCGGCTCTTGCCAATCTTCGAGCTACCATTGATGACTGGTTAGCAACGAAGATCCTACGCTCTACGAACCAATTCAACTTCTCAATCGCACCATGAGCATGGACAATTGACCCCTCATCGCTGATCCGATTGCCTCCTCGGCAGGGGGCCGGACGCCAAACACACCAGGACGGAACGGCACTGATGCCGATTCTGACCGACGGGCAATCCAGGCAAGGGCGCCAGTGGCAGAAGAACGTGGCCAGCAATACGATTGCGGCGCTTCACACCGTTGGCAGGCAGAGCCAATTGCGGTACTCGGCGACGGGAGTGATTTCCTCGCGCCATTCCGGGCCCTCGTCAGTGATCAAGTGAAAAACATATTTGTTCGCCGCTAAAATCTCAGTCACGCTCCGGCACGGGTCGCCAGGATTTGCTTCGAGCACAATGCGAGGGTGAAACTTACGCAGCAGCTGTCTTGCTCCGCTCAAGACGACATCTTCGAAACCTTCGACGTCGATTTTTATGAAGTCGGGTTCGATACTCAATTCCTCGACGACGGAATCCAGTGTCCGGCACTGCACCCGTATAACGGTGCCAGTTTGGCCGCGATATCCGGACACCGACAGACTTCCCATCAGTGGATTCTCAGCCTCGTGAAAATCAACAACAGCATTGGCGTCACCGGCAGCAACGTTAAGGATGGTTACTCGCGGATGGAGGCTGTTTTGCGCAACATTATGTGTGAGGGCTGTGCAGATCTTAGGCACGGGCTCAATCGCAACAACCCGTAAGCCGGGATTTATGACGGCTCCCAGAACCGTGTATATCCCGCAGTTAGCCCCCACGTCCATGAAGCAACGAGATCGCCGGATGTTGTCCAGGATTATCGGAGCGGTCTCCTTCTCCCACCTGCGGAAGCCGGACCAGAAGACCATTGCTGCGATGTCATCAAACTCGGTGGGAAACCATCGGCATTTCCAGCCGCTTCCATAGATCGTGAATGGCTCAAGGGCCCACCGCCAGGGCAAGAAGTTCCGCACTTCAGAAGAAAGGAACCCACGCTGGCATGCCCAGGTGATCGGTGCCCGCAACGGATGCAGGAGCGCTCGAATGACGGTTTTTATTGGCACACTCAAGCTTGTCACGTCTTGAGAATAGTACCTTTCTACACGTTTTATCAAGGTGCAGCGTGACTACGCCCCGGTTATCTAATCGACCAGTGATACGCGCCAGGTAACGGTTGATCTCTGTTGTGCGAACATTGCCGCGGCGCGCATCCCGGTCAGGGCCGACCAACGGGAATGGAACTCAACCGGGCCCTCCCCTTGCTCCACCTTGCTCTCTCAGCGGTCCAGGGCGGCGTTCGTTTAGCATGTTCGCGAACACCCCTTCGAGCTTAAGGAATTGCTCGTCGCGGCTTAGACCCAAACTGACAGACGGATCGAGCCGCTTCAGGCGACCTGCCCGTTTGTCCCCGATCCATGCCCGCAATTGATCTCGGATCAGTTCCGGGTTGTTGGCGACCAAGCCTGCCCCCCGCTCCCTGATCAGTTGGGCGGCGACGCCTCGCTCATAACCAATGAACAGGATGGGGCGGCGCGCATAAAGGTATTCGAAGGTCTTTCCTGGAAGATTCCCCTCGTCCCGCGCGTCACTCCACTGGAGCAGAAGCAGGATATCCGAGTTCATCTGCAGGTCGAGAGCGCGCCCATAAGGGACAGGAGGCCACGCAGCGACACGGTCGCGGACGCGTTGCTGTGCTGCCAAGGCGAGGATTTCGTCGCTGGAGTTGCCATAGAACTCTACCGTCACGCGATTGCGCAGCGTGTCCGGCAGCAAGGCGATGGCGGCAAAGAGTGCTGATGGATCGCGGAACCCACGGTAGATCGACCCTGTATACCGTATTATCAGCATCTCTCCCGGATCTGCTTGGAGCGCAGACTGCGGAAAGTCTTCGGCCGCGTAGCCGTTATAGATCACCTTGGTGAGCTTGCCGTGCCGCCGGCGCAGTTGCTCGGCCCAAATCGGCGAGACCGTCACCAGTACTTGAGCGTTTCGTAACGTCAGGCGTTCGATCGCCGCGTCGATCAATCTTCGCCAAGGTGGCTCGCTGTAATACGGATTGTCGACCCAAAGATCACGGAAATCGGCGACCCAGGGAATGTCGAAAGCTCGGCTGAGACGACCGGCGACCATCAGCCCGGTGAAGGGCGGGGCGCTGGCGAAAATAATGTCAGGCCTCCACTCCTCGATCAATCGTCTGCCCGTGGGCACTGCCGTCTTGATCCAGTCGCTTCGCTGATCAGGGATGTTCATCAACCCATGGTATTGGCGCTGAAGCCACTCACGGGAGGATCTGCCCAATGCCCTGTCGTCGACGCGAGATGCCGGGCCGCCTTGATCGAGCGCCGCAGCGCTAGGGCCGCGGAAGGGGCGACGGATGAGATCAAGCCAGTCCTCGCGCTGCCGATAATCGGTGTAGACGACCCGTTCTTTTGGGATCTCCAGCGGCAGGCTACGATCTCCGCCGATATCGGTTGTCAGCACGCGCACGTCGTGGCCGTGAAGCTGCAGATAGCGGGCCAGCTTCCCGACGCGGATCGCACCGACGACGTTCGACGGCGGAAAAGCGAAGGCAACTATCAGGACCTTCATCTCACATGGTCGGAGACGAGCTATGGCGCAGCCGCGCTTGGCTTCCCGGGGTGCCAGGGTTCACCCGACCCTCGCAACGGCACCCAGAGCGCAGAGCCGACGGGCGGCTGCTGGCGCTCGATAATCTCAGTGGCCGGTCGGACAATACCATAAAGAGCCGGCATCCGAGGGATTGCAAATACCTGGGGTTTCAGTTTCGCCAGACTTCGGCTCTCTTGGTGCCACGAATGACGACCGAACGATAGTAGGCGCCGGCAGCGGGCACCATCCGCACGAGTCGCTCGTCCACGAGATCACACAATTTAGTCAGCGGGTTAATCGGATTCTTAAAAATCGGCTGGGCGATCATCGCGCCGAGGACGGTGAACAGCTCGCTGTAATAGTTATCCACCTCGAAATTAAGATCGACGAGATGCAATTCCGGGCGGCCAAGAGGCAACTCGTCGGGGGTGCGCGCATGTGGTGTCAGCCAGCGTAGCAGCCGGCCGACCGGATTGTGGCGCAACGGTTCCACAAAGACGATCATCCCGCCTTCCCGAAGTACCCGGTGGATCTCCCGCATCGCGTGTCCGAACTCAAGGTGATGCAAGATCGCAACTCCGAACACCAAGTCGAGGCTGCCATCGGCGAATTCGAGATGGTGCGCGTCCATCCTACGGAAATCGCAGGGGAATCCGAGCTTTGCCGCCTGAGCGCGACCGATCTGGAGTTCCTCTTCCGAGATGTTGATGCAGGTCAATCGTTCTGGCCGGTAGCCATACCTGGCGAGGCACCATTCCCATGATTGCGAGCCGATCTCAAGAACCCGCTTACCGGTCGCGCCCCGCATAGCTGCACGGATCACCTCGTTCCGCCGCAGCCGGCCGATGCCGTCATTGAGATACGTCAGCGCAGCTTCGAACCCGTCGCGTCGCAATTGTTGGCCATCGTAGAGTTCGACCTCCCTCTTCACACGGTCTTTAGTTTCGGGCTGCATAGGCTCCGACTACATGCCTTCGGGAAAGAATCCGCCTTAGTGTCAATGGACGAGCCTGAACGATCGGAAGCACTTCAAATCGGGACAATCACCGCGTGCGGGATCATCTTCCGAATGAGTTAATCCATCGTACCCGCAACAGGCAGAGAAATAAAGCGCAATCCTGAAACAACGATTTTGCGGGTCCCGCGGTCTCTGGTGAACTGAGGGCACGCGACTCCGACCGGTTCGAGGCACCGTCGGGCGGTTCATGTCCATTACGAACCGGCCGCCCGTCCTATCTGCTCACCGAGCTGTTATCACTTTGACGAGGCGCCCTTGCCTTCCGCGATTTCCGACAACACGTGCTCGACGTTTGTCGAAGTCAGCGCTACGCCGAAGCGGCCGGCTCCCCTCAGCATCGTCTTCAGCATCTCATCGCCGAGCGCAGGCTTGTAGTGCCCCGCTTCCCAATACCACCGCATTGCGGTGTTGCGATCGCCTGGCAACGGCACCGGCTCGGTTGAGAATTGATTATAGCCGGAGAAATCGAAGAGCTGCACGCTCATCGGCGTTCCCCCAATCTCGCTCTGCGTTACTTTTGCCAGGGCGCGCTTCCAGTTCTCGAAACTGCCCCACAACCCGACTTCATGGAGCATATCAAGATAGTCGGCATGATACGGGTGGATGAACAGGATCAATCGAATGTCCTGCCCCGCCGCGATGGCGATGATGCTATGCAGATAGCGAAAGCTTGCGTAGCGTGACGGCTCGACAAAGTCAGGTGCGGGATAGTGCTGATACTGCCGCTTATATATGGCGTTTTTCTGCGCAAATAGATCGTGATAGCCTTGGCGCTCGGCAAAGAGGCGGTATTCGTTCAATGGATCGAACCCGAGCGGCGTCATGGTCTCGCTCCTCTCCGGGTCCTGATCCACCAGCGTTGCTAGCCCATCGAGTACCGCGTCGATGGTCACCGTTGTGGCGATCCGATCGCGCCAAATCTGGAGTGGACGGTCCGGATTGGGCTTGCCGTCCCGGTCCACGAGAAGCCGGCGTTCGTCAGGTCCGACGGACGGAGGGCGTACCGCCCCGTTATCCGCTTCTTGCAGGAAATCCAGGAAATCGAGACCGAGGATGACAGTCTCGGGCCGACGCGTTGCGACGGCATCAGACAGCATGTACAGCGATGTGCGAAGGCCGGCACCGGCGAGCGCTGCGTTGAAGACCGGGTGAGCCTCACCAGGCCATCGCGGACTTTCCGGGTCGAACCCGACCTCTACCCGAGAGTTGCCTAGCAGCAACGTACGGGGGCCGACGCGTTCGAGTTGATAGGTCTTGGCGATGCCGGGCTGCTGGTAGATCCGCGGCTTCAGCGCGGTCCAGCCGCGCACTGTCGGCGTACCGTACATCCGGTAGGGGTCGATCGCCACTCCCATGAAAATGGCCAGGCAGGCGAGCCCGAGAGCTGTGCTGCCGGACCACGCGAAGAAGGAGAGTGGGCGCATCGAGGCTGATCAAAACTGCCAGTAGAGGAATTCGCTGACCCTGGTGATCGAGATTGTGCCCAGAAACCCGAGAGCACCTGTCGCGATCGCCCAACCAGGCGAGGGCGTCCATCTCAAGCGAAGGAGAGCCGGCCTCGCTTCGCCGACCTCCGCGCTAGACGTTCCCGGAAGATCGAGCACCGGCTGGTAGCCCCGCATCAATTGTTGCGTGTTGGGCGCCAGCAGCGCGATGGCCAACAGCGACGCCACCCAGAGATAGGCTTTGATGAACCCGGTTCCCGAATCGTTTGTGAAGGTGATCCCAAGCGCCGCAATCAGACCATGGATGGGCTCGAGGGCGAAGCCAAGTCCAGCCGGGATCTCAACGCCGTTTTGCCCGGTCATCCCCTTCAGGATCGTAAGGGCGGCGCCCAGGCTGGGCGCACGGAAAAACACCCAAGCCACGGTGACGGCGAGGAAGGTTAGCGCCCATCCAAAGCCCGCACCTGCCCGAGATTGTCGGAACGCGGCGATCACCGGGCTTTTTCGCGAAATGGCCAGCCATCCGTGATTGATCATCAGATAGCAGCCATGCAGTCCGCCCCAGATAACGAAAGTCCAACTGGCGCCGTGCCAGAGACCACCCAGCAGCATGGTGATCATCAGATTTGCGTAACGCCGGACGGTTCCCCGCCGGTTGCCGCCTAAGCCGATATAGAGATAATCGCGCAAAAAGCGCGAGAGGGTGATATGCCAGCGCCGCCAGAACTCGATGATGTTGCTCGCCTGATAGGGCGAGAAGAAATTCATTGGAAAGCGGATGCCGAAGCAACGTGCCGCGCCGATGGCCATGTCGGAATAACCGGAAAAATCAAAATAAAGCTGACAAGTATAAGCCAGCACCCCACTCCAGGCCAAGAAGAAATCGACCGGAGACCCCGATGCTGCTGAGTGAAAGACCGCTGTAGCGTAAGGGGCAATGCCATCGGCAAGGACTGTCTTCTTGACGAGCCCGAAACAGAAAATGGTCAATCCGACCATGAAATCTTGACCGGCAGTTGCCCGATGATGACCCGTAGCCAACTGCGGATTGATCTCTCCAAAGCGCAGTATCGGTCCGGCTACGACCCGCGGAAAAAATGAGACAAAGAGAGCATATCGGAACAGATCGGACGGTCTAATTTGGCCGCGTCGCATATCCACGAGAAAGCTGATCTGCTCGAAGGTGAAAAAAGAGATACCGAGCGGCAGGATGACCGGACCGATAAGAATACCCGTGCTCAACAAAAAGTTGATGTTGCTCGCGAAAAAGCCGGCGTATTTAAAGACGCCGATGGCAAGCAGGTTTACCGCCACCCCCAGGATAAGGAGCAAGCTGGCCGCCCGCTGCCTTTGCAGCTGAGTACACCTCCAAATCGCTTGTCCGGTCGCATAATTGACAAGGATAGAGCCGATAAGCAGCGGGAGGAATTGGACGTCCCAGGACCCATAGAAGAAGAGCGAGGCGGCCAGCAACACCAGCTGCTTCGCTCGGCTTCCGAACCCGCCAAGAAGTCGAGAGACAACGATGGTTATGGGGAAGAAGAGGAACAGGAAGGCAAAAGAGTTAAAAAGCACTGCCCTGCCCGCGCGCTATAGAGAGAGCCGAGCCAATAGCCCTCGGAACGAGGTCGCCGCTTGCTCCCATATCATGGCCGGAAGAATTGACTGATCATACCCACAACAAGCGCAGAAATAAACCTCAATTCTGAAAGAACGATTTCGCGGCCGGGGTCTCTGGTGAACGGAGGGCAGCGACTCCGACCGGTTCAAGGCGCCGCCGGGCGGGCGATGACCGTTACGAACCAGCCGCCCGTCCTATCTGCTCGCCGCGCCGTTATCACTTGACGAGGCACCTCGTTTTCCGCGATTGCCGAGAGCATGTGCTTTTTGCTCAAGTCAGCGCAAAGGGCAAATCGGGCGACCCCGCTCTCTTCAGCATCTCATCGCGCGCTGCGCCATCCTTGTGACTGTCGCGGAAGCGTATGGTCACCCTCGGATCGCGGATCAGGGTGCGCAGAGGACATCTACATCTCGCCGCTCCCCCGACCCCGTTTGGCGTTCCTCAGGTCCTGCCGGCCGCACCATATGCGGCCATTCGAGGCCAAGTCCTCGACGCGGTAGCAGGATCGCCGATCGTCCCGATCGAGTTCGACCGCGGATCGGGTTCTCCCGGCTCCCCGGGAGAGCGGACGCGGCGTTTCCGTCCGCCGCCACCGGCTGATATAAGGGGCACATGCCGCTCATCGACCATCGCTATGGGCCGAGAATATGACCGGCGACGCGGCCGAGCTCAAACCGCTGCTCGCGCTTGTCGCCCAGGGCCGCAGCTTGAGCGAAGCCCAGGCCGAGGCAGCGTTCGACATCATTATGAGCGGCAACGCCACACCCTCGCAGATTGGCGCCTTCCTGATGGCCCTGCGCGTGCGCGGCGAGACCGTCGAAGAAATCGCCGGCGCAGCACGGATCATGCGCGCCAAGGCCATCGCGGTCGACGCCCCCGCCGGGACGATCGACACGTGCGGCACCGGCGGTGATTCCTCCGGCAGCTTCAACATCTCGACCGCGAGCGCGCTGGTCGTTGCCGGGTGTGGGGTCCCGGTCGCCAAGCACGGCAACCGGGCGCTCTCCTCGTATTCGGGCTCGGCGGATGTGCTGCGGGCGCTCGGCGTCAACATCGACGCCGATTTTGCGATCGTCCGCGCCTGCCTGTGGGAGATCGGTCTCGGCTTTCTGATGGCGCCGCGCCACCACAGCGCCACTCGACATGTGGCTCCGGCCCGCGTCGAGCTCGGCACTCGGACGATCTTCAACCTGCTCGGCCCGCTATCCAACCCGGCCAATGCACCGCGCCAGCTGGTCGGCGTGTTCGCGCCCGAATGGGTGCGCCCGATGGCCGAGGTGCTGGAGCGGCTCGGCTTGGAGCGCGCCTGGGTCGTGCACGGCTCCGGTCTCGACGAGTTGACGACCGTGGGTGTGACAACAGTTGCTGCACTCGAAGACGGCAGGGTCGAGACCTTCGAAGTCGTTGCCGAGGATGTCGGTCTGCCATCGGCGCGGCTCGAGGATCTGCGGGGCGGCGAGCCCGAGCACAACGCCCGGCTGATGCGCGACCTGCTCGCCGGCACAGGCGGTCCTTTGCGTGACATCGTGCTACTCAACAGCAGCGCCGCCCTGCTGGTCGCCGGGCGGGCTATCAATCTGGCGGCCGGCATCGAGCTGGCGGCGAAATCGCTCGATTCGGGCGCGGCCCGGCGGGTGCTGGATGACCTCGTCGCACGCACTAACGCGCCGGCCGAGGCCGAGGCTGCGGCTAAATGACGGACGTGCTCGCCGAGATCTGCGCCGAGAAGCGGGCCCATGTCGCGCGCGCCAAGACCGCCCTGTCGGAGACTGCGCTGCTTGCCGCACTCGCCGAGGCACCGCTGCCGCGGCCTTTCGCAGCAGCGCTCGAGGGGCACCTTGCGGAGGGGCGGTACGGCCTGATCGCCGAGATCAAGAAGGCTTCGCCCAGCGCCGGGTTGATCCGCGGCGATTTCGACCCGAGCAGCTTGGCGCGTGCCTATGCGGCGGGCGGGGCGAGCTGCCTTTCGGTGTTGACTGACACCCCTTATTTTCGGGGCAGCGACGAGGATTTGCGCGCGGCCCGCCGCCACACTGAATTGCCGGTGCTGCGCAAGGACTTCATCCTCGACCCCTACCAGATCCTCGAAAGCCGCCATATCGGTGCGGATTGCGTGCTGCTGATCATGGCGGCGCTATCCGATGCGATGGCATCCGAGCTTGCGGCAACGGCGGCCGAGCTTGGCCTCGACGTGTTGGCCGAGATACATGACGATGTCGAGCTCGACCGCGCATTGCGGCTCGGAGTGCGGATGATCGGCATCAACAACCGCAATCTGAAGACGCTCCAGACCGACCTCGCGACGACCGAGCGGCTCGCCCCGGAGGTGCCGGCGGATCGGATCGTCGTCTCCGAAAGCGGTATCCGTCGTGCCGAAGACCTCGACCGCCTCGCCGCCGCCGGGGCGCGCTGCTTTCTGGTCGGCGAAATCTTGATGCGTGAGCCCGATGTAGCCGAGGCAACGCGGCGCCTACTGGGCCTTGCCGCCTTCACCCATCTCGACGCCGAGGGCCATGCGCGCATGGTCGATGTCTCCGAAAAGCACGAGACCGACCGCGTGGCGGTCGCCGGCGCCCGCGTCGTGATGCGACGCGAGACGCTCGAGCGCATCCGCGCCGGCGACGTCGCCAAGGGCGATGTGCTTGCCGTCGCGCGCCTCGCCGGAATCATGGCGGCAAAACGCACCGCCGAGCTGATCCCGCTGTGCCACCCGCTCGCGCTCACTTCGGTTGGTGTCGAGCTCGCTTGCGTTCCCGAGCGTTCGGCGGTCGAGATCACCGCGACCTGCAGGCTGCGCGGGCGCACCGGGGTCGAGATGGAGGCGCTGACCGCGGCGAGTGTCGCAGCCTTGACCGTCTACGACATGTGCAAAGCCGTCGACCGCGGGATGGTGATCGCCGATGTGCGCCTGTTGCGCAAATCGGGTGGCCGGTCGGGGGATTGGGAGGCAGAACGGTGATTTCCGTCGAAGAAGCGTTGGCGCGTCTACTCGAACCGCTCGCGGCGTTGCCGCCCGAGCAGATCTCATTGGTTGACGGGCTCGGCCGCGTTCTCGCCGAGGACGTTTCGGCCCACCGCACGCAGCCGCCTTTCGCGGTCTCGGCAATGGACGGCTATGCCGTGCGCGCCGAGGATCTGACGCATATTCCGGTCGAGTTGCGCATCGTTGCCGAGGTACCGGCAGGGGCCGGCTTTGGCGGTCGTGTCGGCGCCGGCGAGGCGGCGCGCATCTTTACCGGGGCGCCATTACCGGCCGGCACCGACACGATTGTGATCCAGGAGGACACCGAGCGCGACGGCGATCGGGTGCGCGTCCTCGAAGGCGCCCCGCGGGGCCGCTATGTCCGCCGCGAAGGACTCGATTTCTCTGAAGGCGAGGTGTTGCTGCGTTCCGGGCGGCGGCTCACCGTGCGCGACATCGGCCTGTTGGCGGCAATGAACCGGCCTTGGCTCTTTGTCCATCGGCGGCCGCGTATCGGCATCCTGTCGACCGGCGACGAGATCGTGATGCCCGGCGATCCGATCGGGCCGCACCAGATCGTCAGCTCGAACAGCCTTTCGCTCGCCGCCTTTGCCGCGGCCTGCGGCGGCGTGCCGGTATCGGTCGGCAATGCCCCCGATGATCTCGAGGCACTCCGGCGGATCGCGGCTGCAACGACGCGGGGTCGATCTGTTGGTGACGACTGGCGGGGTATCGGTGGGCGAGCATGATCTCGTGCGCGAAGCGCTCGCTGCCGACGGGTTCGAACTCGATTTCTGGCAGATCGCGATGCGGCCGGGGAAGCCGCTGATGGTCGGACGCTACCGCGGGACGCCGATGGTCGGCCTCCCCGGCAACCCGGTTTCGACGCTGGTCTGCGCACTGCTGTTTCTCAAGCCGGCGTTCGACCGGCTGAGCGGTGCTGCCGCGGAGACGGAACCGACCTCGACCGCCCGCCTCCGCGTGGCGCTCCCAAAGAACGACAGGCGGCAGGATTATCTGCGCGCGAGGCTCGCGCGGGCTGCAGACGGCACGCTCGAGGTGTCCCCGTTCGAGGTTCAGGACAGCTCGATGATGCGGTTGCTGGCCGCGTCGGATTGCCTTGTCATCCGCCCGCCGCACGCCCCCGCTGCGGCAGCCGGGACGATCGTGCCGATCGTTCGGTTTCCAGCCGGGGTGCTGCCGATCTGATCGGTTCGCTGGTGCGCTGCTCGCCTGCCCTGCCTGCCTCGGCGCTTGACGGCAGGGGCGAACGCAAGTAGAACATATCATCAATGTTTAGGATTTGTTCCGCACTGCAGAAGTGAGGGTCCCATGCTGACCAGGAAGCAGCGCGAGCTGTTGTTGTTCATCAACCAACGGCTGACGGCGACGGGCGTCTCGCCGTCGTTCGACGAGATGAAGGACGCCTTGAGCCTCAAATCGAAATCGGGGATTCATCGGCTCGTGAGCGGGCTCGAAGAGCGCGGGTTCATCAGGCGGCTGCCGCATCGTGCCCGGGCGTTGGAGGTGGTGAAGCTGCCCGAGGAAAGCGCCGTCGGGTCAGCAGCCGAACGCAGCCGTTTCTCGCCGACGGTGATTAAAGGAGATTTCACGGGCTCGCTGCCCGGTACGCCGGTCGCCCCGGATGTCGAAGCGGTCGATCTCCCGCTTTATGGCAGGATCGCCGCCGGCACCCCCATTGAGGCGCTACGCGACCAGAGCACCACGGTCGGCGTTCCGGCGAGCCTGCTCGGGCGGGGTGGCGAGCACTATGCGCTCGAAGTGGCGGGCGACAGCATGATCGAGGCCGGGATCCTCGACGGCGATACCATCATCATCCAGCGCAGCGACACCGCGGAGAACGGCGTGGTCGTCGTCGCTCTGATCGACAACGAAGAAGTCACCCTGAAGCGGCTGCGCCGCCGGGGCGCCTCGGTCGCCCTTGAACCGGCCAACAAGGCTTATGAGACGCGCATTTTCGGACCGGACCGCGTCAAAGTTCAGGGCCGTCTCGTGGGCCTGATGCGGCGCTTCTGAGGCTCCGTTCCGCCCTTTGTGGATGGGCCGGTCCGGCTAAACTCCTCTGCGAACGGAAGTTGTGGTAGCGCGACCGGCAAGCTGATGAAGACCCGTTTGCGCGAAATGTTTCGCGACCACCGGCTGCCCGATCGTTGATATCTCAACGGCCTCTCCCCATCCTCCGGAAATGCCCGTCGTCGTCCGCTTCGCCCCCTCACCCACCGGCTTTCTGCACATTGGCAGCGCCCGGACCGCGCTGTTCAACTGGCTCTTCGCGCGGCATCATGGCGGCATCTTTCGGCTGCGCATCGAAGACACCGACCGTGCGCGGTCGACGCCCGAGGCGGTCGCCGCGATTATCGAGGGACTCGACTGGCTCGGTCTCAACTGGGACGGCGAAGTCGTCTATCAGTCCGCCCGCGCTGCGCGGCACGCCGCGATAGCGCGACAGCTGCTCGCGTCGGGTCGCGCTTATCATTGCTATTGCACATCAGATGAACTCGCGGCAATGCGTGAGAAGGCCCGAGCCGAAAGACGCTCGATCCGCTTCGACAGCCCTTGGCGCGACCGTGATCCGGCGGATGCTCCGCCGGGCGTGGCGCCGGTCATCCGGCTGAAGGCACCGCAACAAGGCTCGGCGACCATCCACGATCATGTTCAAGGCGACGTTACGGTCGCGAATAGCGAGCTCGACGATCTGATCATCCTGCGTGCAGACGGCAGCCCGACCTATAACCTCTCGGTCGTAGTAGACGACCACGACATGGGCGTCACCCATGTGATCCGCGGAGATGACCACCTCAACAACGCCTTTCGCCAGATGCAGATCTACCGGGCGCTCGACTGGCCCGTCCCCGAATTCGCTCATTTGCCGCTGATCCACGGGGCCGATGGGACAAAGCTGTCGAAGCGGCACGGCGCAATCGGCATCGATGCCTATCGCGAGCTTGGCTATCTGCCTGAGGCGCTGCGCAATTACCTGTTGCGCCTCGGTTGGAGCCATGGCGATGACGAGATCATATCGACCAAAAACGCGATCGCGTGGTTCGATTTGGACGCCGTCGGGCGCGCTCCCGCTCGGTTCGATTTCGCGAAGCTCGACAGTCTCAACGGGCACTATATCCGTCTCACCGAGGACGACCGCCTGGTCGCCATGGTTGCCGAGCATCTCGAAAAGACGTCAGGCCATCCGCTGTCGGAGGCTTATCGTGCCCGCCTCTCGCGGGCGATGCCAGAACTGAAGCTGCGCCCCAAGACGATAGTCGAACTCTGGATGAACGTGCGTTTTCTCATCACCCCACGTCCGATCCCTCTCGACGAGAAGGCCGTGAAACTGCTCACATTGGAAGCGCGCCGGCAGCTCGCCGAGCTGCGGCAACGGCTCGACGGCGTGACTTGGCGGCGGGACGCGCTGGAAGAGCGCATCCGCTCCTTTGTGGACGAAAAAGGGACAAAACTCGGCGCTGTGGCGCAGCCCTTGCGCGCAGCCCTGACCGGCTCATCGGCGTCCCCCGGCATCTTCGAGGTGATGGAAGTGCTGGGGCGCGAGGAGACTCTCGGGCGGATCGCCGATGCTGCCGGTCTCGCGCCGCCGTCCTGACGCGTGGTTTGCCAAGCGCGCGCAAGAAGCCTATTTTCCCGGCGAAATCCGGCAACCGCCTGCGGGCAAAGAGACAGAGGTGGATCGATGGACGGGAACAACACGGTGACCGGAACAATGACCTTGACCGACAACAATACCGGAAAGTCGGTCGAGCTTCCCGTACTCGGCGGGACAATCGGTCCGCGGGTCATCGACATCCGAAAGCTCTACGCGCAGATCGGTCACTTCACCTACGATCCCGGGTTCATGGCGACCGCCGCCTGTCGTTCCAGTATCACCTATATCGACGGCGACGAAGGGATACTCCTCTACCGGGGTTATCCAATCGAGGAGCTCGCAGACAAGAGCGACTTTCTCGAGGTCGCTTACCTCCTGCTCAACGGCGAGCTACCGACTGCAAAGGAGAAGGAGCAGTTCGTCTACGACATCACCCATCACACGATGGTGCACGAGCAGCTCACGACCTTCTTCCGCGGGTTCCGCCGCGATGCGCATCCGATGGCGGTCCTCTGCGGGGTGGTCGGCGCTCTCTCGGCCTTCTATCACGACTCGACCGACATCCATGACCCCTATCAGCGGATGGTTGCTTCCTACCGCCTGATCGCCAAGATGCCGACGATCGCGGCCATGGCGTTCAAATACTCGATGGGCCAGCCCTTTATCTATCCGCAGAACTCGCTGAGCTACGCCGAGAACTTCCTTCATATGGCTTGGGCGGTGCCATGCGAAGAATACAAAGTCAACCCGGTCCTGGCGCGGGCGATGGACCGCATTTTTATCTTGCATGCCGATCACGAGCAGAACGCATCGACCGCGACGGTGCGCAACGCCGGGTCAAGCGGTGCCAACCCGTTTGCCTGCATCGCCGCCGGTATCGCTTCCTTGTGGGGCCCCGCGCATGGCGGCGCCAATGAAGCGGTGCTCAAGATGCTGGCGCGGATCGGCGACAAATCAGGCATCAAGGAGTTCTTGAACCACGTAAAGGACAAGAACGATCACGAATTGCTGTTCGGCTTTGGCCATCGCGTCTACAAAAACTACGATCCGCGCGCCCATGTGCTGCGCGACAGCTGCCACGAGGTGCTCGACGAACTCGGCATCAAGAACGAGCCATTGCTCGATCTCGCAATGGAGCTGGAAAAGATCGCACTCAACGACGATTATTTCATCACGCGGAAGCTTTATCCGAATGTCGACTTCTATTCGGGGATCATCCTGCGGGCGATGGGCTTCCCCACCTCGATGTTCACGGTGCTCTTCGCGATCGCCCGCACGGTCGGCTGGGTCGCGCAATGGACCGAGATGATCGAGGATCCGGATTCGAAGATCGGCCGTCCGCGCCAGCTGTTCATCGGTTCCGCATCACGCCATTACGTGCCGGTAGAACGGCGGACCTGACCGGCTTCACTCTCACCCACCCAGCGCGCGGTGTGAGCCCCCTGTCCCGCAATGGGGATCAATGGGGAGGGGGTGCCGAGCGCAGCAAACCTTGAGGAAGATCCTCATCCTCGCCTGTTCTGGCGCCGGAAAGTCGACCCTCGCGCGGCAAGTCGGCCGGATTACCGGTCTACCGATAATCCATCTGGACCAGCACTATTGGCGGCCGGCTGGCAAGAGCCCGACCGGGAGACATGGCGCCGCAAGGTCGGCGCACTGGCAAGCTGATCGCCCTGCATCGGCCGGTCGAGGTCGCAGACCTCGTTCTCGGGCTGTCCGCTCGGGGCGAGGATGGATGTTTTCGATAAGGCGGTTCCTGGGTCCGAATCCGGGGAGACCGCCTGTCGACACCCGCAGATGGCGCCTGCGGTGCTACGACCGCTCGATCAACTCAATCCGGTAGCCGTCCGGATCTTCGATGAAGGCGATGACCGAGCCGCCATGCGCCATCGGGCCGGCGGGGCGCGGGATCTTGACCCCGGCCGCGGCAAGGCGCTCGCAGGTCTTGGAGACGTCGGGAACCCCGACCGCCAAGTGACCAAAGGCGCTGCCCAAGGTGTAGGGCTCGGCCTGGCCCCAGTTATGGGTTAGCTCAATCACTGTGTTGTTGCTCTCGTCACCGTAACCGACAAACGCGAGGGTAAACTTCCCGCTCGGATAATCGCGTTTGCGCAACAGCTTCATCCCGAGCAGTTGGGTGTAGAACTTCAACGAGGCGTCGAGATCGCGGACCCGGATCATCGTGTGCAGGAGGCGGAACTTGTCGGTGTCGGGCGTCGGCGTTGACGTATCGGCCACATCGGTCATCGTCATCGAGAATTCCTCCGTGCAATGGCTATATGTGCGGGACCGCCGCACCGGCGGGAGGTGACGATCTCGAGGATTTGATCGGCGGCGCGCAGGCTCGGCGACTCGCCGCCCTCCTCGAGGCGCCGCCTCACCTCATCATACCCCTGGCGGTGCGCTGCGCGAACCCGTTCGTCCCTGGTGAGCTCAGCGACTGCAGCGGCTAGACGCTCGGGCGTGCAGTTCGGCCCGAGGAACTCGGATACTAGGGGTTTTCCGAGAACCAGATTGACGAGATTAACCTCCCGCACCTTCAGGACCCGACCGAGAATTTTTTCGGTCACCGGATTGAGACGATAGCCGACGACCATCGGCAACCTAGCCATCGCCAATTCGAGCGCGACCGAACCGGACGCAGCAAGCGCGGCGCAGCTCGCGGCGAAGGCATCGTACTTCTCTTCGGGCCGCTGCACCACGATCGGGGTTCCCGGCCAGCCGCGCACGGCTTTGCCGACTGTCGCCGCTACCGTTCCAACGGTGGGCACGACCACGCGGAAGGGGCCGATCAGGCTCTCCAGCCGGGTCAGCGCCGCGCCGAAAATCGGGAGCAGGCGCGCTACCTCCGCGCCCCGGCTGCCTGGCAGCGCGGTGATCAGCGGGTCCTCCTCGGCGAGCTTGTGGAGTGCCCGGAACCTAGCGCCATGACCACGATCGGCACCGCTTTCAAGAACTGGGTGACCGACATAGCAGCAGGACAGTCCGACTCGCTCGAAATAAGGCGGTTCGAAGGGCAACAACGTCATCAGATGGTCGTACCAGCGCGCCATGCGCCGCGCCCGACCGGCGCGCCACGCCCAGACCATCGGGGCGACGTAATGAATGAGCGGCAAGGTCTCGCCGCGGCTGCGCAGCCGGTGCGCAATGCGCCAGCTGAACCCCGAGCTGTCGATCGTCACGATGGCATCCGGTCGCAACGCTCGGATCGCCGCCACGGTCTCGCGCACTCGCCGCAGGATGACCGGTGCGCGGGGCAGCACTTCGGCGACTCCCATCACCGCAAGATCGCCCAGCGGAACGAGGCTCTCTAGACCCTCATCCTGCATGCACTCACCGCCGATGCCGGCGATCCGGAGGTTGTCGCCGAGGCGCTGCCGCAGCGCCGCGATCAGTCGACCTCCGAGAGCATCGCCCGAAGGTTCACCCGCGACAAGGAAGATGAAAAGCGCTCGGCTTTCGGTCACGGTCGGCGCACGCCAACCACGAAAAGTCCTGCGCTATCGGCGCAACGGATTACCTCGTGGCAATCAAGCACGATCGTAGCCTGGGCCTCGACCGCGATGCCGCGCAACCCGGTTTCGGCCGCGAGCACGACGGTGTTTGGCCCGATTGTCGGCCGGTCGGCGCGGCGCTCCTGACCGGGTTTCTCAACCTTGACCAGCACTCCGCCCGGCCCTTCACGGCGGAGTGCTGCGCAACGACGCAAGAGCTCGTCTGTGCCCTCAATCGCCTCCACGCCGAGCACGAGGCCTTGTTGAACGACGACTGCCTGGCCGATATCGAGTTCGCCGATCGCTCGCGCAATGTGCACCCCGCGCTCGATATCCGCCTCGGCCTCCAGATCGGGAGAGATCTTGCCGAGCGGACCTTCGGTGACGAACTCTGTGTCGAGAAGCTGATCAACCCCGAGCACTCGAAAACCTTCTTGCTCGAGCTCGTTGACAATGGCCGACAGCAGACCGTCATCGCCCAAGGCACGGTAACCGATGCGGGCGAAAAGCTTTGCGGCACGCCAATCCGGGCGCAGCGTGACGAGCGACGGGCGCCGGATACCACCGGCTAAAACGAGGTCGGTAACATTGTTGTCGCGTAGTAGGGAAAGACCTGTCGCAGCCGCGCCCATGCGGCACCAAGCATGCGGCACGCCACGCACCATCTCCGGCTCGGCCTCTCCCTCCAGCGCCAAAACAAAGACATCGCGTCCCGCGGCCTGACAGGACTCGACCAGACGCCGCGGCAACCGCCCCCCTCCGGCTATGATACCGAGCCTACGCGTCATTCGCCCCTTTCGGCTGACAAATGGCGCGGCTCGAATTGGCGCGAATAAAACCAATGATGTCGTCGACCGGTGGGATGCCGCCGAAGCGCTCAGCTGTTTCGTTTACACGATCACTCAGCGTGCCATCCGAGGAGAATAAGACCTGGTAGGCATTACGGAGGCCTTGGATATCCTCGCGACTGAAGCCGCGGCGCTGCATACCGATAATGTTGAGCCCGCAAAGCCGCGCCCGGTCTCCCATCACCTGGCCAAAGGGGATCACGTCACGCTCAACGCCCGACATGCCGCCGATCATCGCGTGCTTGCCGATTCGGACATACTGATGGACCGCGCAGAGCCCACCGAGAATGGCGTAGTCCTCGATGACAACGTGGCCCGCGAGCGTAGCATTGTTCGCCATGATTACATGGTCGGCGATTTGGCAGTCATGCGCGACATGCGCGCCGACCATGAACAGGCAGTGGTCCCCTACTCGGGTGACCATCCCGCCGCCAGCTGTCCCGGGATTTATCGTCACATATTCACGGATGGTGTTGTTGCGCCCGATAACGAGTGCAGATTCCTCTCCGCAATATTTCAGATCTTGCGGCTCGAGACCGATCGAGGCGAATGGAAAAACGCGTGTGCCCGCCCCGATCGTCGTGCGACCGTCGACGACCACGTGTGAGCGAAGCGTGACGCCGGCGTCCAGGGCAACATGCTCGCCAATGGTGCAATAGGGCCCGATCGCGACGTCCCGAGCCAGCATGGCGCCCGGCGCGACGATGGCCGTCGGGTGGATTTGCGGCATCGGCGGTTCGTCTATTCGTCGAGGATCATTGCCGCGAATATGGCTTCCGCCATCAGATTGTCCCCGACCTTTGCCCGTCCCTCGAATTTCCAGACATTGCCGCGGCGACGCTGCTTGGTTACCTGGACATCAAGGCGATCACCCGGAAATACCGGGCGTCGAAAACGGGCGTTGTCGACGCTCATGAAGTAGACGAGCTTGCCTTCGGAGGTTGGACCCAAAGTGTGCACAACAAGGACCGCAGCGGTTTGCGCCATCGCCTCGATGATCAGCACGCCCGGCATCACCGGGCGAGCCGGAAAATGACCCTGAAAGTAATTCTCGTTGATCGATAGGTTCTTAATGCCAGTTGCCCGCTCGTTCGCAACGACGTCGATGACCTTGTCGATCATCAGAAAAGGATGGCGGTGCGGGATCATCTCCATGATTCGCTGGATGTCGATCTGGGTGGGTTCCTCCTCTGAGCAGGCCGGATCGGTCATGGCCGGTCCTTCTTTTTCGCAAGACGCTGTACCAAGGCCGTCTGCCTCATGAACGCGGTCAACGGAACTGCGGGACTGCCGCACACCGTCTCGCCGGCAGGGACGTCGCGCATGAGACCGCTCTTGGCAGCGATCCGTGCCCCTCTGCCGATATGCAGATGGCCGGCGAGCCCCGCTTGCCCCCCGACCATGACATAATCATCGAGCCTCGTACTCCCGGAGATCCCGACCTGACCGGCGAGGATGCAGGACCGGCCCAGAACAACGTTGTGACCAATCTGGACGAGATTATCAATCATCGAGCCAGGCCCGATCACAGTATCGTGCCCGGATCCCCTGTCGATCGTCGTGTTCGCGCCGATTTCCACAGCATCGCCAACCAGAACCCGCCCGAGTTGCGGGACCTTAATCGGTCCGGCGGGGTCGGGCGAGAAACCGAACCCTTCCTGGCCGATGCGCACGCCTGGGTGTAGCACGACGCGCGATCCGATCAGACAATGACTGAGTGTGACATTGGCGCCGATTAGACAGTCGTCGCCAATCTCGACCCCGGCTGCGATCACCGAGTTCGCGCCGATTCGGCAGCGTCGCCCGAGACGTGCCCCATGCTCGATGACCGTGTTTGGGCCGACCTCGCAATCCTCCGGCACGAACGCCGCCGGATCGATCAGGGCTGACGGTGCTCTGCGGGGTATCACCGGACGCGCGGGGTAGAAGGCCTGCGCAGCAAGAGCATAGGCCCTGTAAGGTTCGTTGCTTAGAAGGAGCGCCATCCGAGGCGGCGCCCGTGCCGCCGACCTTTCGTCGACAAAAGCCGCTCCGGCTCCAGAGTGAACAAACGCTTCTAAATATTTCCGATTTTCTAGGAAACTCACGTCTTCAGGACCAGCTGTTTCGAGCGGAGCCACATCGCGAAAGAGCCGCGAGCCAAACTCCGGGCGTACCAGCCTCGCGCCGCTCAGCGCCGCGAGCGAATCGAGCGTAAAGGGCCCCTCTCGATCGAAGAAGCGCGGATCTGCCATCCCTCGGCCGCCGACCCAGTCCGGCCCCGTGTCACTTCTTCTTGGGCTTAGGGTTGGGGGCCACGGGGCCGCTCGGCGCGGGAGGCGGCGGCGCAGCGCTGGCGCTCGGAGGAACCGGCGCGACGAAGTTGACGGTAAGGGTCGGCAACTGCTCGTCCAGCTTTTGCAGGACCTCGTCCGTCACGTCGAATGCCTGGTCGAATAAGACGAGATCGGTCCGCTGAAATACCAGGTTCGCCTTTCGCTGCTTCGCAATATCAGCGATTATTTTCAGCATCTCCTCCTGAATTCTCTGGAGCGCGTCGCCATTCGATTTCTCGAGAGCCTGACGCTTGCCTTGAACGTTCCGCTCAAGATCATTGACCTTCTGTTGAAAATCGCGCCCTTTCTGGTTCAATGCTTCCGGAGAAAGCGATGCCTGTTGTCGCTGCAGCGCGTCTCGTTCGGCGCGGAGCAATTCTTCCTGGTGCGAAATGTCCTTGGTGTACTCACCGCGCTTCTGTTCGATCTGACTACGAACCATCTTAGCCGCCTTCGAATTCTGCAGGAGCGCTTGAACGTCAACGACCATGACGGTCAGATTTTGCGCCGACGGTAGCGGCGCCGGCGAGGATGCTGGCGGCGAGGGTGCCGATGGCGCAGGTGGCGCCGCCGGTGGCGCCTGCGCCATAGCATCGCCAGCGAGACAGCACAGGAATGGCGGTAGCAGAATCGCGAGCCTAAAATAGAGCAACAACATCAGAACTTTGTCCCGAAACTGACTCTGAAAAATTGGGTCTTGTCGAAGCCCTCTTTCCTGATCGGAACAGCGAGGTCCAGGCGGACCGGACCGACCGGAGACTTCCACGATACCCCGATACCGGCACTCACGCGAGTAGCGGGGCTTTGTTCGACTTGCGGCTGGAGGCCTCCCGTTTGCGCTAGCTGGGCGGGAGTCAACACAATGTTGGTCGGCTCGATTTGATATAGAGTGCCGAAATCGGTAAAGACGCGTCCGCTCAACCCGAGCTCCTTAGGTAGCCCGAGCGGCACCCCTAGGGTGACGGAACCGACATAATACTTCTGACCGCCCAGAGCGTCGCCGCTGATCGTATCACGGGGCCCAATGCCGGCGCTTTGAAAGCCGCGCAAATTGTCGCCGCCGACAAAGAACCGATCCTGAAGGAGCACATTTTGGCCATTCCAGCCAAGGATGTCGCCCCCCTCTCCGGTAAGACTCAACACCCATTCTGGCGCAATCGAGTAGTAATAGCCTAAACTTACCTTGTTGCGCACATAGTCCACGCCGAAGCCCACACCGGCAAAGTCGTTGCCGACCGAAGCGTAATAACCGCTCGTCGGGTCGAGTCGATCATCCCGGCGATCATACAGCAGAACCTGTCCGATCTCCGAAGTCAGATGCTGCCCCGATTCGAGCACGATGAACAGCGAGGTATTGCTCTGAAGGTTTATAATATCGTCCGATCGCGCTGTGTATTTGAACGTCTGGCGCAGATTGTCCGTGATCTGATACCCGGCACGAAGCGCACCGCCGTAGGAGAATTGCTGGTAGGGTGGGGTCACCCCACTGAAGAAATTCGCGGTTGGACTGGTCTTGACTTCGAAGATGTCGACCCCAGCTGCGATGTTCTTGTCGAGGAAATAGGGCTCTGTGAAGCTGAGGTCGATCTGCTGAGAGCGCAGTGAAACCACGGCCCCGATCCGCAGGTCCTGACCGCGTCCAAGGAAATTTCGTTCGCGGATGTTCGAATCAATGAGCGGACCGTCGGTGGTCGAGAAACCTAGACCGAAGGACAGCTCACCGGTCGATTGCTCCTCGACCTCGGCCGTCACCACCGTCTTGTCCGGCGCCGATCCCTGCGCATTGGTCACCTCGACCTTCTTAAAGAAGCCGAGGTTCTTGATGCGCGTCTGCGAGCGTTGCATCTTGGTGGTGTTGAACGCATCGCCCTCGACCAGCTGAAATTCGCGGCGTATCACCTTGTCGAGGGTGCGCACGTTGCCGACGATGTCGATCCGCTCGACGTAGACCTGCGGACCCTCCTGTACGTCGAAAGTGATGTCGATGGTATGCTCTTCACGGTTGCGCGTGATATTCGGCTTGACCTCGACGAAGGCGTAACCCCGATTGCCGAGGGCGTCAGTCAATATCGAGATAGACTTTTCAACAGCCTCGGCGTCGTACCAATCGCCCGAGTGGACGGTCAGAAGCGGCAACACCGCCTCGGGCGGCAAATCTTTGAGCTTGATATTGACGTCGACCTTGCCGAAACGGTAGCGCTGGCCCTCATCGAGGGTGAAGGTGATAATGAAACCGTCGCGATCTGGGGTCAGTTCCGCAACCGCCGATACCACCCGAAAATCCGCATACCCCTCGGTCAGATAGAATTTGCGCAACAATTCCCTATCATAGGTCAACCGATCCGGATCGTAGGTATCATCAGTAGAGAGAAACCGGTACCAACGACTCTCCTTCGTCTGAATAACGCCGCGCAGCTTGCCTTCGCCATACTGATGGTTTCCGACGAAGTTTATGCTACGTATGCCGGTAAACTCGCCTTCGTTGATCTCAAAGACAAGATCAACTCGATTTTCAGATAGCTGAATGACCTTTGGTTCGACGGTTGCTCCGAACCGTCCATGGCGGCGATAAAGATCGAGGATCCGCTTGACATCACTCTGCACTCGCGAGCGGGTATAGACGACGCGCGGGCGCAGCTGGATCTCCGCATTCAGATCCTTTTCGTCGAGCTTGCGGTTGCCTTCAAAGGCGATGCGATTAATGATCGGGTTCTCGACCACCTTGACGACCAAAGTGTTGCCGACGCGGGTCAGGTTGACATCAGCGAATAAGCCGGTGGCGAACAGCGCCTTGAGCGACTTGTCCACACGTTCATCGTCCCAGGCATCACCCGGCTGGATCTGCAGATAGGAGCGAACTGTTTCGGGCTCGATCCGCTGCACTCCCTCGATACGGATATCGCTTACCGTCCCCCCGCCCATTTGAGCGAGCGAAGGACCGCGCCCCTCGGACTGCCCGACCGCCGACTGCGCTGAGGCAGCCGCAACCAGGAAGATCGCGCCGAACACTGCCCGCCATGCGAAAGTTACGTGGATGCAACGCAAAATACCCCCACCCCGGTGCGTAATCCATCCCCCGAATTGTCGATCGCCCTAGGTCACAAGGCCTTTGACAAACTCCACGATCCGCAGATGGACGAGATCGTTCCAGGTGGCGAAGACCATTAATGTAAGCACTAGGGCCAATCCGATGCGAAAGCCGTATTCCTGCGCCCGTTGCCCCAGCGGCTTCCCACGAACCGCCTCGGCTGCATAGAACAGCAGGTGTCCGCCATCAAGCACCGGAACCGGGAAAAGATTGATCAGTCCGAGATTAATCGACAGAACGGCCATGAACCAGAGCACCGCGACCATCCCGCCCTGCGCGACCTCTCCGGACATTTGAGCAATACGCAATGGGCCCCCGAGTTCGTCCATAGCGCGCGTTCCGATGACGATCTGCCACATCGCCTTCAACGTCGCGACAGACAAATCCCAAGTCTCGTCGCCGGCCTGCAAAAATGCGGTTACCGGATCCCGCTTGACGTACTCCATCCCGCCGCGCGCCACGCCGAGCAAGCCGATTTCGTAATGATTGCCTAAGCGATCGGTCAGCTCGGTTTTGGTTGGTGTAATGTGGAGTTCGATCTCTCGGCCGTCGCGCCTTACGACCATGTCCATCGGCACGCCGGGGTTAAGGCGAACCGCCTGTTGCACATCCTCGAAACGTGCGACGGATCGTCCGTCGATGCGGAGCATCACGTCGCCGGGGTGGATCCCACCCCTTTCGGCTGCGCTGTCGGGTTGCACCTGTCCGACTTCAGCCGGCGTGAAGGGTTGGCCGAGCGTCATGAAAAGGACGGCCAGGACCATAATCGCAAACACAAAATTCGCTGCTGGCCCGGCAGCGACGATTGCCGCCCGCTGGCCGAGCCTCTTGTAATGAAACGATACGTCCCGTTCCGCTTGGGCGAGCCGTGCCAGACCCGCGACCGGAAGTCCGGAACTCGCATCGCTGTCGCCAAACATCTTGACGTATCCGCCAAGCGGGATCGTGCTGAATTTCCACCGCGTCCCAGCGCTGTCCCACCACCCGAACAATTCCGAGCCGAAGCCGATCGAGAAGACTTCGACCCGCACCCCGTTCCAGCGCGCAATCAGGTAGTGACCGAACTCGTGAACAAATACGAGCACCGTAAGAATCAGCAGGAAGGGGACGATATAGGTCAGGCCGTGATGAAGGAACTCAATCATCTCAGATCCGTTTGTGCAGGGGTGCTTGACGAGATGGGTACACCCGAAAACCTCGCGGCAACTTCCCGCGCAGTTGTATCGAAATTATAGACGTCGTCGAGGGATTCAAGCTTACCCCCCGGCAGCATCTCGAGCGTGCGCTCTACCGTCTCGACGATGTCGAGAAACCCGATGCGCCCCTCGAGGAAGGCATGGACCGCCGTCTCATTTGCCGCGTTGAGTACAGTCGGACAACCGCCGCCACGGAGGAGCGCCTCGCGGGCAACTCGCAGAGCGGGAAACCGGCGTTCGTCGGGAGGCTCGAAGGTGAGGCGCCCAACCGCCGCCAAGTCGAGCCGTTTGGTTGGCGTCTCGATCCGATCAGGCCAGGCGAGTGCGTAAGCGATCGGCGTTCGCATGTCCGGTGAGCCGAGTTGCGCCAGCACCGATCCGTCCCGGTAGACAACCGCGCTGTGGACGATCGATTGAGGATGCACGATGATCTCGATACGCTCCAGCGGCAGGCGGAACAGGTGATGCGCCTCGATCAGTTCGAGCCCCTTGTTCATCATGGTCGCGGAATTGACAGAGATCTTCGCCCCCATGCTCCAATTCGGATGCGCGACGGCCTCCCGGGGGGTGACCGCACGCATGTCTTCGAATGCTCTTTCGCGGAATGGGCCGCCACTCGCCGTCAGGATGATCCGTTCTACCGTCTCGACCCTGGCGTGGTCATAACATTGCCAGATCGCGTTATGTTCGCTGTCAACCGGCAGCAAGGTTGCCCCGGAGCGGATCACCTCCTGCATGACAAGGGCACCGGCGCAGACCAGAACCTCTTTGTTGGCGAGGGCGACGATGACCCCGCGCCGGATCGCGGACAGGGTGGGTGCCAACCCGGCCGCTCCGACGATCGCCGCCATCACCCAATCCGAGGGTCGCAGCGCTGCCTCGACAAGGGCTTGCGCGCCACAGGCCGTCTCGGTCCCGGTTCCGTTAAGGGCTTCCTTCAGAGACGGATAATGGGCAGGATCGGCAATCGCGGCGAACCGCGCCCGTAGAGCGCGTGCCTGCTCGGCTAGAAGGACCGAATTCCGGTTCGCAGTAAGGGCCTCGACCTCAAACGCCTGGGGGTTGCGCAAAAGTAGATCGACGGTACTCTGCCCAACGGAACCGGTCGAGCCGAGAATTGTGACCCGCCGCGCCTCATCGCTCGGCGCGGGACCGCTGCCGGGGGCGATCATTGCCATGTCAGTATGCTGCGACCGTCGATCAGCGTCAGCAGCGCCACGACCGGGATCACGGCGAGTAGGCCGTCAAGCCTGTCGAGAAGGCCGCCATGGCCGGGAATGAGGCCGCTCGAGTTTTTCACGCCGAACCTGCGCTTCGCCAGGGATTCGGCAAGATCGCCGAACTGGTCGACGATCGCAAGGCCCGCACTAACGAGCACGAGCGGCGAGACCGGCGAAATCCCGAGCCACGCTGCGGTAGCCCAGCCGATCAGCGCCGCGCACACCGAGCCGCCGGCGAATCCGGCCCAAGTTTTCCGCGGGCTCAAGCGAGGCGCCAGACGCGGGCCGCCGAGCGTCCTACCGATCACGTAAGCGCCGATATCGGTCGCCCAGACGACTGCGAGGACCCACAATAACGTCGCGCGGCCGTCCGGACCGCCGTGCGCCAGCCATAGCAGGCAGATGCAAGGAAATGCGACCCAAAGCGCGCCGAACGCAGTCCACTCCGGATCGAGATCCGGCCGTCGCCGAGCGGACCAGAAGATGATGCCGGCACCGAGAAGGGCGAATCCAACCGCAAACCCGATGGTGGCGAGCGTGGCGATCGCGATCGCCGCGAGAACCACCCCGACGAGCACCATTCCCGTCGCACCAAAACGACCTCGGCGACACAACCGTCCCCATTCCCATGCCATCACGGCGCCGGCCAGCGCGGTTAGCAACGGCAGCCATGGCGACCCGAACCAAATCGCGGCAATGGGAAACGGAGCGAGCGCCATCGCCGACAGGACGCGCGGCCGCAGCGAACCGAGTTCAGCGCGAGCCAACCGACGTACCGTACCGGCGTTCCCGCCCGCAGAATTCGTCGATCGCCTGCTCTAGATCCCGCTTGGAGAAATCAGGCCACAGCGTCTTGGTGAAGACCAGTTCGGAATAGGCGCTTTGCCAGAGCAAGAAGTTGCTGATGCGCTGCTCTCCGCTGGTGCGGATCAACAGGTCCGGGTCGGGAATTTCCGCGGTGAACAGGTGGCGGGCAATACAATCCTCGTCAACTTCCTCGACGGCAAGTCTCCCGCACTCCGCCTGTGCCGCGATCGCCCGGACCGCCGCAACGATTTCAGCGCGCGCGCCATAGGACAGTGCGATCGTCAGGGTGATTCGGGAATTGTCGCGCGTCAGGGTTTCGGCGTGCTCTATCAAGCTGATGATGTCCGGCGCGAGACGGGTGAGTTGACCGATCACCTTCAGGCGAACGCCGTTGCGATGCAATTCCGCGATCTCGCCGCCGAGATAGTGGCGCAACAACGCCATCAGGTCCTGGATTTCTGTGGACGGCCGCTTCCAATTCTCCGATGAGAATCCGAAGAGCGTCAGATAGGAGATACCCAGCTCAGCCGCGGCGATGACTGCGCGTCGAGCGGCTTCGGCGCCGCGCCGATGTCCAGCGATCCGCGGTAGGCCGCGAACCTTCGCCCAGCGGCCGTTCCCATCCATGATGATCGCGATGTGCCGCGGCACCGCCCGCGGTGTCGCGACTGCGTCCACCTGACCTGCCATTCAAACCTGCAGAATTTCTTTGTCTTTCTGCGCCAGCGCCTCGTCGATGCGCCCGATGTAGTCGTCGGTCAGGTGCTGGACCTCCTGTTGTAGCTTGCGCTGCTGATCCTGCGAGATATCGGCATCCTTCTCTCGCCGCTTGAGCACGTCGACACCATCCCGGCGCACGTTGCGGACCGAAACCCGGGCCTGCTCGGCATATCTTGCCGACACCCGGGTCAACTCGCGACGCCGCTCCTCGTTAAGATCGGGGATGGGGACCCGAATCACCTGACCCTCAGCCTGCGGATTGAGCCCGAGCCCCGCTTCCCGGATCGCCTTGTCAACCGGCTTGACCATCGCGCGGTCCCAAACCTGCACCGTAATCATCCGCGGCTCCGGCACGCTGATATTGGCGACCTGGTTGAGCGGCAATGTGCCGCCATAAGCAGCCACGGTAATCGGCTCGAGCAGGCTCGCTGACGCGCGCCCGGTCCGCAACCCCCCGAATTCCTTGCGCAACACCTCGATCGCGCCGTCCATGCGGCGCCGCAGATCCGTCAGCAATGTGTCTTCCGGCATGGCCTGTTTTCCGTCGATGGCTAATCTGGGTCGCCGATGATGGTGTGCCGCCCGCGCCCGCGAAGAACTTCTGCAAACCCGCCGCTTTCATAGATGGAGAACACGAGAATCGGGATGCGGTTCTCGCGCGCCAGCGACACCGCCGACGCATCCATCACCTGCAGATCGCGCGACAGTACATCGAGATAGCCGAGCCGTTCGAACCGCGTTGCTCCGGGCACCCGGTTGGGATCGGCGTCATAGACGCCATCGACTTTGGTCGCCTTCAAGAGCGCGTCGCAGCCCATTTCGGAAGCCCGCAGCGCCGCGGCAGTATCCGTGGTGAAGAACGGATTGCCGGTCCCGGCCGCGAAGATGACGACCCGCTTTTTTTCCAGGTGGCGTAGTGCTCGGCGGCGAATGTAGGGTTCGCAGATCGCTTGCATCGAGATGGCCGACTGCACGCGAGTCGTCACCCCGCGCTGCTCGAGTTCGTTCTGTACGGCGAGCGAGTTAATCACCGTGGCCAGCATGCCCATGTAGTCGCCGGACGCGCGCTCCATCCCTACAGCGCTTCCCGACACGCCACGGAAGATGTTGCCGCCGCCGATCACCAGGCACAGCTCGACGCCCAGAGCGTACACGGATTGGATCTCGTCCGCGATGTGCGCGACCATCTCGGGATCGAGACCATATTCCCGCGCACCCATCAGGGCCTCGCCGGAGACCTTCAAGAGAACGCGGCGGTATTTGAGATCGGTTGACATGAACCCTACGCTGATCCGCACGGACGATCCGTCTCGCAGAGGGACTGAGGATACACCCAGCCGGTCGTTTCGCAGCACCTTTCAACTCGGTCAGAGTCGCCGGCAGGGGGGAGAGCGCGAGCGCTGCCCCCTCTGGTATCGCCGAAGGCTTAAGAAGCCACTCATATTCCTGCGCCGCTTTCAGCCGGATCGACGCAACGCGTCGTCAGCTCTTGAGCTGAGCCGCCACCTCGGACGCGAAGTCGGGGCGATGGCGATCAATCCCCTCGCCGAGGGCGAACCGCGCGAAGCCAGTAAGCCGAATTGGCGCACCGGCCGCCTTCCCCGCTTGCTCCACCACGGCCGATATTTTGATCTGCTGATCGATGACGAAGGTCTGTTCGAGCAGAACGACCTCCTCGTAAAACTTGCGCAGCCGCCCGTCGACCATCTTTTCGATGATTCCCTCGGGCTTGCCGCTTGCCCGCGCCTGTTCGCGCAGCACGTCGCGCTCGCGGTCGAGTGCGGATTGCGGCACCGAGGCGATGTCGAGATAGAGCGGGCTCGCGGCCGCGACATGCATCGCCAATTGCTTGCCAAGCGTGGCCAGCTGGTCGCCGGAGGCGGTCGAGGTCAGGACGACGATAACGCCGATCTTGCCGATCCCCGGGCCAAGCGCGTTATGGACGTAAGAGAAGACCGCGCCCTGACCGGTCGACAGTTGCTTTAGTCGGCGCAGCACCAAGTTCTCGCCGATCGTGCCGACCAGATGCGTCAGTTCGGCCTCGACGGTGCGGCCGGACCCCGGGAAAGCTGCTTCTCTCAACGATCCGATCTCGCCGTCGCCGTCGAGCGCGAGCCCGCTGACGGTCTGGACGAAGTTCTGAAATGCCTGGTTTCGCGCCACGAAATCGGTCTCGGAGTTGACCTCGACGACGGCGCCGATCAGACCGCGCGTCGCGACCCCGATCAGCCCTTCGGCAGCGACCCGCCCTGCCTTGTTGGCGGCCGTCGCCAACCCCTTCTTCCTCAGCCAATCGACGGCTGCTTCGATATCGCCGTCGCTCTCGCCGAGCGCCCTCTTGCAATCCATCACGCCCGCGCCGGTCTTTTCACGCAGCTCTTTGACCAGCGCCGCGGTCACCTCCGCCATGTGCGTTACCTCCGTCTACGCTCCGCCGACGGCAACCTCTTCCGCTTCACTCGGCACCGCGCTGTCGAGGACGCTTTCGCCTTCGGCCTCGCCAGGGACCTCCTCGCGGACCTCCTCGGGCAGCTCCTCAGGAAGCGCCGCACCCGGGATCTCAGCGCGCGCGCCGATATCCACTCCGGATGCAACCAACTCGGCCTGCAGTCCGTCGAGCACCGCGGCCGACACCAAATCGCAATAGAGCTGAATCGCCCTCATGGCATCGTCATTTCCGGGGATCGGGTACGCGATGCCGTCGGGCGACGAATTCGAATCGAGGATAGCCACGACCGGAATGCGAAGGGTGTTTGCCTCGCTAACAGCGATCGCTTCCTTGTTGGTGTCGATGACGAAGAGGATGTCGGGCAACCCCCCCATCTCTTTGATGCCACCAAGAGCGCGCTCGTATTTGTCACGGCGCCGCGTCAGCTCGAGCAGCTCGCGCTTAGTCAGCCCACTCTGTTCCTGCGTAATCCGTTCCTCGACCTCGCGCAGCCGACGAATCGACTGGGAAATGGTTTTGAAGTTGGTCAGCATGCCGCCGAGCCAGCGGTGGTTGACGTGGTATTGACCGCAGCGCTTGGCGGCCTCGGCGATTGGTTCCTGGGCCTGGCGCTTGGTGCCGACCAGCAGCACACGGCCGCCACCCGCGACGACGTCGCGGATCGCCTGCAACCCTTGGTGCAGCATCGGCTCGGTCTGTTCGAGATCGATGATGTGAATCCCGTTGCGGACGCCAAAAATGTAGGGCGCCATCTTGGGGTTCCATCGCCGGGTGTGGTGGCCGAAATGAACGCCGGCTTCGAGAAGCTGGCGCATGGGAACAGCCGGAATCGCCATCGTCCGTCCTTTCTCCGGTTGGGCCGCCGCAGGGGAAATCGGCGCTCCGTAGGCCTCGGAGGCACCGGCACCGGAGCGGTCGTCGCGCGCGGGCGACAGCGACCGCGGCCCTGCGTGAGGTATCGTGAGATTACTTACGGCGCACGAGCCCCAATGACAAGCCCGGCCGATCGCGATGCCTCCTTTCCTTGCACCGGTCGCCGGCAGATGTCACCTCCGCTTGACGGCCTTACTTTATTCAACCAGCGAGAGCGGGTTATCCATGAACCGAAGCCTTAGCGGCGCGATCGTCGCGATGGCGCTGAGGTCGGCGGCAGGTGTCGCCGGCGACCAGACTCAGCACCCTTCAACAGGATATGGCCACGCGGGCGTGGGATTCGTCGCCGAAGCCGCGAGCCCGTGCGGGACGGCACGCCTAGGGGAGACGACCGTCGCGACCCTGCGCAACGTACCGATCATAACCTTGTTTGCCAATGGAGCACCGGTCACCCTGCTTCTCGATAGCGGCGCCGAAACGACGATCTTGACACCCGCTGTCGCCGGGCGCATCGGCGCGCAACCACCTCGCGTCGAATTTCAAAGGCAGCTGCGCGGCCTCGCCGGCAGCCTGCAGACCAGCGAGGTCGAGTTGCGCAGCTTCACCGTCGGCGGGGTCGAGATACCTTGGCGGAGGGTTCGTGTCGCGCCGATCAATGTGGCGAGCGTGTTCTCCGGGCCCCTCGACGGTGTGCTGGGCGCGGACACCCTGAGCAGTTTCGACGTCGATCTCGACCTGCCGGGTCATCGGCTAGTCCTTTATCGAAAGCAAACCTGCCCGACAGCGGAACCGGCCTGGACCGGGCCCTATACCAAGATCGCTGCCGGCCGATCGCGGGGCGATCATCTGTTCTTTCCGGTGCAGCTCAATGGCCGCAAGCTCGACGCGTTTGTTGATACCGGCTCCCAATCGACGGTGCTGTCCACCGGGGCCGCGCTGGCTCTGGGCGTGACCGCAGCGGTATTGGCGCAGGACCGCGTGACGGTGGTGCACGGTGCGGCGGCCGAGCAGCTGAGCGCGCACATTCATGGGTTTTCCCGACTTGAAGCCGGGGGAGAAGTAATCCGCAATCCCGAAATCATCGTGACCGACGTCAGACTGAGCGATGCGGACCTTGTGCTGGGGATCGATTTCCTGAGATCGCGGCGAATCTGGTTCTCTTATGGCTCACAGCAGATCTTCCTGTCGCACCGCACCTAGGCTGCCCCGCGAGCGGCCGACCTTGCCGGGATCGACGTCCAATCCGCTGACGTGTTAGCATCAGCCTCGATGCACATCGGTGGGCTCATCGGGTCGGTCGGGAGTGTCCGACGGAAGTTGCGGGCTGTCGCCGCCGTCATCGCAGATCCCGGTGCCACCGAGCACGAGAAGGCCAACGCGCAGGCCTTGAAGGCACGCCTGGAGCGGCGGCTCAGAGAGGCCGGAGCCCCCGCCGGGGACTGGTCGGACAGCGCCTTTCGGCTCGGCAGATGGGCGAACCGGCTAAGCAAGTCTTCGCCTCCCGCATCAATCAACGGAGACTGGACCGACAACGCCCACCGGCTCGGCAAGGCGCTGCGTCGAGGCTACAAGAGGTGGTTGTCGGAGTGAATTCTGGCGCCGTCGGCGCCCCGGTGACCAACTTGCGAAGGGAGCCGCCATGTCGCTGAGCCGAGAGTTCGCAGCATTCGTCGCCAATCTCTCATACGACGACCTGCCGCCGGAGGTGGTGGACCGGGCCAAGGGCGTCACCTTGCAGGCGCTGAGCTCGGCGCTGCTCGCCCATCAGATGCCGGCGAGCAAGCAGGCTCTGGCGCTGATGCGGGAGGAGGAGGCCGGCGGAGGCGGGGTCGCGACCGTGCTGTGCAACGGCGGGAAGCTCACCAAGGCCGGAGCCGCCTTCGTCAATGCAGAGATGATCCTCGCCGGCGGCAAGTGGGACACCTTCCGCATGCTGACGCATCCGGGCATCGCGATCCTGCCGGCGGCTCTCGTCGCGGCGGAAATGGCCGGCGCTTCCGGCAAGGAGTTCCTGACCGCCGTCGCCGCGGCCTACGAGGTCATGGAGCGCATGGCCGCCGAGTTCATCCCGACGGTCATGTCGCGTGGCTTTCACGCCGGGCCGGTGTTCGGCATCTTCGGCGCCGCGATCGCGGCCGCCAGGCTTGGCCGCCTCGACGAGAACCAGATCCATAGCGCCATCGCGCAGTGCGTCAACCTGGCGGCCGGCAACCTCGAAGGGGCGCGCAGCGGCGGGCGGTCACTACGCGAGGGCGGTGCCGTCCGCAACGCCCTGCTGGCCGTGGCGCTGGCCAAACACGGCACGCCCGGTGGCGAAACGACGCTCGAAGGCGAGGCCGGCTTCTACCACGCCTATGCCGGCAACAATCGAGGCGAACTGCGCTACAGCTTTACCGGGGACAACCGCACCGACCTCGGGAAAATTACCGAGGGTCTCGGCCACGACTGGATCTTCCTTGAGACGCTCTATCGGATCTATTCGACGGCCGGCTACAACATCGCCCATGTCGACGTGACGGCGCGGCTTTGCGAGGAGCATAACCTCCGCTACCAGGACATCGACCACATCGAGGCCGTGGTCAACTGGCTCGAGACCGAGTATCCGAGCCCGGCCTTCCCCAGTCGCGGCATCGACAGCCCGCCGCAGGTCGGCAGCACGCAGTACTTCACCGCCTGGGGTGCCGTCGAGCGCGGCTATCCGTTGTCGCGAGGCGACAGGCCCGGCCCCGGCGAGACCGACCCGCCCGCGGTGCTCGATTTGATGCACCGCGTGACCTTGATCCCGACGGTGCGCCGCACCCTCTTCGGCCCGCGGATCACGGTGTTCACCAGGGATGGCCGCAGTTTTACGAAAGAAGGCACCGGCCGCGAGTTCGTCTGGGACTTCGAGGAAGAGGCTCGGCGCATCCGCCCCGTCGCTCCCGGCCTGGCGATCGGTGAGGCGCAGTTCGCCGAGCTGATCGACGCCTGCCGCAACCTCGACCGCCTCGACCGGGCAGCGGACAAGCTGATCGCGCTGACCATCCCCGCCTGACCGCGGCGTAATCCCTTCCGGTGCCGCACGGCACAATCTGGAGTTTCATCGCGGCAAAGTCTGCAGCGGGTCTGCAGCCGCCTCTCACCTTGGGATTGAATTCCAGCCTAGCCCGGCGGCGAACGTGTCGGGCGCGTCCGGGGGGTTGGCGGAAAACTCGGCCTCGACGATCTTGAGGCGCCGCTCGAAGTCGCTGGTCTCGATCGCCCGCACGAAGGTGTCGACCACCGCCGCGATGGTGGCGGCTTCGCCCGGCGTGATGACGCCCGCTGCGAGTTCGGAGGTGACCGCCTTCATCGCCGGCGCGATGTCGGCCGCACTCTCGATCGACGGCAGGGCGAACCTGATCGACCGTTCGCGGCACGGCGGCAGGATGCGCTCGATGCAGAGGCGCATTGCCGTCGGATCGCCGGCGAGCGCCAGCTCGACCGCCCGCCGGGTCAACGCCTCGGCCTCGCCCGCGAGCAACACCGCGGCGGCGAGCGTCTTGTTGTTGCGCGAGCCGGCGCGGCGGCCGGCGGGGTTGCCCGACCGGCCCTTTTCGAACGGCCGCCCGCGCACCGGCTGCGGCGGTCTTGGCAAAGAAGCGATCTCGATCATCGGCGTCTCCTGGGTTCAACCCGTGGCGCCCTGGGCCACCACGAGGGGCAGGCCATGCTATTTAAGCAATCAAAGTGGTTGCTTCAATAGCAATAAACTTTTCCGCCCGCGACATACCGCCGCTCGCCGGCCGCCGGGTTGAGGAAGACCGTGACCAGCCGGCCGCTCTCGCGATCGACAAAACGCTCCGGGGTGGCCTGCCAGCCGCGCCTCGGGCGGTCATCCGCCAATGGCTTCCAGCGCCAGCGCTCGACCAGCACGCTGCTCGACCACGTGCATTCGGATGCTGTTGGTTTCGCCGGTGCGGTGCTTAGCCTCGATCGTCGTGATCTCCCTGACCCGGTCAGAATACCCCGGGCTGGAATACATATTGCGGGCATTCCCAGAATGCGGAGGTCGGCGAGCGTGCCGGCTCTTTCCCTCTGACGCAATTGAACGACGCGAGCGCCAGTGGACGCCACGCACTGAACCTCGCTGCGCCTTCCTTGCATCGGCGGTTTAATCTTCAGCGC
The DNA here is from genome assembly GCA_963796155.1 of uncultured Alphaproteobacteria bacterium. Classification (GTDB taxonomy): domain Bacteria; phylum Pseudomonadota; class Alphaproteobacteria; order ATCC43930; family CGMCC-115725; genus AP-15. The sequence continues at coordinate 94,789 of CAWCKT010000006.1, read as the reverse complement.
AGACGTCTCGCGTCATCGAGACGACTCGCCGGCCATAATTCCAGTGGACCTGGCTATTTAGCTGGTGCTTGGTACAGGAGGATCCCGCAGTTCACTGCAGCAATTTATCGAGCGTGATAGGCAAGTCGCGCACGCGCTTGCCGGTCGCGTGATAGATCGCATTGGCGATTGCCGCCGCGACGCCGACGATGCCGATCTCACCCAGCCCTTTGACGCCGAGTGGGTTGATGGTGTCGTCTGGCTCGTCGACGAAGATGACCTCGATGTCGTGCACGTCGGCGTTCACCGGGACATGATATTCGGCAATGTTTGCGTTCATAATCCGGCCGAGATTGTGGTCGACGAGCGTTTCCTCGTGCAATGCCATCCCAATGCCCCACACCATGCCGCCCAGGATCTGGCTGCGCGCAGTCTTGGTGTTCAGGATGCGGCCGGCCGCGACTGCGCTGACGATTCGGGTGACACGGATGACGCCGAGCTGCTGGTCCACCTTCACTTCGGCGAAGACCGCCGAATGCGTGTTGTGCGCATGTGAGCCGTCATCGGCAAAGGTGGTGGATTTCTCCTGCTCGATGCGGTCCACGCCGCCGTGCCGCATCGCGTCTGCGAGCGACACCGCGCGTGATGCATCTCGCTTGCTCACGAGCTTGCCGTCTGCGAGCGCGACATCGTCGGGTGTTGCATCGGCGAGCGGCGAATTCGGCATCTGCTTGGCCAGCCGCAACAGTTCGGTGCGGATCGCGCCGGCGGTCGTCGCGATCCCGTTCGACACCGAGGCCGCAATCCATGATCCGCCTTCGACCGGCGATTGCGGCAATGTCGAGTTGCCCAGCTTGATCGCGACATTGTCGAGCGGCAGCCCTAACATGTCGGCTGCGACCTGCGCCATGATCGTGTAGGTGCCGGTGCCGATGTCGGAAGTTGCGCAGGAAACCTCCGCATGGCCGTTGGCCGTGAGCACGGCGCGCACCGCGATTGGCACCTGCAGCGCTTCCCAGACGCCGGTTGCCATGCCCCAGCCGACCAGCTCGGTGTCGTCGCGCATCGAGCGCGGCTCAGGACTACGCTTGTCCCAACCGAAAGCTTCGGCACCCCGGCGGTAGCATTCGCGCAGGCTCTTGCTGCTGTACGGCCGGTCGGTGTGCTGATCGCGATCCGAATAACACCGCAGGCGCAGCTCGAGCGGGTCGATCTTCAGCGCGACCGCGAGTTCGTCCATCGCGCATTCGAGCGCGTAGACGGCGGGCGCGGCGCTGGGGGCACGCATGTCGCAGGGTGTCGCAAGATCGAGCCGAGCGAGCTTGTGCGTGTATTTCGCATGGGCGCTCTTGTAGAGCAGGCCGGACCAGCCGGTCTCTTGCCGATGGAAGTCCTCGAATTGCGACGTCACCGTGATCGCTTCGTGTGTGATCACGTCGAGCGTTCCGCCGGCGTTTGCGCCCAGTTCGATCTGGTGGGTCATGGCGGGCCGGTAGCCGAGCACATACATCTGCTGGCGGGTCAGCACGAGGCGCACGGAGCGCTTCAGCGCGCGCGCCGCCAGCGCAGCCAGCACCACTTGAAATTGCGGGCGCAGTCCCGAACCGAACCCACCGCCCACAAAGGGCGACATGACGCGCACCTCGTCCGACTCCATGTCGAGGACGCTGCATAGATACCGCTGCACGTTCTGCACGCCCTGGGTCTTGTCGTAGACCGTCAGCTTGCCGTCCCGCTCGAAGATCACTGTCGAGGCGTAGAGTTCCATCGGGTTATGATGCTCGATCGGGACATAATACTCGCCTCGGTGGCGCACCTGGGCGGCTGCGAACGCCTGCTCGGCCGTGCCGCGCGGCTTTGGCGGGGCGAACGGATTCTCGGCCGGGTTTTCCGAGGCCGCCAGCGCAAAGGCCGCTTCACGTTGGCGATAGAGGTCGGTGACGTGCGCTTGTTTGTCGTATTCCACGTGGACCAGCGACGCCGCGAAGCACGCAATTTCCGGCTCTTCGGCGGCCACCAATGCGATGGGCTGGCCGCTGAATTGAATCCTGTCGTCGTAGAGCGGCCGGAACGGCGAACCTTCCGGAGCCACCTCGTCCTTGTAGGCGCTGTCGGCGCCTGCCATGCGTGGCCGATTCTGATGCGTGAGCACGTCGATCACGCCTTCAACGGAAAGCGCCTCGCTCGCGTCGATGCGGGCGATGCAGCCCTTGGCGATCGTTGATGTAACGACGCTGGCATGCGCGAGGCGAGCCGTATTGAACTCGGCCGCGTATTTCGCCGCGCCGGTGACCTTGGCGGGGCCATCGACGCGGGATGTGGCGGTGCCGATGTAAGTCCTCATGGGCCCACTCCTGCTCAGAATTAGTGAAAAATCGAGGTCGCGTTCACGAGCAGCGCGAATTACTTCTGTCTTCCCGGCGGAGGAGCGTGTAATCCAATCGCACACGTTTTCGAATCGTCGCCCCCGCTGCGATCGTTTGGTGGTGCCGCGGCGCGATGGGCCCCTGCCTGCGCCGGGGTGACGAATGGATGAGTGGTGAGCGATTGTTTCACAGCTCTCACCGGATTTTTTTATTGGACTCCGACTGCGGGGTCCCCGCTGCCGCCTGCGTCAGCGCACGGCGGATGGCGCGGCGAGCGAGATCGATCTTGAAGGCGTTGTGCTCGAAGCCCTTGGCGTCGCGCAGCACGAGGTCCGCAGCCCGGGTGAAATTCGACTGGTTAGCGGCCTGCCCGCGCAGCGCCGCTTCGACTGAGGGGTCGCGCCAAGGCTTGTGCGCAACGCCGCCGAGCGCCAGACGAGCGTCCTTGATCGTGCCTGCTTCCAGCTCCAGCCCGGTCGCAACCGAGACGAGCGCGAACGCATAGGAGAGGCGATCGCGGATTTTGAGGTAGCTGTAATTTGCCGCAAAGCCCCGCGCCGGCAGCTCGACTGCCGTGACTATCTCGTTCGGTTGCAAGTTCGTGTCGCGTTGCGGTGTGTTTCCCGGCAGCCGATGGAAATCCGAAAACGCAATCGCGCGCGCGCCCGCCGGTCCGGCCACATGGACCTTGGCACCGAGTGCCGCCAGTGCCACGCACATGTCGGAGGGATGCGTCGCGATGCAGGTCTCGCTCGTGCCGAGAATCGCGTGCATGCGGTTGAGGCCCGCGATGGCGGAGCAGCCGCTGCCCGGCTCGCGTTTATTACAGGGCGTCGCGGTGTCGTAAAAGTAGTAGCAGCGTGTGCGCTGTAGAAGATTGCCGCCGGTCGAGGCCATGTTGCGCAGCTGTGGCGAGGCACCCGCCAGGATGGCACTCGCGAGCATCGGATAGCGCTGGGCGATCAGCGGGTGATAGGCGAGGTCGGAATTCGGCACCAGTGCGCCGATCCGCAATCCCCCGTTCGCCGTTTCCTCGACGCTCTTGAGCGGCAACCGCGAGATGTCGATCAGCCGTGAGGGGCGTTCGACATCCTCCTTCATCAGGTCGATCAGGTTCGTGCCGCCGGCGATCAATTTCGCCGTCGGATCGGCGGCAATCTGGCGCACGGCGTCGGCAACGTCGGTCGCCCGAGCGTAGTGGAAATTGATCATGATTGCCCCATCGCCTGCTGGATCGCCGCAACGATGTTGGGATAGGCGCCGCAGCGGCAGATATTGCCGCTCATCAGTTCGCGGATTTCGTCAGCGCTCCTCGCCTTGCCCTCGGCGATCAGGCCAGCCGCCGAACAGATCTGCCCCGGTGTGCAGTAGCCGCACTGGAACGCGTCGTGGTCGATGAACGCCTGCTGAAGCGCGTGCAGCACACCATTTTTCGCCAGGCCTTCGATTGTGGTCACGTTCGCGCCGTCCTTCATCACGGCGAGCGTGAGGCAGGAATTGATCCGCCGGCCGTCCGCCAGCACCGTACACGCGCCGCATTGGCCGTGATCGCAGCCCTTCTTGGTCCCGGTCAGGTCGAGATGGTCGCGCAGTGCATCAAGTAGGGTCGTCCACGGCGCAACCTCGAGCTGCGTCACGACGCCGTTGATGGCCAGCACGACCGGAATCTTTTCCGGCGCCGGGATGGTCGATCGGGCCGCCGTGCTTGTTCGCGCCATTTTACGTCTCCGCATGTCTCGAAGAGGTTCACAGGTCAACGCGCGATAGCCCAGGTCCGATCCGCGATCCAAGCCGGGCTGTGCAGTTCACGAAGACCGAGGCACCCCTTTCGACGAACGCCTTAGCTGCCGAATAGCGTCCGCAACCGGCTCCTGACGCCAGGTGGATGGTCCTTGAGCACGGCAATCAGGGCGTTGGTGTCGAGAAGATAATTCACACGAAGAGATCCTCGGCCGCTGGCGTTGGCGGCTGCCGGCGCCCCTCCTCCATGAATGGCACGTCGGCAAAGCGATCCAGCGCAAACCAGGCGTCGATATCCGACATCATCGGCTCGAGCAGGATTCCTCTTTCGATGCGGCGCAGGGGCGCGCGGTCGCCGGGCAAACGGAACGCCAAACGCAAGCGCACGGCTTGGCTGCGGCCGTGCCTGAAGATTCTGGCGACGCCGACATCGGAGATACCGTCACCTCCTACGAGTATACATCCAAGATCACCGGCAATTCTGCGCCAAGGGGAAGTTTGCATAGTCGGCGTGGTGGCCATTGCTAGGGTAGCAACAAATCCCGCACCAAATTTCGCCTACTTCGAGCGGCAAAGCGCCGGTTTCATACGGCCGGGCGTTCGGGGCTTCGGTGGCGCGCAATCGTCGGCTCGCCGGCCTCACCCTGCTGCGCCTGCGCGACGATTGAACCGGAATCCTTGACTTGCCCGGCCTGCTGTGCACCCATTCCGCCGCGAATCTTTGTCGGATCAGGAGGCGGTAATGGCGTCACCAAAAAAGCTGTCGCACATCGTGCTGCAGACCAATCGGCGGCGCGAGATGATCGATTGGTACTGTACGGTGCTAGGAGCCGAGATCCTTTACGAAGCCGAGCGCATCTCGTTCATCAGCTATGACGACGAGCACCACCGGGTGGCCTTTCTCGACCCCGGGCCGCTGGTGGAGCGGCAGCCTGACGCGGCGGGCCTAAATCACGTCGCGTTCACCTTCGGCGGCCTTGACGATCTGATCGACAATTATCAGCGGCTGAAACAAATCGGCATCCGCCCGCATCGCTGCGTGAACCACGGCGTCACGACTTCGATGTACTACCACGATCCCGACAACAACCAGGTCGAGCTCTTGGTCGACAATTTCGCGACCGCCAGCGAAGGCAAGGCCTATATGCAAGGACGCTCCAAGACCGATAAGAACCCGGTCGGCGTCGTCTATAATCCTGAGGAGCTGGTAACCCGGGTGCGCGGCGGCCTGCGCATCGAGGAGCTCGCCTCGATCAACGCGTAGCGAAAACGGGTAATCCGCCCCGTTCCGTGAGGGCGGCGCGGTAGAGGGTAAGCGTCTCGCGGGCGACGATTTCGTCGGTGAATTGGCACTCGACCAGTTCCCGGCCGGCCCGCCCCATCGCGGCGCGGCGCACCGGATCGGCGGCGAGCGAGGCGATCGCTTCGGCCAGCGCGTGGACATCGTGCGGCGGCACGAGGATGCCGGTCTCGCCGGCTCGGACGACCTCGCGGCAGCCCGGGACATCGGCGGCGACGAGCGGGCGACCACACGCAGCTGCTTCGAGCAATGTCTTTGGTACCCCTTCGCCATAGCTCGACGGCAGCACGCCGATCGCCGCGCGACGCCACACCGTGCGTACGTCGGCGACGGGACCCAGCCATTCGATCCCGGGCTCGGCGGCGAGCCCGCGCAGCGTATCCGCGGTTAGCGAATTTGCATTGTCAGGGTCGCTCGGCCCGGCCAGCAAGAGCTCGATTGGCAGGCCGCGCGCCCGCAACCGGCGGATTGCGGCTGCCGCCTCGAGCACGCCCTTGTCGCGCAGCATACGCGAGACGAGCGCTACTGTGACGGTGCCGCCGCCGGGCTCCGGCAGCGGCACGAAACGGTTGATATCGACCCCCGATCCTCTGATCACCGTGATCCGCCTCACGTCGATCCCGAGCGCGGCGAGAGCGGCGCGGTCCTCGGGGTTCTGCACGACGATCCATCCCCGGCCGCCGCCCGCCGTGAGCCGCAGCGCGAGGCTCAGCGGCGGCCGGCGCAGCCTCGCTGCGATCGTCGTGGTTGAAAAGCCGGAGCCGAGACCCATCACCGCATCGACCGATGCGGGACCATCGGCCGAGCGGGCAAAGGCGAGACGCCGGGCGAGGCCGCCGAACATCACTGGCTTCAGCGCGACGTGGTGGACGATGTCGGGCCGCTCGGCGCGATAGAGTGTGGTGATCGCGAAAATCGCCCGCGCGGCGCCGAAGAGCCCGTCGCCGCGCCGGCGCCAGGCGATCGGGCGCAAAGCGAAACCTTCGTCACGAATCTCGTCGCCATGCGCCCGTACCCGGGTCGCGACGACCACCTCGAAACCGTCGTCGCGCGCGGCCCGGGCGACCGGGAGACGATGCGAGCAGAAATACCAATCCTCAGTCACCAGGAAGAGGAGCTTCGGTCGCCGCGCGGCGGCCGGTACCGGCACCGAGGAAGGCGGGTACGGAGACAGGATGGGATCGGGGAGCGCCACTCGGGTTGGGCCGGCCTTGCTTGGGGACCGTCTCCTCTTTAATGCATTTGCGCTCAGATCGCTTGTGCAATCGGCTCGCTGTCAGATGGCGGAGAATCAGGCCTGGCGCGCATTCTGGTGACGGGTGCAGCCGGCTTCATCGGCCGCGCGCTGTGCCGCGGGTGGGTCGAGCGCGGCCATGCAGTCCTCGGCCTGACGCGCAGCCCTGCCGAACCCATCGACGGCGTCGAGCTTCGCCCGGTCGGCGAGCTCGGTCCGCTGACGAACTGGTCGGAACATCTCGGCTCCGTCGATATCGTGATCCATCTCGCCGACCGGGGGGCGTTGGACACCGCGCCTCGGGCGGGCGCGGTGTTGGCGGGCGCCGCGGCCGCTTGCGGGGTGCGGCGGCTCGTCCATATGAGCTCCGTCAGAGCGCTGGGCGAGGCAACCCGGCCGGGAGCGCCGTTCCGGCCGACCGGCCGGGCATCACCCCGAGAGGCTTATGGTCGCACCAAGCTGGCGACCGAGCACGCCCTCGCGCTGGCCGCGCAACAAACCGGGCTCGAGCTCGCCATCTTGCGCCCACCGCTTGTTTACGGACCGGAGGTCAGAGCAAACTTTCGGGCATTGCTTCGCCTCGTCGCGAGCGGTCTGCCGTTGCCCTTCGCCGCGATCGACAACCGGCGCAGCCTGATCTTTCTCGACAACCTCGTCGATGTCACCGTGCGGGCGGCTGCCCATCCGGCCGCCGCTGGACAAGTCCTGCTGGTCCGCGACGCGCTCGATCTGTCGACGCCAGAGCTGATTCGACGGCTGGCCGCCGGGCTCGGCCGCCCGGCGCGGCTCTTTGCGGCGCCGGAAGCCGCCTTCGCCGCCCTGCGCCGCCTCCCCGGACTGGGCCCGCTCGTCGCCCGCCTGACCCTCTCTTTGCAGATCGACGACAGCATGACGCGCACCCTGCTCGACTGGGAGCCGCCCGTTCCGACCGACGCCGGGCTCGCGGCGACGGTGCGCGCCTTTCGCGACGAGCTTTGAGACCTGTGTTTACAGCCGCGGGCACGCTATATCGGGTCGTTACGAATATTTCGCGAAGGAGGCCGCCGTGCCGAGCTTCGATATTGTCTCGCGGATCGACCTGGCCGAAGTCGACAACGCGCTCGCTGGGATCACGCGAGAGATCGGCACTCGCTTCGACTTCAAAGGAAGCAAGTGCGCGGTCGAGCGTCAGGAGGGGATGGTCGCCCTCCTCGCCGACGACGAGCTGAAGCTCAAGCAGATGCACGAGCTCCTGAAAGTGCACCTGACGCGGCGCAAGGTCGACCCTGCGGCGCTTGATTTCAGGCCGCCGGAGAAAGCCTCGGGCAACCGGCTGCGGCAGACCATCGTGCTGCGCCAAGGTGTCGACGCCAACCTCGCCAAGCAGCTGATCCGCGAAATCAAGGACAGCAAGCTCAAGGTGCAGGTGTCGGTCCAGGGTGACGAGCTGCGCGTCACCGGCAAGAAGCGCGACGATCTGCAGGCCGCGATCACCCGCATCCGCGGCCTGAAGATCGAGCAGCCGTTGCAATATCTGAATTTTCGCGAGTAGGCTGGCCTTGCGCGCGCCCTTGATCACGGGTGCGTCGGCCGGTATGAACGTGCGGTGCCTCGTCCCCTTCGTCTAGAGGCCTAGGACACCGCCCTCTCACGGCGGCAACACCGGTTCGAATCCGGTAGGGGACGCCAAGAAAATCAATAAGGTAGAGGGATCAACGAGTAAGAGTGTGTCGGAAGTGTGTCGGAAGTGTGCCGCCCACGGCTCGTCCTTTGCCCCTCGTCCGTGCCATAAAGCCGCATCGCTCCAAAGCGTGCTTTTCGCCCGTCACGGACGATTAAGGGATTAAGGCGACCCGAGCGTGCTTGGCGGCCCGTCACCCCCCGCAGCAGCGGACGTCAGCACCTTCACCCCTGAGCCCACAGAAAATCAGGGTTGCCACGAGGCCCAGAGCGCTTCGCCCGGCATGGAGGTCGCCCCACCGCTCGAATCGAGCATGCGGCGCGTTTCGGCCGTGGCGACCTCCGAGGTGTGTCCATAAGACGCCAGACCGGCCGATGACCGGGCGGTGATCCGCAGAGCCGTTCTCGTCGACAGCCTCCCCAACCCCTCTAGCGCGTCGGACAGGCTGTCCGAGCCTCATCGCCGTTCAAGTCGGACATAGGCGAAGTAGCTGATGCTGGCGGTGTGCGTGTCGTCGCTGTCGCAGAAGACCGCGACATCGACCACGTGCGCCGGTGCTGCATCCTTCCAGATCTCAGCATAGACGCGGGCGAGGTAGATCCGCTCGTCGAGCCAGCGGCCGACCCGATCGTCGCCGGCGTCGGCAACGAAGTGCGGAAAGCCGCCGATGTATTTGTAGTCGCCCGGTTTCAGCCGATTACCCCAGATCACTTCCATGGCGCGCTTCTCGCCCCGATCCGTGAGGAACCGAAGAAACAGCCGCGCCGGGTGGTCGTCGCCTTCGCGTGTGCGCTCGTCGAGCGGGCTGTGGATCGGCAGCTCGATGTACCAGCGCCAGGCGAGTATCGGATAGGCGGCGAGTTCGATATCGACGGAGCGAAACAGCATCGACGCGCTGTCGTGAGTTTCGAACCGCATACTCGGGACCCCGTCCTTGACCGCGAAGGACATCGTCATCGGCGACCGGGTCCAAAATTTCCGGTGACGCCAGCCGGAAGGCAGCGGGTCGAGCGGAAAGCTTCGGCTGAAGTCCATCACGGTTACGACCGGCCCGCCATCGGGCTTCAAGACCTGGCCCCGGCCACCCCAAAAATGCCAGCCGATCAAGCCGCCGGCGATGACGAGCGCGATGCCCCCGATCAGGAAGTAGCGAGCTCGCCGAACCATTCGCGCTCCGCCCTTCATCGGGCGCCGCACCCACCCACGACAACATGGCTAGCCAGCTCATCATCCGCACTTGTAGGACGGCATCCGCTCATGATTTCGGCGTAGTACCTGCGCCCGTGAACCACTACCTGAGTTCGATGCGGTAGCCGTTGGGGTCGCAGATCTCCGCCCTTGAGTACGTCTCGCGAACTCTCGGGCCCCAGACGATGTCGACACCCTTGGTCTTCAGATAGTCGGCCGCTTTCTGCATGTCGTCGACTTCGAGCGCGATCATGCGGTACCCGAGATGCTCGTTCTTTGGAGCTGGCTCGATAACAGCGCGGTCGTAAGAGATCAGCTCCACGACGGTGCCGCCGAGATCCAGGTAGACGAGGTTAATCGGCACCCCCAGACCCGAGCGCTCGATCCGGTCGCGGGCCTTCACCGTGAACCCCAGCACGTCGGTGTAGAACTGCACGGTTCGATCAAGCTGATCTGTGACAATCTCGACGTCGTCGATCCTCTTGAACATCGTTCTCTCCCGTTACCCTAGACTCCCCAATTCTCCCCGCATCGGGGCGTCGGTGCCAACAGGGGTCAGTACCTTGCTCTACCATGTCGGCCACGCAGCCCGTTGCTTAGGCCCCTCGGCTCGCATCCCCTGCGAGGCCTTTTCGAATTCTGAACAATTACGCGCGACCTTTCGATGAGGGCACAACCGAGAGAGCGCCGGGACGAACTTTGCCTCTTTGCGATCGATGCGGCGAGGAGATCGCGCTCGCCAACGATCTCGACCAAGCCGGGGACATTGACCGGCGACGGCATCTCGTGCTGGTCGCTGGCAAGCCACGTCGCTTGACGCCCAACTTCTGGCGGCTCTTCACCCTCCTCTACCGACATCGAGATGACGTGGTCGACAACGATCGAATCCAGGCCGAACTCTATGATGACGCGATGGAACAGCCGCTGGCGGCAAACGCGGTCCGGGAGAACGTGCGCCGGCTGAGAAAGGTGCTAGCTGGGTCGAGTGAGCTGGACCCCGAAAATCAGACAGTTGGCTAAGGTGGAGCCCTGCCCCTAGAAAGCGCCGATGGCGCAGGAGCAGGACATGAAGCGCGACGAACAGGCTGACGCGCTGCGGCCCCAACCGCTTGGTCATGAAATCCGCGATCGCCGCGACCGAGCTGCTGTCCTCCATCAGCTTGCCAAACAAAGCCCCGAGCAAGAACAGTGGGAAAAATTGCGCGACAAAGCGCGAGGCGCTGTCCATGAAGGTCTGCGTCCAGTAGGCGAGTAATGGTCCGCCCGCGAACGCGGCAGCGATCAGCCCGGCCCCGGGGGCCAACAGCAGGATGCTCCAGCCGCGATAGGCCAGCCAGATAAGCAGCCCAAGGCCGAGCAGGATGCCGAACAGTCCCATTTCTTCAGACGCTCTTTAGCAACGCGTCGAGATCAAATGACGAACGGCAGCCCAAATCTCGGCTGTGAGCTGCGAGGAACGAGTTCGCGGCATCTCGCCCGGCATCGCGAAGCATGCACAGGAAATCCCACTCGGCATTGAGCTTGGAGGAGTAGCCGAGATTGACCATCAGGTCGCTCGCCACGCGGTGAATACGCATGCCTCCCCACAAAGCGCCCTCGGTATCGCCGGGGTCGGCGATTTGCCGGAGCAGCGCGATCATGCGCAGCTCCTTCAGCAGAACCGCGTTGAAGGAGATCTCGTTGAGGCGATTGAGTATTTCGCGGGCAGATTTGGGTGTCCCCGGACGCTCGACGGGGTTGATCTGCACGAGAATTGTATCGTGCGATTTGCACTCGCGGACCAAGGGCGTGATCGTGGGGTTGCCGGAATAGCCCCCGTCCCAATAATTCTCACCCTCGATATCGACGGCCTGGAACAACGTCGGCAGACACGCCGAGGCGAGCAGCACGTCCGGTGTGATCTCATTGTTGCGAAACACGCGGCCCTGGCCGGTACGAACATTGGTGGCGGTGACAAACAGCTTGATCGGCGCTCGCGCCAGCCTCTCGAAGTCGACGCACTCCGCGAGGATTTGCCGTAGCGGGTTGAACCCTCCGGGATTGAGATCATACGGAGAAAACACCCGTGCCATCATGTCCATCGCGACGAAGACAGGCGAATGGTCCAAGGTCCAGCGATCGAGAAGCACGTCGAGAAACCCGCGGCGGAGCGGGCTCAGCAAAGCCGCCCGGGAAACGCTGCGCCAGAAGTTCTCGAGCCCGGAACGCGCCGCCTCCGCCCCGCCCTTGGCATAGCCGTCGATAAGCACCGCGGCGTTCATGGCCCCCGCGGACGTCCCTGAGACTCCGTCGATCTGCAGCCAGGGCTCTTCGAGCAGGCGATCGAGAGCGCCCCAGGTAAAGGCCCCATGCGAGCCGCCACCCTGCAGGGCGAAATCGACAAGGATCGGATCGCGATTGGATCCCTCAGGCCCCGTGGTCGCCATCGACGTCGCCTCTCTTGGGGTGAAGACAGAAGGGTACCTCGCGGACGAGGCCACCATGGCAGTGCGGTCAGGCCTGGTCCAGCCCGGCCGTTGCAACGTACCTCCGCGGAAACAGCACGCATCGGTCTCGAAATGCTCGCCTCGGCCGACGGCGCGTTCTATGACGCATGGCGGTCGGCGGAAGCACTGAGGATCGCCGCCGGGCGCTAGGCGCTCGGGTACCGAGGATAAAAGTCTTGCAAGGGAGCACGATCGATGAAGCGCAAGGAATACGAGAAAGCGCTGCGCAAGCTGCAAGTTGAACTCTGCGCGCTGCAGGAGTGGATCAAGCATGAACGGTTGCGCGTAGTCATTGTGTTCGAAGGCCGCGATGCCGCCGGAAAGGGCGGAACGGTCAAGGCCATCACCGAGCGGGTCAGCCCGCGCGTGTTCCGCGTCGTGGCGCTGCCGGCGCCGTCCGACCGCGAGAAGGGGCAATTGTATCTGCAGCGCTACGTCGCCCACCTCCCGACGGCCGGCGAGATCGTGATCTTCGACCGCAGCTGGTACAACCGAGCCGGCGTCGAGCACGTCATGGGCTTCTGCACAGAGGAGCAGCACCGGCGTTTTCTGCAGGTCTGTCCCGAGTTCGAGTTGTTCATCGTCGATGGCGGGATTCAGTTGATCAAATACTGGTTGGAGGTCAGCGACGAGGAGCAGAAACGCCGCTTCATGGCCCGCATCGAGGATCCGTTGCGCCAGTGGAAGCTGAGCCCGACGGATTTGTGCTCGCGCAGCAGATGGTTCGAATATTCGCGTGCGCGCGATATGATGTTCGCGGCGACCAATACAACGTTCGCGCCCTGGTACATCATCCGGTCCGACGACAAGCGGCGAGCCCGCCTCAATTGCATTCGTCACTTGCTCGGTCTCATTCCCTACGAAAAGGTGCCGCAGAAGAAGGCCGAGCTCCCCGACCGTTCGATGAAGGATGCCTATGATGATGTGGCGTCGCTAAAAGGCATGCAGTTTGTCGCGGAGAGCCCGTAAGGCGGCGCGCAGAGCAAGGGAGGACGCATCATGTCCGAGGCATTGCGCGCCAATCTCGGCACCGAAGCCGTCGCTTGGCACGCCGTTCCGGCAGATCAGGTCGTCAGCCGGCTGAAAACCGATCCGAGAGCGGGGCTGGAGCCAAGTGAAGCGTCTCAGCGGCTGGCCCAATACGGTCCCAACCGCCTGCCGGAGGGGAAGCAGCGGGGGCCGCTGATACGGTTCCTCGCTCAGCTGAACAACATCCTCGTTTACGTGCTGCTCGGCGCCGGCTTTGTGAAGCTGATGGTCGGTTTGTGGCTCGATGCCGCGGTCATCCTAGGGGTCGTGATCATCAACGCTCTGCTTGGGTTTTTCCAGGAAGGCAAAGCGGAGAAGGCTCTCGATTCGATCCGAAACATGCTTTCCTCGGAGGCGAGAACGATACGCGAGCGCGAGACCCGCCTGATCCCGGCCGAGGGGCTCGTGCCCGGCGACGTCGTGCTGCTGGAATTGGGCGACCGCATCCCGGCCGATCTTCGCCTCGTCGACGTCAAGAACCTGCGGACCGAAGAAGCGGCACTGACCGGCGAGTTGGTACCGATCGACAAGACGACCGACGCTGTGCCGGAAAAGGCGACAGTGGGAGATCGGGAAGGCATGGCCTTCTCCGGAACTTTGGTCTCGTCCGGGCGCGGCACAGGTGTGGTCGTCGCCACCGGAAGCGAGACCGAGCTGGGTCGCATCAATCAGATGATGGCTGCGGTCAGCGCGCTCGACACGCCATTGCTGCGCCAGATCAAGAAGTTCGGATACGCGATCACCGCCGTGATCGCCGTCGTAGCCGCGATCGTGTTCGCCTACGGCCGGTGGCTTCGGGGCATGGATTTCGTCGCCATCTTTCAGGCGGTCGTCAGTATCGCCGTATCGGTGATCCCCGAGGGTTTGCCTGCGTTGATCACCGTCACCCTGGCGATCGGCGTGCAGCGCATGGCCCAGCGCAACGCCATCATCCGGCGGCTGCCGGCGGTGGAGACCCTGGGCTCGGTATCGCGGATCTGCTCTGACAAGACGGGAACGCTGACCTTGATGGAGATGATGGTGGTGTCGGCCGTCACTGGCGACTCGGCCTACAAGGTCACCGGCCAAGGCTACGCACCCCAAGGCGCGGTCCTGAAGAACGAGGAGGCAGCAGGGGGGGATTCGGTTCTCGATCTCATGGGGCGCGTCTCGATGCTCTGCAACGATGCGGAGATTTACCAGGAAGAGGGGGTTTGGAAGGTAGAAGGCGATCCGACCGAGGGAGCCCTCTATCCGTTCGGCAATAAACTCGGTCTCGAACGGCAAGCCGAGCAGAGCACCTATCCTCGGATCGATGCTATCCCGTTCGAATTGGAGCACCGGTTCATGGCGACCTTGCACAAAGCCGCCGCCGGCCAGCAGTTTCTCCTGGTCAAGGGGGCGCCGGAGGTGATCTTCGATCATTGCGAGCGCCAGGCGACCGCTGGCGGGCAGGCGGCGCCGATCGATCGTGGCCATTTCGAGAGGGCATCAGATGAGCTGGCGGCCCAAGGGGAGCGCGTGCTGGCCTTTGCGTGGCTTGAAGATCCAGGGCTTACGGCGGGGAACCTCGGCCCGGCGGATCTGCCGAAGAACTTGGTTCTACTCGGCCTCATCGGCTTGCTCGACCCGCCTCGGACCGAGGCCATAGAGGCCGTCAAGGAATGCCATGCCGGCGGCATTCGGGTGACGATGATCACCGGGGACCACAAGATCACCGCGGCTGCGATCGCCAAGATGCTCGGTATCGGCGACGGGAGAACGGCGATCACCGGGGGGGAGATCGAGGAAATGGATACCGCGACACTGCAGGAGCGGGTCCGCGACGTCGATGTCTTCGCCCGCGCGAGCCCCGAGCACAAACTGCGGCTGGTCAAGGCGATCCAGGCGAATAAGCAGATCGTGGCGATGACCGGCGACGGGGTGAACGATGCGCCGTCCCTCAAAAAGGCCGACGTCGGCGTCGCGATGGGAATCAAGGGCACCGAGGTCACCAAGGAGGCGGCCGAGATGGTGCTGGCCGACGACAACTTCGCCTCCATCACGGCCGCGGTCAAAGAAGGGCGCACGGTCTACAACAACATCGAGAAGGCCATGCTCTTCATGCTGCCGACAAACGTCGCCCAAGCGCTGGTCATCATGGCGGCGATCTTCGTCGGCTTCACCGCGCCGATCACGGCGCCGCAGATCCTCTGGGTCAACATGGTGACGTCGGTAGCGCTCGGGCTGGTAATCTCCTTTGAGCCGCACGAGCTCGACGTCATGCAGCGGCAGCCGCGCGCGGTCGACCGCCCGATCCTGGACGCCTTCGGAGTTTGGCGCGTCGTCTTCGTCGGATTGGCGCTGCTGGCACTCACTTTATGGGCATTTTTCTGGATGAAGTCGAAGGACGGGTCCGACGAACTCGCCCGGGCGGTCGCCGTGAATGCGCTCGTGATCGGTCAGATCTTCTACCTGCTCAACAGCCGCTACAAGCTGGACTTGTCCCTGTCTCTCAGAGCCCATCTCGGCAACAAGTATTTGGCGATGGGGATCGGCGCGGTCGTGATCCTGCAGCTCCTGTTCACCTACACGCCGCCGTTTGAGACTCTGTTCGAGACCGAGGCGATCCCGCTCTGGGTTTGGCCGTGGCTGCTTCTCGGTGGGCTGGTGTTCTTCCTCGTCGTCGAGGCGGAAAAGCTGATCATTCGTATCTCGCGTCCAGCGCCTCTCGCTCCGGTTCTGTCGGAAAGAGCCGCTTGAGCCAATCATTCGCTGACGCGTCAAGTTGTCCGGTGTTCGTAGCGCATCAATTGTCCGCTCGTTGATGGTTTTGTGCTGAGGAGTGGAGCGGTGTCACCCCAAAGCCATCGCTTTGTTCGACTGGAAGACCATCCCTTCGTCCCGACCTGCCTGCTGAGAGGCGCCGCGCGCAGCGGCGGTCAAGGATCGCCGCAGGCGACCGCGGAGCGGCGCGCAGCGTCCTTTGACGGCCGCGAGCACGGCGCCAGGCTTGGGCAGGTGAGGGTCGCAAGGGACCGCATGTCATGCCGCCGCCCGACCGGTCTCCAGCGGCGTGCCGTCAGCGGTGTACTGGCCCAGGCAGCGGGGGCCGTGGAACACGGCAAGGCTGCCGTCCGGGTATTCGTGCACCCGCACCGTGACGCGCACGAAGTGCGCCCGTCCGGGGCTGGGCGGGATCTGCAGGCTGCGGCCGTACCATTTGACAGTGTTGTCGTTGCCGACTTGGCGCTCTTCCTGGATGCACAGGATGTCCGGCGCCAGGCCGGCGCGGTCGGGCACAAAGGCGCTGCCCTCCTGCTCCGGGGTCACCGCGAAGGCAGCGTTGTGGGCCGCGATGTAGGTTTGCGCGATCCACTGGTTGGCCGCCTCCACGGTCGTGATCCCGGCCAGCCGCAGCTCTTTGGGCAACCGGTCTTGCAGCGTTCCAAAGGCACGCTCGGAACGCCCCCGCGCCTGCGGCGAATAGGCCGCGATGTGGCTGATCCCGAGTTGGCTGAGTGCCCGCCCGAGTTGCGTCGCCACGCTCTTGGACACCGGCTCGCCGGCCTTGGGCGTATAGAAGTAATGACCGCCGCGATCGGTGTAGAGCTCGCAGAACAGACCGTGCTTGTCGATCACCTCGCGCAACCCGCGAAAGCTGGAGGCGGTGCCTTCCTCCTCGACCAGAAAGGCCGAGTAGATCGCGCTGGTCGCGTCATCCAGAGTGACCACCAAATCGTATTGCCGCCGGTCGCCGGGCAACCAGGCAAAGCGCGAGGCATCTTGGTGCAGCATCATCCCAGGCAGCGGCCGCCGCGGGCGCTTCTTGCGATGCGCCGAGCGCCGCGGCGCCGGCCGCACCAAGCCAGCCGCCTGCAGGCTCAGTCGGGTCACCGTATAGCCGAGCTTGTAGTGGTGGCGTTTGACCAGCTGCTCGTGAAAGTGCTTGACCGTGAAGTCCGCGTAAACCTCGCGGTAAAGCCCCAGCATGCGCAAGATCTCCTCGGTCGCCGCGCGTCGGCTCGACGGCTTGCCAATCCGACGATCAACCAGACCCGTCGGCCCCTCATCGTGCAGCCGATCCCGCCAACGCCGGAAGGTGCGTTCGGTAATCCCCAGCATCTCCGCCGCCTCGATCTGGCTCAGCTCGCCACGCTCATGCCGATCCAGCAACGTCTCGAACCGCATCTGTCGTACCCCTTGCAGCACTTCTGCCCGGCCCATCTCCCGCTCCCTTTTCGAGCGGTTCTAAAACCGGACAGATCACGCGCTACAAAATCCGGACAGATCACGAGTCAGCCACACCGCTTGAGCCAATCATTGCGGCCGTGAACCAACGGACATAGTCTCTACCCCGCCTGCTATCGCCAGCGAGCTACCTCCGCGGTCGCGAGGCGGGGGCCCAGAAACGCTGCGATCGTCCCAGCATCACGACCGATCATCGTCTCACCGGCGGTCACCAGCGGCCGTGTTCGCCGCCAGCGGCAAGGGCCGGCTCTACTCCTATGTGATCCATCACCGCCCGGTGCCGGGCTTCACGCCGCCCTATGCGATCGCCGTCGTCGAGCTCGACGAAGGGCCGCGCATGATGACCAATATCATCGATTGCCCGCAGACCCCCGAGGCGTTGCAGCTCGACATGCCGGTCGAGGTCGCCTTCGAGAAGCTCGACGACGACATCACTCTCCCCCTCTTCCGTCCGGCGGGGAGGTAGCCGGCATGCACAATACTCGTCATTGCGAGGAGCCGGAGGCGACGAAGCAATCTCGACGGCATGGGGTCTCCCCCGGCCCGAGATTGCTTCCCCGCGGGTCGAGCCCGCGGGTCGCAATGACGGCCTATTACTCATCAGAGGTTGACAGCGAATGAAGCCGAAATCGATCGCCATCGTCGGGGCCGCCGAGACCACGAGGCTCGGCGTCATCCCGGACATGTCGCAGATCCAGTTGCATGCCGACGCGGCACTCAACGCAATGGCCGATGCCGGGCTCAGACCCGCCGACATCGACGGCATCGCGACGGCCGGCGAGACGCCGGTGACGGTCGCGCATTACCTGGGCCTTACGCCGAAATGGGTCGACGGGACCGCAGTCGGCGGCTGCTCGTTCATGATCCATGTCCGCCACGCCGCCGCAGCGATCGCCTCGGGCCTGTGCGAGATGGTGCTGATCACGCATGGCGAGAGCGGCCGCTCCGGCGTCGGGCGCACCCGCAATGTCGTCGTCACCGGCGAGCCTCGCCGGCCAGTTCGAGCAGCCCTATGGCCCGATGGGGCCGCCGACTTTGTTCACGATCCCGGTGTTGCGCTACATGAAGACCTATGGGCTGACGCACGAGCAATTGGCGATGGTCTCGGTCGTGCAGCGCGAATGGGCGGGCAAAAACCCGCGCGCCACCTTCAGGACGCCGATCACGGTCGAGGACGTGCTGAACTCGCGGATGATCGCCTACCCGTTCCGGCTATTGCAGTGCTGCCTGGTGACCGACGGCGGCGGCGCGTTGATCCTGGTCGCCGCCGAGCGCGCCCGCGACTTCCCGCAAAAGCCGGTCTACCTGATGGGCACGGGCGAGAGTGTCGAGACGCCGATGGTCAGCCAGATGGCGGATTTCACCTCCTCGCGCGCCTTCCGCGTCGCCGGCCCCACGGCCTTTGCCGAGGCCGGCATCACCCACAAAGACGTCGACCATCTGATGATCTACGACGCCTTCGCGCATCTGCCGATCTACGGTCTCGAGGACCTGGGGTTTGTGCCACGCGGCGAGGCCGGTGCCTTCATCGCCGAGCGCAACACCGCCCCCGGCGGCAAACTGCCGCTCAACACCAATGGCGGCGGCCTCTCCTACATGCATTCCGGCATGTACGGCATGTACGCATTGCAGGAGAGCGTGCGCCAGATGCGCGGCACCGCCCCCGCCCAGATCCCCGGCGCCAAGATCTCGGTCTGCCATGGTGTCGGCGGCATGTTCGCCGCCTCCGGCACGATCATCATGTCGAACGAGCTGCCTTGAGCCCCGGCTGCATTTTTCCCTGCCGGATGGGATATCAGGGAAAAAATCCAATTCGGGCGCAAAATCGTCGAGGTCCATCACAAATTTATCCATATGATCAGGTACTTATCGGCTCTTTCCCGATGCGGCTAGCAGGGAAAAATTTTCCCTGCCAGGTATGCCAGCAGGGAAATAGCAGGGAAGGCAAAACAGGCATGACGAGGCCCTCCTGCCCATCCTGCTCCACAGCATACGCTTCGATCGTGATCGCAAGAAGGCGAGGTTCGGATCGCACCGTCTCTACGGCCTCAACGAGCTCCGCCCCGCGCGGCGAGGCCGGCACCTTCACCGCCGAGCGCAACACCGCCCCCGGCGGAAAGCTTCCGCTCAACACCAATGGCGGTTCCGAGATACAGGACGCCTTCGCTCGCCTACCAGAGGATACCTTTGTGTCTCCTAGAAGCAGAAATGGAGCTTCTGGGTGTCGTTCGATTATGAAACAGGCGTCGCCTGCCTGTTTCCGGCTTACCCGCTATGCGGTAAGAGGGAGGCCGCTGGCAGCCGGTCAGACGCGGGCTGACCGCCTTCCTGAGAAATGTGGGTGAACTTCAACGGGGATACCGCTCGGTCGCAGTGCAGTTAGAGCCGGTGGGGCCTACTATCAGACAGGTGTTGGCGATGCTAGATCGAAGAAGGATGTTGGCCGCCGTTCTCGCGGTTATGGCGTGTCCGGTCGGTGGCGTAATGGCCCAGCCTGGCCGTCCGCCGATGCCACCACCACGTCGCGAGGTCCGCCCACCGGCTCCGCGTGGACCCCACCGCTGGCATTGGTCGCGGGGTCGCTGGCGATGGAATGGCCGTCGCTGGGTTTGGGGGCCCGGGAGATGGCGCTAAACTACGCGATCCGGGTGTCGCGGCTGAGGATCGGCGGTGTCTCCGAGGGCATATTGCGAACCGCCGCCGGCAGGTTCGTCTCTCACCGTCCCTGCTGTCCAGCCGCGAATCCCTGCTGGAAGGCCTGGTCCTGGGCCTGGCGGGATCGATCGACGAGAAGCCCGCCGAGCAGACCGGCGCCCGCTCCGGCGGCCGCACCGAGCCCCGCGTTCCCGCCGATCGCGCCAGAGATGGCTCCGATGCCGGCACCCGCAGCGGTGCCGGTAACCGCGCGTTGCTGGGTTGGGGTCATATCCGCGCAAGCAACGAGCGGCACAGCGACGGCCGCGAGTAGCAGTAACTTTTTCATGGCGTTCCCCAGAGCGGTTGATCAGCGCGATTGCGGACAGGGGTAACGTTCGCTCAGAAACCGGAACAACCCGTCAGTCGACGTGGCTGCCATGCGATCCGGCGACGCGCGTGCCCAGTTGACGAACTCGCTCAGCGCTTGGTTGCGAGTCGGCGGAGGGTTCGGCATGCAGAACAGCTTCGGTCCGCGGAATGCGGCCATGTTCTGCATTTCCACCAACACCGCACCCTGCGCAAAGCCCTCGCAGAAATTTACCGCTGCCGTTCCGACCGCGTTGTCGGGCGTCGCAGCGCAAAGCTCGACCAAGTCGGCCGTAGTCCTGGGGCCGAAATTCGCTTCCGTGGCAGCGTTCGCCGCACAAGGCACGAGCAACACCAGTGCCGCAGCGACGGTCCTTCCCTTCAAGGCCATGATTCCCCTTCCCTCAGACGTTAGAGAAACTATCACCGACCGGTTGAACGATGACAAGCACGATTATCCCAAACCGGGCTCCCACGCTCAGAATGAACCGAATGCTGAACCGAGCGCGATCACCGCGGCAAGAGCGATGATCGGGCCGACGATGGCGGCCATGACAATGTCGAAATAGCTCTCGCGATGGGTTGCCCCGCAAACCGCGAGCAAGGTCACGACGGCACCGTTTTGCGGCAAGCTGTCGAGCGTACCGGCACTCATCACGGCGATCCGATGCAGTAGAGCCGGATCGATGCCGTGCTCGGCAGCCAGGCGCATGTAAGTACCGCCCAGTGCCTCGAGCGCAATCGTCAGACCACCGGAGGCGGAACCGGTCAGCGCGGCCAGCAGGTTGGTCGCGACGGCTAGCGAGACCAGGGGACCGCCCTCGATCGATAGCACCCAGTTGCGCACGATGGCGAATGCCGGTACGGCGGCGACTACCGCGCCAAATCCGACAAGGCTCGCAACGCTCAGCACCGGCAGGACGGACGCATTCGCCCCGGCATCCATGGTTTCACGGATCCCCGGCAGGCGCCGCCAATTGACAGCTATGACCGTCACGATAGCGGCTAGGAGTGCAGTCACCACCGCCCACACGCCGCCAACCGCAGAGAGCGAGGTCGCACCAAAGCGCTCCTCGGCGAGAAACGAAACGTCGAGGCTCGGCAGGATGATTAGCGACATCAGCACATTGACGCTGACCACCACGAGAAGCGGCAACGCGGCCAGGACGATCGGCGGCGCCTCGCGGCTCGGGCGGCCGTGATGGATTTCCGGCGGATCGAACTCGTGCGCGGTGGTAGCCCGCTGGCGCACGGTTTCGTCTTCGGCGGCCGCATCGACAGGAAGGGGGGGCGAGCCCCGAAAGCCCTCGCCCTTGCGGCGGGCCACATCTTCGGCGTGTCCCAGCCACCACAGGCCGAAACCGAGCATGATTGCAGAGGCGATGATGCCGAGACCCGGTGCGGCCAAGGGCGTCGTGCCGAAGAACGGCATCGGGATCGCATTCTGGATCGCCGGGGTTCCCGGCAGCGCCGACATCGTAAAGGTGGAGGTGCCCAAAGCGATCGTAGCGGGAATCAATCGATTGGGAATCCCCGCAGTGCGGAACACGGCCTGCGCCATCGGCACCAGCACGAAGAATGCAACAAACAGGCTGACGCCGCCATATGTAACCAGCGCGCCGGCCAGCACGACGGTGAGGATCGCGTGCTGCGGCCCCAACTGTTTGGTCATGAATTCGGCGATCGCCGCGACCGAACCGCTGTCCTCCATCAGCTTGCCGAACAGGGCCCCAAGCAGGAACAGCGGGAAAAACTGCGCGATAAAGCGCGACGCGCTGTCCATGAAGGTCTGCGTCCAGTAGGCGAGCAGCGGCCCGCTGGCGAAAGCGGCAGCGATCAGTGCGGCCCCGGGGGCGAGCAGCAGGATGCTCCAACCCCGATACGCCAGCGAGACGAGCAGCGCGAGGCCGAGGAGGATGCCTAATAATCCTACCACGTTACACGCTGTTCAGCAGCGTGTCGATGCCGGTCGTAGCGAGGAGCGCCTGCGTATCCCAGGTGCTTCCGGCAATTGCGCCTCAGGCTTTCGTAAAGATCCAAGCGAGGGACAAGGTATTGCGCACACCGAGTCGTCGTAATGCTGCGACAGCCAGTCCTGCGCGGCTTTTCTGCCTCGATCACGGAGATACGTCAGAAAATCCCACTCGGCATTGAGCTTCGTGGAATAGCCGAGGTCGACCATGATTTCCTCGACGTGAATCGCATGCACGCCCACTCTCTAACGCGCCCTCGCTGTCCCCGCAATCGGCGACCTGCCGCAGCAACGCTATCATGCGCAACTCCTTCAGCAGAACGGAATTGAAGGTGATCTCGTTGATGCGATTGAGGATGTCGCGGGCGGTTTTTGGCGTGTCCGGGCGTTCGACCGGGTTGATCTGCACAATAATTGTATCGTGCGACTCGCATTCCCGCACCAAGGGCGGGATCGCGCGGGTTGCCGATATAACCGCCGTCCCAATAATCCTCTCCGTCGATCTCAACGGCTTGGAAAATGGTCGGCAGGCATGCAGAGGCCATGAGCAGTCGGGCGTGATCCCGGGTTACGGAACACTTGGCCTGGCCGGTTCGAACATTGGTCGCGGTGAGAAAGCTTTGATCGGCGCCCGCGCTTGACGCTTCGAAGTCGATGCATTCAGCGAGGATGTCACGAAGCGGATTGAACCTCTCGGTGGTTGTCATAGGGCGAAAATATCCGTGACATCTGGTCCATTGCGATGTAGACCGGCGAAGTGTCCAGTGACCAACTGTCAATGAACATGTCGAAAATCGACCGCCGCAGCGGGCTGTATTGAGCAGCGACACGCTGCCGCCAGAATTCTTCGAGGCATTCGCGCGGCAGCCGGCCCGCCCTGCGCCTGCCGTCAACGAGAACGGCGGCGTTCATCGCCCCCGCACTCGTGTCCCCGATCCGCCTCGATGTGCAGCCGCTCGTCTTCGAGCAGTCGATCGAAAGCGCCCCAGGTAAAGGCACCGTGGGAGCCTCCGCCCTGCAGGGCAAACTCGATCGTCTTTTGATGCTGCCTATCCATCTAACCTCTCCGAGATCCTGGCTGATCCTCGCCCAGCGTCGCGGCGTCGCTGCCTATCTTTCTATCTTGCTCTGCCGCGCGTTCGAATGCGCGGAATTTCTCCGCCGAGGTCGCCGAGAATAGGCCTCCAACGTTTGGCTAACGATATCGAACGCGGTTGTCTTGGGCTTGTCGTCCCGAAACCAGAGTGGCCCTCCCAATCGACATTCGTCGTTACCGACTACGCCGTCGCCGAAGCGGCAGGGCGATACGATGACGACGCGGCGAGGTCGAGCCATCGCTGTGCCCGTATCCCTGTTGCGCGGGAAAACTCAGGGAAAAATTTTTACGGGGGCTCTCTCTCCGAGCCGAAAAATCGCGTTATATCATAGGCTTGGACACGACGCCCATCATGAATCGAAGGCGTGGCTGGGAACCGGCAGGGAAGCGCAAATCGTCGAACGTGTCTCGGTACTGCAATAATTCGATAATTGCTAATCAAGCACGACCCTGCTATATGCGGCGAATCTCCGCTGAGGCAAGAGGACGACGGTGTCGCCCCGGCCGCGCGGTTGAAAAGGATGACTGAGAGCCCCATGTCCGAGAACAAGCGCGATTACGCGATCGGCCGCGGCAAGCCGCCGACATCGGGCCAGCCAAATCGTCCCGTTGGATTGGGGAAGAGGCGTGGCGGTCGTCGATGTGACGGCCGGAGGGATAGCCCGCACCACGCTTCAGATCAACTAGGGCTAGTGCTTAGATCCATTCAGCTGATTTCAGCTCTACAGAACTGTAGAATTGATTGAGGGAAAACGACACCTATCGCCTGGGGCCGTTGCTGTGGGTTTCGGGATGCTCAGCCACATACTACAGGTCCCAAACGTTGAATCACCTGATTGGATCTGAACACTAGGTCATGGTTGGACGCAGCTCGTCGCCCATTCGGTCCATCTTAGGGAGACGCAACGATGAAATCATATGCTTTTATCGCCTTGGCGGGCGTGATGGTGCTAAGTGCCTGCGTGCAGACGCCGATGGGGTCCACCGTTCAGGTCATGCCGGGCCCGAACACATCGCTCGCAAGTTTCCAAAACGATCAAGCGACGTGTCGGCAATTCGCCCAGCAGGCCGTGGCTGACCAAACGCAGGGGGCTAATCTTCGCGGGCTCGGTACGGCGGCGCTGACGACGGCCCTCGGTGCGGGGTTGGGCGGGGCGATTGGCGGCGGCCGGGGTGCAGGGATTGGCGCGGCGAGCGGCGCGCTCGGCGGCGCAGGCTTAGCGGCGGCCCAATCTTCAAACGCCCAGGCGTCGATCCAAGCGCAGTTCGACAACGCCTTTGCTGCGTGCATGTTTAGTCTCGGCAACACGGTGCCCGGCATGGGCCCCCGATGACTGAGGCGCAGGCCTCCGCGCGTCCGGCTTCGGGCCGACGGATCGGGCAGTTGATTGGCCAGAACGCCGGAGCCGTTCGCATAGCCCGTCTGGATGGCGCTTGAGGACATGAGAGTCCGCAACGCTTTCACCAGCGAGGCAAGAATTTTACGTCCGAGCGGTCGAGAAGTTGAGCCGCCATTTCGTGCCGTCTACGGACTGCCTGAACGTGGAGCATGTCCGATCAAGGGTTAGCGCGGCGCGCCTGGTGGGGAGAATCTGAGCGCGATTACAGCGAGTGGAGGATCCAGCCTTGTCTGATCTGCTCATTATCGAATTCCCCAGCGAAAAAAGCGGAAGATGTTCGCGAGCTGCTACTCGCCATGCAATATCTGATCGAGCTGGGGGGACGCGGTCGTCGCGGCGAAGGAAGCGAATGGGCGCGTCAAACTTAACCAGCTCTTCCAGCCCGTCGCACAAGGCGCGGTGTCCGGGGCATTGTGGGGCTCGTTGATTGGGTTGCTGTTCATGATGCCGCTGGCCGGCGCCGCGATCGGCGCTGCTTCGGGGGCTCTCGGTGGAAAGCTGGCCGATCTCGGCATCAATGAGGAGTTCATGAGGCAGGCGGCGAGGACGCTGCAATCTGGCAACGCCGCGCTGTTCCTGCTGATCCGCAAGATGACCGCCGACAAGGTGCTGGCCGCATTGCGCGGCGTGGGCGGCACAGTGATGCGGAGCTCCTTCGACGAGACCAAGGAGGAAGCCCTACGTGAGGCGCTAGCAGTTGTACGGACGGCGGCCGTGGAAGCCGGAGGTTGAATTCTCGGTTGGGCCGCGCATTCTGGATCTCTTGAAGGGAGGGACGAGATGTTGTTTTCCGGCGGTTTCACCTTCTCCAACTTTCTGGCCGACGTCTTTTCGATATTTATCTTCGTACTGTGGTTCTGGTTGCTGGTTACCATTTTTGGCGACCTCTTCCGCCGTCACGACATATCCGGCTGGGCCAAGGCAATTTGGGTGATCGTGCTGATTGTGTTCTCGTACTTAGGGATATTCATCTACCTGATCACTCAACACCGCGGGATGGCCGAGCGGCAGAGCCAGCGGGTCCAGCAGGCGCGCGAAGATTTGCGCCATTTCGTTGGTTTCAGCGCCGCCGATGAGCTCGAGAAGCTCGAACGCATGA
Source organism: uncultured Alphaproteobacteria bacterium (assembly GCA_963796155.1). GTDB lineage: Bacteria > Pseudomonadota > Alphaproteobacteria > ATCC43930 > CGMCC-115725 > AP-15. The sequence goes on along the minus strand of CAWCKT010000006.1, from coordinate 69,028 downwards.
AGAATTCGAACACGATTTCCGCAGAGGAGTATCAGCGGCTTCGCGCTCGGGTTGTACAATAGATGAGACGTTAGCAAGCTAGAATTGTAGCCGGCTTCCAGGGGAGGAAATTCCGATGCAAAGCCAGCAGGCTCTGGCGGACGCCCCCGCAAGCGCTGCGGCGGTGGCGTTCGAGAGAAGCCGGACCGTATTTCTCGGGTCATTGCGTTTCCTGCTCTTCGCGGGATGCGTGTCACTGCAGAGCGCCTGCCAACCACCGGCTGAGGGACCCTCGGCCCTCGTAGCAGCCCCTCCGGTGCCGGCCGCGCAGCCGGTGGCTCCGCCACCAGCCGTCCAACTCGCCGACGGAACTTGGATCGTGCAGGGAACACGCGTCCCTGGTTCCCGCTTCTGCGGGGAGTGGCTCGTTCGCCTCACCAGTGCAGGGGGCCAATTGTCCGGCACGGTGTCGCATGCGCGCATGACCGTGCCCATACAAAACCTAGTGCTGATGCCGGACGGAAGCTTCTCGGGAACCACACAGGCGAGCATGTCAGGATCAAGACGAGCGCCCCCGGCGGCAGTAACCGGGAGGTTTTCGGGGGACACGGTCAGCGTGGCCTTCCACAGCGAGCGCTGCCCCGCGCGCCAAGGCACGGCTATCCGACGCGCGACAGGCGGCTGAAGCGAACCCGTCGGTTGCGAGGCGACCCAGACCTACGTACAGTTAAGTCAAAATCGGGCACTTCCAAGAGAAAAGCCGGTTCGTGCAACCGATGAGAGGCTCCACCAAGGGTGCCGCTACTTAGGTTCAAAAGGAGAGGTGTATACGACCTCGGTCACCACACGGCCTATCGGCTGCGCGCGCGGCCTGCATTTCCTGACCGCAGCGGCACAGGCCCAAAATAACCCGTTCCGCGGAGGGCCGGGCCCTGCACCGGAAGACAACCGACTGCTGTTCGAGAGCGTAGCACGACTGAATGCGGCCGAGCCGACGCAAGTCAGACGCTCCGAGGTAAGTCGGTGCGTGCCTTTGTTCAGATTGCCCGCTTTTGTGCGTTCGGCAAGGCTGCTCGTGGGCCCAAGTTTTCGATTGCCCCTCGGACTGTCGTTGGCGCTGGGGAGCAGGGTCGTCCTAGCGCCAGACCCAACCCCACCCTGGGACCCAAACCCAGCCAGAGCCCCAACCCCAACCAGGACCCACCCCAGCCAGGACCCCAACCCCAACCGGAACCCCAGCCCCAGCCGGGACCCCAACCCCACCAGGCCGCTGGCCAGCCCCAGCCCCAACCCCAACCGGGACCCCAGCCCCAACCCCAGCCACCAGCCCCGCCAGCCACAGCCGCCGCCCCGGAAACCAAAACCGCCATGGAAGCCGCCACCATGGAAGCCTCCACCGCGGCCTTGGGCGTGGCCGAGATTGGGCGAGGCGGCAAAAATCGCTAAGACGACGGCGAGGACGATCGAGAGTTTTCGTGCCATAGGACGTCCCTTCCCAGCCCCGATGCGAACGAGATTCGTCAAACTCTGACAATCGTTTTCGTGCGAGTCACTAAATTTCTCGCTACGTCGCGGGCTCGGGCGCGAAGGGGGAATGCTCCTCCGCCTCGCCGAGCTTGTGCTATTCTGTCGCCATGACCCGCGGCATTACGAAGCAGAATCTCCCCGTAGTCGTCTTCTTCGGCCTGCTGGCAGTATCGCTCGGGGGATTGTTGCTGCTGCCCCCGATCCCGCAGGATCAAAGCTATCACCAATTCGCCGACCAGCGCACCATTTTCGGCATTCCAAACTTCTGGAACGTCGTCTCTAATCTTCCCTTCCTCGCGGTCGGCGCCGCCGGGCTGCGGCGATTTCGTGACGATCCGGCAACGGTCGTTTTCTTCCTGGGAGTTTTCCTGACCGGGATCGGCTCGTCCTATTATCACTGGGATCCGAATGACGGCACCTTGTTCTGGGACCGCTTGCCGATGACGCTGAGTTTCGCGGCAATCCTTGCGCTCGTGGTCGAGGAGCGGGTGAGCGCAAGGGCCGGAGCCATTCTGCTGTGGCCGGCCCTCGCAATCGGCTTGTTCAGCCTGTTGCTGTGGCGTTGGACCGACGATCTGCGGCTCTACTTCTGGGTGCAGTTCTTTCCTGGCCTCGCAGTGCTGCTGCTGTTTTTGCTGTACCCACCTAAGTATACCGGCACACGTTATTGGATTGCCGCCGGGGCGCTCTACGCCCTCGCCAAGCTGTTTGAATTCACTGATGGGGCGATTTATTCGGCCGGAAACTTCTTGAGCGGACACACGCTCAAACATCTCGCGGCCGCGGCCGCCTGCTTCGCGATCTTGCGATATTTCCAAACCCGCCGGCTGATCACTTGGCCTTCGGCTCGTCCGATTGACCTTCCAGAGCCGAAAGCCTAGTCAACATGGTGTCGACCTCGGTGCGCTGCGCCTTGATGTAATCGTAAAAAAGCCGTTCCACCCGGCGGTAGGGCGTGCCGCGAACACTGGCGAGCATGTCGCGCCGCTCGTCGTGGCTTGCCAGGATCGCTTCGTATTTTTGCCGAAAATAGCGAAGGTTCGCGTTCAGGTTCACGAACCGCTCGTCCGAGAGCAGATCGATCGCATGCTGCGTCTTACCCATCCTGAACGGCGATTGAAGCGTGAAGAGCCGAAACGTCGTGTCGTAAAGGTCGTTCGGCTCATGCACCGGCAGCGTCTTCAGCAGCGCGCCGTGCCGCGTGGGCAGCCAATGGAATTCATGGAGCGCGTCTCGTTGGGGTCCGTCTTGTTGAATTTCCCGATAGTCGTCGATATCCCCCTCGGTACCGAGTTCGGCTAGATTTACGAACTCGTTTGCCGGCACGGCAAGGTTGAATAGTTGACGAAACTTCACGGCGCGCACGGATAATGGCGACCAGATGTTCGCGGCCGCCAAAGCATTCCGCAAGGTATGAGAACAGTTGTCCGCCCAGACACTCCAATTGTAGTCGGCTTCTCCCTCGGCGTATTCGCGGTTCTTGTCGTTCAAGAAGCTGATGATTTCATCCAACATCGGCTCGGTCACCGGAAGGCGCGCGCAGAACACCGAGCGGGCAAACTGGAGGGCGAAGTCGGTACCGATGCCTTCGTTTACGACGAAATTCTCGAGGCCTGTTCCCGCGTCGGCGCCGGGATAGTCGTGAAACTCGACCCCCTTGTAGATACCTTTGTCGATCGCATCCCGCAGGGTGGCTTCGAACTGGGCCTGAGTGAGGCGTTCGCCGGGTTTGAGGTTGCCCTGATAGAACAGTTCGTAGCCCGGGGTCGCCACCCAGTTGACGTTACGAAACCAGCGGCCGACGCTGACACCGGCGCCGTGCTCGGGGTCGTCGAGTTCGGTCGCGGCCACCCGGCATCGCCGCAACTGCGGGTAGGGCGCCTGCTCGTCCTTGCAGGCGCCTTTGATATACATGACCGCATGGCCCGCGACCCCACCTTCGCCCTTCAGCTTGGAACGGAACTGGCTTGTCGCGCAGAGTTCCACGTAATAGGGAAAAAGTTGATCGTAGACGGGGTCGGGACGCCGCTCGACGATGATGCGGTCCGACTTTAGCATAAACCGCGAGATGACACCGTTATCACCGCACCCGCTAAGCAGGAGTACGATCCCGGCGAGAGCCACGGCGAAAATGCCGCAACTCACTCTTCTGTTAGGCCGGTCGTCGACCCTCGATGCAGACGCGATGACTGCTACCACCAACTGAGATGAGCCTCGGCGCCCCCCAACTTCGCTCGCTTCGGGCACAGAAGCAACCATCCCGTGAGCCCACCACCATCTGGTTATTGAGAGGGTCCTTGGGCCGGCGTCGGTGCTCCCGGTGGAAAGGTCAACCCGATGGCGCCCTTGACCCCGTAGATTGTACCGCGAAGTAGAGGTCCGCCCGCGGCACATCCCGAGCGATGGGTCCGCTTCAACCGCCTCCCGCTTCTCGAATGGCTGTGCGGTGGCGAGGAGGACAGCGTTCACTGTCGAAGGTCAGGCTGACCCTGTCCCGCGAAAACTGCCCGGTGACTGTCGAAGGGGGCGCGCGTCTTGATCCTGCCATGCTTGCCTGCGTAGTCCCCGAGAAGCTCCCGTCCGGCATCAGCACCAGATTCTGTATCGGCACGGTCGCTCGCGCATGCGAGACCACACCGGACAGTTGACCTCGCGCATTGGTCAGGCGAACGAGCCACTCCCCGCAGCGGCGGGAACCAGGGACTCGCGTTCCCCGCACGGTCCAAGTTCCGCCCGCGAGCTGGTCGGGTGCCGCAGTCGCCGGTCCTATCGCCTGCACCGACGAGCCCACTGCAAGTGACGCGCATATTGCGATGAGCAGGAATCGCGCCAATCCCCGAACTACGGTCCCGCCTTTGCGATCCATAAGCTCTGACCTCCCTCATCTAGAATCCACCGGGCGCTCCGCAGCTATGATGCGGCTCACTCGATAGCAGAGTATTGTCGATCACATCCTGTTGCTGGCTGTCGAAAGCCGATACGCCTCGCTCGTATCATGCCCCGGTCTCGTCCGAGGGCGAGCCATCGTAGAGAACTTCATTTTTGCTCGCGGTTTGCTTCCGCCGGCGGGCCAAGCGGCGCAGCTTCGGAGTCTCCTCGATCAGCGCCCAAAGCGATTGCGCCACGCTGCGCCGGAAGAGCGACCCCACCGCGGCTCCGATGTCACCGGTCGCGAGCGCCCGGGCGGCATCTGTCGCTGCGACGGCGGCGTGCATCAGCATGCTGGCGTTGCGGTAGCAGGACATCATGCAGGCATTGCAGGGTTCGCGCTGGTCCGGAATGCTATCGAGGTTGAAAACCGAACCCAGTGGCTCGTTCCAAGCCTCGCAGCGCCAGATGTCGAGGTTCCAGTCCAAATAAAAGTACTTGTAGCCACCGATACAGGGAACCGCTTGTCGCTCGCCGCGCACATAGCGCGCGACTTCGGCGAGCGACGCCCGCGGGTTGAACACCGGAAAACGTTTTCTCAGGCGGTCGATCGCATCGAGCGCGGCGAGCAGTTCATCACGATCGAGATCGACAAGGTCCGATTCCCCGTAAACCAGGGAGGTGGAGCCGAGCGGCTCGCGCCGCGGATAGGAAAACGCGACGTCGTCGAACCCCAGGCGCCGCAACGTATCCGGCAATTCGTCGTAACGGACGAGCCGACTGACAGTTACCGAAGCTTGCACCGGCAGGCCGCACGCGCGGGCCTGCGCTATGCCCTCGGCGAGACGGCGCTCCAGTCCCTCCAAACCGCGATTGCGCTCGTGCTCTGCGAGCTTGGCGCGCTGTCTATAGAAACGATCAGCTGGCGGAGCCCGGCTGCCGCCAGGGAGGTTATGTAACGCGGCAGGAACCAGCCATTGGTGATGATCGCGCACGATATGCCGGCCGTCACGGTCTGCGAAACGAGGCGGACAATGTCGGGATGCACCAGCGGCTCACCGCCCTGAAGCGTCAGATACCGAATCCCCCGCCGGTGCAGGATCGGCAGCGCTCGGGAAAACGCGTCTGCGTCGACGTATCGCGCGGCGCCGATCAGTGTCTTATCACGGGCGAAGCCGCAAAAATCGCACGCCGCATTGCAGACGTTTGTGACCGAAACATCACAGACCGCGGGCAGTTTGTAGTTCGGCATTCTCACCAGGCGCGGTTCCGGCTACTGCACAGCCCGGGCACGCAGTCGCGCGTACTCCTCGTTGGAAATTACGTTCGAATTCTTCAGCCGTTCGAGTTTCTCGAGTTCATCGGCGACACTGACGCCAACGAAATGGCGCAGCTCTTCGCGAGCTTGCTCGACCCGCTGGCTCTGCCGCTCCGCCATCCCGCGGTGTTGCGTGATAAGGTAGATGAATATCCCCAAATACGGGAACAAGATCAGCACGATCACCCAAACCGCCTTGGCCCAGCCGGATGCGTCGTGGCGGCGGAACAGGTCGCCGAAGACCGTGATCAGCAACCAGAACCACAGTACGAAGATAAAGATCGACAAGACGTCGGCGAGAAAGTTGGAGAAAGTGAAACCGCCCGAGAACAACATGTCTATCCTCCCTTCGACAGCACCAGAATGCCGGGCGCCAGCTGGGAATTCAAGCGATCATTCCCAAGGGAATGCGCGATATCACCATTCGATGCCTCCATCCAAATGCGGGCTTTCCCTATTTTGCGGAAGCTTTAGTTCGGATCATTCGTGACGTACGAGCATGCGGCCCGACGGCAGCCTGTGAGCGCGGTTTTTGGTGGCGTCGGTGACCGGGTGATTGGGGTTTGAGCGGTTGTGTCCCTGGAGGTGGTGTAGGAGCTGTGGGTAAGTAGCCCGCCGCAGCGACCGCCAAGAGTCTGGCGGCGGTGGGCTACTTATCCACAGCAGTGGTCATCGCGGATCTTCGGTAGGGTTTGGTTGCCAAACCTCGACCAAACCGGAGAACCCGACGATGACCGATGAGATGATGAGCCTTCGCACCCTGCTGGAGAAGAGCGCTGACGCCGATCTGCTGCGCGAGATGGTTGGCTTTGCCGCGCAGCGCCTGATGGAGTTGGAGGTTGAAAGCCTGACCGGTGCTGCGCACGGCGAGCGCAGCCCCGCTCGGGTCAACCACCGCAACGGCTACCGCGACCGCGATTGGGAGACCCGAGCCGGCAGCGTCGAGCTGCGCATCCCCAAGCTCAGGAAGGGGAGCTACTTCCCGGCGTTTCTCGAACCACGCCGGATGGCCGAGAGGGCGCTCGCTGCAGTGATCCAGGAGGCCTATGTCCAAGGCGTGTCGACCCGTTCGGTCGACGAGCTGGTCAAGGCCATGGGCATGAGCGGGATTTCCAAGAGCCAAGTGAGCCGGCTGTGTGGCGAGATCGACGGCAAGATCGGCGCCTTCCTTGACCGGCCGCTGGAAGGCGACTGGCCCTATCTGTGGCTCGATGCGACCTATGTGAAGGTCCGCCAGAACGGCCGCATCGTGTCGGTGGCGGTGATCGTTGCCGTCGCCGTCAACAGCGACGGCCGGCGTGAAGTGTTGGGCATGACGGTCGGCCCGTCCGAGGCCGAGACGTTCTGGACCGGGTTCCTGCGCACGCTCGCCCGGCGCGGTCTGCGCGGGGTCAAGCTGGTGATCTCGGACGCCAGAGCCCCAACCCCAACCGGGACCACCCCAGCCAGGCCCCCAACCCCAACCGGAACCCCAGCCCCAGCCGGGACCCCAACCCCACCAGGCCGCTGGCCAGCCCCAGCCCCAACCCCAACCGGGACCCCAGCCCCAACCCCAGCCACCGCCCCGCCAGCCCCAGCCGCCGCCCCGGAAACCAAAACCGCCATGGAAGCCGCCACCATGGAAGCCTCCACCGCGGCCTTGGGCGTGGCCGAGATTGGGCGAGGCGGCAAAAATCGCTAAGACGACGGCGAGGACGATCGAGAGTTTTCGTGCCATAGGACGTCCCTTCCCAGCCCCGATGCGAACGAGATTCGTCAAACTCTGACAATCGTTTTCGTGCGAGTCACTAAATTTCTCGCTACATCGCGGGCTCGGGCGCGAAGGGGGAATGCTCCTCCGCCTCGCCGAGCTTGTGCTATTCTGTCGCCATGACCCGCGGCATTACGAAGCAGAATCTCCCCGTAGTCGTCTTCTTCGGCCTGCTGGCAGTATCGCTCGGGGGATTGTTGCTGCTGCCCCCGATCCCGCAGGATCAAAGCTATCACCAATTCGCCGACCAGCGCACCATTTTCGGCATTCCAAACTTCTGGAACGTCGTCTCTAATCTTCCCTTCCTCGCGGTCGGCGCCGCCGGGCTGCGGCGATTTCGTGAGGATCCGGCAACGGTCGTTTTCTTCCTGGGAGTTTTCCTGACCGGAATCGGCTCGTCCTATTATCACTGGGATCCGAATGACGGCACCTTATTCTGGGACCGCTTGCCGATGACGCTGAGTTTCGCGGCAATCCTTGCGCTCGTGGTCGAGGAGCGCGTAAACGCAAGGGCCGGAGCCATTCTGCTGTGGCCGGCCCTCGCAATCGGCTTGTTCAGCCTGTTGCTGTGGCGTTGGACCGACGATCTGCGGCTCTACTTCTGGGTGCAGTTCTTTCCTGGCCTCGCAGTGCTGCTGCTGTTTTTGCTGTACCCACCTAAGTATACCGGCACACGTTATTGGATTGCCGCCGGGGCACTCTACGCCCTCGCCAAGCTGTTTGAATTCACTGATGGGGCGATTTATTCGGCCGGAAACTTCTTGAGCGGACACACGCTCAAACATCTCGCGGCCGCGGCCGCCTGCTTCGCGATCTTGCGATATTTCCAAACCCGCCGGCTGATCACTTGGCCTTCGGCTCGTCCGATTGACCTTCCAGAGCCGAAAGCCTAGTCAACATGGTGTCGACCTCGGTGCGCTGCGCCTTGATGTAATCGTAAAAAAGCCGTTCCACCCGGCGGTAGGGCGTGCCGCGAACACTGGCGAGCATGTCGCGCCGCTCGTCGTGGCTTGCCAGGATCGCTTCGTATTTTTGCCGAAAATAGCGAAGGTTCGCGTTCAGGTTCACGAACCGCTCGTCCGAGAGCAGATCGATCGCATGCCGCGTCTTACCCATCCTGAACGGCGATTGAAGCGTGAAGAGCCGAAACGTCGTGTCGTAAAGGTCGTTCGGCTCGTGTACCGGGAGCGTCTTCAGCAACGCGCCGTGCCGCGTGGGCAGCCATTTGAATTCATGGAGCGCGTCTCGTTGGGGTCCATCTTGTTGAATTTCCCGATAGTCGTCGATATCCCCCTCGGTACCGAGTTCGGCTAGATTTACGAACTCGTTTGCCGGCACGGCAAGGTTGAATAGTTGACGAAACTTCACGGCGCGCACCGATAATGGCGACCAGATGTTCGCGGCCGCCAAAGCATTCCGCAGGGTATGAGAACAGTTGTCCGCCCAGACACTCCAATTGTAGTCGGCTTCTCCCTCGGCGTATTCGCGGTTCTTGTCGTTCAAGAAGCTGATGATTTCATCCAACATCGGCTCGGTCACCGGAAGGCGCGCGCAGAACACCGAGCGGGCAAACTGGAGGGCGAAGTCGGTACCGATGCCTTCGTTTACGACGAAATTCTCGAGGCCTGTTCCCGCGTCGGCGCCGGGATAGTCGTGAAACTCGACCCCCTTGTAGATACCTTTGTCGATCGCATCCCGCAGGGTGGCTTCGAACTGGGCCTGAGTGAGGCGTTCGCCGGGTTTGAGGTTGCCCTGATAGAACAGTTCGTAGCCCGGGGTCGCCACCCAGTTGACGTTACGAAACCAGCGGCCGACGCTGACACCGGCGCCGTGCTCGGGGTCGTCGAGTTCGGTCGCGGCCACCCGGCATCGCCGCAACTGCGGGTAGGGCGCCTGCTCGTCCTTGCAGGCGCCTTTGATATACATGACCGCATGGCCCGCGACCCCACCTTCGCCCTTCAGCTTGGAACGGAACTGGCTTGTCGCGCAGAGTTCCACGTAATAGGGAAAAAGTTGATCGTAGACGGGGTCGGGACGCCGCTCGACGATGATGCGGTCCGACTTTAGCATGAACCGTGAGATGACACCGTTATCACCGCACCCACTAAGCAGGAGTACGATCCCGGCGAGAGCCACGGCGAAAATGCCGCAACTCACTCTTCTGTTAGGCCGGTCGTCGACCCTCGATGCAGACGCGATGACTGCTACCACCAACTGAGATGAGCCTCGGCGCCCCCCAACTTCGCTCGCTTCGGGCACAGAAGCAACCATCCCGTGAGCCCACCCCCATCTGGTTATTGAGAGGGTCCTTGGGCCGGCGTCGGTGCTCCCGGTGGAAAAGTCGACCCGATGGCGCCCTTGACCCCGTAGATTGTACCGCGAAGTAGAGGTCCGCCCGCGGCACATCCCGGGCGATGGGTCCGCTTCAGCCGCCTCCCGCTTCTCGAATGGCTGTGCGGTGGCGAGGAGGACAGCGTTCACTGTCGAAGGTCAGGCTGACGTGTCCCCCGAAAACTGCCCGGTGACTGTCGAAGGGGGCGCGCGTCTTGATCCTACCATGCTTGCCTGCGTAGTCCCCGAGAAGCTCCCGTCCGGCATCAGCACCAAATTCTGTATCGGCACGGTCGCTCCCGCATGCGAGACCATACCGGACAGTTGACCTCGCGCATTGGTCAGGCGAACGAGCCACTCCCCGCAGCGGCGGGAACCAGGCACTCGCGTTCCCCGTACGGTCCAAGTTCCGCCCGCGAGCTGGTCGGGTGCCGCAGTCGCCGGTCCTATCGCCTGCACCGACGAGCCCACTGCAAGTGACGCGCATATTGCGATGAGCAGGAATCGCGCCAATCCCCGAACTACGGTCCCGCCTTTGCGATCCATAAGCTCTGACCTCCCTCATCTAGAATCCACCGGGCGCTCCGCAGCTATGATGCGGCTCACTCGATAGCAGAGTATTGTCGATCACATCCTGTTGCTGGCTGTCGAAAGCCGATACGCCTCGCTCGTATCATGCCCCGGTCTCGTCCGAGGGCGAGCCATCGTAGAGAACTTCATTTTTGCTCGCGGTTTGCTTCCGCCGGCGGGCCAAGCGGCGCAGCTTCGGAGTCTCCTCGATCAGCGCCCAAAGCGATTGCGCCACGCTGCGCCGGAAGAGCGACCCCACCGCGGCTCCGATGTCACCGGTCGCGAGCGCCCGGGCGGCATCTGTCGCTGCGACGGCGGCGTGCATCAGCATGCTGGCGTTGCGGTAGCAGGACATCATGCAGGCATTGCAGGGTTCGCGCTGGTCCGGAATGCTATCGAGGTTGAAAACCGAACCCAGTGGCTCGTTCCAAGCCTCGCAGCGCCAGATGTCGAGGTTCCAGTCCAAATAAAAGTACTTGTAGCCACCGATACAGGGAACCGCTTGTCGCTCGCCGCGCACATAGCGCGCGACTTCGGCGAGCGACGCCCGCGGGTTGAACACCGGAAAACGTTTTCTCAGGCGGTCGATCGCATCGAGCGCGGCGAGCAGTTCATCACGATCGAGATCGACAAGGTCCGATTCCCCGTAAACCAGGGAGGTGGAGCCGAGCGGCTCGCGCCGCGGATAGGAAAACGCGACGTCGTCGAACCCCAGGCGCCGCAACGTATCCGGCAATTCGTCGTAACGGACGAGCCGACTGACAGTTACCGAAGCTTGCACCGGCAGGCCGCACGCGCGGGCCTGCGCTATGCCCTCGGCGAGACGGCGCTCCAGTCCCTCCAAACCGCGATTGCGCTCGTGCTCTGCGAGCTTGGCGCGCTGTCTATAGAAACGATCAGCTGGCGGAGCCCGGCTGCCGCCAGGGAGGTTATGTAACGCGGCAGGAACCAGCCATTGGTGATGATCGCGCACGATATGCCGGCCGTCACGGTCTGCGAAACGAGGCGGACAATGTCGGGATGCACCAGCGGCTCACCGCCCTGAAGCGTCAGATACCGAATCCCCCGCCGGTGCAGGATCGGCAGCGCTCGGGAAAACGCGTCTGCGTCGACGTATCGCGCGGCGCCGATCAGTGTCTTATCACGGGCGAAGCCGCAAAAATCGCACGCCGCATTGCAGACGTTTGTGACCGAAACATCACAGACCGCGGGCAGTTTGTAGTTCGGCATTCTCACCAGGCGCGGTTCCGGCTACTGCACAGCCCGGGCACGCAGTCGCGCGTACTCCTCGTTGGAAATTACGTTCGAATTCTTCAGCCGTTCGAGTTTCTCGAGTTCATCGGCGACACTGACGCCAACGAAATGGCGCAGCTCTTCGCGAGCTTGCTCGACCCGCTGGCTCTGCCGCTCCGCCATCCCGCGGTGTTGCGTGATAAGGTAGATGAATATCCCCAAATACGGGAACAAGATCAGCACGATCACCCAAACCGCCTTGGCCCAGCCGGATGCGTCGTGGCGGCGGAACAGGTCGCCGAAGACCGTGATCAGCAACCAGAACCACAGTACGAAGATAAAGATCGACAAGACGTCGGCGAGAAAGTTGGAGAAAGTGAAACCGCCCGAGAACAACATGTCTATCCTCCCTTCGACAGCACCAGAATGCCGGGCGCCAGCTGGGAATTCAAGCGATCATTCCCAAGGGAATGCGCGATATCACCATTCGATGCCTCCATCCAAATGCGGGCTTTCCCTATTTTGCGGAAGCTTTAGTTCGGATCATTCGTGACGTACGAGCATGCGGCCCGACGGCAGCCTGTGAGCGCGGTTTTTGGTGGCGTCGGTGACCGGGTGATTGGGGTTTGAGCGGTTGTGTCCCTGGAGGTGGTGTAGGAGCTGTGGGTAAGTAGCCCGCCGCAGCGACCGCCAAGAGTTTGGCGGCGGTGGGCTACTTATCCACAGCAGTGGTCATCGCGGATCTTCGGTAGGGTTTGGTTGCCAAACCTCGACCAAACCGGAGAACCCGACGATGACCGATGAGATGATGAGCCTTCGCACCCTGCTGGAGAAGAGCGCTGACGCCGATCTGCTGCGCGAGATGGTTGGCTTTGCCGCGCAGCGCCTGATGGAGTTGGAGGTTGAAAGCCTGACCGGTGCTGCGCACGGCGAGCGCAGCCCCGCTCGGGTCAACCACCGCAACGGCTACCGCGACCGCGATTGGGAGACCCGAGCCGGCAGCGTCGAGCTGCGCATCCCCAAGCTCAGGAAGGGGAGCTACTTCCCGGCGTTTCTCGAACCACGCCGGATGGCCGAGAGGGCGCTCGCTGCAGTGATCCAGGAGGCCTATGTCCAAGGCGTGTCGACCCGTTCGGTCGACGAGCTGGTCAAGGCCATGGGCATGAGCGGGATTTCCAAGAGCCAAGTGAGCCGGCTGTGTGGCGAGATCGACGGCAAGATCGGCGCCTTCCTTGACCGGCCGCTGGAAGGCGACTGGCCCTATCTGTGGCTCGATGCGACCTATGTGAAGGTCCGCCAGAACGGCCGCATCGTGTCGGTGGCGGTGATCGTTGCCGTCGCCGTCAACAGCGACGGCCGGCGTGAAGTGTTGGGCATGACGGTCGGCCCGTCCGAGGCCGAGACGTTCTGGACCGGGTTCCTGCGCACGCTCGCCCGGCGCGGTCTGCGCGGGGTCAAGCTGTGATCTCGGACCGGCCGACCACGCCAAGATCGGTGATCCGCATGTCAACGCCGGCCTCGTCGCGGGTGACGGCGGCGCACTGATCTGGCCGCAGCTCATCGGTTTCGCGCGTGCCAAGGAATACTTGTTCACTGGCGACCTGATGACCGCGGCGGAAGCCGAGCGCACCGGGCTGATCAACCACGTCGTACCGGCCGATCAGCTCGATGAGAAAGTTTATGGGCTAGCCCGACGGCTGGCCGGCGGCGCGATGCGGTCGATCCGCTGGACAAAGCAGGCCATCAACATTCCGCTGCGTCAGCTTGCCCACTCGATGATGGACCTGAGCCTGAGCCTTGAGACGCAGTCAAATCTCACCAAGGACCACCAGGAAGCGGTACGGGCGTTCGCCGAGAAGCGCCGGCCGAACTTCACTGGCCGCTGAGCACCACTCATAGCAAGGGAGGACGACCATGAGACTGGCGGGCAAGGTTGCCATCATTTCCGGCGCGGCATCCGGCATGGGGGCGGCCACGGCGCGCATGTTCGCGCGCGAAGGCGCCAAAGTGGTGATTGCCGACGTATTGGAGCACGAAGGCCGACAAGTGGCCGATGCCATCGGGGCCTCGGCGCGGTTCGAACGTCTCGATGTGACCCAGGAGGAGGGTTGGGCCGCCGTCGTGGCCGCCACCACCAGGCATTTCGGCAAGCTCGATGTGCTGGTCAACAATGCCGGCATCTCCGGCAGCGCCGAACAGGATTTCTACAGCACCGAAGCCTGGCACCGGATCATGGCGGTCAACGCGACCGGGGTGTTCTTTGGCATCAAGTACGCGGTCCCGGCCATGATCGCCAATGGCGGCGGGTCGATCGTCAATCTATCGTCGATTGCCGGCATCATCGGCAGCGAGCACGTACACATCGCCTATAACGCCTCGAAGGCAGCGGTGCGGCTCATGACCAAATGGGTCGCAGTGCAGCACGGCAAGGACAATATCCGCGCCAACTCGGTTCATCCCGGCATCATGCCGCCGATGCGCACATCCGGTCGCACCGCCGATCCGGCCATCCGGGCCGAACGAATGCGCCACATTCCAATGCGCCGGCCGGGAGAAGTCGACGAGGTCGCGTACACCATCCTGTTCCTGGCTTCCGACGAATTGTCCTACATCACAGGTTCGGAAATCCACGTAGATGGCGGAGTTCTCGCCATATAGGTCTGCGCCGCTCAACCGGCGTCGTGCTCGTGATGTAATCCGCCGAGACGCCCTTGAGTACCGCAAGCATAGCTTTCCTCGGGCACTGACCGCGAGACCCTGTTGGGGATGGTCGACGGGGTGAGCGATGCGAAGCGGCGGGTGTGGCTCGACCGGATGAGAGCCTACGGCAGGCGTCTCATTTGAGGAGAGTTCGGACGTTCGCGATGTTCACGGTCGGGCTGCCCCACATTGCCGTGAAAATGGCCAGAAGGTGCTGATCGCGCCGCCGCACCCGCATGAACCCAATGTGGCGGCGCCGCCTTTTCGCATTACGGGCTCGATCATATCGGCTTGACGGTCGACGACGTTGATCCCGCGGTGGAAGAGTTGCGAGCCAAGGCGCTGAGATCGCTATCAGTCCGCTAACTCGTAATCCCGGGCTGCGACTCGCTTTCGTACGCGGACCGGAGGGCATCATGATCGAGCTGGTCCAGCGGTCGAAGAAAGGCTGGACTGTCATCGACCGCGGCTGGGACATGCAGGCGGCAGCGTTGGCTGCCTTGTTGGCGGGGTACGTCGGTTATCGCCTCACGTCCACGGGTGCGCTCGGCGCCGTTCCGGTGGATCTGGTGGATCAAGTGGATCCGTCTTCCCGGCCTCCTCTAAGAAGATGTCACGAATAAGAATCCCCTGACAGTTCCTACGCATAGATCAGAAAAGAGATCCACTAGATCCACCAAATCCACTAGGCAGTCGCGGCGGGGAGGATAGAGTAAGCGCCGTGGCCCGATCGGGAGGGGGCGATGGTCGATGAGATAGGGAGGCGGGCATGACCGACGTTGAGGCAGTAGTTCAGCGCTACTACGGAGATCGGCCGGTACTAGAGCGGATCGACGATGCGCTCCAGGCCGCCGGCGTTGATCCCGAGAGGCCCAGCCATCGCGATCTGTGGCCGTTCGACCAGCTGCACAGCCGTGGCATCACGGCCACGCGCGAGCATGCCGAACGTGCGCGCATCCAAGCCGGCATGTACGTGCTCGATATCGGTTGCGGCCTCGGCGGCGCATCGCGCTACCTCGCGGTCGAATGCAGTTGCCGGGTGGCGGCGATCGACCTCACTCCCAACTTCGTCGAAGCGGCTCGCATCCTGACTGCGCGCTGCGGGCTGGCTGAACGGATCGAGTTTCGCCAGGCGAACGCACTCGCCTTGCCGTTCCAAGACGGCACCTTCGATCATGTCTGGTCGTATGCCGTCACCATGAACATCGCCGACAAAGAAGGACTGGGCCACGAGGTGGCGCGGGTGCTCAAACCGGGCGGGCGCTTTTCCTGCAACGAGATCGCGCGAGGGTCCGGCGAAGCCCCGGTCTTTCCGTTGCCCTGGGCGAGCGGCGCGGCGACGAGTTTCCTTGCGACACCCGCGGAAATGTGCGCCGCTCTTGAAGTGGGGGGCCTGTCCGTACTCGAGCAGATCGATGTCACCGCAACTCGCCTCGGAGAGACTGGACGGCAGCCGGTCATAGAACACGACGACTTCCCCTTGCGCCAGCACAACCTTCAGAGCTGCCTGGCCGATGGGCGTCTGATTGCGCAGTTCATTCTTGCCGAGAAGAGAAGGTAGTGCGGCGCCCACCAAGCTTTCGGTAACTTGGCCCTGCCAGCGCCTTCAGGGGAAGCACCTCCGCCCGCTCTGTTGGATAGGCAAATGGGAACCTCGGCTATGCTCTTCTCGGTCACCGACCACTTCATGAGAACCGCCCGCCACGCCAGCTTGATTTGGCTGCTAAGAACCACCCATGAGCTAGTTGCAGGAAAGCCCTTCAAGACGGAATTGGTGTGCAAGCTCGGAGCGAGGTTCGGGTGCGTCCAGGGGCCCAAAGGTCCTCGCCAGCTCTTTCCGGCTCGTGGTCGTGGTTATTCCGGCTCCATTCCATTTGCCTTGTAGACCGGTGCTGCTGCAGGTGCGGCCAGGAAATCGATCAATGCCTTGGCCGGCAGCGGTTGCTTGGAGAGGGTTGGAGAACCCGCCATGTAGACCAAGTCCGGGCTTTGCAGATCGGCTGGTAGTGGGCCAACAATATCGATGCCGGAGATCTCCATCAGTTCGCTGATCGGCTGTATCCCAATCTCGGCCTCCCCGCGCTGGACGACTTCGCCAACCCGCGGTGAGCTTTGGCCGGCGGGTGGCGAAACGAGGCGGATCTTGGATTTCAGCTCCGTGGCGATCCCGAGCTTTTCAAGGGCCTGTGCCAGGAAGATGCCGCTGGTGCCACCGCTCGCCGGGTCGACATAGGCGATCGATTTGGCATTGAGTAGCGTGCGTTTGACCGCTTCGACCGAGCTGATATCAGGGTGCGGCGCGCCCTTCTTTACCGCCAAGCCGATGGGCACGCGGGCCAGCGCCGTCGCGGTGCCGCCGACTAACTTGGCGGCACGCATCAGCTTCTCGGCACGCGGTTTGGTCAGGATCGCGACATCAATCGACTCGTCGTCCACAACCTCCTTCTCGACTTTTCCGGCTGTAGCGTATTCGATCGTCAGGGTATTACCCGACGATTTCTCGAAAGCCGGAGCGAGCTGTTGCAGCACGGCACGCATCGCGCCGGCGCACAGCACCTTGATTTGTGCCGCGGCAGCCGCCCCGGCGGAAAGGCAAACGAGCAGAGCCACAGTAGCAGCGAACGATCGGCACGCGATTTTCGGCATCTTGCCCTCTAATCCGTGGTTATAAACTCCAGGCTAACCGGGGGAGGCGCGAGATTTCTGTTGAACAATGATTGCGTGGCCGGCAAGCGGCGATGCCAAGGCGTACTTATTGGGCCCGAGGTTTGCAAACGCAAGAGGCTCAGACTGGTTTGGGTCGAATCAGGCCAGCTCGATAGCCGCTCCCGAACGGCCGGAATCGGCGCAAAGGGATCACTCAACGCCGAGCCGCTTCCCACTGCGGCCGACGGTCCCCCGGCACAGGCGATGCGCGCTCGAGTCGCGCTTTTCCAACTCGGGAGGGATAATCCCGCACCCCTTGCCCCTCGGCGAGAGCGGGGCGAGCTAGGTCAAGGAGGGTCAGAGCGGCCGCGGAGCGCTTCTTGGATGCCCTTGACCGAGACGGGGCGGAGCCCCGGGACCGAAAGCGCGGGGAACCTGCATCGTGTCGGCGCGTAATCGCGGCTTTGGCCGGATTAACCTTAGCGTTCCGTCGGCCATCCCGACCTGCACCTCGGTAGCGCAAGATAACGCATCGACCACGCTCCCAAACTCGACCAGCAGGCCGTCCCCGATTGCCTTGACGATCCGCCCGCGGTAGCTCAGCGATCTTGGGATCGATCAGTTCGCGCCGTGGCCAAGGCGGTGCTCCCCAACCGCATGGGCCGAATAGGCCATCGGCTCTCAGGGCATGCTATCCCTAAGGGCGAGGGGGGCAATTGTGCGCACCACTCTACCATTGCTTTTCAAGGCAGGCTGATCACGCCGGTCAGCGAGCCCGGGGCGGGCGGTGCGGCTGCGCCATAGCTCGGGTTCAGCAACAGGTTGCGGTCGCCGGCAGTGGCGACGATCGGCGTCGGGCAATTGAAATAGGGTGAGACGAAGGTGTTGCGGTTGGCGTAGGGCGAATTGATCGTCAGCCCGACCTGCGCGACCTCAAGGTCGATCGCCTGGATCGTGTTGGCAAAGCTGTAGCCGCGCTCGATCAGCTACGCGGTGCCGGCGGTCGCCGATGCGGCACCGGAGATGCGCGAGAACTGCACCTGATCCAGCACCAGCCCGGCGGAACCCGCCGACACCGCCACGGTGAAAATGTCCGCGTTGAGCACATAATTCAGTCGAACCGCATAGCCCGACCCGCCGTTGTTGACAATCAGGTGGTCGATTTTCGGCGAATTGTGCGCGTCGGAAAAATCGTTCTGTCCGAACCTGATCGCGGCCTGCCAGGTATTGGCGTTGACGAACAACGTGCCCTGGATGTGGAAGTAGAAGCAGCCCTTCGGGGCGTCCGGCGTGCCGCCGCTGCAGGTGATCGACAGCGCACGCTGGCCGGTCGCGGTCGCATCGATGACGGCACCGTCCGAAATGATCTGAAAGCCGGTATCGGCGAGCGGCGCGTAATCGATGACCAGCTCGCGATCGAGCGTGTATGTGCCGGCCGGCAACCATAATGGCTCGTTGGCGGTGAGCGCCGCCGCGGTCGCGGTCTGCAGGTCCGGGTAGCACCGCGCATCGATCCTACCGGTCGGATTGCAGTCGGCATACGCCGCCGCCGAGTTCATCATGGCCAAAACCGCCAACCCACTCAACGCGCACCTCATATGTGCAATCTAAGAGGGTATCACCACAAATGATACAAGTTATATGGTAAACGATCGCGGATAATCTTTCGGTCGCGTCACCACCGACATCGTCGGAACCGCGCGCGCCAATTGGCGCTGGCGCAGCCCGATCCGCGCCGAATTTCGCTAGGAACACTATCCTGCCTCGGGGCGCACGAGGTCCATATGGCTGATGCCGAGTGCGGTCGCCAACTCATAGAGGCTCACGATCGTCGGGTTGCGCCGGCCTTGCTCGAGGCCGCTTATGTACTGCTGGCTGAACCCTGAAAGCTCCGCCAGCTGCTCCTGGGTCAGACCCTTCTCCTGCCTGACCCGCTTGACGTTCCGCCCGACCAGCTTGCGCATGTCCATGCGCTGAGGTCAGCGGATAACGATCCGGTAATTTATCAACTGTAATATGTATTTCTCTCGGCACCCGCCGGCACGGGAGCACCGGGCAGGAGACCACAGTTGGGAGCGGAGACGGCGAAACAGAAGGAGAAAACACGTCGCTGCCCGTTCAAAAGCTCATTCAATGCTTGGAATGGGCTTACGAGGCGGCCTTAAAAGGGATCCCAGGCGTCGACGGTGTGGAAGATCTGGCGCAGAGCTACAGCGCGCAACATCACTGCGCAGACGATGCGATAGACAGCCTCGTCTCGTGGCAGATCGCCAAGGCAAGCACCGCAGGGTTCATCACAGGTATCGGCGGCATATTGACTTTGCCGGTCGCCATCCCGGCGAACCTCGCCGGCGTGCTGTACATCCAGATCCGCATGATCGGAGCCATTGCTCACTTGCGAGGCTACGATGTCCGAAGCGATCAAGTCAGAACGTTGGTTTTTACTTGTCTTGTCGGTTCGGCCGCCCTGGATATTTTGAAGGACCTTGGTATTAATATAGGGGCACAACTGACACGACAGATGATCTTTCGGATCTCCGGTGAAGTTTTGAAGCGGATCAATCGGGCCGTCGGTTTCCGTCTCGTTACGAAGGCAGGCGCCAGGGGCGTGGTAAATCTTGTTAAAGTCGTGCCGCTTGTCGGCGGTCTCGTCGGTGGCGCTCTCGATGCCGCTGCAACCAAGGTGATTGGCGCAACTGCGAAGCAGGTCTTCGTTCCTCTCCCATAACTTCGACCATCGGCGCCCCATCAACCCTCGTTAACGCGGACGAGGGACTTGCCGCACATCGCGCTCGCGTAGACGATGTATCGATGTCGCCTCCGCCTGCCCCAAGGTTCACGCCGAAGCAGGGTCAGTACTTGGCATTCATCTACGCATATACGCGCGTCCTCGGCAGGCCTCCTGCCGAGGCTGACCTTCAGCGGCATTTCGGCGTCACCCCACCCTCTGTCCACCAGATGGTGCTCACTCTCGAACGAGCTGGGCTGATCCGGCGAAGACCTGGAGCCGCCCGCAGCATTGAAGTCGTGGTTGCTCCTGAACTACTTCCTGTGTTGCGTTGACCCTTGCAGGACCAATCGAAGGCTCTATCCGGCAGCCGGCCGTGGTGCGTTCGAGAAGGGCCGAGACGGACACGGGCGCCGGCTTTGGCTCAACTACGGGTCGCGTCTCGTAATGCAGCCTGCACGGCCGTATCGAGTGCGCCGAGAAACAGAGACCGGTCCCTCTTGGTCAGAGGAGATGGTCCGCGGCTCTTGGTTCCGAGCTCCCGGAGATGCCTCGCGATCTCGCGACCGACGAGCGCGTTACCCATATTCGCCTGCGTCCATTGTTTGCCGATGGGCGAGACGACCCGCGCCCCCTTCTTGAGACGGCGTGATGCCAGCAGGATATCGGAGGTGACGCATACGTCAGTGGCCGAAATGTGCTCTGCGATCCAGTCATCGGCCGCGTCTGAGCTGTCGCCGACCAGGACCATTCTCACGTTCGAGGTCCCTGGCGGCCTGATTGGCCGCGAGCCGTTGGAGATGACGAAAACATTGAGCCGGAGGCGCGCCGCCACGCGGTAGGTCTCCTCCCGCACCGGGCACGCATCACCATCGACGTAGATTTCAGTCAACTTCCGGCCCGCTACCTCAGCACATTAGCCATTCCCGGAGCTTCGACCACCGCCGCTTTGACCGGCCTCCCTTGATCGCGATCGCGAGCGCCTTACGCTGCCCAACGAGCACGACGAGGCGCTTGCCGCGCGTCACGCCCGTGTAGACTAAGTTCCGCTGCAGCATCGGGTAGTGCTGGGTCGTAAGCGGAATGACCACGGCCGGGTACTCCGAGCCTTGGCTCTTGTGGATTGTCGTTGCGTACGCCAGCAGCAGCTCATCGAGTTCGCCGAACCCGTAGATCACCTCCCGGCGCTCGAAATCTACCGCGAGCTCGCTCTCCTCCATGTCGATGCGCGAGACGACGCCGAGGTCGCCGTTGTAAACCTCTTTGTCGTAGTCGTTCTCGGTCTGTGTGACCTGGTCGCCGGGAGAAAAAGTCCACCCGGTCCCCACGACATGCGACCGCCCTACCCCTCCGGCAATCCGGCCTTCCGAAAGCCGTCAGCAAAAATGGCCCTGATCTCGGGGGGCTGGTAGGTCGACGTTTCGCGCATGTACCTGGCGATCGTCAATCCGGGGCGAACGTCCAGTAGTCGGCGAAGCCACTCACGCCCCTCCTCAACCCGACCGAGGTGGCCGCATAGCGCCGCCCGATAACGGATTGAAGGGACAAACTTCTCCTGCTCGCGCAGCGATTGGTCTACCCATTCCAATGCCTCTTCGTAGTGACCGGCGACCGTATGAGCGAACGCGAGTGCGGCCTTGAACATGTAGCCGAGCGGATCGAGTGGGCTTAGCCGCATGGCGCGATGTAGCGCCTCGATAGCCGGCTGCGGCCGGTTCAGAATGGTCTGCACCCATCCGCTCGCCATCCAGGCTTGGGCGGAGTTGGAATTCAGCGCGAGGGCACGGTCGATGACGCTCGCCGCCGTTGCGAACTCGCCGGCCAAGAGCCAGACGGCGACGCCGGCCATCCAGAGGGCGTCAGGGTCATCCTGGCCCGTCTCGATCGCCACCTTCGCGAGGCGGACGCCGTCGGCGACCTCCGTCTCCGTGAGCGAGATCCAGCCTTGCACTCTCTGCATGCAGTAGCCCCAGCCCGCCAAGCCAGCGGCCGGCGCATAGAACGGGTCGATCGCGAGGGCTCGCTGCAGCAGTCGGATGGCCGCCCGGTTCCCGTCCAGGGTCATTTTGTGGCCTTCCGCGAGAGCGCGCAGGAACAAGTCGTAGGCGTCGAGGCTGTCGGTCGGTTTGCGCGCCGCCCGAGCTATCTCGGACAGACGGAGCTTAGGCTCGATCGCGCCGACGACCTTGCTCGTCACCTCGTCCTGCAGCTCGAAAATATCCTCCAAGCCGCCATCGATGCGGTCGGCCCAGATGTGAGCGCCGGTCGACGTGTCGATGAGCTGGCCGGTGATGCGTACGCGGCTGCCGGCCTTGCGCACACTTCCTTCGAGCACATAGCGCACGCCGAGCTCGCGCCCGACCTGCTTCACGTCGACCGCCTTGCCCTTGTAAGTGAAGCTCGAGTTCCGCGCGATGACAAACAGCCAAGCCAGCCGCGACAGCGCAGTGATGACGTCCTCGACGACGCCGTCGGCAAAGTATTCTTGTTCGCGGTCGCCACTCATGTTCTCGAACGGCAGCACGGCGATGGATGGTTTCTCCGGCAGCGCGAGCGGTGTCGCCGTCGCTGGATGTGGGCGGACGGACGGAACACCCGCCTCCTCGGCCAGCCGGATGCGATGGACGCGGATGGGTCGCGCGATGTTCTTGACCCGCTGCTCGCCCATGTCTTCGAAGGCAAAGCCCAGCTTGTCGCGCACATGATCGCGGACAGTACGTGAGACGAGCACTCCACCGGGTTGGGCCAAGGCTTCGAGCCGCGCCGCGACGTTGACGCCGTCACCGTAGATGTCGTGCTCGTCGATGATGATGTCGCCGAGATTGATGCCCATGCGAAACTCGATGCGCCGCGTTGCCGGCACACTCGCATTCCGCAAGGCCATCTCGCGCTGAACCTCGACCGCGCAGCGCACCGCGTCAACGACGCTGGCGAACTCCACGAGTAGGCCGTCGCCGGTGGTCTTGACGATGCGCCCGCGATGCTCCTTGATCTTGGGATCGCCCAGCTCTCGCCGGATGGCCTTCAGCGCCGCGAGGGTGCCTTCCTCGTCCTCGCCCATTAGTCGCGAATAGCCCGCGACATCGGCCGCTAAGATCGCCGCGAGCCGCCGCTGGACCCTTGCCTCCGCCATTCACCCGCGCCCCTGCTCTAGAGCGATAGCATACTACGCTTGAGCGACACCGAAAGCCGTACCGTGAACCTTCGCGATCTTCATGGCGTTCGGCAGCAGTGGCTTACGGGTTGACGAGGCGCGGCCCGATGAAGTGCCTTCGCCCGCCCGCTAAGGCTCTCGATAGCCCGGTCGACCCTGCTTGCCCCTGGAGCATCGCACTCTGCCCCCGGTCGTGGGGAAGAAAATCAAATAGGTTACCGAACTCGACCGCATGCTGTCCCCCGTCGTACCAGGCTCCGCCCACATCGGTCCAAACGGAGGGCTCGGGCCACAAGGGAGGCAGCGGTTGCCATTCGACGTCGGCCATATGCTTTCCCTATACGTAGCTGCTCGCAGTCATCGGCGGCCCTTGTCACAGGGGCATACGCTAACGCCGGCTTCTCTCCACACCCTCGACCACCGCATCGAGCGCTGCATCGCTGGTCGGACCGCGCTATCATCTTCGAGGCCTCGCCGGAGCAATGCTACTCCCAAAACACCTTATTGCACTATCTCGTAACGAATACTTGAAATAACGTCACAGCATCACTATCTTATCAAAGGAACCGATCGGAAAGGTCTGAAAATAAGTGCCTTTCTGTGGTTTCGTCAGTAATAACCCAAAAATTGACCCCACAGGTCGTCCCCACGACTTCCCATCCGCCCAAAATCTATCAAGAGCGAACCTCGTTCTCCTCCCAACCTCCGTCAGCAGCAGCTGTGGAGGCTTTGGGCGTGTCGGCATTCCGCCGGCAAGGAGAATATCATGGTCACAGCAGCTCAGCTTGCAGAGGCGCTCCCAAAGATCCGGGCCTCGCTTTCGAAGTTCGCGAAGAACAAGGACGCCCTGGATGAGCTTGTTCAAAACGCGGCGCTCAAGATCTGGGCGAACCGTGCAAAGTGTTGCTACAAGCAGTCCTCTTTGATCTTGAAGTGGATGCTGCTGGTGGCAAAACGAACCGCACTCCGCGTCTACAGAGACGCGACCAGCAAGGCGCGCTTTTGCGCCGATGCTCCTATTCAGTACATGAATGCTGCCGCTCCCGGCGGCTCTCCCGAGGACCGCATTCAGGCCACGCGCGCCCTCAAAGCCGCCCTCGACACGAACGCCGACTACTGGCGTGGTGTCATATACGGCAAATCCTGCTCGGACATAAGCGCCGAGTTAGGCGTGCCGGGCGGCACGGTGCGCGCCGGCATTTGGCGTCAACGAGAGAGCTTACGCGAGAGGTTCGAGCAGCCTCAGTACGCTTAGCCCGTCACCCCCGTAGCAGCAGCTGCGGGGGTTTCGGCGCGGAAACATCTACGCAACGCCAGTCGAGACGGCGTCATCATCGAGGCGGACACCGTCGAAGCGGCTGAGGAGGTCGTCCTTCACAACATGGACACGACGCGATCGAATGGACCGGAGGCGATTGGATTGTCGATACCGAGCCTCGTCGAGGTCCTCGCGACGGATGACGACGCGAAACTACACCCCTGAGCCCCTCGTGAAAGCCCGCCCGGCGAAGTCGACTCCGCACCGCCCCCTCTATGAGAGATTCGAAGCGATCGCCGACGGCATTCTCGATCTGCTCGAGAACAATGATGCCGACAAAGGCCGCGTCTTGCTCCAGAGCAAGTCCTTCGGCTCCGCGGCCTCGTAGACCGGCTCAGGTGATCGCCGACGAGTTCACCGCCGCTTAGTCCGATAGTCTGACGAACAGCAGTTCGCCGGGCCGGAGCCGTTGAGGCGGCCTTACGATCGATTGTCCGCCATGGCCGGCGTGGAACAAGGCTGCAGCAGCGCAGACCCCACGCTTGGACACCGTCGAGATGCTCGCCGCGCCCGTAACGGGTCGAAAGCCTCCACCTGATCAGACCGCCTCCACCGGCGATCGCCAGCCGGACCCTCACTCCCGGGCGCAGCAGCGTGCGGGAGCTGAGGCGTCACGAGCCACCAACGGCTCGTGAAAGGAGTACGTTTGCACGCTCAACTCGTTATTCCTCGACCTGGCAAAGAAAACCGCAAGACCGGGCAGATCCCCACCGCCTACGTGGCGCGGGAGAGCTGTCCGACAAGCTGTCCTTTGTTGGGAAAAGGCTGCTACGCCGAGACCGGCAACATTGGACTCCACTGGAGAAAGATGACCGGTGTCCCGTGGGCAAAATTCTGCCTGATGGTCGCCGAGAAGCTCGGTCCGCGCCAGCTGTGGCGCTTTGGAGTCGCCGGAGATCTGCCAGGTCTCGGAGGCCTGATCGACCGCGCAGCACTTCAGCTCCTGACGACCGCCAACATGCGGCGCCCGGTAATCGCCTACACGCGCAAACCCGTGTTGGACGGCGAGCACCCGGCCGCCGAGATCAATCGGCGCTTCATCGCCGAGGCGATCGAAGGAGGCCTGATGCTGAACCTCTCGGGCAACAACCCGGGCCACGCGGACGTCCTGGCCGACCTCGACCTGGCGCCTGTCGTCACCATCCTTCCCAAAGCCTACGCGCGCCGACGCAGATCGCTCGGGCGCGGCAAGAGGGAATGGGCGGAAACGACTGGCGAATACCGCGACCGCACCGCGATCTTGCCGACACACACGCCGGCAGGGCGGCGCATCGCGGTATGCCCGGCGACCTTCGTCGACACCACCTGCGAGGCGTGCGGCGCCTGTGCCAGGCACCGTGAGGCCATTATCGGCTTCCCCGCGCATGGCGCATGGCGCGTAGTCGAGAAGGCAACCGCGGCCCGCGACATCGCGGTAGGGGAACCCTGGGTATTCCGGGGCCACCGGAGCATGGCCGAAGTCCTCGCCGACGAAGCACCAGCCTAGCCTCTCACCCTCGCCAGCAGCAGTTGGCGGGGGTCGAGGCGTCGGAGCACTACGCTCCGATGTGGAGACCAAAATGAGTTTCAAACCCGAGGTGATCGCCGACGCGTCCGGTAAATGGTGCGGCAACGCCCTGCGCTTTTCGACGCGCGAGGAAGCCGAGGCGCAGGTCCTTGACCTGATGATGCGATGGACTTCCGTCCGCGATACCCGCGTCGTCCAAAGCGACGATCCCGCGAACTATCGCTACGTCGATGGACGGCTCGAAAGCATCGTGCCCGTGGAATTGACATCGGCGACCATGAAATGATCTCCAACCTCAAACCCCTTGGCTGCGTGCCAGGGGGTTTTTTGCGTCTAGGCTAGGGCCGTGTTCCTCAACTTCCGCTGACGACGACCCAACTGCGACATTGGCCACACCCGTCCTGGGCGTCCGCTACCTGATCCGACAGCAGACCTTTGGACCTTGAGCGAGCTCGCGAAAGAATTGGGCCGTCCTTGACCCGAACCGGAAGTCCAGGAATGCAGACGTCGATCACGCGGATCAGTCCACCTCGGAAGCAAGCCCCATAGGATCCGGCGACGGGAGCTCGTCGCTGGCGCCGAGTGGATCGTGTGCGAGCGGCGCCGCCTGCGGCGCCAGGATCTGGAAAGGCCGCTCCAGGTGCTGTGGCGACGCCGTAGTCAAGCTCCGGCCCACGGCTAAGACGGCCAGGAGGAGAGCGGCGGCGGTCATAAAGTAAAACACGCCGTCGATGTTGAAGCGCGCCATCAGGTTCGTGCCGATGAGCGGGCCAATCACCGAGCCAAGCCCGCTCACGAGGATGAGCTGACTGCTCACGGCCACGACCCGGTCGGCCGGCATCCGGTCGTGCGCGTGGGCGACGCAGACCGGGTAGAGGGTCGACATAAACCCGCCAAGCAGCGCCGCCGCCGGCAGGACCACCGGCAAGGAGTGCGGCAGGAGGACGAGCGCGACTGCGGTGCCCGCAAAACCAAGGCCGAGTACTGCCAGCACGATGCGCCGGTCGAAGCGGTCAGAGAGCCGGCCGATCGGGACTTGGAATGCGAGCCCGCCGAGGACCGCCGCCAGCATGGATATTGCGATCGTCTCGCGCACGATGCCTTCCCCCTGCATCCACGCCGGAACGAGCGCGTAGAATGAGCTGCTGATGAGCCCGCTGAGCGCGGTGCCGCCGACCGCGACGGGTGCCGCGCGCACGAGCTGGCCGTAAGGCAGGTTTGCGGCGGCGGTCAAGCGCGGCGGCTCGGCCCGGGTCGCGCTCACCATAACCAACGCCACGGCAAACAGGGCGATGATCGCGTTGAAAGGTGCGGCCGTCTCGATTTTGGCCCGGCCGATTAGAAGCTGTCCCGCTGCGAGGGCGAGGAAGGTGCCAACCATGTAGACGGAGAAGACGCGCCCGCGCTCCGCCGGCTGGGCCTTGGCATTGAGCCAGCTTTCGGTCGTGATGAAGAGTCCGGCGCAGCCGAAGCCGACGATTGTCCGCAAAACCAGCCAGGGCAGCGCTCCAATCAAGAGGGGCATGGTGGCGGTCGCGACGACGACAAGACCGGCAAAGGCGGCATAGGCGCGGATGTGCCCGACCCGCTCGATGATCCGTCCGCAGCGCAACGCGGCCAATGTGAAGCCCACGAAATAACTGCTGAGGACGAGACCGGCCAGGGTCGGTTCGAAATCCTCGATCGCCACCCGCAAGGAGATCAAAGTATTAAAAAAGCCGTTGGCGAGCTGGACGCCGCTCGTCGCGAGGATGAGCGTCCCGATCTGTGCGCGCATCGGCGCTCTCCGCGGCATCAATGCTCCAACGAAATGAATGCCAGCGGGAATCCACCGGTTGTGCCAGGCCATGCCATGGTGATCGAGGCTGGACGGGCAGCGGTCAAGACCTCAGGCCCATTATGCACAGCATCTCGACCGCAGCAGGAAAAGGCTCGAAAGAATACACGGCGATCACAAGCAAATGGTGAGCAGTAGAGGGGGTCCGAGGGTGAGGATGGCGGTGATTGAGGCGGCTATCAACGTCCAGATCATCACAGCGTGCAAGAATGTGCCGGTCTGGCCGAAGCCGGGGTCCGGGTTGGCGGCTGCAAGATCGCGCCACAGCCAGCCAATCACGGTCAGGTGCGCGAGGAGCAGGGCGGCGAGGCCGATCCGCACCGGGCCGGCGGACCAGGCGAAAGCGCAGCCGATGCCATGAAGCGCGTAGAGCGCGGCTAGGGCGCTGCACCAGACCCCGAAGCCCGCGGCGAGCCACCAGAGCCGCTGCGGCGGAAACGGAGGTGCGCTCACGGCCGGGCCCCGAGCATCGCGGCGAGCGCCGGCAGCGCCAGGACGAGGCCCAGCGCGATCGCTCCCGTCCAGAGTGTGTAGTCTAGCCACAACCGCGTTAGGCGCAGGTCGAGCCGCCGTCGGGGCGAGATGAAGCCGGCGCCGAGGCGCAAGAGGTTGCTGACGAGGAAGAGAAGGCCGATCCCGGCGTGCAGCGCGACATAGAAGAGCAGCGCCGCCGCGGTCGCCCCTAGCGCATGCGCACGCGGATGCGGAATGACGCCGGCGATCAGGGCTGCGGCCGCGGCGATGGAGGCGAAGAGAGCGAGCATGGCGAGGCCAATCCAGCCACGCACTGTGCCGCTGGCGGCGAGGGCGCGCAGCGATCCGCGCGCCGCCGCCGCGGCGAGGCCGAGTGCCGCGACGGCGACGAGGGCGAGCACGCGATTGGGCTCCGATACCGTCGCCGGCGGCCAATTCGGTGCGGAAATCCAGAGATAGAATGTCCCGAATAACAAGCAGGTGAACAGCGTGCCGTCGGCGACCAGCGTCCATATCAACGCGAGCCACGGCGGCGGGTCAGCCGCCTCGGTATGCGGCGGCACACTGACGCCATGACCGATCGGCATCGGACCGTAGTCGCGGGCAAGCCCCGCGCGCTGCCCCGCCGACACGAACAGACCGGCCGTCACGAACGCCACGGCGAGCGCCAGGAGATAGAACTTGAACAAAATCGCCAGCACCGCCGCTGCGGTAGTGATCGCCGTAAAGAGCGGCAGATAGGTCGCGCGCGACAGTACGATCAGCTGCTCGGGCGCGCCAGATACCATGTGCACGCCCACCGTCTCCTGCCAGCCGTTGCGGGTGAAGCCCAGATACCCGTCGCCTCGCGCCAGAGACGGCGCGAGCGCGCCAGGGGCAATCCGGTCGGCCCGAGTTGTGACCTGCGGGAGCGAGGCGAAGGCGTAGGGTGCAGGCGGGATCGGCATGGCCCATTCCAATGTCGCTGCGCCCCAAGGATCACGCCGCACGCGGCGCCCGAAGCGGAGCTGCGCCAAAAGGTCGATCACCACCAGCCCAAACCCTATCGTCATGATGAACCCTCCCACCGAGGAGAGGAGGTTGAGCCAGGTCCAGCCCTCGTACCCCTGATAGGTATAAATTCGACGGGGCATACCCAGTAACCCGACCAGATGCATCAGGAAGAAGGTCAGGTTGAAGCCAACAAAGACCAGCCAGAAGGCGGGCACCGACAGCCGGTGCACAGCGGTGCGTCCGGTGAGCAGCGGCAGCCAGTAGTAGAGCGCCGCCAGCAGTGGGAAGGCGGCGGCGCCGGCCGTGACGTAATGAAAGTGGGCGACGACGAAGTAGGTGTTATGCACCTGCCAGTCGAACGGCACGATCGACAGCATCACGCCGGTCAGGCCGCCGATCGCAAAGATGAAGAAGAAGCCGAAGACGTACAGCATCGGCACATCCCAGCGCGGGCGCCCATGCGCCAGCGTGGCGAGCCAGGCGAAGATCTGCACCGCCGTCGGCACCGCGACGATCGCCGTGCCCGCCGAGAAAAATGCGAGCGCGAGATGCGGAATGCCCACGGTGAACATGTGATGCACCCAGATGCCGAAGCTAACGAACGCGAGCGCGACAATCGCGACCACGATCGCCCGGTAGCCGATAAGCGGGCGACTGGCGAAGACCGGGATCATCGTCGACAAGACGCCGGCCATGGGCAGAAAGATGATGTAGACGTCCGGGTGGCCGAACAGCCAGAACAGGTGCTGCCAGAGCAGCGGATCGCCGCCCCGCGTCGGGTCGAAAAACGGCAGGCCAAAGGCGCGCTCGGTCTCGAGCAGGATCGAGCCGAGGATCAGTGGCGGGAAGGCCACAACCATCATCATCGCCGTAACCAGCATGTACCAGCCAAAGATCGGCATTCGGTCGAGCGACATGCCCGGCGCGCGCAACTTGAGGATCGAGACCACCAGTTCGACAGCCAAGGTCAGCGCCGAGATCTCGACGAAGGTCACCCCGAGCAGCCAGACATCGGCGTTAATCCCGGGGGTGTAGACGTTCGAGCTCAGCGGCGTGTACATGAACCAGCCGCTATTGGGCGCGACGCCGGCGATCAACGCTGCGGTCAGGATCGTGCCTCCGAACAGATAGCACCAGTAACCGTAAGCGCTCAGCCGCGGGAACGCGAGATCGCGGGCACCAAGAATCTTCGGGGTCAGATAGATAGCCATGCCCTCCACCATCGGAATTGCGAAGAGGAAGAGCATGATCGACCCGTGCATGGTGAAGACCTGGTTGTAGGTCTCCGGATCCATAAAGGTCGCGTCGGGTGTGGCGAGCTGGACCCGGGTCAGCATGCCGAGAACGCCGCCGATCGCGAAGAACACGAACGCCGTGGCCATGAAGCGCAGGCCGATGACGGAGTGGTTGACCGCGGCGAGGCGCTGCACCCCGGGCCCAGTGGCCCAGATCGCAGCGAGTTGCCGGTGCAGGCGCAATGCCGCGCTGCCTTGCGGCGCCAAGCCCTCGGATACACTCATTCGCCCGCCGCCTGCGCGAGCGCAGCTGGGAAGTCCTGCGCACGATCGACGATAACGACAAACCGCATCACCGGGTGGCCGAGGCCGCAGAACTGGTTGCAGAGCCCTTCATAACGGCCCGGCCGATCGGCCTCGATGCGCAGGCGCGTCACGTGTCCCGGCACCGCGTCAATCTGGCCGGCGAGGCGGGGCACCCAGAAGGCATGGATCACGTCGAGGCTGGTGACTACGATATCGACCGGAACACCCGCCGGCAGGTGCAGGACGTTCCGGGTCTCGATCCTTCCATAGTCGGGATACCGGAAGGTCCACAGCCATTGCCGCCCCTCGGCCTCGATCCGCACCGGCGCCGAGCTCGGCAGCGGCAGCAGCCGCTCCCCGGCGACCAGAGCGTAGCCGACGAGCGGCGGCAGGACGACGGCCGGCAGGACGAGGCCGCCGAGCACGATCCAGCGCGCCGGCGGCACGCGCGAGCCCCAGCCCGGACGCCGGATCACCAGCACGAAAAGGACTAGCACTACCGCGAAGAGGACGACGGCGCCGACCAGCATCACCCACCAAAGGGTTGCGATAGAGGCCGCCGCGGGTCCGGTGGGGTCGAGCGTCGACAGCGGTCCGCTGCAGCCGGACAGCGCCGCAGCCAAAGCGGGCTGGACCGCCGCAAAGTAGCGCCTAAGATGTCGTCTCGAAGCGGGGATCCGATGTGGAGGGCGACTATCATGGCGGAGCAAGGCGATCCCGGGACTCCGCCCCGCAGTCAGGTCCTCCTGGAGCTGGACCGGCTCGACGCCGGCTCGGCGGTCGCCTTGGTCGGCCATCCGATCCACGTAATGATGGTGCATTTCCCGATCGCATTCGTGATCGCCACACTCGGCGTCGACGTGTTCTACTGGTGGTCGGGAGACGCCTTCTGGGTGCGGGTCGGCCTGTGGTCGGCCGGCATCGCCTTCTGGACCGGCGTCGCTGCCAGCGCCGCCGGCACGGCAGAGCTGTTGCTCGTGCGGGGCATCCGGGTCCGGGAGGCGAGCTGGTCGCATGCTGTGGCGGCGATGACGCTGATCGCGATCGCCGGAGCGAATTGGGGTCTGCGCCTCTTTGATGCCGGGGAGATCCTGCCGCACGGCCTCGCCTTGTCGGGCCTCGCATCGGTCATGACGGGCTTCGCCGGTTGGCATGGCGGCAAGCTCGTTTTCGATCACGGCATCGGCATTCTAGTTTCCCCGAAGGACTGACGCCGTCGCCCGGGCGAGCCCGCCGGGCTCGAACAGATGCGCTGCGAACCCGGTCGAATTGATGTGCGGCTTGGCCAGCACGATCCAGAGGATCGCGGTTACCACCACAACATAGGCGCTCGTCAGGGCCGCGTAGGGAAACCGGCCGAAATGGCCTTCCGGCGCGAACAGATGCAGCAGCACGAGGCCAGCGACGACATGCAGCATCACCAGCGCCCCGACGAAGAGCATTTTCAGCGAGAACCACTCCTCGAAGGTAGCCTGCGCAAAGATCAGGGCCGTGCCGCTGGCGATGGCGACGAAGGCAGCGGGGGAAGTCGTGTCGACATAGACGAACCGGGCCAACCGGTGCAGCCGGTCGAGATCAGGCCCCGCCACGAGGCCCTGTCGCTGCTGGAACAGAAAAGGCAGGACGAACAGCCCGCCCGACCAGATCGCGATCGCGGCGAGATGGACGAATTTGAGGAAAATCGTCACACGGCCGGCTCGCCGGGCCGCAGGCTGGACCAGGCAGTCCAGAGCCCCGCCCCGAGATAGGGGAGGATTGCCGGCACCCACATCAGAAGCCCGGCCAGTTGCTGGTCAGCGA
This sequence comes from uncultured Alphaproteobacteria bacterium, assembly GCA_963796155.1. Lineage (GTDB taxonomy): Bacteria > Pseudomonadota > Alphaproteobacteria > ATCC43930 > CGMCC-115725 > AP-15. The sequence goes on along the minus strand of CAWCKT010000006.1, from coordinate 36,754 downwards.
GCGGGGAGAGCCCCCAGACCCACGTGCTGGTGAAATGCACTGCATAAAGCGGCCGCGACGCGAACACGATCAACGCGCCGAGGAGCCCCATCTGTCCGACCGTCGCGCCGAGTGCCACCAAAGCCGGGCCCGGCTGTGCCGCCGGCGCCAGAAGCGCCCGCCACATCAGCCAGGCGCTGCCAACGAGCGAGCCCTGCATCAGCCAGTAGGCCGGCACCGTGGCAAGGCCCCAGGCATAGATTCCAGGCACGTGCCACACCCAGAGAATGGTCGCGTGAGCCGCGACCAGCACAGAGAGCGGCGGCGGGCCCGGCCGCCGCTGCGGAAAGGCCAACGCCAGGAGCGGCGCGATGACGGCAATCATCAGGACGTGGTGCAGCGTCCGCGCCGAGAACAGTGCCGACGACAGTGCGCAAAGCGGCGAAACGAAGACGATAAGCAATAGCGCGCTCGCCGCCCAGCCGGCTCGGGCGTTACGCGAATAACCGCGACCTGCCGCGAACGCCAGAGCGGCGACCGCGGCAATCAGAAGCGGATCGAGATTCCAGCGTGTCCAGACGTCGCCTGGGACCGCTGCCGGGCCGCAGTAGGCGATTACTGGATCCGGCATGACTCACCTCGCTCCGCCCACCCCGCAAGGGACTTCCCGCGCCACACATAATAGCATAAAGAGCAGACCCAACAATCGACCTGCGGCAAAACCACCGCAGCCGAGGTGGGATGGATGACGCGCGATGACACTCTATACCCTCCGGGGTGCTGTCTGGATCATCGTATATCTGATCTTCATTCTCGCCCCCCTGTTCGCACTCCTGCTGGGTTCGCATCCGCCGGCGCGCGACTTCTGGACGGAGTTCGCGGTTGCGATCGGTTACAGCGGCCTCGCGATGATGGGCCTCCAGTTCGGCCTCACGGCACGCTTCCGGTTTGTCACCCAGCCGTGGGGCGAGGACGTCATCTATCACTTTCACCGTCAAATCTCGCTGGTTGCGGTCGGCCTGGTCGTAGCGCATCCGCTCATCCTCCTGTCCGTCCGTCCGGAATTGCGCGAGATGCCCAATTTTATCGAGGTGCCGTGGGGCGCCCGTTTCGCTTTTCTGTCGATTTTCTGCGTGATCACGCTGGTCGTCGCGGCGCTCTGGCGCGCGAAGTTCAGGATCAGGTATGAGACCTGGCATCTTACTCATATCGCGCTCGCAGTCATCGCGGTCACGGCGGGATTCCTGCACATGCTGGGGTGGAGCTTCTACCTAGGCGACCCTTGGAAGCGAGCGCTGTGGATTTTGCTGCCTATCCTTTGGGTCGGGCTGCTTGTTTACGTGCGTATCGTCAAACCGCTGTTCGTGCTTCGGCGGCCGTACCGCGTCGTTGAAGTGCGCGAAGAGCGCGGTGACACCTGGACATTGGTGATGCAGCCTGACGCTCACCCCGGGTTCCGCTTCACGCCTGGCCAGTTCGGCTGGCTGACGTTGTGGGGGAGCCCGTTCAAGATCACCGGGCATCCCTTCTCGTTCTCATCCAGCGCCGCCGTCACCGACGGCCGCGTCGAGATGTCGATAAGAAACCTGGGCGACTTCACCAGCGGGATTCACCAAGTTCCGGTGGGTCAGCGTGTCTACCTCGATGGGCCCTACGGAGCGTTCACGATCGGCCACCCGGCGGATATGCATGTGCTGATCGCCGGCGGCATCGGCATCACGCCGATGATCAGCATGATTTGCACGCTCGCCGACCAAGGCGACAAGCGGCCCGTCATCTTGCTTTACGCGAGCAGGGATTGGGATTCGATCACCTTCCGTGAGGATTTGGAAGCCCTGAAAGGGCAGCTCAACCTGACGATTGTCCAGGTGCTCGCGAACCCGCCGGCTGACTGGACAGGCGAGCGCGGTTTCATCACCGCTGAAATGTTCAAGCGCTACCTGCCAACGCCCTACGCCGACCACGAGTACTTCATCTGCGGGCCGGGAGTAATGATGGATGCGATCGAGAGAGCGCTTGGCGAACTCGATGTGCCGATGTCGAAATACCATTCCGAACGCTACAGCTTCGTCTAGCCACATTGATTGCCGTCCCTGGGAATCAGCGAGGGCGGGAATACCAGGCGCAAGCAGACCGGACCGCCGGTTGACGATGGCCCGGTGATTTCGCTTCAAGGGGAGGCGCGGATGCGTCGTCTGTTCGCCGATCGGCTCGTGGTGGCTACCGCTGTGATCGTCATTTTGATGGCCGCCGTCTTTGCATTATCGCGGGTCGGGGGTAGCCGGAGGATCGACCCGGGAGGGTGCTAAGCATGGGGCTTCTCGGGATCTTCCTCCGCCTCGGGTTGCTGTTGTGTCTTGCCTATCATGCCTGGAGCGTGCTGCTGGTCGGGTAGGCGGCGGCGCTGATGTCCGCTGCCTTTTCCGGCGAACCGCCGCTCACGCACTGGACGCAGACCTTCATGGGCGGCGCCGCGCGGGTCGTAGCGCAATTCCAGGTCTGGTAAGTGCCCATCTGCGCGCTAGCAACATGGGTAACGCCATAGAATGGGTGATGGACTCACGCTAAGCGGGACGAGCCGGGAACCTTGAGCGGGTTCGCCTTTCTGCGATTTCGCGCCGCGGCGCCAACGCCGCCACCACCTTGCGCCGCCCGGGGAAGGTTCTATGGACGCAGTTACCAGCGGGACGGGTCAGCTGCCGCGGATGACGAATCATCGGCGCACTTCTGTTCCACGGACTCAAGGAGGCTGGGGTATGGCGACGACCAAGGAGCATGAGCGCTTGCAGGAGGCGCGGGAACAAAATGTGCCCTGGCGCAAATGGGGCCCGTACTTGAGTGAGCGCCAATGGGGGACGGTGCGCGAGGATTATAGCGAGAACGGCGACGCCTGGAATTACTTATCGCACGACCAGGCCCGCTGCCGCGCCTACCGCTGGGGCGAGGATGGCCTGGCGGGGATCTGTGACCACCACCAGGTGCTGTGTTTTGCGCTCGCGCTGTGGAACGGCAAGGACCCGATCCTCAAGGAGCGGCTATTCGGGTTGACTAATAGTGAGGGCAATCATGGCGAGGACGTGAAGGAGTACTACTTCTACCTCGATAGTACCCCGACCCACTCCTACATGAAGTACCTGTACAAGTACCCCCAGGATGCCTACCCCTACGACGACCTCGTAGCGACGAATCGCCAACGCTCTCGAGACGAGCTCGAGTATGAGCTCGTCGACACCGGCATCTTCGACGGCGACCGCTACTTCGACGTCGTCGTCGAGTACGCCAAGGCTGCCCCGGAAGACGTGCTGATCCGGTTCAGCATCCACAATCGCGGGCCTGAAGCCGCTCTGCTGCACGTGCTGCCGACCTTGTGGTTCCGCAACACCTGGTCGTGGCCGGATGGCGGCACGAAGCCTGTCCTGCACGCAGTTGAGGATGTGGGGCACCGCGTGATCCACGCGCACCATCCCGACCTGTTGTTCCAGGAATCCCTCAACGACTATGATCTCTATTGCGAGGGCCAGGTCCCGCTGTTGTTCACCGAGAACGACACCAACCATGTCCTGCTCTTTGGTACCTCGAATCAGAGCCCCTACGTGAAGGATGGCATGCACGAAGCTGTCGTCCATGGGCTGCAGGAGGCGGTGAACCCGGCGCAGCGGGGCACGAAGGCCGCTCCCCACTACCAGGTCAGCGTCGAGGCCGGGGGCACGCAGGTCATCCGGCTGCGCTTGACCCGGACCGCGCCAGGGCGGCTGACCGATCCGTTTGGAGCGTTCGACACCGTCGTCCACACGCGACAGGCTGAGGCCGACGCCTTCTATCAGGCGCTGACGCCCCCCTCGGTGTCGACCGACGCGGCCCATGTCATGCGTCAGGCCCTCGCCGGCATGCTGTGGACCAAGCAATACTACTATTTTGACGCCGACACCTGGCTGGACGAGCACCGCGCCCACCCCCTCCACCCCCCGAGCCGTGTCTTCCGGAACCGCGACTGGTTCCACATGGTCAATGACGACATCATCTCCATGCCCGACAAGTGGGAGTACCCCTGGTACGCCGCGTGGGACCTGGCCTTTCACACTGTCGCGCTGTCGATCGTCGACCCCGACTTCGCTAAGCAGCAGCTCGACCTCATGCTTACCGGTCACTACCTCCACCCCAACGGTCAGATCCCGGCCTATGAGTGGAACTTCAGCGACGTGAACCCGCCGGTGCATGCTTGGGCCACCCTGTTTCTCACCCGCACCGAGGAGGCCCTGCGCGGCATAACCGACTTCGATTTCCTGAAGTCGGCCTTCCATAAGCTCCTCCTCAACTTTACCTGGTGGATGAACCGCAAGGACCGCTTGGGCAAGAACGTGTTCGATGGCGGTTTTCTCGGGCTCGATAACATCGGCGTCTTCGACCGCAGCGCGCCGCTACCCTCGGGCGGTCACCTGGAGCAAGCGGATGGCACGGCCTGGATGGCTCTGTTCACCCAGAATATGGGTGAGCTAGCGATCGAGCTCGCCGCCCACGACCCGACATACGAGCCTCTGGTGGAGAAGTTCATCGATCATTTCCTGTGGATCGCCGCCGGCATGAATGGCTCCGGCGAGGAAGGCATGTGGGATGAGGAGGACGGTTTTTATTATGACATGCTGGTGCTGCCTGATGGCCGCGCGACGCGGCTCAAGGTGCGCTCCCTGGTGGGCCTCTTGCCGCTTTGTGCGACGACGGTGATCGAACCGTGGCAGCGAGCGCGTGTCCCCGGAATGGCGACCCTCTTCCAAGAGCGCCTGCGGCAAATGCCGCAGTTGCGGGGCTTCATCCATCCGTCGGGTCCTGGCCATTATGGCGTGGGCGAGCGCGGGATCCTCGCCCTGCTGACCCCGGAGCGGTTACGCCGGGTGCTCGCTAAACTGCTCGACGAGGAGGAATTCCTGAGCCCCTATGGCATCCGTTCCCTGTCCAAATTTCACGAACGGCAGCCCTATGCGTTCTATGTGGAGGGCCAGGAATACCGCGTCACGTATCTGCCGGCGGAATTGGACAGTGGGATGTTCGGCGGAAACTCGAACTGGCGCGGCCCGATCTGGTTGCCGGTGAACGCCCTAATCATCCGCGCGCTGCTGCAGTTCTATCTCTATTACGGCGACGAGTTTCGGGTGGAATGCCCCACCGGTTCCCGGCAGATGCGGACCCTCTTCGAGGTGGCCCTCGAGATCAACGAGCGGCTGACGAGCATCTTCCTGCGCGATGCCGGCGGTCGCCGGCCGGTATACGGGGGGGCCGAGACGTTCCAGTCCGATCCTCATTGGCGCGACCACCTCCTCTTTTATGAGTACTTTCATGGTGACAATGGCGCTGGACTGGGGGCCAGCCATCAGACCGGCTGGACAGGGCTCGTGGCCTTGGGTATCGAACTCTTCGGCCTCCTCGACGCCAAGAGTTTCCTGGAGAGCGGCCATGAGGCCCTCTTCAGCCGCAGTGTGGCGACGAGGTGAGCGCAGCAACAGCTCTGCGGAGGCAGACAGCCCGGCGCACACCAGCCGCCGACTGCCGTGCGGGATCAAACCCGCGTCTGGCTTACTAAACGCTCGCGCCAACTCGGTGCGCCGCCCCGCTGGATGGCATCGCAGACACCGAGCTGGATCCGTTTGGTTGAGTTGGGGTTCGATTCGCCATGGCTGCTGACCGTGTCATAGATGAAGGAGACTAGTCGAGCAGCATGCCCGACTGGCGCGGACAATTCGAAGAAACCCTGCCCGATCTCCGCGAGGAGGAATCACCGGCGCCGGGGTTTGTGCCTCTGCCCGCAAAGACAGCGATGGGAAAACGGTTCTTAATTAACGTCCTTCACTTCGCCCCCGGTCGCGGTCAATGCTGGGTGCGGTTGCCGGGGTCGGATCTCGACGGCGGCCGGTGCAGGTAGGATTTCAGGACTCAGGTCGAAGGTCTGCGATCGTAGTGCCGACGACCTGGAGTGTGCGGGCTATACCTCGATATGGCTCCGTGGCTATAGGAAAAGCTGATGCGATATACTCGAACAGTGTGCGCCGGCTACTGAGACACACCCGGAGGTAACGTGCATGAGCCACCGCTTAGTCATCCTTGGCGCCAACGGCGACTTGGCTTCCCGTAAGCTGATGCCGGCCCTGGCCCGCCTTCACCAGATGGGCAAGCTTCCCTTGGGATTCTCCGTCCTCGGCATCACGCGTGACGCCTGGGGCACTCACCGCCTCCGAGAGACCCTCGAACGTTACGCCGGCGATGTCAGCCTTCAGTCGCGGAACGCGTTTCTCTCTTCGGTAGAGTACCGCCGTGCCGAAGCGACCGAAAGTAGCCAGCTGGTCGAGGCGCTGAAGCCAAACTGCGAGCCTATCATCGCCTACCTGGCCTTGCCCCCGAGCGTGTTCCTGCCCACGCTCGAGGCCTTGGCTGGAGCCAGCCTGGCGAAGGGGAGCCGGGTCGTCATCGAGAAGCCGTTCGGCGAGGATCTTGCCTCGGCGCAGGCGCTGAACCGGCTGCTGCACCAATCCTTCCCTGAGAACGCTGTCTTCCGCATCGACCACTTCCTGCATCTGCAGACGGTGCAGAACGTCCTGGGGCTGCGCTTCGCCAACCGCATCTTCGAGCAGTTGTGGAACCGCGATCACGTCGAGCGGGTGGAGATCGTGTGGGACGAAAGTCTCACCCTGGAAGGGCGAGCGTCCTACTACGATGGGGTAGGGGCGCTCAAGGACATGATCCAAAACCACCTGCTTCAGCTCCTCTGCCTGGTGGGAATGGAGGCCCCCCTCACCCTGGACGAACGCACTCTGCGCGACCGCAAGATCGATGTCCTGCGGGCCGTCCGCCACCTCTCCCCGGAGGAGGTCGAGCGGTACACCGTCAGGGCCCGCTATACCGCGGGTCATATCGGCGAGCGTCAGGTCCCAAGGTACGCGGACGAGGAAGGGATCGACCCGGCACACGGCACGGAAACCTTTGCTCAGGTCACACTGTGGGTGGACAACTGGCGGTGGGCCGGCGTTCCGTTCAAATTGCGCAGCGGCAAGGCCCTGGGCCGAGAGCGGCGCGAGATCGCCGTCCACTTCCGGCCGGTGCCCCATCTGGCGTTCGAGGCGAATGATCCCCTGCCGAACGTGGTGCGCCTGCTACTGGAGCCCGACCGGCTGGCCTTCGGCATCAATCTTAATCGCCCCGGCGTTCTGTTCCCCCTGGAGCGTATCGAGCTGAGTGCCGATTTCACCTCTCAGGAATTGCCGGCCTACGCGCGCCTGTTGCTTCAGGTCCTGGAGGGGGACTGCACGCTATCCATCCGGGACGACGAGGCGGAGGAGTCCTGGCGGGCCATCACGCCTATCCTCGATGCCTGGGCCCAGGGACGGGTTCCCCTCCTCGAGTACCCAGCGGGCTCGGACGGCCCGACCACCGCGCCCAACCGCCTGGCGGACCACACTCCGGCCGCCGCCGTCGAGGTCACGCTCCTAAAGCAGGTGTTGGTTGAACCGCGCGGCTAGGGAAAGCAGCGGCCGGCAATGCACGCGGCCCGCACGCCATTGCGTGCATCGGACCGGTTCTTCGATCATCCTCGTCGATGAGATGGACCGCCGTCTTGGAACTGTACCGGGGGTACCAGGCTCCTTCCGGCTTCGACAAGCCCCGAGTTGGAGTGCTGATCGCCGGTGGCATCGGCGTTACGCCGATGATGAACATGATCCGCACCCTCGCCGACCGAGGCGACAAGCGGCCCGTGATCTTGCTCTACGGCAGCAAGGACTGGGAATTGATCACCTTCCGCGAAGAACTGGAGGCGCTGAAGGAGAGGCTCAACCTGTCGATTGTCCATGTGCTCGCCGATCCGCCGGCGCGCTGGACCGGCGAGCAGGGCTTCATCACCGCTGAGATGTTCAAGCGTCACCTCGCGCCGCTATATTCCGACGACGAGTACTTCATCTGCGGGCCGGACGTGATGATGGATGCGATCGAAAAGGCGCTCCGCGAGTTAGGCGTGCCGCTGTCGAAGTACCATTCCGAGCGCTATAGCTTCGTCTAGGGGGAGGCTCCCAATGCGTCGTTTGTTTGCCGACCGACTGGTCGTTGCCACAGGAGTGATTGTGATCTTGATGTCGGTCCTGTTCGCGTTTTGGCGGGTGACCGGATAGGCGAGGATGGATCATGACGCTGACCGACAACCGGCCATGAACGTCGTGCCACCCGCACGAGTGTGCGGAAGCTGATCTACGCCTCTCTGAAGGCCTGCAAGCCGCAATGAATGCCTATACCGTCGAATTACTCGGTATCCTGATCGCTCTCGGCCTGCTCATCTTTCTCGCCTTTCGCGGTTTCACGCTGCTTTTGGCTGCACCTGCAGCGGCGATCGTGGCCGCCGCCTTCTCGGGGGAGCCGCTGCTCGCCAAATGGACGCTGACCTTCATGCGGGGCACGGGAGGCTTCATCATCAATTTCTTCCCGCTTTTCCTGCTCGGCGGTGTCTTCGGCAAGTTGATGGATGATAGCGGTGCCGCGCTTTCGATTGCCCGTGGCATAACCGAGCGGCTCGGAGAGACGCGTGCGGTCATGGCGGTAGTGCTGGCCTGTGCAGTGCTCACATATGGCGGTGTCAGCCTCTTCGTCGTCGCTTTCGCGGTGTTCCCGGTGGCGGCCGCGTTGTTCCGGCAGGCGGCGGTTCCACATCGGCTGATCCCGCCGGCGATCGTGCTCGGCGCCTTTACCTTCACGATGACGGCTCTACCGGGTACCCCGGCCATTCAGAACGCCATCCCGATGGCGTATTTCGGCACCACGCTGTTTGCGGCGCCAATTCTCGGTATCCTCGCATTTGCGATCATGCTGAGCTTTGGCCTATGGTGGCTACACTTGATCGAGACGCGCGCGCGGGGGGCCGGCGAGGGATACAGCGCCGAAACACCGGCAACAGCCGATGATCAGTTCGTGCGCGAGCGAGCGGCGAACGCCGACAATTTCGACCCCGCCGAACTGCCGCACGGCGTTCGGAGCGAGGAGTTGCCGTCCTTTGCGCTGTCGGTGGCCCCAATCCTGATCGTGCTCGCGGCTAACCTTTTCATGAGTCTGTTCGTGCTCCCGCGGATGTACACCGGGTTCCTCGCCGAGCCGCGATTCGGAGAAACGACGCTCTCCGCTGTGAGCGGGGCCTGGTCCGTCGTGACGGCGCTCGCGATCGCCTCGCTGGTTCTGGCGGTGATCCACCGCAAGCGCCTGTCGGAGTTGCGGAAGACCCTCGATGCCGGCGCCAACGCCTCAGTGCTGCCTGTTCTCAACACGGCGAGTTTGGTGGGTTTCGGCGCGGTGGTGGCGGCATTGCCTGCGTTTGCCGTGGTGCGTGACGGATTCCTGGCAATACCCGGGGGGCCGCTTGTGTCGATTGCCGTAGCCGCGAACGTGATGGGCGCCATCACGGGGTCGGCTTCGGGCGGATTGACCATCGCGCTGAACTCGTTGAGCGAAGCCTACGCCCAGCTCGCGGCGAGCATGGGCATTCACGCTGAACTGATGCACCGCGTGGCCGCCATCAGCTCCGGTACCCTTGCCATGCTACCGCACAACGGCGCGGTCGTTACCTTGCTGGCAATCTGTGGCGCCACCCAGCGGGGGAGTTACCGCGAGATCATGATGGTGGGTCTCGTGGGTCCTTTGATCGCGCTGACGGCTGTTATTGTTCTGGGGAAGCTGTTCGGGTCATTCTGAACCGCGGCCTCCCAGCGTTCGCGTCATCGCGCGAGCCAGCCGCCGTCGACCGGCAGTGGCACGCCGTTGAGCTGCGCGGCGGCGTCCGAGCAAAGAAATACGGCGAGCGCGCCGAGTTGCTCCGGAGTGGTAAACTCCAGAGAGGGCTGCTTTTCGCCGAGGAGCTTCACTTTTGCTTCCTCGGGGTCAAGTTTCTCAAGTGCAGCAAGGGCATCGATCTGTTTCTGCACCAGCGGCGTGAGCACCCAGCCGGGACAGATCGCGTTGCAGGTGATGCCGGTGGTCGCCGTCTCGAGCGCCACGGTTTTGGTCAAGCCGACCACGCCGTGCTTGGATGCCACGTAGGCGGACTTATCCACCGAGGCGACCAAGCCGTGTACCGACGCGATATTGATGATTCGACCCCAGTCCCGCTCGAGCATTTGCGGCAGCGCCGCTCGGGTGGTCAAGAATACAGCAGTCAGGTTGATCGCGATCACTGCATGCCAGCGCTCGACCGGGAATTCGTGTACTGGTGAAACATGCTGGATGCCCGCGTTGTTGACGAGCACATCGACGCGTCCGAGTTCGCGCGTCGCATGCTCGATCAGCTCCGTAGCGTCGGTTGGCTTGGAGAGATCGGCGCCGCTAAAGGCCACGCGTACACCGTGAGCGGCGGTAATCTCCTGGCGTAGCTTGTCGATCGCTGCAGCCTCGCCGAGCCCGTTGATCATAAGATCGGCGCCTTCGGCGGCAAGCGTGCGCGCGATCCCGAGCCCAATCCCGCTCGTCGAGCCGGTAACGACCGCCACTTTACCCTTCAACATGATATTGCTCCTTACCGTTACTCCAACGCCAAAATACTGCTACGCCTGCTACTCTAGCCAGATCGAGAATCGGATCGTCCGACAGGCGAGAACTTCAATGCTCGCCGAGGTTGCTGAGGTGGTTGGGCAACGCGGTAGGTGCAGGTGCCGCGCGGTGCGTCGAAGACTGTCACCGGGCCCGCCTCGGAAATCAAGCCGGCCACAGACGCCGTCCCGCTCCGATGAGCAACGCGTGTTGATGTTAGCAGTGTTCCCCTGGGCGGAGCTTGACTCCGCGGGTCACGGGATCAACGCGAGATATCGCGTTCTGCCTACCTTTCGCCGACCAGGCCCGCACCGGTCCGGCCCAAAGATGACACCATGCAGTGCCGACGTCCGAAAGCATGGGCTAGACTAGCTCTCCATCACTGTTGGATGTCCGGAATTGGCACGTCTCGTCCGTTACGCTCTGAACCGTGGCAACGTACTTGAAGGTCCGTTGAGGGATCGGATACCGGACGGTGGAAACCCCGGGTGCCAACGGCAGGTACCCACCCAAAACGGTCAATCGAGCGACAGCGCCACTGGCATGCTTCATCGTCGAAAGCTCATCCCCTATGGGAGGAACGTCTCGAATGTCAGGCACCGCCTGATGCTGCGGGCGGTACATAGCGGGCTTCCGGTGGTTCGTGTCGGGCGCGGGAACGCCGAGGGCTTTGTTCCCCTGCATGACCCCAACTTCATCGGGGGCTCGGCTCGCCTGTTGCTGATGGCGTGCCTGATGAAGTTCGGCAGCCTGCCACCAGCCGTCGATCCTGATCATCCGACATCCGTGCAGACGGGTCGGTATCCGGGCGCTGCAGCAGTTCTTGGCCGGTTAGCGCAGACAGGAGCACCGCTCATTGCACGGTCATCGGAGTGCCAGCGGGTCGGCGGAGGGAATGAGCAATTAACGGATCAGTCACCACTGCGCGCAGCAGCTGGGTCGGAAACGGGACACAACCTTGATTGGGAGTGCCGTGCGGCCGCCCCTCGACCTCCCAACCAGCATACAATACGACCGAGCCCGTCAAGCGGGTCGGATCGATCAGCGCGACGGTCGAGATGGTATCTCCTGGCTGACGACCAAACAGCGCCATTCCAGGCACGAAGCTTTGCCGGGGATCCGCTGGCAGTGACGCACCGGGGCGTTCAAATAGGATCTTGACCTCCGGGTGGCAGAGCACCCGTTGCCGCAGAGTTCGAACGCAATCGGTTAGAAGCACGTAAAACGGCGCGAGACAGGCATTGTAGCCGACAAATGCCGTTTTCCAGCGAGAGAAGAGCGATAACACGGTGTCGATGTCGTTGCTCGGCTCCTCGAGGATGCGCGCCCCCTTCCGGTGACATGGTGCGACCAGAAGGCCAAAGGCGGCGAGCACAACGGCGGCATCGGCTCCCTCAGCCGCCCCGAAGGGATCGCCGGTTCCTGCCGCCCAAGACATCACCCGCTCAAATGCCGGGATGAACGCGGGATGGGTAAAAGATCGGAAGCCATGCCTCAGCGCTGCAATATTGGCTGTGGGGAAGTTGGCAGCGGCTGTCTCGACGATCGCGCGCTGAAGGATCTCGCCTTGGACGTCGAGTGGGAGTTCGCTGGGGTCCGAGACGCCGTATTCGGCAAGGAGGGCGCCCAAGCGCGCCTCGGCCTTCTTAAAGAAGAGCGCACCGACGCTGTCGGCAAAAGCATGCCCATCAAACATTGGTCTCACCTTCGATGTTGGGGTTCCCGGCCACAGGGCGGGCCTTCGAAGGCAGTATACCCAGAATCGCCTTGCCGCGCAAGATCTGGGAGAACAGTTAACGAACGACTACAACATACTGATCTGACCCGCCGCGCGGCTGCGGCCTAGGCGGGCGTCGAGACGTTGAGAGGGGACCCCTATCGATGCCGGACGCCAGGGGATCTTGGCGGCCGGAGGACCCGGCAACGCGCAGAGGGACGGGCACTTCTCGACACCATGGAGAAACTCTCACCCGGACGGCGAGGCGCTGATTTCGCCGGCGACGGCAGCGGGCGACCCGAGGTTGACAACAAGCAGGCACCAGACACGACGCCGAAGGGGGGACCTCTCATTATCGCGACGAGGCGCCCAGGCGTTGAGTGGCAGTGTCGCCGGAGGACCCCGGACGGCAATAGGAGGCGCGGGTGGGCCCCAACGAGGCAACGAAAGGCCCTCGGGGGTTAGGGCAGTTGGGCGCTGGGATGGAATCCCCAAACGCGAAAATCGATCTCGCAATCGCCGGCGGCGCTTGATTTAGCGAGGCGGGGGCGCGCGAACTAAAGGCGGAGGGGTCAACCCTCAACCATGCGGATTTTCTTGATGTCGCCGATTGCGACCGTTCGTAGCTAGCGGCTCACGGCATGTCGCCTCGCGCCTTGCTGACGCGGTCTCCAGACTATCAGCCGCTATCTCAATGTTTCGGACCATTGGCTGACGGGCGGAATGCTGCGCGAGCACTTCCGATAGTGTCGGCAGCCCTGAATAATTGGTTTTGATCTGTCCGCCGGCGGCGGCCTTTGGCTTGTTCAGGCGTTGCGCGGGTTCGTAACCCATCGCCCGCGCGTGCTTCTTTACAGTCGCGTAGGGAATCCGGGTCTTCCTGCTGATGGCGTGCCAGCTCTCCCCAATATCGAGAGCCTTGCGCAGCTTCTCCCGGTCACCATCGCTGAATTTGGGCCGCCCGAGGACTTTGCCAGCTGCGCGTGCTCGTTCGAGGCCGGCCTTCGTCCGCTGGCTGATCTTCTCGCGTTCGAGCTTGGCGAGGGAGGACAACACAGCAAGGAGGATGTTGCGGACGAGTTCGTTCTCCGTCGACAGGTGCTCTTCGGTAAAGGAGCGGAATGAGACGCCATGCGAGGCGAGGCGCTGCAGATGCGCGACCGTGGACGCCATACCCTCTCGGCTGAAGCGGTCGAGCGACCATACGAGCAAGAGGTCGAACTCGCGTCGCGCGGCACCATCAAACATCGCGGCAAGCTGCTTCCGGTACTTGACACCCTTCCCGCCATTCTCATGCTCGACGTACTCGCGCACGACCGGGTAGCCCATCCGCCCACACCATGCGCGGAGCTGCCGGAGCTGGTTCTCGGGGTCTTGCCCTTTGTCGTCTGTCGAGACCCGGGCGTAGATCGCAACTTGCGTAGCCATTAAAGGTTCCTCTTGCATCCATTCCGGGTATCGGTGATCACGAGAACAATTGCAAGGCATTAGATCGGGGGATTGTGCGACCCCTTTTGTGTCCATCGCTTCGGGCGTGCTAACCGAACAAGGGTGATCGAGGGTGGTCACCCCCGTCGAACCCAAATGGGCGAACGCTCTATCCGGCCCATGGCGGAGTTGTCGGAGCTGGTTCTCGGCTCTTGCTGCTCGTGCGCCACACCACATCGAAGAGCCTGACGGTGTGGGCCACGGCGGAGCAGGAGCGGCTTGCTATTACGTTTTCCGCTCCCCCTCTCTCGAATCCTGCAACCCCAACAAACCGAGCGATTCTGCGACTTCGGCGGACGAAGCCCTTACCGGGCCGCACCGGCACTGCTGACCCCAATACACACCATTTCACCCGGCTTGAAAGGCGATTTGGTTCGCAAAATCAAGTTCGTACGAGCCACCAGCGGTGGGTCGGGGGGTGCCAGAAAACGTAATACTCTGTCGTTGCTGAGACTCAAGTCCGATTTGCCCGTCACTTCAACCGCGCAGGCGAAGCTGTCGGTTGTTGGAGGGGGCGCACTCACCATCGCCCCTTCGCAAGGCTCGCGGGCTCGTCGTCTTGGCCAGAAGTCTGTAGCCTCAATTGCTTACACCGCCGATCCAGGATGCTTCGCCTACCTCTTCCGGTAGGGGCAGTTTCGGCGGTCGAACTCGAGCTGTGACCGGCGGCGAATTTGGTGGCGCAGACCCTTCGAGCTTGTCGTCCACTCGGCCACCGGTGCATCGCGCGATCGAGACCGGCGATGGTGCGCCGCCCTCAGCAACATGCATTTCTTATCATCGACCACAGATCCCACCCGCCCACTACTTTCGATAGCGCTTCGCCCGCCATCCATCCGCTTTGACAGGGAAACCGCTCGCCCAGTCCGGCAAACGGCACATGATCTGCTCGAATTCCTCGACAGTGCCGAACTTGTCCCGGACTTCGGCAACCACTTCGTCGTGTACGCTGAGCACGATCGGGTAACCGGCAGCCTCAATGTTCAGCATCGCATTGGCGAGCAGATCCCGACAGATCGCCTGCACCGCATTCTCGCACCACATGCCGCCGTAGATCTGCCGCCTCTCCCATCTGTGGGTAAAGCTATCAATGCCCTCGAAGGTCACAGTCCAGCCTGGCCCGAAGCGGGTTTCAGCCAACTCGTATCTCGGGTTCGCATAGGTCAGCAGTCTGCTCGACGGCAGTCTCAGATGGAGCCACCTACCATCCATCAAAAAGCCGAGCCGGCCATTCGCGGCTTCGACCCATTTTCCAGGGTTCTGAACCGCCCGGATTGCTGCCTCTTGCAGCTCGCGCCAGAGCCGAACGATTTCCGGATTGGACGCGCGGTAGATCCTCTTGACTCTTTCGGCCTGGTCATCAGTGATCGGGACACCATCTTTCTCGCAGGTCTTCTTGAACCTCTCGGCACCCATTTGGTATCCGAGACCGAGGACCGCAGTCTTGCCCAACTGCCGCTCAATGGGGTGACCCTCCCGGGTCAGGCTCCCTTGCGGCTTGTTATAGATTTGGCAGGCCATATAGAGGTACGGATCTTCGCCACGTTCGAAGACGCTAAGCATGCCTTTCGCGTCAGCAAGCCACGCCGTACCCCGGGCTTCGATGGCGTTGTAATCGGCGGCGATCAGATCGTGCCCCGGCACTGAGATCAACATCGCCCTCAGGCAGGCGGTGATGAGATCGAGGCCCTGCACCGGCATCAACATCTCGATGTCCTGGATCCTCCATTCCGAATCAATAAATTTGAGCATCCAATCGATATCGTTCGACTTCATACTCTCCGGTGGCCGCGGCACGTTCTGCAACTGCGCGCCCTTACCCGACCAACGGCCGGTCCTTCCTGCGCCGGCGTAAATGAGGTTGTCTCGCATGCGGCCGTCAGCGCTCGTTCGATCGGCATAAGCTTGAAGCTTTGCTGTGCTCGTCTTGGCCGCTTCAAGGCGGATCTCAAGAGCACGGCGGCATTCGGCGGGCAGGTCGCCTTGGAGCAGAACTTTGACTTTTTCCTTGTCCAGCTTGTTGCTTTCAGTGCCTCCAGGAAGCTCGACGCCCTTAGACCTCAACCAAGCGAGCAATTTAGCGATCTGTGTCGCGGCGCCGACCGCGCCTGCAGTCACCTCGTACAGCTCCGAATTTAGCTCCTTCAGCCGATCGACGACGATGCGTTGAGCATTGCAAACGATGGGGAGGTCAACGAAGACGCCTCGATCGTTGATGCGCTGGTCTAGGAGCCACACTTCGCGCTCGAAAGCGGGTAAGGGCCGCAGTTTCGTCAGCAGCTCGCGCTCGGTCTCGACATCGCGGATGCAATATTCTGTACCGCGCTTGATACTCTTGGCATCGTCGTGCCAGGTGACCTTCAGCCGCCAGCTTGGGTCGCGCTGACAAGGGCATTCCGCGGAACCCGCCTGCTCACTGCCCGCGGCGTCGCATAAGGGGCAGGGAACACCTTCGACTGTGCGCGGCTTTGCCATCCGGAGGATGAGCTTGTTGCCCACCATGTCCTTCTGAAAGGTACAGCCCAGCACCTGCGCCGCCTTCTCGAGCTTCCGAGGCAGCGCCATGGCGGCGGCCATCGCGGCAGTGCAATGCCACTGCTCAAGCGTCGGCTCTGGCCAGCCGTGACGCGGGGACAATATCTTAGCCCAGACCACCCGTTCGAAAGAGGCGTTGTGGGCGATAAGCGGCAGTCCGGCACGTACATGCGCGGTGAGATTTGCGGGGACCGGGTCACCCGGATGCCAGACGTCCACTGGGCCGCCGCCGATGGCGTAGCAGGCTACCCAAACTTCGGTCGTGCTGTGCTCGGCAAAAACGAACGGCCCGGCTTCTTTCAGTTCGACGACCGACCGCGTCTCGAAGTCGATGAACAGGCTCTGCTCGACGAGGTGGGCGATTTCAGGGTGCGCGACCGGCGGCGTGTTCCCGCAGTTCCCGCGCTCAAAAAAGCCACGGGGACTCTCTGAGCCGCAGAAACCCTCGAGAATTCCCGTACTTCCCGTACTTCCCGTACTTTTGAATGTATATACTTCAGGCCCAATTTCGCTGTGGTCGTTCGTACCCCTTGGTGCGCTTCCACCTGTTTCTTCGGTTCCTTCGTGAATGACGTCATTTTCGACGGGAACTACGGGAAGAACGGGAACTCCGTTGTTTTCCAGTAACTTGACCGTTCCCGTGCCGGTCCGAGCCGGCGCTGCTGACGGGAATAACGGGAACCTTGAGCGGCGCTTTTGGCCGATTTCCGCGATTGCCGCATCGAGGGCCGCGAAGATGTCAGTCATCGGCGGCGCCTTTGTAGACGGCGAATTCGCTTTCCGGGTCCTTGATCGCGCCCGAGCGTCCGAACTCCGAGAGCCTCAGCGCGTAAGACCTGACCCGACCGATCTTGGGCACCCAGGAAACAGTGAACCGGTCCGGCTCGGGTCGGCTCGCCAACAGCCCCAGGCGGTCCAACATTGCGCCAACATGCGACCCTTTCAGGATGCCTCCGGTCGCCTCCCCCATCCGGTCCTTGGGGATGTAGACCGCTGTATCGTCGTACCAGCCCACCGCCTCGCGGTTCGCTCCCAACGCGGAGGTGACCGACTTGAGCGTCACGTCCCAGCGCTCGGCGATGTAGCGCCGAAGATTGGAAAGGGCTTGAGCTTCGGGATCGAGCGCACGGCTATCTGAGGAATGCAGAAAGCGATCCCACGCCCAATTCACGGCATCGACGACCGCGGTCTCCTGTGAAATGACGCCTAAGACCTTTGCCATCTCGCCGGCGATCAACAGCAATGAGAATGGTATCGCGGCGCGTGATACCGCGCTGTCAGCATCAGCGCCGGCGATCTCGTGGCTCGCAGCAAGAACCCGTTCGCGGAGAGCTTGCGCCCGCCGATGTACGCCCTCCGAGATCATCGCACGGACAAAGGCCGGTCCGGCGTGCCCGTAGTGGTGTCCGATCTGCGCGATGAGGCGGAGCGTCCCTGGATCAACCTTCCGGTCAATATCTGACACGTCGACGTCGACGACCCTCACGGCCATACCGGCGAGCCACTCGCCCTCATCGGCCCGGATCTTCTCCTCGAGGGAGCACTCGGCGGATAGAATGGCGAAGGTCGACCAGCAGTAGCTCTCGCGGAGTTTAGCGTCCGATGTCATGCGCCGCTTACCGACTCCGCCCGCGAGCATGTAGATTAGCTTTTGGACGACCTTGCCGCTGACATGCGCCAACTCATCCAGAGAAAGGATCGTGCCGGTGGCGCGTTCGGCGAGCGCCTCTGTCGCGTTATCCGTTGCGCGCGCTGACTGAGAAAGGCCAGGGCGGCGGATGTCGGGCGTCGACCAAGCCGAGACGGCAAGCTGTTGAGCGGTGGATTTCCCTGAAGAGGATTGGCCCGAGAGATTGATCCCGCAGGTATCTAGGCGGATGAGCGAGACCAAGAGTCCGGCGAACGCTGCGACTATTCCCAATGTCCAATGGGGACATCCGGTTACTGACAAAGCAGTGTCGACTGCGCCCCGCCAGCCCGCCAGATCGCCCGCAACGGCCACGCTAGGCTCGATCCGCGTAGACGGACCGAGCTCAAGGAAAAGTCCTTCTGGTGCTCCGATCACCTCCCCGTTCGGGCAAATGAAGACAGGATCCGCGAGACCAGGGACCTCGTGCCACCCCGGCCGGCGATAGACGACGATCTCGTTCTTGGGATCGGCGGCCTTCAAGCATTCCACGGCGGTCTTGTCGCCGCCCGCCTCCGTCCGCAATCCGGCCGCGAAGAGCTTCGATTGGATTTCTGAAGCGCCTGTCCTGGGAAGTTCAGACCGGTCGAAATCAATCGCCCGAGGTTCGCCGTTCATATCCTGCACGACACAGCGGAGCCCGTAGGCATCCTGCTGCTCGGCGTGGCGCAGGCGAGCCGGGATGCCGAACGGTGTGGTTACCGGGATCAGCACGGGCACCCGAGCCCCGGTGTCCGGGTCGGGTTTCCACCCGTCCCTCTTGTGAACCTTGATCTTGCCGGAGCCCGTGTAAGCGTACTGGAGATGCAACGTATCCATCTGGGGAAGCGGATAATCCTCGGCGATCTTTCGCAAGTCCGCTGCGCAGGACTTGTCGCGGGCGAGGTCCTCCAGTTCGATAGCGGTCGGAACGAAGGAAGCGGCGGCCTGGATGCCAGCCTGAACGCCCTCGATACCGTCGCGCCGGAACACATCGAGCCAGTCCAACTTCTCCCCATTGTCGCCCGGGAGCGCGATATCCACCGTGACGCATTCGTGGTTGAGGATTCCGAATTTCCGAGCCGCTTTCTCGCCCCGTTGCGAACCAGGCTTGCCGTTCAGCTTCTCGGCTTCATCACGGTCGGCGCAGACCGTAATCCTCTTTGTGACCGAATACGGCTGAAATGCCTCGACCCCGTTCGCCGAGATGCCCGCAGCAACCGCGATCTCCTGCGCCTCGATCGCAGCCCGAAACGCCAAGGCCACCGCCGCGCCATTCTCGATACCTTCGGTCAGGAGAAGATGCGGGGCACGCGAAGGGTCGCCCCAAAGGACAGCACATCCAGACCGGCTGACGCCGTCGGTCAGCTTTGCCGACTTCTTCGGTTGGCGCGGGTGGCCGTCGGGGTCGTTTCCGAGGTCGGCTTTCCCGGCAGCCTTGGGTGCGAGATAGATGCGATGCGCGTGCGCGCGCCCGTCGACGGAAACCGTGCCGAACACTGCACACGGGAAGTTGCCGATCGGCTTCGGCTTTGCCTTGGACCCCTCTGACGGTGGATCGAAGTAGCCAAGCGCCGTCAACCCGATCGTGGGTGTTGACGGCATCAATACCTCTTCGGCCGGAACCGAAAGCCGGTGGGCTAGATACGCGCGGGGTAATGTGTCGTCGCGATCCTCGGCCGGAGCGTTCAACAGGCTTTCCGCATCGGAGGCCTGATAGCGCCCGTTTTTGGCTGAGACCTGGTCGTTAATGAGTTCTCTGCACCCGAGCATCTCCGAGACGCGGATCTTCGCGGCTTCGAAGTCGACCCCCTCCATCGCCCCGACGACATCGAAGATCGAGTGGGACTTCTCGATGCAAGTGCAGAAGGCACTCGCTTTTTTCTCGTCCCAACGCCAGCTTGGATTATCGTCATCGTGGGTGGGGTATGGGCAGGCAATGTGCGGGTTGCCGCTCATCCAGTCGATCTCGAGTTGGTCGAGGATTTCGACCTCCTGGCCCTTCACGGCGTCTTTGATCGCACGGGTCGGGACGAGACGGGTGCCTGTCATGACGTCACCGCCGGCAACGAGCGCGCCCACGCTTCGCTGTCCCCATGGAGGATGAGAGTCCTAGTGCCGACCTTCACGGCGCGGAGACGGCCGGCCTTAATCTCGGCGTAGGTGAGGGTCTTGCCGACGCCATAGTCCGCGCGGAATTGCTTGACCGTGCGGGCGCGCCTCGCCGGCGCAGAGCTCGCCGAGGCGGTCATCACGGAGCTCCCGTCGGCTTGGCAGCGCCCCGGCCGGCCTTCCACGCACGGTATTCACGCCACCGCGCACTGACGCCTCGGTTGCGCGAGGGCCATTCGCGAATAAACCTTTCGACTTCGCTTTCGGCGATCAGCTGACGATCGGCAACGGTGACGCCCGCGAGTTTGCCGCTATTGATGAAGTTGTAGATCGCCGTAGTGTGGCAATCGGCCCGCCGGGCGGCTTCCTTGGGCGTCAGAAGACGCTCGCCTGGCAAGGGAGGGACAATGAACGACATCGCACGAACTCCACAATTCGCGCGGCCGGCTTGTCGAGTTCGTTGCTAGGGAGCGCACGACGACAAGCCCACCGCATAGGGTGGTTGTCGTGGCGCTGTCATCGTCCCCTCCCAGGGCGATGGCTTACTGCGGTCCCGCCCCCGCAGCCGGGCATAGGCTAGCTTGCCTGTCTGTGGAATCCTGTGCGGACGATCCGCCACGGACCGCCCCTGGACGATTAATCTACAGCAAGTCCTTCAGTATGTCAAGATCTAGTGTGCTCAACGGTGCGTCCCCCAAGGGCTTGAAGTCCGACCGGTGAGCCGGCTGCCCATGCGGTCGCGGTCGCCGATAACAGACCTGGGCACTATCTCAGGATGGTTCATTCATGCGGCGGGACTATTCCGCTATGGCCGGCGTCGTGTCGAGGAGGGCTACGCGCGCCAGGGCGTCGGAGTGATCGCCGATATACCGGCTGTAGGTCCGCTCGATCATGACGACCGACGTGTCGTGGTTGACCGCGACGACCCGGATGGGGACTCCGGCGAGCAGCTGACGGACAATGCTCGAATGCCGCAGCGCATAGAGCGTCACCTTGTGCGGGTCGAGTCGGGCACGCCTCGCCACCCGGGCGAATGGGCGCGAGTGATCCGACTTCCTCCAGGGTTCGCAGCTCGGTTTGACCAGCAACGAGGCTGTCGGCGCCTGGCCCTCGACAGCGGCGGCCAACCGTGCCGCCAGTCCCACCGAGATGGGCACGGGTCGGCGCATGATCTTCCTGACTCCCTTTCCTTTCCTCGATGATGGCATCATCAGTCGCGGTGCCTTCCCGAGCTGGAGGTCTTGGACCTCGAGCCGACGGATCTGACTGACGCGGGCACCGGTGATCGCCGCGACCTCGACCAAAAGACCGAATTCCCTTCCGTATGCCTTCGCCTCTTCGATCAATGTCAGGACCTCAGCGTCGCGCAGGATGACGTTACGCACCTCCTCGGCGTCAAGAAGCGCCGCGAGGCCGACTTCCCATGCCCGGGCGGACAGGCGCGTGTCCTTGGATGCAGCGAGATTGAGCGCCGCCTTTAGGACCGTGCAAATACGATTTATCGAGGCCGGGCGGCGTCTCAGCCCGTCTCGCCAATTGCGCAGGTCGTCCACTGTGAGCAAGGCGACGCTCTTCCCGACGAGAGCCGGCGGCAGGTGGATCCTGAGGCGGTCGACGTTGTGGATGTCGCCGCCGCGCATCTTCAGGTCGGCTTCGTATCGCTCGAGCGCCTGCTTAACCGTGATGGGGGTTCCGCGGGGCACGGTGGTAATCGGACCGTCCCCATGCGCGAGCTTGCGGGCGCCCTCCTGCGCCTGCCAGAAGTCGAGGACCTTGTCACCGTTGGCTTCCTCGTAGTCGTCGGCGCTGCCGATCGATTTGCGGGTGTTGCGCCCCTTGCCGTCGGAGAGGCGGACGACCCAGGTCCCCGCGGTTTGGTTGCGGCGATAGCCGAGCCCGATCTTAGGGCCGATCTTGATGAATAGCGGCACCTTGGACACCAGAAGCCGTAGCCGTGCCGAGCGGGTTTCCAACGTCGCTGAGCGGATCGATCGCGCCATCTCAACTGCCTGTCAGTGTGCCGGAGTGTGCCGGGGGCGGGCGCGAACGTCAGCGAACCGCGACGAACACGGTACAGATAATATATAGTTATTACAAGGGGTCTCCTCGGTTCGCAGTCGTTCTAGGCAGTTCCCGTGACGCCCTCTCACGGCGGCAACACCGGTTCGAATCCGGTAGGGGACGCCACCACCCAAGACGCCCTTTGATATTCATGGCTTTTTCGGCTTGATTGCCCCACCGGACGCCACCGCCGGGAAAAGTGGGACACCTTTGTTGCTGGTTTGTGCTTGTAGCAGCGGCGCGGCCTGGGCTTCGAGCTTGGCGCGGTTTGCCTTCTTGGTATAGACGGCAGCCTGCTGCGGGTTGGTCCAGCCGAACAAGGCCATCAATTGATGTTCCGTGGCCCCGGCTTCGGCGCAGCGCTGCGCCCCTAGCTTGCGCAGTCCATGTGCGCTGAGCTCCGGGAGGCCGGCCTCGAGGCAGCGCTTTTTGAACCAATTGCCAAAGGCCTTCACTGAGTGCGGTTTTCCGAATGCCGTGACTAGATAAACCAAATGGCCAGTGGGCGTCGTGTCGATGCTTTGGCGCAGCGGCGCCAGGATCGGCAGTTCGTGCGTCTTGACGACCCTCGAACCGCCCTTCGTTTCGGTGAAGATGAGCTTTTGCAGCGCGACCGGGTCACCGTCGGGCTGTGTCTCGATGAACGGGCGCTCCATCTGCGGGCCGAGCCGGACGACGTCACTGCGGCGTACCCCGGTGTACAGTAAGAGATCGAAAGCGAGTTCGAGCCTTGGTGCCGACCGGATGGCGCGCCTCAGGGTAACGATAGAGACGGATGCCACTCTTGTCGCGCAGCCGGACTTTCATCATAAGGCGTCCCATTCATTCTTGGGCCCGACCTCATCGTCGAGTGCAGCAAACGCTTCGTCCAGCTTTATTCGATCCCACACTTTGCGGCTGTCGATGCGCTTTGGCCTCGGCATCCGGCCGTCGGCGACCATCTCGTCAAATTTTGTCACGCCAATGCCAATATATTCGGCGGCTTGGACGCGTGACAGGCCGCGCGGGGCAAGCGAGAGCGGAAGGTTACTGACGGTGTTCCGGACCATCCCTGTTGCTGCAGTCCGCGGTCACAATCGCTCCGGTTCGCAATCGCTTTAAAGTCAATCCGCTCAAGGCTCGGATCGAGGGTAATGAAACCGATGAGCTACAGTCTCTCCATGGGTCGCCACGAAGAGACATGATCTGCACCACATTGTTTTTCGCATCAATTATCCACCCAACCAGGGTGATCTCTGAGTTTGTTTCCTCACCCTATACCGGGATCGTTCAAAGTTATGGCGATGCCAAGTCCGTTACCGGTTATGCAGGCTGGGTTCGGCTAGCCGAGCCGCTAATATTTCAGAACACCCCTTTATTTCGGCATGCAGCAGATGATCATTCGTTCACGCAGAAGGCAACTCGACGCGAAAGGCGAGCGACCAGGGTGGAGCTAATAGCGCATCATAGGTAAAATGTCAATTGATAAAATACCTATAGCCGATCCATAACTTTATTTTGCACGGCCCCGGTCTCGCGGCGCGGCATCCCCGATCAGCACCCGACAGAAATCGAGATCAAGTGTGCGCACTGCGAATTCCGACGGAGTCGCCTGGGCGTTCCGAGATGATGTCGCCCGGGTTCGGCGCCTCGCTGGCATGTGTATTTTTGGCGCTGGGCAGGCGTCGGTCAAGCGTGCCCGACTGCGTTTAGTCGCGTCCACATCCGCGGGGTGGAACGACGGCGGTCAGTTCGTCGAGGTCGAGTTCGACGATCGCTTGTAGCGCCTCGCCGGTAGCGCGTCGCGCAACGTTTCCGGGAGCGCATCGAGCCAGGCGGCGTATTCGGCCTGTAAAGCAACGAGCGCGGCGACCGCGTCGCACCAGCGCCGGGCGCGGCTGCGGCGGTCGGCGGCTCGCCGGTATTGGATCACCGGCTGGGCTGCGGCACGGGCGGCGCGATGCCGGGCCTGTCGCTCGGCATTGGTCACTGGTGTGTCGCCAAGAGGCTTGCAGGGCATGAGATCCTACTCCGAAACGTTACGTAACGGAACCGGGTGTCGTTGATCGACCGTCCGGGTGGCCAAGGGGCGCTCGTAAGGGGAGAACGAGCCATAGCTTGGCCCGACCAGCCTTGGCAAGGGCTTACGCGCCCACCGGCCGACGCGCGTTGTCGGGGCTTCCTCGGCCTCAATCGAGCTTGCGCTGGCCAAGCCGTGCGCACGTGATGGCCGGGGCAGCTTCGGGATATCGGCAGACCTCGAGCGCCCGGCCTGGCCAGTGAGCCCCGGCGCGCGGCGGACAGTCCTTCTTGCCACGATTCGTTCCGAAGCGCTCGTTTGACAGAATGGGCAGCGTCGCGTCTTCGGACCCCCGTCTCATATAACCTTGACGAGCGGGTTTTCCGGGTCCGCTGTTACCTCGATAGCGAACGGATTTGCAGACATCAAATCACAGCTCAGTGCCAGAGATCGGGATAGGGGGACGCCTCGCGGTGCCACCCCTCCCACACCACCGGGCATACGGGTCACGTACCACGGCGGTTCGACTGGGTTAGGCTTGGACAGAGACATGAAGTCGAGGGAGACCGAGCGAGTCGAAGTAGCGGTTGCGCAGGGCCTGTTGGACCGCTGGGTGTCCGGACATGCGCCAGAACCCCGTCGGCGAACCGGCGGCGACCGCTGCATTGAACTTCGGTACGCCGCGACGGCGCAGTTCGTTGAAGCGGTTGTGCCCGTTCTGCCACTGCCGCCAAAGATACGAGCGTAATCTTCGGCGGATCCACGCTTCCAGGTTGGTGAGCACACGTGGGGTCTGGCAGAAGCCGAAGTAGCCGCGCCATCCGTTGAGGTATGGCGTCAGGTCTTCGATCAGCTGCTGTAGGCTGATCCCCCGTGTCCGGCGGGTCATGTCCCGGACGTGCGTCTTGAATTTATCGAGGGCTTTTGGCGCGATGCGCCGCTCGCTCCCATCATTCGAGATGCTGAACCCCAGGAACTTGCGCTCCTCCGGTCGCGCCACCGCGCTTTTCGCCTCGTTGACCTTCAGCCGCAGCTTCTGGGTCAGGAACCGGCTCACCGAGGCCATGACCCGTTCACCGGCGCGGCGGCTGCGAACATAGATATTGCAGTCGTCCGCGTAGCGGCAAAAGCGGTGACCCCGTCGGTCCAGTTCCTTGTCGAGATCGTCGAGCACGAGATTGCTTAAGAGGGGCGAGAGCGGACCGCCTTGCGGGGTCCCCTCATCCACCGGACTGACCAAGCCGTCTTCCATCACGCCGGACTTGAGAAACGCCCGGATGAGTTTGAGCACCCGTTTGTCGGTCACCCGCGCGGCCACCCGCGCCATCAAGCTGTCGTGATTGACCCGATCGAAAAATTTTTCGAGATCAAGGTCAACTACGACGCTGTAGCCCGCGGCAATGTATCGTTGCGCTTGGACCACCGCCTGATGGGCGGAACGTCCCGGTCGGAAGCCGTAACTGTGCTCGGAAAACGTCTGGTCCCACCGCTTCTGGAGAACCTGCAGCAAGGCTTGCTGGATCAGTCGGTCGACGACGCAAGGCACGCCGAGCTTTCTGACCCCGCCGTCCGGCTTGGGGATTTCGACCCGCCGGACCGGCTGCGGCTGGTAGGTTCCCGCGAGCAGTTGAGACCGAATGCTTGGCCAGTGCTCACCCAGGTAGTCCCTGGCGTCGTCGATGGTCATCCCATCCACGCCAGGACTGCCCTTGTTCCGTCGAACGCGTTTCCACGCTCTTACGAGATTCTCTCGGTTGCACACCTCCTCCATTAATTGTTCGGTCACGGCCGGGCTTTCGGGTGCTGGCTTCGCCACCAATGGTTCGGCCCCTTGGTGACCGCTGACCGGGGGTTCACCCCGATCGACCGGCTCCAAGGCCAGTGAATACTGGATCTGCTGCCGCGTTCCACTCATAAGTTGCCAGTCCTACTTGCCACTCCCAGTCGTTCGGGCCTTCGGCCATCGTTCCCGGCTCGGCCTATCCGTTGCTCCGCCTTTCGGCCTTGGAGTGCCTCACTAGCCTTGCCGACGGCTTGACCTAATACGCCCTCTGCTGACTTCTCCCCCGCGGTCAGACGGCCTCTCGACCGCCTCAGTCGCCCGAAGGCGACACGGGGCAGATCTCCCGGGGTAAGCTCAATCGCCTTCGGTGCACAACCGCCGGATCTACGCTTCGCGTCCTTGATGGATATGGACTTCGCGATACGTTGCCCGCTCGTCCGGCGCTTGCGCCTCGTATCCGGTTCTTGTCCATCGGCTCGCACCTTTGCTTCGCGCTTCCTTCAGACCCCGCCTCGCGGCGATAGCCCTTGCGCATCACTAACCCTTCACCTCCATCAGGTTGGGTAGAGGAATTTCACCTCCGAGCTATTGAGCATGCCCGGCACACAACGAACCCGCTACCGCGGGAGAAGGCGGCCCGGATAAGCGGAAAGGACAGCAACCAGGTTGATTGAGCGCAGGTGACGGGCGGGGGCTCCGTCTTGAGGATCGAGAGGTTGAAGCACTCCAACCTCAAGACAGGAATCCCCATGAGCCAGAAGCCCATCAGCCCGCTGCGCCAACGCATACTCGAAGACATGAGCCTGCGCGGGTTCGCGCCCGATACGCAACGCGACTACATCCGCGCTGTCAAGAAGCTGGCAGCCTTTTTGGGCCGGTCTCCCGACACCGCGCCGGCCGAAGACCTGCGCGCGTTCCAACTGCACCTGACCGCGAGCGGCGTTCAGCCGCCGACCATCAACGCGACGGTGGCGGTGCTGCGGTTCTTCTTCAAGGTGACGCTCGACCGGCCGGAGACGACACGCCATCTCGTGTTCGTCTACGAGCCGCGCAAGCTGCCGCCCGTGCTCTCGCCCGAGGAGGTGCTGCGCCTGCTGGAAGCGGCTCCCGGTGCCAAGCACAAGGCAGCGCTCAGCGTTGCCCACGGGGCCGGCCTGCGGGCCATGGAAGTTGTCGCGCTGAAGGTCTGCGACATTGACTCCAAACGCATGATGCTTCGGGTAGAACAGGGCAAAGGCCGCAAGAGCCTGCCCTCGCGAAAGCGGGGGATCGCTTTGCATGCTGTCGCCGCAGCTGTTGGAGCTGTTACGCGACTGGTGGCGCATCGCACGCCCACCGGTATGGATATTCCCGGACCGCGATCGCATCAGCCCAATGACCACACGCCAGCTCAATCGCGTCTGCCACATGGCTGCCGAACTGGCGTCGCTGCCCAAATGGGTGGCGCCACACACGCTGCGCCACAGCTTCGCTACCCATCTGCTGGAGCAGAATATCGACATTCGCGTGATTCAGGTCTTGCTCGGGCATGCCAAGCTCGACACGACGGCGCGCTACACCCAAGTGGCCACCAACCTCATTCGCGAAGTCATGAGTCCGCTGGACCGGCTCACGCCGCTCGTACCAAAGAGAACAGTCGCTCCGCCAACGACGTAGCGGGCCCTCATGGCCCGCCCAGCTCTGGAGGTCGCGGACATCTTCCGCGGCCACGGGGCCGCGTGGCGTCACGCCAACCACGGCCACGTGAGCCTCGACCAGCTCAAAGTGATGAGCGCCATCGAGAGCTGCCGCACGGCAGCTCTCGGCGGCCATGTGGCACGCTGCGAAGACTGCGCCCATACAATGATCTCCTACAACAGCTGCCGCAACCGGCACTGTCCCAAGTGCCAGAGCCTGCCCCCGCGAAGGCGGGGGGCGCGGTCGCGCGCGAATGGATGGCGGCGCGCGAGGCCGAGCTGCTCCCGGTGCCCTATTTCCATGTCGTCTTCACGCTGCCGGTGGCGATCGGCGACATCGCCTACCACAACAAAGCGGTAATCTACGATCTGCTGTTCAATCTACGATCTGCTGTTCACGGCCTTGGCAGAGACGATGCTCACTATCACGGCGGATCCCAAGCATCTCGGCGCCCGCATCGGCATCACCTCGGTGTTGCACAGCTGGGGCTCGGCAATGACGCATCATCCGCATGTCCACATGATCGTGCCAGCCGGCGGGCTTGCCAGGGATGGCAGCCGTTGGGTCCCATGCAAGCCCAACTTTTGCCTGCCCGTGCGCGTGCTCTGGAAGCTGTTCCGCCGGTTGATGCTCACGGAGCTTGCGGCGGCACACGCGGCCGGCAAGCTGCAGTTCTTCGGCGCCCATGCACATCTGGCAGACGCCAAGGCGTTTGCGGCGTTCCTCGCCTCGCTCAGAAAGACGCGCTGCCGAGTAGGTGAGGATGTTGCCACCCTCACCCCTCACAGACCCGGACGTGCAGATTTCCCGCATCCGGTTCTTCACGAGAGAGGTTCGCTCACGGCTGCGTATCCGTGGAGGATCCTGACTGAAGGCAGTGGGTGGCGGGCCAGGAGCGCATTGAAGCGGACCCAGGGGACCCCGCCGCCACGATGCCGTCGCGACAACCACTTGCGCCAGACACGCACCACTTGATTGGCGAACCAACGCAAGCGCCGACTATTCCCACCAACGCCATAGTAGGCGAAGTGGCCCCGCATGATAGAGGACAGGCGGCGATGCTGGTCGCGGAACGACCAATGGCGGTGTTCCCGGCACCAGGCAGTAGCTGCGGCCACCGCGCGGGCATACCGGTCTTTGGCCGTCACTTGCCGAACCATGTTCTTGCCGTTCCGAGACCGTCCCCAAACGTGGGTTAGGCCAAGGAAGTCGAAGCTGGTCCCATCCGTTTCAGGATGGCGCGCGTCCTGTCGTCTCTGTGGGCGGAAGTCGACGAGGCGCATCTTGTCGGGGTGGAGGGTAAGTCCATACCGTCCGAGGCGCTTGCCGAGGACCGACAGCACGCGTTTGGCGTCATCGATATTGTCGAACGCCATCAGCGCGTCGTCGGCGAACCGGACAAGGACGCACTCTCCTCTGAGACGCGGTTTCACCACGGTCTCGAACCATTCGTCCAACACATAGTGCAGGAAGACATTCGAGAGGCAGGGCGAGATCACACCCCCTTGCGGGGAGCCCTCGGTCGTGCGGCTCAGGAGACCGTCTTCAACGGCTCCTGCTTTCAGCCATTTGTTGATCATCCGGCGGATAACGCCGTCCGTGACTCGTTGGTCAAGGAACGCTCGGAGGTTGGAGTGCGGGATCGAGTCGAAATACTTGCGTATGTCGATGTCGAGCACCCAGTAAAGACGCTTGGCCCACAGCACGTTCTGCAGAGTACGTAGCGCTTGGTGAGCCGACCGTCCCGGCCGGAAGCCGTATGAGCAGGGCAGGAAGTCCTGTTCATAGATTTCTTCCAGGACCATGGTCACGGCGCGTTGCGCCACCTTGTCTTCGAAGGTTGGAATGCCGAGCGGCCTTTGTGAGCCATCCGCCTTGGGGATGTATGCTCGGCGGACCGGCGGTGCGCGATAACGGCCGGACTTGATGCGATCCAGGAGGTCCAACAGATTGGCCTCCAGGTTCACCTCATAATCTGCCGCCGTAACGCCGTCGATGCCGGGAGCACCGTCCTTGCGGGTCAGGCGATAGGCCTCTTTCATCCAGTCCAGATCGATGACGTGGTGGAGCGAGTACAGCGCCGTCCCCCGTTTCGTCCTCGCCAAATTGGCTATCCGTTGTCGGTTCGTAGACAGGTTTGTGGGGTCCAGAGCCCCCTCCCATGTGTCAGGCCAACGGTTCTCTACTCGTGACGCCTCCCTTCCCTCTGCCGGGTCCCGGCGAGCCCGGTTCCCCGTCTTCATCGGTACTATGAAGGCGCTACGACTTCCCGCCCGCGCGAACCCGGTCCCTTATGGTTTCGGTTCCGGGCCCCACGCGCCCCCTCCAGTGTTCGTGTTCGCCAAGGCGCTCCTGATGAGCTCGGAGGAAGCTCATCAGGCCTGGAACACTTGTTCAGCCGGCGTTCCGTACCCGGCAGGCTACACCCGTGGGCGCGTGCGGGATCTCGCAGGTTTCCTGGCGACCCATCCCAAGCCTCTGCCCTGCTCCAAGACCCCGGCCGAGCCGTCAAGACCTCGCCGCTTGCGGTCGTGCCGACACCGCCCCCGGGCAAACCAAACCGAAGGCCTCAGCGGGTACATAATCTCGAGGCTAACACAGGGCTTCAGCTTCCGCTGTCTACGCTTCGCGAGCGACGTCGCCGCCTCCCGCGCAAGACTCGCTTCCGGCTGGCGGGCTGCGCCTCTACCGGGAGGGAGTCAAACCCTCTGGATCGCTTCGAAAGGTTTCAGGTTACATCCATCCTCCTTTCCAGGACTTCGCCTGTCGCAAGGTTCGTCTACGCCAAGCGCCCATTCGCCGGCCCAAAGACCGTGCTCGCCAATTTGTCGCGCTACACTCACCGTGTCGCCATCTCAAATCGCCGTCTGATCGCGCTCGACGGGCGAAGCGTCACGTTCAAGGTCAAGGATTATTGGATCGAGGGACCCGGACGCTACACCACCATGACGCTCGAGATCGGCAAGTTCATCCGCCGCTTCCTCACCCACGTCCTCCCCAAGGGTTTCCATCGCATCCGTCACTATGGCCTGTTCGCCAGCAGCAATCGCACCGAAACGAAGGAGGTCGTGCGTAAGCTCTTGAACCTGGCTCCACCCGAGGCGCAGACGAGCCAGACCGATCCAGCGCAGCCGCTCGCGCAACCTTGCCCCTGCTGCGGCGGCCGCATGATCATCATCGAGACCTTCGAGGCCGGCTGCCAGCCACGCTACCGGCCAGCCACGCCTCCTGAGGTAATTAGGATCGATACCTCATGAGCGTGGACACCTCCTCCCACACCACCGCGCGCTTCCTGCGCTGGTCATCGACTGGCAACGCTGCTGCTCGGCCCGATGCCTGCCCGGCATTGCATCTAAGCTCGCGCGCATCGCCGAAAACGCACTGTCACTATCGCTCATCCAAACCCGATCGCCCGATCCCGCGCCCACAATCACAAGATCCTCGCGCTTTGACGACTTCTCCTCTCCGCCCTGCCGCGAAATCGCCATAGCGCGCGGCGCTGTCCCTGCCTCATCTTGCCCGCGGCTTCCTTCCCTGGACGCTTTCGGACGACGGCCCCGGTGCCTTGCCGCACTGTCGCAATGGGCCGTCGTCCGAAACCCTTCACAATTCCAGACATCCCATACCCGGTTAGGCGGTAGGGGATTTCGATCCGAAAAACGTGGACACGACCGCCGTGGCCGCCAGCGGGACTTCAAGGCAGTAACTCGTAGCGAACCCGGGGCGGCTAAAGCATATGAGACAACACGGGTTTAGACGGGCGCCCTCGGACACGACACCCCCTCGGAGCGGCCTCTCGTTCTCATCACAGTGATGCCGGCTTTGGTATTCGGGACAATAGCGGTAATTCTTGAGAAAAATCTCCCTCATGTTGGCGCAGCAGAAAGGGCGCCAAGCCAACGCTTGGCTGGCCGGTCGGTGTCAGTGAGGAGTTTCTTCTCCTTAGTCCAAGCGAGGCGGCAACACCTCTTTGCATGCAATTTTCGCACTCGCAATTAACGCGCGAGGCGCTGCACTATGTCGATCAACTCGCGGTGTGCGGCGCTGGTCGGATCGTGCAATTCGGCTCCCGAGTGCTCGTCTGTGAGCCGGCTTAGGCGCAACAGCTCGCGCAGGCGTTGTCGCCGATTGAGTTGCAGATCCGACGGCCGGCGGGTGAACAGGAGCCGCCGCATTTCGTCCGGCCCGAAAAGATGGCTGAATTCCGATGCTGTCACATAGATCAAGAAGAGTGCGAGGATCCACAGCGAGATGGCAGAAAAACGGTGCCATGAGAAGGTCGTAATCAAATAAGCGATGAAGTCGCCCGGCGGATTGCCCTCGAGCGCGAAGTGCACGAAACGCTCGAGCAGGCGCGCGAAAAACACAACGACCCAGTAAAACGCAGTCTTGAACAGGATCGGTCGGATCAGCGGCGCCCGGTCGTAGAGACCGAGGAGCGGCATCGCATTGGCGACCAGCACCGCTTTGCCCACAACGAGAGCTGCAACCGTGGCGAGCATGAAGCTGCTCACGGCGACCGCATAATCGGCGAGCAGGAGGTTCGTCGTAAACACGATGAAGTTGAAGCCCACAAAAAAGAAGATCGTCGGTAGCACCGCTTCGCGTGCCTCATGCAGAAGCCGAGCGCCGATCCGGCGGGCAACTCCGACAGGTTTATTTGCGGAGACGTCGAATCCGGGACCGTGGTCATCAAAAGAGGCTGGCTGGGTCCTCATGCGCTCTCTCCTGCATGACGAAACTCACTGGTTGGCGGGTATAGTGACGACGGGAGCGGCTCCCTTCACTCCCGTATCGGCGATCGAGAACAACAGCATGATGATGCCGAATGTGTATTTGGACTGGATATCGGAGTCGGCGATCCAGAACCATCTTCTGTCGTATTGCGCGGCGACGTAGGCATCCTGAGGCGGCGTGTCTGTGACCAGGACCCGCAATGGCGGGCCGCTCAGCGCTCCCGCCGCCTGAGCGTCGACCAGCCCAGGTGTGGCCTTCCCGTGTACGACATCTGACTCCGGCACCTGCACGACGGCCGCGAATTCGAGCATGATCTGCAGCATCGAACGCGTCATCATGTCGATCTCGTCGTCCCTTCCCGAGTAGCCGCCGTAGTTCACTCTAAGTTCCCGCAGGTCGGGTTTTATCCCAAGGATGCTCTTTAGTTCTCTACCCCTGGTCGCGAGCTGTGGATCCTTGCTCGGTCCGAAAATTAGTACGGAACTCTCGACGCCTTCCTTTGGGCGCTCGATCCGAATCTGGATGGCGCCGGCGAGCTGACCCTCTCGCATCAGCTCGACGAGGCGGGTAAATTTTGGGTCGGCCGGCCGCCTAAGCCGGTTCGACTCGTTATTCAAGCCGTTTATCGAATCCAACATGATCCGCATAATGCGATCCGCGGAATAGCCCGACTGGAGCACAAACAACACGGAACTGGGCGGAATTGGCGTCATTAGCCTCCTCAAGAAATCCACGCCCGTGAGTGGCTGATAAATCACCGTAGGTCGGTCAGTATAGGTGCTTGCTACATTCGCGCTGCCACTTGCCGTGAAAGGACCGACGAGGGCCGCATTGAAGTTCCCTGCCGTGAAGCTCCCGCCAATCGCGCTCTGGAGCTGGTAGCCGGCGATGACTTGCGCGACTTCGAGAAAAATCGGCATATCCCCGTAACGCAGCTTCACGATGTTGAGGAGGGTCTGCTCCTTCCAGGAATTGCCGATGGCGCTCGCATAATCGACGCGGTCGCGGGGCACCGTTCCCGGCCCGATGCTGGTGCACGCCGCGACCGAGAATGTCAGAACAGCGGCGGCAAGTTTTCGGGCCATAGCTATTCTACATTGCTCGCAGCTCAAACACGTTGAAGTGCCATGGGGCGTGATAGATGAAGAGGCCGTTGCCGACAAGGTCGCTGCCGTCGCGATCGTGAACCTCGGTCCCCATGACATCGGTAAGGCGCACCTGCTTGCCACGCAGCTCCGGAAACGGCAGCGGCAGGCGGCATTGCGCCTGGTTGTCGGCGTAATTGGGCGACGAGATGACGGCTGTCGTCTGGGCCGGCCCAGACGTAGGCGATGAAGCAGTCCGAGGTCCAGTTGTCGGACCAAGCCGGCTGAGGCTGGATCTGCGACCAGACGCCGTCGCGAAACGCGCCGTTCTCCTTCATCACCTTCAATAGCCTTGCATAAAAGGCGGCGACTTCGGGGTTCGTCGGCTCGACCGGGCCACGGCAGAGATGGGTCGGGATCCGAACGCGAGCACCTTCGAACTGGCCCTGATGGAAGAAGCGCAGACCGGGCGACAGGAAAGTGATAATTGCCGCCGCTCGGTGCTGCGGCCAGGACAATTCGGCCGCGGCGCGCGGCTCGTCGTGGTTTTCCAGAAAACGCGCGAGCCTGTTCTGGTAGTCGAGGCCGGCGAGCAGGTGGCCGCGGATTGGCGCGGCATGGCCCTCTCTCAAGCGGTCATAGAGCCGCTTGTCGTAGCAATAGTCGAAGCCCTGTTGCTGCAATGTCCATTCGAGGTCCCAGTAGACCTCGGCCATGAAGGTGAAGACGGGATACCGAGCGTGCACAGTTGCCGTCGCCTTCGGCCAGAACGGTTCCGGCGTGATTCCCCAGGTGCGCTGAAAAATATCCGGCAGCAGCAGCATCGCCATGTCGCAGCGCACGCCGTCGCACTTGCCGGCGATCGCGATCAGCTCGTCGATCCGCGCCCTCTGCAATTCGGGATTGGCGTAGTTAAGCTGCAAAGTATCGGGCCAACCCGGAAAATTGGGATCGCGGCCATAGGCCAGGATCTTGGGTCCGCGGTCGGTCTCGACCCGCAGGTAATTTTGCGGCGCGCCGGCCAACGCCTCTTCGTTGCCCTCGACATAAAAGTCGGGATGGGACTTCACCCATGGATGGTCCGGGGCGGTGTGGTTCGGCACGAAATCGAGCAGCAGCTTGATGCCGCGCCGCAAAACCTTCTCGCGGAATCGCGCCAACGCCGTTTCGCCGCCGAGCGCGTCGCTAACGGTGTAGTCGGTGATGGCGAAGCCGGAGCCGCAGATGTCATCCTCGGTCAAGTCCGGCAGAAGGGCCTCGAATTCGGCGCGCCATTGCGGGTTGCCGCGCGAGACGGCCCGCCCGGCGGCGCCGATCTGCCAGACGCTCAGCAGCCATATCCAGTCGAAGCCCTTCTCCGCAAAGCCGTCGATCGTCGCGTCGTCGATATCCACAAGGGTGACGCGCTTCCCGGCCTCGCGGGACAAGCGCTGAAGCCAAACGCGGGTGTTGATCTGAAAAAGGGACGGGTAGCGCGGCATGGTCGCCATGGCCAAACCCGCCTATACCGTCCCTTTCTCTCGGCCAAAGACCGCTTCCCGGCCGCCTTGCAGAAAGGTCTCGGCATCGAGCTTGCCAAAAATGTCGATCAGGCCGGCGATGACCCCGGTCCAACCCGTCTGATGGCTGGCGCCGATCCCGGCGCCGTTGTCGCCATGGAAGTATTCGTAGAACAACAAATGATCCCGCCAATGAGGATCCTTTTGGAGCTTCTCAGCGCCGCCAAAGACCGGTCGCCGTCCGCTCTCGTCGCGCAGAAAGATCCGGGTCAGGCGATTGGTGATTTCCCGGGCGACCTCGAACAGGTTCATCAGATTACCGGAGCCAGTCGGGCATTCGATCTTGAAATTGTCGCCATAATAAGAAAAATAGTGCATCAGAGCACGGATGATCAACGCGTTGACGGGCATCCAGATCGGCCCCCGCCAATTGGAGTTGCCGCCGAACATGCCGCTGTCGGACTCCGCCGGCAAATAGTTCACCCGATATTCCTGGCCCTGCACCGTGAAGACATAGGGGTGCTCGGCGTGGTAGCGGGACAACGAGCGGATTCCGTAGGGGCTCAGAAACTCGTTCTCGTCGAGCATACGGGTCAGAATCCGGCGCAGCCTGGTCTGATTTACCAGTCCCATGATGCCCCGCTCGGCAACTCCCAAATGGCCCGGCCCGGTTTCATGGATCAATTCGCGAAGCTCCGGCATGCGCCGCAGCCGCTCCTGAACTGCCGCCGTCAGTATGGGAACCCTCTCGCGCTGCCATTTGTCTACGGCCGTCGTGGCGCAGAGCGGTAAGAGACCGACCATCGAGCGGACCTTGAGTCGGGTTGCGGTGCCGTCAGGCAGGCGAAGCACGTCGTAGTAGAAGCCGTCCTCCTCGTCCCACATGCCGCCCGGACCGATCCCGTTCATCGCGCGGGCGATCAGCACGAACTCCATCGCGAAGTTCGCCGCCAGCTCCTCGTAGGTCGGGTCGTGCGCCGCGAGCTCGAAAGCGATCTCGAGCATGTTCTGGCAGAACAAGGCCACCCAGGCGGTGCCGTCAGCCTGTTCCAGATACCCTCCGGTGGGCAACGGCGCACTGCGGTCGAATACGCCGATATTGTCGAGGCCGAGAAACCCGCCCTCGAACAGGTTTCTGCCGAAACGGTCTTTGCGGTTCACCCACCAGCCGAAATTCGCCGTCAGCCTACCGAATACCCGCTTCAGAAAATCGAGATCGGTTTGGCCGCGCACCGCCTGCTCCATGCGGTAGATAAAGATCGTCGCCCAGGCCTGTACCGGCGGATTGACATCGCTGAAGTTCCACTCGTAAGCGGGGATCTGTCCGGTCGGATGCAGGTACATCTGGCGGAGCAGCAGGTCGAGCTGCTGCTTGGCGAAATCGATGTCGACGCTTGCCAAGGCCATGGTGTGAAAGGCGAGATCCCAAGCGGCGAACCAGGGATATTCCCACTTGTCCGGCATCGAGATGATGTGGTCGCCGATCATGTGAAACCACTCGCGGTTACGCACCTGACGGGCCGTCGGCCGCATCGCATCGAAGCCGTGTTCCTCGAGCCATTTGTCGGCATCGAGAAAGAAGTGCTGCTTGCTCCACAGCATCCCGGCCAGCGCCTGCCGCATCACATTGGCCTTATCCTCGCCGATCCGGTTCGGAGTGATCGCCTGATAGAATCGCGTCGGCCTCGTGTCGGCGCTCCTCGATGATTTGGTTGAACCGGCCGAACGGATCCCGGGGGGCAGCATTGCTCAATCTTAGCCGCATGACGGCGGTTCCCCCGGCAGCCACATTGAGCTGGTAGTGCGCAGCAGCCTTGGTCCCGGTCTGGTTCGGGTTGACGGCCTCCTGCCGACCCGCCACGACATAGTTG
>CAWCKT010000005.1:0-99554 GCA_963796155.1 uncultured Alphaproteobacteria bacterium | reverse complement strand
CGGTCGCCATCGCGCTCGGCCGCCGCGCCCTCGACATCGCCTGCGCGGCGCTGGCGCGCCGGGTGTCGCGCGGCGTGACCCGGGTGGCAGAGTCCGAAGTGGTGCAGATGGCGATCGGCGAGGCCGCCGCGGCGATCGATGTGGCGACCCTGCTGCTGCACACCGGTCGCGAGGCCAGCACCGCGGCGGTCTCCTCGGGCCGCCAAATCACCGGGGCGGAAGCGTTGCGCGCCCGCCGCGACATGGTCTACGCGCAGCATCAGGTGGGCTGGGCGCTCGATCGCCTGTGCGAGATCGACGGCGCCCGCTGGGTCTACGACAGCGACCAGCTGGGCGCCATCCGCCGCGACGTGATGACGATCCTGACCCACCACGCCGCCAGCCGCCAAGCGGCGATGGCGCCCTACGGCCGCATGCTGCTCACCCACACCGCTGGGTGAGCCCGGGCACGGCGCGCGGGCATCACCAAAACCCTCTTGGTCACCCCGGCATCCCGGCCTTGCACAAACCTTCGAGAAACCGCTCCCGATCAAACGCGCGCGCGAAAGGCCGGTCGAGGCGCCTGTCGCTGGTGGTCAGGGAGGGTATGCGCTGCAACAACTGATCCAACGCCGCGCGGGCGGCGGCGGCTCTTCCCAATTGCCCGGCAGCCGCCGCCAAGACAGCGCAGATGTCGGGGAACCCCGGGTTGGCTTCGGCGGCCCGCACTGCGAATTCGTTCGCCTCCTCGTCGCGTCCCGCCAGCAATGCCGCCCAGCCCTTGCCGAGGTACCAGATCACCAGCAGCGGACCTCGCGGGCTGAGGCGGATCGCCTCCTCCAAATGCGGCAAAGCAGCCTGATAACCGCCGCTGAAACCGTAACTCACACCGAGATATCCGGAATTATGTAGCAGACACACCTGGGCAGGGGTAGCTTGGGACGACGGTAAAGGTGTGGTCGGGTATTCCGAGACATGAGCAAGACCCCTACTCCGAAACAGAAATACGCAGTGATCGCCGCCGTGCAGAGCGGCAAGATCACCTTCGAAGAAGCCTGCCGCAGCTATCAGCTGAGCGAGGAGGAGTTACGCTCCTGGCTGCGAGCCTTTGAGATGCATGGCCTCCCTGGCCTGCGCGCCACTCGGCTGCAGCAATATTCCTCCGGTCCGCGACGCCGCCCGCGAGCGCAGCCAGGTAGCGACTCACCACAGACTGAGTAACTAAACCCAAGGGCCTCGGACGTTTCGTTGACCGTTTCCCTGATATGATTCGGACGGTCGCTTTCTGAGAGCGACGGAGCGTCGGGAGAACATTGCATGCTGAGACTCGCCGTCGGACGGGCGCTCCTGTGGCTCATTCTGCCAGCGGCGGAAGAAAAGTGGAGCCGAGACGTAGCTACGTGTCGTCTGGCTGATGGTCCCCTTCTCCACTTTCCGATTGACCCAGACGTTTTTCCAGAACATCGATCCGATCACGTAGCTTCCTATTCTGATCGTGCAGAGTTTTGTATTGTTGATTAGCGATTCGCGCATTCGTTAGGGCGGCCCGCGGATCTTTCTCTTGACACATTAGCAATATTGCGTTATAAGCGCCCACATCCCCCGAAAATATATGACCCTGTCTGTCAGTGGCCTAGTTGGCGGTTGCAATAACCGAGTTCAGCGTCCACTATTTTTGCGAGTGCTGAGCAGACAGAAACCGGCCAGAATGAGCACGATAGAAGTGGTTCAACTTTCCGGCGCGTCCGCCAAATTAGGTGTTCAAACACGGGAGCACTGCCCCCCTCATGCGACATGCCGAGAAATAGCCGGACAGTGGGTCGTGAGGATTTGGTTCTCATTCACGAACGCCGCCGCTATCGGTCTGCTCAGCGTAATTCCCTCAAGGAATCACCCCGGAAATCACGTCGTAAACGAGTTGGCAGCAGCGGTTCAACGAAACTTGCCCGAATGCAGACGACGATGGTGGATGTATCAACGAAACAATCCACTAATCCAAGCGGAGGGGGCGTGCTGTTTGAATAACTCTTTATACCGGAGTTGGACTGTGAGAGACGCTATCTATGATCCCGGAACCCGCCAGACGACGTTGCGTTTTACAACTGGTCAAACTTTGCTTTTACCGATGTAGGAGCGCGTCATGATCTCTGAGGAAGAAATCGAGCGGGTGACCAACGTCGGGACAAAATTCAGGCAAGCAATTCTCTCAGCAAAATATCACAGCAATACGGACCGGATCGAACTTGAGACGCCTTGGTGCATTCTAATCGTGGATCGTCAGCATATCGAGGAGCTTCATTCGCTCTCGCCAACTGACCTGGAGACGATAACGGTCTCAGCGGTTGGCCTGCACATCGAAAACGCCGACGTGGACATAAACTCAGCGGGGTTGATCACCCATCTCAGCCGCCAATTGCAGAACGAAGTTGCCGGCTCGTTTTAGGCACGGAAAGCGGAGCCGCTAAAAGTGCCAGCTTCCTAGACCGCGATCTCCCACAGATCGAATCGGCCGTGCTGCGGGTCTTTGACCGAGCGCAGGATGCCGCGCTTCCTCTGCCAGCGGAGTAGCGCCCCTGTGCGCCGCGTAAAAAGCTGCAGGAGGGCCGCATCCGCCGTGTTCAGCCCACGTTCGGCCATAACGTGCCGCGCCAGTTCCTTGGTCGTCATCGGCCCTGGCGCGTCCCGCAGCGCGTCGAGAGTGGCGCGGGTCAGGTCGCCGCGCAGCGCCCGGTGCGCCGCAGTCGGAAGCTTCTCACGGATGCCTTCGACATCGTAGGACGGATCGAAGATGCGGATCGCCCCGGCGGGACTGACTTCGGCTAGGTTAGTGTATCTGCTACATAATTCCGGAGATATCCGCGCGCGAACATCGAGTTGGGATCGAGATCGAGCGCACGATGCAGCCGGCGTCGAGCTTCGTCGTGACGCCCGGAAAACAGATCGAAAATCGCCAGCGCGGTATGCGCCATTGCGTCACCCTTATCGGCCGCAATGGCTTGGCGCGCGGCTTCGCCCAGCCGAGCGTGCGACTAGGCAGGTCCATCACCCCACCCGCTTCCCCGCCGACCGGGACGGCGCCTCACAGGCCGCGGTCGATCTGATGCCGACTCCCTATCTCGCGGTGGAACCTCTGCAGACCCCCGCCTGCGCGCCGATCTCGACCGGGAATGGAGGTCCGCGCTGCCGCTCGACGTGCTCGATTTGTAAGATACTCAAGCATCGCCGCTGGCAAGGAACCAGGGGTTTGTCGTGCGCTAGTGGATGAAATCTTACGCTTGGTACCCGCGGCGGGGGTCCGGCTGGGGTCGCTTTGAGCCCTTCGCCCAAGACTGCCGGCCAGTCACAGAAGGGCATGAAGACCAATTTCTGTTGCCAAGACTAATCGCCCGCCGTGATCGAGGGGGCCGCCGGCTCGGGTCGCGCTCTTCAGGCGTCGGAGGTCTCTCCGGTGGCGCTCAGGGCTGCTGGTCAGCGGCAGTAATCTCCTCGACAGCGATCAGCTCAGCGTTGCGCGGGCAGCAATCGCGCATGCGGGCGGCGTGGGCTTCTGCCTCCTCACGCTCACAGAGGTAGAGGGCGCGACGCTGGTCCGTCGTCCACGCACCGTTGTAGTAGCCAACGACAGTTTGGGTTTCGCGGTCACGGAGTGTGACCTGGTAGATGGTCACCGCGGCATCCCCCCTTGGAAGTGGCGCTTTTTGCCCATTCGGTTGTCCCGAAACGCTCTGAGCAATAATCGCAACGGGCTTGCCGAGCGGGCGTTCCGAAGCATGCTCGGGAGGTCACATAAATGCCACGGGCTGGGTTAGCTGGAGGCAGGATCGCGAGACCGTCTCGATCCGCGCGGCCCCCGCCTCGCGTCTGGTGTCGCCCGGGTGCCCGCTTCGCCTCGCCCCTTGGTGATCGAGCCCGACCCTTTCGGCAACTCACGACCACGGACCGCCTTGGGCACTCTGGAGCCACCACCGACCACCGTCCTGCTCTCGGCGGAGCAAGACAAGGCTCGGCTGCGCGAGATCGTCGAGGGGTTCTTCTTCCGATGGCTCAAGGGGGAGGACGGCGAGCACGTCAGGCAAATGCTGGTCAAATTCCCGGCCGAGCGCATTCGGACCACCTGTGGCAAATCGCCCCGCACCGCAGGTCAGAGCGCCCTGAAAGCGGCAGAAGCCCTGGAAAGTTTCACACAGCGGTATGAGATCTCGTAAGCGTCTGAGACGGGGCGGCGCAGTCGCCTTTTGTTCGGTGCCTATTTGGGTAGGCCGTTTGAGATGGGCTCCGGCCGACACCGCCGCTTTCAGGAGGAAAATCTCGATGTCCATAACCCCGTGCCTCTGGTTCGATGGCAACGCCGAAGAGGCCGCCAAGTTCTATGCCTCTCTATTTCCCAATAGCCATGTTGACGCGGTCCGTCGCGCACCGAGTGACTACCCGTCGGGCAAGACAGGCGACGTGCTGCTGGTCGAGTTCACACTGATGGGCCAACCGTTCACCGGCCTGAATGGCGGACCGCAATTCCAATTCAATGAAGCGATCTCGTTCCAGATACCGGTGGAGACCCAGGCCGAGGCCGATCGCTTCGCCGACGCACTCTCGGCGGTCCCCGAGGCTGAGCAATGCGGCTGGGTGAAAGACCGCTTCGGCGTGTCGTGGCAGATCGTTCCCCGCCAGCTTATCAGGCTGATCGGTGATGCGGATCGCGTCCGGGCAAGGCGGGCCTTCGACGCGATGATGCAAATGAAGCGCATCGACATCGCCGCGCTCGAGCGGGCCGCCGACGGCATCGCCCCGTCCGCCTAAATCGCCAAACCCAAGGGAGCCTCGGCCCAATGACGGAAGGGGCATGAACATCAATTCTCCCATCCTCGGCTTAACGCCCACTGCTGCCTCAGAATAGGAGACCACCAGCGTGGTTGGCCACATGCCTGAGACTCCCTGGTTCAGGTGGATCCGGGCTGGTCCTAGAGCGGCGCGGCGGCGAGCGAGGCGACTGGTGGAGCCGCTCCTTGTTGATGCGGTGATGCCGCTGTAGGGTGCCGAGAGTTGAAGAGGAGGACGGATATGGCGGGAGAGAGCGCGCATTTCGGGTTGCGGCAGCGGCCGCCAACGCCGGCGATTCGGTCGTTCGAATTGCCGCCGCGCATGCAGCCGATGCTCGACCGCGCCGGAGCGGGTCTCGCAGAGCCGTTTCACGGCATTGGCACCGGCCCGGGCGGGGCGATCACGCCGGGGATCTTCTCGACCGGCGAGAGCGGCGTTTCGCTGGCGCCGCTCGTCGCGGCGGCGCGCGCCTTTCTCGCCAGCCTTCCGGCGTCGCAGCGCCAGGCGGCGTCGCGTTTCGCGATCGGCGACGATGCTTGGCGGCAATGGTCAAATATTCACCCTTGGCTGATGCGTCACGGCGTTTGCCTAGCCGATCTCGGCCACGACCAGCGCGAAGCCGCGCTCGGCCTAATGCGCGAAAGCCTCAGCGCCGCCGGCTACCAGCTCGCCCGCGACATCATGCGGCTTAACGAACACGCGCTCGAAATCACCGGTAAGCCCGAGGAATATAGCGAATGGTTCTATTGGGTCAGTATCTTCGGCTCGCCGTCGGCAGACGAGCCGTGGGGCTTCCAGATCGATGGCCACCACCTGAACCTCAACGGCTTTGTGCTCGCCGACCAGCTCGTCATGACCCCGACTTTTATGGGGTCGGAGCCCGTCTTGGCGCGCTTTGGCAAGTACAAGGGAACTCGGGTCTTCGCCGCGGAAGAGGAAGCCGGCCACGCGCTGATGAATGCCTTGTCGGATGGCGAGCGGCAGCGGGCGACGATCGGTCACGAGCTGCCGGGCGAGCTGCTGACCGCCGCGTTCCAGGACAATCGTCGCATCGAGCCAGCCGGCATCCGTTATCCTGACCTGCCGCGTGAAGGCCGCGAACGCCTCGAAGCGTTGCTCGGCGTCTATACCGGGCGCATTCGGCGGGGCCATGCCGAGGTTCGCTGGGCCGAGGTGAAGCGCCATCTCGACGCTACTCATTTCGCCTGGATCGGCCCCGTCGACGACCACGGCCCCTTCTATTACCGCATCCTCTCGCCGGTAATCCTCGTCGAGTTCGACCACCAGTCGGGCATCATCTACGATAACGACAAGCCGTCGCGCGACCATATCCATACTGTCGTGCGCACGCCCAATGGCAACGATTACGGCCGTGATCTTCTGCGCCAGCACTACGCCCAGCACGACCATGCCGCGTTGGCGCACGTGCATGCGCACGCGACCGGCACGCCGCATCATCACGAGCATGGCAGTCACCATCACGCCGGCGGCTGAACGGGACCGCCGCCAGAAGCGGCTCTCGCGCGAGCCGTGCCGGCCCGATCTATACCGGAGTTACTTGCGTCTAGGGTTCAGCTCTGACGAATTCGATAATTCAATTCTTCGAATAATTCGGACCGGAAGAATTTTTGTTTAACTTTACTGAATGAGAGGGCCTATGCTGGTGTTTCGTCAATTGTTTGACCCGCAATCGTCGACCTACACTTATCTGCTCGGCGATGGACGCGGCGGCGAGGCGGTGCTGATCGATCCGGTGTTCGAGCAGGTGAGGCGCGATGCGGCGCTTATCGGCGAGCTTGGCCTCAGGCTGGTCGCGACCCTGGAAACTCATGTCCATGCCGATCACGTGACCGGCGCTTGGCTGCTCAAGCGGCGGATGGGCAGCCAGATTATGGTCGCGGCGGGGAGCGGCGCCGAGGGTGCCGACCGCTATCTGGTGCAGGACGATGTGGTTGCCTTTGGCGGGCGGCGGCTTCTCGTTCGTGCGACCCCGGGCCATACCAACGGCTGCCTGACCTATGTGCTCGACGACCGCAGCATGGCCTTTACCGGTGATTGCCTGTTGATCCGCGGCAGCGGCCGCACCGATTTCCAGCAGGGTGACGCGGCGGTGATGTATCGCTCGGTGCATGAGCGCATCTTCA
Source organism: uncultured Alphaproteobacteria bacterium (assembly GCA_963796155.1). GTDB lineage: Bacteria > Pseudomonadota > Alphaproteobacteria > ATCC43930 > CGMCC-115725 > AP-15. Next base: position 92,613 of record CAWCKT010000005.1, on the reverse strand, counting down.
GCCTTCCGGATGACTGCCTGCTCTACCCGGCGCATGATTACCGCGGCCTCACCGTGACCAGCGTTGCCGAGGAGCGCCGCTTCAATCCACGCCTCGGCGGCGAGATCGCGGTCGGTGATTTCACCGGCTATATGAAGAACATGCGGCTCGCCCACCCGAAGCTGATCGATGTCGCGGTGCCGGCCAATCTGCGCTGCGGCCGCCCCGAGAACGAGACCGGGCTCGCCGCCGACCCAACCTGGGCCCCGTTGCACTACAGCTTCGCCGGATTATGGGAGATCGATCCACACGGGCTCGAAGAGCATGCCTCGGAAGTGCAGATCCTCGATGTGCGCGAGCCCGACGAATTCACCGGGCCGCTCGGCCATATCGACGGTGCGATCCTCATTCCACTCGGCGAACTGGCCGGGCGCACCGGCGAATTGAGCCATGACCGCCCGGTCGTCGCCGTATGCCGGGCCGGCAGCCGTTCGGCTCAGGCGATTTCCATCCTGCAGCAGAACGGATTTACCGATGTCGCCAATTTGACCGGCGGCATGCTGCGCTGGCGTGCAGAAGCTCACCCTGTCGAGGGTGGGAGGAGCTAGTGCTCAGGCGCATTCAGATGGTTCAGTCCGACGCATTTCGTCATGCCCGGCCTCGTGCCGGGCATCCACGGAAGGCGGCAGTATCTGTGCGGGGGTTCGCGGATGGCCGGATCAAGTCCGGCCATGACGAGAGAGTGAATTGGATGTTTGCATCTGAACACTAGTCAGGAATCGGCATCCAGAAGGGCGGCCGGCTCAGTAGGGTCGTAGACGGGAAAGAGGCACAACATGACCGAGTATTTACTGATCGAATCGAGAGACCCCTTCGAATCGAACGACGTCGGATACTACTACGATCTGGCACAGGGTTTGGTGGAGGCGGGCAACCAAGTTACTCTTTTTCTGGTACAAAATGCGGTGTTGGCAGTGCGGCCGTCAGCGGAGACGCCGAAGCTGCGGGCGCTAGCCGGCTCGGGTGTCAAGATACTCGCCGATGACTTCGCGCTCAAAGAGCGGGGCATCACCAGGCTCCTCGACGGTGTGCAGATCGCGCCAATCGAGATCGTGGTCGACCATCTCGAAGCGGGTCACAAAACGCTCTGGCACTAGGAGACTGACGTGTCCCAAAAGACCTTCACCATCGCACTCATGGATCCGCCGTACGAGTTGGCGAACCTGACGACCGCCTTCCGCATTCTCGGCGCCATGGCGCAACGCGGACACAACATCAACGTGTTCGCCTACGAAGGCGCGTCTGGTTTGGCTTTCGCCAAGCAGGCGCCGCATCCGAACCCGGTGCACGGCAAGAACCTTGCCGAAGAAAACCACCCCACGACCAAGGATCAGGTCGCAGCCCTGCTTGCGCTTGCCGCGAAGAACGGCGGCAAGGTCGACTGGGTCAACTGCGGTATGTGCGTTGACGAGCGCGGCGTGGGCGAGTTTGTCGCCGACACGCGGCGGGGCTCGCCCGCCGATTTCCACTCGTTCTGCGAAGCGTCAGACAACGTGCTCGCCATTCCGACGAAGTAGGGGGATCCCATGGCCAAGAAAACGCTGAACATCGTCGAGTCGGCCTACCGGGCGGTCATGGAAGAGCAGGACGACACGATCCTCTGGCTCCTCGCCGCAATGCAGGGCGCGGGGGCCGAGCACACCGTGGTGCTGCGTGGGAACGCCGTGAACTACGCGGTAGCGAGGCAGGGGGCGCCCGGGCTCACCATCGGTGGGTGGAAGCAAACCCTGGCGCCGCGCATGGACAACGACGTCATCGATCTGATCGATAAGCGCAAGATCCCGGTGTTCGTCATCGAGGAGGATTTGGCCGCACGAGGCATTGAGCAAGGCGAGTTGGTCCCCGGTGTCCAGCTGCTCAGCTCGAAGATGCTGCCGAAGCGCATGGCCGAATACGAAATCGTCTCGCATTGGTAGGCAGCTAATCAAACACTCGGTCGACCCGGAAAAGGCACATTTACGCTCGATCAATCACTCGCCGCTTCGATCAGCAGCGAGCGGAACCAGGACTGCGCCAGTTCGCTCGTCGCGCGGCGGTGCCAAGCCATCGACACGGTCACGGAAAGGTCGATCGGCAGCGGCATGATTTGGATCTCGGCTATTGCGGCAATTTGCCGAGCCGTGCGTCGCGGCACCGTGGCGACGAGATCGGATGCCGCGAGCGCTGCCGGCAGCGCCAGATAAGTCGCGACCAAGAGCGCGATGCGGCGCTTGAACCCGAAATCCGCGAGGCTACGGTCTACCGCGCCGCTTGTGTCACCGCGTGGTGACACGAGGACGTGGTTGAGCGCCGCATAAGCTTCTATTGACAGCGATGGCGCCGCGAAGGGGTGGCCCCGGCGAGCGATCAGCACGAACGGGTCGCGCAGCAGCACTAACGAATCGAGATGCGCCGGCAAGGCGCCCAGCCGTGCGACGGCGACATCGATCGCCCCGGCATCGAGTTGCTCGGCGGCTTCGGTGCCGGTCACCGGCGTCAGGCGCAGCGTCGCCTTGGCGGCCTGCCGGGCAAAGGCGTCGGCAAGGCGTCCGACAAGTGCCACTTCGGCATACTCGGCCATGCCGGCGGTAAAGATGCCCGTGCTTTTTGCCGGATCGAAGCCGACGCCGAGGTTGAGCGCCGCCTCGATGTGCTCGATCGCCGCCGAGACAAGGGGAGCGATCTCTCGAGCGCGAGCGGTCGGCTCCATGCGATTGGGAGTGCGGACGAACAGATCGTCGGCAAAGAGGCTCCTGAGCCGCGACAGCGCATGACTCATCGCCGGCTGCGATAAGCCGATCCGGCCCGCGGCCCGGGTGACCGCGCGTTCTCTGACCAGCGCATCGAAGGCTTTCAGCAGGTTGAGGTCGACGGCACGGATATCCATAGGGCGAATGAATAGCATATGATCAATCGATTTGATACATGATCGGCACGCTCCCAAATATGCAGGCGAACCGGGGATATCCGGTCGAGTGCCGGCTCCGGATCACCGAGTAACCACCAGCAAGAGAATTCCTCATGACCGAAATCAAAGGCTATCACGCCCACGTCTATTACAACCCGACCACCCGGCCGATCGCCGAACGGTTGCGTGACACGATCCTCAGCCGTTTCACCGTCCAACCCGGAGGCTTCAGCGACGAGCCGGCAGGCCCGCACCCGATCTCGCAGTTCAATGTCATCTTCCGGACCGAAGAGTTCCAAAACGTCGTGCCTTGGCTGATGCTGAACCGCGAGGGCCTCGATGTTCTCGTCCATCCGCTGACCGAAAGCTCCTACGACGACCACAGCAAGAATGCGCTGTGGCTCGGCACGCCGGTGCCGATGCGGCTCGAAGTTCTGCGGCCGACCTATCGCACCGAGTTGCTGCCGACCGCCTCGGCCCACCCGGCCTGAGCCCTAGAAGAACACGTCGGGCGGATTGCCGAGCAGCACCTGTCCGACGGTCTCGTAATGCGCGTCGCGCGACTGGATCTGCTGCGAGAGGGTGTGGATGTCGCGGAAACGGCGCTCGAACGGGCTGCCGGGGAAGATCGCGTCGACCCCGGCGGCCTTGTAGGTGGTGTCGGCGACCGCGACCGCGCTCGAAATCGCATGTGAGCCGGCGAGCCGCGCCCGCGCGCGGTCGGCGACGTCGATCGGCGCCGACGGCCCTGCCTGCCGGTAGATCTCGCTCACCGTGTCGATCAGGTAACAGTGGGCAGCACCCAGCCGGGCCTCGGCGCGGGCAACCTCGGCCTGGATCACCGCATTGTCGGCGAGCCGCCCGGCGCCGCGCGGGGTCTTGCGCAGCGCCAGCTCCACCATGGCATCGAGCATGCCGCGGGCGATGCCCAGAGCGACGCTGGCGATGCCGACCGAATAGAGGGTCTGTTGCGGGAAGGCATAAAGCCGCCCCTTCTCGCGGCGCAGGGTCGGGTCCTCGCGGGTCCCGGTGAACGCTTCGGGCACAAAGAGGTCTTCGACGGCGTAGGACTCCGACGCCGTGCCGCGCAGGCCGATCGGGTCCCAGTTGCCGAGCAGCCTCGCTTGTTCCACCGGGAAGAGCCAGGTGCGCACCGTCGGCTGGCCGGCGCCGGTGAGGCGCAGCGAGCCGTCGGGCTCGACGACAGTGCCGTGCGCGCCCATCCAGGTCGCGTGACGGCAGCCGCTCGCGAAATCCCAGCGGCCGGTGACCCGGTAGCCGCCCGGCACCGCCGTCCCGCGGCAGTCGTTCGGCGGGCCCCAGGCGCAGGTCGCCCGCCGGTCGCCGAATACTGCGCGCGCCGCCTCGAGATCGAGGTAGGGCGCGAAGAGGCCAATACTGTTGGCGATCGAGACGCACCAGCCGACCGAACCGTCGGCGCGCGCCAATTCGCCGACCGTCTCGATGTAGCTCGCGGGCTCGACTTCGTCGCCGCCGACTGAGCGCGGATAGAGCATGCGGAAGAGCCGCGCCTCGTGCAGTTCGTCGAGCAGCGGCTCGGTGATGCGCCGCGCGCGCTCGATCTCGTCCGCGGCGGCGGCGATCGCCGGCGCCAGAGCGCGTGCCCGCAGCATCGGGTCGGCTTGGTTCAAATCGTTCATCGGCGCACTCCGCGGGTTCGTCGGTCGAGACCATTGCGGCGGGCGCGCCGATCGCTGTCAATAGACAGCGGCATTACATGGGATGGCAATCATGACGACCGAAGTGACCCACCGCACCGTCGCGACCAACGGCATCCGCATGCATCTCGCCGAAGCCGGCGTCGGTCCGCTCGTCGTACTCTGCCACGGCTTTCCCGAGTTCTGGTACTCCTGGCGCCATCAGCTCCCCGCCCTCGCCGAGGCCGGGTTCCACGCCGTGGCGCCCGACATGCGCGGCTACGGCCAAACCGACCGGCCCGAGCCGATCGACCAGTACACCTTGCTCCACATCCTCGGCGACATGGTTGGGCTGCTTGACGCTTCGGGCGTCGACCGGGCCGTGATCGCCGGCCACGATTGGGGCGCAATTGTAGCCTGGCACGCCGCGCAACTGCGCCCGGACCGGTTTGGCGGCGTCATCGGCCTCAGCGTGCCGTTCCTGGCGCGTGGATCGGCGCGGCCGACCACAGTCATGCCGCAGACCGACGACGCCATATGGTACCAGCTCTACTTCCAGGAGCCCGGCGTCGCCGAGGCTGAATACGACCGCAACACGCGCGCTGTGTTCCACGCCGGCAAGATCTCGATCTCGGGGGACGCGCTGCCCGGCATGCGGCCCTTCGGCATGATGCCGCGGCAGGGCAGGCCTTTCCGCTGGGATGCCGAGCCGCCGCCGCTGCCCGCCTGGCTCACCCAAGCCGATGTCGATTTTTTCACCGCAGAATTCACCCGCACCGGGTTTCGCGGCGGACTCAACTGGTACCGCAACATCGATCGCAATTGGGAGTTGCTGGCGCCGTTTGACGGGCTGGCAGTAAGGGTTCCCGCGCTTTATATCGCTGGCGACCGCGACCCGGTCGTCAAGTTTCCCGGCATGGACCGGCACATCGCCGACCTGGCGAGGTTCGCGCCGCAACTGCGCCGCACGATCATATTGCCGGGCTGCGGCCACTTGACCCAGGAGGAGCGGGCGGCGGAGGTCAACGCCGCGATAATCGACTTCCTGCGCAGCCTCGCTATCGAATGAGCGGCTTGAGCGCGATTTCGGCGCGATCGTCGCCGCGGGTCTCGCGCGGGATCGTGTGACGCCATTTTGACAGGCGTCCGAATAGACCTCTTCGACCGAGCCGGCGTCCGACAGGTAAGGGAGAGCGTTGCAGATTTTTTGGAGTGTGACGGCGATTGTCTCGGTGGTGGCAATAGTATTTATCTTGACCTGGGAAAGCCGCCCCTGACGGCGTTTGATCGGTCGCCCCGCGATCTCCAATCTATACGCTTCGATACCGCGTGCCGCTGATCGGTTCATAATAAGAAAAGCGACGGCGACTGGCGAAGCGATTGAGCCGGCCTCAGCTTGACAAAAAGGCGCTGGGCGCGATGCTCCGCCGCGACCGAAAGGGCGCGAGAGCCCGCGGGGAAATAGGGTGTGCGATCGGGTTGCGCGCGGTCGCGCAACGGTATGCTGGCCTGAGCCATCCCACTCCTCTTTGAGATCCGAGTTCAATACTTGGCGCCGAAGGCTGGCTTCTGGACGCCGGACGATGATACACCTGAGCCCCGAGATGAGACAGTTTTCATGGCGCGGCTGAAAAGTTGGTTCCGAGCGGGTGGGGCGCAGCCTGACTACGATCGAACTCCGACCCATCGAACCGCGGCGAACTCAGCCCCTTGCCTGACGCTCTCAGTGACACCGTAGCGCGCCCGGCGAACGCGGCGAGACTGTCCGGGCTCGGTCTCTCGGCGTTGGGGGTGGTCTTCGGCGACATCGGGACGAGCCCTCTCTATACCCTCAAGACGGTTCTGGGCCTCACCGGCGGCGCGCCCGACTCGACGGTAACACTCGGCGTGCTGTCGCTCGTCGTCTGGACCTTGATCGTGGTGACGACGATCAAATACGTGTCCATTGCGATGCGCGTCGACAATGACGGCGAAGGCGGCATCATCGCGCTGATGTCGCTGCTTGGCGTGAAGCGTCAGCATCGCCCCGTCATCATCGCGGTCGGTCTTTTCGGCGCGGCGCTGATCTACGGCGATGGGGCGATCACGCCGGCGATTTCCGTGCTCTCGGCGCTGGAGGGGCTGGACATCGTCCTTCCGCCCTTCGCCCCCTATGTGCTCCCTACCGCGGTTCTGATCCTCGTGGCGCTGTTCGCGATCCAGCCCCAGGGGACTGCCCGCATCGGCAGGGCGTTCGGCCCGATCATGGCGCTTTGGTTCGCGACGATCGCGCTGCTCGGGATCTGGGGTATTGCGCGGCACCCTTCGGTACTCTTCGCGATCGATCCACGCCACGGGGTCAGCTATCTCCTCTCCAGCGGAGGTAACGGATTTCTCGTCCTCGGAGGGGTCTTTCTGTGCGTTACGGGTGCCGAGGCCCTTTACGCGGACATGGGCCATTTCGGCGCCGGGCCGATCCGGCTCGCCTGGTCCGCGGTGGTCTTCCCGAGTCTCGTCCTGAATTACGCGGGCCAAGCGGCCTTGGTGCTCGAGGGCGCGCCATCCTCGGACAACATCTTTTACCGGCTGTGCCCTTCCTTCCTGCTGCTGCCGCTCGTCGTGCTGGCAACGATCGCGACGGTCATCGCCAGCCAGTCGATCATCACCGGCGCCTTCTCGATGACGCGCCAGGCGATACAGCTCGGCTGGCTGCCCCGGCTGCAGATAACCCAGACCTCGGCCGAAGGCTACGGTCAGATTTATGTGGGCTCGGTCAACTGGCTGCTGATGCTCGTCACGCTCGGACTCACGGTCGGTTTCGGCAAGTCTGACAATCTCGCGTCGGCCTATGGAATTGCGGTCTCGGCGACAATGCTGATGACCTCGGTGCTCCTGTTCATCGCCATGCGCGAGATCTGGGGGTGGAGCCTCGTTACGGCGGGCGCGGTCGCCGGCGTTTTCATGCTCGTCGATGCGGGGTTTTTCGCGGCGAACTTCGCGAAGGTGACGCAGGGCGGATATGTCCCGCTCATCCTGGCCGCGCTCGTCTACTCCGTGATGCTGATCTGGCATCTCGGAGCTGCTGCGGTCGTCGCCCGGCTCCAGGGCGCGGTGATGCCGGTCGGGGCCTTCATGGCAAAGATCGTCGAGGGATCTATCCCCCGCGTGCCCGGAACGGCGGTTTTTCTCACACGGACCCAACGGGACGTGCCGCCGGTCATGGTGTGGCACGTCAAGCACAACCGCGCGCTGCACGAGAAGCTGTTCGTCCTGACGGTCACTACTGAGTTGGTGCCGTGGGTCAAGGACACCGAGCGGCTTACGGTCGAAGCGGTCGCTTGCCGGTTCTGGCGCGCAGCCGCACGTTACGGTTTCATGGAGCGACCGGATATTCCGGCGCTGCTCCAGCAGGCGTACGAGCGCGGATGTGCCATCGATCTCGCTGACGTCACGTACTACGTCGGCCACGAGACGGTCGTGCCCGGTGACGACGAGAAGGCGTTGCCGCGATGGGTGGAGGCACTCTTCGCCTTCATGCAGCGCAACTCGGCCCACCTCACCGACTATTTTAAGCTGCCGGTCGAGTTTGTTGTCGAAATCGGCCGGGAAGTCTCGATCTGAGGCGAGAGGAATGCCATGACCGACACACGCCCGTTCGATCCCACTTTGTTCGGTGACGCGGCGATCGACCCCGATACGGCGCAACTGAACACGGAAATGATCCAGTTGCTGACCGGCCAGCCGGAGTGGTGGATCGTCGGCGCCGAGGCCATGCGGGCCGCACGCCGGCGCGGCGAGGGACCGTTCCCGGCCCCCGTGATGTCCAGCCGGGCGCGAACCATGACAATCACCGGCACGGCCGGCAACGAGATCCTTCTGCGCGTGATCGCACCGGCGCAACCGCGCGGGATTTATCTGCATCTTCACGGTGGCGGCTGGGTGCTTGGCGGCGCGGACTTGCAGGATCCGATGCTGGAACGGATCGCCGACAATACGGGTCAGGCCGTCGTCGCCGTGGAATACCGTCTGGCACCGGAACATCCCTACCCGGCGGGTCCGGACGATTGCGAGGCCGCTGCGGCCTGGCTGGTGCAGCACGGCAAGAAAGAGTTCGGCACCGACACTATGACGATAGGCGGTGAGTTGGCGGGCGGACATCTGACCGCGGTGACCATTCTGCGCATGCGGGACCGTTACGGCTATACCGGGTTCCGCGGCGCCAACATCGTGTACGGCGCCTTCGATCTCAGCATGACCCCGAGCCAGCTTCAGTTCGGCAATACGCGGCTGGTACTGCGGACGATCGACATGCAGCAGTTTTATAATGCCTTCCTGCCCACGACCACGGACCGGCGGGCACCCGATATCTCCCCGCTCTACGCCGATCTGAGGAACCTGTGTCCGGCGCTGTTCAGTGTGGGAACGAGGGACGCGCTGCTCGACGATACGTTATTCATGCATGCGCGCTGGGTCGCGGCGGGCAATGAGGCCGAGCTGGCGATCTACCCCGGCGGCGCGCATGGTTTCACGCTCTTCCCGAACGATCTGTCAAAGTCGGCGACAGCGAAGATGGACGCGTTCCTGAACCGCGTCCTCGGCTGACGCGATTGCTCGAGGGCTGAGGTTCTGCCTCAGATGACGCCATGTTGGGTGCCGGCGGGCTCGACTGGCACGCCCAGAGTATCGCCGACCCCGATCTCACCGCCTGCCAACACCTCGGCGTAGACGCCCATGTTGGTGTGACCGAAGGCGCGCCCGAGGGCGGCGACGATGTCGAGGTCGCGTTTGGCGGTGACGGGATTGACCTGGGTTGCCGCGCATCTGGTGATCGGCGAGATCACCCGCAGCCGCGCCGCCCCGAGAGTGATCTCCGAGCCGATCCAGTCGTGCTCGCTCCAGGCCGCCTCCCCCTCGAAATAAACATTCGCGCGAAAGCGGACAGGATCCACCGCCACGCCCATCGCCGCTTCGAGCGCCCTGATGCTCGCGCGGTTGATCAGCGAGACGTATTTATCGGTCGTCGCATTCGGCCTGCGCCGGGCATCGGCAAAGGCGTGCCCCGGCGCCTCGACGACGCGCAGCGGTCCATCCACCGCCGCGCCGAGGAAACGCGAGAAGAATTCTGCGACCTGCCGGCATCCCTCCGGCTCGGTTATCCGCCCCCGCAACAATACCCGGCCGTTTTCGGCGATCGTCAGGACCCCGCTTTCCGCGTCGAAGCGGGTCTCCAATTGCGCCAGCCTTTCGTCGCGCATCAGCATGATGAAATGGGTCTTCGACAGCCACTCCGGGCGCTGCGGATCGAAGCGTGTCGAGCCTAGTGCAATCGCAAAGCGCCGATCGTGCGGCAGGCATTCGCCGGGCATCAGCGCCACCCGGTTCATCTTTTCGGCGCTCAGGCCCTTTACCGGATAGCGGTAGATCGCGGCAATGGTAGTGACCATGTGGCCAGTTTCCCCCTACAAACGCGACTGAAACCGGCGAGAACCGATTTTTCACCGCGGAACGACGCGCCAGAGTGTCGATCCCGGCGGGTAAGGCAAGATGGAGTTAGGTCATCGGCGGCGACAACCTGGCATTGAGCAGCACCAGCGCTTCAGCCTGATTCTGTAGGAGGGAATCAGGCGTATTTCCCTCTTTGGTTGTATTTACGTCCAATGCGGGTGACGACACCAACCCTCCGGGAGACCGCCGCCAGGCGCCGTTTCCGCTGGCTTCTTCAGCAAAGAAATTGTCATCGTGTCGCCTTCGCGCACGGCCTTGTGCTCATAATAATATATATGATGCTAACATCGTAATTTCAAGGTCTCACCGGTGTCGATCGCACGCCTCATTGTAGCACTGGCGCGAGAGTAGATGCGGCACCTGCTGCGGCACACCTGCCTCAAGGTCGAGGCCGAGTTCAGCGATTTCGCGGGCTCGCCCGCTCGCCTGGGGCTCGGAGCGGATCGGCGTCGCGCTTTTTGAGGAAAGCAGGCATATTCTCGCGGCCATCAGTCCTTGGGGCGGTTCTGTATATGAAACATTTCATGCTCTTTATTATGGTGGAGCGGCACCGTGGCGCCGCTCGCACCCCGTCGGGGCCATCGTCTGCTGCGCTGTCCGATCTGCCGGCTAGGCCTCGGCGCCGCGGCGGGCGCGCTCGCCTGTCGCAATCGCCATAGCTTCGATCTCGCGCGTGAAGGCTATGTCAACCTGCTGCCCGGCAACCGGCGGCGTCCAGCCGAGGGCGGCGACCGGCCCGATCAGCTGAGGCATCGCGCGGCATTCCTCGAAGCCGGTCATTTCGACTTCATCAGCGCGGCGATCCGGTCGCGCTTGCGGCAGACCGCCGCGCTGTCGGCCGACCGATCCTGGTGCGTCCTCGATGCCGGCTGCGGGACCGGCGATCACCTCGCGCGCATCGCGGCAGACCTCGGGCCGCCGGTGGTCGGTCTCGGACTCGACATTGCGGCTGCGGCAGCCCGCCGGGCAGCACGCCGCTGGCCGGGCCTAGCCTTTGCCGTGGCCGATCTGTGGGCCGGCTGGCCGGTGCACGATGCGGCGCTCGACCTCGTGATCAGCGTTTTCGCGCCAAAGAATTTCATTGAGATCGCGCGGGTGCTCCGGCCGGGCGGCTGGGTCGCGCTCGTTTATCCGAGACCAGGTCATCTTGCCGAACTCGGGCGGCACTTCACGCTGATTCGTCACCATAGGCACAAGGCGCGGCGCTATGCCGAGGCCGCGAGCAGAATGATCGGGCCGCCCACGGTGGTGCGGCTTGTCCGCCGCAGGCTCCTCGACCCTGCCGCCGTGCGCGATGCGGTGCTGATGGGGCCCAATGCCCGCCATATCGCCCCGTCGGCGCTCGACACCGAGACGAGGCCGATTACGGTCACCTTCGATATCGACGTTCTGTTCGCGCGGCGAGCGGGGGACAGCGCCGGCGGAAACTCGCGCTCACGGCCGTAAGGGGCCATACCGGCATTCACGGGCGGCCGGATATCCGCAGCACTCATTCGCTGTCGGGGACGCCGGCTTCGAGCTCCTCGAGCCACACCGTCGCGCGGGCATCGGAGGGGGCGCGCCAGTCGCCGCGCGGCGACAACGAGCCGCCCGACGAAATCTTCGGGCCATTGGGCAGGGCCGAGCGCTTGAACTGGCTCAGCTGAAAGAAACGGTAGAGGAAAACCCGCAGCCAGAGCTTGATCTCGGCGAGCGTGTAGGCACGCCGCGCCACATCCGGCGTGTTGGCGGGCCACCTGCCGCGCTCGGCGTCGTGCCAGGCGTTCCACGAGAGATAAGCGATCTTCGACGGGCTGAAGCCGTGGCGGGTCGCGTAGTAGAGGTTGAAATCCTGCAATGCGTACGGGCCGACAATGCTCTCCGTCGATTGGATCGCGCCGTCGGCGCCGGGCGGCACCAGCTCGGGCGAAATCTCGGTTGCCAGGATGTCGTAGAGGATATGCGCGGTCTCCTCGGCCAGATCGCCGGATGCCGCGACAAAGCGGATCAGATGCTGGACCAGTGTCTTGGCTACCGACGCGTTCGGGTTGTAATGCGACATCTGGTCGCCGACCCCATAGGTGCACCATCCCAGACCCAGCTCCGAGAGATCGCCGGTGCCGACCACCAGACCGCCATTGTGGTTCGCCAGCCGGAACAGGTAATCAGTGCGCAGCCCGGCCTGGATGTTTTCGTAGGTGACGTCGTAGAGGGCTTCACCCTTTGCCGAGGCGTGGCCGATATCGTCGAGCATCTGGCGCGCCGCCGGCCGGATATCGATCTCTGCACCGCTGACGCCGAGCGCGCGCATCAGGCGCCACGCATTGGCTTTGGTGGCATCGCTCGTCGCAAAACCGGGCAAGGTGTAGGCAAGGACATCGCTGCGCGGCAGCCCCAGCCGGTCCATCGCCCGGGCCGAGACGATCAGCGCCTGCGTCGAGTTCGAGCCCGCCGGAGACCCCGATGACGAGCTTTTTCAAGCCTGTCGCCGCGAGCCGTTGAGCCAAGCCCTGAACCTGGATGTTGTAGGCTTCATAGCAATTCTCGCGCAGCATCGCCGGATCCGACGGCACGTAGGGAAAGCGCTCGACCTCGCGGCGCAGTTCGAGCGGTTCGGCCGGCGCGGCGAACTTGAAGGAGATCGTGCGGAACGGCATGCGGTTCTCGCCGGCCGCGCGCACGCAATCGCCGAAGGTATTGGTCCGCATCCGCTCCTGGCGGATGCGCCCGAGATCGACATCGGCGATGGCGATCTCAGGCTTGGTCGAGAAGCGCTGCGTCTCCCCGAGATCGTCGCCCAATTCGAAGATGCCGGCCTGGCCGTCCCAGGCGAGGTCGGTCGTCGACTTGCCGGCGCCGGCGGCGGAGTAGGCATAAGCCGCAATGCAGCGCGCCGATTGCGAGGCGCACAGGAGCCGGCGCATTTGCGCCTTGCCGATCGTGATGTTGCTGGCGGAGAGGTTGAGGAGGATTTCGGCCCCGGAGAGCGCCGCAGCTGTGCTCGGCGGCTGCGGCACCCATAAATCTTCGCAGATCTCGACATGAAACGTGAAGCCGGCCTCGCCGCCGGCAGCGAACAAGAGATCGCTGCCGAAGGCTGCTTGATGCCCGGCGATCGCGATCGACTGGCCGACGACACCGTCGCCCGAGGTGAAGTGCCGCCGCTCGTAGAACTCGCGGTAGTTCGGCAGAAACACCTTGGGGACAGCACCGAGCAGCGCGCCGCGATGGATCACGACGCCGCAATTATAGAGATGCCCGCGCGCCCGGAGCGGCGCCCCGACGACAAAGGCCGGGAAGAGCTCCCGGCTCGCGCAGATCAGCCGGTCGATCTGCCGCGCCACCTCGTCGAGCACCGCGTCCTGAAACAACAGATCATCGATCGCATAGGCCGAGAGACAGAGTTCCGGGAACACCATCAAGGCGATCCGTGCCTGGTCGCCGGCGGCGAGCAGCCCCAGGACTTGCTCGGCGTTGCGTCCCGGCTCGGCGACCGCGACCTGCGGGACGCAAGCGCCGACACGGATGAATTGATGGCGGTAAGGCGAGAAGAACGGGGACATGCGGGTCGGCGCTCGCGCGATCGGCTGGTTTGCGTCAATCTGGGCAGTCGGCCGGCCCCCGGTAAGGGGCGGGCTCAGCTCTTCGACCGCGCCGACTTCATCGCCGCCCAGACGACCCCGGCGATGCCGAACAGGGTGAGACCCGCGACCACCAACAGGACCGTATTCGCCGACCCGACCAGATGGTCGCCGACATCGCCGACGGCGTCGCCGGCAAAGAGCAGCATCGGCGCCCAGACGACCGCCGAGGTGACGTTGGCGAACCAGAAGCGGTCGCGCGGCATGCGCATGACCCCGGCGGCGAGCGGTATCACCGCGCGCATCGGACCGAAGAAGCGGCCAATGAAGACGCTCTTGCCGCCATGTCGGGCAAAGAACCGGATGCCGCTCGGCAGCAGCTCGGGGCTGCGGGTGAACGGCCAGACCCGGGAGATTCCGCCGCCAAAGCGGTGACCGATCCAGAACGAGACCGTGTCGCCGAGAACCGCACCGATGACCGCCCCCGCGACGATCGGAAGATACGGCAGCGACCCCGCCGCCATCAGGGCCCCAGCTGCGATCAAGAGCGAGGTGCCGGGAAAGAGCAAGCTGACGAAGGCGAACGATTCGCCGAACGCCGTGACGAACATGACCGCCGCCGCCCAGCTCGAATGCACGGCGATGAAGTCGAGCGTCGGTTGAACGATCTGCTCCATGTCCTCTTTATAGCGGCGTGCCTCCCGGTGCGCCAATCACCGGCGGGGGCGGTTTGATGACACGACCTTCTTACACTGACCCTGAAGCGTCGTGAAAGTGACAACGTCAGCTTGCACTCGGCGCTCCCTCTGGCTATAAGGCGTGCATACAGCGATATGAGACAGGGATGACCACCGGCGGGGCCAAGCCGGCGAGGCCGGTGCTCGGGTGACTGAGAGACCGGTCCCCAAGGTCTACGCGATCGCGCCCGAGCGGCCATTTCTGGCGACGCTCGCCGGCGGGTTGCTGGGGATGACCGGCGGTGACCCGCTGCGACTGACCCGCGTCACTGTCCTGTTGCCGACGCGGCGCGCGGTGCGTGCCCTGCGCGACGCCTTCTTGCGCGCATCACCGGCGGGGCGGGAAGCCGGGAAACCGCTCTTGCTGCCCCGCCTGCGGCCGATCGGCGACCTCGATTCGGACGAGCTGAGCCTGGCCGGCGGGACGGCGGATGGCGAAACGCTCGACGTGCCGCCCGCCATCCCCGAGCTGCGCCGGCGTCTGCTGCTGACGCAGCTGGTCATGAAATGGGGCCGGGTGCGCGGTCAAGCCCTACTGCTGCCGGGCCAGGCGGCCGCACTGGCCGCCAGCCTTGCCCGGTTTCTCGACACCGTGGCGACCGAGGGGGCAAATTTTGCGCGGCTCGCCGACCTCGTTCCGCAGGAGCTCGCCGCGCATTGGCAGATCGTCCACAAGTTCCTGGAAATTCTGCCGAGCCAATGGCCGCAGATCCTCGCCGAGGAAGGCGCGCTCGATCCGGCCGTGCGCCGCAACCGCCTCCTGGAGCGCCAGGCGGCGCTGTGGCGCCGTTCGCCGCCCGGCGACCCGGTGATCGCCGCCGGGCTGACCGGCGGTATTCCGGCGATCACCGAACTGCTCTCGGCGGTGGCGGCGCTCGACCGGGGTGCGGTGATCCTCCCCGGTCTCGACCGCGGCGGCGAGGAGATGGAGTGGCGAGCGGTCGAGCGGGACGAGGCGCATCCGCAATATCTGATGGCGCTGTTGCTGCGAGCGCTCGGGGTTGCGCCGCGCGAGGTGCAGGATTGGCCCCCTCCCCTCACCCACGCCCCTCACCCCAACCCTCTGCCCGCAGGCGGGGAGAGGGAGGGACCCGCGAAGCGGGAGGGTGAGGGGCTTGATGATTGCGCCGATCTCCCGTTGTTTGCCGCTACAGCCAAAGCGGGACCGCCGCCGCGGACGCGGCGGGTGCGGCTGGTCAGCGAGGCGTTGCGTCCGGCGGTGACCACCGACGCGTGGCGCCGCCTGCCGCGGCAAATGGCCGACACCTTCGACGGGGTCAGCCGCTTCGACTGCGCGAGCGCGCAGCAGGAGGCGGTGACGATCGCGCTGCTGCTGCGCCGCAAGCTCGAGACGCCGGGCGCCACGGCGGCCCTCGTCACTCCCGACCGCGAGCTCGCCCGGCGGGTCGCGGCCGAGCTGCGGCGCTGGGGCATTGAGATCGACGATTCGGCGGGCCTGCCGCTCAACCGCACGCCGCCCGGCGCCTTCCTGCGTCTTGTGCTCGAGCTCGCCGAGAGCAGGCTCGCCCCGGTGCCGTTGCTCGCCGCGCTGAAGCATCCACTGGCTGCCGGCGGGCTCGCCCCCGCACTCTTCCGCCGGCTCGCGCGCCGGCTCGAAGAGGCGATCCTCGGGCCCCGTCCCGCTCCGGGCCTTGAGGGCCTCAGAGCGGCCCTCGCCGATGCCGATGCCGGGTTGCGCCGCTTGGTCGACCGGCTGGACGCCTGCCTCGGCCGGTTGCCCGACCTGATCGAGGCGGGTGCGGTGCCGCTCGCGCGCCTGATCACGTCTCACATCGAGGCGGCCGAGCGGCTCGCGGCGAGTGCGGCGGAGGCCGGCAGCAAGCGGCTCTGGGCCGAGCCGGCGGGCGAGAGTGCGGCAGGCTTCTGCCACGAATTGCTCGATGCCGCGCGCGACTTCCCGCCGCTCGCCGGCCGCGACTATCCGGCACTGTTCGAGGCGCTCGCCGCCGGCATGGTCGTCCGCCCGGCCTTCGGCCGTCACCCGCGGCTGGCGATCTGGGGCCTCGTCGAGGCGCGGCTGCAGCACGCCGATTTGCTGGTGCTCGGCGGGCTCAACGAGGGCAGCTGGCCGGGCTCGGCCGAGCACGATCCCTGGATGTCGCGACAGATGCGGCGCAAGTTCCGCATCGCCGTCCCCGAACGCTCGGTCGGCATCGCGGCGCATGATTTCGCCCAAGCGTTCGGCGCGCCGGAGGTGGCGCTGACCCGTGCCGCGCGGCAGGAGGGCGTTCCGACCGTGCCGTCGCGCTGGCTGTTGCGCCTCGATACGGTATTGCGCGCCGCCGGTCTCGATCATGCCCTGCGGCCAGACGAGGCAGTCAAGTTCGCCGCCGAGCAGATCGACGAGCCCGAACGATACCGACCGCTGCCGCCGGCGGCACCGCGGCCGCCGCTTGCCGCGCGCCCGCGCCGGCTCTCGGTGACGCAGGTCGAGACTTGGCTGCGCGACCCCTATGCGATCTACGCCCGCCACATTCTCGATCTGAAGCCGCTGGACGAACTCGACGCCGATCCCGGCCGGGCTGATCTCGGCATCGCGATCCACGGGGCGCTCGAGGAGTTCGTGCGCCGCTGGCCGGGCGCATTGCCAGCTGAGGCCGAGGCGGAATTGCTGGAGATCGGACGGGCGCATTTCGGGGCGATGCTGTCGCGTCCCGGCGCCTGGGCCTTCTGGTGGCCGCGCTTCGAGCGAATGACCCGCTGGCTCGTCGCCGAGGAGCGGGCGCATCGGCCCGAGGTCGTCGAGAGCCTCAGCGAGTGCGAGGGCAGCCTGACCCTCCCGGCGCCCGGCGGGCCGTTCACCCTGACCGCCAAGGCGGACCGCATCGACCGCCTGGCCGCGGGGGGCTTTCTGCTGGTCGACTACAAGACCGGCTCGCTGCCCTCGAACCGAGAGCTGGCATTGGGCTTTGCGCCGCAGCTCCCGCTCGAAGGGGCGATCCTCCGCGACGGCAGCTTCGCTGCGGTCACCGGCGGCCCGGCGGCCCTCGAATATTGGCGGCTGACCGGCGGGGTCCCGGCCGGACAGCGCTGCCCGATCGGCGAGGACGATCCCAACGCGCTGATCCAATCCGTGCTCAGCCGGGTCACGGCGCTGATCGAGCGCTTCGACGACCCCGCCACCCCCTACCTCGCCGAACCCGCGCCGCAATGGGCGCCGCGTTTCTCCGACTACCGCCATCTCGAGCGGGTCACCGCGCCCGAGGACGAGGAATGATCGGAGCGACGGACGCGCACGCGGCGCAGCGGCGGGCGGCGGCGCCCGGGGTCTCGGCCTGGGTTTCGGCCTCGGCCGGCACCGGCAAGACCAAGGTGCTAACCGACCGCCTGCTCGGGCTGATGCTGGACGGCAGCGATCCGGCGCGCGTGCTGTGCCTGACCTTTACCCGTGCAGCCGCCGCGGAGATGTCCAACCGGCTCAACGAGCGGCTCGCCGAGTGGATGACGTTGCCGCAGGACGTATTCGTCGAAGAGCTGCGCGAGCTGACGGGGCGAGACCCGGACGACGCAATGATGGCGCAGGCCCGGCAGCTCTTTGCGCGTGTCCTCGACACCCCGGGCGGCATCAAGATCGCCACGATCCACGCCTTCTGCCAGGCGCTGCTGCGCCGCTTCCCGCTCGAGGCCGACGTCTCGCCCGAATTTGCCGTGCTCGACGAGCGCGGCGCCGCCGAGGCCCTCCACGAAGCCGCCGAGAGCATCATCGCCGCCGCCCGGGACGCGGGCGATCGGGGGGAGCTCGCCGAGGCGCTCGCGGTGGTGGCCGGTCATGTCGGCGAGGAGCGCTTTGGCATGCTGATGGCGGCACTGGCCGGCGAGCGCGGCAAGCTCCGCCGTGCGGTCAAGGGCGGCCACGCGGCGCTGCGCGAAAAGCTCTGCGCTACGCTCTCTCTGCCGGCCGGGACCACCTCGGAAGACCTGGTTGCCGCCTTCTGCGCTGAGGACGCCGGCGGCGAGGCCGGGCTGCGTGATGCGGCGGCGGCACTTGCCCGCGGGTCGGTCACCGACCGCGAGCGCGGGGCGACCCTGGCCGCCTGGTGCGCGGCGCCGCAGCAGCGCCGCCAGATGCTGGAGGCCTATGTCGAGGCCTACCTGACGGACGACGGCGGGATCCGCAAGATCCTGATCACGCGGGGTGCCGCGGCGGCAGCCGGTGGCGAGGTATGCGCCACCCTCGCCGCCGAGGCGGAGCGGGTCAAAACCTCCCGCGAGGTGCGGGCCTCGGCGGTGCTGGTCGAGGCGAGCTGCGCGCTCGCCCGGCTCGGCGACGCACTGATCCGGGCCTATGACGAGCGCAAGCGGGCGCAGGGGGCACTCGATTACGAGGACCTGGTGACCAAGGCTCTCGACCTGCTGGGCCGCCCGGGCGTGGCGCCCTGGGTCCTGTTCAAGCTCGATGGCGGGCTCGACCACATCCTGCTCGACGAGGCGCAGGACACCAATCCCGAACAATGGGAGATCGTGGCGGCGCTCGCCGGGGAGTTTTTCGCCGGCGAGGGCGCGCACGAGCGGACGCGCACGATCTTTGCCGTCGGCGACGCAAAGCAGTCGATCTACAGCTTTCAGCGGGCCGATCCAGAGGCCTTTCTGCGCATACGGCGGCATTTCGCGACGCGCATCGCCGCCGCTCGGCAGGAGTGGCGGGTCGTGCCGTTGGAGATCTCGTTCCGCTCGACCGAGCCGGTATTGCAGGCGATCGACGCGATCTTCCGGCACGAAAACGCGCGTGAAGGGGTGGCGCTCGACGGCAGCGAGATCCGCCATGTCGCCGCCCGCGCCGGGCAGGCGGGGCTCGTCGAGCTGTGGCCGCCGGTGGAACCGCGGCCCGAGGGGGATTCCGATCCGGCGGCATTGCCGGTCAGCCGCCGCCGCATTGCCGAGCCGCGCGCCCGCCTCGCCGACGCGATCGCGGCAACGATCCGAAGCTGGCTCGACCGCGGCGAGACCTTGGAGGCGCGCGGGCGCCCGATCCGGCCGGGCGACGTCATGGTGCTGGTGCGGCGCCGCAACGAGTTCGTCGGCGAATTGTTGCGCGCACTCAAAGAGCGCCGCGTGCCGGTCGCCGGCGCCGACCGGCTGATCCTGACCGAGCAACTGGCAGTGCAGGATTTGGTGGCGCTCGGCCGGTTTCTGCTATTTCCGGACGACGACCTGACATTGGCCGCGGTGCTGAAGGGGCCGCTCTTCGCGCTCGACGAGGAGACGTTGTTCGATCTCGCCTATGGGCGTGGCCGCACGCATCTATGGGACCGGCTGCGCAGCCGGGCCCAAACCAATGCCGCATCGCGTGAAGCGAGCGAACGTCTCTCGGCCCTCCTCGCCCGCGCCGATTTCGTCCCGCCTTACGAGCTCTACGCCGAGATCCTCGGCGCCGAGCGCGGGCGGCGCGCCTTGCTCGAGCGCCTCGGACCCGAGGCGGAAGACCCGGTCGAGGAGTTCCTCGCACTGACCCTCGCCTATGAGCGCGAGCACGTGCCGTCGCTGCAGGGCTTTCTGCGCTGGCTCATCGCCGGCGACACCGAGGTCAAGCGCGATTTCGGGGCGCGCCCGCGCGACGAGGTCCGCATCATGACGGTGCACGGCGCCAAGGGGCTCGAAGCCCCGATCATCTTTCTGCCCGATACGTTGCAGCTGCCGAAACCGCCGGAGCCGCTGCTGTGGACCGCACGCGAGGAATTGCCGCTGTGGCGCCCTCGGGCCGCGTTCACCGTTCCGTTCTATGCCGCCGAAAGAGAGGCGGTGACCCGGCGTCAGCTGCAGGAATATCGCCGCCTCCTCTATGTCGGTCTCAGCCGGGCGCAGGACCGCCTCTATATCTGCGGCTGGCAGACGCGGATCCCGCCGAAGGAGACCTGCTGGCATGCGCTCTGCCGCGCGGGTCTCGCCGGGATCGCCACCCCGTTCGCCTTCGACACGACGGCGCTGATCGGCCGCGACGGGTGGTCCGGCGAGGGATTGCGGCTCGCGGGCATGCAGACCGCTGCGCCGGTGCGCGAAGCCTCGGCGGAAATGGCATCTCCAGGGCGATCGCTGCCCAGCTGGGTCAGGGAGCCGCCGCCGGCCGAGCCCGACCCGCCGGAGCCGCTCTTTCCATCGCGCCCGAGCGAGCCCGAGCCGGCCGCCTCCTCACCGCTCGGAGCAAGCGGGCATGACCGCTTCAAACGCGGGGTTCTCGTCCACCGCTTGTTGCAGAGCCTACCCGAGCTGCCGGCCGAGGAGCGCGAAGCGGCGGCGCGCGGCTTTCTGGCGCTGCCGGCGCATGCGCTCTCGGCCGAGGAGCAGGACGAGATCGGGCGCGAGACCCTCGCGGTGTTGAAGCACCCCGATTTCGCCGCGATCTTCGGCCCGTGCTCGCAGGCCGAAGTACCGGTCGTCGGGCTCGTCGAAGGCCATGCCCTGTCCGGGCAGATCGACCGCCTGGTGGTCGACGGGAACCGTGTGTTCGTCGTCGATTTCAAGACATTGCGCCCGCCGCCCTCGACCGAAGCGGAGGTGGCGCCGGTCTATCTGCGCCAGCTCGCCCTCTACCGGGCCGCACTCGCCCGCATCTATCCCGGGCATGAGATCCGCTGCGCGCTGCTGTGGACCGAAGGCCCGCGGCTGATGCCGATCAGCCCCGAGCGCCTTGCAGGGTACCCGGCTTGACGCGGCTTTTTCGGCTCCCCTAATCTTCGCGACGATTAACGCAAGGATGACCCCGATGAAGCCGAACGCCGTCACCGACAGCACTTTCGACGCCGCGGTCCTCCGCGCGAGCGAGCCCGTGCTCGTCGATTTCTGGGCAGAATGGTGCGGCCCCTGCCGCATGATCGGCCCGTTTCTCGAAGATCTCGCGACCGACATGGCCGGCAAGCTAACCGTGGCCAAGGTCAACATCGACGAGAACCCGCAGACCCCGATGAAATACGGGGTGCGCGGCATCCCGACGATGATTCTCTTCAAAGGCGGTCAGGTCGCCGCGACCAAGATCGGCGCTCTCCCCAAGAGCAAGCTCTACGAATGGGTCGAGTCGCTGCTGTAAAAAGCTGACGAGGGCGTCACCGCGTCGCGAGGTCGAGGGCGCCCGTCAGGTCGCCGAGAGGGGGGGTGCTGTGGGCGGCGAGCGCCGCGTCGCGGGCCTGCAGACCGGCCAGCTTCGGCAGGGCGAAGCGGCGGGTGATAAAGCGCAGGACCGACGTCGTGTCGTAGAGGGTGTGATCGACAAACCCCTTCTTTGCCAAGGGCGAGACGATCAGGGCCGGGATCCGCGAACCGGGGCCCCAGCGATCGCCTTTCGGCGGCGCGACATGGTCCCAGAACCCGCCGTTCTCGTCATAGGTGACGACCACCAGCATGTGCGGCCATTGCGGCGCCCTTTGCAGATGCGCGATCACATCGGCGATATGCTGGTCGCCTTCGAGCACATCGGTATAGCCGGGATGCTCGTTCAGATTGCCCTGCGGCTTGTAGAAGGTGACTTGCGGCAGCACCCCGCCGTCGATCGCCTTGATGAACTCGCTGCCGCCAAGCCCGCCATCCTTCAGATGCTCGGCCCTGGCTGCGGTACCGGGAGCCATATCGGCGAAATAATTAAACGGCTGATGGTGGTACTGGAAGTTGGGCACCGGCACCGCGTTCTTGCCGTCGAGCGCCGCCTGCCAGGCGCCGGCATACCATGCCCAGCTGACGCCTTTGGCTGACAAGAGATCGCCGATCGTCTGCTCGGTCTGCGGCGGCAGGGTGGTCGGGGCCGCGGCGTCCGCAAGAGCGGGATTGCCCTCCGGTGCGGACCTGTTGGCGCTCGGGTGGTAGGGCGGCTGCATCGTGTTGACCGCATAGAAATCGGGGGTCAGATTGCTGTCCCTGACAAATTTGGGGATGCCGTCGACCGCCGATTTCGGCGAGTTCGCCGCAATGGCCAGCGCAGTGCCGTCAGCCGCGACGGCCGAGATCGAGTCCTTGGCCGGGCTGCGGTCGGCATTCGGATAAGTAGGTGTACAAGAGCAGATCAGCCAAAAGTGGTTGAGGAAAGACCCGCCAAACGACCCCATAAAGAAATTGTCCGCCAGCGTGTACTGTTTCGCTACATCCCACAGCGGCAGTTTGCTGCCGTCGTAGTACCCCATGACGAGCGCGCCCGAATTGGCGTAGGCAATGAAGAGGTCGTTCTTGCCGCCGTCGATCTGCATCTGGTTCTGGTAGAAGCGGTGCCACAGATCGTGGGTGGTGACGCTGAGCGGCGTATTGAAGCCCTTCGGGTCGTCGATCGCGAAGGGGGCGTTCGGCAGGTGCTCGGTCTGCGCCTGGGTCACGGCGGGGATGACGCCCTTGGCGGTCAACCCGTCCCACACCGGCGGCAGTTCGTTCAGCAGGGTGCCGTCGCGGTCGCGCTGCGTATAGCCCGCGGGCGTTACCTGCGAGAGGCCGTTGGCGCCAGGAAACGAGCCGTAAAGGTTGTCGAAGCTGCGGTTCTCGGCATAGATCACCACAACCGTGGCGATGTCCTCGATACCCGCGCCCAAGACCTCGCCGGCCGAGCCGGCAATCGCGGCCGCCGCCAGCATGGCCAGCAGCCGAGCACGTTTTTTCATATCACGAATTCCCCCTGGGCGAGCACAACCAACCTGCGTCCATCGCGAGACGCAGCGCAATTCAAATCGCTCGATGTTTCCGTTTTGTGAACCTGTGCGTCTGCTGTGGATGGCGGTTCTTTTGGTCTGCGGCCTCCTTGCGGTTGGTACCAGCGGCGCGCAAGAGCCCGCTGGGATGTCGCGCGCTCAGGTTTATCGCCGGGTCGAGGCGTTGACCGCGCTCGGCCGCAAGATGTTCTTCGATCCTGCGCTGTCGGGCTCGGGCAAGGTGTCGTGCGCCACGTGCCACAGCCCCGCCGAGGCTTTCGGTCCGCCGAATGCGCTGCCGGTGCAACCGGGCGGAAAGGATCTGCGACAACTCGGGATGCGGGCCGTACCGTCGCTCAGATACCTGCAGGCGACGCCGCAATTCACCGAGCATTTCTTCGACTCCGACGATGCGGCCGACGACAGCATCGACAATGGGCCGACCGGCGGGCTCACCTGGGACGGCCGGGTCGACAGGGGGCGCGACCAGGCGCGCATTCCGCTGCTGTCGCCCTTTGAGATGGCCAACGAGACCCCGGCGGACTTCGTCGCCAAGCTGCGCCGCTCCGCCTACGCCGGCGAGTTCCGCCCGATCTTCGGCGACGAGGTACTCGCTAAACCCGACAAGGCATTCGCAGCGGCACTCGAAGCGTTCGAGGTGTTCCAGCAGGACCCCGCCGAATTCTATCCCTACAGCAGCAAGTACGACGCCTATTTGGCCCGCAAAGCCGAGCTGAGCGACGAGGAGCAGCGCGGGTTGGCGCTGTTCGAGGATCCCACTAAGGGCAATTGCGCCAGGTGCCATGTGAGCGCGCGCGGTAAAGACGGGACGCCGCCGCAATTCACCGATTACGGGCTCGTGGCGCTCGGCGTACCGCGCAACACCGCGATCCCGTCCAATGGCGATCCGGATTTATTCGACCTCGGGCTGTGCGGGCCGCTGCGCACAGACTTGCACGGCAGAGCCGAATATTGCGGCCGGTTCAAGACCCCGTCGCTGCGCAATACGGCCACGCGCCGCGTGTTTTTTCATAACGGGGTTTTTCACTCGCTGCGCCAGGTATTGGAGTTCTATGCGCAGCGCGACACCAACCCGGAAAAGTGGTATCCACGCGACGGCGACGGGCGCGTGCGCAAGTTCGATGATCTGCCCGCAGATCTGCCCGCAGGATACCATGCCAATATCGATGCCGAGCCGCCCTTCGGCGGGCGTCCGGGCGATAAGCCGGCGCTGTCCGACGACGAGATCGACGACGTCGTCACTTTCCTGCAGACCCTGACCGACGGTTTTTCGGCTGAGCCGTAGCCGCTCAGCCGGGCGGCGGGAACCGGGCGATCCAGTGGCGGGCGATGTCCTCGCGGCGGCACACCCAGACGTGGCTGTGGGCAAGGATGTGCTCGATAAACCGGATCAGCGCCTTGGCCCGGCCGGGATGGCCGGTCAGGCGCATGTGCAAGCCGACCGACATCATGCGCGGCCGTTCGGCCCCTTCCTCGTAGAGGAGGTCGAAGCTGTCGCGCAAGAACGCGAAGAAATCCTCGCCCGAGCCGAAAACGCCGCGGCCGAACTTCGAATTGTTGGTGGTCAGCGAATAGGGCACGACGAGATGGGGCCGCTCGCCCACCCGAACCCAGTACGGCAGCTCGTCATTGTAGGTGTCGCTGTCGTAAAGAAACCCGCCATGCTCGACCAACAGTCGGCGGGTATTTTCCGATGGCGCGTAGCGGCAATACCAGCCGATAGGGGTCTTGCCGGTGGTCTGGCGGATCAGCTCGACGGCCGCGGCGATCTGCCGGCGCTCCTCGTCCTCGCTGAGCCCGGGATGATTGGTCCAGCGATAGCCATGGCTGCAGATGTCCCAGTCGCTCGTCGCGATCGCCGCGGCCGCCGGCGGATTCGCTTCGAACGCCCGGGCGCAGCCGAAGATCGTCACCGGCAGCCGGAACCGGGTGAAGATCCGATGAAGGCGCCAGAAGCCGACCCGGGCGCCGTACTCGAACATGCTCTCCGCACCGAGGTCGCGGCCTCGGACCCCGAGATCCGTCCCGAGCATCTCGGTCAGTCCGCCCTCCGACACGCCGTCGCCGGCCGGATAGGAGAGCTCGGAACCCTCCTCGAAATTGATCACGAAGTTGACCGCGATGCGGGCGTCTCCGGGCCACTCGGCATGGGGCGGCTCAGCGCCGTACCCGACGAAGTCGCGCGTCATAGCTTGCCTCGGAGCGAACCGGGATACCAGCCGCGGCGCAAGATTTCGTCGATCGTATAGGGGCACTCGGCAGGCAGGTTGTCGGCCGCTTGCATCTCGTCATGACTGCGCAGCCCCAGCTCGGCGCGGTTCCGGCCGCTTTCATATAGTTTCGCAAGTATGGCTTCGGCGTCTCGACGCAATGTCGGCGAGATTTGGTCGTCCAGCGCGTCGCGCGCCTCGGCGATTGACGCCATCCAGTCATAACGCGGCTGCTGAGCCGGCGAGTAAGCAAGCTCCAAAAGGTGCTCTATGATGCGTCGGATTTGGCGCCGCACCGCATCGCGCTCGCTTCTGCCCAATGCCTCGATCTCCTCGGCGACGTTCTCGCGGTCGAAACGGTTGTCGGCGACCGCCATCGTGCGCAGCACTATCGCCTGATGCTGGGTCCAGGCGTAGAAGTCGTCCTCGTAGCGCGGTCCATCAGGCATGGTCGTCACCGTAGCTGAGACTGTCCACAAGATAACCCGGAATCGGCCTGGGCGGGAGTAGCCGGCGCAACTCAATCAGCCAGCGTCGGCTCGGCTGCTTGCAAGCGCGCGGCGCGGCGGGTGATCAGCGCGACGGGTGCCGACAGCAAGAGCAGCAGGCTGCCGAGAATGACGAAGCTCTCGCCGGCCCCCCAGCGGTCGGCAATCGCGCCCATCACCGGCGGGATGACGATCGCCGCCAACCGGTTCATCGTCTGCCGCAACCCCACGACCGACCCCTGTCGATTACGTCCGACGGCTTTGGCCTGCACCGAGAACATCACCGGCTGTACGACGCCCTGCAGCCAGCCGCGCGCCGCCTGCGCCAGGAACAGCAACAGAAAAATCCCACCAAGAAACGGGGTCACACAGATCAGCACGATCGACAGCACGGTCCCGCTCAGCATCGTGCGTTGCGGGTCGCCGAGCGCCATCGCCCGCCCGGCGAACAGCGAGCCGAAGCCACTCGCGATCTCGATCGAGGCAAACAAGACGCCGATCGATGTACCGGTGAGCCCGACGCCCTTCAGATAAACCACATAAAGCGAGCTCTGCACGCCATTGGTCGCAGTGCGCAAAAAGATGATGGCCATCGTCGTCGCCACCGCCGGGATCGCCATCAGCGCGAAACAGCGCACATAGTCGGGCAGCCGAGGCAAGACGTCGCGCGCGCGAAAGTTTGCCGGCCGGCGCGGGGCCCTCCCGTCAGCCCCTGCGATCTCCGCTTCGGGGGCGCGCAATAGCGCGATCGTCAACACCGCACCCCAGGCGGCGCCCAGCATGTAGGCCGGCCACGCCCCGCCCCAATCCCAGGCGACGCCGGAGATCATCGGAGTCAACGTTGTGCCGAAGCGCGCAAAGAAGCTGAACCGGCCGATATATTCGGCCTCTCCTTCGGCCAGCTGCGCGATCAAGGTCTGCGAGCCCGACCAGGCAAAGTTCAGCGCGGCGCCATTGACGACTTGCAACAGCAGCAACGGCCAGAACCACGGCACCAGCGGGAAGACCGGCGCCAATGCCATCGCCGTCCAGACGAAGAACAATGTTACCCGTCGGGTGCCGAAGCGGTCCATCAGCGCGCCAACATGAATCGACAGGAAGACCGAAACCAGCGAGCGCCCGCCGACCAGCATGCCGATCTCACCCGCGCTCATGCCCAGCGAGAGGCCGTATAACGGGATCAGGAACGTGTAAAATTCAGTGTAGCCCATCGCGAACAGGCCGGCGACGTAGATCGAGGCCGGCGGGCGGGATGGGCGTAGCGTCATGTCGGCGGGATCGATCAGCTGGTCCTATCGGGTTCAGTGGAGGTTGGATACCAGTCTTCCTCGCAGATCTCGTCGAGCGACCAGGGGCAACTCGGGGGAAGCTGATCGGCGGCGTCCAGTTCGCCATGCTGGCGCAGGCCGACAGCAGCTCGTTTCCGCCCGTCCGCGTAAAGTTTCTCGAGAACCGCCTCGGCGTCGTGCCGGAGGGTCGGGGTGAGCTTGTCTGACAGGCTTTGCCGCGCTTCGATGATCGTCGCGATCCAGTCCAAACGCGGGGGCTCTGCGCGGGAGTAAGCGAGCTTTAGCAAATGTTCAACGATCCGCCGGATCCGGCTGCGGACCGCGTCGCGCTCGCTCTTGCCCAAGTCTTCGATCTCCTCGGCAATGTGCTCGCGGTCGAAGCGATTGTCCGGCGCGGGCATGGATCGCAGCACCTCGGCCTGGTACTGCGTCCAGGCGTAAAAATCGTCCTCATAGCGCGGTCCGTCCGGCATCGTCACTGTCTCATCCTAAGCGTATGTCGTGGCGCGGGCGACCCCAATCGGCGGCTGCCGCCGCCGCCCGCTCGACATCCTCTTCGAGCATCAGCCCCTCTTCGACGAGCTGCCGCGCCGCTGCGGTGACCGCCCTGACATAGGCCTCGGCGTCCGGGTAGCGCTCGAGGATCGATCGCCTCGGATCGCCCGTTGCGCGCCGCTCTTCGGGCGTCTCGGGCAGCGGGATGTAGCTGCCCGAGAATTCGTGCATGGCGCCATGACCAAAACCGCGCGCCCGCAGGTTCCAGCCGCAATAGGTGCCGAGAGGTGCTGCCACCATCGGCGCCCTGACGCCGGCCACCTCGTTGCCGTCCTCGTCGACCGCCGGCACCAGGATCGTGTAATCGCCGCCCCGCGCGATCTGCGGCGGCTCCTTCAGGATCCCGCGCTCCGCCTCGGGCCCGAAATCCAATAACGGCAGCGCATTGGGGGCGCGCGGCGCCGCCACGCCCGGGATTGCCGGGAACTGCCGCCGCCACTCCTCCACCGCGACCAACGTGCCGTCGGTGCGGCGCGCGATCCGGCTGGCGGGCGGTGCCACGCCGGTCGTCGCCCAGCGATCCATCGCGTCGATCATGGCGCGGAACAGCATCGAGGTGGCGACGGTGTTGATATAATTTTGGCAGATTCCGCGCTCCGGCCTTTTCGGCTGGGGGTCGGCGAAATGCTGCGAACTTGCCCACATGTAGATCCGCACGCCGGCGGGCTGCGGCAGATCGTTGCCGACCGTGTCGGTGTGGGCGAGCGACCCGCGTCGCTGCCAATACTCGGTCGAGGTCTGCGTATGGATGACCAAGGGGTCGGTCTCCGGGCGCTTCAGGATGGCGTCGCGCCGTCCGGTCAGGTGATCGGTCGTTTCGGCATAGGAGAACGGGAAGCTGTCGGCCGGATTGAAGTGGTCTTCGTACTGCTGGCCGCCGGAAACGTCGGCATTGGCGAAGCGGTGGTTAAGCCACATTCGTCCGGCTCCTGCCACATGCGGCAGGATACCGTCGAACACTCTGCGTCCGGCAGTGTCGGCGTTAAACCCGCGATAGACGAAATCGCGCAGGCACCGACCGGTCTGTGAACGGCCCCAGGCATAGGCCCTTTCGATCGTTGCGCCCGGTTCGCGCAGCGGGTTGACGCGAGCCGCCGCGTCTTCCTCGCCGTACCGCAAGAAACTGACGAAATCCCGGACGGCTACGTGGCCCAAACCGAGCACAAGCGGGTCACGCCCGGTATAGACCAGCTCGTAAATCCAGCCCGGCTCGAACCCGCGCGGGATGTGGATATGGCTGTCGGATGGGATTAGAGCTTGCACCGCACCCTGATTGTCGAGGCCGGCGCCGCCTTCGACTCGGGCAAAGCTCCAGCTGTCGGGCGGCACCGGTATCCGCTCGTCATAGGGATAGCGCCGCCGCGTCAGGCGCGCCTCGCGCGGGTCGAGCGACACCGTCGGATGGCTGCGCGTCGAGACCCGGCCGCTCAGCGGGAAGGTCGTGACGCCGGCGCGGTCGGCGATGTACTCGACGCGGACGAGACCGGTCAGCGGCCGGTCGCGCTCGCGTGCGACCGGCAGGTCGAGCAGCATTCGCCCGTTTCCCGGCAACAGATCGCCCTGCCAGGCGAGCCACACGATGGTGTAGCCGCGGCGCATCAGAAAGCCGTTCCCCGCATGCGCTAAGGTGCGCGGGTCGTTCGAAGCCGGGGCGTCGTTGAAGAACTGCAGCACCCGCTTGTTGCCGCGATTGCCGTAATCGAAAAAGATGCGGCGGTTGCCGCGTGCGGGATCGACCGGCTTCAGGATCGAGAAATCGCCGGTGAAATGGACGAGGCCCTCGAGATCGGTCGGCGCCTTGTCGATATCGGTGATGCCGCGCTGCGCCGGAGCGCCCGGGTCGACCGCGAAGTGCGCGCGACCGATCAAGCATTCATAAGGCCCGACCGCGCCGAATGCATGACCTTCGGCAAAGACGAGGCGTTCGGCGATCGACAGCTTCACCCGATTGGTCATCCAACTTTGCCTCCAAAAAGCGGACCGCCCGGTCCGATTATGATGCCGAGACGGCTTCCTGGTTCCTATCAAATGCAGCCAACGATTGTATTGATTATTACCGCTTGTAGCATCTGCAGCAAATCTGCCGCAAAGACTCTCGCCTTGGTTGAAACCGCGATGTCCGGCCGGGGAGCTGCGCAGCCTTTCCGTGAGCTCGACCGACGCCGGCTTCCGAGGCGCCAACGAGAGATAATGTCAAATGTGAATATAACAACCCAACTCCTCGTTCCTAGCCAGATTTACTCTCTCTGCCCCCCTTGTTGCGGGCAGTTGTCCGAGATATGAAGGTTAATCGCGCAGCAACGCGTCAAACGGGAGGGGAAGATGGAGCTTAAACCCGACTTTGCGTTTACGCCGATTCCCCCAATCGCGACACCGTTGCGCTTCTCTCTAGCCGGCCCGACCGACACCCCGCTTGGGTTTCTCGAAGGGTTGAAAGGAACCTGGACGGGAACGGGTTTCAACGTCATCTGGCGGCCGTTTCAGGGGGGGCCACCAAATCAGGACCGCTTCCTGGAACTCAACCTCACCGAGGAGACTTTGAGATTCGAGGAGATTCCGGGGCCTATACCAAATCGCGGTTTGCTTCAACCCGATATTAACATGTTTGGCCTGTGGTATCTGCAACAGATCGCCGATGCGAACATCAAAGGTGCCGATGGCAAGCCCGCGGGACTTCACCTCGAGCCCGGCATTTGGGCAACGGTGCCGCAGACGGAACATCCCCAGGAAGTGCCCACCGTTGTTCGCATGGCCTCGGTACCGCACGGAACGACGGTCCTCGCCCAAGGCCTAGCCTTTACGAGCTCAGAAGGGCCAAATATTACCGACGTTAATATTACTCCCTTTGAAATCGGGAACCCCGCAAAACTCGTACAATTTCCGGAGTCCGATCTTTCCAAGCCATCTGAATTTCGAACACTTCCTGCAGGTTTGGTCGGCATCGATCAAGCCATCGTCAATAATCCAAATCTGGTTCTTAAGCGTGCGCTCGAGGGCAAGACGATCAAGAACACGGTCGTGCTCGACGTGTCATCAGATCAGAGCACTCCGGTGTTTGGCGGAGGGCTCGCAAATACAGCGTTTTTACAAGGCAGTCCGAACGAAGGGCCGAACGCACAGGCCTTCGAAGTCAGAGCGACGTTTTGGATCGAGACCATCGCGGGCCCTGTTGCAGACGGCCCGGATTTCCATCAACTGCAATATACGCAGCGCGTATTGCTCAACTTCAATACACTGAGTTGGCCGCATATCACTGTTGGGACACTTCTAAGATCGACCGCGTATACGGTGCAGCCGGGCGACACATTATCATCTATTGCCCTCCAGTTTTACGGTGACGGGGCGGAACCCTTGTGGAGGGGGATCTATAACGCGAATATTGCCGTGATTGGACCTGACCCAAACGTGCTCACACCCGGCCAGCAGCTCAATATTCCTACTTAAGCCGAACTCCGTCCCTGGGTTTTTGTCCCTGAGAGCCTAACCAGAACAATCGTCAAAGTTGTGTTGCCTCGCTGCTGGCGATGGTTCGCTCAAAATCCTTGGCCGGCCGTCGGTTGCGGCCAAGCCGAGCGAAGGTTCGCTCGAGCCAGACGGCGCTATGCCAGCATTTGAACCCCTTGGTCTGGTCTGATTGCCTGCCTGGTATCACGAAACCCCTCTCGCGGCCCCGACCGCGAGAACCGTCAACGCCAGCGCCTGGGCGCGCGGAACCATCGTGTCGATGCGGCACCATTCGTCGTCGCGGTGGGCGTTGCCGCCGACTGGGCCCGTCCCGCACAGGGTCGGGGTGCCGAGTGCCGCGGTAAAGCCGCTGTCGGCCGAGCCGCCGGTCGCCTCGCCCGAGACGTGGAAACCGAGACCGGCGGCCGAGCGGCCGTAGAGTTCGAGGAGCTCGCGGCTTCCTTCGTCCTGCTCGAGCGGCAGGAAATTGCCCTCGGAAAGGATTCGGCTCTCGCTCCCCGGCAGCTCGCAGCAGCGGCAGATCTCGCGCACCTCGCCGAGGATCTTCTCCATGATGTTGAGGGTCGGGAACCGGACATCGATGGCGGCCGTGGCGCGCGCTGCGACGGTGTTGACCGCGGTCCCGCCCTGGGCGAGCCCGACATTGACGGTCGTGCCGAGATCGTAATCGGTGAGCCGGTGCAGGCGCTGGATCTTGCGGGCGAGCGCCTCGATCGCGCTGACGCCTTGCGCGTGCGCCGCACCCGAGTGAGCGGCGCGGCCGGTCACCTCCAATTCGATAAACGCGGCTCCCTTGCGGCGCGAGACGAGGTTGCCGCTCGGCCGGCCGGGCTCGGAATTGAACACCGCGCGGGCACCCTTTGCCTCGGCCTCGATGATTGGGCGGGATGAGGGGGAGGCGATTTCCTCATCCGCGGTATAAAGGCCGGTCAGCGGGCAGGGCGCGCCAAAGCGGTGCAACGCTTCGAGCACGAAGGTGTTCATGACGAGGCCCGCTTTCATGTCGGCGACCCCCGGGCCGAAGGCCTGCTCGCCGTCGATCCGAAACGGCCGCTGGGCGGCGGTGCCGTCGGGAAACACCGTATCGCGATGCCCCATCAGGACGATCGGCCGATCGCCGCGGCCGCCGCCCGGGACGCGCGCCGCCACGCAATCGCCATACCTCTCGTTGAGAACGGTCTCGCACGAAATGCCGGCCGCCTCGAGATAGGCCCGCAGCCGATCCCCGACCGCATCGACCCCACGCTTGTTGTAGCTGCCGGAATTGATGTTCACGAGATCGGCCAACAGCGCGACCATCGAGTGATGCTGCCGGCCGAGATGCTCGAGAATGGCGGTCTTTGCTGCAACGCTCATGCTTCACTCCATGACCGATCGGCGCCTATCTGGAAGCCATCATCGGCAAAGACTGCCTCCGGCTCAATATTCAGGCGCGCATAATCGCGCGATGCGCCTTGTTCGGTGCTGGCGCGTTATTAAATCGGGCTGGATGCAGTGATCGCGGGGGTGCGTTTGCATAATCTCAGGCTATCGCGATGAGCGAAGGTATTCGCATTTACAATCTCTTTCCGACCTTGGCGGGAGCCATTTCGGACTGGATCATGCATCTTCCGCGAATTGCGGGGATGGGGTTCAACGCCGTTT
Source organism: uncultured Alphaproteobacteria bacterium (assembly GCA_963796155.1). Classification (GTDB taxonomy): domain Bacteria; phylum Pseudomonadota; class Alphaproteobacteria; order ATCC43930; family CGMCC-115725; genus AP-15. The sequence goes on along the minus strand of CAWCKT010000005.1, from coordinate 59,958 downwards.
ACATCAATCCCTTTCACTATCCCGGATTTTCCGGGAGCCTGTATGCGGTCAAAGACTACTATCGCTTGAACCCGCGTTTTCGGGGCGGCGATTCGGGTGACGACGACACATTGCTGCGTCGGTTCACCGAGGCGGCGCGCGCTCGCGGGCTGCAAGTGATCATGGATCTCGTTGTCAATCACACGTCCAGGGACAGCGAGCTCGTCACGCGCCACCCGGGCTGGTTCATCCGCGATAGCAGAGGCGAGGTTGTCTCTCCCCGTGCCATCGATCCCGCCGACGCGCGGCGGCAGACCGTGTGGGGCGACCTCGCCGAACTCGACTACCGGCCGCCGCAGCGGAGTCAGATCCTCGGGTATTTTCAACAGCTGGTGCGCCATTATGTCGCTCTGGGTTTCGGCGGTTTCCGTTGCGACGCCGCCTACAAGGTGCCCGCCGAGGTCTGGCGTGGTCTGGTGGATGCGGCCAGAGCGGCGTCCCGGGATGTGGTCTTCTGTGCCGAAACGCTGGGGGCGCCGGAAGACGCTGTTCTCGCGCTTGCCGATGCCGGCTTCGACTATCTCTTCAACAGCGTCAAATGGTGGGATTTCGAGAGCCCATGGCTGCTCGAGCAGTATGAAGCCTTTCGCCATATCGCTCCGTCGATCGGCTTTCCCGAAAGCCATGACACCAAGCGGCTGGTCACCGAGTTGCTCGCCGCCGGAATACCGGAATCGCTGATCGAGCGGCACTACCGCCAGTCTTATGCCTTCGCCGCGGCGTATTCGACGGGTGTGATGATGCCGATGGGGTTCGAATACGGCTGGTCGCGAGCGCTCGACGTGGTCGCCACCCGCGAGGACGAGCCCGAGCGCAAGCGCTTCGATCTCGGCGAGTTCATCGCCGAGATCAACGCGATGAAGAAGGCAGTTCCGGCGTTGAACGAGGAGGGCCCGCAGCGGTTGCTGACCGACCGGGACGACCCGCTGGTCGTACTGGAGCGGCAAACCGAAAGCGCGGAGGAGCGGGCCCTCATCCTCGTCAACAGGCACGAGCGCGAGCGGCGCGAGGCTGCCCTCGATACGCTTGCGGAGAAGGGTCTTGCGCTCGTCGATTTCTCACCCGGGCGCCGGACGAGGGTCCGAGCTCGGATCGAGGTCGAGCCGCTAGAGGTGCGGGTGCTCCGCGGTACCCTCACCCGCCTCGCTGCGCTCGGCGCCCCTGGCGCATCGGAGATGCGCCATCCGGCAGGCGCACGCGCGCGTGCGCCGAGAGGGCGCACTGCGGGGGAGGAGGTACCCAGCCCTGAGGGTCGGGTGGGTGAGCGTCCCGCAAGCCGCCTGCATCCGCTGTGGCGGCCCGAGGCGCGGATCGTCATCGAAGGCGTCGATCCCGAACTCGACGGCGGACGCTATCCGGTCAAGCGGGTGCTCGGCGACGAGTTCGAGGTGCAAGCCGATGTCTTTCGCGACGGACACGACAAGCTGTGCGCCGTCGTAAAATTTGCGGCAGAGGGTCAAGAGTGGCGGGAAACGCCGCTGGTGTTGTTCGACAACGATCGCTGGGTCGCCCACTTCCGCCTCGATCGGCTCGGACTTTGGCGTTACACGATCGAGGCATGGACCGATCAGTTCGAAAGCTGGCGCGATGAATTCGAGAAGAAGCGTGAAGCCGGCCAGAGCGTCGAGCTGGAACTCGTCGAAGGCCGCGCGGTCGTCGCGGCAATGCTGCGCGAGGCCGGGCCGGACGATGCCGCGCGGATCAGGAAGATGCTGCGGAGCTTCGACGGCGGCAACGCCGCGCGACGCACCGAGCTGATGGTCTCCGCTGAGCTGCGCGAACTGGCGGGGCGCTGTCCGGTGCGCATCGACGCGATTCGCTATCCGCGCGAGCTCGAAGTCGTCGTCGACCGCAAAACGGCGCGCTTTGCCGCCTGGTATGAGATGTTCCCACGCAGCCAGGGAAAGGTGCCCGGCAAGAGCGCCAGGTTCGACGATTGCATGGCCCGCCTTCCCGAGATCGCGCGGCTCGGTTTCGATGTTGTCTATCTCGTGCCGATCCATCCGATCGGCCGGGTCAACCGTAAAGGAAAAAACAACAACCCCGTCGCGCAGCCAGGCGATCCGGGCAGCCCCTATGCGATCGGTTCGGCGGAGGGCGGCCATCGCGCAGTCAACCCAGAGCTCGGTACGCTCGCGGATTTCCGCCGTTTCGTCCGCGCCGCCGCGGCGCTCGGTATCGAGGTAGCGCTCGATTTCGCGATCCAATGCGCGCCGGATCATCCTTGGGTGCGCGAGCATCCCAAATGGTTTCGCTTTCGATCCGACGGCACTATAAAATACGCCGAGAACCCGCCCAAGAAATACCAGGACATCGTCAATGTCGATTTCTATAATCCGGACCGCCAGACCTTGTGGACCGAGCTGCGCGACACCGTGTTGTTTTGGGTCGGCGAGGGGGTGCGCACCTTCCGGGTCGACAACCCCCATACCAAGCCGCTGCCGTTCTGGGAGTGGCTGATCCGCGAAGTGAAGGCACAGTGTCCGGAGGCGATCTTTCTATCGGAGGCCTTCACCAGGCCGAAGATGATGCGGGCCCTTGCCAAGGCTGGCTTCAGCCAATCCTATACCTATTTCACCTGGCGGAACACCAAACCCGAGCTGATGGAGTACCTGACCGAGCTCACTCGCGGCTCGGAAAAAGAGTTCTTTCGACCGAATTTCTTTACCAATACCCCGGATATTCTACCGATCTTTCTGCAGCAAGGGGGCCGACCGGCATTTCTCATCCGCCTCGCGCTCGCGGCAACTCTGTCCGGCGTTTATGGGATCTACAACGGCTTCGAGCTTTGCGAAAATACGCCGATCCCCGGGCGCGAAGAACCGATCGCCTCAGAGCAGCAAGAGTTCATTGAGCTCTACGGCGCCACACCGCCTCCGGTGCGTGAGGAATATCTCGATTCGGAGAAATATGAATACAAGGTGTGGGACTGGGATCGGCCCGGCAACATCAAAGAGGACATCCGGATCGTCAACCGGTGGCGGCGCGACAACCCGGCATTGCAGGAATTTTTGAACCTGCGCTTTCTTGACTGCGCAGATTCTAACATTCTGGCCTATGCGAAAACCTCGGCGGACCGAGCCAATACCGTGATTGTCGCCGTCAATCTCGATCCGCACGCCGCGCACGAGAGCGATATCGAACTGCCGCTCGTCGAATTCGGCTTGGCCGCCGATGCCGAATTTTCGCTCGAGGAGGCGTTTACGCGACGCGTCGTAACCTGCCGCGGCGCCCGCCAACGCCTTCACCTCGATCCCGAGACCAACCCGTCGATGATCTTCCGTTTGCTTTCTGCTGAGACCGCATGACACCGCCTGACGACGCTTCCGCTCCGCTCTCCCGCAGCGGCGTACTCGCGCATCCCGAGAATTTGGACCCGTTGTGGTACCGCGATGCGATCATCTATCAGCTGCATGTGAAGGCGTTCTTTGATGCCGATGACGACGGGATCGGCGATTTCCAGGGCCTGTGCCGCAAGCTCGATTATCTGCAGGATCTCGGGGTCACTGCCTTGTGGCTGCTGCCGTTCTACCCCTCGCCATTGCGCGACGACGGCTACGACATCGCCGATTACAAGAACATCAACCCATCCTTCGGGCGGATGGCGGACTTCAAGGCCTTCATCCGCGAGGCGCATCGCCGCAAGCTGCGCGTCATCACCGAATTCATCATCAATCACACCTCGGATCAGCACCCGTGGTTCCAGCGAGCGCGGCGCGCCAAGCCCGGCTCGCATTTCCGCGACTTCTACGTGTGGAGCGACACGGACCAGAAATTTCCGGAAACGCGCATCATTTTTGTCGACACGGAGAAATCAAACTGGTCGTGGGATCCGGTGGCGCAGGCCTATTACTGGCACCGGTTTTATTCGCATCAACCCGATCTCAACTTCGACAATCCGAGAGTATTCCGCGCGGTCGTCGACGTGATGCGGTTCTGGCTCGATCTCGGGGTCGACGGGATGCGCCTCGATGCAGTGCCCTACCTGATCGAGCGCGAGGGGACGATCAACGAGAACTTGCCCGAAACTCACGAGGTTTTGAAGCGGCTGCGCCGCGAGCTCGACACGCATTACGCCGACCGCATGCTGCTCGCCGAGGCCAATCAGTGGCCGGAGGATGTGCTGCAATATTTCGGCGCAGGCGACGAATGCCACATGGCATTCCACTTTCCGCTGATGCCGCGGATCTACATGGCGGTCTCGACCGAGGATCGGCACCCGATCACCGACATCATGCGCCAGACGCCGGACATCCCGGACACGTGCCAATGGGCGGTGTTCCTGCGCAACCACGACGAGCTGACGCTCGAGATGGTGACCGATCGCGAGCGGGACTACCTGTGGAGCCATTATGCCGCCGATCGCCAGGCGCGGCTGAACCTCGGGATCCGACGCCGGCTCGCGCCGCTGATGGAGAACGACCGCCGCAAGATCGAGCTGCTCAACGTACTTTTGATCTCGATGCCGGGCACGCCGATCTTCTATTACGGCGACGAGATCGGGATGGGGGACAATGTCTTTCTGCGCGATCGCGACGGCGTGCGCACGCCGATGCAGTGGTCGTTCGATCGCAACGGGGGGTTTTCTCGGGCGGATCCGGCGCGTTTGTATCTGCCGCCGATCATGGATTCGGTGTACGGGTTCGAGGCGGTCAATGTCGAGGCGCAGAGTCGCTCTCCCTCCTCTCTGCTGAACTGGGTCAAGCGGCTGATCGCGGCCCGTCGCTCTCGGCGCGCCTTCGGCCGCGGCACTTTGTGCTTCCTCTATCCGTCAAACCGGAAGGTCATCGCCTATCTCCGCGCCTTGGGCGACGAAGTCATCCTCTGCGTCGCCAATTTGTCGCGCTCGCCGCAGGCGGTCGAGCTCGATCTCTCGGAATACCGTGGTCGCCAACCGGTCGAGCTCCTCGGCCGCAGCGTCTTTCCGCGGATTGGCGAATTGCCGTATCTGCTGACCTTGCAAGGATACAGTTTCTTCTGGTTCGACCTGCTCGTTACCGCCCAGGAGACGGCGAACTTGCAAGTAGCGCCGCCCGAGTTCGTCACCCTGGTGATGCCGCGCGGCTGGTCGGACCTCTTCCGCCAGCCCAATTTGCCGCAGCTCGAGAACGAGCTCATTCCGACCTTCCTGCCGCGTCAGCGCTGGTTCGGCGAGAAGGGCGACCGGACAAAGGCGGCGACAGTACTGGCGCGTGGCGAGATCGTCCGGCCAGCCGAGGACGGGTCGGCCCAGGAGACCTTTCTCGCAAACGTGGTCGAGGCGCATCTCGCCGGCGGCGGTCGACCGCGCTATTTCCTTCCGCTAGCCGCGATCTGGGCGCCGGCCGAAACCGAGCTGCGCCAGGGGCTGCTTCCGGTCACCCTCGCCGAGCTGCGCCAGCTCCGCCGGGAAGGGGCTGTCGTCGACGCTCTCTCGCAGGACGGGTTTGCTCTGGCGCTGATGGAGGCGATCCGCCGCCAAGCGACGATCCCGCTCGAAGGTGGCGAGATCCGCTGTCGCAAGACGCCGAGTTTCGACCGCGTGGCATTTCCGGAACGCCTTTCGGTTCGGCGCAGCGGCACGGAACAGTCGAACAGCTCGGTGTTCTTCGAAGACTATGGGATGCTGAAGATCTACCGGCGGCTTCAACCCGGCTCGCATCCCGAGATCGAAATGTCGAGTTTTCTTGTCGAGCGCGCGGGGTTTGCCAACACCCCGCCGCCGCTGGCGACCATAGAACTCGCTCTCGACAGCGAAAGCGGCGCCCAGACGCACGCTCTGGGTGTGTTGTTTGCATTCGTGCGCAACCAGGGAGATGGTTGGACGCAAGCACTGAATTACCTGACCCGATATCTCGACGATGCGCTGCTGTCCACCGGCGACGGGCGGTCTGAGCTGGCTGATGCCGATGTCTTCTTCCTCATGCTGGCGCGCCAGCTCGGGATCCGCACCGCCGAGATGCACCGAGCGCTGGCCGAGTATGCTGGTGATGACCCCGATTTTACGCCCGAGCCGATAAACCCGGAGGACATCGCGGAATGGCGTAACGAACTCGCCGGTGCCGCCGCCGAAATGCTGTCGCAATTGGAGCGAGGTCGGTCGAGCCTGCCATCACCGAGCCAAGAGGCTGCCGACCGCATGCTGACGCTTCGCGAGGAACTGTTCGGCCAGATCTGCACGTTGATCCCCGATGAGGTCAGTGCGCAAAAGACCCGCTTTCATGGGGATTTCCACCTCGGCCAGGTGATCGTCGTGCAGAACGACTTCTTCATTATCGATTTCGAGGGCGAGCCGGCGCGGCCGCTTGCCGCACGTCGGCGCAAGGGTTCGCCGTTGCGCGATGTCGCGGGAATGATCCGCTCCTTTGATTACGCGGCCGTCGCGGCGGTTCGGCAGCTCGTCGAGGCGCGGCCCGCGGCGGAGCCGAGAATGACACAGCTGGCCGAAGCCTGGCGACAGCGGGCGGTGGACGGCTTTCGCGCTGCCTATCGCAAGACGATGCGCGGTTGCGCGGCCTATCCGGCAAGCAAGAAGCTGGCACGCGAGATGACCGCGTTCTTTGCGCTCGAAAAGGCTGTCTACGAGGTGTCCTACGAGTTGGCGAACCGGCCCGACTGGGTCGACATCCCGCTCAAGGGCATTCTCGGTATTTTGGCCAGAACCAAAGGACGCGAGCGTGCCGTCCCAGGTTGACCCGCAAGTCGCAGCGATCGTCGAGGCCCGTCACGACGATCCTTTCTCCTTCCTCGGCATGCATCGGACCGCCACCGGGATTTGCGTACGAGCGATGCTGCCGGCGGCGCAGGAAATGGCGGTTGTCGATTCTGCGACCGGCAACATCGTAGCCGAGGGTGCCCGAATCCACCGCGACGGCCTCTTTGTCGCGACCGCTGCCGACCGACACGAGCCGTTCCGCTATCGGCTTCGCGTATCGAGCGGCGGCATTCACAATGAATTCGACGACGTCTACCGTTTCTCCCCCGTTCTCGGCGAGCTCGACATCTACCTGCTCGTCGAGGGCAATCATCTGGCGAGCTATCAGAAGCTCGGCGCACATCCGGTCATCCATCAGGGTAGCGAGGGAGTCGCCTTCGCAGTGTGGGCGCCGAATGCGCGCCGGGTCAGCGTCGTCGGCGACTTCAACGATTGGGACGGGCGGCGGATGCCGATGCGGCGCCGCGAAGCGAGCGGGTTCTGGGAACTGTTCGTACCCGGCCTGCGGCCCGGCCGCCTCTACAAGTACGAGATCCTCGGGGCCGACGGCCGGCTGCTGCCGCTAAAGGCGGACCCGCACGCGGAGCGGTCGGAAAGGCCGCCGGGCACCGCATCGGTCGTCGCTGACCCGTCACGGCATGTCTGGCACGACGGCGTATGGATGGCCGAGCGCTGGCGCCACAATGATCGCGAGTTGCCGATCGCGATCTACGAAGTCCATCTCGGCTCGTGGCGCCGCAACCTCGCCGAGGGCGGACGGTATCTGACCTATCGCGAACTGGCGGATCAGCTCGTCCCCTATGTGCGCGATCTGGGCTTTACTCATATCGAGGCCATGCCAGTTACCGAGTACCCGTTCGACGGTTCCTGGGGATACCAGCCGATCTCGCTATTTGCACCGACCAGCCGGTACGGCGCGCCGGATGATTTCCGCGCTTTCGTCGAAGCCTGCCACGCCGCAGACCTCGGCTTGCTGCTCGACTGGGTGCCCGGACACTTCCCCAACGATCCACACGGGTTGGGACGCTTCGACGGTACGGCGCTCTACGAGCATGCCGACCCGCGTCAGGGCATTCATCCCGATTGGAACACGTTCATTTATAACTATGGACGTCGGGAGGTCGCGAACTTCCTGCTGTCGAGCGCGCTCTACTGGCTGCGCGAATTCCATATCGACGGGATCCGGGTCGATGCAGTCGCCTCGATGCTGTATCTCGATTACAGCCGCCGCGACGGCCAATGGATTCCAAATAGCTTCGGGGGCCGCGAGAATCTCGAGGCGATCGCGTTTCTGCGCCGGTTTAACGAGCTGGTCTTCGGAGAGGGGAGTGGCGCCACCTCGGCAGCCGAAGAGTTGACTGCCTGGCCGATGGTATCGCGCCCGGTTTATGTCGGCGGCCTCGGTTTTGGCTTCAAATGGAACATGGGGTGGATGAACGACACCTTACGTTATATGTCGATGGACCCGATCCATCGAAAGTACCATCACAACGACCTGACCTTTGGGCTTCTTTATGCCTATCACGAGAACTTCATCTTGCCGCTCAGTCACGACGAAATGGTGCACGGCAAGGGTTCGCTGATCGGCAAGATGGCGGGTGACCGCTGGCAGCACTTCGCCAATCTGCGCGCCTATCTGGGTTATATGTGGACCCAACCTGGCAAAAAGCTTCTGTTCATGGGTGCGGAGTTCGCGCAGGAGCGCGAATGGAACCACGACATCGGGCTCGACTGGCAGCTTCTCGGCGATCCCGCGCACGAAGGGGTGAGGCGACTGGTGCATGACCTCAATTTTCTCTACCGCAATACACCCGCACTTTACCGGCTCGACTGCGATCCCGACGGCTTTCGCTGGATCGACGTGGCGAACGCGGCTGAAAGCATCATTTCATATCTCCGGCGCGGCCGCGACCCACACGAGCTGGCTTTGGTCGTCTGCAACTTCACACCGGTGCCGCGCGAAGACTACCGGATCGGGGTTCCACGGCCGGGGCGTTACCGCGAGCGCATCAACACAGACGCAATGGAATATGGCGGCAGCGGGGTCGGTAATGCCGGAGAGGTCCATGCCGAACCTCATCCGATGCATGGCCAGCACCACTCGGTCCGTCTGAGGCTCCCGCCGCTCGGCGTTCTAATCTTCACCGCGGATTAGGCGCAATGGCTGTGCCGACCAAGGTGTGGCCGGGTCGTCCCTATCCGCTGGGGGCGACGTGGGACGGCGAGGGTGTCAATTTCGCGCTCTTTTCGGCGCACGCCGAAAAGGTCGAGCTGTGCCTGTTCGATCGCTCGGGCAACCACGAAGAAGTGCGAATCCAGCTTTCGGAATATACCGACGAGATCTGGCACGCTTACTTGCCGGATGCCCGTCCTAACCTGCTTTATGGCTACCGCGTTTACGGACCATACGATCCCTCGAACGGGCACCGCTTCAATTCCAACAAACTGCTGATCGATCCATACGCCAGGTCGCTGCACGGCAGGCTGCGGTGGAGCGACGCCCTTTTTGGCTATCGCGTCGGCAGTCAGCGCGCCGATCTGTCGTTCGACCGGCGCGACAATGCGCGCCAGATCCCGAAATGTCGGGTCGTCGAACCCGCCTTCACCTGGGGCGAAGATCGCCGTCCGCAGATTCCCTGGGAAGAGACGATCATCCTCGAGCTGCATGTGCGCGGGATCACCATCAAGCATCCCGATGTCGATCCGATGCATCGCGGCACGGTTGCCGGTCTCGCTTCACCAGCCATGATCGACTATCTGGTCGAGCTCGGGGTGACCGCGGTTGAGCTCTTGCCGATCCACGCCTCAGTCGACGACCGCCATCTGACCGAGCGCGGCCTCGCCAACTATTGGGGTTACAACTCGATCGCCTATTTTGCGCCCGACCCGCGCTTCTTGGCAACGAATTCGATCGCCGGCTTCAAGACAATGGTCAAAAGGCTGCACGATGCCGGGATCGAAGTTATCCTGGACGTCGTTTACAATCATAGCGGCGAAGGAAATCAACTCGGCCCAACCCTGTCGTTCCGTGGTATCGACAATGCCTCATACTATCGATTGGACACTGACCGGCGCTATTATCAGGACGCCACCGGCACCGGCAATACACTGAACCTCGATCATCCGCGAGTTCTGCAGCTGGTTATGGAATCGCTGCGCTATTGGGCGGTGGAGATGCACGTCGACGGGTTCCGTTTCGATCTGTGTACAGCGCTCGCCAGGGAGAATGGCGATTACGATCAGGGCAGCGCGTTCTTCGACACGATCCGCCAGGATCCGGTGATGGCTGGACTGAAGTTGATTGCCGAGCCTTGGGATCTCGGTCCTTACGGCTACCAGCTCGGCAATTTTCCCCCAGGTTGGGCCGAGTGGAATGGGCAATACCGCGACACGGTCCGGCGTTTTTGGAAAGGCGACGAGGGTCTAGTCGCGAACCTGGCGTCGCGGGTGGCAGGCTCATCCGACATCTTCGGCTACCGCGGTCGGCGTCCCTGGGCGAGCATCAATTTTATTACTGTACATGACGGTGTGACACTACAAGACCTGGTCAGCTATAACACGAAACACAACGAGGCCAATGGGGAGGACAATCACGACGGAAGCGACGCCGACCTCGGCTGGAACTACGGGGTCGAGGGACCAACCACCGATCCCAACATCCTCGCCCTGCGCGACCGCCAGAAGCGTAATCTGCTCGCCACACTCCTCTTGTCGCTGGGTGTGCCAATGCTGCTCGCCGGCGACGAGATCGGACGGACACAGCGCGGCAACAACAACGCCTATTGTCAGGACAACGAGATCTCGTGGTTCGATTGGGAACATATCAGACCCGAGGACGAGGATCTCCGCGGTTTCGTCCGCTATCTGATCCACCTCCGGCGCGACCACCGCGTCTTCTCGCGACCACGATTTCTGCGCGGAGAGGTCCTCTCCGAGGCCGGGGTCAAAGACATCACTTGGGTCACCCCGTCGGGTAAAGAGGCGACCCCGGAGGATTGGAACAATCCGGTCGCATTGTCGCTCGGTTACGTTTTGAGCGGGGCGGCGGGCGAGTTCTTTACGCCGGGCGGTCAGCGCGACATCGATGAGAGCTTCTTTGTGATGATCAATGCATATCACGAAGATATCGATTTCCACATCCCGTTGCTCGCTGCGCCACTGTGCTGGGAACCGCTCGTCGACACGTCACAGCCGACGGGCCGTGTCGCCGGCGACAGGCTCTATGTACCAGGAGAAGTTTATCGACTGCAGGCCCGTTCGTTTGCGCTCTTCATAAATCGTGCGCCCCGATTGGAGCTGACGCAAAGAGAGGCGCTCGCGGCCAGCGAGGAACCGATGGGGTTCGGGGCGGGCGGAGGTGCCGAGCCGGGGGAGGATGATGCGGCGCCATCATGAGCTTCCCTTTGGCGCCCAACCGACAGCCGAGGAAGTTCGGTTCCGCCTCTGGGCGCCGAGCGCCAGCGCCGTATCATTGCAGATCGAGGAAGCTGTCCCGCTTGCGATCCCGATGCACTGTGAGCCGGGTGGTTGGTTCTCGCTGACGACCGCTAATGCGGGGCCCGGCACGCGTTACTGTTATGTGGTCGATGGGAGGGCCGTTCCCGACCCGGCTTCACGTTACCAGCCCGAAGGCGTTCACGGTCCGAGCGAGGTCGTCGATCCCACGGAGCATGTCTGGGGCGACATCGGCTGGCGCGGCCGCCGATGGGAAGAAATCGTCTTCTACGAGCTCCATATCGGTACCTTTTCCGAGACCGGCGACTTCACCGGAGCGATCCGTCACCTCGACCACATCCGGGAGCTCGGCGCGACTGCCGTCGAGCTGATGCCGGTTGCCGAGTTCCCGGGCGGCCGAAATTGGGGATATGACGGCGTCTTTCCCTACGCTCCCGCTTCGCAGTACGGCCGGCCGGAAGAATTGAAGCGGCTCGTCGAGGCCTGCCATGCCCGCGGGCTCGCCATTTTCCTCGATGTCGTCTACAATCACTTCGGTCCGGAAGGTAACTACCTGCCCTCTATCGCGCCTGAGTTCTTTACCGAGCGCCACCGTACTCCGTGGGGCGCTGCGCTCGATTTCTCGTCTCGGCACGCTCGGCCGGTGCGCGATTTCTTCGTACACAACGCCCTCTACTGGCTCGAGGAGTTCCACTTCGACGGGTTGCGCCTCGATGCCGTCCACGCCATTGTCGACGAGAGCGTGCCCGACATCATCGACGAAATCGCTCAGTCGGTCCGCCACCATATCACCGGGCGCGAACTTCATCTCGTCCTTGAAAACGACCGCAACGAGGCGCGCCGCCTGGCGCGGCTCCGCAGCCGAGCTGTGCGCTATACCGCGCAATGGAACGACGATCTCCACCACGTCCTGCATCTCCTGATTACTGGCGAGGACTGGGGTTACTACGGCGACTATACGGGGCAGCCAGAGGAACATCTCGGCTGCGCGCTCGCCGAAGGTTTTGCCTATCAAGGGGCACCCTCGGCGTTTCGCGGCGGAAAGCCGCGCGGCGAACCATCGGCCGAATTACCCGCTACGGCGTTTGTCGCCTTTATGCAAAACCATGATCAAGTCGGAAACCGCCCGTTCGGCACGCGGCTGTCCAATTATGCCTCCGAACCCGCTCTGCACGCCGGCATTGCCATCGTGCTGCTGTCGCCCCAGATCCCGCTGCTGTTCATGGGGGAAGAGTGGGCGACCCTCGGGCCTTTCTCATTTTTCTGCGATTTCGAGCCGGGTCTCGCCGATGCGGTGCGCGCGGGACGGCGGCGCGAATTCGCCCATTTCCCAGAGTTCCGGGACGAGGCCGCGCGCGAACGGATCCCGGACCCGACCGCATTTTCGACATTCGCGATGTCGCGGCTAGATTGGGCAGAGGTGGATCAAGAAAGTCATGCGCGCTGGCTGGGGCGATACCGACGGCTGCTCGCCGTCCGGGCGCGCGAGATCGTTCCTCGCCTCGCCGGTATCCCGCCCTTCGGCGGCAGCTTTCGGGCGCTGGGGCCAAAGGCCGTGATGGTGGAGTGGCAGCTTGGCGACCGTTCGCGGCTGTTGCTGATCGCCAATTTCGCTGCCGAACGGGTGCCCGTCCTGCCGATGGCCGACGGACGGATGCTCTATTCATCCGCCGAAACCGGAGCGCTGCCAGGCTCGCCGCTCAGCGCAACCTTCGTTCTATTGCCGCCAGCTACGCGGTGACATGAACGATCGCGCAGCGATCATTCATCTCGCCGCGCTCGTCGGCATCGAGGCGCGTTATACCGATGCGCTCGGCCAACGCCATGAGGTATCCGACGAGACGCTGCTGGCGCTGATCGGCGCCTTTGGTCTGCCGCCCGATCCTCTGCTCGCCCGCCGCGAGCTGGAAGAGCAGGAGCGGCACGCGCCACTGGGACTGAGGCCGGTGCATCTCGTTGGTGCCGAGGTGGCGCGTCCCGCACTTGTGCTGCGCCTCCCCGCTGGCTGCCGGGAAATTTTCTGGGTGTGCCGCCTCGAAGACGGGGAGGAGCGCTCGGGTCGGCTGGCGGCGCCCTCGGGCGGAAAGAACGAGGGGTTCGCTATGCCGCTGCCGGCAGGGCTGCCGCTCGGCTATCATCACCTCGATCTCGATGCCGGGGGTGTAACCGCGCGGCTCGCCCTTGTCGTTGCTCCACCTCGCTGCTACCTCCCGGCGGGGCTCGGGCCGCGCACGCACAGCTGGGGGCTGACCTGCCAACTCTACGGTCAGCGCAGCGCGATTGATTGGGGAATGGGTGACTTCACGGACCTCGCGATGCTCGCCCAGGCGGCCGGATCGTGCGCTGCGGCAACCCTCGGCATCAACCCGCTTCACGCGCTGTTCGCCGCCGAGCCGCTGCATGTCAGTCCCTATTCGCCTTCCAGCCGGATGTGGCTCGACTATCTCTATATCGACGTGACCGCTGTGCCCGGTTTTGCCGAGGATGACGCCGTGCGCGCGCTGATCGGGGGGCAATCATTCGCGGCGGCCCGCGCCGCCGCGCGCTCGGCCCGACTGATCGATTACGGCGCGGTCGCCGCCTGCAAGCGGCCCGTGCTGGAGGCGCTCTTCCGCCGTTTCAGAGCGTGCGAATTGGGCGCTGACGGCACCGCGAGGGGTTGCTTCGGCGAGGCGTTCTGTGATTTTCAGCGAGGCGGCGGACAATCGCTCACCGATTTTGCGGTCTTCGAGGCGCTCCACGAACATCACAGCCGTAAAGCTAGGGGACTCTCGTGGCGAAGCTGGCCCGCGGCGATGCGCAACCCACGCTCATCCGAAGTCGCTGAATTCGCCGCCGCACATCGCGACCGTGTCGAATTCTTCCAGTTCCTGCAGTGGGAGGCCGACCGGCAGCTCGCCGCCGCGGCAGCGGCCGGCCGCAAGGCCGGATTGTCGCTTGGGCTTTACCGTGACCTCGCAGTCGGCGCCGATCCGAATGGCGCCGAGGCGTGGGCGGATCAACAACTGGTGGCGCCTGGAGCAACCATTGGCGCACCCCCGGACGCGTTCAACCGGGCAGGGCAGAATTGGGGGCTTGCGCCGGTCAACCCGCTCGTCCTGCGGCGGCAGGGTTTCGCGCCGCTCATCGCATCGTTGCGCGCCAATATGCGTCATGCCGGGCTCCTACGGATCGACCACGTCATGGCGCTCAATCGGCTCTATTGGATCCCATCGGGAATGGCAGCAAGGGCCGGCGCTTATGTATCTTATCCGTTCGTCGATCTGCTGCGACTCGTCGCCCTCGAAAGCCATCGACAGGGGTGTGCCGTGATCGGCGAAGATCTCGGGACGGTGCCAGCCGGCTTCCGTGAGACGATGCGGTCGGCCAATGTGCTCTCCTACCGCGTGCTCGTTTTCGAGCGCACGCGAGATGGCAGCTTCGTGCCACCTGGCGGGTACCCGCCGCTCGCCGCGGCTTCGGCCGCGACGCACGACATTGCGACACTCAAAGGATTCTGGCTCGGCCGCGACATTGACTGGCGCCGGCGTCTTGATCTCTATCCCGACGCGGATGCGGCCGGGGCGGATGAGCGGGAGCGCAGCCGCGACCGCCGGCTGGTGCTCGACGCGCTCGTCAGCGAGGGGCTGATCGCACCGGATAACGTTGGCCAGTTTCTCTCTGAGAGCGGTGAGCCTTCTTATTCCGTCGAGCTCGGCGATGCGATCCTGACCTATCTTGCGCGCTCGCGCGCTCGTCTGATGCTGGTTCAGATCGAAGATGTGATCGCCGAGAGCGAGCAGGCGAACCTTCCCGGCACAACGGATGCGCACCCGAACTGGCGCCGCCGCCTGTCCCACGCACTCGAGGAGATTGTCGGCGGCGCCGATTTGCGGCGGATCGCGGCCTTGATCGAGGAGGGGCGGCTGCGCTCTGCCGGGGGATGAACGCACGCACCGACGCCTTCACCGCAATCCGCGCCACTTATCGCTTACAATTCCACCGCCGCTTCACTTTTCGCGATGCGACCGGCTTGGTGCCGTATCTCGCCGCGCTCGGCATCAGTCATGTTTATGCCTCGCCGATCATGCAGGCGCGCCCCGGCTCGACCCACGGATATGACATCATCGATCACAACCGGCTCAACCCCGAGATCGGAAGCGAGGCAGATTTCGGCGCGCTGGTCGATGCTCTGCGCACCCACGACATGGGCTTGATCCTCGATTTTGTCCCGAACCATATGGGCGTCGGCGGAAAGGACAATGCCTGGTGGCTCGATGTCCTCGAATGGGGCAGAGATTCTCCATTCGCCGCCTACTTCGACATCAATTGGGACAGCAGTCGCCCCGACCTCAAGGGTCGCGTGCTTCTCCCGGTGCTCGGCGATCAGTACGGTGTAATCCTGGAAAGGGGCGAGATCGTGCTTCGCTTTGATCCCAAGGAGGGGAGCTTCAGCGCGTGGTACTTCGATCATCGCTTTCCGATTTCGCCGCGTTCTTACGAGACAATTCTCGCGATGGGCGGGGAAAGGCTTGCAGGACTTGCACGGGAGTGCGCCATTGCCGATGCGCGGCGCGGGGACGATGTGCGGGAGCGCGCGGCCAAGCTCAAATTTCGGCTGGCGGAACGCGCTGGCGAAACTGTTGTCGCCGCGGCGATCGACGTCGCGCTGAAACGGTTCGCAGGCGAACCCGGCAACCCTTCGAGCTTTCGCCGGTTGCACCGACTGCTCGAGGCTCAGGCATACCGGATCGCCCACTGGCGGGTTGCCGCAGAGGAGATCAATTACCGTCGCTTCTTCAATATCAACGAGCTTGCCGGGCTGCGCGTGGAGCTCCCCCAGCTGTTCGAGCACATCCATCGGCTGGTTTTTCGCCTGATCGAGCGCGGCGATGTGGAAGGCCTGCGGATCGATCACATCGATGGGCTCTTCGAGCCCCGCGCCTATTGCGAGCGACTGCAGCAGCGCTTCGCCGAGCCGCTCTATATCATCGTTGAGAAAATTCTCGCGCGGTACGAAACCCTTCCCGACTGGCCGATCGCCGGCAGCACCGGCTACGACTTTGTCAATCAGGTGCTGGACCTCTTCGTCGACCCGGCGGGTGAAGCGGCGATGACGCGTATTTACAGCAGGTTCGCCAATCCGGACGAGAGCTTCGACGACATCCTTTATGCCTGCAAGAAACGCATCATGCAGGTCAACCTCGCCAGCGAGATGAACGTCCTTGCCCAGGAGTTTCACGAGCTGTCGATGAGCGAGCGGCGGACCCGGGACTTCACATTGCGTAGCATGCTGGCCGCGCTGGAAGAGGTCATCGCGGCGTTTCCGGTGTACCGGACCTATGTTTCGCCGCAGGGCGCCGGCGCGGACGATCGCCGTTACATCGAATGGGCTCTGGCACTGGCGAGGAAACACCAGCGCGCGTCTGACCTGAGCATTTTCGACTTTCTCCACGCGGTGCTCACCGGCGAATTGGCGGATCAGAACCTTCACCAGCATCGCGCCGGGACGCTGCGCGCGGCGATGCACTTCCAGCAAGTGACCGGGCCGGTGATGGCGAAGGCCTTTGAGGACACCGCGTACTACCGTTACTTCCGTTTGCTCGCGCTCAACGAGGTCGGCGGCGATCCGCGGCGCTTTGGCACGTCGGTCGCTGCCTTCCATCATCTGACCCAGGAGCGGGCGCGCTCTTGGCCGCGGGCAATGGTGACGACAGCCACACACGACACCAAGCGCGGCGAGGACGCGCGCGTGCGGCTCGCGCTGTTGTCCGAGATGCCGCGCAATTGGAGCGACCGGGTGACGCAGTGGCTTCGCCTCAATCGCTCGCGCCGAGCCGAAGTCGACGGCGAGATCGTCCCCGACCGCAATGTCGAATACCTCTTTTACCAGACCTTGCTCGGCGCCTGGCCGCCGGATCTCGCTCCGGACGACGTGGCCGGCATCAGCCGGCTTGGCGAGCGCATCGAGGCCTACATGATCAAGGCGGTCCGGGAGGGCAAGCAGGAGTTGAGCTGGAGCAACCCGAATACTGCCTACGAAGCAGCGCTCCAGCGCTTTGTCCGCACCGTGCTCGACGCGTCTCGGGAAAGTCCGTTCCTCACGGAATTCCACGCCTTCGTCAGATCGCTCGCACGGCTCGGTGCGATAGCCTCGCTGTCGCAGCTTGTGCTCAAGCTGACCGTGCCCGGTGTGCCCGACATCTACCAGGGTGGCGAGCTGTGGGACTACAGCCTGGTCGATCCCGACAATCGCCAGCCGGTAGATTGGGACATTCGGCAGGCGTTATTGGCAGAGGTCGCTGCCGTCGCCCCAACCGATCTCACCCAATGTTGGCAGGATGGACGCGAGAAACTCTTCGTCACGCGACGGCTGCTCGAGTGGCGGCGGTCGCATCCGGACCTATTCGCCGAGGCTGATTACCAGCCGCTCGAAGTCGATGGGGAAAGGAGCGGGCACCTTTGTGCTTTCGCCCGCAATCGGAGCGGCGTGTCGCTCGTCGTCGCCGTACCGCGCCTAATCTACGCACTATATCGCGGTGGTCCGACCGCCGATTGGGGCGCCGCCGAGATCGTGCTTCCCGGAACCGGAGCTTGGCGAGACCTGTTCACAGGGCGCAGACTGGTTCTGCAAGAGCGCGTTCGCGTTGCCGATCTGCTCAGCGATTTTCCTGTCAGCGTGTTGATCGGTGGGCCCGACGCCGACAATTTGCAGGAGTGACAAGACCCGAGCCCGGGGGCTCAACATGCTCGGCGGAAGGGTCTATAGTGGTCGCGACGAGCTTGGGCATGAGCCGCGGGATCCCGGGTTACCCTGGCGGTTCGCCCAGGGGGTCGGCGGGGGAGGCGGGGCCCATGCCTCCCCGCCCGCTCCCCCCTCACCGCGGCAAGAGGCTCGTGCCCACCAGAAATTCGTCGATGGCGCGGGCGCATTGGCGGCCTTCGCGGATCGCCCACACCACGAGGGACTGGCCGCGCCGCATGTCGCCGGCGGCGAAGATTTTGGGGACCGAGGTGCGGTAGTCGACGGTATTGGCGCGGATATTGCCGCGCGGGTCGAGCTCGACGCCGGATTGCTCGACCATGCCGGTCCGACGCGGGCCGAGAAACCCCATCGCCAACAGGACGAGGTCGGCCTCGAGGTGGAAGGCGCTGCCGGCAACCTCGGTCATCACAAAACGGCCGTCCTGGTTCTTGGTCCAGTCGACGCGGACGCATTCGAGTGCTGTAACACGCCCATCCTCACCCAGCGCCCGCTTGGTCAGCACCGACCAGTCGCGCCCGCAACCCTCTTCCTGCGAGGATGAGGTACGGAGTTTCATCGGCCAGTCGGGCCAGGTCAGTGCCTTGTTCTCGCGCTCGGGCGGCTTCGGCAGGATTTCGAGCTGGGTGATCGACGCCGCCCCCTGGCGCACCGAGGTGCCGATGCAGTCCGACCCGGTGTCGCCGCCGCCGATCACGACGACGTGCTTGCCCGCGGCGGTGATGGCGCCATGCGGTGCGGCGCGCTTCTCGCTGTCGCCGGCGCAGCGCTTGTTCTGCTGCGGCAAGAAATCCATGGCGAAATGGATGCCGTCGAGCTCGCGCCCCGGCACCTCGAGATCTCGCGGCGCCTCGGCGCCTCCGGCCATCGCCACCGCGTCGAATTCCTGGACCAATGAGGCGATCTCGACGTCGACCCCGACCTCGACCTCGGTGCGGAAGCTGATGCCCTCGGCCTTCATTTGATCGACGCGGCGGTCGATCAGCGATTTGTCCATCTTGAAATCGGGGATGCCGTAGCGCAACAGGCCGCCGATCCGGTCGCTTTTCTCGAACATCGTTACCGCGTGACCGGCGCGCGCCAGTTGCTGCGCGCAAGCAAGCCCGGCGGGACCCGAGCCGACGACGGCGACCCTTTTGCCGGTCCGCCGCGCGGCTACGACCGGCTCGATCCAGCCTTCGCGCCAGCCGCGGTCGACGATCGCGCACTCGATCGTCTTGATCGTGACCGGGTTGTCGTCGATGTTGAGGGTGCAGGACGCCTCGCACGGCGCCGGACAGACGCGACCCGTGAATTCGGGAAAATTGTTGGTCGAATGCAGCGTCTTGAGGGCTGCCTGCCACTGGTCGCGATAGACGAGATTGTTCCAGTCCGGGATCAGATTGTTGACCGGGCAGCCCTCGTGACAGAAGGGGATGCCGCAATCCATGCAGCGCGCCGCCTGCCTGCGGGTCTCGCCCTCGGGCAGCGGCTTGACGAATTCCTTCCAGCTCCGGCGGCGGACATCCGACTTCTCATACGGCCGGTCGCGTCTTTCGATCTCGAGAAACCCGGTCGGCCTACCCATCGGACAAAGCCGTCATTGCGCGGCGGCGACGCTGGCGGCCTGCCGCTCGGCCTGCAATTCGAGAAGCGCACGCCGGTAATCCCTCGGCATGATCTTGACAAAGCCGGCAACCGCGTTTTCCCAGTCCTCGAGTAGTGCGCGCGCCCGCGCACTCCCGGTGAACAGCATGTGACGCTCGAGCAGGATGCGCAGCCTGGCGGCGTCGAAGCGCAACAGATCGCCCATGCCGGCATCCTCGACATTGGGCGAGCGCTGGTGCGGCCGGTCGGGATCATCCGCTTCGGCTGGATCGGGCGGCGCGACCGCTTCGAGATCGACCGTGGCGAGATTGCACAGGCTCTTGAACCGGCCTTTCGGGTCCCAGACATAGGCGATCCCGCCCGACATCCCAGCGGCGAAGTTGCGGCCGGTGTCGCCGATCACAACGACCACCCCGCCCGTCATATATTCGCAGCCATGATCGCCGGTCCCCTCGATTACCGCGACTGCACCCGAATTGCGCACTGCGAAGCGTTCACCGGCGACACCCTCGAAATAGGCTTCGCCTGAGATCGCGCCGTACAGCACGGTGTTGCCGATAATAATGTTCTCAGTCGGCTCGCGCTGCGCCTCGGTCGGCTGGCGCACGATCACTCGCCCGCCGGACAATCCCTTTCCGACATAGTCGTTGGCGTCGCCATAGAGCTCGAGGGTGACGCCGCGCGCGAGGAATGCCCCAAAACTCCCCCCGGCATTGCCGCGGAAAGTCACCCAGATTGTGTCCTGCGGCAGACCCGCATGTCCATAGCGCCGCGCGACCTCGCCCGACAGCATCGCGCCGACGGTACGATGGACATTTCTGATCTCGCGGTCGACGCGCACCGGCGCGCGCTCGTCGAGTGCTGCTCCTGCCGCCGCGATAAGCTCATTGTCGAGCGCCCTGTCGAGGTGGTGATCCTGCCGTTCGCAATTGTGGATCGCCACCCCGGGCTTCGCCGGCGCTTGATGGAGCAGCCGGGTCAGATCGACGCCCTTGGCCTTCCAATGCTCGATCGCCCGGACCATGTCGAGCTTGTCGACCCGGCCGATCATCTCGTGGAAATGCCGGAAGCCGAGCTTGGCCATCAGCTCGCGGACTTCTTCGGCGACGAAGAAGAAATAGTTGATCACATGCTCGGGCTGGCCCGTGAAGCGGGCGCGCAAGACAGGGTCTTGGGTCGCAATGCCGACCGGGCAGGTGTTGAGGTGGCATTTGCGCATCATCACGCAACCCGCCGCGATCAAGGGTGCCGTCGAGAAGCCGAACTCATCGGCGCCAATCAAGGCCGCGACCACCACGTCGCGGCCGGTGCGCAGCCCGCCATCCACCTGTACGGCAATGCGGCCGCGCAAGCCGTTCAGCACCAGGGTCTGCTGGGTCTCGGCGAGCCCGATCTCCCAGGGCGAGCCGGCATGGGTCAGCGAGGTCAGCGGGCTCGCCCCGGTGCCGCCTTCGAACCCGGCGATTGTCACGTGATCGGCGCGCGCCTTGCTGACGCCGGCCGCGACCGTGCCGACGCCGACCTCGGAGACGAGCTTGACCGACACCGCGGCCCGCGGATTGGCGTTCTTCAGATCGTGGATCAGCTGCGCCAGATCCTCGATCGAGTAAATGTCGTGATGCGGCGGCGGCGAAATGAGACCGACCCCCGGGGTCGAATGCCGCACTTTGGCAATAGCCTTATCGACCTTGTGCCCCGGCAATTGACCGCCCTCGCCGGGCTTGGCGCCTTGGGCCATCTTGATCTGCAGGACGTCGGCATTGACCAGGTATTCGGTGGTGACGCCGAACCGGCCCGAGGCCACCTGCTTGATCGCCGAGCGCTTCGAGTCACCGTTGGGCAGCGGCTTGAACCGCTGCGCTTCCTCACCGCCTTCGCCGGTATTGGACTTGCCGCCGATGCGGTTCATCGCGATGGCGAGGGTGGTGTGGGCCTCGCGGCTGATCGAGCCAAAGCTCATCGCCCCGGTGGCGAAGCGTTTGACGATCTCGCTAGCCGGCTCGACCTCGTCGAGCGGCACCGGCTCTGTGGCGAGCTCGAAGGTCATCAAATCGCGGATCGTTAAGAGGCGCTCGCTCTGGTCGTTGATCGACGCCGCAAACGCCCGGTAATCGGCCACTGATTTGCCGCGCACCGCGTGCTGCAGCGCGGCTACGGATTGCGGCGTCCAGGCGTGGTCCTCGCCGCGCAGCCGAAAGGCGTAATCGCCGCCGGCATCGAGCATGTCATGATAGATCGGGTTGTCGCCATAGGCGTGCCGGTGACGCTCGACCGCTTCCCGGGCGATCTCGCGCAAGCCGACCCCCTCGATCGTCGTTGCCGTTCCGGTGAAGTATTTCTCCACAAAATCGCTGGCGAGCCCGACCGCGTCGAAGATCTGCGCCCCGCAATAGGACTGATAGGTCGAGATCCCCATCTTGGAGATGACTTTCAGGATCCCCTTGCCGAGCGCCTTGATGTAGTTTTTTTGCACTTCGGCGGGCCCGAGCGGCAGACCATTCTCGACACGGATCTGCTCGATCGTGGCGAAGGCCAGATAGGGGTTGATCGCTTCGGCGCCATAGCCGGCTAACGCGCAGAAATGGTGGACCTCGCGCGCCTCGCCGGTCTCGATGACGATGCCGGTCAAGGTGCGCAGGCCCTCCCGGATCAGGTGATGGTGCACCGCCGAGGTCGCGAGCAAGGCCGGGATCGGCACCCGCTCGGGCGAGATCGCGCGGTCGGAGAGGACCAGAATGTTGTGCCCTGCCTGTACCGCTTCGATCGCCTCGCGGCAGAGTCGGTCGAGTGCGGGCGCCATTCCATCCGGACCCTCCGAGGCCGGCCAAGTGGCGTCCAGCGTATCGGTGCGGAAGGCGCTGACCAGGGTCTCGATCCCATGGATCTTTTTTAGGTCGCCGTCGGTCAGAATCGGTTGCGACACTTCGAGCCGGTAATGCGAGCCGGCCTCGTGACCCAAGAGGTTCGGCCGCGGCCCGATCATCGAGACCAGCGACATCACCAGTTCTTCGCGGATCGGGTCGATCGGCGGGTTTGTAACCTGTGCAAAATTTTGCTTGAAATAGTTGTAGAGGAGCTTGGGCTTTTTCGACAGCGCCGCGATTGGCGTATCCGTGCCCATCGAGCCGACCGGGTCGTCGGCGTCGCGCGCCATCGGCTCGAGGAAGAACTGGATGTCCTCCTGGGTGTAGCCGAAGGCCTGCTGCAGGTTGAGATGCGCCGTCGGGTCGTTAGGCCGCGCCGGCACCGCTGCCCGAGAGAACTCCCCTTGGTGCTCCTCCGATAAATCCGGCAACTCGGACAATTTGAACTGGGTCGCCTCGAGCCAAGCCTCGTAGGGATGCTCCGCGGCGAGTTTGCGCTTGATCTCCGCGTCGTCGATGATGCGGCCCTCTTCGAGGTCGATCAGCAGCATCTTGCCCGGCTGCAGCCGCCATTTGCGAGTGATCTTCTCCTCCGGGATCGGCAGGACGCCGGCCTCCGAGGCCATGATCACGTGATCGTCGTCGGTGACGATGTACCGTGCCGGCCTGAGGCCGTTGCGGTCGAGGGTGGCGCCGATCTGGCGCCCATCGGTAAAGGCGATCGCCGCCGGGCCGTCCCACGGCTCCATCAGTGCTGCATGATATTCGTAGAATGCGCGACGCTGCGGGTCCATCAGCGGGTCGCCGGCCCAGGCCTC
This sequence comes from uncultured Alphaproteobacteria bacterium, assembly GCA_963796155.1. Taxonomy (GTDB): domain Bacteria; phylum Pseudomonadota; class Alphaproteobacteria; order ATCC43930; family CGMCC-115725; genus AP-15. The sequence continues at coordinate 36,759 of CAWCKT010000005.1, read as the reverse complement.
GGGGATCAGCATCATCATCGCATGGGCGAGCGAATAGCCGCCGCCGATGACGAGCAGCTCGAGCGCGTTGTCGATGCAGGCGGTGTCGGATTGGCCCGGTCCTATCAGCGGCACCATTTTGGCGAGATCGGCGCCGAGCAGCTCGGACGTCATCGCCTGGCGGCGCGCCGCCATCCAATTAACGTTGCCGCGCACGGTGTTGATCTCACCGTTGTGGCACAGAAACCGGTACGGGTGGGCGAGCCGCCAGGACGGGAAAGTGTTCGTCGAAAAGCGCTGATGGACCAAGGCGAGCGCCGAGACCGTCAGCGGGTTGCGCAAATCCTCGTAAAAGCTGCCGACCTGGGGCGCCAGCAGCAAGCCCTTGTAGACGACGGTGCGGGTCGAGAAAGACGGCATATAGAGATCGCGCAACGCTGGGAGTAGCGCGTGCTCCTCGGCCAGCCCCGCGACGCCGTTGAGGACCTGCTTGCGGATCGTCAGGATCTTGCGCTCGAAGGCATCCTGATCGGCGATGTCCGGGCTGCATGCGACGATCGCCTGGCTGATCCACGGCATCGTCTCGATGACGCGCGCGCCCAGCCCGGTCGTGTCGGTCGGCACGTCGCGCCAGCCGACGAGTCTCTGGCCCTCGGCCTCGACGAAATGCTCGACGTGCCCGATCGCAACCGCGCGGGCCCGCTCGTCCCACGGCAGAAAGCACATCGCTACCGCGTAACGGCCGGGGGGCGGTAATGTCACGCCTCGCCGGTCCGCCCAATCGCGCAGCAGCGCGTCCGGCATCTGGATCAAGCAACCGGCGCCGTCGCCGACCAGCGGATCGGCTCCGACCGCGCCGCGATGGTCGAGATTGACCAGGATCTGCAACCCACGCACGATGATGTCATGCGATTTTCGTCCCCTGATGTTGGCGACGAAACCGATACCGCACGCATCATGCTCATTGCGCGGGTCGTACAATCCCTGTCTCTCGGGCGATGTCATCGCGAATGCTCTTCACCTGACGCTGTTGACGAAATTTAACCGCGCACCTCCCTCGCGGCGGCGCAAACGCAATAATATGCGCAAGATAGCCGGAAACGCGAATCGCTTTAACCACTGGTTAACGAGGCGTCAAGCGCAGAACAGCGGAGCCCCCAAAGACGTGGGCAGCTTGCCTAATTCGTGTGCAAGCCAGGGCAGGCGCGGCGGTTGATCAACCGAGCGTAGGACCTCCCGGGCGCCATCCGCTGGTCTCCGCTTGCTCCGATAGCTGCTGGCGCACGGGGGCGGCAGGGCCTATCATCGGCCCATAAGCCCCCCCGAGCCGCCCCCAACTCGCCAAGAACCCAAGGAGGAAACGTGAACCGACCCCGTGCCGCCGATGATTTCGCGACGATCCGTGCACGTATGGAAGAGCTGCGCCGCGAGCGTGCGCAGGCTTTGAAAAAAGAGGCCCAGGACACCGAGAGCGCCGGCCCCGGCAGCCGCGGCCTGCTGCGACGGATCGAAGGCCGACCACGCCCCGAACCCGAGGACTTACCCGCGGCCTCGTCGGGCCGACGCTACGGATCGGGGCGATAACCCGGCCGACCCCGTGGCACTCAAACGCCGAACGTGAAGCGGCTGCCGATGTTGGCGGTGATCAGCCGGTCGGGCATTCGCCGCTGCATGGCGGTGAGAAACTTGCTGCCGCTGCAATGCATCGGAACTACGACATCCGGTGAGAGCCGCTCGAGCTCGGTCACCGTGTGGTCGACATAATCCTGCGGCGCCGGACCGAGGTGAAACCCGCCGAGCACCGCGTGCAGTTTGCCGACGCCGGAGACCGCCATGGCGGCCTTTATCGTGTTGATCAGCCCGACATGCCCGCATGAGGAGATGACGACGAGCCCGCGCCCCTGGACGACATAGCACGTCGCGTGCTCGTCGGGATGCTGGTCCGGGACGAGGCGGCCCTGTCGTTCCGCCGCGGTGAAGTGCTCAGCCGGGTCCTCGCTCTCGACAAGGGTGTTCTCCAGCACCCGTTCAAAGGATTGGCGGGGGATGTGCCCGGTCGTGAAGGCGCCCAGCAGCGCATGCGGCGCCTCGCAGCACACCGTGCCCACATTGGCGGCTTCGAGCGCCCTGCGGTCGAGCATACCCCAGGAGACCGGGTCGCCGTCGCGCCGCTTGATCCATCTCTCGCGAAAATTGGCCTCGCCGCCGGCGAAGAGCCGCAAATGGGACCGCATCCGTGCTCGGTAATGGCTGACGAACCCCTCGAGCCCGCCATAATGGTCGCGATGCCCGTGACTCAGGATGAGACCGTCGATCCGCCCGGGATCGAGGTCGAGCAGCGCGAAATTGCGGATCAGCACCTCGGGCGTATAGCCGAAATCCAGCAGGTATTGCGATTTGCCGCCGGCCTGGTCGGACTCCAGATGCAAAGACAAGCCCCATTCGCCGGCAAAGGTCGATCGCTCGTGCCCCGGGATATGGCGGACGTGGTCGATCGCGACCATCGGGTGGGAGGCATCGGCGATGAAGCGATCGTAGAACGAGTTGACGAGAAGCCGGACCGAGAGCCTCTCGACGAGGGGTGCCGCAAACGGTTCGGCCTTGGTCAGCTCGATGCTCATCGACCGATCTCTCCTCCTCGGGTTCGGCCGAGCGTAGCATGAGGGCGACGGACGCTGACAAGAAGATGCCGATGACACCACGCCAAAGGATGAGAGGCCTGATCACGCGCCGCGGCTACACGATCGTGCCGGGGGCTTATGACACCCTGACGGCACGGCTCGTCGAGCAGGCCGGGTTCGACGCCGTCTACCTGACCGGCGGCGGTTATTCGCGGGCGAACGGCTACCCCGATCTCGGATTGCTGACCTTGTCCGAGAACGTCCGCTTTATCGGGCTGACGGTCGAGGCGGTCGGCATCCCGGTCATCGCCGATGCCGACACCGGCTATGGCAACGCGATCAACGTGATCCGTACCGTCCGCGAATACGAGAAATCAGGGGTTGCCGCCTTCCACATCGAGGATCAGGTAAGCCCGAAGAAATGCGGTCATTACGAAGGCAAGGAGGTCATCGGCGCTGCCGAGATGGTCGGCAAGATCCACGCCGCGGTCGACACGCGGCAGGACCCCGACCTCGTAATCATCGCCCGCACCGATGCGCGTGCGGTCGAGGGGCTGCAGGCGGCGATCGACCGCGTCAACGCCTATCTCGAAGCGGGTGCCGATATCGGCTTTGTCGAGGCGCCGCAGGATGTCGAGGAGCTGCGCATCGTCGGCCGTCAGGTCAAAGGGCCGGCCCTCGTCAACGTCTTCGAAGGCGGCAAGACCCCGATGTTGCCGGCGCGCGAGCTGGAGGCGATGGGCTTTCGCCTCGGCATCTATCCCTCGCAGACCCACCGCGCCGCGATCCGCGCGGCGCAACGGGTGCTGGCGGCGCTGAAGGAGGACGGCGATACCCGCCGCATCGAAGGCGAGCTCGCCACCTTCCAAGAGCGCGAGGACGCCGTCGGCACCGAGCGGTGGCGGGCCCTCGAGGAGAAATATATGCGGACCGGCTGAAGGGGTTACACCACCGGCGATCGGCCGCCGTCGACGTTGATCGCGCAGCCCGTGACATAGCCGGCGGCATCGGAGGCGAGGAAGGTCGCGACATTGGCGAATTCCTCGGCCCTTCCCATGCGGCCCAACGGCACGCCGCGGCCGGCCTCGGCGACATACTGCTCGAAGCTCACATTCGGCCGTTCGCGGTCGTAGCGGCGCTTGATTTGGTCGCTGACAATGACGCCGACGTGCAGCGAGTTGACCAGCACGTTGTGGGGTGCGCCTTCCTGCGACAGGGCCTTGGTGAACGCCATCTGGGCGGCGCGGCTGACCGAAGTGGGGGCGCTGTCGGCACCCGGCGCTTTGGCGCCGATGTTGAGGACGCTAATGATGCGGCCCCACCGCCGCTCCTTCATTTGCGGGAAGATCAGGCGGCAAAAGCGGATCTGCGCGAACAGTTTGAGGTCGAGATCGGCCTGCCACATCTCGTCGGTCAACGTCTCGGAGGGGCCGCGGGTCGATTGGCCGGCATTGTTGACGTAGATGTCGATCTTGCCGAACTCCGACATGATCTGGTCGTAGGTCTTGCGGATGTCGGCCGCCTTCGACACGTCGCAGCTGATGGCGGCGACCTTCCGGCCAGGAGCGCCGGCCTGGATCTTGGCCTTGGCCTCGGCGAGCATGCCTTGGTCGCGCGCCAGGATCGCGACATCGGCGCCCGATTTGGCATACTCCTCGGCGATCGCCAGGCCGAGCCCCTTGCTGCCGCCGGTAACCACTGCCTTCTTTCCGTCCAGTCGAATGTCCATATCGGGCCTCCTTCCCTGAGGTTGCGACCGTCATCATGCGGTCAGCCGATCGATCTCCCGCATGTCCGCTTCTGTCAATGCCCAACCGGCCGCGCGGACATTCTGCTCGACCTGTTCGGGCTTGGTCGCGCCGGCGATGACGCTCGCCACCTGCGGGCGCCGCGCCAGCCAGCTGACGGCGAGCTCCAGTAGCGTGTGGCCGCGTTCGGCGGCGAAGCCTTCGAGGCGCTCGACGACCGCCCAATTATCCTCGGTCAGAAAGCGCGCCGCAGCCCGCTGCATGTAGGTCAGGCGGGCGCCTTCCGGCGGCGGCATATGGCGCTTGTACTTGCCGGTCAACAGACCATTGGCGAGCGGCGCAAACGGGATCAGGCCAAGCCCGTAGGCCTGCAACACCGGCATCATCTCGCGGTCGAGCCGGCGCGCCAAGAGGCTGTATTCCTCCTGGCACGAGATGAAGTGGTGGAGGCCATGATGTTTTGCCGTCCACTGGGCCTCGACGACCTGCCAGGCCGGCAAGGTCGAACAGCCGATGTAGCGGACCTTGCCCTGTCGGACGAGATCATCGAGCGCCCGCAAGGTCTCCTCGATCGGCGTCAGCGGATCCGGCTGGTGCTGCTGGTAGAGGTCGATCCAGTCCGTCTTTAGGCGCCTGAGGCTGGCTTCGACTTCGGCGATGATGTAGCGGCGGGAGGCTCCCTGGAAGCGGCCTGCGGCGTCCATCGGCCGCGCGAACTTGGTCGCCAAGACGATGTCCTTGCGGCGATCGCCGAGGATCTCGCCGAGGCACGCCTCCGAGCTGCCGCGCGGGTCGCCATAGGTGTCGGCTTCGTCGAAGAACGTGATGCCGAGGTCGAGCGCCTTGTGGACGACCTTCTTTGTCGCGTCGAGATCGATCCGGCCGCCGAAATTGTTGCAGCCGAGGCCGACTACCGAGACGCGTAGGCCGGACTTCCCGAGATTTCTTTCTTCCATCCGTTCCTCAGGCGGCAAACGCAGCAAAGATTTCGTCAAGTGCCGTCAGCTGGTTGCCGTTGACCGAGTTGGGGACGAGGACCGGGGTGTTGAGCCCGGCATCAAACCACGCGGCGAGGCGGTCGCGCACTTTCGCGGCCGGGCCGAAGAGCGTGCTGTCGGCGACCCAGCGGTCGGTCAGATAGCGGGGGATGTCATCGCGGCGGTCTTCCGCAAGGGCCTGCTCGACCGCTCTCATCTCCTCGCCGTAGCCGGCTTCCTTCCAGTAATTGCGGTAGTTCGGCAACAGCGTATAGCGCACCAGCCGGCGGCGGTGTAGCGCCAGTGCGGCACCTTCGTCGTCGGTGATGCAGACCGGCAGCATGTTGCCGATCAGAAAATCCGGGTCGGCGCGCTTGGCCGCCGGGACCACGGCCAAGGAGTCCGCCATGTGCGACAGGCTGGCGTTGGCGAACAGCACGCCCTCGGCGATGTCGGCGGCGAGCGCCACCATCCGCTTGCGCAATGCGGCAAGGACAATCGGCGGCAGGGCGCCGATCCCGTCATAGGATTTGAGCTTCTCGACAAAGGCACGGGTATCGGCCAAGGGCTTGCCGGGAGCGATGCCGAGCCGCTGATGGGTCGGGCCGTGCGCGACGCCGATGCCAAAGCGGAAGCGCCCGCCCGAAACCTCGTGGATGTAGGCCGCGCCCGCCGCGAACTCTTCGGTCGTCTGGGCATAGATCGGCGCGATCGCGGTGCCGAACCGGATTTGCTCGGTGGCCAATGCCAACCCTGTGCATTGCGCCATGTTGCCGTAGCGGCTCGGCATATAGATGCCGGAAAAACCGCGCCGCTCGATCTCGCGTGCGATCTCCAGGGTGCGGCGGCGACGCCCCGGCACGGCGACGAGGCTGATGGCGGGCAAGGGCTTAGGCATCGGCGGCTCCGGCATCGATGGTTTGCGGGAGTGACGGGTGGCTCATTGCTAACACGCGCATCCCTCCGGAGCCAGGCGCCAAGAAATTCAGGCGCATCAAATCTCCGCCGAGGTTGTGGGCGTCGGGCTCCACAGAACCCAATCAGAAATTGAGTCGGCGACGGCTACTTGCTTGATCTGCAGCAATTCTGACGCGAGATCTCTCCTGGGAGTTGAAAACGCGGGTTCAGCCCGGCTCCCGCGCTGGCTACTCTGCACAATTGTATTGGCCAGCTTTGACCCCCGGGTTCTGGGCTGGAACATAGCAACTCAAGTCAAGCACCGGGGGACTAGGGCGCCCGGACCTTAACCGTGCCGAGTTTATTGGCCGCGCGGGCAAAGCGCTGATCGAAGCTGACAAAAGCGTCGCATCCGCTCGCCTTCGCCAGATGCAGCGCGTCGGCGAAATCGAGGCCACATTCCGTCCATCCAAGCGCCTGCGCGGCCATGCCTGCATCTTCGAGTATGACATGGGGGAGACCCGCGAAGGCGCGCAGCGCCTTGGCCAGCTGAACCGCGGCGTAGTCATAGACACTGCGCAACACCCATTCCGTTTCGAGCAAAACCGTCGTGCAGACGAACACGTCTTCGCCGTCGATGAGTTTTCTCGCTCGCGCCGATTGCTTGGGATGATCACCCGTCAGATAGCGGACGATCAGATTAGTATCGATTGCGAGCATAACGCCGCTTGGCCTCCGCCGCGATGCCCGCCTTCATCGCCGCCAAGGTCTTTGGCGGTCCCTCATACGGCAGAGATGCGAAGACATCCTCTCCTCGGGTCGGCGCGAAGACCGGTGCGGCGCTCAGAAGGACGCCATCTTTCGTATCTTCCACCACCAGGCGCGTGCCGGCCCGCCAATGCCGCTGCTCGCGGATGGCCTTGGGCAGGATGATCTGGCCCTTGGTCGACACGATCGTGCTGAGCTTCTCGGAAGCGGCCATCATCGAACCCTCGTGGAACAGTAAGATCTAGGTAAGATAGCTGTACCGCACCCGCTTTACAAGCCGGTCGCCAGCGCATCGGGCCTGTTTCGATGCCAGCTTCGGCTTATCATTGTGGTGCGGCGCTGATCCGGCCCGCCTTGATCGCGTCCAGCAGCGCGCGCCAGTCGCGCTCTGTCTGGTCGGCATAAGCCATCGCGAATTCTGCGAGCGCTTTATCAAATTCGTTGTCGTCCCCGATGTACCCCGAGAGCGCCACCGGGTCGCCGGCGCGCGCATGGGCGCGCGCCAGGGTGCGGCCGCAGAGGTCGGCATAATACGGCAGCGCCGTCTCGAGCAGGGCGCCGATATTGGCGAGCTGCGAATCCTTCAGCCGCCGGACATAGAAATAGCGCCCATTCACCGGCTTCTGCGTCCAGCCGAGAAAGACGTCGGTCGCGGCCTGCATCATGCGCTGCCCGACGACCACGCGCTCGCCGTGATTGGCGTAATCCGATGCACCCGCGAACGGGGCGAGGACCGACGCCTGGGCCTCCTTGATCTGCAGCAGCAGCGGCGAACCATCGTCCGACACGAAGAGCCCGATGGCGCAGAAGGTGCCGACGCTGCCGACTCCGACCGTCTTGAAGGCGATGTCGCGGCGATGGAAGCGCTGCAGCAGCACCCGCCGATCCTCCTGCAAGGTCGCGGTGTAAGACGCGAACGCCTCGTGCGCATGCAGCTCGTGGTGGCTCAGATGGCGCACCAGCGGCGGCTTGTCCCTGATCTTCCAATCGCCGTTTTTCTGATCGACCAGGCCGAAATGTGTGGCGGCGCCTTCCAGCACGGCGGCGCGGCGCTTCTCGATTTGGCGGCGGACCTTGGCGGAGTCGATGTCGGCTATGGCGGCGGCGAGATCGATGCGCGAGCTCCAGGCGTCGAGCGGCGGCAGCAGCGCCAAATGCGCCAGGTGCCGGCGATAGCTCTCAGTGGCCGAGCGAGCGAGACGCCGGCATTCCCGCCCCGACATCTCGGCGACCCGACCGGCCACAGCGAGGCTCGCGGCAAGCCGCTTCACATCCCATTCGAAGGGAGCCGGCAACGTCTCGTCGAAATCGTTGACGTCGAAGACCGGCGTCCCTTCCGGAGTCGCATAGGCGCCGAAATTGGCCAGATGGCAATCGCCGCAGAGCTGCACCAGCAGACCGGTGGACGGGCCCGAGGCGAGGTCGGCACCCATGATCGCGGCGGCGCCGCGCAGAAAGGCAAAGGGGTCGGCCTTCATCCGGGCATAGCGCACCGGAAGCAATTCCTCGATCCGGCTCTTGCCTTGCTCGATCAGAATTTCGACGGGATCAGAGCGATTCGCCGGCGCTTTCCATTCGGCCTGCGCAGCGAGCGGCACCTGACGCCGCCAGTCCGCACCCTTCGCCCGCCGCTCGTCGAGCTTCTGCTTGGCGTGCTTGTGATCAGAAGATCTATTCATGATTGTCCTCGGGTCACGAAGCCTTTCGGGAGTACGGGCGATAGACCGGGTCCCACATCTTCTGTGCGATGAGGCCATCGAGCGCGCGGTCGTCAAAGGGCTCGCAGAGCCCTTCGACGCGGGCTTGGCGGGCGACGGCCGCGGCAACGGTGACCGCGACCGACCGCAGATCGTGCACCGGCGGCAAGAGGTTTGCATCGGGGTCGCGAAGAGCGGGCGAGACGCCGGCCAGCGCCTTTGCCGCCGCGGCGAACATGTCGTCGCTGACCCGGCGCGCCTTAACGGCGAGAACCCCGAGCCCGACACCAGGGAAAATATAGGCGTTGTTGGGCTGATCGACGGTGAACGGCTTGCCGCCGATCTCGACCGGAGGGAACGGGCTGCCGGTGCCGACGAGCGCGCGCCCATTGGTCCAGCGCAGCAGATCGGCCGGTGTCGCCTCGCTGCGCGAGACCGGATTGGAGAGCGGAAAGATCACCGGACGCCCGACCGCACTCGCCATCATGCGCACGACTTCCTCGGTGAACATGCCGGGCTGACCCGACACCCCGATCAGCACCGTCGGCCGCGCGTTCTTGACCACGTCGAGCAGACCGATGCGTTCGGGATCCAGGCGGGTCCACTGGGCGACGGCATCGCGCGGCTGGACAAAGGGCGCCTGGAAGGGCTGCAGATCCGCCATGCCCTCGACCAGCAGGCCGTCGCGGTCGACCGCGAAGAACCGGCGTCGCGCCTCGCGCTCGGGGACGCCCTCGGCGATCATCAGCTTTAAGAGGAGATGGCCGATGCCGCAGCCCGCGGTTCCCGCGCCAAAAAGCACGAAGGTTTGATCCCGCAATGCCGTTCCGGTGACACGTGTCGCGGCGAGCAGTGTGCCGGCGGCTACGGCCGCAGTACCCTGGATGTCGTCGTTGAAGGTGCAGAGGCGCTCGCGATAGCGCTCGAGGATGCGGCCGGCATTGGCGCGGGCAAAATCCTCCCATTGCAACAAGATATGCGGCCAGCGCCTCTCCACGGCCGTGACGAATTGCTCGATGAACTCGTCGTAGTCGGTACCGCGCACCCGCTCGTGCCGCCATCCGATATAGACGGGATCGGCGAGCCGCTCGCGATTGTCGGTGCCGGTGTCGAGCAGGATGGGCAGGGTCGTCGCCGGGTGGAGGCCGGCGCAGGCAGTGTAGAGCGAGAGCTTGCCGATCGGGATGCCCATGCCGCCGGCGCCCTGATCGCCGAGTCCCAATATGCGCTCGCCGTCGCTGACGACGATCGTCTCGATCTTGTCGAACCGGGGGTGGGCGAGAATGTCCGCGATATGCGCGCGGTGCGGCCAGCTCAGGAACAGCCCGCGCGGGTAGTGCCAGTAGTTGCTGAACTCCTCGCAGCCTTGGCCTACGGTCGGCGTGTAGACGAGCGGCAGCATCTCGGCGAGGTTGCGCGTCAACAGCGCGTAGAACAATGTCTCGTTGGCGTCCTGCAGCCCGCGCAGGAAGACGTAGCGGTCGAGGTCGCGGTCGAATTTGCGCAGTGCCTGGAGCCGCCGCGTGAGTTGATCGTCGAGGGTCCCGACATGCGGCGGCAGCAGGCCATGCAATGCAAAGGTGGTGCGCTCGTCGTCGGTGAAGGCCGTGCCCTTATTCAATAGCGGATTGGTCAGCAGTGCGGCGCCTTCGAGATCGGTCTCGATACCCGCCGGCTCCGGCGGCGCCTCCACGGCCGTCATGTGACGCGGACCTCGACCGTGCCGAGCCCGGAAAAGCTCGCCCATGCCCGGTCGCTCGGTGCGAGCGGAAACTGGCGCACCAGGGACCCGGTCATGACCACCTCGCCCGCCCGCAGGCTGCGCCCGTATTCGCCGAGCTTGCGCGAGAGCCAGGCGATCGAGTTCAGCGGGTCGTCGAGCACCGCGGCGCCCACACCCGTTGCCACGACACTGCCGTTCAGCTCGACGCGCGCTTCCACCTGATCGAGGCGCAGCGCTGGGGTCAGCGCGACCGGGGCGCCGAGAATGACCGAGCGCTGCTGCGCGTTGTCGGCCAGCATCAGCGCGATCTGCCCGGGGTCGCCGCGCGTCTCGGTGATCTCGAAGGATGGATGGACGACCGCGACCGCCGCGCGCACCTCCTCCGCCGACACCTCGCCGGCGAGCGGGTGGCCGAGGCGGACGCAGATCTCAGTTTCGAAGCCGGGCCTGATCAGCTCGCTGGCGGCGAAGACGTGGCTGCTCGGCCGGGCCTCCAGGATGCAGCCGAAGGCGGGCTCGTGAAAGCCGAACTGCTGCTGGATCGCCTTGGAGGTCAGGCCGACCTTCCAGCCGATCTGCCGCTCGCCTGCCGCGCAGCGGCGGTCGATCAGCGCCAGCTGGATGCGATACGCCTCGTCCAAGGTCAGCCGGTCGAAATAGCCGGCCGGGAAATACTCGCCCCGGGCGCGCGCCGCCCAGAACTCCTCGATGGCGCGCTGCAGATCAATTGTCATGCGAATGTCCCATAAACGGTCGAGCCCACGTCGGCAACCGAGCGCCTATGTACCAAATTCCGGCGATAATACCGGCACCAAGCGGACCGCAGCCACCGTCGGGTTGACCATTTACTTGTCGGTCAGCTGCCAGACCCCATCCCAGTCCGCCGGCAGGGTCTGGCCGCGCAGGAACTCGACGCGGCGGCGGAACACGGCAGCTGGCCCATCCGTGGGCATCACCGCCAGACACTGGGCGAAATGCTGCTCCGACCGGTCCCAGTCGCGGGCGCGATACGCCGCCAGCCCCTCGGCGAAGAAGCCGCACAGCTCGTTCTCTGCGGCGGAAAGGGCTCCGGCAGGCGCCATGATCTCGTAGACACGGACGGGTTCGACCTTGCCCAGCACGGTGAGGAAGTCGATCTCACGGCCCTCGACATCGTTTCGGGCGAGCTGAAAGGTTCCTTCGTCGACCAGTATGCTCGTCGCGTACGCCTTATTTGCTCCCTCGAGGCGCGAGGCGAGGTTGACCGTGTCGCCGATCACCGTAAAGGACCGCGCGTCGGGCGCGCCGATCGTGCCGACCACCAGATCGCCGGTGGCGAGGCCCATCCGCACACTGAATTCCGGCAGGTCGCGGCGCAGGCCGAGGACATCGGATAAGTGGGCCCGCAGCTGCCCGATCGCATGCTGCTGCGCCAAGGCGGCGAGGCAGGCGTCGCTGGCGTGGCTCTCGCCTCGAGTGAAGGGCGCCGTCCAGAACGCCATCAGCCCATCGCCGACAAACTTGTCGATGATGCCGTTGCGGGCGCGGATAAGCGTCGTCATTTGCGAAAAGTAGGTGTTCAGCAGCTTGACCAAGGTCGCGGCGGTCAGCAACTCGCCCAGGCCGCTGAATCCTTTGATATCGGAAAAGAACACGGTCGCGACCTGCCGCTCGGCCAGGTCCTCGCCGCCCGCCGGATCGAGGAGATTAGCGACGATGCGCGGATCGACAAACTTGCCGAATGTCTCCTTGATGCGGTCCTTGGCCCGCAGATCCTCGACCATGCGATTGAAGGCGACTGTCAGCTTGCCGATCTCGTCGTTACTGGTGACCGGCAGGATCTCGTAGTCTTGGCCGTCCTGAACCCGCCGGGTGCCTTCGATCAGTCTTTGGAGCCCGGCCATCATTCGGTTGGACACGATGATCGACACGCCGACGCCGATCAGCGAGGCGAGCCCGACCATGACCATCTCGAGAATGATCAGCCCGCGGTTGAGGCGATAGGCGTCGTCGGCGGCGCCGGCGGTCAGTGCAGCGAGCTGGTCGCGCACCGCCGTCAGGTCCGCGCCGAACAAGTCGCGATAGGGGGCAAAATCCGCGGCAATATGCGCAGCCTCGTCCGCGCGCCCGGTGCCGAGCGCCATGGACATTCGCCGGCCGACGTCAATAAAGCTCGGCAGGGCGTGTGTCATGTAGCCGAAGCGGCCGCGGATATCGGCCATTGCCAACCGCCGCTCGACACTCGCCCTGGGGTCCTGCACGATCTGATCGAGCTGGGCTTCCGTCTTCTGGAAGGTCGTCGTCAGCACTTCGGCCTCGCGGCGGCGCGCCGCCTCGCCTTGCTGCGCGATCTCTGCGGTATTGGCTCCCGGCTCGCGCAGATCCGCCGCGAGCCGACGCAAATCAAGCTCGTATCGGTCGGTGAAGACATCGATCGTGGCGACTGCTGCATCGAGCGGCAGGTAATCGTCGACCACGGCGGAGAAATGCTCGCTGATCCTGTTCTGCAGCAGCAGTGAAGCCGCAGCCGTCATCCCGAACAGCAGCAGCAGGCACAGCGTCAACGCTACGATCTTGCGGCGTAATGTCATGGTTCGGACGCCTCGAGGTCCCTCCGCTAATACCATTGTTCCGCTTCGGGGTACTCGCGGCAACATGCTTGGCCCGGTATTCGCGCGGCTGGTGGGCCGAGGTCGAGGCGGCGGAGGCGCCAATGCTCCGGGCCCGTGACCAGAACGACCGAAAGGGCCGCTGCGCTGGCCATAGCGCCGCACTACCCGGTATACTCTTGGCGCGGGCACTCGGCCACGGCGCCGTGCAGCCCGCCGCGCGGACCAAAGCGGGAGCACCCCATGGCGTTCAAGGTCCAGGTCGGCCCACCTCAGATCTCCATCCACCAGGGTCAGACGGTGCTGATCAGCGAGCGGGACGGCCAGATCAACTGGCCGAGTGAAAAGGGTCTCTATTTTTTTGATACCCGCGTCGTCAGTAGCTGGACCATCTATGCCAACGGCGAACCCTGGGAACTGCTGGATGGCGGCGCCATCAGTTACTATGCCTCGCGCATCTTTCTCACAAATCGCTCGTTGCTCACCGAAGACGGCACGGTCCCGCAGCGCACGCTCGGCCTCACCGTCAGCCGGTCAATCAGCGGGGGCCTGCATGAAGATCTTGACATCACCAACAACGGCATGAAGCCGGTGAGATTCCAGCTCGAGATCGCGCAGCGCTGCGACTTCGCAGACGTCTTCGAGGTGAAGTCGGGCCGCATTGTGCGCCGGGGCCGGATTACCACAGAGTGGTCCGAAGCGCACCAACATCTGTGCATGACCTACCGCAACGCCGACTTCAGCCGCGCGGTGACGATTTTCGCTGCGCAATCTTCCACAAAGGCGGTATACGCCAACGGCCGGCTCAGCTTCGAGGTGGTGCTCAAACCGGGCGAGGCATGGCATTGTTGTCTCCTCTACACGCTAGCAGACGGCGACCGGCATTTTGCGGCGCGCCGACCGACTGCATCGCGCACAGCCACAAGTCAGACCACGCCGAGACAATGGCGGACTGGCTGCAAAACGTTGTCAAAATCCAAACCAGCAACGAAGAATTCTATCGTCTGTTTCGCCAGGCACTAGAGGACATGGCTGCGCTCCGCTTGCCGATCGCAGACACCGATCACATGGTTTTCCTGCCTGCCGCCGGCCTCCCTTGGTTTGTCGCCCCGTTCGGTCGCGACAGCCTGATCGTCTCGCTGCAGAACATTCTCATCTATCCGGAGTTTGCGCGTGGAGCATTGGAGATCCTCGGCTCCCGGCAAGCGAAGGAAGAGGATGACTACCGCGATGCCGAGCCCGGCAAAATTCTGCATGAAATGCGCTACGGGGAACTTGCGCACTTCAAGCTGATTCCGCACACGCCCTATTACGGCACCGCGGATGCGACGCCGCTCTACCTGATTACCCTGTATGCTGCCTGGCGCGCGACCGGCGACCGGTCGTTGTTGGAGCGGCATCTCGAGACCGCAGAGGGGTGCCTGTCCTGGATCGACAACTATGGCGACCGCGACGGTGATGGATTTCAGGAATATCAGACCCGCTCCCCGGTTGGTTACGAGAACATGGGCTGGAAGGACTCGGGTGATTGCGTGGTCTATCCGGATGGCTCGTTGGTCAAAGGCCCAAAGGCACTCTGTGAGCTTCAAGGCTATGTCTACGGTGCCTGGGTGCGCATGGCCGAGGTGTTCGATGCGCTCGGCAAGCCCGACCGCGCACAAGGGTTGCGCGCGAAAGCTGGTGCACTGTTCGACCGCTTCAACGAAGCCTTCTGGGACGAGGAGCTCGGGTTTTATGCCTTTGCGCTCGACGGCGAGAAGAAGAAGGTGCTGACCGTTGCATCCAATGCCGGACACTGCCTCTGGTCCGGCATCGTGCCCCCCGAGCGCGCCAAGAAGGTGGTGGAACGCTTGATGGCGCCGGATATGTGGACAGGATGGGGGATTCGCACGCTGTCCACCAATAATCCGGCGTTCAATCCCTACAATTATCAGACGGGTTCGGTCTGGCCACACGACAACGCCATCATCGCGCTGGGCTTCAAGTTCTATGGTTTCGGCGCGGAGGCGGCGCGTGTCGCGCACGACATCAGCGTTGCAGCGAGCCACTTCCTGCTCAACCAGCTGCCGGAGCTGTACACCGCCTTCGAGCGCGACGAGACGAACTTCCCGGTGCAATACGTCGGGGCAAACGTGCCGCAAGCCTGGGCAGCCGGCTCGGCCTTCATGCTGACGCAGGCCCTGTTGGGTTTCCTGCCGGATGCGCCGCGCAACAAGCTCTACGTCGATCCGTCGCTTCCGGGATGGCTGCCCGACCTGACCGTGCAGGACCTCCGCCTCGGTAAGCACCAGCTCGACATCCGCTTCTGGCGCGAGGGCGAGCGGACCGCCTTTGAGGTGATCAAGGGTGATCCCAAGCTGGTTGAGCGCTGCGAGATTGCCTCGAAGATCGCCCAGCTAAGAGCCGCCTCCGATCCGATCTAGGTCCCGCCGAAAGGGTTCGCGACTTGGCGCCCATAAGGCTGCACTTTATCGATCGTGGTTGGGCGACGAGGTCCGCTTACCGCCAGCCTGCCCTTGAGGGAAGCCATGCCACAATTGGCACATCCGCTCGAAGCCCGACGCGATCAGATCTTTCCTGTGCTGGAGCCGGCGGAGATCGGTCGGCTGTGGAGATTCGGTGAGCTCAAATCCTATGCGGCGGGCGATCGCATCCTCGCAACCGGCGAAGTCGCACCAGGCGCTTTGGTCATCCTCGCAGGCCGGGTCGATGTCACTCAGCGCGGAATGCTGGGACATTCCGAGCTCATCGCAACGCACCGCCCGGGCTCGTTCATGGGCGAACTCGCGCAACTTTCCGGCCGTCCGTCTTTGGTCGACGCCTACGCCAAGGAAGCGGTCCAGGTCCTCCTCATTCCGCCGCGCAGGCTGCACGATCTCCTGGTGGAAGAGGCCGAACAGAGCAGCACTCCGTGCCAACACCGGGAGGTACTGATGTCCGACGAGTGCACCCATGCCGACACAATTCGCGATGTGGCGCCAAGCGCGCTCGGCTGCGAGGAGTGCTTGAAGATCGGTTCGCCATGGGTCCATCTGCGTTTATGCCGGACCTGCGGCCATGTCGGCTGTTGCGACTCCTCGCCGAACCGCCACGCTACGAAGCATTTTCACCAGACGCGCCATCCAATCATCGAAGGCTATGACCCGCCCGAAGGCTGGGGGTGGTGTTACATCGACGAGGTCTTGCTCGATCTCGGCGATCGCGCCACGCCGCACAACGGCCCGATCCCGCGCTACTATTGAATTGGCGGCGGAACTGCCGCGTCCGCTGCCATGAGTCACATCACGGACGCGCTCATCGCGACCAGCGGTCGCTGCGCTGCCGGGCGCGGCCCTCACCGACGAAATCGCGCACGTCGAAGGGGAAAAAGGTCGGCACACTGGGACGGCCGCTCGGCCCCGCCGGAACTGCTCGATCAACACGGCGACGCTCGCTCCGGGCACGAAACGACCGAAGGATGGCAGCCAAGATCGCCGTTGGCTTTACCAGCTTCTGGTCACGAGCCACCCAAGGTACCGGGAGTGCAAAGCCGCGAATTGTGCTCATTGCTCTCTCCAATCCCGTCATCGGCAGGGGACAGCCCCCGCTGCCGGTCATTGTCGCGGCCTTTCTTGCTCGCATGTGTGAGCCGGCTCACACATGCTCATTTTTGTGGCGAGGCGTTCAGGTTGGGGCTGGTAAATATCTGATGGCCTTCTGCGGCCAGGTATGGAGTGAGAACGCTCCGCATACCGCTTCGCCAGCCAAGCACAGACCAAGAGCTGCATCGAGTGGTAAATCATGATCGGCAATACGAATAACCCGAGCGCAGGGCCTGCGATCAAGGCGCTCGCCATCGGAATGCCGCTGACCACCGATTTCTGCGATCCGCAGAAGACGATTGCGCTCTCGTCGGCGCGATCAAATCGCAGAGCGCGACTGCCGCTGATCATTATCAGCAGCGCGGTCGCCAGGAAAGCGAGTGAGGGATCGGATCGGCATGTTCAATGCTCCCCCGTTCCCCGCGACGGAGGTTACGCTTTAAAATAACATGAGCAGATTGGCCATATATTCGGGATCGATAAAACCTGCCGTTCCAATTGCCAGCAAGGAGAGAGACAATCCCAGTAGTGAAAATGTCAGCACGATAGTGAAGTCGCCACTGGATTCTCTGGCTAGCGATGCGCTTCGGTACATCATCTCATCATTTCCTCCGCATCAGCGGGAGAGAACCAAACCGATGGGCTTCTTTCGCGCAGGATCGAACACCCTCTATGCACTGGGAATGTGTGAGGCGTTTCACACTCTCAAAAATTTTTTTTAAAAAGCGACCGAAGCCCGTTCTGTCGTCGGGAGCGAGGATGCACCCCAGCCGCGATTGCACGAGAAACATGCAGCTCATATTCGAGATGAGAAACGCCGAGCTGACCCGTCCGACCATTCCCCTCGGTTGCGGCATGACCTCACAGCACCCATGCTCATTTTGTCAAAGCTCAAGTATTGCGCGCACAGCACCAACAGGTAATCCCGCTCCAGGAACAGGCGATCCGGTTTGGTCCAGGCGAACCCTTTATTGCCGACTTCTATTATCGGATCGGGGTCGTGCGTCTGTTGCAATCGGATATTGACGACGCGATCGGCGCGTTGAAAACCCGCGCAACGGTTATCCGGCGCAGCTGGCCGATGTGCACGGTTGTCTGGCCGCTGCCTATGCCCTCAAAGGCCAGACCGAACGCGCCGCCACAGAACTCGCCGCGGCTAGGCGGTTTAGCCACGACGATCGTTTCTCGACCATCGCCCGGTTGAAGGCCGCCCAACACGTCGGGTCCGCGAAGGTTCGCGCATTGTTCGACCAGACCTGTTTCGCCGGTCTCCGCAAAGCCGGCATGCCAGAGGTGTGAACATAAAGTCGCGGCTTAGGCCCGAATTCCGCTCATCCATTAACCATAAAACTCGTTTACAGGCGCCCGCTACAATCGCCCCGATAGCGGTCGGGAACTTTATCGCCACAGCATTGTTGTCTTAACGAATTGTAAACTCTGTAGGACGCGATGATGGACGGCCATGCGCGCTTAACCCGAGCCGTGTTGACGGCATTGTGCGGTCTGTTTGCCGCTGCACCCGCTTACGCCGATTCCGACCACAACATGAGACCGGCAGCCTCCCACGAGGATCGCGAAGCCGCGCTGCGCCACGCTATGCGCGAGGAGACCAACGCTGGACTTGTCGGCATCGTCTCCGAGGGGACGGACTACACGGCCGATCTGGCGCTAACCCTTGCCGGCGCACAGAACCACTTGCGGCTGCTGCCGATTGCCGGGGTCGGGGCGCTGCAAAACGCCGAGGATGTCATCTTTGCTCGCGGCATCGATTTTGGCATCCTGCAGACCGACGTGCTCGACGAAATCAAGCGTAACCCGCCTTTTCCGGGCGTCGAAAAATACCTGCGATACGTCACCAAGCTTTATGATCAAGAGCTTCATGTCATTGCCGGCAGCGACATTCGGTCGATCGAAGATCTGAGAGGGAAAAAGGTCAATTTCGGGCCGCGTGACAGCGGGACCTATACATCGGCAACGGCGGTGTTCAAGGCCCTGGGGATCGAGCCCGACGTGACGACCCTGCCCCATGCACTCGCCCTCGATAAGCTGCGGCGCGGGGAAATTTCCGCGATCGTTTATGTGGCAACAAAGCCATCACGGCTGTTTCAGGACATCAGACCGGAAGAACATCTTCACTTCCTGCCGATCACCGCTGACCTCGCCCCAAATTATACGGCGATGACGATAACTTCCGACGATTATCCCGAACTGGTTGCGAAAGACGCCCCGGTCAAGACGGCTGCTGTGGGAACCGTTCTGGTGGCGTATAATTGGCCCGCCAAGTCGGAGCGCTATCAGCGGGTAGACCGCTTCGTTCAGGCTTTTTTTGCTCACCTCCAGGACATAAAAGCACGCCGTCCGAAATGGGGGGATTTCGACGTATCTGCCTCTGTCCCCGGATGGACCCGGTTGTCGGCTGCGGAGCAATGGTTAAAAAAGGCCGAGCTGAGCCCGGAGCCCAATAAAGTAACCGTGCAACAGGATGGCCATCGGGATCCGGGGAAGCGCGGCGTCCTGTTTCAGGAGTTCGCCGATTACCTGAAAGCCCTCAATCCCCAAAAAGCAGCAGTCCCCCTCGATCTGCAACAACGCGAAGCGCTGTTTCAGGAGTTTGCCGAATATCAGAAACACCAACATGTGATGATCGCCTACCGCTACCCCGTCGCCGATCATTGATCTGGGAACCCGGCCCGACGTAATCCGAGATTGAGGGTTTTTTCCTGCAACGCCCAGTATCGCGCATTGCTGAGCCAAGGGTTCTCAGCCTGCATCCGGGCCAGGGATCTGATGGCGGGTTTTAGCCGTAACGACTCCTCTAGAGCGGATCTCGCTTTATCGAGATCCCCTTCGAGCCCGTAGGCTCCAGCCAGGTAAAGATACGGGACCCACCAATCGGCACTGGCGTCGCGGGCCGTTTGCAGCAAATCAATTGCTCGATCCGCCCGACCCGACAACAGCTGAGAGGTGCCCAATATCCAATAGGCAACGGCGATATTGCGACCGTCCGGGGCAAGCCGGATCGACTGCTCAAGTGGCGGGATGGCCGCCTCGGGTTGACCGAGATACAATAAAGTCTCGCCGAGATGAAGAGATGCCCGGGCGTTATTGGGGTCGACGGTAATCGCCGTCTCGAACTCGCTCTGCGCCTCGGACAATCGGTTCTGCATCTGGCGAAGAACCCCGAGCGTAAAGTGCGCCTCTGCTCGAACTCGAAGCACTCCCCTTTTCGAGGGCCTCCGCCAATAACTGCTCAGCCTGCGGCATGTCCTCCTGTAATACCGGGGACCAGCCCTCGGCCAGTTTGGTGGACAGAATCGCCGCAAGCCCGATATGCGCCTCGCTGGATCGCGGATCGAGCTCCAAGGCCTGCTCGAAATCACGGCGCGTTTCTTGCCATCTTACCGGGGTATAAGGCGAATTATACAAGGCCCATCCCCGCGTGATCAGCTCGCGCGCGGCGGGATCAACCGGTTCCTTGTCGTCAATCACCGGCGGGGTCTCATTGGCACCGACGACCGGCGCAGCAACGGCCGGCGGGCCGGGCGGCGATTGCGGTTCGGACGCCGGACGTGATTTGGGCGCCTTCGGCGGGTTGTCGGTGGCCAATAGCCGAGGGGACGCCGGTTGGTTGCCTCTGAGCACGACCGTTGCGCTGCCGGGTAACGTTGGGCGCGGCGTCGGTGCGCGCGGCGCCTTCTCTTCTGCTACGCTGCTCGCAAAGGGCGGCGGTGGTGCGGCAGACGCCTGGTCAGAGCTGCTTGCCGTCGTATCGCTCATTGGGGCCGGCTGCGGCGCCGCGGCGGGCGCCGGGCTGCCTTTACCGGCCGCCGTGCCGCCGGCAGACGCTATTTGCGAACCGAAAGTCTTGAGTGCCGCCAGTGAGGCAGTCAGCGATTCGGCGTCGAGCCATGCCCAAAGCGCTACCGCCCAGATCCCGACCGTGACAAACGCACCGGCTGCGAGGACGGCGCTCCGCAATCTCACGTGTCCGGTCGCGGAAACCTGTCGCATCTGCGCATAGACGTGCGGTCCCGACGTGGTCGCGTCCCCAGTCAATGCATAGCAGCGCACCGGGGTGCCGCCGAGGCCGAAATTCTGGCTTCCGATGTCTTTGAAGACGTAGGGCAGCTGGTCACCAACAGCCGCTCGGACCGGATCGGAGATGCAGACGCCTTCGGGCTCGGCCAGCGCCGCAACGCGCACGGCTATGTTGCGGACGTCACCATAGAATTCGCCCTCCGGTCTGACCAGGCTCGCCAACCTGTCGGTTGACAACGCAGCGACGGCGCGGCTTATCAGATCGCCGTCATCGGTCGTGACCTCACCGGTGTTGACGCCGAGGCGGAACGCAATACGCCGGTCCGGTGCGGTGTTGAGATTGCGCTCGATCATACCCCGCTGCACTTCGACGGCGCAGCGCACCGCCTCGGTCGCGCTGGCGAACTCGGCGAGCAGACTGTCGCCGGTGGCCCTTACGATGTGCCCGCCATGCTCTTCGATCTTGGGGTCGATCAGTTCGCGGCGATGCGCCCTGGATCGCGCGAGCGTCCCCTCCTCGTCGAGCCCCATCAGGCGTGAATGATCCGCTATATCAGCGGCGAGAACGGCGATCACCCGCCGTTCGAGGCGTTCCGTAGCCAAAGCAGCGCTCCCCAACCGCGTGACCGACCAGCTGATCGGCATTTTAACGGCAATTGCGAGCGTGAACATCCCTTTTCGATGAAGCGGCGTGCGTGGCCGCGCCTTGCATCAGAAGAGCTTGCCTGATCAACCGCGAGCCAGGGGAACCCATGGGGGTTGATGATCAGCCCGCAATTATGGGCGACGGTTAATTTGCACGCCCACACCGTGCCGGTGTGGCGGTCGATCTCGACCTCAGCGACGATCGCGACCACCGCACCCGAGCGCTGGGCATAGGCGATGCCGCTCCGACGTCGGCGGGGCACGGCGCAGGCGCACGCCGGTCGCGTCGAAGACGGCGTTGGCGAGGGCGGCGGCGACCGGGCGGATCGAGCTTTCGCCGGCGCCAGCCGGCGGCAATTCGGGGCGGTTGATCAGCACGATGTCGATCGCCTCGGGCGCCTCGGTGATGTCGAGGATCGGGTAGGAAAGCCAGTCGGTGCTGGTCACCTTGGCGCGGTCGAAGGTCACCTCCTCCGACAATGCGCGGCTGGTGCCTTGCACGACGTTACCTTCGATGCAGCGGCGGAGCCCGTCGGGGTTGATGATCAGCCCGCAATCGTGGGCGACGGTGAATTTGCGCGCCCACACTTTGCCGGTGTGCCGGTCGATTTCGACCTCGGCGACGATCGCGACCACCGCACCCGAGCGTTGGGCGTAGGCGATGCCGCGGCCGGTCAGGGTGTCGCCGCTGCGGTCGGGCTTGGGCGACGGGCGCGGCTCCCACTTGGCCCGCTCGGCCGCCGCCTTGACGACGGCGATGTCGCGCGGTGCGGTCAGATAGCGCAGGTGGAAGGCAATCGGTCGGGAGCCGGAGGCGACGGCAATCTCGATCCGAATAAAGCTTTCGCTGCGCGAACTGGATCTGCGGGCCGACCGGGTCGCGCAGATGCGCGGTGCGCAATGGCGAGGCGCGGTCGAGCAGTGGTGCCACCGTCTCCCAGGCCAGCTGCTTGTTGGCGAAGCCGTAGGATTCGGTGGGCACGCCGAAGCCCTGCAGCGGCTTCAGCGGCAGGCCCATCAGCTGGCCCGCGAGGCTGTAGGCGGGGTCGCTCTCGTTGGTGTCGATGTCGACGCGCGAGAAGCCCTTGCTCTCGAACACATAGCCGATCACCCCACCGTCCTTGTCGAGTGCGGCGCGGGCATGGTGGACCGAGGCCGGCCCCTTGGGGTCCCAGCCATGCCCTTCGTAGCGCATGCCCTGGACGCGCACCGGCCGGCCCACCGCCTTCGACAGCACTGCCGCGTCGATCCCGGCGTCGCCGGCGTCGTTGCGGCCATAGAAGCCGGGGCCGGGGACCCAGATACCGTGCACCTTGTCCTGCGGCAACCCGAGCGCGCGGGCAACCCCGTCACGCGCGAAATGCGGCTTCTGCGAGCCGGTCCATAGGGTGGCGCCGTCGGCCCGCGCGTCGACCACGGCGCAAGCCGGGCCCATGCTGGCATGCGACTGAAAAGGCCACTCGGATTCCGCCTCGACGATCCGCGCGGCACCGGCGAAGGCCGGATCGATCTCGCCCGTCGCAACCGGCACCTCGCGCTTCGTGACGGGCGCCTGAGGGATGTGGTCGTAGAGTGCCGCCATTTCGGGAAAAGGCGGCGCCGCGTGGGACCAGGTGACTCGGAGCCCCTCGGCTGCTCGCGACGAGACGGTGCCTGCGAGCCAATCCTGCCGGGTTTGCTTCTTGACCCGACAACTCTGGATGCTAGCTTTTCAGAACATGAGATCGAATGATCCCGCCGATACTCTGGTCCCACCCGACTTACTTGTCGAGGTCGAAGCAGCGGCCGAGGAAGAGCGCCGGGAGCCACGGGAGCTCCTGCGCGAAGCAGTCACACGCTACCTCGAACAGCGCCGCGCGCGCCGGGGCGGGTCCCGAGCCCGTGCACACACCCGCGGAAGCCGTTGCGCGCATTCTGGAGCTTCGAAAAGGCAACCTCCTGCCCCCAGGCGTGACGATAAAGGACCTCATCAACTTCGGGCGTCCTTGACGTCGTTTGCGCTCGACAATTCCGTCGCGATGCGGTGGTGCTTCGAGAGCGGGGCGCACCCTTATGCGGATTTGGTTCTCAACCGGTTGGCGACCGGCGATACGGCCATAGTTCCCGTCCTGTGGTTCTACGAGGCGAGCGCGGTCCTCTCGCGCGCTCAGAATACCGGCATGCTTGCTGGCTTCCAAGGCTGCCGAGTTCATCTCGGAACTCAAATCCCTCAGCATCATCGCCGATGATGCCGGTGTCGCCCGCGTGCTGACAGACGTGCACCGGCTGGCCCTCTCCCATCGCCTGACGTCCTACGACGCCGCATATCTGGAGCTCGCCCTCCGGCTCGATTTGCCGCTCGCAACGCTTGACGACGAACTCATCCGCGCGGCGCGCGCCGCCGGAGTCTCGGATACTCTAAAAGCGGCTGTCGCTAACAGCGATCGCTATTCACGCCAAGGCTGGCTTGAGGCGCTCGCGGCGTCAGCGGGGCGCGGCGCAGGCGCACGCCGGTCGCGTCGAAGACGGCGTTGGCGATGGCGGCGGCGACCGGGCGGATCGAGCTTTCGCCGGCACCCGCCGGCGGCAGGTCGGGGCGGTTGATCAGCACGATGTCGACCGCCTCGGGCGCATCGGTGATGTCGAGGATCGGGTAGGAGAGCCAGTCGATGCTGGTGACCTTGGCGCGGTCGAAGGTGACCTCCTCCGACAATGCGCGGCTGGTACCCTGCACGACATTGCCTTCGATGCAGCGGCGGAGCCCGTCGGGGTTGATGATCAGCCCGCAATCATGGGCGACGGTGAATTTGCGCGCCCACACCTTGCCGGTACGGCGGTCGATTTCGACCTCGGCGACGATCGCGACGACCGCACCCGAGCGCTGGGCGTAGGCGATGCCGCGCCCGGTCAGGGTGTCGCCGCTGCGGTCGGGCTTCGGCGACGGGCGCGGCTCCCACTTGGCGCGCTCGGCCGCCGCCTTGACGACGGCGATGTCGCGCGGTTGCGGTCAGATAGCGCAGGCGGAACGCGACCGGGTCGGCGCCGGTTGCGGCGGCGATCTCGTCGATGAAGGATTCGCTGGCGAACTGGATCTGCGGGCCGACCGGGTCGCGCAGATGCGCGGTGCGCAACGGCGAGGCGCGGTCGAGCAGGGGTGCCACCGTCTCCCAGGCCAGCCGCTTGTTGGCGAAGCCGTAGGATTCGGTGGGCACGCCGAAGCCCTGCAGCGGCTTCAGCGGCAGGCCCATCAGCTGGCCGGCGAGGCTGTAGGCGGGGTCGCTCTCGTTGGTGTCGATGTCGACGCGCGAGAAGCCCTTGCTCTCGAAGACATAGCCGATCACCCCACCGTCCTTGTCGAGGGCCGCGCGGGCGCGATGGATCGAGGCCGGCCCCTTGGGGTCCCAGCCATGGCCCTCGTAGCGCATGCCCTGGACGCGCACCGGCCGGCCCACCGCCTTCGACAGCAAGGCCGCGTCGATCCCGGCGTCGCCCGCGTCGTTGCGGCCGTAGGAGCCCGGGCCCGGGACCCAGATCCCGTGCACCTTGTCCTGCGGCAACCCGAGCGCGCGGGCGACCCCGTCGCGCGCGAAATGCGGCTTCTGCGAGCCGGTCCACAGGGTGGCGCCGTCGGCGCGCGCGTCGACGACGGCGCAGGCCGGGCCCATGCTGGCATGCGACTGAAACGGCCACTCGTATTCCGCCTCGACCACCCGCGCAGCACCGGCGAAGGCCGGGTCGATTTCCCCGGTCGCGACCGGCACTTCGCGCTTGAGGACGGGCGCCTGACGGATGTGGTCGTATAGTGCGGTCATTTCGGGAAAGGGCGGCGTCACCTCGGACCAGGTGACCTTGAGCCGCTCGGCCGCCTGCACCGCGTCCCATTCGCGCTCGGCGACGATGCCGATGAACCCCTTGTCGCGCACGACCCGGACCCCGGGAACGTCGCGCACCGAGCCCTCGTCGACGGCGACCGGCACGGCACCCGCGACCGGCGGGCGGATCATCCGGCCGTGCAGCATCCCCGGCACCTTGACGTCGGTGACGTAGTCGAGCTTGCCGAACACCTTGGCCGGGACGTCGAAACGCGGCGGCGACTGGCCGACGATCTTGTAGGCGGCGGGTGGTTTCGGCTTTGCCTGCCCCTCGGCGACGAGGTCGTTGCCGAGCTTGCCGTTCCACTTCATCGGCAGATCGAAATAGCGGCCGCCGATCAGCTCGCCATAGCCGAGCTTGCGCGCCGGATCGCCCGATACGGCGACGACGCCGTCGGTAACTTCGAGCCGGTCGGCCGGGACGCCGAGCCGCGCCGAGGCCATCTCGACCAGCACGCGGCGCGCCTCGGCCGCGGCGTTGCGCAAGGCGATGCCGCCCTTCTGCACCCCGGTGCTGCCGCTCGCCCCACCCTGGTTGACGGTCAAGGCGGTGTCTCCCATCACGACGCTGACCCGCTCGAACGGCACATCGAGCTCCTCGGCGACGATCTGGGCGATCGCGACATCGACCCCCTGGCCCATATCCATCTTGCCGAAATAGGCGACGACATCGCCGTCCGCCTTGACGGCGAGCCAGCTGTCGAGCTGGTCGGGTGCCAGCGGCGGCTTGACGGCGCTGCCGATTTCGGCTTCGGCGAGCCCGCCGGGCATCGCGAACGAGACAACGAGAACGCCCGCACCTTTGAAGAAGCTGCGGCGGTCGATTGCGGATAGGGTCACCATCGGCGTTTTCCTAAACACGAAACAAATTCTTGTCACCCCGGCGCAGGCCGGGGCCCATCGTGCCGAGGCACGAGCACTCGCCAAGGTCGGCAAGCGCGTGCGATTGCTCGAAGCCCTTCTGCGGCGGAGCCATGGATCCCGGCCTTCGCCTGGCCTTCGCCGGGATGACGAAGGGAATCACGCCGGCTGCGCCGCGCGCCGCACGGCGCGCAGGATCGCCATATGCGTGCCGCAGCGGCATTTGAGGCCCGAGAGCCCGTCGCGGATCTGCTGCTCCGAGGGGTGCGGGGTGTCGCGCAGCAACGCCGCGGCCGTCATGATCCAGCCGTTGAGACAATAGCCGCATTGCGGCACTTGCTCGGCGATGAAGGCCGCCTGCAGCGGGTGCGGCTTCTCCAGCGTGCCGAGCCCGGCGAGGGTCGTCACCTTGGTCCCCGCCGCCGCCGACACCGGCAATGAGCAGGACCGGGTCGGCGCACCGTCGAGGTGCACCGTGCAGGCGCCGCATTGCGCGAGCCCGCAGCCGAAATGCGGGTTGTTGAGCCCGATCTCGTTGCGCAGCACGTATAAGAGCGGCGTGTCGGGGGCGACCTCGACGGTCCGCGTCTCTCCGTTCAGCTCGAAGGCGATGCGTTCAGCCATTTCCGAACCCCTTCCGAATATCGGGGCTGAGGTTAGCACAGGCATGCCGGCGGTTCAGCCCTCGCCCCCACCCCGCCCTCCCCGCCTGCGGGGGTGGGTATGGCCGGGGGGATATAGCGGCCATCTTGGCGCCAGGATCGGGGTATATGCTATGCCGTTACGATCGCGGCAGGTGCCGATGTCATGCGCGCGTCAAGCTTTCCCTGCGGCACCGTCAAGGCGGCGTCACAATGGCGCTCGGTAACTACCTGAGTTGAAAGGAGTTATTGATTGCGGATGCGATTTTTTCGACGAATTTTCCCTGCCGGCAGGGAATTTCGGGGCGGTATCGGCTCCCTTCGGCGGTTGTGCTACACCGCTGCCGCGCTACTGCTCGCCGCTCTGCCCTTTGCCGCCGATGCCGCCGACGGCAGGATTGTCGTCGCCTCGAAGATCGACACCGAAGGGGCGTTGCTCGGCAACATGATCGTGTCCTTGCTCGAAGCCCGTGGCCTCGCGGTCGACAACAAGCTGCAGCTCGGCCCGACGAACATCGTGCGTGCCGCGATCCTCGCCGGGCAGATCGACATCTATCCCGAATACACCGGGAACGGCGCGCTGTTCTTCCACCTCGAGGCCGACCCCGTGTGGAAGGATTGGGCGCTCGGCGCCGCCAAGGTCGCGGCCCTCGACCGCGAGAAGAACCACCTCGTATGGCTCGCCGCGGCGCCGGCGAACAACACCTGGGTCATCGCGGTGCGCCGGGACCTGGCGGAGCGTGACCGCCTCAAGACAATGGCCGACTTGGCGAATTACCTCGCGGAGGGCGGGCGCCTCAAGCTCGCCGCCTCGGCCGAGTTCGTCGAAAGCCCGTCTGCCTTGCCGGCCTTCGAGGCGACCTACGGCTTCCGGCTCTCCGACGCGCAGTTGCTGACCCTGTCGGGCGGCAATACCTCGGCCACGTTGCGCGCTGCGGCCGAGGCGATGTCCGGGGTCAACGCCGCAATGGCGTACGGCACCGATGGCGCTATCGCGGCGCTCGGCCTCACCGCGCTCGCGGATGACAAGGGGGCGCAAGTCGTCTATGCCCCGGCCCCGGTCGTGCGAGAAGCGGTGCTCGAGCAGCATCCGGAGATCGCGAAGCTGCTCGATCCGGTCTTCGCCGGCTTGACGCTCGAGACGTTGCAGAAGCTCAACGCCGAAATCGCGGTCGACGGCGAGGATGCCGGGGCGGTCGCGGTCAACTACCTGAAGTCGCGGCAATTCCTGCCGTGATCGTCATCCGCAACCAGGTGCTCTTCGCGCTGGTAATCGTCTCGGCCCTGGCCGTCGTCGCATCAGGCTTTGTCGGCTATGCGCCGAACCGGCTGGTCTCGGGCAAGCCGATCGCGCTGTGGGCGGCCGTCGGCAGCCTCTCGACCGGCGGCACCGCGCTGCTCGGCGCGATGCTGCTCGCAGCGTGCTTCATGAGCCCGAGCAAGGCGCTCTACTACGCGGAGGCAGCACTGGCGGCAGCGCTGCTGCTGCTCGTGCTCGCCGCGGCCGGGGAGGCGGCGAGCACCCTTGTGCTGGGTGCCAGACCCGCCGTGCGCATCTCGCTGGGGGCGGCGTTCTGGACCCTTGCCGCAGGCGCCGCACTCGCCGTCGTCGATGCGTTGCAGCGTCTCGATGCCGGCCCCGCCGCGCGGCTGCTCGCTGTGGCCGCGATAGGTGCCGGTGCCGTCGGGCTGGCGCTCGCCGGCACCTTCGACGCGTTGTCGATCGCCCGCGAATACGCGACCCGTCGCCAGCTCTTTGCGGCTGCGCTGTTGCGCCACATCGCACTCGTTGCGGGATCGGTCGGGCCGGCCATCGCGATCGGCTTTCCGCTCGGGGTCGCCGCGGCGCGAAAACCGCGCCTGCAGGGTCCGCTCTTCGCGGTCTTGAACATGCTGCAGACGATCCCCTCGATCGCCCTCTTCGGGTTGCTGATCGTCCCGCTCTCGGCGCTCGCGACGGCCGTGCCCCGTCTTTCGGCGCTCGGGGTCGGCGGCATCGGCGTCGCACCGGCGATCGTGGCGCTGGTGCTCTATGCGCTGCTGCCGGTCGTGCGCAACACCGCGGCCGGGTTGGCCGGGGTCGATCCCGCCGTGATCGAAGCGGGGCGGGGGATGGGGCTGACAGGGCGACAGATCTTCTGGCAGGTCGAGCTGCCGCTCGCCCTTCCGGTGCTGCTCGCCGGGCTGCGCATCGTCACCGTGCAGGCGATCGGGCTTGCGGTTGTCGCGGCGCTGATCGGCGCCGGCGGGCTCGGTACCTTCGTCTTCGAGGGGCTCGGCCAGTATGCCGTCGATCTCGTTCTGCTCGGCGCCTTGCCGGCGATCTTCCTGGCGCTCGCCGCCGACTTTATCCTGCAGACCCTTTCCGCCGTGCTGCGCCGCCGCCCCGCGTCATGATCGAGATCGACGAGGTCAGCAAATCCTACGGCGACCGCCGCGTCGTCGACGGCCTGTCGCTGACCGTCGATGCCGGCGCGCTCTGCGTGCTGCTCGGCTCGTCCGGCTGCGGCAAGTCGACGACCCTCAGGATGATCAACCGTCTGATCCCGAGCGATTCCGGAGCGATCCGGGTCGGCGGCGAGGACGTGACGCAGGTCCCCGCCGAGGCATTGCGGCGGCGGATCGGCTACGCGATCCAATCGATCGGCCTCTTTCCTCATTGGACCGTCGAAGACAATATCGCCACCGTCCCGCGGCTCCTGAAATGGCGGCAGGCGCGGGTTCGCGACCGGGTGACCGAGCTGCTCGAATTGTTTCGCCTCGCGCCGGCGACGTATCGCGGCAAGTATCCGCACCAGCTGTCAGGCGGCGAGCAGCAGCGCGTCGGGGTGGCGCGTGCGCTCGCGGCCGATCCCGAACTGCTGCTGATGGACGAGCCGTTTGCCGCCGTCGACCCGATCACCCGCGACGCATTGCAGTCCGAGCTCGCGCGCATCCACCGGGCGACCGGGAAGACGATCGTGTTCGTGACCCACGACATCGAGGAAGCGCTGCGCCTTGCCACCGTGATCGCAATCATGGATCGAGGCCGGATCGTCCAGCTCGGCGCCCCCATCGACATCCTGGAGCAGCCGGCGAACGACTTTGTGCGCGACTTCGTCGGACATCAGGGTCTCGGGCTCAAGCTCTTGTCGGTACGCAAGATCGCCGACCATCTGCGCCGCGGCGAGGCCGCCGAGGGCGAGCCGCTCGCGCTCGAGGCCTCGTTGGGCGAGGCGCTTTCCGCGATGACTGCGCGCCGCACCGACCGGCTGCCGGTCTGTGACGCCGAGGGCCGCCGGGTCGGGGTCATCGCGCTCGCCGATCTTGTGCGGTGATGAGCGACGGCCGATTTCTCCGAAATCCGGTCCTCTGGGTCGGGCTGCTCTTCGCCGCGTTGCTGCTGCGCATGGATGCGTTGCGGCCCGTATTGCAATGGGCGTTTCCCGGTGTCGAGCCGGTCGTCTACAACCGCGACAGTTTCCTGGCGCTGTTTCGGTCGCAGCTGGGTCTGGTCGCCATCGCGAGCCTCGCGGCAAGCCTGGTCGGCGTTGCGCTCGCGGTCTTTGTCACGCGCCCGGCCGGACGCGATTTCAGGGCGATGGTCGACGCGCTCGCCACCGTCGGTCAGACCTTTCCGCCGGCTGCCGTTCTGGCGATTACGGTGCCGATGGTCGGGTTCGGCGCACAGCCGACCATCATCGCGCTGTTCCTTTATGGCCTCTTGCCGATCATCGAAAACGCGGTCGCCGGGCTCGAAGGGGTGCCGAACGGGGTGCGCGAAGCGGCCGAGGGCATGGGGCTGTCGGCTTGGCAGAGGCTGTACCAAGTCGATCTGCCGTTGGCCGCGCCGGTCATCCTGGCCGGGATCCGGGTCTCGGTGACGATCGCCATCGGCACGGCGACGATCGGCTCGACGGTCGGCGCGTTGACCCTCGGCACGCCGATCTTCGACGGGCTCGTCGCCAACAAGCTGCCGTTCGTCCTCGAGGGCGCGGTTCTCGTCGCGCTCTTCGCGATTTTCACCGATATGCTGTTCGCCCGCCTCGAGCGCTGGCTGCGGCCCTTAGCGGGCTGACCGTCAGCGGATCACATCGACGAGGATGCCGAAGATGAAGATCGTGACTCCGCCCCACAGCAGGAGGGCGAGGATGGTGTGCCTCCGCGCCGAATTGGGCATGATCCAGGAAACGTGGGCTGACCGAAGCTTACGCATCGCGCCGCTCCTCCACCTTGGTGGTTCAGTCTAGCCATAGTTCGGCTCCACTGTCGAACGGAGTCGTTAACTATATGGTTCCGAGGGTGAGGAAAGGGATGAAGACGCTGCTGGTTCTCGCGCTCACGCTTGGCATGACGGTTACCGCACGCGCCGAGACCCAGACCTTTCTCGCCTACGATTTCGAGTTCGAGGACGGATCTGTCCTGCCGGAGTTGCGGGTCGCCTACGAAACTCACGGCAGCCTCGATCCCGGCCGTGACAACGCCATCCTTCTCGTACACGGGACGAGCGGCGGCCGGAACGCCTTCGATCCCGTCATCGGACCGGGTAAGACCTTCGACACCGACAAATATTTCGTGATCACCGTCGATGCTATCGGCGGCGGCGAATCCTCGTCGCCGAAAGACGGTCTCGGGCAGGATTTCCCCCGCTATACGATCCGCGACATGATGGCCGCACAGCATGCGCTCGTCACCCGCGGGCTCGAACTGGCGACATTGCGGGCCGTCGGCGGCAGATCGATGGGGTCCTTCGTCAGCCTCGAATGGGGCATCCACCATCCCGAGATGGTGCGCAGCCTGATCCTCCTGGTGCCGAGCCCCAAGGCCGAAGCAAACTTCCAGCTCGCCGTCGATCTGATGACCTCGGTCATCGCGCTCGACCCGGAATGGGATGGCGGCCGCTACACCCACAACCCGGTTGAGGGGCTGCGGCTCGCCGGCATGCTCTATTATCCCTGGGTCGTGTCGGCCGCCTATCTCGACCGGATCGCGCCGACGCAGTTGGCGAAGGAGGTCGAGGAGAGCGCCCGGTCTTTCGGCAACTGGGACGCGAATTCGCTCGTCCTACGCTACGCCGCCAGCCGCGCGCACGATGTCGCGGCACCCTTTGGCGGCGACATGGCGGCGGCGCTGTCGCAAATCTCAGCACCCACGCTGATCCTGCCGAGCTCCAGCGACCGGCTGCTCGGGCTCGACGGCGCCCGCCGCATTCGCGACGGCGTCAAGCACGCCAGCTACGCCGAAATCCCGTCCGATCTCGGCCATCGCGCGGGGCTCGCCCCACCGGAGACCCCCGAAGGTCACTTCATCGACCAGCAGATCCGGGCGTTTCTCGCCAAGGTCGAGTAGGTCACGCCAGTCAAAAGGCGAGGCGTGCCGCTTTGATCCAGCTCTTGCCGAGCTGCGTCAGGATCGGCTGCGACGCCTCGGAGGCGAGCTTTACGCCGAGTTCCGACAACTTGGCCGATCCGCCGACCAAGGTGTCGAAGCTGTTGCGGGTGAACCCGGCGTTGACCTCGATCGCGTCGGAAAGCGTCTTGACCCCGAGCATGTCGGTCGCCGTGCGGGCCGCGGCATCGATCCCCGAAAGGGCGAGCCCTGCCATCTCCACGCTCAGCGCACCCAGCCCCCGCGCCACTGCGGTCTGGGATTGAACGAGCGCCGCAAACGTCTCGCGACCGAAATCGCCAAGATCGTCGGACGATGCGTTCTTCGCCGCCGCGACTTCCGCCGGGGTTGCGATGGGAACCGCGGCTTCCGCCAGGGGGTCGGCCGGCATGAGTTCTTCGGGAGGGCTGTCGACCGGCTTTGCCGTGGCGGGCGGGGGTTCGGCCCGGGCTACGATTTCCACCGGGGTTGCGTTCGGTCCCGCCGCACGCGAGACGCGCCTTCCCTTCAATTCCATACCTCTGATCCTTGCTTACTGCGCCGCACAATGAGAAAAATAGATTATATCGGCTAGGCTCACAAGAGCGCTTGTGCGATGCACAAGAGTGGATCAGAGCTGCATGACGCGCAGCAGCGTGTTGTTGGCGCCGGTCACCTTTACGCGCGTCCCGGCTGGAAGGTCGGGTCCCTCGACAAGCCATACCGTGTCGTCGACTTTGACCCGCCCGCGGCCGTCGACGATCGGCCGGTCGAGCGTGAATGTGCGGCCGACATAACTCTCCGCGCGCCGATTGAGAGGGGCCTTACTCGATCGCGCCCGAATACGGGCGAAGGCCATGCGGCCGATCGCGATGCTGGCGACGGCGAGGGCCGCAAAGATCAGCGCCTGGTGTTCCCAAGTCAGGCCGGGAGCAAGCCAAGCGATCGCGGCCGTCCCGAGCGCGGCGGCGGCGAGCCAGATGCACACCATCGCGGGCACGGCGACCTCGATCACCGCAAACACCGCCGCCACGACGAGCCAATGCCAAAATTCCATCACCCGCAGGATCCCGTGCCGCTGAAGGTTCTTGCCTTAATCGCTGCTTGCACTCGCTGGGGGACCCGCTACCGCGGGGTGGGGTGCGGCGCGAGCCGTGCTGAAGCTTTCGCGTGCGAGCTCGGCGATTCCCGCGAGCGATCCGATCATCGAGGCGCTCTCGAGCGGCATCAGGATCACCTTCTGGTTCGGCGTCCCGGCGAGCCGGCCGATCGCATCGATATAGCGCTGCGCCACGAAATAGTTGATTGCCTGGATGCTGCCGCGGCCGATCGCGTCGGAGACGAACGTCGTCGCCTTGGCCTCCGCCTCGGCCTGCCGCTCGCGCGCCTCGGCCGCCCGGAAGGCCGCCTCGCGCCGGCCTTCAGCGGCGAGGATCACGGCTTGCTTTTCACCCTCTGCCTTGAGTACCGCCGCCTGCTTGAACCCTTCCGCGTCGAGCACGTTGGCGCGTTTCTCGCGTTCGGCCTTCATTTGCCGCGCCATCGCCGCCACCAGCTCCGGAGGCGGCGCGATGTCCTTGATCTCGACCCGCTGCACCTTCACACCCCAGGGGGTGGTCGCGCTGTCGACGACGGCGAGCAGTTGGGTGTTGATGCGGTCGCGCTCGGACAACAGCTCGTCAAGGGTCATCGACCCCATCACGGTGCGAATGTTGGTCATCGCGAGGTTGAGAATCGCGAGCTGCAGATTGCCCACCTCATAGGCCGCCTTCGCCGCGTCTAGCACCTGGTAGAAGACGATCGCGTCGACGGTCGCGGCGGCGTTGTCGCGGGTGATGACGCTTTGTTGCGGAACTTCGAGGACCGTTTCCATCATGTTCAGGCGAGCGCCGATCCGGTCGACGATGGGGATCAGCAGGCCGAGGCCAGGCTCCAAGGTGCGGACGTAACGACCGAATCGCTCGACCGTCCATTCGTATCCCTGCGGTACCGACTTGACTGCCGTCCCGACAAAAATCACCGCGAACGCGACGATGATAAGGACGAAGATGCCAAAAGGGCTGAGCATGGCACTGTTCCACCAATCATTTCGATGAGCGGAAGATAGGTAAGGAGGTAGTTTAGCACTGGGGCTGCATCGCACCTGAATCGAAACCCGGCAGCGCAGTCGCCGAAATTGTCCTCATCTGCTGCTCAAATCATGGACAGCGACGATGCTTTTTTCTAACCTATCGGGTGACGACTGCAGGGGTCTCGATGATACCCTTGTAGACGACGGGGGAATTGGGGGGTTGGAGTGAGAGTCTTCGAGTACAAGGGACGCAAGGCGTCCCTCGCCGTCACCGCTCGCACGACGCGAATTCTTGCTTGCGGCGCCACCGGCGCCGTCGCCGGGGTGTTGATGTTAGCTGGGAGCCAAGCCGAGGCAGCACGGCACCCGCGCTATCATGCTCATGCGCACCACGCGGCCGTCGGGTTCGCCCCGGCCCTGGTCGCCGAATTGATCGTGATCGATGTCGAAACGGGCCAAGTCCTGAGCGCGGTGAACGCCGATGCGATTACCTACCCTGCCTCGCTCACCAAAATGATGACGCTCTATCTGACCTTCGAGGCACTGAACGCCGGCAGGCTCAGGCTCGATCAGTATCTCCCCGTCTCCTACGAAGCAGCGAGCCGGGCGCCGACAAAGCTCGGTCTCAGACCCGGCGAATCGATCGCTGTGCAGGACCTGATCCTGGGCCTCGTCACCCGATCCGCGAACGATGCTGCCTCGGTGCTCGCCGAAGGATTGGCCGGCAGCAGCGAGCCCGCCTTTGCCGAAGGGATGACGCGGATGGCCCGGCAGCTGGGGATGACCAACACGGTCTATCGCAACGCTTCCGGCCTGCCTGATCCAGACCAGTACACGACGGCTCGGGACGAGGCCCAGCTGGCGCTCGCCCTTTATCGCGACTTCCCGCGGGAGTACCGCTATTTCTCGACGCGGCAATTCTACTTCCGCGGTAACATGATCCATAATCACAACCATCTGCTGGACTGGTACGAGGGCGCGGATGGGATCAAGACCGGGTATATCGGCGCCTCGGGGTTCAATTTAGCGGCGTCTGCCGTTCGCAACGGGCACCGGCTGATCGGCGTGATCATGGGCGGGCCGTCGGCCGGGACGCGCGACCGCGAGATGGCCGCGCTGCTCGATCGGGGTTTCGAAGAAGTCGGTGCCGGGACCACCGTGGTCGCGCGCCACCAGCCCCCGGCATCGCCGTCGGAAGTCGCGGCAGCGGAGCTGAGCCAGCCGGCGCCCCCGCGGGAGAAGCCCGGAATGTTGGCCAAGGCCGCCTCCAGGCTCGCAGCGCACCTTTCGCCGATCGGCAAGGCGGAAGCCGCAGCGCCGCCGCGTGAGCAGCACGCCGCAACGTCCGGCGAGCGCTGGAGCATACAGCTCGGCGCTTTCCCCGCGGAAACCGCGGCTGCGAAGACCGGGCGGGTTGCCGCCAGCCTACCCATGGCCAAGGGTAAGCCGCTGCAGATCGTCGCACCGGCACGGGCCGACAAGGATCGCCTCTATCGCGCTCGGCTTCTGAACTTCACGCCGCAGGAAGCTTGGAGCGCTTGCATCGCACTCCGCAAGAAGAACATCGAATGCTCGGTCGTTCCGCCGACGAGCTTGAAGGTCGCCAATCGATAACCTGGAGTTTCTGGCCCGGATGCGGGCGGGACGCCCGCGGTCCGGCTGGCGGCACGGTCAGACTTTGGGCAGCGCGACGCCGCTTGCGGTGAGTTCCGCCGCGAGCTCCCCCTTGAGGCGGGCGAGCCCGTGCTCGGTCGCCGATTCGGCCCGGGCGACGAGCACGGCCTGCGTGTTCGAGGCCCGTAGCAGCCACCACCCGTCGGCAGTGCGCACGCGCACGCCGTCGATGTCGATGATCTCGGCCCCTGCCTTTTGCAGCCGCTCGCGGACTTCGCGTACGACTTCGAACTTGCGGGATTCGGCGCACGGAAAACGCAGCTCCGGGGTGTTGACGACGGCGGGTAGCCGATCCCTCAGCTGAGCGAGGCTGTCTTCCGAGCGACCGAGGATGCCGAGCAGCCGCACCGCGACATAGACCGCATCGTCGAAGCCGTAATAGCCGTCGGCGAAGAAGATGTGCCCGCTCATCTCGCCGGCGAGCGGCGCCCCGGTCTCGGCGAGCTTGGCCTTGATCAGCGAGTGCCCGGTTGCCGCCATCACCGGGAGCCCCTTCATGCGGGCGATCTCGTCGAACAGCACCTGGCTCGCCTTGACGTCGGCGATGATCGGCGCCCCGGGATGGCGGGCCAGCACATCGCGCGCCAGCACGACCATCAGCTGATCGCCCCACAAGATCCGCCCGCGGCTGTCGACGACGCCGATCCGATCGCCGTCGCCGTCGAAGGCGATGCCGAGATCGCAGCGCTCGCGCGCCACCGCTTCTTGCAGCTCGACGAGGTTCTCCGGGAGCGTCGGATCGGGATGATGGGCCGGAAAGCTGCCGTCGATCGTCTCGTTCAACAGGATGTGTCTGCCCGGCAAGCGGGCGGTCAGCTCCTGGACTACTTCGCCGGTGGCGCCGTTTCCGGCATCCCAGGCGACGGTCAGCGGACGAACGCCATCGTAGTCGCGCGCCAGCCTCTCGATGTAGCCGCCGCGGATCCCGTACTCGGTGACCCGGCCGCGCATCCGACGGGAAGCGACGAGCCCGAGCGCAAGCTCGCCCAGCCTCTGGATCGCTGCTCCGTAAAACGGCTTGCCCTGGAAGACGAACTTGAAGCCGTTGTAGTC
>CAWCKT010000004.1:0-133349 GCA_963796155.1 uncultured Alphaproteobacteria bacterium | reverse complement strand
TAGTCGGAGCGGCTCGATCTTGGTGAGGGAGCCGCGTCTCGATGGCGCGTCGATTATTGATACGGTCGGTTCTGGTGTGGTGGGACCCTCGTTCGGAAAACGTGCGATAAACGGCGAAAACTACTGTGTCCCACATCATATCTAAATAGCTTGATTTTTCAGAGAAATGGTAGCCCGGTAGGGGACGCCAATTCATTCAATCACTTACTCAGCCTCGGCCGAATCTGTGTCCCGGTTGTGTCCCGGCGACGGGTCTACACGAAGCCCGAACCTTAGGCTCGCGTCGGCGAGCCCGTGCCAGTGGCGCAGAGCTTCATCCTCGTGTGGCCACAGCTGATGGGGCTCATCGCTGCCGTCATCCTGTTCTTCGCGATCGGCTACGTCGTCTTCCAGCGCCAGCAAATCCGCGCCTAATCTGAGGCGGCGGCGTCGGAGGTGGCGGCGAAGGAGTGCTCCTGTGAGATGTCCTGGCCGGTATAATCGGGCATGAACGCCGTCGCGATGATGCTGACGATGGCCGCGACCGCGACATAGCCCGCGACGGCGTAGCCCGATCCATAGGCCGCCAGCAGCGCGGTCGCGATGAGCGGCGCCGGGCCGCCGGCGGTCAGCGAGGCGAGCTGATAGCCGAGCGAGGAGCCACTGTAGCGCAGACGCGGGGTGAAACCCTCGGAGATCAGCGCCGCCTGCGGCCCGTAGATCAGGTCGTGCGGTATGAACGATACGATGATGGCGATAACGATCAGCGCCGGCACCAGCGTGTTCAGCAGCGCAAAGTAGATGAAGCCGTAAATCCCGGTCAGCACCGAGCCGATAATGTAGAGGCGCTTCCTGCCGATGAGGTCGGACAGCGCGCCCGCCGCCGGGATCGTGATGAAGGAGACGAGCCCGGCGCAGATCAGCGCAGTCAGTATGAAATTGCGCGGCTGATGCAGGACCTGACCGGCATAGGTGAAAACGAAGGCGAGATAGATGTAGGCTGGCCCCTGTTCGGCGGTGCGGCAGAGCATCGACAGAAAGACCTGCTTCGGCTGCCGCCTGAAGACCTCGATCGCCGGCACGCGCTCGATCCGCTCTTCCTTGACGATGCGCTGGAAGACAGGGGTTTCGAGGATGCCGAGCCTGATATAGAGGCCAATCGCGACCATAATGATGCTCAGCCAGAACGGGATGCGCCAGCCCCACGCGAAGAAATTGTCGCCGGCGATCGCGCTGCCAATCAAGACCGCCATGTTGGCGAGAAACAGTCCCGCCGGGCCGCCGAATTGCGGCCAGGAGGTGATGAAGCCGCGATGCTTGCTGGTGCGCGCCCATTCCATCGCGAACAGTACAGAGCCGCCCCACTCACCGCCGACCCCGATGCCCTGGATCATCCGGATGACGGTCAGGATCACCGCCCCCCAGACGCCAACCGAGGCGTAGCCGGGGACGAAGCCGACCGCAAAGGTCGAGAGGCCGGTAATCAAGAGTGTTGCGATCAGCGCCGCCTTGCGGCCGATGCGGTCGCCGTAATGGCCAAAGATGAAGGCGCCGATGGGCCGCCCGACGAAGCCGACGAAATAGATCGCAAAGGCTTCGAGCACGCCGATCAGCGGCTCCGAATGCGGGAAGAACAGCTTGCCGAATACGAGGGGAGTGACGATGCTGTAAAGTAGGAAATCGTACCACTCGATCGTCGTGCCGACCGTGCTCGCGATGACCGCCTTGCGCAACTCCTTTCGGTGGTCGGATTCGGACAGTGGCGCGACGCCGATGTCAGTTGCCGTCATAGGTTTCCTCTCCTCGAGCTCTTGTTGGCGTCGTTGACGACGCTTTTTGATTGGTCTGCCGCCGCAAAACACTGCGCCGATCTAAGCTGATATCTACCGGGTGCCGGTAGTCTCGGGGCGATAATCGACCTTTCGGGCACCTTGAGCAACGATAAGTCGTGTAGCGGGCGGTCGAACCTGGCAGATGACCATCGAAGCAAGAACACGCGCTCTTGCCGTGCACCCCCCAATGGCCGGTTTGGGGCAGAAGGGTCATCCCCAGCGCGAGGCTGGGTAGCCACGGGAGCGACCATGCATCCTATAGCACGTTTTTTCGCGTACCACCGGGAGCGGCAAGGGCTTCCGCACCCTGCCCTCGATCGAGGCGGGCCGAGGAATTACCCCTGCGCAGTGGCCCCTCGAATGGCGCGCCAGACACGTTCCGAGGTCGCCGGCATCTCGATGTGGCGCACCCCGAGTTCGGCGAGCGCATCGACGATTGCGTTGATCACCACGGCGAGGGCCGGCGTCGTGCCGCCTTCGCCACCGGAGCGCACCCCGAGTTGGTTGGTCGGCGCGGGTACTTCGCTGAGGGCGGTCGCGAGCCCCGGCAACGTGTCGGCTCGCGGCATCGCGTAATCCATGAAGCTTGCCGCCCGGAGCTGACCGGTCTGCGGATCGTAATGGCAATCCTCGAGCAGCGCCTGGCCGGCGCCCTGGGCGATACCGCCATGCGTCTGGCCGTGCAGGATCATCGGGTTGACCGCGCGCCCGACATCGTCGACGGCGGCGTAGCCGACGATGTCGACGGCGCCGGTCTCGGGATCGACCTCGACCTCG
Source organism: uncultured Alphaproteobacteria bacterium (assembly GCA_963796155.1). Classification (GTDB taxonomy): domain Bacteria; phylum Pseudomonadota; class Alphaproteobacteria; order ATCC43930; family CGMCC-115725; genus AP-15. Next base: position 130,761 of record CAWCKT010000004.1, on the reverse strand, counting down.
CAGATCTGCGTGCCGTAAGGAAAGCTGGCAACCGGCAGCGTCTGGTCGGAAATGGCAGCGAGCGGCCCTTGCAGCTCCGGCGGAAGGTTGGTGCGGTGGGCCGCGGCGGCGGCAATATCGAAGATGCCGATCTCGCGATCGGTGCCGGCGACCCGGAAGCGCCCGGCGGCGAATTCGATGTCGGCGACACTGGCCTCGAACAGATGACCAGCGATGCGCCGACCCTTGTCGATGATCTCGTCGGTCGCCTGGCCGATCACCGGCACCGCGAGCTTCATCGAGCGGCCGGAATGCGAGCCGCCGCCGGCCTGCACCCGGGCAGTGTCGTGGGCGATGTAGTCGATCGCCGCGAACGGCACGCCGAGCCATTCGGCGACGAGTTGCGCGAAGCTCGTCTCGTGACCCTGCCCCGAGGACATCGTGCCCATCACCAGCTCGACCCGGCCCTCGGGCGATACCGCGATCTCGGCGCGCTCGCGCGGCGCGCCGGTCGTGATTTCGACGTAATTGGCGATGCCGATACCGCGCAGCCTGTCGCGTTTCTTCGCCTCGGCCCGCCGCGCCGGGAATCCGTTCCAGTCGGCGAGCGCCAGCGCCATATCCATTGCGCCGGAGTAATCGCCGCTGTCGTAAGCGACGCCGAGCGGGTTGCGATAGGGCTGCGCGGCAGCCGGGACCAGGTTGCGGCGGCGCAGCGCGACCGGGTCGATGCCGAGCCGGTCGGACGCGAGGTCGATCAGGCGCTCGATCACGAACATGACCTCGGGGCGGCCGGCGCTGCGATAGGGCGTCGTCGCCACGGTGTTGGTGACCGCGCCGCGGCCGCGGACGTAAGCGGCCGGGATATCGTAGACGCCCGACATCAGCCCGAGGCCCTTCTGCAACGATACGAACGAGGCGGCCTGCGCGCCGAGATTGCTCAGATTGTCGCCGCGCACGGCGAGAAAGCGGCCGTCTGCGTCGAGCGCCAGTTCGGCCACGACGGCGAGATCGCGTCCCTGATAATCGCTGAGAAAATCCTCGCCCCGTTCGCAGGTCCACTTGACCGGGCGGCCAGCCCGCTGCGCCACCCAGGCGAGCAGCGCATATTCGGGATAAAAGAAATTGCGCGTGCCGAAATTGCCGCCCATGTCATGGCAGACGACGCGCACCCGCTCCGCCGCCACCCCCAGCACCGCCGCCAGGTCGAGGCGCAATCCGGCGACGCCGCGGCCGGTGCCGGAATAGAGCGTGAAGCAGCCGCTCGCCTGGTCGTATTCGGCGATGTTGGTACGCGGCTCCATCGGCGCGCCGGTAACGCGCTGGATCCAGCTGTCAAGCCGCACCACGTGCGTGGCGCGTGCGAAGGCCGCCTCGGTCGCCACCTTGTCGCCAACCTCGACATCGATGCACAGATTGCCGGGCGCCATGTCCCAAAGTTGCGGAGCATCGGGCTTGATCGCGTCTACAGCGCGGGCGACCGCCGGCAGCGGGTCATAGGCAATGTCAAGAAGCTCGGCGGCGTCCTTGGCCGCGGCAATCGTCAAGGCGACGACCATTGCGACCGGCTCGCCGACAAAGCGCACCCGGTCGGCCGGCATCGGATGATGCAGCGTCGCGATCGGCGCTATGCCAGCTAGGCGCGGCACGACATCGGGCGGCCGGCTCAGGCCTGGGTTGTGCGCGATCGGCCCGAGCCCGTCGGAGCGGTAGTCGGCGCCGGTCAGCACGGCGAGAACACCGGGCGCCGCCAGCGTCGCTCGCTTGTCGATCTCGACAATCCGCGCGTGCGCATGGGGCGAGCGAACGAACACCGCGTGTACCAGGCCGGGCGGTGTCATATCGTCGACAAAACAGCCGCGTCCTGCCAGCAGGCGGAAATCTTCCTTGCGCCGGACCGGCTGACCGATGCCGTTGGACCCGCTTTCCGATGCCTGCATGGCGCCAAACCCTCTCTCTGCGGCAATACGCCGCTCAGTCAGTTCGAGGTCTGCTTCGCATCGGCCTCGGGCCGTTCGATTCGCATCATCTCCGCCCGCTCTTCTGCGGTCGCGCCGGCTGTGTCAAACTGATTTCAAGCTTAGCTGAATGGCGCGGATCATGGGTGAGCTGTATCATAGCGCCCTGCGTTCGGATGTCGCCTTTGCGCCCGACGCACCCGCCCTTTTCGGCGCGACCTTGAGAGGCGATGAGCATTATGGCTCGCGGCAATGCCGAGATCGACACCGGGAAGTACCGGCTGCGCCGCTTCGTCGAGCATCTGATCGAGATGGGCGAGGTCGAGGTACATGACGAGCCGGTACCGCTGACTGGGCTCAGCGCGATCATCGAGGCAACATCAAAGGCGGTGCTGTTCAAACAAGCCGGACCCGAGCGCGTCGAACTGGTCGCCAAGACTGCCGGCAACCGCCGGCGGCTCGCCGCGGCGTTCGGCACGACAGAGGACAAGCTTTACGATGCCTACTACCGGCGTCTCGCCAATCCTCAGCCCGTGGTAGAGATCCCCTCGGGCGCTGCGCCGGTCCACGAGATTGTCCTTGCCGGCCGCGACGTCGATCTGTCGCGGTTGCCGTTCCATCCGCAGCATGCCTATGACGGCAGTTGCTATCTGAGCGCCGCGATGGACTTCACGGTTGATCCGGCGACGGGGCGGCGCAATGTCGGCTGCCGGCGGCTCAGCCTACGCAACCGCTACGAAGCCGGCACCAACGTCACCGCTCCCTCGGACCTGAAGCGGATCTACCAGGCGTGCGTCGCGCGCGGCGAGCGGCTGCCGGTCACCTTCACGGTCGGCGCCCATCCGCTCGATTTTGTCGCTGCGACGATGCGTCAGGGCGACGACGAACTGGCGCTGATCGCGCAGATGCGCGGCGAACCGGCCGCCGTCGTCAAAGGCTTGACCAATGACATCCGGGTTCCCGCCGACGCCGAGATGACGCTCGAAGGCTATCTCGACGAGCGCGGCTATGTGGAGCCGGAAGGCCCCTACGGCGAATACATGGGCTATTACGGCGCGATCCACATGGACCCGGTATTTCACTGCACCGCCATCACGATGCGCCGCGACGTGCTGCACCACACCCTGCTGCACGGTTCAGCCTTCGTCCTCGACCAGACCGACAGCGCCAACATCAGCGCCTTGCGCACCGAGGCGGAGGCGATGCGCATCCTGAAAGCGTCCGGCCGCGAGCCGGTTGCGGTGCATCTGTGCATGCTGTCGGGCGGCGCCAACACGTTGCGGGTCGCGCTGCGCCAGCGCGCACCGGGCGAGGCGCGGCAGGCAATCCACTCGTTGTTCGGTGCAATCAGGCCCGTGAAGCACATTTTCGTGTTCGACGACGACATCGACATTCGCGACGAGGGCCAGGTTGCGTGGGCGATGGGCACGCGCTTTCAGGCCGATGAGGACATCGTCGTCTTGCAGGGCATGATGGGCATGACGATGGACCCGTCCCTCAGGGGACGGCGCACCGGCGCCAAGGCCGGCTTCGATTGCACCAAGCCCTTCGGCCGGACCGGCGAAATCCCGCTGACCCGCAGTGCCGCCCGGGTCTTTGCCGGCCCGGCGCGCTTCCAGTCGGTCGAGGCGGCGCTCGCCTCGGGGCCGATGTTCTACGCCGATATCGTCGCCGGGATCGGCAGCGAGGACGGACGCGAGGTCGCGACCGTGCTCGACCTGCTGCGGCAAGAAGGCCGCCTCGCCCGCGACCGCGACGGCCGTTATTGCCTGGGCTCATCGCCGCCCGGCGTCACCGGGATTGTCGAATCCCTCTACCCCGACCCCAACGAAGGGACCTGATCCGCATCCTGCTGCAATTCGAACCATATCGGGTTGAGGATCGCGAAGGCGGGCTCAGTGGCGGCGCGGGGTACACCGTGCGGTTCAAACCGATGATCGCCGCTGGCTCTACCTCTTACACGCGCTGCGCAAGCGCATGAAAGGCCATGGGTCGGATGCGCTTGCCGCTCCCTCCTTTACCGACGGGCGTGGGATGCGCCGAAATCGGGTGGCGACAAAGATGCTCGCGGCGGCGTCAGTTGCGGGTCAACGGAATTTGCCTGCCCAGTTAGCTTTGTGATGAGCTTGTCGAAGGCCGCGGGTTTCTTCGCACGCTTGTGGTGGCGATGAGCGGATTGACGACCCGCTGGCAAGCGATCGCTGCCTTGCCTTACGGCAGGTCGTGTCTCTTGGTCTGCGTGGTCTGCCTTTTCACTGGAAAGCTCGGTGCTCGCCGTAGCGAGTGGGACTGGTCCTGCTTGCATCGCCGGAGCAAGGGCGCTCGGCTGGCCGGATGCCGGGCCCGGCACAGTAGTCTGGCTGAACGGCTCGGTGACGGGTGGAACCGGCGGTGAGACCTGCGCCGAACTGCCGATCGATGGAGGCTGGGCGAGCAGCCTGGGAATGTCGGCTATTACAGCCGAGCCAGACGCCGCATGTTCTTGCGAAGCTGGCGCAATCTCGCGGTCTGCCAGCGCAGCATCGCCGTCGGGGCGCTTGGGGTCGCGGGCGCCTGGATCGACGACTGCTGTCCCTGAGGGCGGAACGAGCATGGAAAACCCAGCGCCAAAAAAGACGCCGATGGTGACAGCGGCGACGAATCCGATGAGGGCGAGGTACGGTAGGGCGCCGACCGTACCCCTTGGCCCCGCGATGCCATAGCGGCTGGGGGCTGAGGTCGGCGGTTCCCCGGACACAAAACCGGACGCAAGCATCGGCTCGCGCCGCTCGATTTCGCTATCAGGAACCATCTCCACCTCGCCGGACGCGCATGTGGTCGGGACGGCCGAATCTGAAGTCCGGTTGCGTTCCCGCTGCTCAGGCTCGAAGCGACTTCGCGCGCCTTCCACAGCTGACCGCGAGGTACCGTTCATCCGAAAGTCGGCGCCAAATCGAGATGCGCGGTTTCAGAACCTTTGAGCTGCTCATGTCGGGGTCAACCTGGGTGCAGTTCGGCTCTCGCCGCGATGGCCAGCATCATAGTCAAGCCAAGGTTCGGACTTCAATGGCAACTGGCGGTCGCGTAGAGCTAGACCGTCGGAGGCTGATCGATTGCCCTCGGTATATCGAGCAGAGAACCGTCAAATCTTTCAGCGAACTTCTTCGCCTCATCCTCGACCTTAAAAGAGACCCGAATCTTCATGCCCGGGGGGACGAAGAAATAGGCAAAGGTCGATGGCTCGTAACGGTGCTCATCGAGCCAAACCCACATATCCGTCAGTCGCTCGGACAGATCATTTCCGTCAGAGATCCGCACTTCCGTCACCCGCACGGCTTTGCCCCCCAATTTGGTGCAGACGCGCGGTCAACGTGCTGCCGCATGATAGGTTCCATACCGCAGGTCGGAACTTGATCGTCGCTCGCCCCTGCCTGATTCCCAGTGTCCCGCGGGGCGAGGATGATGAGCTATCTAATAAACCATGGGTTCAACGACGACAGCCACCACCCCAGCACGCTTCAACTCGAGCACATCGGCCGCACGCGGCGAGAGGTCGATTATGCGTCCGCGGGTATATGGGCCGCGGTCATTGATTTTGACGATGACCGAGCGGCCATTGTCGAGGTTCGTCACCTTCGCGTAAGAGGCGAGCGGAAGTGAGCGGTGCGCGGCGGTGGCGGTCTGGGTGTCGAGGATCTCGCCGCTCGCGGTCCGGTTGCCCACCATGCCATACCAGGTAGCTCTTCCGAACTGAGGACGCCCAGCCATTTGCATCGGACCGCAACAGCGATCTGCAGCGCATGCATCTGCTAAGGGTAAGAGGCTCTCGCCCGACGGTTCGGAGCCATAATCCACCGACTGGCGTCCCTCGTCCCCACAGGCGACGCTGCGAGATTTGCTCGGGGATTCTGGATTTTCCGAATTGACAGCGACGGACGGGGTTGTGCTTTCTTCTGGGGCTTCGGTTATCGCACAGGCGGATGTCACCAGGCACGCGAACGAGATACCGATGGCTCGATGCATTGGCATTGCATCCTTTGCTGAGCATTCCCCGGCCGCGGACAATAGAATTCGCGGTCCCCATCCCAATAAAGTGATGGGGTAACGGAATGCAGATCGGTGGGTGCCCAGTTGTCCCCGATGGAACCGGGCTTCGAAGGTAGGAGCACCTAGGCTAGACAGGCTCGAGGATTGCTGTCAACCTGTGCAGAGCCTGGTCTTGTGACATTTTTTGGCAAATAACATCCTGTTGTCTCTTTAGGGTGAAGCATTTCCTTGCTGAAGGGTGCCCAAGGAAGAGGAGCAACGGCATCGCCAATGGGCTCCAGCCACTCGTCAAGCCTTCGCGGCGAGGCGTCGTAAACCAGCGGGTCCGGCGGAGCGTCGCCAAACGGCTGCGGCGGGCGATCGAAGTACGGTTCCACCGGTGCCAACGATTCGCGCTGCCGGTCGCTGATCTCTCCGCTCCTCCCTGCTATGCCACCGCGACAGGGTGCCGCTTTCGTGACCGTGCGGCACTTGGACGATGCACGCCAAGTGAGCGTGGCAAGATGGGCGCATGAATTCCCGCTCCGCGGCCCGATTTCCGTCCGTGCCTGCTTCCGGTCCCCGCCCGCCGGCCTCGCTCTACCTCGCCGGGCCGTTCAGCATGGGCTATGGCAATGGCGAGGTGGTGCGCGTCTTCAACGCGCGTGGCGCCTGTTTCGCCGGCGTGTTGACTACCGAAGCCGTTCGCCCCGGGGTGGTTCGGCTCTCCTGCGGCGCTTGGTACGACCCGGTGTCAGGTGATGAGAACCCGGCGTGCGCTCACGGCAATGCGAATGTCCTTACGCGCGATCACGGCACGTCGCGGCTGAGCCAGGGGCCGAGTTCGGCGACGGCACTTGTCGAAGTGGAAAAATGTATAAGCCCGCCGCCCGTCAGTGCGTTTGCGCCGGTGCCGCTGAGGGCCGGTTTGGGCCGAAGGTCAGACGTCGGCGGATGATCAGCAGCCATATTGGGCTGCGCCGCCTCGAGACCAGAGGTTTCTGAGACCGGTCAGGGACGCCGAGCGATCCCCAGCGGGAATCTTCGACGCCTTACGAACTGACCGCGGTCCGGCTGGGCTTGACGAGAACGTATCAGGAACTTATAGTATCCGGGCTTCCCCAAAGATGCGCCGTTGGAACGTCGCGAAATGCCGGAAATCGCTGCCGATTGCCTATTCCGCGCGGCTTTTTGCTGCTCTCTGATGAGAGAATCGAGGTATCTCAGCCACTTGGTCCTGATCCCTGTCCGCCTCGCGCGGGCGGGGCGCGGGCCATCGCCCGCACCCGCGAAAACATTGGACATCTACGCGTGAGGGTGCCGACATGACCAGAGACCACATCGGGCAGTCGCTGCGCCGTCTCGAAGATGAGAGGTTTCTGACCGGGCAAGGGCGCTATGTCGATGACATCGCCCTGCCGGGTCAGCTGCAGGGCGTCGTGCTGCGCTCGCCGTACGGACATGCTTCGAGAGGGGATCGACGCCGCGGCCACCCGAGCGATGCCGGGGGTGAGCGGCGTTTTCACCGCTGCAGATCTCGATGCCGACGGCGTCGGGACCTTGCCGTGCATCGCCCGGGTGGAAACGGGCGCGCCGATGATCGTGCCGCCGCGGCGGGTACTGGCGCGTGACCGGGTTCGTCACGTCGGGGACCCGGTGGCGTTCGTCGTGGCCCGCTGCGACTTTTTTGAGAGCCGGCCACCAGCGCTTCCTTGGGATGCCCCAGCTCAGTACAACTTCGTCGAGGCTCCTCGCTGCTCGGCACGATCACGAGTCCGGACGCGGTTCTGGTGACAGCTGCGCTGTCAGGCATTATCGTTCTCCCACAAGCTGACCCCAAGGGTCGCCGTGAGCGTCCCTTGCCCGCGAAATCTACCCATCGATGAGCCTGGGTGTGTGCCTTGTGACGCACCGACATCAGGGAGGCAGCCCGTTGCAGCGACGCGACTTCATCACGAGCATGATCAAGAGCATGGCGGCGGCCGGCGCCATCGCCGCGGTTGGGCGGCGCGCGCATGCCGCGCCGCAAGGCTGGCGGGAATTTGAGATCACCTTCCGCATCAGCATCAAAGATCCGGCTGCGCCTGTGCGGCTATGGGTCCCGGTGCCACAGGACGCGCTCGACTATCAGCGGGTCGTCGATATCGGCTGCCGCGCGCCGGTCACCGCCCATGTCCTGTGGGAAGGGACTTCGCGGGCGCCGATCGTCGCGGCGGCGTGGTCGGATCTGACGACCGCGCGCGAGGCGGAAATCACCGCCCGAGTGATGACGCGCGATCGCTCCGGCTTTTATGCCGACGCCTCGCGCGAGGAGCTTGCCGAGTACCTGCGGCCGACGCCGAGCTCGCCGACCGACGGCATCGTGCTGTCGAAGGCACGCGAAATCGTCGCCGCCCGTACCGCGCCGCTCGACAAGGCGCGAGCGATCTACGACTGGGTCGTCGACAACGCGTTTCGCCGAGCCGAGACGCGGGGTTGCGGGCTCGGCAACGTCGCCTTCATGCTCGAATTGGGCGATCTCGGAGGCAAGTGCGCCGACATCAATTCGCTGTATGTCGCGCTCGCGCGGGCGGTAGGGCTGCCGGCGCGCGACTTCTTCGGCATCCGCGTCGCCGACTCGAAAGTGTCAAAATCGCTCGGCAAATCCGGTGACATCACCACGGCGCAGCATTGCCGCGCCGAAGTCTTCATCGATGGGCGCGGCTGGTTGCCGGTCGACCCCGCCGATGTGCGTAAGGTCGTGTTGGAAGAAAAGGTCGCGCTCGACAGCGACAAGGTCAAGGCGCTGCGCGAGCGCCTGTTCGGCAATTGGGAGATGAACTGGGTCGGGTTCAACTATGCCCGCGACTTCACCCTGCCGGGTCAGTCGGACGGTCCGATCGGCTTTCTGATGTATCCCTACGCCGAAACCCCCGACGGCAGCAAAGACTCGCTCGACCCGACTACCTTCGCCTATGCGATCTCGTCGAAGGAGATCGCGTAGCCCGCAGTTCACGCCCTTACAACCGACCCGTTCAGAGCTTGAGCAGGCGGCGGGCGTTGCCGTTCAGCAGCTTCTCAGTGTCTTCGGGGCCGAGCGGCAGCGTTTTCAGCCATTCGGTGCCGGGCGGGTTTTCGGCGAACGGGTAATCGACCGAGAACAGGATCCGGTCGATACCCATCTCCATCATACTGCACACGAGCGCGGTGTCCGAAAAGAAGCCGCTCGTCGTGATCCAGAAATGCTCGCAGAAGATGTCGCGGAAGGTCTTCTCCTTCATCGTTGCGCGCAGCCCGTGGCTGATGCGCCACAGTAGAAACGGCAATCCCTCGCCCATGTGCCCGAGGATGATTTTGAGGCCGGGATAGGCATCGAACACCCCGCTCAAAACGAAGCGCAGGCCCTGGGTCGCGGTCTCGACCGTAAAGCCCCAAGCGGCACGCAGGATACCCGGATGCGACTGCGCGTAATCCTTGTAATAGGCCTCGATGACCGCTGGGTGCGGCAAGGCGGGATGGACATAGATCGGCACGTCGAGATTGGCGGCCCGCTCCCAGATCGGCCAGAACCGCTTATCGTCGTGAAAGACGCCTGATGTCATGCCGTTGACCATCGCGCCCTTGAAGCCGAGCTTGGTGACGGCGCGCTCCAGTTCGTCGGCCGCGGCACGCGGGTTGGCGGTCGGCAACACCGCGAAGGCGGAAAAACGATCCGGGTGGCGCAGCACCGCCTCATGCAGCCGGTCATTGGTGCGGCGCGCCAAGGGCGGTCCGGCCTCGGCGTCGACCGCTTGCAGTCCGGGGATCGAATGCGACAGGACCTGCAAATCGATGCCGGCCTCGTCCATCTCGCGGATGCGCAGCGCGCCGAGATCGTCGAGACGCTCGACGATATCACGACCCGCGCCGGGACCGCCGCCGAGTTGCTTGACCTCGGGATCCTGGTAATGCTCTTCGAGCGCGATGATGTAGGGCCTCTTTGCCATTTCTGTCCTCCCTCCTATGCCTGCTGCGCGCCGACCGGCGTCGCCAAGGTGGCGCGAAGATTAGACCAAACGGCCGGACGAGGCACTCGATCCGTGCTGCGCCTTCCCCAGGTAGGACGGCGCGGCCGCTCGCCGCCGTCGTTAGAAGCGACAGACATGCGGCAGAATCACGGTGCCGGGCTAAAGCGCCTTGGGTGGCGCGAGTTGCGATCGGCGACCGGTACTAAAATAGCGCGACCGCGCGGTCGCTGCTTGCCCCAAACCGGTCAGTCCTGGGCGCGCTTGACGCGGCGGCGGCCGGGTCACGATACTGCTTGATACCGATTCGAGCACAGGAGGGAAGGCCATGGCGGTCCGGCTCGTCGTCACGTTCCACGCGGCGCCCGGCAAAGGCGCCGAACTCGCGCAGGCGATGAAGGCGCGCTGCGAGATCTCCCGGCAGGATGCCGGCTGCGAACAATTCGAGGTGTTCCAGAGCGCCCTCGATCCCGATAAGCTGGTCCTACTCGAATTGTGGAAGGATCAGGCCGCACTCGACGCCCACGCCAAACTGCAGGCGCAGCGCCCGCCTTTGCCGGAGGGGCTGCGGCTCGGCGCCGGCGAGCGCGAGGACTACACCTACAATCGTACCCGCTGAACGGGGGAGGTGCCAAAATGCAGGTCTCGTATTTCGAAACCGGCCGCTACTACGCGCCCTCGAACCTGCCGCGGCAATGGCCGATGCCGGCCGGTGCCTACGACCGAGAGGCGGGCCTGCGTGCCTTCCACGGCATGGTCGAGCGCAGCCGGTATGCGGAGAAGTTAGGGTTCGACTGGATCAGCGTCTCCGAGCACCATTATTCGCCGCGCATTCTGACCCCGTCGCTGCCGATCGCCGCGGCCTACATCGCCCAGCACGTGCACGATATCAAGATCGCGCTCTTGGGGCCGATCGTGCCGCAGAGCAACCCGGTGCTGCTCGCCGAGGAGATGGCGATGCTCGACACGATGGCCGAGGGCCGGCTGGTCGTCGGCATGCTGCGCGGCACCTCGAACGAGATGATGACATACGACCTCAACCCCGAGGAATCGCGCGAGCGCACCGACGAGGGCATGGAACTGATCCTGCGCGCCTGGAAGGAACCGCAGCCCTTCGCCTGGCAGGGCAGGCATTTCCATTACCGCACCGTCTCGGTGTGGCCGAAGCCGCTGCAACAGCCGCTGCCGCCGATTTATGCCCTTGGCACCAGCCGCGAGGCCAGCGACTTTGCGGCGCGCAACCATATCGGCCTCGGCGTGTCGTTCGGCCCGTTCGACGCAATGGGCAGGGTGACCGGCTACTACAAGGACCAGAGCGCGGGCTGGGGCTGGCAACCGGAGCCGCACCAGATCATCTACCGCGCCAACATCCTGATCGCCGAGACCGGCGAGAAGGCGCAGCAGGCATTGGCGCAGTATCCGCGGGAGGCGGTGTTCCCGCTGAAGGCCGGGGTCGCCGCCGAGCTGTTGCAACTCGACCAGCGCAATGTCGCCGGCGAGGGGCGGCGGCCGGGCAATGTCAACCGGGCGCTGCCGATCAACTTCTGCGGCGGCCCGGACGAGATCGTCGCGCAATTGAAAGAAGCCCGTGAACAGATCGGCTGCGGCGTCGTCGATCTGTCGTTCCAGACCCCGGGCTCGGAAGATCCCGACGAGCTGATGAAAGCGCTCGAACTGTTCGGCAAGAAGGTGCTGCCGCACGTCCGCGACATCTGACAATAACAGGAGGAGGCAATCGCAGCCGGGTTCGCGAGGATTTCGTCGAGGCGGACGGGTTTCGCATCCGCTATATGGAGGCGGGGTCGGCGCCGGCGCTCGTTCCGCCCGGGCCTCTCGGCCGATGAAAAGCCGTCATTCCGTTCCGCGCGGCAGAGCCTCAAGCGTTAATCTCGCAATACTGCGCCAGTTCCATTCGTTGGGGAGCGTCAGGCAAAGTACAATGTTTCGGCTTGCGGGGTGACGCAGGGACCGAGACGAAGGGAGGTGGCTTATGGCGGGGGACTACAGTATATGTCTTGGAACGGTGGGCTGGGGCGTATGGCACAGCCCAGATGCCGGAAAGTCGTGGATACGGCATCGCGCCCCGTTCCCGCTCAATAGCCGCATACAGGCGTTGGTCGCCCATCCCAAAGAGGCGCATACCGTTCTCGCCGGCGGCGATACGGGCCTGTTCGTGAGCCACAATGGAGGGGCGCGGTGGGAGCGCATCAGCGCCAATGGGGCTCTGCCAACGATCTGGTCGCTGACCATCGACCCGGTCGATCCGGATATTCTATTCGCCGGTACGCGTCCGGCCGCAGTCTATCGCTCGCGCGATGGTGGACGGCGGTGGGAGAAATTGGCTGTAGACCTCGCCCGCGAGTGCTCCATTGGCACTCCCTTCGTCACCAGCGTCGTCGTCGACCCCGACGATCATCGGATGGTCTGGGCAGGGGTGGAAATTGACGGCGTTTTCCGCAGCCTCGACGGTGGAGACAGTTGGGCGCACCTCGAGACGGGTTTGTATGACCCGGACATTCACGCCGTGACGATTGCGGCGACGCAGCCCAAGCGCCTCTATGCCAGCACCGCACGAGAAATGTTTGTCAGTGACAATCTGGGCGACACTTGGCGGCCCTTGGGCATCAGGGAGAAATGGCCGCTGCCCTATGCCCGGGGCATGGTGGTCAAAGCCGATGATCCCGGCGTGCTGTTCGCCGGGTGCGGCGAGACCACCACGGGTGAAAAGGGCCACGTGCTCCGCACCACAGACTTCGGGGAGACTTGGGAGATCCTGCCGCTCCCGACCCAGCCCAATGCCACTGTGTGGGGCCTTGCCGCGCATCCCTTTAACGCCAACCGCATTGTGGCATTCAGCCTGTTCGGTGAGGTGTATGTCAGTGAGGATGCCGGTGCCTCCTGGCGCAAGATCGCGCGTGAATTCGGCGAGATCAGGGCCGCAGTCTGGGTGCCGAACTGATTTTTGTGGTCGTGGTCGAGGGCCCCGCGGTCGAGATCAGTTGCCCGCAACCGGGGGCAGCGTTTGCTGCGCCGAGACGTTGTGGTCACTAATCTTGGTTGGCGAAACCGCCGCGCTTTAGCGCGTCGTCCCACAGGAGCGGCAGCTCAGAGCCCTTTACGGTCCAGCGCGTAAAGCGTGTCGCGCCCATATGTGGGGTTAGCTCCTTCATCACGGTAGCATGCGGCGCCGCAGCGACAAACGCCTGCAGCGCCCCCTCGTCCTCCCATGCGGACAATGTCCAAAACCGCTTGGTGGCGAGCCGTGCCCCCAAGGAATAGCCGATCAGGCCAGAACTTGTACGCAGCTGCCGCTGGATGTGGACCATGTGCACCAGGAGCCGGGGGATGTGCCAACCGCTGTTGAGCGGCAAATAGGAGAGTAGCGCCAAATAATCGCGCTCGGGCTCGGGGCGTGAACGTGACCGCCACGGAAACTCTGCCACCTCCGATCTCCCCTGCCGGTCGTAATTCAGCCTTGGCTGCGGGTCACCGGCTTGCGCGGCTGGCCGCCGCGTCCGCCAATCTCACGCGATGCGCCGGCCTTTCTCGGCTGCGCTTTTGTCCCCCGGCTTCTCGGAGACGCGCCGCCATCCAGCGCCTCGATCGAAAGCTGACACATGCCGTCGGCCGATGTGCGAAGTTGACCGGAAGCCGTCCTTCGGGACGCCCGAGCCTTGCGAAATATCTAGTCGGCAACAGGAAAGCGTCCGCAAGAGCCGGGCCAGTTCACTCACGATCCCTTCGACGCTCTTCCATTCTGTGCGACGCAGGCTTGCGTCGGAACACTGCCAACAGGGTAACGATCAACAGCAATGATGCGACTGGCCAATGGAACCAGATTCTGTGTGGGCCGGTGAAAACATTGATCAGAACAAGAAAGCCCGCGATAACAAGAATCGCTGCAATGGGGCGAGGCAGGTTCGCAAACCAATCCGACACGGGCCGTATCCACCCGGACAGCGCGCGTCCGTCGGGCATCGATGAAGCGTCAGCTTGTGCGGCAGCCACCCCATCCGCCTGGGGAGCGGAGGCCTCGCGCGCCGGGGAGCTACGTCGCCCACCGGCTCGGTCGCTCATGGTGACCCGATAGCTCATCACCGGAGCTGCAAGGTTCTTCATTTGCCGTTGGCCGAGACAGTCGAAGCCCAGCGAGAGTTTGTTGTGCACCTGATCGTAGACGGAACCGGACACCACGACGTCACCGGGCTCGGCGAATTCCTGCAGCCGCGCCGCGATGTTGACGCCGTCTCCGTAAATGTCGGAGCCGTCCACCATCACGTCACCTAGATTGATGCCGATGCGAAACCGCATGAGGTGCGCGTCGGAAAAGCCCGAACCCTGGTTGGAAACTTCCAGCTGGATCTCGACCGCACACTGTACGGCCTCGACGACGCTGGCGAACTCGGCGATGACAGCGTCGCCCCAAGTATTCACGATGCGCCCGTCATGGCGCTCCACCAATCCCGTCATGGCGGTGCGATAGCGCCGCAGCATCCCCAATGTTCCCGCCTCGTCCGCTTCCATAAGGCGAGAATATCCGTGCACATCGGCGCACAGGATGGTGGTCAGCCGCCGTTTCACCTGGTCGGTCATCCCCTACATGATAGCCGCACAAATCGCCAAACGCATGAGGTATCGCATCTGGCGCCACAGCCCTTTGAGGGCCGCACCCGGCGCACTAGGGCCGTCGCCGTTCGGCGCTTTCCCTCTCATCTTGGAGGACCGGCTTCTCCCGGTGCAAAGTTCGGCCGCTAGCAACGGGCCAAACCGTGGGTGATCGACATTCTGGGGAACCTCGACTTCGATTTCGTCTTTATTGATGGCGAGTCAGCACCAGCAAGCCCGAGGGTCGGCAAGGCGCGCACGTCTGGCGCTTGCGAGCGATCGTGACGAATTTCCGACGCTGCTGAACGCAGACGGTCACATCATGACGTTAAAGGTAGGACGACGCGCAACAGCTTCGCAGTCCTGACAACGCCGTCTGGCGCCTCAGCAGTACCGCCGTCCGTCGTGAAATACGCTATTCGCCCGTAGTCTCCCGGGCCGCGCCGCCATGCGCCGCTCGATGGTCCGACGAGCACGTCAGTGAAGGGCTCGCCAGCGACGACAGTCCTGCCCTCACGATTCCCGTCCGGCTCCAAT
Organism: uncultured Alphaproteobacteria bacterium; assembly: GCA_963796155.1. Taxonomy (GTDB): domain Bacteria; phylum Pseudomonadota; class Alphaproteobacteria; order ATCC43930; family CGMCC-115725; genus AP-15. The sequence continues at coordinate 115,694 of CAWCKT010000004.1, read as the reverse complement.
CTCACGCGATCAATCGTATTCTCGCGATGAGTGGTCACGTAGGCAACCCCGGCATCCTCGTCGATGATGAAATCGTCCCACTGGCGGCCGCCGGCGATGAATATTGGCAGGGACGCCGGTTCCAGGGATGTAGTATCGACACTGACGCGCATCATGAGCTGCTGTGAGGTCGAGGTGTAGTAGACATGATGCGTGCGGGAAGCGTACCGTATGCCATTGACGCCCGGCTGCTCGGGCTGCTTCTCGCTCGGCCTGTTCTTCATATTGTCATGCTGCAGCCAGACGCGCGCGGAGGCCTCGCCACCGTTCTTGGGCAGGTCCACGCGCCAGATCAGGTTCGCGGCCCCAGCGATGAGCAGAACGTCCGGCGCAATCAGACAGCCGCCGTTTAGCCCGACCTTGGGCTCCGGGAACTCGAGCACGAGTTGCGGTCCGATGCTCTCGCCCGGGCTCCATGCCCGCAGATCCATGCGATACAACCTCGACTCGCGCGTCCCGTAGACATCGGACGTGCCGATGAGGAAGACGTCAGGGTCTGTCTCTACTACGCAGAGCGTCATGAGGTCGAAAGTGTGCATCAGCACCGGCGCAACGGGTAGGTCGCCATTAGGGCTCGGGACGTACCATAGTTCCTTCTTATTCAACGCTGTGACCAGGATCGAGCCGTCGGAACGAACGGCAAGATTCTCTAGGAAGTAATGCTTCGGGAATTCGGCGACGACCGTAAGCTGCGCCTGGGGTATGATTGGCATTGTCATTGCCTTTGGTCGGTTAGCCCACTGGGTCCGGAGCGGGCGTTTCAAAGCTTTCAACACCGAACACACCACTCGGTAACAGCCCGCAAGCACGATCTTATTGAGAATCCCTTGTCGCCGAAGTGGCGGAGACAACCCGATAGAGGGCATTGTCGACGCGCCGCTCGGCCGTCAGTCGCCACGTGAACCGCTGCAGCGCTGCCTTGCGCGTCGCACATCATTGCCCCGAAGCCGACGTTGCCAAAATCCACCCGATGAAGCAACCAAACCGAGTCAAAGCCGCCATGCGCGCCGGAGGCAAGGCGTACGGCTACAAGCTTTCCCTTCCATCTCCTGGATGGTCGACATTCTGGGAAAGCTCGACTTCGATTTCGTGGCCTCGGCTAAGAGGGCGACGTGGCCGCGCTCATATCGTAGCTATTGAAGCAATAATTAAATTACCTAAATATCATCTCCGCATGATATCGCCGCGGCCGAAATGCACCGCCGGTCGAACCAAAGGAGGTGCCGATGATTGATGTTCTGTTCTTTCACCAAGACCGCCGAGGCCGGTGGGCGGACAGCCGTTCGCCGAGGGCCCGTCGAACCGCCCCGTCGGCCGCCGCGGCGGTTCCCGCGACAAGAAGACGCTCGCCGCCGCGGTGCCCTCGAAGGCGAGGCCGAAGCCTTGACCCGGAGGGCGGTCGAGCTCGTCATCTCGGCACTCGCCGCGGGTTTCGTCACGCCGGGCGAGGCGGGGACGATCCCCGCAGGGATCGACACCTTCGTCCGGGCGATCGAGACCAGCGACTTCGAACGGCGCCTGCAGATCCTCGAGGCCGAGCTTCCCGCGCGCCCCGAAGAGGTGGCCGAATTATTCGATGCCGGAAATCGAGGCTATTCAATCGATAGGCGAGAATCTGCGCTAGACTCGCGATAGATCCGCCGATGGGAAAATATCAATGCAATCGGTAGTTGGCCGGCAGCGTTTATTGAGACGGGAGCGCGGGCGTGTCCGCATGCAGGCGGCCTCTGTGAACAGGCCGAGTTCGTCGATCCGCACAGAGGTTGGCTCTTCAACCAGGGGCGGTCAGCCTCGCCGCGTCAAAATTGTACGCGCGGGCGGTGTTGCCGCCGGCGATCTTGGCCTGCTCCTCTGCCGGCACGCCCTCCAGGATCTCCGCCAGGATCTGCCGCGATCGGGGAAACGTCGACTCGCTGTGCGGATAGTCCGAGCCCCACATCATGTTGTCGACGCCGATGACGTCGCGCAGGCGAATGCCGATGGCGTCCTCCTGGAAGCTCAATACGACGTTGCGGTGGAAGAAGTCGCTGGGCCTCATGCCGTCCTTGAACCGGTAGATCGCCTCGCCGTGGCGCTCGCGGTAGGTGTAATCCATGGAGGCGAGCACATTCGGCGCCCAGGACAGCTCGAACTCGACGATGGCCAGTATCAGGCGGGGATGACGCTCGAAGACGCCGGAGAAGATCATGTCGCACAGCGACAGTGCCGGATAGAACGCCTTGGTCGCGCGGCTGCTGGCGTCGCGCAGCGTACCGGGACCGGCGCCGCGGATCTTGCCCTGCCGTCGCGTCGCCGTGTGCAGGCTCAGCGGCAGGTCGAGCGCGGCGGCGGCGGCCCAGAACGGCTCGTACTCGGGTTGGTCGTAGCGGCGGTCCTCGGCCGGATACTCGGTGATCATCGCACCGGAGAGACCCAGGCGGGCGGCGCGCTCCAGCTCTCGGAGCCCGTCCTCGACGTCATCGAGGTTGATCATCGCGATGCCCTTCAATCGGGCGGGATCGGTGCGGCAAAACTCGGCGAGCCAGTCGTTGTACGCGCGAAAGATCGCGGACATCAGCAGCGTGTCAGCCACCTTGAAGTAAAAAAGCCCTTGCGAGGGATAGAGGACTTCACCCGCCACCCCGTCGAGCGCCATGTCCTTGAGATGTTGCTCGGGGTCGTACCCGCCGCGCAGCACGTCTTCAAAGCGCCCCTGAGCGGAGATCGTCTCGGGAGCCTCGAATCGCGCGCCGGCGTTCGAGATCAGGCCAATCCCGGAGAGGATTTGATCCGCCTCGACGACGACATGGTCGCCGCCGTCGATCCGCTCGATCCGCGGCGCACGATCCCGGAACGCCTTATCGATGCGGGTCTGCCACAGATCGGGTGGTTCGAACACGTGAGAGTCAGACGAGAGAACGAGGGGCAGCATCGGCATCTCCTTTCCGCCTGATCGCGGGCAGCACCTTTGGCAACCGGCACATCGCCGTCAAGGTGAGCGCGGTTAGCGATCCCAGAATTGGCGCAAAGCCCTCATCCGATCATCCGGCGCAACTGAACCGGTGCTACTCCGCGTACCGCGCGCTTCGCCGCGTCGTCCTTGGTACCGGAGCGTCCGCGCGTCCCGCAGCTACGACCTGGTCGCCTCCCGGTAGAGGCTCAAGGCCTTCATCACCGGCGCGTCGCTGAAGCTGAACAGGAAGGCCGGGCGGTCGCCGCTATTGATGTGCTCGCAGAACGTCCACGTCGGCACGGTGAATACGTCCTTGTCTTCCCATTCGAGCCGCTCCCCGCCGACTATCGAGCAGCCGACACCCTCGACCACGTGGTAGTTCGTGCGGCACACGCGGCGCCAAGCCTGCGTCTTCTCGCCGGGGCGCAGCAGCTGCATGTGACAGGCGATCGTCGGCATCACCGGTCCGCCGGTAACCCGGTTGGTGTATTCGAGGATGATCCCCTCGCCGCCCTCGCCCGTATTGGCGGCAGCCAGCCGCTGCAGGGCGGCCCGCATCTCCGACATCGGGTAGTGCCACCGCGAGGCGTTGACGGCCACGCCAAAGTCTTGCCGCTCCTGGTGGTACTCTTCGTAGAACCCGGCCTCGAGCATCCGCACCAACGGGGTATCGAGGCCGTCCAGCCAAATCATCGGCGCATCGGTGTCGTTGGCGTGGTCGTGCCATGACCAGTTGGGGGTCAGAACGAGATCGCCGGGGTACATCGGAACCCGCTCGCCGTTGACGACGGTGTAGCCGCCGCTTCCCTCGATGATCAGGCGAAGGGCCGCCGCGGAATGGCGATGGGCGCGGGCAATCTCGCCCGGCATCACGATCTGGATGTTGGCGACGAGCGTGCTGCTGGCCGACGCGCCGGGCAGGTTGGGGTTGGTCAGGCGCAGAACCCGGCGTTCGGCCTGCTGGGTGCCGACCAGCTCGGCCGCCCGCATCGCCTGCGGCCGCATATCCCTCCAGCGCCACAAATATGGCATCGCATCGCCGCGCGGCTCGATGCTGATGCCGCCGCCGATCCAGGCCGGCGTCACGTGCTGTTCGCGGAGTTGCGCATAGTAGTTCCGCAGCTCTTCTTGCGAAGATTGGATGTCAGAAAGCTCCAGCATTGGAGATCCTCCCTTCATTTAAGCCACCGCCGCGCGCACCGCTGCCAGCCGCGCCAGCGAGCCCAGGACCTTCGACTGGTCGTTGGTCAGATGGCGCACGAGGATGTCGGTGTAGCCGATTTCCCCGAAGCTCCGAAACTCTTCCGCGACCTCGTCGACCGAGCCCGCGATCAGGGCTTCGGCCGGCATGCCACGATAGTTGCGGGTCAGCGCCTGCTGCAATACCCCCCGTGCCTCAGCCGACGACTCGCCGACGTAAATGTCGCGCCGCAAGGCGATGGCGCCCGGCTGCCTGCCATAAGCGGCGCAGCGGTCACGATAGAGATCGGCCTGCGCGCGTGCCTCATCGGGGGTGAGCCCGGGGCTCGCGATCCAGCCCTGCGCCAGTCGCGCCGCACGGTCGATGGCCGGCGGTGCGCTGGCGCCGATCCACACCGCGACGGGCTCGGCGGGACGCAGCGCAACGCTCGCTTCGATGATCCGGAACCGCCGCGCGGAACTCACGGTTTCACCCGCCAGCAGGCGCCGGACAATGTCGAGAGCTTCCTCGAAAGCCGAAGGACGGGTCCTGATGTTGGCGCCCATGGCGGCGAACCGGGCCTCGCCCCAGCCGAGCCCGCATTGCATGATGAAGGAGCCTCGAGCGATCGCGGCCAAGGTCCCGATCTGCTCAGCGACCAGCACCGGGTGCCACAACGGGAGCAGGAACAGGCATCCGGAAGGGGCCTCGCCCCACTCGGCGAGGAGCCGCCCGAGCATCGGTGTGTTCTGATAATAGGGCGTGGGCGAGACGTGCTGGTCGCCTACGAACAGGGAATTGAGCCCGGAGCGGTGTGCCGCCGCGGCTCGCTCGATCATCCAGCGCGCTCCTTGGCGCGGGTCCATCGCGTCAGGGTGATTGCTCGTCAGCGAGATTCCAACTCTCATCGCGTCATCCTTGTCGCAGGCGTGCCCGCTACTTGAGCTGGTCCTTGATCTTGTCCAGGCCGGCGCGAGCGCAGGCGTCGTCGAGTTCGCCGCCCGGCGCCCCGGAGGCGCCGATCGCGCCGACCACCTCATCGCCCACCTTGATGACGATGCCGCCGCCGAGCAACAGCAGATGCGGCAGTTTGAACAGATTCACCAGCACCGGCACGGTCTTCGACCGTTCAACGAGTGCCGTCGTGTCGGTCTTGAACGATGCCGACGTGTAGGCCTTGGCAAAGGCGCTGTCGAGCGTGTGGGCGCCGACGCCATTGCCGCGCAACACCGCCTGCTGCACGCCGTCGGCATCGACCAGCACGCCGGTCTCGGCGTAACCCTGGCTGGCGCATTTCGCGACAACCGCGGCGACCGCTTGGTTCGCAAGATCCGCGGAGATGCGGTGCGTCTGGAGCAGGCCCTGGGCGTGGGCTTGGCTCACGAAAAAGGCGGCGCAGAGCACGGATAGGAGAGGCGGCTTCATGCAGCGGGTAACCTTTCCAAGCCCAAATCGGCGAGATTCCGAGTGTATGAGGGGAGCATCGTCCGTTCGACCGGCGTGAACAACCCAAATCGTTTTCCAAATCGTTTTCCGCTAACGGCCGCCGGGGACGGCGATAGGGGAGAAGATTTTTCTCTCTCTTGTGGAGCACCGCTCGTCATACTGACCCGAGCCCGTAAACCGTGTCCTGCTTTTTGGACGGAGGCGGCGGGCGCATGTGACCTTGATGAGGAGAGAACGGAATGTTCAGCCATATCATGATCGGGAGCAACGACATCGCCCGGTCGAAGAAGTTCTATGATGCCCTGTTTGTCGCGATGGGCGGTCAGCCCGGCACCGAGGATGCCAGAGGCCGGCTGGCTTACGCGCACAATGGCGGGCGTTTCATGGTGTCCAAACCCATCGATGGCAAACCGGCCACCCATGCCAACGGCGGCACAATCGGCTTCTCGATGAGCGGTCCACAACAGGTGGACGCATGGCACAAAGCCGGCCTCGCTAACGGCGGCAAGACGATCGAGGACCCGCCTGGCGTTCGCCAAGGAGCCGCCGGGCAGATGTATCTCGCTTATCTTCGCGATCCCGATGGCAACAAACTGTGCGCGCTTTATCGCATGCCGGCTGCCTGAATTATCCCAAATCCACGACAAGGGGGGCCGTCCTTTCTGGGCGGCCCTCGCGCGGATCAATGGTTTTGGAGCCGATAGCGGAGCTAAACCCCGCCGCCCTCCAGCACCTCGCGGCGCTCGATCAAACCGGCGCGGAAGACGCGTATCTGTTCCGCAGCTCCGCGTGACGGTGTTTACCGAGGAACCGCCCTGTCTACTGCGCCGCTGCTTGCATAGCCGAGCGCGAGCGGAAATGCGGCATCACCAGCTCGCCGACCATCCGGTACTGCTCGACGATCTTGTCCTTCGGGGTCGTCAGCGGCGGCGACAAGTTGATGTGCTGCATCCCGGGATAGCGCTCTTCGAAGCTCTTCAGGTGGGCAACGAGATCGTCCGGGGTCCCGGCGAACCAGGAGCCCAGCTCTAGGTAATGCTCGAGGGTCGGTACGCCGGCGGCATCCCAACCGCCGCGCCGGGCAACCGCCTCGATCTGCGCCGGCGTAATTCCGGGCACGAAGCCAAGTGGCGCAAACATCTTCACATGCTCTTCGTAGAACGGCTTCATTTCGCGGATCGCCTGCTCGCGCGTGTCAGCCAAATAAAACGAGACGCCGATGGTCAAATTCTCGCCGAGCTTGAGGTCGTGACCCATCGAGTTGGCCACCCGCTGGTAGGCCTGGATCGGCCCCTCCGCCATCGTCGCCGCGCCCCCGCCGACGAGGCCCTTGATCCCATGGCGCACCATGAACTCGATGCCGCGTGTGCTGGCGCTGACGATCGGCTGCCAGCATTCGACCGGCCGGTTGACCGGGCGCGGCACCAGGCTCAGCTCCTTGAGCTGATAGCCGCGATAGGGGACATCGGCCGGTATCGTGTAATGCTTGCCTTTGTGCGAGAAGGATTCGTTGTTGAACGCCTTGAAGATGATCTCGACCTGCTCCTCGAACAATTCGCGGTTGGCCTCCTGGTCGATGATCGGCGCGCCGAAGGTCTCGACTTCGCGAGTGTGATAGCCGCGGCCGACGCCGAACACGGTGCGGCCTTTGGTCAGGATGTCGGCGGTGGCGTAATCCTCGGCGAGGCGCAACGGGTGCCACATCGGCGTTATGTTGAAGCCGCAGCCGATCCTTAGGGTCTTTGTGACATGCGCCAGATGAACCGCGCACATCAGAATGTTGGGCAGGCACTCGTAGCCTTCGTGCTGGAAATGGTGCTCGGCGAGCCACAGCGTGTCGTAGCCGCACTCGTCCATCGTCTTGGCGATCGCTTCGGTCTTGTCGAAGACCGACGCCAGCTGGTCGTTCGAATAACGCCGGTCGTTCGCGGGAGTGGCATCCTGACCATGATCGGGGATGTCGATATGACCCGCATAGACCGTCATGAATTTGTTGATCATCGTCTCTCCTCTCCCGGCAAGGGTGCGCGGTGGCACTGCGCACAGACTAGGGCTAAGCGCCTGCCAATTCCAGGCGCGGCTTCGGCCACCCACGACAGATGATCGCGAACCGGCCAGGGTACCTCTAAACCGCTCTTACCGCGGATATCGGCGGCGCCGCACAAAGACCAGAGCGACAATGCTGAGCCCGGCGGTGAGCATCATATAGAAGCTGGGCGAAAGGCTGTTGCCGGTCATGGCGATCAGCCAGGTCGCAACAAAGGGCGTGAAGCCCCCGAAGATCGTCACGGCGACGGCGAAGCTCAATGACACGCCGACGCCGCGGATCCGGGTCGGAAAGAGTTCGGCGAGCTGCGACGGCAACACCCCGCTATAGCCGGCTTTGACGAGGCTGAGCCAGCCGGCGGCAAAGATCGCCGTCGCGAGCGAGGGAAAGGCGGCCATCAGATAAAACACCGGATAGATCGTGAGGAAAAAGAGCCAAGCCGTTCCCGTCAGAATGCCGCTGCGCCCGAACTTGTCGGAGAAGTGTCCGGCGAACGGCGAGGCGATGCCGAGAATGACGGCGCCGACGAAGGTCGCGACAAAGCCGATTGTCTGCGGCAGGTGCAGCTCCTTCGTCGCGTAGGTGGGGATGTAGAGGATGATATAGGCCGAGCTGTTCGAGATAACCGAGGCGCCCATCGCCAAGAGGGTCTCGATCGGGTGGTCGCGCAACACGTCGCGCACCGGGGTCCGGGTCGGCTTGATCTCGACATATTCCGGCGTCTCATCGAGACGGCGGCGAATATAGAGGCCGACCGGGCCGATCAGGATCCCGAACAGGAACGGGACGCGCCAGCCCCATTCGGCAAGCTGATCCGGCGACAATGTGCTCGTCAGCGCGATCCCGAAAGCCGACGCCAACGCGCCGGTGATCCCGGTGCTGGCCCACTGCCAGCTCGCCACAAAGCCTTTGCGCGACGCGGTTTGTTCGGCAAGAAAGGTGACGGCGCTGCCAAACTCGCCGCCGACCGAAAACCCCTGCAACATTCGGGCGACAAAGATCAGGATGGGTGCGGCAAGCCCGATCGTCGCATAACCCGGCATCAGCGCCGTCATCGTCGTGCCGACAACCATCAGCAGGATCGAGAGGGTGAGCCCTGCCTTGCGGCCGGCGCGGTCGGTATAGGCGCCGATCAGGATTGCGCCGATGGGGCGCACCAGAAACGAGACGCTGAAAGTACCGAGGGCCGCCAGCAAGGACGCGGTCTCGTTGCCGCTCGGGAAGAACACTTTCGAGATCGTGACCGCGAAATAACCGTAAACCAGAAAATCGAACCATTCGAGCGCATTGCCAAGCGAGGCGGCGATGATAACCCGGGTCAACGTGGGGCGAGCGCGGACAGCGAGAGGGGAAAGCGCGTCGGCGGTCATAACGGCTCCTAAAGCGGCTCTCGACGGGGTCGCGTATCATCTCTCTCGCGGGGACCTCGCTTCATTTTCGCGTTTGTCCCCGAGTTACACCAGGATGGATTAAAGCAACTTCTTGGTCATGTAGAACCGCGTGTGGCCAGGCGGCTCACAATCGATCCGGGCGGCGACCTCCCAACCTTGCTTGAGGTAGAAACCCGGCGCCTGAAAATGGAGTGTGGACAACACCGCGCGGGTACAACCGCGTCGCCGTGCCTCTTCCTCTGCCATGGCGAGGATCCAGCTGCCGAGTCGGCCGCGCCGCAAATCCTCCGGCAGAAAAAACCGCTCGACCCGCAAGAGGCCAAGTGACGTGCGGCCGAGCAGGCCGCCGACGACCTTCTTGGTTTCGGGATCGCTGACGAGGACGGCGAGTGCACGACTGTCCGAGTATCCCGCCTGCTCCTCGTTGTAGGCGCGCAACCCGTCCGTGATTACCGCTTGCTCGTCGTCGTCCGGTGCATCGGTCAAGGTGATCGTGTTTTCGACTTGATCGGCCACGGCGTGTCCTCCCAAAGCGAAGTAATAATGACGGCCGCGGAAGAAGGCACCGTCTGGGGTCGACTTCCCTATTTCGGGTAGATGGGCGAGGTATCTTGTGCCGCCCTGGAACGTGCCATAGCGACCGTCGATGAGAAAACCCGGAACCTCTTGTGATGATCCCTGGCCGCGCGGTCAATCGGCGAGCGGGTCGGGGCGGAATTGGAAGTGGAAGGCGATCGGCACCGTGCCCTTGCCGCCCTCCTTCAGCCACGGTACCCGGTCGCCGCTCGTCGTCCACACGCCGCGCCCTTTCCATCCCGCATTGGGGTCGTCGATGCGGCCGTCCATGCCCTTGGCATAGAAGCTCAGCGGGTAGGGGACGCGCAATACCACCCATTTCCCATCCACCAGCGCCAATAGCGCGTCGTTCTCGTTGCCGGTCGAGATCGGCACGTCATTACCGAGCCCCAGCGTGTTGTGCTGATCGACCCAGGTGTAATAGCTGGCCTCCGCACTGTTGTTGCCGATGCCGGCAAAGCCCGGCCCCGGATACTGGTAGAGCGTCCAGCCCTCCGGGCACTGGTCGCCGATAGCTGTGGGCCCGTTCAACGGACCCTTGCACTTGCGCCGGTCGAAGCTGCCGAGATGCCCGCTGCCGAGCGACACCCACACCACACCCTTGCTGTCGATGTCGGCGCCGCGCGGCCCGAAGCCGGGCGGCGGGACGTTGTAGATCTCGGCGAGCGCGGTCGTGGGCGGGTTCGCGCCGGGATCGAGCCGCACGACGGCACCCTTGCCGCCGAACACGCCGACCGTACCCCACACCGAGCCGTCGACCGGGCTCGGCATGATCGCATAAAAGCCGCCGGGGATGCGCTTGTCCTTCTGCGGATCGACCGGCTGGTCCGGCTCGACATAGGCGTCGCGCTTGCCGTTGCCGTCGGTGTCGAGCACCAGTGCCGTCCAGCCCTGCGCCTTGGCGGCGTCGCCGGTCTCGTCGAACACCTTGGTGTCGAGCCAACCGACGACCGGGCCGCCACCGCTCGTCCACAATGTGTCGTCCTTGTCGAAGCCGAACTGCAGATGGTGTGTGTCGAAGCAGGTGTCGACGAAGGTGTATTTCATCGTCTTCGGGTCGAGCATCGCCAGCTGCCGATGGCTCTGTTTCAGCGGAAAGAGCTTGGCCGAGGGATGGTCGGAGCCCTCCTTGCAGAAGGCGGGGTTGTCGAGGCCGCGCACCGAAGCGGTCAGCCACACCCGGCCTTTCCGGTCGATCATCATGTTGTGGTTGTTGACGCGCGTATCCCAGATCTGCCGGTCGCCCCAATAAGCCGACGGCATCACCGGTTTCTCGGTCGCGGCGTGCCCGTCGCCGAGCGACAGCGGCATCGCGGGGTCGCGCACCGGTGCCTTAAAGTAGGTCACCGTGTTCGTCGTCGGATCGAGGATCGGCAGCTCATCGGTCGAGTATTCCGGCGAGCCGAACTCCTTGCCCTTGGCATTGACCGTGGGATCGCGCTTGTCGGTCGAGATCAGGTCGTGCAGGTACCTGTCCCGGCGGCCCCAATCCCACTCGGTGACGACGAGGTTGCGCTCGAGCCCCTGAGGTCGCGGCGGTGTCGCATGCGGCAGTTCGCCCTGTGCAATACGGTCGGTCCAATCGGCGAAATACTTGAACGGCGCCCCGCCCAGTTGCCCGGCGAGCGGATTGACCATAAACGGCGCCGACTGGCCCGACTGCACGCGCCGCATCCAGGCGTCGACGCTGGTCTTTTCATCGGCAAAGGCGGCGGGGATTGTGCGGGTCGATTCCTGGCCGAGTTGGTGGCAACCGACGCAGGCCCGGTTCTTGAGGGTCACCAGCCAGTCCTGCTGGGTGACGTTGGCGGGGATGCCGTTTTCGCCGCCGAACTCGCTCTTGTTCGGGATCGTCAACAGCGAATACCAATAGATCGCGGGGTAGTAATGCGCGGCATCCGCGGCACTCGGCGCCGGTGCTGCGGCGAGATCGAGCCGCTGGCCCGGCTTCGCTCGCATCTTCGGCGAGTTGATCAGGCCGTAGCCGCGCACCCAGACAGTGTAATCGGCCAGCGGCAGGTCGGGCACCAGATAGCGCCCCTGATCGTCGGTCACGACGATGCGCCGGAACTGCGTCGGTAGCTCGGTGGTCTCGGCGATGACCCAGACACCCGCCTCGCGGCCGTTGGGGCTGGAAACGACACCGCCGATGTCCTTTTCGCCAATCGCGATCGCGGCGGCATCGCTCTGCGGCTGCGCGCGGGCCACAACCGCAAGCCCGGCCAACAACGCCGCGGCAGTCACGAAAACTAGAAGCCTCTTTGTGATTTTCATGAGCTCCTCCCTGCCGGCACCGGCCGGACCGGTCCTGCTCCGGCAGGACCTTCTCGATCTGTGAAAAGTGATCGATCCGACCGTGGCGATTTTACTCGAGCCTCGCGCGGAGTCCACCGAGCACACCCGGTCCGGGCGCCGAGTGGCGCGTCGCGTCAACCCCGGGCACCTTGGCGCAGCGCGCGCCAGATGCGCTCGGGGGTGGCGGGCATCGGCACGTCGGTGACGCCGAGCGGGGCGAGCGCGTCGAGGATCGCGTTCATCACCGCGGGCGTACTGGCGACCGTGCCGCCTTCGCCGACACCTTTGGCGCCGAGCGGGTTCGTCGTACTGGGAACGGGGCTGAAATCGACCGTTATCGCCGGCACCATGTCGGCGCGCGGAATACCGTAATCCAAGAGCGAGCCGGTCAGCATCTGGCCGCTGTCGCGGTCGTAGACAATGTCCTCGATCAGAGCCTGGCCCGCCCCCTGAGCGACGCCGCCCTGGATCTGGCCCCCCGCCAATAGCGGGTTGATCACGGTGCCGATGTCGTCGACGACGGTGTAGCGGTCGAGCGTGGCCTCGGCGGTATCCGGGTCGATCTCTACTTCGCAGATGTGGCAGCCATTGGGAAAGGTCGGCACGTCCGGAGAAAAGGCGCCGGCGCCCTGCAGTCCGACGCCGAGCTCGGACGGCAGACCGACCGGGATGAACGACATCTGCGCGACCTGGCCGATCGGCATCGAGCGGTCGGTGCCGGCGATCGTGAACACGCTGTCGGCAAAGGTAATGTCGGCGGCGTCGGCCTCCATGAAATGCGCCGCGAAGCGCTTGCCGCGCTCGATGACCTCGTCGGCCGCGGCGCGCAACGCGCTGCCGCCGATCATCATGCTGCGCGAGGCGTAGGTGCCGCGGCCGATCGCGACCTCGTCGGTGTCAGCCTGCTTGAGATGGATCCTCTCCTCGGGCACGCCGAGCCAATCGGCGACCATCTGCGCGTAGCTCGTCTCGTGGCCCTGTCCATGCGACAGGGTACCCGCGACGATCGTCAATTCCCCACTGGGGTCGAAGCGCAATTCCATGCGTTCGTTGAAGACGCCGGTATTATCGACATAGTAGGTGATGCTGCGGCCGCGGTGTTTACCGGCGGCTTCGCTCTGCGCACGCCGCGCAGCGTAGCCGTCCCAGTCCGCCAATGACTGGCATTTGGCCATCGCTGCCGCGTAGTTGCCGGTATCATAGATCCAGCCGGTGCGTGTCTCATAAGGATAGGCATCGGGCCGAATCAGGTTTCTCCTGCGCAATTCCGCCGGGTCAATCTTCATCTCGTGCGCCGCCCGGTCGACGAGGCGCTCCATGATGTAAACCGCCTCTGGCCGGCCGGCGCCGCGATAGGGCACGGTCGGCGCCGTATTGGTAAAGACGAGGCTGCTCGTCACCGCCACCACCGGGATGTCGTAGACGGTCGAGGCGAGCTTCAGCGAAAAAACGATCATGACAATCCCGGCGCCCTCGATATAGGCGCCGGCATTGTGCGAACCGGTCCAGCGCAGGCCCAGGAATTTTCCGTCCGTGTCGAGCGCCAACTCGGCGGTGACATTCTGGTCGCGGCCCTGAGCATCGCCGAGCAATGCCTCGGAGCGCGACGGGATCCACTTGACTGGCCGGCCGACGCGGCGCGCGGCCCAGACGACGACCGCCTCTTCGGGATAGACATTGCCCTTCATGCCAAAACCGCCGCCGACATCGCGGGCGACGACGCGGATGCGACTTTCGGGAACATGCAGGATCTGATGCGCCAGGATCTGACGAATGCCGTGCACGTTCTGCGTGCTGCTGTAGAGCGTCCAGCGCTGGGTGCCGGGATCGTATTCGGCAATGCAGCCGCGCGGCTCCATCGTCACTGCGGTGAGCCGGTTGTTGTAGAGCGAGAGTTTGGCGACGTGATATGCCCTGGCAAATGCTGCATCGACCGCATCGGCATTGCCCATGCGCATCGTGAAGGAGGTGTTGTTGGCGGCGCCGTCATGGATCAGCGGCGCTCCGGCGCGAACGGCATCCTCGGCGCGCACGACCGCGGGCAACACTTCGTAATCGACCGACACCAGTTCCGCCGCGTCGCGCGCCTGTGCTTCCGTCTCGGCGATGACTACCGCGACGCGCTCTCCGACATAGCGCACCCGGCCCTGTGCCAAGGGCGGCCGCTTGGTGCGGGAGCCCGCGGGCCCGCCCATATCCTCGGCCATGACCTCGGGATCGAGCGTGCCGAGACCATCGGCCGCCCAATCCTCGCCCGTCAGCACGGCGAAGACGCCGGGCATCCGCTCCGCCGCGGCCTTGTCGATGGCGCGGATCCGGGCGTGGGCGTGCGCCGAATAAACGAAGACGGCTTGCGCCTGGCGGGCGAGATCGATATCCGCGACATAGCGGCCGCGCCCTGTCAGAAAGCGAGGGTCCTCCTTGCGTGTGACGGGTTGTCCAATACCGAAGCGCATATTCCTGCCTCCGTCGCCGCTGCCGCCCAGCAGGCGGCTATTTCTTGGCCTCGGTATAAGGGTAGGCCAGCTCGCCGGTCTTATAGTTCGACGGCCACAGGATCGTCTGCTTGCTATCGTCCTTGAATTGGTCGAGGCCGTTGCCGGTGATGCCGTGGAACTGGATCTCCAAAACCCGCGGCTCGGCCCATTCGCCATTCGGACCAAACTTGATGTCGCCGACGACCGTCTTGAATGTGCTCTGGCGCAGGTAGTCGGCGAGCTTGTCCTGATCGAGGCTCTTGGTGGCGTCGACCGCCTCGCCCAGCACCTGGAGATTGGCGTAGGCAAAGGGCGGCAGGTAATAGCCCAGCGGGTCGACGCCTTCGCTCGCCGCCTTTGCCTGATATTTCTTCAGAAAGTCGAGGACACCCGGAAACTGCAAGGTCTTCGCCGGTTCCCAGAAATCGTAATTGACGATGCCGTCGAGCTGCGGGCCGAGCTGCGTCTTGATCGAGGCGTATTGCAGCCCGACGAGGCCGCCGCCGAACAGTTTCGCATGGAGGCCGACCTCGTTCGCAGCGCGCACCATGCCGACCGCATCGGGCGGATAGGAAGCGCTGAACACGACATCGGCGTTGGCGGCCTGGATCGCCTGCACGATCGGGCTGTAATCGGTCGTGGTCGGTGGATAGGTTTTGTCATAGACGATGGCGAGCCCCGCGGCCTTGGCGTTGGCGCGCGCACCATCGGCGGCGTTGCGGGCAAACTCGGCGTCGGCGGCAATAATGGACAGCGTTTTCGACTTCGGGTTCTGCGCCGCCGCGAGATCGAAGAAGCCCTTTGAAAAGCTTTGCTCGGGGCTGGGTCCGCCCGTCGGCACCATCGAGAAGTATTTCGGATAGTGGAACTCGCGATTGACGTCGAGGCCGAACAGCCCAAGGAAGGTCATGTTGTGCTGGATGACGATCGGCATCGCCGGCGCCAGCAAATTGGTGCCATAGTCGCCGACCACCAGATCGACCTTGTCGACATCGAGCAGCTTGCTGAAGATCCCCGGCACCGTGGCCGGGTTGCTCTGATCGTCGTAATAGACGAGCTTCACCGGCCGACCGAGGAGCCCGCCCTCGGCGTTGGTTTCGTCCTCCCAGATTTTCATCGCCAGCAGCGCCGCCTTGCCGCTGGCGGCCAGACCGCCGGTCAACCCCATGCCAAAGCCGATCTTGATCGGCTCCGCGGCTCGCGCCGAGGCGGCGATCAATCCGCCGAGTGCCAACCCGGCGACAAGGGTCGGCAGCACGGTCATCGTTTTGCGCCATCTCGGCATCGTCTCTCTCCTCCCGTTCGGAATGTGCATCACAACCCGAGATAAAACTTCCGCACAAGCTCGTTGTTGTTGAGCTCCTCGGCCGAGGCACCTTCGAAGGCGATCTTGCCGTGGACGATGACATAGCCGCGGTCGGCGATGCGGACAGCCTGGTTGAAGTTCTGCTCGGCCATCAGCACGGTGAGCTCATAGCGCTCCTTGAGCTCCTGAATCTTTTCGATCGTACGCTTCACGAGCACCGGCGCCAGGCCGACCGAAGGCTCGTCGATCAGCAGGATCTTGGGCGCCGACATCAGCGCCCGCGCCAGGGCGAGCATCTGCTGCTCGCCGCCGCTCAAACTGCCGGCTAGTTGCCGCCGCCGTTCCCGCAGCGCCGGGAAGGTCGCGTAGGACATGTCGAGGTTGCGCGCGATCTCGGCACGCGCCAGCGGCCGGAACGCACCCAGGAGCAGGTTCTCCTCGACCATTAGCTTGGGGAAGAGGCGGCGGCCTTCGGGCACCAGAGTGATCCCGAGATCGACGATCGCCTCGGTCGATCGGCCGACGAGCTCCACCCGCTCGCCGTCGACCTCGGCGACGATCGATCCAGCGGTCGGCGGCAGGATCCCCATGACGCACTTCATCAGGGTGCTTTTGCCGTTGCCGTTGGTGCCGAGCAACACCACGGTCTCGCCCGGCGCCACGCTGAGCGAGACGTCCTCGAGCACGCGCACCGCGCCGTAACCGGCGTCGACGCCGGTGATGCTGAGGCTACTCGCCAAGATACGCCCTCTCGACCTCGGGATTGCGGATCGCCTCCTGCGGCGCGCCGTCGGCGATTTTCTGGCCGGCGACCAGCACGACGAGCCGGGTCGAAAAGCTCATTACCGCGCGCATGATGTGCTCGATCAGGACGATCGTGATGCCCTGCTCGTTGAGGCGGGCCAGCACCACCAGGATCTCCTCGACCTCGGAGGGCGAGAGGCCGGCCATCGCCTCGTCGGCAAAGAGCAGCCGCGGCGCGCTGGCGACGGCGCGGGCGAGCTCGAGCTTGCGCATCTCGACCTGGGTGAGATCGCGCGGCAACCGGCGTGCCTTGTCGGCGAGCCCGACCTCATCCAGCAGCGCCAGGCAGCGCTCGCCGATCGCGCCATCCGAAAGATGGGCCCCACGGCGGGCATTGACGGTGTAGAGCAGCGGGACGCGCAGATTGTCGACGAGGTTCAGGCTGCGGAAGGGCTTCGGCAGCTGAAAGCTGCGGGCGAGCCCCAGCCGCGTGCGTTGATAGGAGGGCAAGCCGTCGATTGCGCGTCCGTCGAATACGATGCTGCCGCTGTCGTGATGCAGCGCACCGCACAGGCAGTTGACGAGCGTGCTCTTGCCCGAGCCGTTGGGCCCGATCAGCCCGAGCCGCTCGCCGGCGCTGACCACGAGATCGATGTTCTCGAGCGCGACGAAGCCGCCGAAGCGCTTGCCGAGCCCGCCGACATCGAGAAGCGGCGGCATCAGCGCAGCCTCGCGCGACGGTGCGCCTGGACCAACCCGAGGATGCCGTTGGGCGCAATGATTACGAAGGCGATCAGCAACACCCCGACGATCAGCAGGTTCAGCGCCGAGGAGATCGTCACGGTGGCGAGCTGCTGGATCGTGCCCAACAGGACCGCTCCGATCACCGGGCCGATCCAGCTGGTCATGCCGCCGATCAGCGGCATTGCCACACTGTTGACGGCGTAGGAGAGGTTGAAGCTCGAGGCCGGGTCGAGATAGGTGACATAATAAGGCAGCGGCGCGCCGCTCATTCCCATCAGAGCGCCGCTCAAGGTGGTCGAGATCAGCTTCAGCCGCAATGTCGGCACCCCGGCCGCCTCGGCGGCGAGCTCGTCGTCGCGGATCGCATTGAAGCCGAGCCCGAGCCGCGAGCGCTCGATCGTCCGCGCGATCGCCACCGAGACCCAGACGAGGATCAGCATCAGCGAATAGAGGTACTGGATATAGTTGCCGTAAAGCGGCGCCTGCTGCGGCCGAATGACGTAAATGCCGCGCGAGCCGCCGACGTAGTCCCAATTGACGATCAAGGTCTGGGCTACGATCGCCAACGCCAGGGTCGCGATCGCGAAGAAGACGCCCCTCAGCCGCAAGGTCAGATAACCCATGCCCAGCCCGATGATCCCGGACATGATGCCGCCGACCAGCATCATCACCGGCAGCGGAAGTGCGGTCAGCTTGTGCAGCACGACGGCACTGTAGGCGCCGACCGCAAAAAAGGCGCCGGTGCCGAAATTGGTATAGCCGGTGTAACCGCCGAGGATGTTCCAGGCGGTCGCCAGCACGATGAACTGCAGCACCTGGTAGCCGGCGAAAAAGAAATAGTCGTTGGGAATGAGCCGCGTCGCCACCAGGAAAGCGACGCTGACGACAAAAGAAACGATCCAGAACTTGCCAGTGCCCATCGTCGTCTCAGCCCCCATAGCCCCTCTCCCGCACCGCGGGAGAGGGAGGGGCCCGGCGCTTAGCGCTGGGAGGGTGAGGGTCTATCCGACTTTCAGAGCTCGCAGGATCGCTTCGACGACCCCAGAAGTGTTGACCAAAACCTCGTTGTTCGAGAAGCGGATTACCTTCCAACCTTGGCTTTCGAGCCGAGCCGTTCGGCTCGTGTCCACCGGATTGTCGACATGTTGACCCCCATCCAGTTCGATCACCAATCCGTGCTCGGTGCAGGCGAAGTCGACAATGAACTCGCCGATCGGGTGCTGTCGGCGGAATTTGTACCTGCTTAGGCGCCGGTCGCGCAGAGCCGACCACATGCGTCGCTCGGCATCGGTCGAGTTTTGCCGCAATCGACGAGCTTTCGAGTTGGGCATTGATGGAAGTTAGCGACCCTCGGTAAATAATCTCCCGAGATTTGACCCTCACCCGCCTCGCTGCGCTCGGCACCCTCTCCCGCAGTGCGGGAGAGGGGCTATGCGAGGATCTCTTGTTTAAACTGCGGATCCTCATCGTCAGCGCCCGAGGATACCGGCGGGGCGAACGGCGAGCGTCAAGAGAAGAAAGCCGAAGGCTACCGCCGGCGCCCAGGACGGCCCGTAGAAGGTCGCCGTGATGCTTTCGACGATGCCGATCAGCATCGCGGCGGCGAGCATGCCCGGAACGCTCGTCATCCCACCGAGCACGCAGATCGCAAAGATCCGCCCGATGTAATCGCGGCCGACCGACGGCTCGACCGGCTGAATGATGATCAGCAAGGCTCCGGCGACCGAAGCCGTTGCAATCGAGATGCCGAAGGCGATCCGTTTGATCCGCCCGGGGTTCGCCGCCATCAGCTGCAAGGCCAGCCGGTCCTGCGACACGGCGAGGATCGCTCGGCCGATGAAGGTGCGCCCGAGAAAGAGCTGCAAAATCACCAGCATCAGGAGCGAGACGAGGCACGGGATCAGCATGCGCAGCGGCAGGTCGGCAAACCCGAAATGCAAGCTCGGTCCGATATAGGGCGCTTCGACAAAGCGGTAGTCGACCCCGAAGACCAGGATCAACGCCACCTCGCCGACGAAAAGGAGGCCGAAGAAGAACGCAAGGCCTTGAATCAATTCCTCGCCGCGCCGCTCGAAGGCATAGTAGTAAGTCTGGTAGACGCCCATGCCGACGAGAAAGAATACGGGCGCCATGACGACGCTGACCAGGATCGGGTCGACCCCGAAATTCGAGTTGACGATATAAGCGACAAACGACCCCAGCATGATGAAGGCCGGGTGGGCGATATTGACGATGTCGAGCATGCCGAAGGAGATCGTCACGCCGACCGTGACCGCGGCATAGAAGCCCCCGAGCAGAACCCCGGCGACGACCGCGTTGACCGCCAAGTCGAGCGAGATCATCTCGGTCGGCGCCTCGCGCGAACAGGCCAACGCACCATCTCGTCTCCTCTCGGCTGTTCGGTTTCCCCTGACATACTAGATCAGCATCGCCGGCCGCCGTAAGACTTCCGCGGCGAAGCTCTCGATCGCCGGGTCACGCCGGCGGGTGTGACAGGCGCAAAAAAACGCGGGCTCGAGGCCCGCGCTTTGTTCGATGTGGTGAGTGCCCTGGTACTGCGGCGTCTGCGGGCCGGGCACTCAGGGATGCAATGCGGCTAGTCGCTGTCGCCGCTCACGTCGGCGTCATCCCGTCCGTACACGCCGATGCAACCGGTCAGGCAGCCCGGAATGGCGTTGTTCGCGGGATGAGGCACAAACACCCAATTGTTCGCGCCATTGGCGGCCACCGAGTGCGAGCTCCCGGAGGGGTGGCCCGGCGGCGGTCCCAACAGCGGGGTTACCCCCGGGACATTAAATGTGGGCACGATTTGATCCAGGGTTTGGCTCGTCCCGTCGATCACCCCGAGAATGGCAGCGGCCTGATCCGTGGTCGAGGTAGCACCCGAGGTACTGGCGACCGGGTGAGCGGAATAGGGCGAGTTTGAGGTGCCCGTGTACCAGTGATTGTCACCGGCATTGTACCAGACTTCGTCCGAGGACCCCACGCCGTTCACGAACGCGAAGACACCGTTGATGTCGATGACCACCTGAGAGGGGTTGGCGCTGGCGGTGTCGGCGCCAAACCATGGGACACCGGCCGTATCGTAGACGACACTGCAACCCTGCAGAAAGGTCTGGTCCGTCGGGTTGAGAGAGAGGCCGGCGGGCATGCAGTACGGAACCGAGAAAATGGCGTCAACCGTGGCGGTCAACGGATTGATGCGGATCAGCGCTCCCATCGCGCCTGGCGTCGCGATCGTCCCGGATATGGACGGGATCGATTTATAGAACCGCTGCGTCGCCGGGTCCCAGGCCGACTGCTCGGCGCCATTGGTGGCGTTGACGCCGCTGTCACCAGGTAGAGTGTCAAAGATAATTTTCTTACCAACGGTGAGCGCGCATGTCGTGCTGACGCTGATCAGCGTGGCGAACGGCGGTGTGTCGGCATTATTCACCACCAGCAGCAGTCTGTCCTTGGGGTCGAAAGCCATTTCGTCGGCGCGCATCGTGCCGCCCGTAAAAACGCTGCTGACCTGAGTGCCGCTGGGAATGGTGAAAGAGACGACGCGGCTGGGACCGTCGCCGGCGAAGAGGCAGGTTCCGGTTCCGTCCGTCGCAACGCCGTTTGGCCCGGAGAGGCTGTTATTGGTGGCGGTTCCGGTCGAATTGAGCACGACCCCCGCAAATGGAGGTGTTGCCGTAATGTGCTGGACGAATGTGCCGGTCTTGGCGTTGACGACGGTGACCGCCTGATTCGAACGATCGCCGAGATAGTAGGTCTGGTTGGACTGGTCGACAAAGCTGATATCGAACGCGTACATCCCACCGGTCGTGTTTGTCGGTGCAGGCGGGATAGGGACGGTGAAAAGCAGCCTGACAGCCGTTTCGGGCTTCTTTTTGGCCATGCTGTCCTCCGCCCACCCCGCGCTCCCGGCCAACAGCAACGCCGCGACAATCGCCGCGGTCGAAGCGAAGGGCCGGAATTGCCTGCGTACGGCGCGCAACATACTGTTCTCGTGAAGCATATTTTCCTCCCCATGCGATTAGTTTCCGATCGGAGCGAGTTGAGCCACTGCCCCGCGTAGAAGAACATCATGGAGCTACCATGCGTCAACACATTTCTGACGACTTTTTGACGAATTTTAGTTTGCTGTCATTTTTATGACACTTTTACAATCTGTAAGCATCTGTCATCGTTATATGGACCGATCAAAAATCGTAAAATACATCTCATGCAATAGTACTATGCCGATCGCAACTCCTGCGATTGGTCCTCCGCCACGCCGGCACCGCGTCAGGGCGGGAGCAGCGGCTCGCCGCGCATGTATTTGCCGCGGCAGAACAGTAGAGTGGGCTTGTTGGTATAGGCGTAGCGCTCGACGCACCCGATGAAAATAATGTGGTCGCCGCCGTAATGCCGATATTCGTTACGGCACTCGAAATGCGCGGCGGCACCGATCAGCACGGGCGCGCCGCATTCGGGGATCATGTGGTCGATTTCGGCGAATTTGTTCTCGTGCGTGCGGGCGAATTTGTTCGACAGCTCGATCTGATCGTAGGCCAGCACGTTGACGACAAAATGCGAGCCCTCCTGGAATGCCGGCAAGCTCTGCGCGTAGAGCGAGGCGCTCCACAGCACCAGTGGCGGTGTCAGCGACACCGAGGTGAAGGAGTTGGCGGTCATCCCGTAGAGCCCGCCCGAGGCGCTGCGCGCCGTGACGATCGTCACGCCGGTCGCAAAAGTGCCGAGCGCGTTGCGGAAATCGCGCGAGTCGAAGTCCTCGCCCGCGGTGCTCCGCACCGGTGCGGCATGGCTGCCGGAAAAATCGTCTTCCACGGCCGACGCCCTTAGAGCGGCGCGTCGGGCGGCAGCCCAAGCGCCACCCTGCCGTAAATCGCGCCGTTGACGTCCCAGTTCAGATGGTAATGGGCATTGGCCGCATGGACGTCGCGAAAGGCGCGCTGGATCGGGTTCCTGTGATAGATCGCGCCGCCGCCGGTTGCGGCGAAGAGGAGGTCGACCGCCTTGGTGCAGAGTGTGGCGGCAAAGGCGCCGTCGCGCCGGTACCGCGCCCGCTGCTCGATGCTCGGCACGACCCCCGCCTCGGTGATCCGCATTGCCTCGTCGCAATCGCGCAGTGCGATCGCCTCCGCCGCATCGGCCAGCGCCGCCGCCTCCGCGAGATGAACCTGGATATTGGTGAAATCGGCAAGGTTCTTGCCGGTATAGGCGCTGAGCCTGCTGCGGGTCGTCTCGGCGAAATGCCGGATCGCGCCGCGGGCGATGCCGAGCGAGACGCCGGCGATGGCGTAGGCGAACAGGCTGACGGCCGGCAGCTTGTACAGCGTCCCGGGATTGAGTTCGCTGCCTCGATTGGGGCCGCCCTTGATCCGTTCGGTGGCGAGGGTCCGGTAGGCGGGAACAAACACGTCGGCAACCTCGACGTCCTTACTGCCCGTGCCGGCGAGGCCGATCACCTCCCAGGTGTCGATGATCGTGTAATCGCTCGCCGGCAGCAGGAGCATGCGGTGCTCGCTCTGCCCGGTCTCCTCGTCGCTGACGACGGCACCGAACATGTTCCAGGCCGAGGCATCGATGCCGCTCGAAAACGGCCAGCGGCCGCTGAGCCGATAACCCCCCTCCACGCGCCGCGCGCGGCCGCGCGCGAAAATCAAGGCCGAGCTGATCAGGCTGTCGGGCGCTTCGCCCCAGATTTCATGCTGCGCCTCGGGGTGCCACATGCCGAGCAGCCAATGATGAGCAGCCAGGTTGGCCAGCACCCAGGCGGTCGAGCCGCAGCCCTGGCCGATCACCGCAGTCAGCTCGAACAACGCGCGAAAAGGCAACTCGCTGCCGCCGACGCGCGCCGGTTGCAGGATCCGGAAGAGGCCGCTCGAATGCAGATCGGCAATCGTCTCGTCCGGCAAGCGGCGCAGCTGTTCCGCCCGAGGGGCACGCTCGCGGAGCACCGGGATCAGCGCCTCGGCGCGCGCCAAGAGCTCGTCGAAGCGCGGCGGCGCCTGCTGATCGATCTTCGCCTGCGGCATTGCGATCCTCTTTCCGATAAGCCAGCCTATCCTAGTCTACTCGTCGCGCCGCAGCTCGGCGAGATCCTATCCACATCGTCTCTCGATCCCGTGGAGAACGGCAGTGATCATCGACACCCACGCCCATGTCGTGCCGGACAGTCTGATCGAGACCTTGCGCACCGAGCGGCGAATGTTTCCTTCGGTGCGGCTGCTCGCGGAAGCCGGCACCGTAAGGATGGCGTTTGCCGGCGAAGCGCCGACGCGGCCGATCGCGCCGCGGTTGCGCGATCTGGACCAACGCCGCGAATGGCTGAGGAGTGCGGGTATCGACCATCAGGTGGTGGGCGGCTGGACGGATGTCTATGGCTACGAGCTGCCGGGTGAGGAAGGCGCCGACTGGGCGCGCTGCTTCAACGAGCACCTCGCGAACGACGCCGCGGCGTTGACCGCGCTGACGCCGCTCGCCACCGTGCCGTTGCGGGACGGCGCGCTCGCCGCGCAGGTACTCGAGGAAGCGCTCGATGCGGGCTTTAAGGGCATCATGATCGGGACCCAGCCCAAGGGGATGGGCGGCAATCTCGATGACGCTCGGCTCGATCCGTTCTGGGAGATCGCCTCGGCGCGGCGTGTGACGATCTTTCTGCATCCGATGTACATCTGCGGCGACGACCGGCTCACCGGGTATGATCTCTTGAACGCAGTCGGCCGTCTGACCGATACAACAATCGCGATGGCGCGGCTGCTCTTCTCAGGTCACCTCACGCGGTTTCCAGGTGTCACCCTCGTCGTCTCACACGGCGGCGGCGCGTTACCCTACGCGCTCGGCCGGCTTCGCCGCAACCGGGCGATCCATGCCGACTATCCCGATCCGCTCGACGGCTTTCGGCGGCGCTATTTTGACACGGTTGTGTTCGAGCCGAGGGCATTGCGTTTTCTCTGCGACGTGGCCGGCGCAGATAAGGTGGTCCTGGGCTCCGACTATCCCTTTCCGATCGGCGACCCCAAGCCTATACAGATCGTCGACGAGACCCCGCTGACCGTCGTCGAACGGCAGGCCATCCTCAGCGAGACCGCCGCCCGGATCTTCCATATCGATTGCGGTTGCGGGATCGGTTGACAAGAATTGCAAATGCAAATCGGAGCATGATGAGATGCTTAAAAAACTTGGTTTGGCGATCGTTTTGGTCAGTCTGGCGGGGGGCTTTTCGACCGCGGCACAAGCGCAAGGCGGCGTGCGGGTCGGCACGCTGACCTGCAATGTCGCCAGTGGTTGGGGATTTGTCTTCGGCTCGTCGAAGGCTCTCCGCTGCACCTTTGCGCCGCCGCCCGGTCGAGCCGAGTATTATGCCGGCACCATTAACAAATTCGGCGTCGATATCGGCTATACGCAAGGCGGGGTTCTGGTCTGGGCGGTATTCGCGCCGACCGCCAATCTGGCGCCCGGCGCTCTGACCGGCAATTACGTCGGCGCCACCGGCAGCGCCACAGTCGGGGTCGGGGCCGGCGCCAATGTGCTGGTCGGCGGCTCCAACCGCACGGTCTCGTTGCAGCCGGTCAGCGTCGAAGGCAATACAGGGCTCAACGTCGCGGCCGGCATCGGATCGATCAGCCTGCGTTACCAGCCGCAAACCGCCCGTCACCACCGCTGAGCCCGGTCACTGCAAAGAAGAGCCACCGCACAGGTTCGCATTAATAGCTTGGTCATCGACCCGCCATATTTTTAGCGTATTGACCTTCCGGCGCCCGGGACGCGGGGGTGACGGCTCTGCCCGTAATCTGGCGCTTTGGGGGGAAGCTCCGTTGGCGCCGATGTTCCGCCTGCTTTATTTCCTCTATACCCGGCGGCTGACCCGCGAGGTCAGGACGCGGCCGACGCCGCGCCACGTTGGCATCATCCTCGACGGCAATCGTCGCCACGGACGCTCGCGCGGGATCACCGAGCCGCGCGAGCTCTACGATCTCGGTGCCAACAAGCTGGACGAGGTCCTCGACTGGTGCGTCGACCTCGGCATTCCGACCGTGACGTTGTGGGTCTTCTCGACCGACAACTTCCGCCGGCCTGCGGCGGAAGTCTCGGGAATCCTGGCGTCGGTCGAGGCCAAGCTGAAGGCGCTGGCCTGTGACCCCGCGATCCATCGTCGACGCGTGCGGGTGCGCGCCATCGGCTGCCGCGCGATGCTGCCCGAGCCCGTCCTCGCCGCGATTGCTTCGGCCGAACGCGCGACCGCCGACTATGACGCGCTGGAGCTGAACATCGCCGTCGCCTATGGCGGTCGGCAGGAGATCGCTGACGCCGTTCGCGCCCTGCTCAACGGCATGGCCGATGACGACGCGACCTTGGCCGAAGCGGTCGAAGGCGTCACCCCGGAGGCGATCGCCAAGCATCTCTACACTGCCGGCCTACCCGATCCCGACCTGATCATCCGTACGAGCGGGGAAATCCGCCTGTCCGGGTTCCTGTTGTGGCAGAGCGCCCATTGCGAGTTCTATTTCACCGACGTTCTGTGGCCGGCCTTCCGTAAGATCGATTTCCTGCGCGCGATCCGCTCCTTCCAGCAGCGTCACCGCCGCTTCGGCAATTGACCCCGATCGGGGGATTTGTCGCTGGGTGGCGGCGGCGGGCTATCGCGAGGTTGGCGATATGGAGAGCAGGCATCTGCCTATAGTTTGGGCAGACTTTCCCTCTTAATGCCGATTTCAAGTCGAACCACCGCTTGGCGTGGTTTGGCCTCGATCTTGCTCCGGCCTTCGATGCTGGCCGGTAGAGCCGCACAAGGGCACGTTCAAAAGGGGAGACATCAGGGTGCGGAACAGGATTTGGCTAGCGGCGCTCGCCGCGGCCCTGATCGCGGGCGCGGCGAGTGCCGCCGTCGCCCAAACCCAGGGAACGATCAAGATCGGGGTCCTGCATTCGCTGTCGGGAACGATGGCGATCAGCGAGACGACCCTCAAGGACACCATCCTGATGATGGTGGACGACATCAACAAGAAGGGTGGGTTGCTCGGCAAGAAGGTCGAAGCAGTGGTTGTCGATCCCGCCTCGAACTGGCCTCTGTTTGCGGAGAAGGCGCGCGACCTGTTGTCAAAGGATAAGGTCGCTGCCGTGTTCGGCTGCTGGACCTCGGTGTCGCGCAAATCTGTGCTACCGGTCTTCGAGGAGCTGAACGGGCTCCTCTACTACCCGGTCCAATACGAGGGCGAGGAGAGTTCGAACAACGTCTTCTACACCGGTGCCGCACCAAACCAGCAAGCAATCCCCGCGGTCGAGTATCTGATGAGCGAGGAGGGGGGAGCGGTCAAGCGTTGGGTCCTCGAAGGCACCGATTACGTCTATCCCCGTACCACCAACAAGATCCTCGAGGCTTTTCTCAAGTCGAAGGGGGTGGCGCCCGACGACATCAAGATCAATTACACCCCGTTTGGGTATTCCGACTGGCAGACCGAGGTCGCAGCGATCAAGAGCTTTGCCTCTGCAGGCAAGAAGACGGCAGTGGTCTCGACCATCAACGGTGATGCCAACGTTCCGTTCTATAAAGAGCTGGCCAACGCTGGGATCAAGGCGGAAAACATCCCAGTCGTTGCATTTTCCGTCGGCGAGGAAGAATTGGCCGGGATCGACACGAGGAATTTGGTCGGCCACCTCGCCGCCTGGAACTACTTCGAATTGGTCAAGAATCCGACGAACGATGCTTTCATCAAGCAATGGCACGACTTCATCAAGAACCCGAAACGAGTGACCAACGACCCGATGGAAGCGCATTACATCGGCTTCAAGATGTGGACTCAGGCGGTCAGACAGGCAGGCACCACCGACGTCGACGCGGTACGGCAGGCGATGTACGGCCAAAAGGTGAAAGCGCCGAGCGGCTTTGTCGAGATCATGAATACCAATCATCACCTCTCCAAGCCGGTCATGATCGGCGAGATCCGGCCCGACGGGCAGTTCGATGTCGTCTGGCAAACAAAGGAGGCGATCAAGGCCGACGCTTGGAGCCCCTATCTTGCCGAGGACAAGGGCAAAATTGCCGACTGGACCTATCCCTGGGTCTGCGGCAATTGCACCGAGCCCAAATACAAGGATTGAGCCGATCCGGAGAAGGTAGTGTCGCCCTCACCTACCCTCGCTAGGGCCATGATCTCCTCCCTCCCGTATTACGGGAGAGGGTGCTGAGCGGAGCGAACCGGGTGAGGGTCCGCTTCGTAGGATTCGCCGCGATCTTGTTTGGTTTGCTCGCGGTATCGGGGGCGGCGAAGGCCGATGATTTCGCGTCCCTGGTCAGGGACCTTGCCGGCGACAGCTTCGCGGCCAAGGAAAAAGCGGTCGTCGCGCTCGGCGCGTTGGGCGACCCGCGTGCGGTTCCGATCCTTCAGGCACTGACCGACGGACGGCTCCTCAAGACCGCCGATGGCCGCGTCGTTATTTCTCTGACGGATGGCGGAACGACGAGAGTGCGCGACGCGGTGACCGGCGATGACCTTGCCGGCGCCGACGCGGACAGCCTCGACCGCATCATCGTCAACAATCACCTGCGCGGTGCGATCGAAGGTGCGCTCGGCGCGCTGACCCTGTTCAGCGCCGATCCCGCCGCGCGGCTTACCGCCGCCCAGGACGCTCTGAGACACCCCTCGGCCGCTGAGGCGGCGTTGCTCGAAAAAGCGATTGCGGCCGAAAGGGACCCGGAGATACGCACGGCGATGCAGCAGAGCCTCGCCGCCGCCCGGCTCATGTCGGGCAGCAAGGAGGAGCGGCTCGCAGCGATACGAACGCTCGGCACCACGACCGACCCGCAAGTCAGGAACCTGCTCGACGAGTTTCGCGCCGCTCCGGATACCGATCCCGAACTCCAAAAGGCGGCCGATGCGGCGCTCGCCTCGATCGGCGACCGGCTACGGCTGGTCGGCATCGCCGCCAATCTCTTCCAGGGAATCAGCCTCGGCAGCGTGCTGCTGCTCGCCGCGATCGGCCTTGCCATCACCTTTGGCGTCATGGGCGTCATCAACATGGCGCATGGCGAGATGATCATGCTCGGTGCCTATACCGCCTATGTCTGCCAGCAGCTGTTCCGCGCATTCCTGCCGGCGGATTGGATCGACGCCTACCTCCCGGTGGCGGTGCCGGTGGCATTTCTGTTTGCTGGAGCGGTCGGTGTGGTGCTGGAGCGCAGCGTGATCCGCTTCCTCTACGGTCGGCCGCTGGAAACCCTGCTTGCGACCTGGGGCGTCAGCCTGATCCTGCAGCAGGCGGTGCGCTCGATATTTGGGTCGCCCAACAAGGAGGTTTCCAACCCGAGCTGGATGACCGGCGGGTTCGATCCGATTGGCGGGTTCACGATCACCTGGAACCGGCTCTACATCATCGTCTTTTGCTTCCTCGTTTTGGGAGCGCTCGCGCTGATCCTCTATCGCACGAGCTTTGGGCTTTACATGCGCGCCGTTACCCAGAACCGCCCGATGGCCTCGGTGATGGGCATTCGGACCGCGCGGGTCGACGCGCTGACCTTCGGCCTCGGTTCGGGAATCGCCGGCATGGCCGGGGTGGCGCTGAGCCAGGTCGGCAATGTCAGCCCCAATCTCGGCACGATCTACATCGTCGACAGCTTTCTCGTCGTGGTGTTCGGCGGGGTCGGGAATTTGATGGGAACCCTGGTCGGTGCTTTGTCCCTCGGTATCGTCAACAAGTTCCTCGAGCCGGTCGCCGGGGCGATCCTGGGCAAAATCGTCGTACTGGTGGCGATCATACTATTCATCCAGCGCCGGCCGCGCGGTCTCTTCGCGCTCAAGGGCCGCACAGCGGAGGCGGAGGGGTAAAACCGTGCCGGTGCTTCCCGGCGGCCAACACAAGAACGCGTGGAGCCCAGGCTTTTGGGTGGGCTTCGCCGCCTGCGGGACGGTGTTGGTTCTGGCCGTGCCGCTCCTCAACTTTTGGGTGCCGCCGGACTCTCCGGCCGCGCTGCCCGATTACCTTGTTCCGCTGTTGGGTAAATACCTGTGCTACGCGTTGCTGGCGCTGAGCCTCGATCTGATCTGGGGGTATGCCGGGATTTTGAGCCTCGGGCACGGCGCTTTCTTCGCGCTGGGCGGCTACTGCATGGGGATGTACCTGATGCGGCAGATCGGCACCCGGGGTGTCTATGGCAACCCGCTGCTGCCCGACTTCATGGTCTTTCTCAACTGGAAGGAGCTGCCCTGGTTCTGGTGGGGCTTTGATCATTTCGCCTATGCGGCGGCCATGGTGGTTCTGGTCCCAGGCCTGCTCGCGCTGGTGTTCGGCTGGCTCGCCTTCCGCTCGCGCGTCACCGGAGTTTATCTCTCGATCATCACGCAGGCGATGACCTATGCATTGATGCTCGCCTTCTTCCGCAACGACATGGGGTTCGGCGGCAATAATGGGATGACCGATTACAAGGATATCCTCGGTTGGGACGTCCACCAGCCGTCGACTCGGCTCGGCCTTTATCTGGCGTCCGTATCGGCGCTCGGGCTCGGATTTCTGTGCTGCCGGTTCGTCACCGCCTCCAAGTTCGGCCGCGTATTGTTGGCGTTGCGCGATGCCGAAAGCCGGCTGCGCTTTCTTGGCTATTCGGTCACCAATGCGAAGCTGTTCGTCTTCACTATCTCGGCCGTGCTCGCCGGTATTGCCGGTGCGCTCTATGTTCCGCAGGTCGGGATTATCAATCCGAGCGAATTCTCTCCCGGCAATTCGATCGAGATCGCGATCTGGGTCTCGGTCGGCGGCCGCGGCACCTTGGTGGGGGCGATTGTCGGCGCCATTCTGGTCAACGTGGCGAAGACTTGGCTGACCGGAGCCGCACCTGAGACTTGGCTGTTTGTTCTCGGCACGCTTTTCGTCCTGACGACGCTGGTCTTCCCGCGGGGGATCGTCGGACTGTTGCGGCGCCCGAACAGGATCCGGGCGCGCGCGGCAGCTCCGGTTCCGGTCGGAGAACAGGCATGAAGACGGCGACAGCGCTGACCGACGCGCTGCTCTACCTCAACGGCGTGACAGTCAGCTTTGACGGCTTCAAGGCATTGAACGATCTCTCACTGATCGTCGAGGAAGGCGAGTTGCGGACGATCATCGGTCCGAACGGGGCAGGGAAGACGACGATGATGGACGTCGTCACCGGGAAGACGCGGCCTGATTTCGGGCGAGGTGTTCTTTCGCGGGGTCGCAGATCTGAGCCGCCTTGATGAGGCCGAGATAGCCAATCTCGGGATCGGCCGAAAATTTCAGCGCCCGACGGTTTTCGAAAACCTGACGGTCTTCGAAAATCTGGAGCTCTCCCTCGCCAATTCGCGCGGAACTTGGAGGACCCTCTTTGCTCATCTGACCCCGGACCGCCGGGAGCGCATCGCAGCGACATTGGCCCGCATCGGCCTCACCGATGAAAGTTTGCAGCTCGCCGGTTCGCTCAGTCACGGCCAAAAGCAATGGCTTGAGATCGGCATGCTGCTGATTCATGACCGCACCCTCCTGCTGCTCGACGAGCCGGTCGCCGGCATGACCGACCGCGAAACCGAGGAAACGGCCAAGTTGATCCTCGATCTCGCGAAGGACCGCACAATCGTCGTCGTCGAGCACGACATGGCCTTCGTACGTAGCCTTGGCGCGCGGGTGACCGTGCTGCACGAGGGCGCGGTCTTGGCCGAGGGCTCGATCGACCACGTTCAAAACAATCCTCGCGTCATCGAAGTCTATCTCGGCCGCTAAGCGAATGCTGTCCGTCGAGGCGATCGATCTCTATTACGGCGCGAGCCATGCGCTGCGCCGCGTCAGCCTGAACGCGAAAAAGGGCGAGGTGACCTGCATCCTCGGCCGCAACGGCGTCGGCAAGACGAGCCTCTTGCGGGCGATCTTAGGGCTGCTGCCGATCCGCGCCGGCCGCATTACTTGGGAAGGCCGGGTTTTGAACGATCTGGCGCCGCACGAGCGCGCCCGAGCCGGGCTGGCGCTGGTGCCGCAAGGCCGGGAGATCTTCGCTCGGCTCACTGTGCTCGAGAACCTCCAAACCGGTTTTGCACCTCTCGCCCGTGAGCTGCGCCATGTTCCAGACGAGATCTTCACCCTCTTTCCGGTATTGAAGGACATGCTGCATCGTCGCGGCGGAGACCTCTCCGGCGGCCAGCAGCAGCAGCTGGCGATCGCCCGCGCCCTCGTGGCGCGGCCTCGGCTCTTGATCCTCGACGAACCAACAGAGGGCATCCAGCCTTCGATTATCAAGGATATCGAGCGCGTCATCCGCGCTCTCGCCGAGCGCGGCTCGATGGCGATCCTCTTAGTCGAACAATATTTCGAATTCGCCCGCGACCTCGCTGCCGCCTATATGGTCATGCAGCGCGGCGAGGTCGTGGTTTCCGGCCGCCGCGAGGACATGGACGAAACCGCGGTCCGCAGCCATCTGACCCTGTGATACGCGTGCGAGCCTCTAGCACGCATGTGGCCGGTGACCGGCGCCCCCGAGGTCAGGTCACCTCGACTGCGGGCGTAAAGATGTAGCCGCTGCCGCGTACCGTTTTGATTATCGCCGGCCTTTGCGGGTCGTCCTCGAGCTTGCGCCGGAGCCGTCCGACCTGGACGTCGATTGTCCGATCAAATGGTCCGGACTCGCGGTTGCGGGCGAGATCGAGCAGCCGATCGCGGGTCAGCACCTGATTGGCATTATTGACGAAGGCCGCGAGCAAATCGAATTCGCCGGTGGTCAGCCGGACCTCCTCCCCGGAGGGAGAAAGCAGCTCCCGGCTCGAGAGATCGAGGTTCCAGCCGGCAAACCGTGCCCTCGATCGAGGTGCCGCTTGCCTCTCGGCGGATCGGGTCGAGGCCCGACGCTGCACGGCTTTGACCCGGGCCAGCAGCTCGCGCAGGTGGAACGGTTTTGGCAAATAGTCATCCGCCCCCATTTCGAGGCCGATGATACGGTCGACCGTCTCGCCCCGACCGGTCAAAATAATGATCCCGACGGTTGATTCCTCGCGCAGCGAGCGAGCGAGGGTGAGCCCGTCCTCGCCGGGCAGCATCAGGTCGAGGATAACCAGATCGACCGCGTCCTGGGCCATCACCCGGCGCATGCCAGCGCCGTCATGTGCGGTCGAGACCCGATAGCCTTCGTTCGACAGATATTCCTGCACGAGATCGCAGATCTCGCGTTGATCGTCGACGATCAGGATGTGACCGTTATCAGACTTGTCGGCCAACTTCGTGTACCTCTGTCGCGGTCCGATCCCCGGCGGCGCGTCGACGTCAGGGTCTCCGGACGGGCCTCTCGAGCTTACCTATACATATGGTTACAAATTCTTACATAAAACCGCTCGCCCTGACATCATCGGATAACAGCGTGCCGATAGACTCTGCTGTCGTCGGATCGGCCCCCGGCCGATTGTCGCCATTAGGAGCAACCCTCTGTGGCCGACCCTTACCGGGACATAGAAGCCGAGATTCCCCGCCTTCGTCGCTATGCTCGCGCGCTGACGCGCGATCTCGCCTCGGCGGACGATCTCGTCCAGGACTGCCTGACCCGCGCCCTCGGCAAATTGCATCTGTGGCAACAAGGGACGGATATGCGGGCCTGGTTGCTCACCATACTTCACAATCAGTATGTCAACCACGTTCGGCGTAGCGCGCGGGAAGGAGCGGCGGTCGGGTTGAACGAATGCGAGCCGTTACTGGCCCGCGCGCCGCGGCAGGGAGAATGGCTCGAGCTGCGCGATCTCGAACGTGCGATCGTCAAGCTTCCTGACGCGCAGCGGTCGGTTATCCTGCTCATAGGGCTTGAGGGAATGAATTACGAAGACGTCGCTGCGGTTCTCGATGTCCCGGTCGGGACCATCCGCTCGCGGCTCTCGC
The DNA here is from genome assembly GCA_963796155.1 of uncultured Alphaproteobacteria bacterium. Lineage (GTDB taxonomy): Bacteria > Pseudomonadota > Alphaproteobacteria > ATCC43930 > CGMCC-115725 > AP-15. The sequence goes on along the minus strand of CAWCKT010000004.1, from coordinate 82,665 downwards.
GCGGCCGAGACGCCCTGCGCAGACTGACCGGCATCGCCCCGGATCAGGAGGCCACGACCCTGGCCGCGAAGCCCAAAGCTGCCGGCCGGGTCACCCGGCGATTCGCCGCGACTGCCGAAGGTTTCGAAAGCGCCGCAAATCGCGGCGGCTTCCGGTCGCGCCGACAGGCCGGACGGGCAAGCGAACGCTCGTCGCCAATCCGGTATGGGCCTGAGAAAATCGCTCACCGGCACCGCGCCGCGTAACCGAGGCAGCCGCTTGTGCAGCGCGGGAACAATCCGTTCGCTCGCTTGTTGACATCCAGGCGGGATGCCGGACGCCCGCCCGCATTTCAGCAGTCCGGCTTGGCAAAGTCTCCCTGTCGCGGGTTTGCCACCCGCAACCTGGCCGGAGCCGGTCATGACCGGCCCCGGCTTTTTTACCCACCAGTGTCGCGTCCCACCGTGGGTGGGCAGCAAGACCGACACTGAAAGGTGCGTAACTGTGGCTCCATCAGCCGATCTCAAAGGGCGCATCCGCCTGACGACCGGCGACATCACCCGCCTTAAGGTGGATGCGATCGTCAACGCCGCGAATGCCTCGCTGCTCGGCGGCGGCGGGGTTGACGGCGCCATCCACCGAGCCGCCGGGCCCGCGCTTCTCGCCGAATGCCAAAAATTGGGAGGATGTCCTCCGGGAGAGGCTCGGCTCACCGACGGGTACCGTTTGCCAGCCTCCCACGTCATCCACACAGTCGGCCCGATTTGGCAGGGCGGCGCTGCCGGAGAGCGACAAGTCCTGGAGAGCTGCTATCGAGCGTGCATCGGCATCGCCCGAACGCAGGGCTTTCGCGATATCGCATTTCCTGCAATCGCCACGGGTGTCTACGGCTTTCCGCGCGAAGCGGCCGCCCGGATTGCCGTGGCGACCGTGGCCTCGCATCTGGCGAAACAGCATCTGCCGGAGCTGGTGATCTTCGTCTGTTTCGACACGGCGACGCTGGATGCTTACCGGGCCGCGCTCGACCCGAACGCCTAGGCAATAGAACGCGGCGAGTCCCGGGTCGTCACCCGAGCTATTCGAGACGCTTGTCCTCGATCTCCTTTCGGGCGCGCTCGCTTTCGCGCAGGTCCTTGTTGCGCTCTCCCTTGCTGCGCCCGAAACGGACCCGATTCTCCGCTGCACGCCGTTTAGCCTCGGCACGCGCGCGCTTCTTACGGTATTGATTGAGGTTGACGATCATCGCCGCCTGCCGCGCTCACTCCGGGGACCGCCATCCGCGTCCCGCCCCGTCGAATGTAATGAACGTCGGCGCCGGTGCCAGCCCTTAATCTATCTGACGACCCGTTGACGGATCGGCTGAAGACTGGCTGCCCCGTCGCCGCCTGATTGCCGGCTTGCAAAGGCGCAGGCGATCCGTAAGGATCGGATTTTCGCCTCACGCAAGTTCGCTATCTGTGAGGGTTGCGGCCGATCGCGGGCACCCGAATGCATGAACAGGGGATCGGGATCGTCGGTCGAGCGACATGAGTTGCGGGGGCGTTGCGATGTCGAGTCCGACTTTTTGGGGTCGCCTGCATCTTTAGGTTCGCAGTGAGATGATTGGAAGAATGTTGGGTTTGCTGTCCGCCGATATGGCGATCGATCTCGGCACCGCGAATACCCTAGTCTATGTCAAGGGTCGGGGTATTGTCCTGAACGAGCCATCGGTAGTGGCGATCGCCAGCGTGCGCGGCAGAAAGCAGGTCCTTGCCGTCGGTGAGGAAGCGAAACTGATGCTCGGCCGCACCCCGGGCAACATTCAGGCGATCCGGCCGTTGCGCGACGGCGTCATCGCCGATTTCGAAGTGACGGAGGAAATGATCAAGCATTTCATCCGTAAGGTGCACAACCGGCGCAGCTTCGCCACGCCACAGGTCATTGTCTGCGTGCCGTCGGGCTCGACCGCAGTGGAGCGCCGGGCAATCCAGGAATCCGCCGAAAGTGCGGGCGCCAGGCGCGTTTTTCTGATCGAGGAACCGATGGCAGCAGCTATCGGCGCCGGCCTTCCGGTGACCGAGCCGACCGGATCGATGGTCGTCGATGTCGGAGGCGGAACGACCGAGGTGGCGGTGCTCTCTCTCGGCGGCATTGTCTATTGCCGGTCGGTGCGGGTCGGAGGCGACAAAATGGACGAGGCGATAATCGCCTATATCCGCCGCAACCATAATCTCCTCGTTGGCGAGAGCAGTGCCGAGCGGATCAAGAAAGAGATCGGTTCCGCCTGTATGCCGGAAGATGGCGAGGGGCGCGTAATGGAGATCAGGGGGCGCGACCTGATGAACGGGGTGCCGAAGGAAATCGTGATCAGCGAGCGTCAGATCTCCGAGAGCCTTGCCGAACCGGTCGGCTCGATCGTCGAGGCCGTCAAAGTGGCGCTCGAACACACCGCCCCCGAGCTCGCCGCCGACATCGTCGACAAGGGGATTGTGCTGACCGGCGGCGGCGCGCTGCTCGGCAATCTCGATCTGGTGCTGCGGCACGCTACCGGGCTGCCGGTCTCGATCGCCGACGACCCGCTGACCTGCGTAGCGCTCGGCACGGGCCGTGCCCTCGAAGAGATGAAGACGCTGAAAAACGTGTTGGTCAACATGTGGTAGGAATCTTAATCTTTGGGGGGTTAGGGGGACGTCATGAACGTACGCGCTGGCGAATGGCGCGGAGCGCCCCGGTGTGACAGGTTCTCCGAATTCGGTTACGCGGGAGGGCGTAGCGGAGCTCGGCAAGCGCTGGCGCGAGCCGGCCAGGTGATCCGGCTGTCGCCACCGCGTCGTGCAGCCCTTCAGCGGGTCACTCTCCCGCTACTGGTTTTGCTGTCGGCGATGATGATCATTCTCGGCAAGGCCGATCAAGTCATGTTCGAGTTGTTGCGGGTCTCGGTGACGGATCTTGCCGCACCGGCGCTCGAAATGTTGTCGCGCCCGCTCGCTGTCATAGGAGATCTGGTGGATCGCGCTCGCGACTTCGTCGCTGTCTATCAGAACAATGCGTACCTCGCCGAGGAGAACAAGAAGTTGCAGGGCTGGCAACAGGCTGCGCTCAATCTCGCTTCCGAGAATGCCCGGTTGCGCGAACTCCTGAAGCTGACACCCGAGCCCGCAGCGACCTTTATCACGGCCCGCGTGATAGCGAATTCAGGTGGTGCCTATGTCCGCAGCTTGCTGGTTCATGCCGGCAGCGAGAACGGGGTGGCGCGAGGCCAAGCCGCCGTGACCGGCGAAGGCCTCGTCGGACGGGTAACGGAGGTTGGTAGCCGGGCGGCGCGCGTCCTCCTTGTCACCGATCTGAACTCTCGGGTGCCGGTCATGGTCGAGGGCTCGCAGCAGCAACAGGCGGTGCTGGCTGGGGACAACTCCGAGCGCCCGTGCCTCCGCTATCTGGATAGCGTCGCCGGGATCAAGATCGGTGACCGGGTCGTCACCTCGGGACAGGGCGGCGTCTTCCCGCCCGGGCTGCCGGTCGGCGTCGTCTCGTCGCTCGACGGTGAGGCGCCGCGCGTCGAGCCGTATGTCGAGCTCTCACGGGTCGAGTATCTGCGGATCGTCGATTACGGGCTGGCCGACGGGCTGCCCAAGCCCGTACCGATCGCCTCACGCAGCGGCCGGCGCGCCGAGCCGCCCGTCAGTGATCAGCCGGCCCGGCGCTGAGCAAGAGATGGCACCCGGCACAGCCGCCCGGCAACGCGTCGACAACCCCGCCGCCCGCCTGCTGCCTATCGCGACCACATTGTTGGCGACGGTAATCTCGATCCAGCCGGCGCGTATCCCGGGCTATGCGGCGCTCGCCCCTGCCTTCACGTTGATGGCGGTTTATCATTGGACACTCTATCGGCCAGACCTGTTGGCGCCTCTTGCCCTCTTTTTGATCGGTGTCACCCAGGATCTGCTTGCCGGCGCGCCGGTGGGCGTAACCCCCCTCGTCTTGCTGCTCGCCCGCGCCGTCGTGCTGCGTCATCGCCGCTACTTCGTCAACCGGTCGTTTCCGTTTGTGTGGGCTGGCTTTACTATGCTGACCGGCGGCGCAATGCTGTTTCTCTGGACCTTGCACTGCATCCTCGACGGGCTGATGGTCGGTTTCCGCGGAACCGTATTCCGCGCGGTCTTGACTATATCCGTGTTTCCGGTGGCGAGCTTTTTGCTGGGCCGAACCCAGCGCGCGGTGATGGGCGCGGGCTGACCGACGCCGGCAGACCGCACAGCTGAACGAGCCGCACAGACGATGCAACGCGACGCGCAACGCCAAAAGCTCCTGACCCGGCGCGCGGCGATCCTCGCCGCCGGCCAGGCGACGCTGGTTGCCGCTCTCGCCGGGCGCATGTACCAACTCCAGATCCTGGAGTCGGGCCGCTACGTGGTGCTTGCCGACGAGAACCGTATCAACTTGCAGCTGCTGGCACCGCCGCGCGGGCGTATCCTCGATCGCTTCGGCACCGCACTGGCCGATAATCACCAGAACTATCGTCTCGTCATCGTCCCCGAGCAGGCCGGGGACATCGCCGCAACTCTCGACGCCCTCGCCGGGCTGATCGAGGTCGGCGACGCCGACCGACGCCGGGTGCTGCGCGACGCCCGGAACAAGCATCCTTTCGTGCCAGTCGTGGTTAGGGCCAATTTAACCTGGGACGAGATGGCGCACGTCGAGGTCGCGATCCCCGAATTGCCCGGCGTCTCGATCGAGCAGGGCCTCAGCCGATCCTATCCATTCGGCGAGACCACGGCCCACGTCATCGGCTATGTAGCCGCGGTTTCGGAGTCGGAGCTGACTGGGGACCCGCTGCTCGAGCTGCCGGATTTTCGCATTGGCAAGAGCGGGGTAGAAAAGTCGCAGGACGACGAACTGCGGGGCAGTGCAGGGACGAGCCAGGTCGAGGTCAACGCCTTTGGCCGCGTCGTCCGTGAGCTCGACCGCATCCCCGGAAGGCCCGGCAAGGATATAGTGACCGGCCTCGACGCTGCGATGCAGGATTTCCTGGCGCGCCGTTGCGATACCGAGGAGAGTGTGGCTAGCGTTTTGCTCGACGTAGTGACTGGCGACATCCTCGCCCTCGTCTCGAGCCCGAGCTTCGATCCCACACCCTTTACCACCGGCCTCACCCCGGCGGTGTGGCAGCAGCTCTCGACCGATCCGCGCCACCCGCTGACCAACAAGGTGATCGCCGGCGTCTATCCGCCGGGCTCGACATTCAAGCCGGTGGTTGCCACGGCGGCACTCGCGGCCGGAGTGTTGACACCCGAGACCTCGATTACCTGCCCGGGATACATTGAGCTCGGCAACGCGACGTTCCATTGCTGGCGGCAACACGGCCACGGCACCCTGCGTTTGCGCGACGCGATCAAAAGATCCTGCGATGTCTTTTTCTACGAAACTGCGCGGCGGTTGGGGATCGACCGCCTTGGTGCAATGGCCCGGCGTCTCGGCTTCGGCGGAGTCCTCGGCCTCGACATTCCCGGTGAGCGGCCCGGACTGATCCCCAGCCGGGAGTGGAAGCTGGCGACATCCGGGAGCGCCTGGTCGCAGGGCGAGACGATGATTGCCGGGATCGGTCAGGGCTCGGTGCTGGCGACCCCGCTGCAGATAGCGGTCATGGTCGCCCGGCTGGTCACCGGCCGCGCGGTCGTGCCGCGTCTGGTGCGGGCCGACGGCGTGCTGCCGCCGGGCGGCGACCATGACCAGCCCGACTTTTCCGGGCTCGGCGTCAGCCCGCGCGTGCTCGCCCTCGTCGTCGACGGGATGAACGCGGTCGTCAACGAGCAGGGCGGCACGGCTTATGCCGAACGCATCACCGATCCCGGCTTCGCGATGGGAGGAAAATCGGGCACCTCGCAAGTCAGGGCCATCAGCGAGTACGAGCACGAGCACGGGCTGCGCAAGATCAGTCAGATCCCGTGGAAGGACCGCGACCACGCGCTGTTCGTCGGCTTCGCGCCGGTCGGCGCGCCGCGCTACGTGTGCGCGACCGTCGTCGAGCACGGCGGGACGAGGGGCGGCCACGGCTCCGAAGTGGCCGGACCGATTTGCCGCGACGTCCTGCGCGAGGTGCAGCGCCGCGATCCCGCGCGGCGGGTTCCCGGCGGGGATACGGTGGCACAACTCCCGCCGCCCGACTGGCCCTCCCAACCGCGCGCGGATGCGCCGGGCGGCTGAGCCGTGGCGAGCCTGTCCGCCGATATCGGTCGAGGCGAGCCGCGGCTTTGGCAGAGAATCAGGGGTGTCAGCTGGGGGTTGGTGCTGCTGATCTGCGCGGCTGCGTGCTTCGGCATCGCGGTGCTTTACTCGGCGGCCGACGGCAACATGGAACCTTGGGCGGCGAAGCAGACCATGCGCTTCGCGATCGCGCTGATCCTGATGCTCGGCGCCGCGCTCGTCGATATCCGCCGCTGGTTCCACGCCGCCTATTGGGTCTACGCGATCGTGCTGGCACTGGTGGTCGCCGTCGATCTGCGCGGCTTTGTCGGGATGGGGGCCCAGCGCTGGATCGATCTCGGGATGATCCAGCTCCAGCCTTCCGAGCTGATGAACGTGGCAGTGGTGCTCGCGCTTGCGCGCTACTTCCACAGCCTCTCCGACGAGGATGTCGGGCGCATCCGCTATTTGATCCTCCCCGCTTCGATGGTCATCGTGCCGGCTGCGTTGGTCCTCAAGCAGCCCGATCTCGGCACGGCGATCGTGCTGCTGATGGGCGGCACGGTCCTGGTCTTCATCGCCGGGGTGCGCCTGCGGTTCTTCTTGTTGACCGCGGTCGCCGCGGCGGCCGCTTTGCCCGGGGTCTGGCATTTTCTGCGCGATTACCAGAAGAACCGGATTTATACGTTCCTCGATCCTGACAGCGACCCGCTCGGCGCCGGCTACCACATCCTGCAGTCCAAGATCGCCCTCGGCTCGGGCGGGCTCTTCGGCAAGGGCTTTCTGCAGGGCAGTCAGAGCCATCTGAGCTTTCTGCCGGAGAAGCAGACCGACTTCATCTTCACTACCTTGGCCGAGGAGTTCGGCTTCGTCGGGGGGCTCGGGCTGCTGGCGCTTTATACCTTGATCATTGTCTACGGCTATGCGATCGCGCTGGAGTGCCGCAGTCACTTCGGGCGCCTCCTCGGCCTCGGGATCGTCACCAACTTCTTCCTTTACGTGTTTATCAACACGGCGATGGTGATGGGGCTGATCCCGGTCGTCGGCGTGCCGTTGCCACTGATCTCTTATGGCGGCACAGCGATGCTCGCGGTGATGCTCGGCTTCGGACTCCTGATCAATGTCGGCGTCCACCGCGACACCCGCCTCAACCGCAGCGGCGAACGCCGGCCCGGCTAGGGGCGGATTTTCCCTGCCGCGCGGGAAAACTCAGGGAAGTTTTTGCCTCCGGATGGCAAATTCATATTAATAACAATCCATTACAAGATAATCCCGAGGCCGCGGCAGGGAATTTTCACAATTTTTGACGCCGAAAGGCGCCATGGAGGGCGAGCGTCGGCGTTCGGAGAGTGTCCCGCACAGACACGCGCTGGAGATTAACCACTCACTATAATCGAAGATTGTGGCAAAATGCTCGGCGATCATCGGGTTCAGTGCGGTTTGTCAGCGACAAAAAAGATATTTCGGGCAACGGGAGGGCTTCATGGCAAGTCGAGCCGGTGTCGGCTACAGCGAAAATTCGAGCTCGGGCCAGGCGGGTGCCGAGGTCGCCCGGGCGGCGCTTGCCGATGGCGGGCTGGATCACTGCGACTTGGTTCTTGTCTATGCCACCGAAAAGCACGATCCGACGCAGTTGCGCGACGGCATCCGCTCGGTCGTAGGACCGAAGGCACGGCTGATCGGCGGCTATTCGATGGGAATCATAACCAACGACCGGCTCGGTTACGCCGGCTACCAGGTCGGACTCGCCGCGATCGCGTCCGATACGATGCGGGTCGACATGTTCATCGAGACCGGTCTCGTCGATCGTGAGCGCGAGGTCGGCGTCGTGCTTGGCGAGCGGATCAAGAGCCAGCGGTACAAGGGCGATCCCAACCTGCTGTTGATGTACGATTCAGTCAAGCGCTCGGCGGCCGAAGGGCTCGCCCTCAATTTGGCGACACCGCTGATCGCGGGCGTAACCCAGGCGCTCGGGACCTGGCCGCCCGCCGCCGGCGTCGGAATGATGGGTAGCATGCAATGGAACCCGACATACCAGTGGTTCGACGACCGGATCGAGCAGCGCAGCGCGATGGCGTTGGTGCTGTCGGGCGGGGTGCGGCTCGACACGATCATCATGCACGGCTGCCGGCCCGCCGGCGGCTACCACACGATCACCCGGGCCGAGGGCCCGGCGGTGATCGAGATCGACGGCAAGCCGGCGCTCGAGGTGATCTCGCAGCTGCTCGGCCCCGAATCCGACAAGGACTGGGAGGATTTTCCGCTCTTTGTCACGCTCGGCGTCAACAAGGGCGATAAGTTCGGTCCGTTCCGCGAAGAGGATTACGCCAACCGCCTCGTCATGGCCGTCGACAAGGAGCGCGGCGCGCTGATCATGTTCGAAGACGATCTGAGAGCCGGATATGATGTCCAGCTAATGCGGCGAAGCATCGATTTCGCTTATGTCGGGCGCCGCGCGAACGACCTCCTCGCGCGGGTCGGCGATCGGACGCCGTTTTTCGCGCTCTACATCGACTGCGCCGGGCGCGCCAGCGCCTATTGCGGCACCGAGCGGGAGGAGGCGGAAGAAGTGCAGCGCGTGATGCGCTCCAGAATGCCGCTGCTCGGCATGTATTCGGGTGTCGAGATCGCCAAGGTCGGGCCGGACATGCAGGCGCTCGATTGGACCGGCGTGCTGTGCGTGTTCAGCGAGTAGCAAGCGGAGGTAGGATGCCCGGTGGCGGACGAGGCTGAGGGACTCCGACGCGAGATCGAATACTACCGGCGCCAGATCGACGAGCTCGGCGGCGAGACGGTCAAGCTCGACTACGCCGTATCCGGCCTGCGGCACCAGCTCAATCAAAAGCGCCAAGCGTTCACCGTGCTGTCCGAGCTGGAGCACTCGGTCGCCGCTCAGCCTGAGATATCTGCAATCTTGGACCGGGCGATCCGCGCGATCAACGCGACGCTCGACATGGACCGCACCGTCGTCCTGGTCCCGGCCGAGGCGGAAAATCATTACCGGCCGGGCCAGTGGCTCGGATTCCCCGAAGAGGAGTTGCGAAAGCTTTCGTCGCTGGTCTTTTGCTTCCCGCCGGAATTCGCGGCCGGGACCGGCGTCCTTGTGGTCAACAAGGCGACGGCGCCGACCAAGCTGATCAACGAAATCCGCATCGCGCTCGACCTGCCCTTTTTTGTCTGCTTGCCGGTGACCGCCGGGGACAGCGCGCTCGGGCTCCTGCTGGCCGGCCGGCTCAAGGAGGCGAGGCCGCTCTATCCGCCCTTCGACCAGGGCGATGTCGAGACCTTCCAGGCGATCGCCAGTCTGGTCGCTTCCTATGTGCGCGCCTTGCGCATCGGTGTGCTCGAGCAAGCCGACCGTCTCAAAACCGAGTTTTTTGCCAATGTCTCACACGAGTTCCGGACCCCGATAACCCTGACGCTCGGCCCTTTGGAACTGATTCTGGCGAGTCGGTACGGCGAGATCCCCGCCGCCGTGTGCCAGCAGATCGAGATCGCGCTGCGCAATCAGGAGCAGCTCCTCGGCCTCGTCAACCAGATCCTCGATCTCGCCAAGTTCGAGGCCGGGGGCATGGAGCTCAAGGCTTCGCCGATGGCGGACATGAACCGTTTCATCGAGGAGCGTGTCGGCCGCTTCGGCTCAGGCGCCCAGGAACGCGGGCTCGAACTTCGGCTGGTACTCGATCCGCGCGTCCCCGGCGCGGAAATCTTCATCGATCGCGACAAGTTCGGAAAGCTGTTGTTCAATCTCCTCTCGAACGCTTTCAAGTTCACGCGCGAGGGTCATGTCGAGGTGGCGACATCGATCCACGGCGACAGCTTCCGGTTGACCGTATCCGACAGCGGCATCGGCATCCGGCCGGACCAGCTTCCGTACATTTTCGACCGCTTCCGGCAGGCGGACGGAAGCGAGTTGCGCGAATTTGCCGGGACGGGGATCGGTCTGGCGTTGGTCAAGGAGATCGCCGCGCTGCACGGCGGCGACGCGCGCGTCTTCAGCCAATACGGCAGCGGCAGCACGTTTGAGGTCACGGTTCCGCTTGGCAAGAGCCATCTGAGCGCGGCCAACTTGCTTGGGATTGGCGACGAAGGTCTTGCGGACGTCGAGGAACGGGGCAGGACCACCGAGCCCGTCACGGCGCGCCACCGCCCCGACCCTGTTGGCGAACCTGTGCTCATTCCCGGGCGGCACGCCATCCTCTATGTCGAGGACAACCGTGACCTCCGCGGCTACGTCCGCGACGTCCTCGCGCAGCAATTCAACGTTTTGCTCGCGGTCGACGGCGCAGACGGGCTCGATAAGGCGCGCCGATACCGGCCAGATCTGATCGTCACCGATCAGATGATGCCGCGGATGAGCGGCCGTGACCTGCTGCGAGCGATCCGCGACGATCCCGACCTCGCCCCGACGCCTGTGCTGTTCGTGACCGCGCGCGCTGGGACCGAGGCCCGCATCGAGAGCCTCGAAGCGGGCGCCGATGATTATCTCGCCAAGCCGTTTCACGAGGCCGAGCTCACCGCGCGGATCAGAAACCTGTTGCGCGCCCGCACCCAGGAGCGCGAGCTCGCGCGGCTCAACCGGGAACTGGCGGAGCTCAACCGGTCGTTAGAGCGCCGCGTCGAGCAGCAAATTGGCGAACTCGAGCGGCTGGCGCGGCTCAAGCGATTTCTCTCGCCCCAGGTTGCCGAGTTGATCGTCGCCGGCGATGTCGAGGATCCGCTGAAGAGCCACCGGCGCGAGGTCGCCGCCGCCTTTATCGACTTGCGCGGCTTCACCGCGTTCGCCGAGAGCGCCGAGCCCGAAGAGGTGATGCAGGTGCTGCGCGAATATCACGCGGTAATGGGCAGGTTGGTTCTCAGCCACGAAGGCACTCTCGAACGCTTTACCGGCGACGGCATGATCGTCTTGTTCAACGATCCGGTGCCGATCGCCAACCCGGCGGAGCAGGCGATCCGGATGGCGACAGCGATGCGCATCGGCATCCGGGAACTGCTCGCTGCTTGGCAGAAGTTCGGCTACGACCTCGATTTCGGCATCGGCATCGCGCAGGGCTATGCGACGATCGGAGCGATCGGCTTCGAGCAACGCTACGACTACACCGCGATCGGCAGCGTGATGAACCTGGCCGCGCGCCTATGCGGAGAGGCGAAGCCAGGGCAGATCCTGATCTCCCAGCGCGTTCTCGCGATGGTCGAGGACCTCGTCGAGATCGAACCGGTCGGACCGCTGGTGCTAAAGGGCTTCCACCGGCCGGTCGCCGCCCACAACCTTCTCGCGTTGAAGTAATTCTTGCCGTGCGTAATCTAGTGCTGAAAATCTTACGCTTGGTACCCGGTTAAGAAGGCGGCTCGCGTTAAGGGTTTTCGGACGCCTGCCAGTCACTGGCGTGAGGGGATGCACGGAGGCAGGCGTCCGAAAAGCCTCGAGGGAGGAAACCGCGGGGGGAGTTCGCACCGACGCTGGTGTCGATCTATGGGGAATTTGCCGCCGCTGGTTGGTCTGATTTGTCGGTTCCGGAGAGGACGACGGTTGAGTGACCAGCGGGGCGCTGGTTTTGGCCGCCCTGGATGCGATCGGCCGGGTGATCTGGCATTCGATGCTGCAGGTTTTGCCGGCCAAAGGCTGCGCTGGCGGTTGCTGTCGGCGAAGCGTGGCCGGTGCCGGTGAGACAGCGGCGTCGGACGGAAGCGGTGATGGGGGATGGCGACAGCGGTGTGATGGTCATGAGCTGTCGAGCCCGATCGATGGGATAGGCCACAGCCGCGGCTGGCAGCCGGGTTCGAAGGTCTCGATGATGATCATACGCCCGCCGCAGCAAGGACAAGCGTTCCACTCGCTGTCTTCGTGGGGATTTTCGGTGCCGTCGCTGTCGCCGCTTGACGGCGGCGGGTCGGGTACGCCGAGCAGTCGGCGGGCCAATGCGATATTGCCGGCCCGGCTGGCATTGGCGAAGAGGCCGTAATGACGGATGCGGTGGAACCCGTCGGGCAGGACGTGGATCAGGAAGCGGCGGATGAACTCGTCGGCGTCGAGCGTCATGAGCTTGTAGCGGGCGTCGCGCTTGGCCCGGTAATCCTTCCATTTGAAAGTCACGCGCTCGCCGTCGAAGGCGACGAGCCGGCTGTTGGCGATAGCGATCCGGTGCGTGTAGCGGGACAGGTAGGCGAGCACAGCGCCGGGTCCGCTAAAAGGCCGCTTGGCATAGACCACCCATTCATGCTTGCGCAGTGCGGCGAGGTGAGCTTTGAAGGCTGCCGGCTCGGCGAGTGCGGCCTGGTCGGCGAAGAACTCCAGCCGCCCGGCTAGATAGGCGGCGGTGAGCCCTTCGAGGAACAGGCGACGGAAGAGGCGTGCGAGCACCCGGACGGAGAGAAAGAAGCTGGGCCGGCAGGCAATCCAGCGCTGGCGGTCGGGCGAAAAGCCGCCGCCGGGGACGATGACATGGGCGTGCGGATGGTGGGTCAGAGCCGATCCCCAGGTGTGCAGCACGGCGGTGAGCCCGATGCGCGCGCCGAGGTGCTTGGGGTCGGCGGCGATGGTGATCAGGGTCTCGGCAGCGGTTTTCAGCAATAGGTCATAGACGACCGCGTTGTTCTGATAGGCGATGTCGGCGATCGGCCGCGGCAGGGTGAAGACGACATGGAAATAGGGCACGGGCAGCAGTTCGGCCTGGCGGTCGGCCAGCCACTCTTTGGCCGCCACTGCCTGGCACTTCGGGCAGTGCCGGTTACGGCAGGAGTTGTAAGAGATGCGCAGGTGCGCGCAGTCCTCGCAGCATTCGACATGGCCGCCCAACGCCGCTGTTCGGCAGCGCTCGATCGCCGACATGACCTTCAGTTGGCCGAGGCTCACATGGCCGGCATGGGACGCACGCCAAGCCGGCCCGCGGTGGCGGAAGATATCCGCCACCTCGACCGCTGGCCGTGACAACGGCGGCGCGTCAGCCGGGCATCTTTAACAGGACGTCGAGCGGGCTTGTCACCTGGCCGAGCGCGCTGATGGCGACGCGGGTGTAGAGCGCCGTCGTGTCGAGCTTCTTGTGCCCGAGCAGCACCTGGATGACCCGGATATCGGTTTTTTGCTCCAGGAGATGGGTGGCAAAGCTGTGCCGCAGTGTGTGAACGCCGACACGTTTGGTAATGCCGGCACGCCCTGCTGCCAGGCAAACGATCCGGTGGAGCTGGCGCGCACTCGTATGCTGCCCGCGGTAGCCGGGAAACAACCAGGGCTGACCGGGAGACATCCATCCCTTCTTGCGCGCGACGCGCCACCATTCGCGCAATATCTCGAGAAGGTTAGGCGAGAGAATGACATACCGATCCTTCTTGCCCTTGCCCTGTTCGACCCGGATGATCATCCGGTCACGGTCGATGTCGATGAGCTTGAGCGATACGACCTCCGAGGCTCGCAGGCCGGTGGCGTAAGCCAGGCTCAAGAGAGCCTTGTGCTTGATGTTTCTCGCCGAGGCGAGCAACCGACCGACCTCTTCCGGGCTCAGAACAACGGGCAGGCGACGAGGCTCGCGGGTCGAGACGACCTCCTGGGCAAGATCGTGGCGCTTCAGCGTGACCCTGAAGAAGAACCGCAGGGCAGTGGCACTGACGTTGACGGTCGGTACCGTCGTCCCGATCGACGCCAGCCACAGCTGATAGCGATGGACATCCTCGGTGGCAGCCTTGTCGGCAGACCGGCCCAGAAAATCGGCAAACCTTTTGACGTGGCGGATATAGTGGAGCTGCGTCTTGGGGCTAAGCCGGCGGATCGTCATGTCCTCGATCAGTCGCCGGCGTAGCGGACTGATGGCCTTGTCGGTCATTGGGGGCTCCTGTCTTGGGTGAGGTTCTGGACCCCTCAATCTCAAGACAGGATGCCTGCTTCCCGCTACTCCACTCTTGCCACCAATTACCGCGAGAGCGGTTTAGTCCATCGACCCTTTGCTGCCCTTCCAGATCGGCCCTATGAACGGGCGGGAAGCGCGGAAAGCGGTCTTCGGCTGAAGGCGTCGGTTGCGACCGTTCCTGAAGCACTTGCGAACGCAGCAGTTCGACCGAGCCGGAAGTTCCGCGCGGCCTTCCGATCGAATGTGGCGTCGTCGCTCTTAACCGCTCGCGGATCAAGGGGTCGATCGACCCGGCGACCGCGCTCCGTCTTTACTCCTCCGGCACCCCCCTGCGGAGCAACACGGCTGGAAGATTCCGCGTGTGCTCCCGACGGCAAAGGTCTTGGTCAACCTCGCTTCGGCGGCCGCGAAGAGCGCCATGGGATCGGCGACAGAGAAAGGTGCTGCGCCCGCCCCCAAATCGGCGAGCGCCGATCCGACGAATGCGTCGACATTGCCGGGATCGGCGGTGAGCGCGCGATCGAAAAACCCGCGCACTTGCGCCACAGTGTGACCTTGGAAGTTACGCGCGAAACTAATCTAAACGGGGTACTAATCTAAGTCGGCATCCACAAGCTAACCGATCGCCGCGAGCGTGCGGGCAAGTTCCTCCGGCGCAATCACCATGGCGTCGTGACCGGCGGCGATTTCCTGCCAGCTCCAGTTTTCCTGCTTCTTTACCCACTGCCTCGTCGCTTCAAGAGGAGCATAGACGGGATTGGTGCAGACGATATAAGTCCGAGGTCTCCCGTTCGCCACGGGATTGTCGATGCGCATCAGACTGTCATACGTGCTGACCGGATGTGGGGTCAGCCGGCGTCTGACCCAATCCGCTGATGGATGGTTCTCGGGAATGCCGAACGCGGTCGGAGGCGGCGGGGGAATGAAAACGCCTTGCCCCTGCTCGGCGACGAGCTTGCGCCGGCCGCCACAACATCGGGGGGCAATATGCTGAATGGGCTCTGGCCGTTCTCCAGGATAAGGCCGTCGAGGTAGACGAGATGCCGGATGCGGTTGGGGATCTTGTCCGCCGTCCCGGTGATGCTCGTCCCCCCAAAGGCGTGTCCGACCAAGATAACGTCAACGAGCTCTTCCGCCTCGATGTGATTGACGATATCCGCCACAAACGTATCGAGCGTGATGTCTTTCGACAGCAGGTGTTTGCGCTCTCCAAGCCCAGTTTGCGTGGGGCGGCTGACGCGGTGGCCCATTCCGCGCAGGCCTTCGGCCACTTCTTTCCAGCACCAGCCGCCATGCCACGCGCCGTGCACGAGTACGTAAGTCTTGCTCGCGGATTGTGCTGCAGCGGTTTCGGCAAAGGCGATGGGAAAGAACCCGCGCCAGCTACGATAAGTCCCGCCCTCAAAACCGAACGACGATCGACGGTCATGCTCTCCTCCCTCCGGCGAGCTTTTCTCGGCGCGTTCTTCGCCGTTGCCTGATGACGCCCGCTCCGAAAAGGGAATGGTCGAGGTCCGCCAGGAGGTCAAGCAAAAGGTAGAGGGAAAATCGCGGCCATCTGCGCCTATGGGAAGGGTCGGCTGAAAAACGTCGTGCTTGGGCGATCCTCCCCGTTGCGGGGTGAGACGCCCGCTCCGCGCTCTGCCCGACCATTGGGTGCGCTGCGACGATCGCCCTTTGGACTCCCATGTCGCAATTCACCGCATCGACGACCGTGATGGGCCGCGATGGCGGGTCGATTAGATTGCTGCGCAGCCCCCTGACGCGTGCCAGCGTGCGGTCCTCGTCAGCGCCGCGCGAGGCGGCTGTAGCCGGCAATATCCGCGACTAGGATCGCCGCGAGCTCCTGCTCTCGCTCATTGCGCCCCTCCGGCTGCCCACACATCACCAAAAGTGACGGCTTTCGCCCACTTCGGTCCTTCCCGAGGCCCCGTGTAGGCCCGCTATCCACCCCGAACCGACCTCCGGCGCAGGTGCCACGTGTCGGATTTTTCGACTAGCCGCACGGGTTCGCTCTGGTCCCTCCTCGGCTGATCTATGGTCCGAGCCGGCCAATCCTGATAAGGAGTGCGCGCACAGCGGGGCCAGCCCGATCGCGGCGTTGCGGAGGAAATTCAATGGCGGAGAAGGATCCGGCGGAGAGCGGCCGCCGCCTGCACGTGACGACATTGCTCGTCGCTTCGCGCCGCGCGCTCGACAACGCCCTGGCCGAGCTCGGCTTTGCCGAGGATGACGACCGGGTCGTCGAGCACGACGGCCGCCTCGCCTTTCTGACCTGCTCGCACGAGGAGGATTGCGACGACATGTTCGCGTTGATCACCGAACTGTCGGCGCGCGGCGAGAGTTGGGAATTGCAGTCGCGCATCGACGCCGAGGCAGGCCGCGCAATCTATCAGTCGTTCGCGCGCTATCGGCCGGTCGAAGCGGTCGACGCCGCGGTCGAGGAAGAGCAGGAGCCGGAGGTCCCGGAAACGCCTGTCCATGACATCGAGACCGCCGAAGGACTGGCGGCGCTGAAGCGGATCTTGAAGCGGATCGAACCGGCCGACGCGTTCGCGACGATCCGCCCGGGCCGCGACGGCCGCGCCACCGCCCGCGTGCTGCGGCGGGGCTCGCGCCGCGTGATCGCGGCCGCGACCGCCGCCGACGAATCGGCCTTGCGCGGGGCGATCCGCGAGATCCTGCCCAACGTCATGCTCGACGTCGCGATGAAGCCACCCGGATAGCCGCTGCCGGACAGAGTTGCGCCCGCTGCGGTCCGACCGGCTGCCGATCCTCACCGGGCTTCTCCATGATCGGAGCGTGCGGCTCGCCGTCACCGGCCTCAGCGGCTCCGGCAAGACTGCGTTCATCACCAGCCTCGTTGACAACCTGTTGAGCGCGGTCGGCCGGCCTGCCCGCCTGCCGTTCCTGCGCGCCGCTGCGGAGCGGCGCATCATCGCCGCCCGGCTGAGCGCACCCGACGGCGAAACCGTCGCTCAATTCCCGGTTCGCGACACGATCGCCGCGCTCGCGGCCGACCCGCCGCATTGGCCGCCGAGCACGACGGATCTGCGCCGGGTCGATCTCTTGCTGCGCTTCACGCCCGGAGGTTTCATCGGCCGCGCCGCCGGCGGCACCGCCAAACTCGGCCTCGAGATCCTCGATTATCCGGGCGAATGGCTGCTCGACCTCCCGCTCCTCGGTCAGAGCTTCCGGGAGTGGTCGCGCGCAACCCTCGAGCTGGCGCGGCGCGGCTTACGCGCACCACTCGCCCGGGATTGGCTCGACTTTGTCGCCCGCCACCCGGCCGACGGCGCCGCCGATCCCGAAGCGGCGCGCCAGGCGCACGACCTCTACCGGGCCTTTCTCGCGGCGTGCCGGACGCAAGAACAGCTGAGCCTGCTGCAGCCCGGGCGGTTCTTGAACCCTGGGCAGATCACCGATCCTTCGCTGCTGTGGTTTTGCCCGGTGCCGGTTGCGATCGGAGCTCAGGCGCGGGCGGGCAGCATGGCCGCATTGATGGAGGCGCGTTTCGAAGTCTACAAGCGGGTCGTCGTGCAGCCGTTTTTCGCGCAACTCGCCCGCGGCATCGATCGCCAGATCGTCCTCGTCGACGTGCTGCGCGCGCTCAACTCCGGAGCAGAGGCCTTCGCCGATCAGCGCTTGGCGCTGGAAACCATCTTGGCCGCGTTCCGCTTCGGCAGGCGCAGTCTGCTGCGCCTGCTGTTCGGCGCGCGCATCGACCGTGTGCTCTTTGCCGCGACCAAGGCCGACCACGTGCCCGCGCTGCAACGCGACCATCTCGAAGGGCTGATGGCCAACCTCGTCGCCCTTCCGACCTTGCACGCCCAGCGCGCCCGCGCGCGGGTGGCGGCGACGGCACTCGCCTCGATCCGCTGCACCGAAGACGGCACCGATGTGATCGACGGGCATAAGGTCGATGTCGTGATCGGGCTGCCCCAGGGCGGCCACCGCCGCATCCGTTTTTTCCCCGGGATCGTACCGGTGACGCCGCCGCCTGAGGATTTCTGGGGCGAGCGCTTCACTGAGTTCCCGGTTTTCCAGCCGCCGCGCATCGCGCCTGCGGCCGGGGACGGCGTTCCCCATATCAATCTCGACAAGGCGCTGGATTTTCTGCTGGGAGACGCCCTCGCATGACGACCGAAACCGAGCCGATTCGGGAACGACTGCACCCGCGCATCTTCGAGACGGGGGAGACCGGCCGCCTCGATCTCAGCCTGCCCGCAGCACCGGAACCGGGTCTCGCGCCGGCGTCGGCCCGAGGCTTTCTGTCGCCTTTCGCCGTCGCGCTGATCGGTCTCGGCATCCTCGTGATCGGCGTCGTCGGGATCGACCTCGCGCAATTCGTCGATGATGCCTTCGCGCATGGGCGAGCCGTCGGCGTGCTGGCGGCTATGGCGGTCGCGGCCGGCGCCGGCGGCGCCGGCTACTGGCTGATCGCCGAGCTGCGCGGGCTCATCCGCCTGCGTTCGGCCGAACGCCTCAGGCGCCTGATCCCGTCGTCGCTCTCGGGCGAGCTCAAAGAGGAGCTCGACGCCGCCGCCGAGATTCTCGCGCGCGATCCCTCACTAGGCCAGGCCGTCATGACATATCGCGCGGTCCTCGAACCGCATCATACGGGGCATGACGCGCTCGAGCTGTTCGCCCGCTTTGTGCTGGCACCGGCCGATCGACTGGCGCAGGTGTCCATCCGCCGCGCTGCGGCCCAGGCTTTCGCGATCAATGCGATCAGCCCGACCGTGCTGCTGGACACGCTCTTTTTTGCCGCACGGGCAATACGCCTGATCCGCGAGATTGCCGAGATCTATGGTCAGCGTCCCGGCCTCGCCGGCACCGTCCATTTGTTGCGGCGGCTCGCCGGCGGCGCCGGGCTGGTCGGCGCCGTCGACGTCGTCGGCGGGGTGATCGCCCAGCAGCTCGGCGGCGCCGTCCTCGAGCGTTTGAGCGCCGGCGCCGCCGAGAGCGCCTACGCGGCGCAGAAGATGGGGCGCCTCGGCCTCGTCGCAATGGCGCTCTGCCGGCCGATCGAATTCCGCCCCGGCGAAGCGCCCTCGCTCGCCGGGTTCGTCTCGGGTCTATGGAAGTCCGATACAAACGGCTGATCCGAAGCGAAAGATCGAGTAATCTCTCGTAGCCGGTCGCGCCGAGTTCGGCACGACATTTGCGAGGGCTTAACAGGCCAAGGCTCTAATAGGGAGGTCAGGCTCATGCTGTCACGTCGCTCTCTGATGATCCATCTGTCGACGACGGCGATCGTTGGCGCTGTCGCGGTGCATGCCCGCTCGGCCGTTGCCGCCGACAAATCGGTGACAATCGGCATAAATCTGCCTTTCACCGGCGCCGACGCGCACGACGCCGAGCTGATCAAGGACGGGGCGATGATGGCGATCGAGGACGCCAACGCGAAGGGCGGCATCGCCGGCTACAAGATCGAGGTCATGCAGCTCGACGACGGCACCGCGACGGCCGGCCAGTACGACCCGGTGCAGGCCGCCACCAACGCCCGCAAGATGGTGTCCAACCAAGCCGTCGTCGCCGCGATCGGGCCGCAGATGAGCGGTTCGGGCAAGGCGATGGCGCCGATTCTGAGCGAGGGCGATCTCGCGACGGTGACGCCGAGCTCGACCAACCCCGACATCACCGACCCGAAATTCGCCGGCCAGTATCGGCCGAAGGGCAAGGCGATCTATTTCCGCACCGTGACGACCGACGCGTTCCAGGGCCCCAATATGGCGAATTTCCTAGCCGACAATCTGAAGGTCAAGTCGGTCTACGTGCTCGACGACAGCGGCGCCTACGGGGTCGGGATCGCCGATTCGTTTCAGGGCCAGGCGGAGAAGCGCGGCATCAAGGTGCTCGGCCGCGACCAGCTCAATCCGAAAGAAGCCGATTACACGACGACCCTGACCAAGATCAAATCGCTCAATCCCGATGCGATCTATTACGGCGGGGTGTCACAGGCCGGGGTCAAGGTGGTCAAGCAGGCCTACGACATCGTGCCGAAGATGCTCAAAGCCGGCGGCGACGGCATGTATGCCGCCGAGGTCTTAAAGGGTGCCGGCTTCCCCGCGGCCGAAGGCTGGTACGCGACGATCGCCGCGCCGAATATCCTGGCCAACCCGGACGCCAAGCCATGGGTCGAGGCTTTTGCCAAGAAATACGGCATGCAGCCGGAAAACTATTCGATCACCGCCTATGACGCCGCCCTGGTGATCCTCGACGCGGTCAAGCGCGTCGCCGACTCGGGCAAGCCGGTGACCCGGGATGCGGTGCGCGATGCCATCCAGACCTCAAAGGTGAAGACGTTGCAGGGTGAGGTCTCGTTCGACGAAAACGGCGACGTCACCAACCGCATCATCAGTGTGTTCCAGATCCACAACGATCCCGGCTATCCGGCCGACGATATGGTGCACCAGTACAAATATATCGGGGTCGCACCCTCCAGCAGCGCGTAGGCACTCGGTCGGTCTGAATGCATCTGGCTTTTATGGAGAACTCGATAGTCCCGAGCGGCCGGTCATACCCATGACCGACTACGGGGTCTTGCTGCAACAGGTGGTCAACGGGCTCAGTCTCGGCGCGATGTATGCGTTGCTCGCGCTCGGCTTCACGCTCGTTTACGGCATCCTCGAGCTGATCAACTTCGCCCATTTCAACGTTTTCATGGTCAGCTCGTTCGTCGGCATGTGGGCGTTGCAGCTGCTGGGGATTTCGGGCCAGGGCCGGGTGCTGACCGGGTTCGCGCTGGTCGGGGTGCTCGCCTTCGCCTTCATCGTGACGATGCTCGCCGCGGGCGTGCTCGGCGTCGCGATCGAGCGGATTTCGCTGCGGCCGCTGCGTGGCGTGCGCGGCACCGCGGCGATGATCACGACGATCGGCGTCTCCTACATCCTGTTCAACATCATCCTTTTGACGGTCGGGGCCGGTTCCGAGAATTATCCGAACCCGTTGCCGGTGATGCGCTGGCAATTGGGCGAGGTGACGATCGACCTGAAAGAGGTGCTGATCTGGGGCATCGCGCTGGTGCTGATGATCGGGCTGCAGCTGTTCGTCAACCGCACCCGGCTCGGCAAGGCGATGCGGGCGACGGCGCAGGATGCCGAGGCGGCCCGCATGATGGGGGTCGATGTCGACCGGGTCATCATGACCGCGTTTTTTCTCGGCTCGGCGCTGGCCGGCGCGGCGGCGCTGATCTTTGGCCTCTACTACAACTACACGAGCTTCATCATCGGCTACACCGCGGGCTTGCGGGCCTTCACCGCGGCCGTGCTCGGCGGCATCGGCAGCGTACCCGGCGCGATGGTCGGCGGCATCCTGATCGGGCTGATCGAGTCGGTCGGCGGCCAGCTGATCGCCGTGCGGTGGACCGACGTGATCATCTTCTCGATCCTCGTCCTCGTCCTCGTCTTCGTGCCGACCGGCCTGTTCGGTCGGGCCACGCCGACCAAATCGTGACGGCGGGCCAAATCGTGACGGTAGGGCGCTGATGTCCGAGCCGCGCGCGGGCATGACCAGCGACACCTTCGCCCGGTTGCGCCGCGCCTCGCCCCTCGCCTGGGCGGCGCCGGCGTTGCGTTCGCGCGCCCTGATCGCGGCCGCGGCTGCAGCGGCGCTGTTGTTCCCGATCGCGATCGGCAACGATGCGGACGTCGATTCGCTCGCCAATGCGCTCGCCTTTGCGGCGCTGGCGCTCGGCCTCAACATCGTCGTCGGCTTCGCCGGCCTCCTCGACCTCGGCTATGCCGCGTTCTTTGCGATCGGCGCCTACTCCTACGGCATCCTCAGCTCATGGCAATTGCAGCCGGACTGGTCGAGCTTCTGGGAGCCGTTCCAGTGGCTCGGCCTCGTCGCCCGCAACCATACGACGGCCGGCGACTTCGTGCATTTCCAGGTGTCGTTCTGGCTGATGCTGCCATTGTCGGCGGCGATCGCCGCGAGTTTCGGCATCTTGTTCGGCGCCCCGACCCTGCGGCTCAAGGGCGACTATCTGGCGATCGTCACGCTCGGCTTCGGCGAGATCGTGCCGATCGTCGTGCGCAACTGGCCGTCCTTGACCAACGGCGCGATGGGCCTCAACGGCGTCGCTGCACCGCAACTCTTCGGCTTCAATTTCGGGATCGCCGCAACCCCGTATTATTACGTCGCGGTGGCGCTGGTCGCCCTCTTGATCCTGATCAGCGTCAGGCTCAAGGACTCTCGGGTCGGCCGCGCCTGGATGGCGATCCGCGAGGACGAGATCGCCGCCGCGGCGATGGGCGTCGATCGCGTCCGCTTCAAGCTGCTCGCCTTTGCGATGGGTGCAGCTTTCGCCGGCATGACCGGCACGCTCTACATCGCCAAGTTGCAGACCGCGACCCCGGACATGTTCATGTTCCCGGTCTCGGTCATGATCCTCGTCATGATCGTGTTCGGCGGCATCGGCAGCGTCTGGGGCGTCGTCATCGGCGCGCTGATCCTCCAGGTGCTGCAATCCTGGGTGCTCGAGGACCTGTCCGGCTGGCTGCACATGCTCGGCCGGTTCGTCGGCGTCGACTGGCTGCAGCATGTCGAGCTGGTCTCTTCGATCGAGCTGATCTTCGGCCTGATCCTCGTCTTCATGATGCTGTTCCGGCGCGAGGGGCTGATCCCGGCGACGCGGCGGGTGCCGGCGCTGAGCCTCACCGAACAGAGTGCCCAGGTCGGGCGCGGCGGCTTCGACCGCCTCGCCGGCCTCGGCGCGGTTGCCGGGCGCGACGGCGAGCCGCTACTCGAGATCAAGGATCTGACCGTGCGGTTTGGCGGCCTGGTTGCGCTGCGCTCGGTGTCGCTGAGCGTCCCGGCGCACCGCATCGTCGCCGTCATTGGCCCGAACGGTTCGGGCAAGTCGACCCTCTTCAACGCGATCACCGGCCTCGTGCCGGCCGATGGCGGCACGGTCCGTTTCGCCGGCGTCGAGATCCTGCGGCTGCCGCCGCATCGCATCCTCGAACGCGGCATCGCCCGCACCTTTCAGAACCTTCGCCTGTTCCCGAATTTGAGCGTCCTCGAAAACGTCATGGTCGGCATGCATGCGCGGCTCAAGACCGGCACGGTCGGCGCCATATTGCGACTGCCGCCGACGCGGCGCGAGGAGGCGGAGGCGCGCGAGCGGGCGCTCGAAATCCTTGGGGTGTTCGGCAACCGGCTGTTGCCGCGGCTCGATCATCCGACGGCGAGCCTCTCCTACGCCAACCGCCGGCGCACCGAGATCGCTCGCGCGCTCGCCTCGGGCCCCAAGCTGCTGCTGCTCGACGAGCCGGCCGCCGGCATGAACCCGGCCGAGACCCTGGAACTCGTCGACCAGATCAGGAGCCTCGCCCGGCTCGGGCTCTCGATCCTGCTGATCGAGCACAAGCTCGATGTCGTCGCCGGCCTCGCCGACAATGTGATCGTGCTCGATCACGGCGAGAAGATTGCCGAGGGCACCGCCGACGCCGTGCGGCGCGACGACGAGGTCATACGCGCCTATCTCGGCCGGACGGCCCTCGTTGCTTGAGTTCCGCCCAATGCTTGAATTTATGGCGGTCGACACGCATTACGGCGACCTTCATGTGCTGAAAGCGGTCGATTACCGGATCGGGGCGGGCGAGATCGTCTGCCTCCTCGGCGGCAACGCCTCGGGCAAATCGACGACGATGAAGGCGATCATGGGGGTGGTGCGGCCGACCCGCGGCGACATCCTGTTCGAGGGCAACTCGCTGCTCGGGGTCAGCAGCGCCGAGCGCGTGCGGCGTGGCATTGCCCCGGTACTCGAGGCGCGGCGCCTGTTTCCGCGCATGACGGTGTACGAGAACCTCGAAATGGGCGCCTATACGCGGCCGCGCGGCCCGGATTTCAGCGCGGATCTCGAGCGCGTTTTCACCCTCTTCCCGCGCGTCAAGGAGCGCCTCGCCCAGCTCGCCGGCACCCTCTCGGGCGGCGAGCAGCAGATGGTCGCAATCGGCCGGGCGTTGATGGCGCGGCCGAGGCTCTTGTGCATGGACGAGCCGTCGATGGGCCTCTCGCCCGCCTATGTCGAGCAGGTCTTCGACATCATCCGGACGATCAACCGGCAGGGTGTGACGATCTTCATGGTCGAGCAGAACGCCAACATGGCGCTGTCGATCGCCGACCGCGCCTATGTCTTGCAGACCGGCCAAGTCGTGCTGAGCGGACCCGCTGCCGAACTGCGCCAAACCGAGCTGATCCGCCACGCCTATCTGGGCGAACTCCAGGTGCAATAGGCCAATCAGCCGGCGCAGCCACCGCCAGATACGTGGCGAAACTTGGTGTCGCACAGGATTGAGCGGCCGGCTGCGCCGTTGACCTTACATATCCTTTGTGCCGCCAGGTTGGCGGCCTACAACTAAACCTTGATAGAGAGGTTCGTTTGCATCTTTTAGATGCTTTGCATCTTTCGGATTGGTCGCAGCGACTGCGCGATCTGGCGGTTTCGCCGGAAGTTCTCGAAGCGCTGATTTTCCAGCTTGCGGTGATTATTGCGGCGTTCCTGCTGGCATGGGGTGCGCGCGCCGCAACTCGGTCGTGGGGCGACCGGCTGGCGCAGCGCATCGCGCACAGTTTCGCTCGCTCCGCATCCCGGCCGAGCTGCATGGGCTGGTAATATTCTGTTATGCTTGGCTGGTGCTCGCCATCGCCGAGCGCGGAATCGCGCAGCTCGGCGGGGAGCATCGGTTGATCGGCATCGCCGCGAGCTTGACCGCCCTGTGGATCGTGCTCAGGGCATCGGCGCTGCTGCTGCGCGACGCCTTGCTCGCGCGGGCAGTTGCGACCGTCGCCTGGATCATCTTCGCTCTCGACATCTTCGGCCTGCTTGCGCCGACGGAGGCAGCGCTCGACAACCTGGCGATCACGATCGGCACGTTACGCCTTTCCGTGCTCTTGGTGCTGAAGGGGGCATTCATCGTCGCGATCCTGCTGTGGATCGCGCACGGCCTCTCGCGGGTCGTCGGCACCCGCCTCCAGCGCGTTACCGCGCTGAGCCCCTCGGTGCAGGTCCTGGCCGCCAATCTCATAAGGATTGCACTGATTTCCGTGGCGCTGCTGATCGGCCTCAACGCCGTCGGCATCGACCTGACCGCATTTGCCGTTTTTAGCGGAGCGGTCGGTGTCGGCATCGGCTTCGGCCTGCAGAAGATCGTGTCGAATTTTGTCAGCGGCATCATCCTGCTGCTCGAACGCTCGATAAAGCCGGGGGACGTGATCGAAGTCGGCAGCACCTACGGCTCAGTCACCTATCTCGGCGCGCGTTACACCGCGGTACGCGGCCGAGACGGCAAGGAATACCTGATCCCGAACGAAAACCTGATCGCCAACCAGGTGATCAACTGGTCCTATTCGAGCCCCCTGGTCCGGCTCGATGCGCAGTTCGGCGTGGCCTACGGCAGTGATTTGCACGCGGTGCGCGATCTTGCCGTCGATGTTGCAAGGCGAACCAATCGCGTGCTCGCCTCGCCGAGGCCGGTCTGTCATGTGACCGGGTTTGGCGATAGCGCCGTCGACATGCTTCTCCGTTTCTGGATCGAGGACCCGACAGACGGGGTGACCAACATCAAGGGGGAGGTTCTTCTCGGGCTGTGGGATGCGTTCAACGCGAACCGGATCGAAATCCCGATGCCGCAACGCGAGGTGCATATCCGCCGCGTATCGCCCTCAACTATATCCCCGGCGAGGGAGGCGCAGGCCGCGCACGACTAGCCCGGATTTATAGGCACCGGCCTGCGCCGGTGTGGCGACGTGGGCGGTATCGGTACCGCTACACGCTCTGAACGAGAAGCTTCTGAGCCCAGGGCCGTTTGGCCTGCAGCAGCACTCGGTCAGGCGGCGAGGTTGACCCCGGCGACAGCCGCCGCGGCAACCAGCAGTGCGGCACCCAACGGCTGACTGAGCTGTACCCCCCATCGCGTGTTCTTCTCCACCGCCATCAGCAGGCCGAGCGCCAGCATCCAACCGACATTTCCGGTGCCGACGACAAACATCAAGAGCATGATCGCCCAGCAGCAGCCGACGCAAAATACGCCATGGTCGAGCCCCAGCAGCAGCGCATTGCGCAATGGGTTTGGACCATGCCAGTGCTTTGCGACAAAGCTCAACGGTGTCCGGCATTTCGCGAGACAGCGGTATTTGAGCCGGCTGAACTGGAACAGGCCGGCGATCGCCAGAACGGCCGCGCCGAGCGCCCACCCGTTGAACGCCAGCCACGCCATCTGCTGCGCCCTTTCGTGCAGTGCTGCGTCGAGCAGGTGTGCCGCGACGCCAAAACCGGCCCAGACCAAGAGGTAGCCGATGATCACCAGCCCAATGAGCCGCCGCCGGTCGACCCGATCGCCGACGAGGCGCGCGAAACGGTCGAGCAACGGCAATGTCGTCGGCAGCATCATCGCGGCGATCATCAGCACCCAGCCGCCGGCATAAAGCGTCAGCGGCAGCAGCAGATCACCGCCCGGCAGCGCGTGACAAATAACCGCCGCCGAGCCGAGTTCGGTCCAGTTGCCGTGCTCGAGATAGCGGGCGTAGGGGCTCTGCCCCCACAGCCATAGGGTGAGCCACGCGGTGGCGGTCAGCCCGCCGGCAACAGGCAGAAACCCGGAGCTCCTGCCAGCGCGACCCATGCTTCAGGCGTCAAAGACGAACGTGCTCTGCAGCGCGTTGTGGCCGGTCAGGTCGAGATCGTGGCCGAGGGCGGCATGCCGGGAACGGTAGCGGGTGGCTTTGCCGACGAAGACCGGCGCGCCGGGCACGGTCGAAAAGATCGTGTTGGTGAGCGTCGTGGTCGAACCGTCCGGGCCCTTGTAGGGCTCGAGCTCGGCATGGCTGACATCGCCGATCGTCAGGGTGCCGCTGCCGCCCTGCACGTCGAACCGGATCGGCACGCGCTCGACCCCGACCACTTCGCCGACGAGCTTCGCGAAGTCGGCCACCGGTCCGCCGAGCTTGCCGGTGTAGACGTTGAGCAGCGCCTCCTGCTGGCTGTCCGAGGTGCCCTCGTCGAGATATAGGGCGACCCGGAAATTGCCGCTGAGAACATTTCCGGGGATGTGGGACACCATGGCGACCGTTCGCCCGGCGACATCGACTCCGTCGATTGTTCCCGCATCGAAATGATACGCGAGAACCGAGTTGCAGGTGCCGTTGTCGGGATCCTCGCCAATCCAGCACGGGCAGAGCACCCGGCAATCGCATACTTCGAGCAGACGCCCTTCGAGGTGGTAGGGCATTTTGTGCCTCCCTGTATTCCCGTTCGCAGGCTTGATTCTGACCGAGCCGATCCGCCGAGGTCAACCCAGACTAGTAGTGACTCACCTTGACGTCAAAGTGCGGAATTATCGGCCTTTCCCGAAGGGCCTGTTTTTGCTGTTTTTACAGGAAATTATCAGCGACGGACCGCTCCTCCGCCGCAGGAATCCTCGACTTCCGGCGGCGTAGCGAGCAAAAGAACAGCGGGATGACAGCACATGCCGGGCGGCCCGTCTGCTGGTTGACAAAAGTGCAAATACCGCGGGGTGCATGGCCACGCGACACCAAACGGTGGATAACGCTCAATGAGATATTGCTATAATGGCATGCATATCAAAATCTGTCAATCAGTAAATGCTGTTTACCCACCATCCGGCCCAGCTGCGGGGGCTCCGCACCCACCGCCCCGCAAATTCGGCGCCGGCTTAGAGCGCCGGGCCGAGCTCGGCTGAGGCAAAGGTCCCCTCTGCCGGGCGCCGCGTTTTCAAAACCCGAAGCTCACCGCGCACCAGCAACACGAGAGCGCCGCGACGAAGGCCAGTCGATCCGGGAGATGGCCCGAGCTACAATACAACCCAAGCACCATTTCCCGAGTCACGGCCTGAACGAGGCAGCGCTAGATACGGTGTCCGGCACAGCGGACCCGCTGCCGAACTGCGCTAAACCGAGCTGATCCGCCACGCCTATCTGGGTGAACTCCAGGTCGCCTAGTAGCTTCGCAGTTCTTATAAAAATACTTTGACATTGGAGCTCCGCTCAATCAGCCACACCGACGCGACCGCAACGATGCTCAATGAGTTGGCCCCGAGAACGAACCGCGGGTAGAGCCATAAGCGGCGCGCTAGATAGGCGAGCGGCAGGAACGTCGCGACGATCGCCAGCTGCCCCGCCTCGACGCCGAGATTAAAGCTGACCAATGACACCGCCAGCGCCGGCTCGGGCAGCGCGAGACCGGCGGATTATCTCTCGGCGGATGTCACCTGGATTTCGTCCAGGCGTGTGTAGCGATAGACGATGACCGAGCCGACCCAGGCGGCGATGAACAGGCCGATGACGGCAGCGCCGAGCACGGTGAAGTTACCATTCAGCGCATCGACGGCATCCCAGAATGCACCTTTCAGCGTGAACCGATCACCCATCAGCCCCAGCGCTTCAATGCCCCCAATCAGAACCGCGACCATGACCGACACGAAGGTGATCGTCATGTTGTAGTAGAGCTTGCGAACCGGCTTGATGAACGCCCAGTCGTAGACGCCGAGCATCAAAATGCCGTCGGTGGTGTCGACCAGCGACATCCCCGCGGCGAACAGGGCCGGGAACACCATTATGGCCGAGATCGACACGCCGTTGGCAGCCGCGGTCGCCGCCACGGCGAGTAACGCTATCTCGGTCGCCGTGTCGAAGCCGAGCCCGAATAGGAAGCCGATCGGGTACATGTGCCAGCTCTCGCTGATCAGCCGGAAGAGCGGGCGGAACAAGCGCGCGAACAGGCCCCGGCTGTTGAGCAGGAGATCGAAATCTTCCTCCACGTAGCGGCCGCCCTTGCGCACGTGCTGGAAGGTCCGCCACACGCCGCGCAGAATGATCACGTTGGCAATCGCGATAGCGAACAAGAATAACGCAGAGACGCCGGTGCCAATGATGCTGCCGACGGCCTTGAACCGGTCGAGGGATCCCGCCAGCGCCGTCGCCACGCCGGCGACGCCTGCCGCGGCCAGGACTACGACGGTCGAGTGGCCCATCGCAAAGAATAGGCCAACCCCGACCGGCCGTTTGCCCTCTTGCATCAGTTTGCGGGTCACATTGTCGATCGCCGCAATGTGGTCGGCGTCGACCGCGTGGCGCAGGCCGAACCCATAGGCCAAGAACGCGGTGCCGAGCAGAACCGGCTCGTGTCGAAACACCAGCGCCGCCCACGCCCATGCGCTCAGGTTGGCAAGGAGGAGGAGGGCGCAGATCCCGGGGATCGGCTGTCGGAGGGAGGCCGCCCGCCTACGGATTCGGCTCAGCAGGGCGACCATGTCGGTCAGGCCCGGCTCTAATTGGAGCTTCTTAGGGCATTCTGACGCCAGTCGACGGTCGCAACCTCGCCCCCGACGATAGTGACGGTACCGCTGGGTTTCAGGAAGTTTTCCCAAATGTCGTACTCGCCCGCGCGCAGCCTAGGAAACACCGCCGCAAAGACCGGCCGACCGTTAATTCTGCGCTCCAAGACCTCGACATGGACCCGCGTCGCACTCCCCCGCGGGCTGACCTCGATTTCTCGCCCGTGCAACTCAGCCTCGGCATAGATGATCAGTGCCCCAATGTCCTGCCCAATATCGAGCACGACGGTTTCGGAATGGACCCGGTCAGAATGTTGTTCAGCCATCTGTTTGGTCCTCTCTGTCGCTGGTCTCGGTTGATGTCGACACCGTCTCGTCCAATCCCTCCTCTCCGAGGCCGGGTATTGGCACCGGCGAGGGGCCCGTGTGCAGGCTCTCCGCCTAACACCTACGAGTAATCACAAGACGAGCAGCAGCTCCTACGAACTCGGATAGTCGAAACCGGCGTAGGGTATTCCGAGATAGGGGAAACTCGTCAAGAACGGGGAGTCGATATTGCTCGGGGTGAGGCCGTCCGTGACCACGGATGCAGCCGCATCCGGGGTGTAAGAAGGATCGACCAGCGGGATCGTCACGCCGGCGAGGGCGCGCAACTCGATCGTAAAGACGTCGTCGACCACTCGGCGCCCATTGGGAAACCCGGCGAGATCGCCGCCCAAGATCCCGAGGATGTTCGGTGCTGCCGCCGGCGGAATGGCCATGTTCAGCCGCAGCAGATCGGCGACCGTTCTGCCCGGTGGAGTTCTGGAAGCCGGGAATGATGCCCGCCGGGATGCCGGTCAGAAGGATGGCCACCAGGTCGGCTCGGGGTTTGCTGTAGGCGGCCAGATTGGGGAAAACTCCGGGATAGACCTCCACCAGCCGCTGTGGGACCTCCGGGTGCTGGACATATTTGAGGAACTGCTTGTCGTTATAGGGAGACTGCGAGTTCCAGAAGTCCTTCAGGCCAAGCGGGATGATGACTTCGTTGAACAGGGGATCACCGAGCCGCGACACCTGTACCCATGGCCCATACTCTTCGATCTCGCCGTTAGGCCCAAAGACTATCGCCTTCCGGCGACTGGCCGAAGCCCACACGCCAATGACCGAGCGCGGGTCGCTTGGGTTGGTGGGACTGGAGCCATCGCGGGTCAGCATGCTCTTGGGCAGCTGGATCGCCATGGTATGGACGTTGAGCCGATTGGTGCCGTTGACGCCGGGCGCGGGAGCCATCGGATTGATGTGAAGATTCTGGAAGGGTCGCAGGTCGAGAAGGTCGAATACCGCACCCAAATCGACATAGAACCCCTCGGCCCGCTGCCCGGCAAACACCGTTTCACCACCGGGCAAAACGTGGATCGCTTCCTGTGCGAGAGCGTCATAGTTCGGGGTGGAAGAGGGGCCTATGTTGCAGGGCGGAGAGGCCAGCATTGTCGCCCAAGACGGTCGTGCGGCCGTTCTTCACCCGGCTCAGTGAATACAACTGACGCTTATTCCAATTCGGATCGGTTAGGGAGCTGATCGGTCCGGTATTATACAGAAACGTGTCGGGATTTTGCAGGGTGGTCTGAAACTGGAATTGGTAGGCGATGTCGGCGACCCCATCCCCGTCATTGTCGATGTTGATCTCATAAAGCACATCATCGCCGAACTCGTAGAAGTTCGGTCCGCCCGGCGGCCACTCCAACGGAATGAAATTGGCGATCAGGGTGACCGTGCTTGGGTTGTCTGGGCTCACAAAGGCGTAGACATCGGTGTTGTCGGCTACCGGGTCTTTGGAAATCTCTGGGGCTTCACGATGCGACGACATGTGTCTCAACCTCTCCGTCTTGCAGACGAGCAGCTGCTCGATGATCGATGAGCCTGCGTTCGGCACTCAGCGGGCAGCTTCGATGAAGTAAGCAACGAGCCGGGGATCGCGGAGCGAGACCTCCCGTGCGCCGACGAGGAGGGTCATCGAACCCGTCGCAACATCATTGACATGAATGACCATAGAGCCGGCGCCCGCGGCGGACGACCGAGGTCCGGCTGCTTCTGGAGGGTATCCAATGGCCGCCAGGGCGGGCATCGCCGGCAACACGCTGAGGGTTGCCGCGGTTAGTGGGGTGCGCTGCAGAAACGAGCGTCGGGTCAGGTTTGTCACAGTCCTCTCCTTCCTTTGTCACCTAATTACTAAACGGTGCGTCGAGATTTCTCGGTTTTGAGCGAAATTGAGTAGGCAGCCAAACACGATCGCAGGTTAAATTGGCTCCCCCTAAACTGTGAATCACATTTTCGAGATTAACTATGAATTTTCTTCAAAAGCAAATACATGCCGATTTCATAAGAAACATCTGCGGCTTTTGTCGAAATCGGGAAGCGGCCCAACTCAAGGCCGCCTCCCGTTCAGCGACATCAACTCCGTCGATTGTTCCCGCGTCGAAATGATACGCGAGAACCGAGTTGCAGGTGCCGTTGTCGGGATCCTCGCCAATCCAGCACGGGCAGAGCACCCGGCAATCGCATACTTCGAGCAGACGCCCTTCGAGGTGGTAGGGCATTTTGTGCCTCCCTGTATTCCCGTTCGCAGGTTTGATTCTGCGCGAGCCGATCCGCCGAGGTCAACCCAGACTAATATCCCCTAGTCACCAAGACGCGTTGCCAGCACCGCCTGGGGCCGCTGGCCCATGGCATAGGCCGCCGAGGGCGCTACCTCCCCCGATACCCGTCGGCCATACGGCCGCGTTCCGGGTGCTGGAATGCGCTTTTTCTCTGCCGATGCCGAGGACTCAGACGATGCGTTCCCGGCGCAGCGCGGCGATCTCGGTGTCGCTATACCCGAGGCTCCGGAGGATCTCGTCGGTGTGCTCGCCGAGCAGCGGCGCCGGCCGGCGGTAGGTGCCCGGGGTTTCGGAGAGCTCGATCGGGGTCGGGGCCAGCGGCAATGTCTCCCCAAGCCCCGGGATAGGTCACCTCCGCGAGGAGGCCGGCGGCGCGGATGTGCGGGTCGTCGAGCGCTTGCTGCGGGGAATAGACCTGCCCCGCCACGATGTTGGCTTCTTCGAGTGCCTGCGAGCGCCTCGGCGCAACTGCGCTCCGCACACCATTGGCTCATCCGCGCCGAGATGATCTCGCCGTTGTCGGCGCGCGACTGGTCGTCGCCGAAGCGCGGGTCGGCGAGCCACTGGTCCTCGCCGATCATCCGGCTCCAGCGCCGGAACATCGCCGGGCCGATCACCGTCGCGACGATCCAGCCGTCCGTGCAGCGAAAGATGTCGGCCGGGGCCGAGTTGAAGCCGCGGTTGAGGGTTGCGGTGCGGTCGACCCGGGTCAACGCCTGCTCGATCAGGGTCGCATTAGCGAAGGCGATCGCGGTGCGCAGCAACGCGCCCTCGACCTTCTGCCCACGGCCGGTCTTGCCCCGCTCGATCAACGCGGCGAGCGTGCCGAAAGCCGATAGGCACGCCGTGCCGAAATCGACCCAGGGTAATTTGATGGCGATCGGCTGGTCCGGTGTGCCGGAAAGATAGGCGGCACCGCTCATCGCCTGGCCGATGCCGTCGAAGCCGTGCTTGTGGCTCAGCGGCCCGCCGGCGCCAAAGCCGGTGACCGTCGTCAGGATGATGTCGGGCTTGACGAGGCGCAGGCTGTCGAGGTCGAGGGCCAGCGCGCGCAGCACCTGCGGCGGCAGATTGGCGACGACGACATCGGCGGTCGCAACGAGCTTCTTGACGATCTCGCGGCCCTTCGGGGCGGCTGGGTCCAGGGTCATCCCGAGCTTGTTGCGGTTCATCGCCAGGAACATCGCACCGCCGCCCTCGGGTCCGGCGCCGACCGGGATGAACGGGCGATCCTCGCCGCCGCCCAATCGCTCGATGCGGATCACCTCGGCGCCGAGATCGGCCAGGAGTGCGGCGCAGAACGGTCCTGCGATGTAGCGCCCGAAATCCAGCACGCGTATGCCTTCGAGCACACCGGACAATGCCGCCTCCTTCTGATACCTGCTCGAAGCTTAGCAGACAGTCGGCTAAGTTAGAGCCCTGTCCTGAGGTAAGATGGTCGCATCATGAGCGGTGGGGTTGCGTCGACGATCGTCGACCGCGGTGTTCGTGACCGCGCGGCGCGACGGCTGGGTCGGGCGGGAGTTAGTCTGCCGACCTTCGCCGAGCTGGCCGATCCTTCGAAAATTCCGGAACCGCGCAGGACGGCACTTCGGTCGGTCGATCCCGATCGTCCGGACCCGGCCAATCTCTTTCGCGTGCACTGGTACAACGACCCCTCCCGCACCGGTTTGGCCGCGACCCCCACTCACCTCGTCTTCCCGCCATCGCTGACCGGAGTGCGACCGCCGATCGTCATGGCGCTCGGTTGCTTCTTCCCGATGATCGGTGCGCACAAGGTGCTGGCGGCCTATGGCTGCCTGATCCCTTATCTGGTGACCGGCCGGTTCGATCCGGCGCGTCACCGGGCGGTGTGGCCGTCGACCGGGAATTACTGCCGGGGCGGCGTCGCGATCTCGCGCATCCTCGACTGCCGCGCCATTGCCGTGCTGCCGGAGGGCATGAGCGAGGAGCGCTTCGAGTGGCTGCGCGCCTGGGTGCCGCGGCCCGAGGATATCGTCAGGACCCCCGGCTCGGAGAGCAACGTCAAAGAGATCTATGACAAGTGCGCCGAGCTCGCGCGCGATCCGGCCAATGTCGTCCTCAATCAGTTTGCGGAATTCGGCAACTACGTGGCCCATTATGCGTGCACCGGGCCGGCGCTCGCGCGGGTCTTCGAGGCGGTGCGGGAACAGCGGCCGGGGCTGCGGGTGGCGGCGTTTGTCGCAGCCTCCGGGTCGGCCGGCACGCTCGCGGCCGGCGACTACCTCAAAGAGCAGTACGGCGCCCGCATCGTCGCCGCCGAGGCCAGCGAGTGCCCGACCCTGCTGCGCAACGGCTTTGGCGAGCACAACATCCAGGGCATCGGCGACAAGCACGTTCCCTTGATCCACAACGTCATGAACACTGACATCGTCGTCGGCGTTTCGGACCGCGGCACCGGGGCGCTCGACCTGCTCTTCAACAGCGATACCGGGCTCGCCTATTTGGCGGACCGCCGCCATATCGACCTGGAACTGCTCGCCAGGCTGAAGCTGATCGGCCTGTCGGGCATCGCCAACCTGCTCGCCGCGATCAAGACCGCCAAGCGTCTGGAACTCGGCGAGGAGGACGCGATCGTCACTGTTGCGACCGACAGCGCCGCGCTCTACGGCAGCGAACGGCCGCAAGTTCCTCGCGACACATTATTCCGACGGGTTCGATGCGGTGAACGCGGGCGAGGTCTTCGGCCAGCATCTGCTCGGTGCGGCAGACAATGATGTGCTCGAATTGACCCACGGCGAGCGCTCGCGCATCTTCAACCTCGGCTATTACACCTGGGTCGAGCAGCAAGGTGTGCCACTCGAGATGTTCGAACGGCGCCGCAGCCAAGCGTTTTGGATAGATCTGCGGCAGGCTGCACCGGCCTGGGACGCGCTGATCGCCGAGTTCAACGCCGCGTCCGGCTTGGAGGAAGGTCGTTGACGCTCGCCTACGACGAACTCCGCCGCCGTACACAACGAGCGCGACCGCAGCCTGCGCGAGAAGGTGATGTCGCTCGAAGAGGCAGCGGCACTCGTCCCCGACGGCGCTTCGGTCGGCATCGGCGGCAGCACATTGTCGCGCACGCCGATGGCGATGATCTGGGCATTGATCCGCGCCGGCCGCAAAGACCTTTCGTGCTGCCGCAGCATCACTTCGAGCGAGGGCGAGCTGCTGTTCGCCTCGGGGGCGAGCCGGCACATCCTGACGAGTTGGTTCAGCCAAGGGATCGTCTGGGGCGTATCGCGCGTCATGCGCGCCTACACCGAATCAAATCGTGCGCGGTTCGAGGAATGGAGCCACATGGCGGTGGGCCTGCGCTTCCGCGCGGGCGCGATGGGTGTGCCGTTCTTGCCGATGCGCTCGATGATGGGCTCCGATTTGCTCGGGCAATTGCCCGATGCGCGGCAGATCGACTGTCCGTTCACCGGCGAGAAGCTGGTGCTGGTTCCTGCACTCAACCCGGATGTCGCGCTGATCCACGTCCAGCGCTGCGACGCTTACGGCAACGCGCAAATCGACGGGCTGCCGTTCATGGACCTCGATCTTGCAATGGCAGCGAACCGCGTGATCTTGACCACCGAGCGCATCGTCTCGAACGACCAGATCCGCCGCTCACCGGACCAGACCAAGATCCCGTTCCTCGCCGTCGAGGCCGTCGTCGAGGTCCCGTTCGGCTCGGCGCCGCACGAGTGCTACGGCCTCTACGAGCCGCTGTTTAAGCACCTCGATTTTTATGCCGCCCAAATAAGGCAGGACCCCGACCAGGGCATGCGGTCATACCTCGAGCGCTATTTCTATGGTCCAAAGTCGTGGACCGCGTACCTGGGTTTGCTCGGCCTCGACGAATTGCTCGAGGCGAGCCGCCGCGGGAGGAGCATTTATGACGACTAACGGCGCCGCCTGTACGGCGAGCGAGCTGCTGGCGGTGATCAGTGCGCGGCTGCTGCGCGACGGGCAGGTCGTCTTTGCCGGCGTCGGCATCCCGCTGTTGGCGGCAACCCTGGCTCAGAGACTGCACGCCCCGGGGCTCACCATCCTCTTCGAAGGCGGCACAATCGGCGCCTTTGTCGAGCCGGGGAAATTGCCGCCTTCGACCAACGAGCAGCGCTGCACCCGCCGCGCCAACATGGTGCTGGGCAGCACCGACGTGCTGCTGCTGCTCCAACGCGGCTATGTCGACGTTGGCTTCATGGGCGGCGCGCAGATCGACCAGTACGGCAACCTCAACAGCTCGTTTATCGGCGAGCCCGGCCGCCCGGCGACGCGTCTGCCCGGGACCGGCGGCGGCAACGACATCGCCAGCCTGACGCAGATGATCGTGGCGATGAAGCACGAGAAGCGACGGTTCGTGAACCAGGTCGATTTTGTCACCAGCCCTGGCTTTCTCGCGGGCGGCGACAGTCGGCGCGCGGCCGGATTGATTGCCGGCGGCATGTTCCGGGTCGTCACCGATCTCGCCCTGCTCGGTTTCGACGCGAGCGCAAAGCGGATGAAGCTGTTGGCGCTGCATCCCGGCGTCACCGCCGATCAGGTGCGGGAGAACACCGGTTTCGAGCTCATGATCGAGGCTGATCTGCCGATGACCGACCCGCCGACCGAAAAGGAGCTCGCTGTGCTGCGCCATCTCGACCCCGAGCGGCTTTACACGGCCTGAGGGAGCCTCGCGTGACCATTTTCTCGAACACCTTTGGCCTGGCACTGCGCAATTTCACGACCTGGCCGGAGATGCCGGATCCGCAGGCGCTGATCGCTTACGCGGTCAGGGCCGAAGCGCTGGGCTTCGACTCGGTCTGGGTGTGGGACCACATCTTGCTCGGGGTCGACCCGCCTTTTCCGGTCGTCGATTTACTGATGCTGCTGAGCGCGGTCGCCGCACGCACCTCGACCATCAAGCTCGGCACCGGCGTGCTGGTCTTGCCCTTGCGCAACCCGGTGGTGCTGGCCAAGGAGCTGGCGAGCCTCGACCTAATCGCCGGCGGGCGGCTGCTATTGGGGATGGCCTCGGGCTGGTATCGCCGCGAGTTCGACGCGGTCGGCGTGCCGTTCCAGGAGCGTGGCCGGATCATGGACCGCAGCCTTGAGGTCCTCCACCGGCTGTGGACCGAGAACCAGGTCAACGGCGAGTACCCGCCGCATCACCTGCGCGGCGCCAATCTGTCCCCCAAACCGGCTCGGCTCCCGGTGATCCTGATCGGCGGCTACGTCGACCGCGTCCTCAAACGCGCCGCTCTCAATGGTGGATGGCTGACGTATTTCTATACCCCGCAGGGGTTCGCCAAATCCTGGGCCAAGGTGCGCGGTTTTGCCGAGGAGGCGGGACAAGATCCTGAGGGTCTGCTCAACGCCAACCAGCTGCCGATTTATGTCGGCCCGCGCCAGACGGTCGAGGCGCCGATGATGGAGTGGCTGGGTCAGGAATGGGATTATGCCGCTTGGAGCGACTCGACCAAGGAAGCGGCAGTCTTCGGCACGGTCGACGAATGCGTCGCACAACTCCGCGCCCAGCTGGCGGTCGGCGTGCAAAAAATCATTTTCATCCCGTACCGGTATCAGCCCGACCAGGTCGAAATCATCGCCCGCGACATCATCCCCCGCCTGCGCGGGTTATAATCAGCGGGCGGTTACACCGAGGACGTGGGAGCCGATCTGATCGCCGTCGCCATGGCTGCAGCCCGCCGCGCGTGCAATCGGGTAGGCGGCAGAATGAGCCGCGATGTTGCGTACGCGTTGTGCGGGCTTACCCGGCGGCGTAGCCTACAATCGCGGGGTTAAGCCTCCACTCGGATCACGGTGGGTAAAAGACGCGTTTCTGTAAGGACAAGCCAACGGAAGTACCAATGGACATGCCGATCGCCGAGCCCCGGCCGGAAACCTCCGCGCTGGGCAAGCCGCTGCTGCGCGGCATCCATCACCTCGCGCTCGTCACCGCGGACATGCGCATGACACTCGATTTCTACGTGCGCGTCCTCGGTATGCCGCTCGTCCACGGTCTGCTTACGCCGTCGCCGCCGCCGGGAGCCGGGCCGGCGCACGGCGTTGGATCGCCGCCCTACAAGAACATTCTCCACTACTTTCTCGACATGGGCGGCGACAGCCTGCTCGCATTTTTCGAATATCCGAAAGAGGTCGCCCATGCGGATCGCGATACGCTCGGCGCAATGCAGCATGTCTCGTTCGTGTGCGGGCCGCGCCGTTATCGCGAGATGCAGGCGCGGCTCCAGGCGAACGGCATCGAGATCGTGGCGGGCCCGCTCTTGACCATCCCGCCGGCGATCCACTCGTTCTACTTCTTCGATCCCAATGGGATCCGCCTTGAGATCGTCTGTGACTACGACGGCGACGAGGAAGATCTGCAGGTGATCCGCTCGTGCGCGATGCCGGAGCCGGAGTTGCGGGCGCAGCTCGCGAGTATCAGCGACGACAGGGCGTGGATCGAAGAGATGGTCGCGGCGATGGCGCGTTAGGACGTTTGCAGAACGGATCAGGTCGAGATCATCGCTCGCGAGATCATCCCGCGTTTGCGAGGCAAGCCATGAAACAGACCGATCGAGATGTCCTCCTTGTCATCGACGTGCAGAACGATTTCTGCCCCGGCGGGGCGCTTGCGGTTCCGGAGGGCGATGCGGTCGTCCCAGCGGTCAACCGGCTGGCCGCGGCGTGCGCCCACGTCATTCTGACCCAGGACTGGCACCCGCGGGGACACGCCTCGTTCGCAAGCTCGCATCCCGGCAAGCGTCCCTTCGATGCGATCGACGTTTCCTATGGCGCACAAATCCTGTGGCCGGACCACTGCGTGCAGGGAACGCCGGGAGCTGCGTTTCACCCAAGGCTCGACGTCCCGCACGCCGAGCTGGTTCTCAGAAAGGGGTTCAGAAGCGCGATCGATTCATACTCGGCGTTCCGCGAGAACGACCGTCGGACGGCGACCGGGCTTGCCGGCTATCTGAGGGAGCGCGGACTAGAACGCATTACCTTGTGCGGGCTCGCCACCGATTTTTGCGTCGCCTACTCGGCGATCGACGGGCGTGACGCTGGTTTCGACGTCACCGTGGTGACGAGCGCTTGCCGCGGTATCGATATCGATGGCTCGCTGGCGCGGGCAATGCGCTCGATGAGCGAGGCCGGGGTGACCTTCCGCGCCGAATGAGACGAACCCGCGCACTCAGGTCCGGCGCGGTAACGAGCGACGTTCGACCTGAAAGGTGGGGGGCTTCCTCGGTTGCGGGTGTCGGTAAGAGGTATCGGACGCAGCTTCAATCTCTGCGCCTGCGCGCGCCACCAGCCGGAGCGACGCTCGCTGCGGCGGATGGTTGACGCGCCCGAGCTTGCGTGCCGCTGCCGGGCGATCGCTGATCCGTACGTCGAGGGTGTACCCATGGATCTGGGTGCCGCTCATCGTTGCCACCGCGCGATTGGCGGCGCGCTCGGTGGCGATATCGACAAATCCGTAGCGCAGCCGCTTTCCAGTCGCCGGATCGCGCGCGATTGACGCTCTTAGCACAATCCCGAAGGTGTCGAAGGTCTCAGCCAGTTCCTCGTCGGAAAACTCCGGAGGCAGGTTCGCAACAAAGACGTTGCCCCGGGAATGATTTGATCTCATTGACCCTCGTCCCTCATTATTTCTAGCTCGATACCCATGCGCTGTACGAAGAAATGTCCGGCATCAACCCCGTTCGGGAAGGCCCATCTTTGCATTGCTGCATTGCTGCATTGCAGCATTGCACGTTTTGCGATGCACACGAGTGCGGGACATTCGACAGCACTTGCTCTCCGGATTGGGGAATGCTCTTGCATGTTGAAACGCAAACCGCGAAATTGTCGTCCTGTCGTGGCGCGAGCGAGAGGTAGGAATGATTCCGCGTGAACGCTGCGCCTATTCGGCGATCGTCGATCGGCCGGCGCTGCTATTGCCTAACCGGGCTCGGATCGTTGTCTGGACGATTGTCAACCTGGAATTCTGGTCGATCTCGCGCCAGATGCCCCGGCAGGTACTGCCGGCGCCCACCGGTGAGATATTCGTGCCGGATGTCCCGAACTGGTCCTGGCACGAATACGGCATGCGGGTCGGCGTATGGCGCTTCTTCGATCTCTTCGGGCGCCTGGGGATTCGCCCTACCCTCTCGATAAACGCTCGCGTCTGCCGGACGTACCGCCGCGTTGCTCGGGCGGCGCGCGAGGCTGGTTGGGAATTCATGGGCCATGCCTGGGAGCAGAGGCCGATCCACAAGGTCGACGATCAGGCCCAGATGATTTCGAAGTCGCTGGACACGCTCGCCCACTTTGCCGGCACCCGGCCGGTCGGCTGGCTCGGTCCAGGATTGACCGAGACCTACGACACGCCCGATTTCCTTGCCGCTGCGGGCGTAAAATATATTGGCGACTGGGTTTATGACGACGAGCCGACGGAAATCCGGACAACCCACGGCCCGCTCGTTACACTGCCTTACTCGGTCGAGCTCAACGACATCACGATGATGCTGGTGCAGCATCATGAGTTGGCGTACTTCACGCAACGCTGCATCGACAGCTTCGAGCGGCTGTATCGCGAGGGAGCCGAGCGGGCGAAGATCATGGCGATCGCGATCCATCCCTATATCAGCGGCCAGCCGCACCGGATCAAATATCTCGAAGCCGTCTACGAGCACATCAACCGCTACGACGGTGTGCTGCACTGGAACGGGGTCGAGATTCTCGACTGGTACCGGTCGGCCAAGACCGAGCCCTGATTATCAGAAAGGGCGTCATGCTGCCGTCCGAGCGTCTCGAATTTTCGGCGATCGGCGAACGGCCAAGGCTGGTGCTGCCGAACAGCGCGCGGTTGGCGGTCTGGGTTATCGTCAATGTCGAGGAATGGGATCCGAGGGAGCCGATGCCGCGTACCGTGCTGACGCCGCCGGCCGGCGGCGCGCCGATGCCCGACATCCCGAACTGGGCCTGGCACGAATACGGCAACCGCGTTGGGTTCTGGCGCATGCTCGAGGTGCTCGATCATTTCCGCATTCGCGCCGTCCTCGCGATCAACGGCTCGGCGATTTCCGGCTATGAGCCGATCGCGCGCGCGGCTCGCGACCGCGGTTGGGAGTTCATCGGCCACGGCTTTACTCAACAGAGCATGCAGAAGGTCGCCGACGAGCGCGACGACATCCGCCGGACCGCGGCGGCGATCGGCAGCTTCACCGGCAAGCGCCCGCGCGGCTGGCTTGGTCCGGGGCTGACCGAGACCTGGGAGACGCCGGACCTCTTGGCCGAGGAAGGGTTCGAATACGTCTGCGACTGGGTCCTCGACGACCAGCCCGTGTGGCT
This sequence comes from uncultured Alphaproteobacteria bacterium, assembly GCA_963796155.1. Lineage (GTDB taxonomy): Bacteria > Pseudomonadota > Alphaproteobacteria > ATCC43930 > CGMCC-115725 > AP-15. The sequence continues at coordinate 41,436 of CAWCKT010000004.1, read as the reverse complement.
GAAGACCCGAACCAAGCCGATCGTCAATCTCCCTTACACGCAGGAATGCAACGACGTGGCGATGATGCTGATCCAGCATCACAGAGCCGGCGAATATTACGACCGCGCGATCGATCAATTCGCCCAGCTCTATGACGATGCGGCGCAAACGGCCCGGATCATGGCGCTGGTGGTGCACCCCTACATCATGGGAGCGCCGCACCGGCTGAAATACTTGCGCAATACGCTCGGCCGCATCCGCGACTATCGCGACGTGCTGTTCTGGACCGGCGAAGAAATCCTCGATTGGTACCTGGCGCAAACGGGGGCAGCGTGAACGGCAGCGCCGAGCTCACTCGAGCCGCGTGAGCGCTGCCACCACGGCCTCCGGTTGCTCGACGATGACCATGTGGCCGGCCTGCGGTATCCGGACGAGTTCGGCTCCGGCGATGCCGCTGCAAAAAGCATCGCCATGAGCCGGCGGGACCATCCGGTCGCTGTCGCCCCAGATCAGCACGGTCCTGGCGCGGATACGGTAGAGGCGCTCGTCGAGGCCACGGTCGGGGATCGGGAACAGCAATTTCCCCGCCATCGCCAGCTGGCGCGTGTTGCGGATGATGAAGGCCTCGAGGAATTTCGGATCGTCGAGATCGCCGCCGGCGGTCATCAACCGTTCGCCGAACGCCGGGTCGTGGAACAACAGCGCCGGCAACTCGTGCGGCAATTTCGAGAACAGGTCGGGCACCGGGTGCGCGTCGAGCCACAGCCCTGCCGGAGCGATCAGCCCGAGGCGCTCGACCTCCCGCGGCGCGATCGCCGCCATCTCGGCCGCGATCATCCCGCCCATCGAATGCCCGACCAGGATCGGCCGATCGAGCCCGAGGGCATCGAGCACGTCGAACGCATGCAAGGTAACGGCCAGCATGTCGCGTAGGTCTTCGGCGCCTTCGGAATCGCCATAGCCCGGGAGCAACGGTGCAAAGACGTGCCAGCGCCGGGCGAGGGCTGGGAGAAACGGGTTGTCCTCGGTCAACCCGCCGGCGCCGTGCAGGAAGACCAGCGGCCGACCCTCACCCGCCTCGAAGACTTGGATCTTGCGGCGTCCCTCGGCAATTTCGAGCAGGTAAGAGCGAATGTTCATTATCCGGCCTCCGCAACTGAAGACCCCGGAACGGCGCGCTCGGCCAACGGGTGGATCCAGAAGCGCTCATCGTTGTCGTAATCCTTCCAGATGCCCTTCAAATGCGGCATCACTTTCCTCGCAAAGAGCTCGGTCGAGTAGCGCGTCTTCTCGGGCGGCATGTTGCCCATGTGAATAAGGCACATGATGTTGCCGACGCGGAGTGTCTTGATCAGCTCTGCCATGCGCTCGCGCACGGTCTCAGGGCTCCCGGCGACGATGTAGCCGCGTTCGATCAGCTCTCCCCAGGAGAGGGTGGCCGCCTGACCCAGATTTGGGCGAGTGAGCTGGTTCAGGAACTCCGACTGGATCGTCTTGATCGTGCGGTATCCCGGGGCATCGACAAAGCCGGGGAAGATATGCAGGCAGCGATTGAAGAAGTAGGAGATGTGCGGCCCATAGAGGCGCTCTGCTTCGAGATCGGTCTCGGCGACGCAGATGCACTGGGCAAAGCCGGCGCGATAGGGCGAATCGTCGGCACCCAGCTGCGCGACCCGCTGCCAATAATTCTCCATCAGCCGCCGCGCACGCAGATAGCCGAAAAAACTGAGATAAGAATAGTTGTAGTCGTTCTCGATGCAGAAATCATAGGTCTCGACCGAGCCGCCACCGGGAATGAAGATCGGCGGATGCGGCTTTTGCACCGGCTTGGGCCAGCAATTGGCGTAGCGCAGCTTGGTGAAGCGCCCGTTGAAGACAAAGGGCTCGTCGGCCGCCCACGCGCGGCGGATCAGGTCGTGCGCCTCGGCATAACGCTCGCGCAGCAAAGCCGGCACCCGGCCATAGGCGTAGTTCGTGTCCATCGAGGTGCCGACCGGGAAGCCCGCCACCAGCCGGCCGCCCGAGATCACGTCGAGCATCGCGAATTCCTCGGCGACCCGGATCGGCGGATCGTAAAGGGCGATCGAGCTGCCGAGCACGACGAGGGCGGCGCGCGAGGTGCGGCGCGACAGCGCCGCCGCCATCAGGCAGGGCGAGGGCATCAGCCCATAGGCATTGGCATGGTGCTCGTTGACGCCGAGCCCGTCGAATCCGACCGTGTCGGCGAACTCGAGTTGGTCGAGATAGGTGTTGTAGACCTCGTGCCCGCGCACCGGCTCGTAAAGCGAGCTCGGGATGTCGACCCAGACCGAGCGATACGTATCGCGGAAATCTTCCGGCAGGTCGGGCCATGGCATCAGATTGAACCAGACAAAGCGCATGCCCTCCCCTCCTCTCCTCTCGGCTTCTACGGCCCTCGGCCTCGCGTCGGTCGACGGCGTTGGTGAAGCTGATCAGGAAACCCGGTGCGTCGCAACCGGGAAACGCGGCGCGACCTCTCTCGACAATGCCCACCGCCGCACGCGGTTTGCCGGCGGCTTGCTCATCGCTTGTCTCGAACAAGGCAAAAAATTAACATGCCGTGGTCAACTCGTGGGGCTTCGGCCTGCCAGGCGAAGTTGGAACCGGCGCGTCCGCTCGGCGCACCGGATCACTTTACGAGAGGAAGCGCCATGGCCACCGGCACCGTCAAATGGTTCAATACACAGAAGGGCTACGGGTTCATCCAGCCCGAGGACGGCTCGAAGGACGTGTTCGTCCACATCTCCGCCGTCGAGCGCTCGGGAATCGGCAATCTCCGCGAGGGCCAGCAACTGAGCTACGACATCGAGCGTGGCCAGCAAGGCAAGACGGCAGCCGTCAATCTGCGCCAGGGCTGACGGCGACGGGAGGACATTGACGAAGCGCCCTTCGCAGGTTGTCGTGCGCAGCAGCGGATTTCCCGAGCGCCAGCTGTGGTGCGCGGTCGTGGAGCGGGCGCTGCAGGACGCGGTCGGCCCCGGCGTGATGGGCGCGCACGATGATGCGCGCCGGCCCGAGCGGCAGGATGCGCTGGAATGGTTTTTCGAAAACGGCCGCGATTACCAGATCGCCTGCGACGCCGCTGGGGTCGATGCCGAGCATCTTCGCCAACGCGTACTGCTGCTGGCCCGCAGAAAAGGGGAGGAGATCCCCTAGATCCGACGCCCAGGCGCCGCGTCGGTCAGAACCAGCGCGCCTTGTCGACGAGGTTGCGCAGCGGCGCGCCGGCGAGAAAGCGCCGGCAGTTGTCGAGGATGATCTCGTAGCGCCGGTCGTCGAGATAGGGGCCGTAGCCCGCGGTATGCGGTGTGATCAGAACCCCCGGCAGGGTCCACAGCTTGTGGTCGGCGGGCAGCGGCTCCTGCTCGAAGACGTCGAGACCGGCACCGGCGATCTCGCCGGCCTCGAGCGCCGCGGCGAGGTCGTCGAGCCGCGTCGTCAGGCCGCGCCCGATATTGATGAAGAAGGCGGTCTGCTTCATCTCCTGGAACCGCGACCGGTTCATGAAGCCTTCGGTTTCCGGGGTGTGCGGCACCGTCAAGATGACGAAGTCGGCGCCCGGCAACAGCGCGTCGAGCTCGTCGCCGCGATGCAGCTCGGCCACTCCCGGCGGCGCGTCGCGGCGGCGTTCGTCGACGCCGATGACCCGCATGCCGAACGTGGAGGCGAGCCGGGCGATCTCGCTGCCGATCCCGCCGACGCCGACGATCAACGCGGTCGCTTCCGGCAGATGAACGACGCCGGTGTTCTGCGGCAGCTTCTTCCATTCGCGCCTGAGCTGCTGTGGAATGTAGTGCTGCAACCCGCGAGCGAAGGCGAGCACAAATGCCATTACATGCGCGCCGATGTGGTCGCTGTAGATCTCGCGGAAATTGGTAATCTCGACGGGATGGGCGACGAGCTCGGGGTAGTAATAGCCCGCGGGCGGTGCCGCCTGGGGCGCCTGCAGCCAGCGCAGCCGCCTCGCTTCGCGCAGGAGGTCGGGCGGGATCGTCCCGAAGACCGCATCGGCATTGGCGATCACCTGGGCTGCATGGGTGTGATTTTCGGCGACGATTATCTTCATCTCCGGCAGGGCCACGGCGAGGCGCGCGCTCCACTCCCGCGTCCTTTCCGTCTGCGGCGGCAACATCACGAATTCAGTCGGCATGGCGCACCTCCGCTGGTACTGGTCGTTCGCGCCAACCTAGCACGGGCGAGGTGGAAAGAAGCACGGCGACGCGATAGGGTTTCGACATAACAGTGCAAGAGGGACCAACCAATGGCGACGACTGCATCGGGAACCAACAGAAAAAAGCTGCTGCTGCCGACGACGATGGCGCGCGCCGGATGGGCGCTCGTCGAAGCACGCGACGATGTTGAAGGGGTGCCCTACCAGTACACGGTACCAAAGGCGGAACTGCACCGGCTGCTGGAGGATGTCGCCGGGGTGGCGCTCGGCGTGCAGCCGTTCAGCGATCCCGAGCTCGACGCCGCACCCGAGATCGAGGTCGTCTCGCGCATCGGCGTCGGCTACGATGCCGTCGACGTTCCGGCGCTGACCCGCCGCAAGATCCCGCTGATGATCGGCGGCACAGCCAATTCGGTCAGCGTCGCCGAGGCCGGAGTGTTCCTGATCATGTCGCTGGCCCGCCGTGGTGCCGCGATGGATGCGCTGGTCAAGGAAGGCCGCTGGCAGGACCGCTACAAGGAGATGCCGGTCGATCTCTACGGCAAGACTGTCCTTATTATCGGCTTCGGCAAGATCGGCACGCGCTCTGCCAAGCGCTTCGCGGCGATGGAGACCAACGTGCTGGTCTACGACCCGTATATGTATTCGGAGACGATCCGCGGCATGGGCTACGAGCCGGTGCAGGATCTCGACGCCGCGGTCGCGCGCGCCGATTTCATTACGATCCATTGCCCGAAAACACCAGAGACGGTCGGGCTCTTCAACGCCGCCCGGCTCGCACGGATGAAGCGCACGGCGTTTATCGTCAACACCGCGCGCGGCGGCATCATCGACGAGAAGGCGCTCTATGACGCCTTGAGCCAGAACCGGATCGCCGGTGCGGCACTCGACGTCTTCGACCAGGAGCCGACCCCGACGGACAACCCGCTGCTCGGGCTCAAGAACTTCATCGCGGCGCCGCACGTCGCCGGGGTGACGCGCGAGGCGGTCGACCGCATGGGCGTTGCCGCGGTAGAGAACATCTTGAGCGTGCTCGACGGCAAGCCGATCCGCGACAACGTCGTCAACAAGGAAGTGCTGGACTAGCAGCAAGAGGGAGACGCAGCCCGCAGCCTGGAGATCGCACGTCGTGGCTATCGCGTAATCCGCTTCTGGAACAATGACGTCATGCAAAATCTCGCCGGCGTGCTCGAAGTCATCCGACGAGAATTGGAACGCCCTCTCTGCCCTTCGGGCGGAGAGGGAGGGGACCCGTCGCTTCAGCGACGGGGAGGGTGAGGCGGGCGCTGTCGGCGCTCTGCAATCCCCACCTCACCCCGGCCCTCTCCGCCCCTAAGGGGCAGAGAGGGAGGTATGGGCAGCGGCGAGCCCTCAGGCGGCAATCGCCGTCAGGTGCCCGCGTGCGGCGTAGTCGAGAATGCGCTGGTCGCGGGTCATCAGTGCCGCATTCGCCACCCGCGCTGTGGCGACGATCAGCCGGTCAGCCGGGTCGCGATGAAATGCGTCTGGTAGAGCGTAGCTTTCGACCGCGATCTGCGGACTGAGCGGATCGATGGCGGGGCCGGGATCGGCCAGCGCTTCCTCGAGCCAAGGGCCGATGGACTTGCCCAGGACGATGCGGCCGCGCGAGGCCAGCAATGCAACCTCCCAAAGCGAGATGGCCGCGATCCGAAGCGTACCCGCTGCGGCGGCCCCGTCGATCGTATGACGCGCTTCCGTTGAAAGGTCCGGACTGCCCGCGACGAGCCAAAGCCACACATGAGTGTCGAGCAAGAGCAATTCCGGATCAGATGTTCTCCTCGTCACCGGTCCACCCCGCATCCTCGATCGGGCTGACGATGTCGCCACATATCTTAATGCTCCCGGCCATGCGGCCGAAGAGATCGATCGCCTCCGTTTCTACCGGCACCAGCTTGGCGACCGGCTTGCCCCTCTTTGTGATGATGATCGGCCGACGCTGCCGCGCCACCTCGTCCATCAGGCGCAGGCAGTTGGCCTTGAAGTCCGTTGCGGCAACGTACCTACTGTCGGTCATTATCTGTGTCCACTGGTCATCATTATCTGACCATAACCGGGTGGCGATGACGAGGCAAGGTTGAACGGCCCTATTGCGGTCGTGGTGCGAGCGGCGGATGCTGGGTCTGCCCTGATGAAGGGGACCTGAGATGGCGATCGATGTCGCGAGTTGGCTGCAGCAGCTCGGTCTTGCTCAATACGAGCCGGCGTTCCGCGACAACGAAGTCGACGGAGACGTCCTGCCGGACCTGACGGCCGACGACCTGATCGCCATCGGCGTGACCGCGGTCGGCCATCGCCGCAAGCTCCTCTCCGCCATCGCGGCACTCGGCGCCGCAGCACCTGCCCCAGCCCTGACAGCGACATCGGCACCGGTGCCGCCTCCCGCAGCCGCACCGGCCCAGGCCGAGCGCCGCCAGCTGACCGTGATGTTTTGCGACCTGGTGGGATCGACCGCACTCTCCACCGGGATGGACCCCGAAGATCTGCGCGATGTCATCGCGTCGTATCAGAGCCGCTGCAGTGCCGCGATCCGGCATTACGACGGCTTTGTCGCGAAGTACATGGGCGACGGCATCCTCGTCTATTTCGGCTACCCGCGCGCCCATGAGGACGAGGCCGAGCGTTCGGTGCGGGCGGGTCTCGACATCGTCGATGCGATGGCGGAGCTGAATGCCGCGGTCCCGAGGCCGCCCGGGGTCGAGCTCGCGGTGCGGATCGGCATCGCCACCGGACCGGTGATCGTCGGCGATCAGATCGGCGAAGGAACCGCATCGGAAACCGCGGTCGTCGGCGAGACGCCGAACCTGGCCGCACGCCTGCAGGCATTGGCGCAGCCGAACCAGATCGTCGTCAGCGCGGCGACGCGCGCGATGCTCGGCGATCACTTCGACCTCGAGGATCTGGGGCCTATGAGCTGAAGGGGTTCGCCGAGCCGGTGCCGGCGTGGCGCGTCTTGTCGGCGCGGGATGTCGAGAGCCGGTTTGCCGCAACCCGGACCGGGAGCTCCGCACCCCTCGTCGGGCGCCAGGAGGAGATGGGGCTGCTATTGCGGGCCTGGGACGGCAGTAGCCATGGCCGCGGCCAGGTCGTGCTGATCCAGGGGGAGGCCGGGGTCGGCAAGTCCCGCCTGGTGGAAGGCTTAAGGGAGGCGGCCGGCAAGGACCACATCTGGGTGGCGATCCGCTGCTCTCCGTTTCACACGGCGAGCGCCTTTCATCCGATCATCGAACATTTGAAGCGCGTGTTCGGCTGGCAGCCGGAGGATACCGCGCAACAGCACCTGGCGAAGCTCGAAGCCGGGCTCGCCGGCTTCAGGACCTTGCCCCTCTCCGAGAGTGTCAGGTTATTCGCCGACCTGATGTCCGTGCCGGTGCCCGAGGACCGCTATCCGCGCCTTGCGATGACGGCGCAGCAGCAGCGCGATGCGACCCTCGATGCGATCGTTGCCTGGCTGATCGAGGTGGCCGAAGGCACCCCGGTGCTGATGGCATGGGAGGATTTGCACTGGGCCGATCCGACGACGTTGGAAACGCTGGGCATGCTGATCGAGCAGGCGCCGACCGCGGCGATGCTGGTCGTCGCGACCTATCGGCCGGAATTGACGCCGCCCTGGCCGCAGCGCTCGCACATGACGCCGATCACATTGAACCGCCTGGAGCGGCCGGAGGTCGAGACGATGGTCGGTCATCTGGCCGGCGGCCGGCCGCTGCCCGGCGAGGTGGTCGATCATATCGTCGCCAAGGCCGACGGCGTGCCGCTCTACGTCGAGGAGCTGACCAAGGCCATCCTCGGTTCGGGGGTGCTCGAGGCCCGCGGCGACGCCTACGTGCTCACGGGCTCGCTGGCGCAATTGCACATCCCGGAGACATTGCAGGATTCGCTGATGGCGCGGCTCGACCGGGCGCCGCGGCTGCGTGAAGTGGCACAATTGGGCTCGGTGCTGGGACGCGAGTTTGCCTATGACATGATCAGTGCGCTGGCCGGGATCGAGGAAGAGATGCTGCAGAGCGGTCTCGGTCAGCTGGTGGTCGACGAGCTGCTCTACCAGCGCGGCCGCCCGCCGCGCTCGCGCTACCTGTTCAAGCATGCGCTGATTCAGGATGCGGCTTACCAATCGCTGCTGAAGCGCACCCGCCAGCAATATCACCAGCAGGTGGCAAAGCTGCTGGAGGATCGCTTTCCCGAGGTGGCGAGCACGCAACCGGAGCTGGTGGCGCATCACTACACCGAAGCGAACTGTCCGGCGCAGGCGATTGCGTACTGGCACAAAGCCGGCGTGGCCGCGGCGAGCAAGTCGGCGAACCTCGAAGCGATCGACCAATTTCACCGAGGCCTGGCGCTGGTCGAAGCGCTATCGGATACGCGCGAGCGGGCCGAGCGGGAGCTGGACCTGCAAATGGCGCTTGGTCCCGCCCTGTTCGCGACCAAAAGCTAGAGCCACCCCGACGTCGGCCGAACCTATGCGCGGGCGCTCGGAGCTCTGTCGGCAACTCGGGGATCACTCCCGGGAGTTCACGGCGCTCCGCGGCCTATATCTCCACCATTTGAACCTACTCGAGCTGGAGAAGGCGCAGCATTTTGCCGAGGAGGGGTTGCGTGTCGCCGAACGGCTTGAGCGATGCGGCCCGTCTCGTCGGGGCGCACTTGGCGCTCGGCACGACGCTGTTCTACCAGGGGAAGCTCGAGCCGGCGCTTGCGCACTTTCGGCGGGGCTTCGAGATGTTCGATCCGAACATGCAGTTCCCGGATTGGCCGGGCACCCACCCCGGCGTGGTATGCCAGTTCTGGCTGATGCTCATTTCCTGGATGCTCGGTTACCCGGATCGGTCCCTCGAGGAGCTGAGGGCAGCGGTAAGAAGCGCCGAGACGCTCGGGCACCCGTTGACCCTCGCCCAAACACTGTGTTGCGCCGCCTTCGTTCACATCTTTCGCCACGAGCCACTGGCGGCCGCCGACTGTGCCGGACGGGCTTTAACAGATCTGCGAGGAGCACCGCATCGGGCGCAGTGGCAGGCGCTTGCCCTTTGCGCGGATGGATGGGCGCTCGGCGTCTCTGGCGAAAGCGAGAAGGGGCTGGCCCAAATCGGCCAAGGGGTGGACGGCTTACGGTCTAGGGGTGGCACCAACATGTGCTGCTGGCGTTGCAGGCCGATGCGCAATTGGCGACCGGCAAGCCCGGAGCGGCGCTTGCGTCGGTCGCCGCCGGGCTGAAGGCGGTCGAAAAGACGGGGGGAGCGCCGCTTGAAGCGGAGCTCCATCGGCTCAGGGGCGAGGCCTTGCTCGCCGGCGCCGGGACGGTGAGCGAGGCCGAGACGGCCATAGCAGCAAGCCATCGACGTCGCGCGCCGGCAGAACGCGAAGTCCTGGGAATTGCGCGGTGCCATGAGCCTCGCCCGCCTGCGCCGACAGCAGGGCCGGCCGCAAGAGGCGGTCGCCCTGCTCGCCCCGATCCTCGGCTGGTTCACCGAAGGCTTCGACACCGCCGATCTGCAGGCCGCCCGCACCCTCCTCGGCGACCTCGAGAGCGAGGTCTGCAATCCCCACCTCACCCCGGCCCTCTCCGCCCCTTAGGGGCAGAGAGGGAGGGAGCATCGCTTGGCGCTGAAAAGGCGGACCCGGATTGCGCGGCGACTGCGGCGGGCTGCGTACCGAAGCCGAGAAGGCGATGTGGCTGGCTCTGCGCGAGCTTCCGAGCGAGCACCGCTTTCGGCGGCAGCATCCAATCGGATCTCACGTCGTCGATTTCGCCTGTCCCGGCCGCAAGCTCGCGATCGAACTCGACGGCGGCCAACACGCGCAGCAAGAGGAAGAAGACGCCGCCCGCACCCTGGAGATCGCGCGCCGCGGCTACCGCCTAATCCGCTTCTGGAACAATGACGTCCTGCATAATCTCGCCGGCGTCCTCGACGTCATCCGAAAGGAGCTCAGCCTTCTCCGCCCTCCGGGCGGAGAGGGAGGGGACCCGTCGCCAGAGCGACGGGGAGGGTGAGGTGGGCGCTGTCGGCGCTCTGCCATCCCCACCTCACTCCGGCCCTCTCCACCCCCAAGGGGCAGAGAGGGAGGGAGGGCCGAGGCAATGGGCCAAGCGAGGCCTGCTCCCACTGCCCTTCGGGCCATCATTCGGGGAATCCTCGGCGCTCGGCGAGCGCGGCGACATCGCGCGCCCCGTGCAGCACGCGGACGTTGATCGCGCTGAGCCAGGCAAGTACCGATCGCCGGCCGGTCTGCTGGCAAACAGCACAGATGCGGACATGCGCGCCGCGCAGGTTGTCACGGAGCGCATTTAGCTTTGACAAATTGCATATCATGTGCTATTTACGCAACATCGATTAACGCAATGCGCGTCTGGCGATGCCGTCTTTGCCGGTCTAGAGCGAGCCGGCGCTCGGCTGGCCGCTGTTTTCGGCTTCGCCGGATCGCGGATTCTCCAGGTTTTCCGCGGGGGAGATGTTAACGCTCGCTGATAATTTCCTGCAGAAACAGCAAAAACAGCAAGATCGCCGGTTCGGCGTCGACTGCGGCTGGTGGGCGGGTGGTGGCTCGCCGGGCGCCAAACCGAGTCACTACCCGACTGCTCGCCTGCTTGCATTTTTTCTGCAGAAACAGGAGGAGCTGGTGGTGGCCGGCGCTTGACAGCCGTCGGCTAAGCTGGCGGGATCGGGGAACAATATCGCCTAAGCCAGGATGGAGCGGGTCATGCGCGCGAACCGAGTGCGGGACAATTGGGCGGCCGGCAAGGCCGTCATCAACAGCTGGTGCGGGATTCCGAGCAGCTTCTCGGCCGAGGTCATGGCCAACATGGGATGGGACTCGCTGGTCATCGACATGCAGCACGGCATGATCGACTACCAGATGATGGTGACGATGCTGCAAGGTATCTCGACGACCGACGTGACCCCGATGGTGCGGGTGCCGTGGAACGACCCGGCCCACATCCAAAAGGCGCTCGACGCCGGCGCCTACGGCATCGTCTGCCCGATGGTCAACAACCGCGCCGAGGCCGAAAAATTCGTCGGGTCGATGCGTTACGCACCACTCGGCTATCGCAGTTCGGGGCCGATCCGTGCGGCGCTCTATGGCGGCCCCGATTATCACGCCAAGGCGAATGACGTCGTCGTCGCCTTCGGCATGATCGAGACCCAGGAGGCGCTCGACAACCTCGACGCGATCCTCTCGACGCCCGGGCTCGATGCGATCTATATCGGCCCCTCCGACCTGTCGATCTCGCTCGGCTACGCCCCGGGCGGCGACAAGCCCGACGAATGGATGATGGCGGCGCTGAAAAAGGTCCTCGACGGCTGCAAACGGCACAAGGTCCAGCCCGGCATCCATTGCGGCGCGCCCTCCTACGCCAAAAAGATGATCGAGATGGGCTTTAGCTTTGTCACCGTCGGCGGCGACAACCGCTTCATGACGATGGGCGGCCAAGCGGCGATCGCCGAGATGAAGGACGCTCCGCGGCCGGGCGGCGGCAGCAGCCCGTATTGAGGGAAAACCCCTCGCTCGCAAGCGGGGCGAGTGAGGCGAGGCAGCCTACTCGATCACCTCGTCGGCGAGAGCGAACAGCTCAGCTGTCGGCGCCCGGTCGCTTGAAGTTGCGGTCGAGGTGACCTTTGCCCTGCTGGTCGCCCTGTTCGAACAACCAGCTATAGCCGCCTTCCGGGTTGGTCAGGATCTCCCAGCAATTATCGTCGCCATCCCAAAAGAAGAAGCTGTAGGTGCCGTGCTGAAGATGCGGTTTCGAGATTTTCTTGAGGTGCCATCTGCTCGGCCTCGGCGCAGACGATGCGGTGCGCCTCATCCACCTCCTCCCGAGTGCGGACATCGAGCCCGTTGTGGTTCAGAAGGTTCATTCCGCCGACGTTCTTGCTGTAGACGACCGCAATGGTATTGGGGCCGCCCAATCGAATGAGCAGAGAGATCGGGCTCGTCTGGACGACCTCGAGGCCGAGAAACTCCTCGTAAAAGCGGCGCGAGAAAGCGAGGTTCCGGCTCTCCAAGGTGCCGTGCGACAGAAAGTTGAGCTTGAGTGCCGGCGCCGGTTTGCCGCCCTGCACCGGGGTGTCCGTGTCTCCGATTACCGCCATGAGAGCCTCCGCCCGTTTTGCCTGATGGATCAGATCTCCGAGCCGATCGTAGCCAGCGTAGGCTGGGCACAACCCTCGGAAATAGCCTCAACCGCCGAGCGCCCCCTGGGCTTCGACGTAAAGGGAATAGATCGACTGGCTTGAAAGGAGGCACCGCAGGTCGCCGAACCAGACCGGTCCCTCGGTAAAGCGGCAGCCCGTCGCGATCGTCTCGATCGCCGCATTGCCGAGCACCAGCGGCGAAAAGCGCGGGTCGAGAGTTTTGATGTTTGGATCGGGGTAGCGCACGACCACGGGGTTCCTCCTCTGTCGGCTCTCAGGAGTTCGGCCCGCGCTCCATCGACACCGGCTGCCAGCGCTTGAGGTCGGTCTTCGCCAGCACCGAGGGGTTGACGCAGGACATCGGCCATTTGCCGCCGAGCACCAGCGACAGTTCGAGGCCGACCCGCCGGCGCCGTGCCGGATCGAACCGGGCCGAGGCCGAGGCGACATGCGCGGTCAGGATCACATTGTCCATACGCAGCAGCGGATTGTTGTCGCCGGGCGGCTCCTGTTCGAGCACGTCGAGCCCGGCCGCGGCGATCATCCCCTCGTCGAGCGCCTTGATCAGTGCCGCCTCGTCGGTCGTCGGGCCGCGCCCGGTACTGATGTAGATCGCCGTCTTCTTCATCTGGCGGAAGTGCTCCTCGCGGATCAGCCGGTTGGCGCTCTCGGTCGCCGGCGCGTGCATCGAGATGATGTCGGCGCGCTGCAATAATTCGGGGAGGCTGACCGGCTCGACGCCGTGTTCGATCGCCACCAGTTCCTCGATGAACGGGTCGTAGGCGATGACGTGCAAGCCAAAGACCTTTGCCCGACGGGCGACCGCTCGCGCCACGTGGCCGAACGAGACGAGGCCAAGGGTCTGGCCCATCAGGCGGGGGATCTTCGACAGCATCGGCCGGCCCTCTCGCCAGCGCCCCTCGCGCACCAGCTTGTCCTGCACGACCAGCCGGCGAAAGGTCGCGAGGATCAAGGTCATCGCATGGTCGGCGACTTCGTCGATGAAGGTGTCGGGGCAATTGGTGACCGGGATGCCCTTTTGCGTCGCCGCCTCGACATCGACCGAGTTGACGCCGACGCTGCCGAGCGCGATGATCTTGCAGCGCTGCAGTCCGTCGATCATCCGCTTGGTGATCGGCCGGCCCTTGGCGTAAAGCGCGTCGGCATCGCGCGCCGCGCCGACGAACTCGTCCTCGGAGCCTGGAGGGATCTCGAAGATCTCGGCGTCGATCGGTGTCAGCGCCTCCATCTCGTACCCGTAATCACCGGCGGTCGTAAAGCTGGCGCCGGTCGGCGTCGCGATCCTGAACTTGGCCAAAACTCCCTCCTACTTTCCGCAAACTCGCGAGCCGATCAGACCGTTGTGGGCAGGGCTTGTCAATCACCGGCGAGCCGGTGCCGGCGAGAGTGGGGACAGCGGAACCAGCGACAAGATCAGCGTAACGATGAACAGGATCGACAGCCCGCCCATGACCCCGACCAGGCGCTCTAAGCCGGGGCTGATCGAGTCCGGTGGGCCCTGGCCCTGCACCATGCTCATCAGATACGCCAACGCCGCCTGGGTGCCGATATAGCTGACGCCCGTGGTGCCGGTCTGGATCTGCGAGCACAGCCAGATCCCCGAAGGGATCAGCACGATCCACAGTAGGAAATCACTGCCGATGAACGCGAGGCAGGCGACCCCCGCGAGTGCGCCCAGCAGACAGCCGATAAGGCGATGCGCAGACCGGCGGATAATGACGGGGCTACCGGGCTCGACGATCGCGGTCGTCGGGATCGACATGGTCGCGACCACGGTGATGCCGATCGTGACCGGGCTCACCGGCGCCAGCCAATTGGCCAGCGCCGGCATCAGCATGACGGTCAACCCGCCGCGGCACGCGTGCACCAGCATTGGCCGGTTGGCGGGAAGCCAGCGCCGCAACTCGTCGCCGTAGCGGCGGCGCCAGAACCCCAGCGGCGGCGGATCGAGCAAGCCTGTCGCGGGCGTGGCTCCACCCTCGGCGGGCGCCGGGCTCAAGGCGCAGACGACCAACGACGCTACGGTCCCGATCATGACCTCGGCGACGCGGTCGACCGCTGTGTTGAACGCCCCTTGCGGCTGATCGAGCGACATCAGCATCACGAGACACGCGGTGACCGTGCCGACCACCCAGGCATAGCCGAAGCGCGAGCACACGAAACCGAATGATCCGATGCACGACAGGGCAAAAAGGCTCAAACAGAACGGCAGCGATTGATACACAAACAGTCGCAGGACGACCAGCGCGGCAACTGCCCCGACAATGCTTCCCGCAATGCGCATCAGGCTCCGCGACAGCGCGACCGAAGGCGCTGCCCGCGTCACCATGAAGGCGGTGATGCCCGCCCACCAGGGCTCGCCCGAATGCACCGCCAGCGCGGCGAGCACGGCCAATGTCACCGACGCCGCCGCCTCCGCGGCCTCCAGGCCGCGCGGGCCGCGCCAGTCGAGCGAGCGCAGCTCGGTGAGGAGGGCACCGGGGATCTCCCGCAGCATTCGGCCGGGCCTCAATAAATGATCAAAGCGCGGGCGTCGGAGCCCATGTGCAGGACAACCTCCGGGTCGGCATCCTGCAGCACCAAGGTCACTGGAAAGCGCCGCTCCAGACGGATCCAGTCGGTGGTCGGCTCGACATAGGGCAACATCTTGCGCTCGCCCTGCACGCGGCTGATGCCGCGAGCGATGCCCTGGATCGTGGCACGGTGAATATGCCACGGGTAGGCGTCGAGCCAAACCCAGGCAGTGTGCCCGACCTGCATATGGCGGATCACGCTTTCCTTGTAGTTGGCGAAGATCCGCCAGGCATGCGCATCGACCAGACCGATCAGAGGTGTATTCTCCACCGCCTGATCGCCGACCCGCAGCATGAGATTAGTGATCGTGCCGTCGGTCGGCGCCAGCAGCTTTGTCTGCCCGAGCTGCCACTGGACGACGGCAATCTCGGCAGAAATCGTCGCGACCGCCGCCTGGTGCAACGCCAGCATCTGCTGCGCCTTGGCGATGGCGGTCACAGCATCGGCCAAAGCCGCCTTGGCCTCCTGCACCTGCGCAGTCGCGGTGTCGAGCGCCTGGCGCGACACAAAGCCGGCCGCGGCGACCGGTGTCGCACGCGCCAGATTGTCGCTCGCCAGCCGCTCCTTCGCGGCCGCATCGTCGCGCTGCGCCTGGGTCGCGGCAATAACGTCGCGATCGACCGCGAGCTGCGCCTCGGCCTCGGTCTTTTTCGCCTGCTTTTCGTTCAGCGCCAGCCGAAACGGTGTCGGGTCGATCTCCGCCAACACCATGCCTTTGGCCACCGCCTGATTGTCGACGATATTTACGCTGACGATCCGACCGCTGACATAGGGAGCGACGTTGACAAAGTCGGAGGTGACATAGGCATCGTCGGTATAAGCAAAGAAATAACCGGAGGCCCAGTATAGAAACAGCGCGAGGACAATGAGCGAGAGCGTCAGCAACACTCGCCGGCGATATCTTGCGGTTTCTGCCCCGACGTCTGCGGCAGCCGTGGAAGGCGGCGGTTTCTCCTCGACCTGCGGCGTGACCGCAGGCGCCAGAGAGGCGGGAGGCGGCTGCGGAGCCGCCGCACTCGCGACTTCCCGCAGCACGGGGTGAGTAGTCCGCTCCGACATGAATTCAGTTCCGGGTAGCGGTCAGAACACCGGCCTCGGCCGCTGGTTCGTCGGATAGCGCGGCAAATGGTCGGCGATCTCGAACCAGCCGATCTGGCTCTCCGTCCAGAGATGCAGAAGCGGCTCGACCGGCTCGGGATTGTCGAGGGTGGGGATGCTGACATCGACATGCTGCGGGTTGGCCGCCGCGCGCCAGGTCAGCGGCGTGCCGCACGTACCGCAGAAATGCCGGAATGCCTTGGTCGAAGAGCGATAGGCGACAGCGTTTCCTGCCGTCATCGCGAAGGCGGTGAGCGGCACGGTCAACCACGCGATAACCGGCGCACCGTGCGCCCGCTGACACATCCGACAATGGCAGTAGAGCGCCTCGACGGGTGCCGCGGTGATGCGGTAGCGTACCTCGCCGCAGAGACAGCCGCCGGTGAGAATTTCGTCCATTTGTTCACCTCCGTCCGCTGCTGTGCCGCAAATGCCGAAAACGCGGAGCCCGGTCCATGACCCTCGATATTGTCGTTATCCAGCCTCTCGTCGCGCTGATCGCCGGCATCCTGATCCTGCTGATCCCGCGCCTCCTAAATTACGTGATCGCGATCTATCTGATCCTGATCGGCGTCATCGGCCTGTGGCCGCGCCTGTTATATCACGTTCCCCATTGAGCGAGGGCGGGAGAGAATCATGACCGAGCCAGCTCTTCGATCTGCAACGGCCCTCGCCGCGGCGATCCGCGCACGCGAGATCGGCTGCCGCGAACTGCTCGAACATTACATAGCGCGCGGCGAACGGCATAACCCGGCGCTCAACGCGATCATCGTCACCGATCTCAAAAATGCGCGGCAGCGCGCCGACGCGGCCGATGGCGCGCTCGCCCGCGGCGAGACCTGGGGCGTCCTGCACGGTCTGCCGATGACCGTCAAGGAATTGTTCGATGTCGTCGGAATGCCGACGACTTGGGGGTTGACGGAACTGAAGGATAATCTCCCGCCCGCGAACGCGCTGGCGGTCGACCGGCTGCTCGCCGCCGGGGCCGTCATTTTTGGCAAGACCAATGTACCGGTGCTGCTCGCCGACTCGCAAAGCTACAATCCGGTTTACGGGACGACCAACAACCCCTGGGACCCGTCTCTGACACCGGGCGGATCCTCGGGCGGTGCCGCGGCGGCGCTCGCCTCCGGGCTGACCGGGCTCGAAATCGGCAGCGATATCGGCGGATCGATCCGCAATCCGGCGCATTATTGCGGCGTCTGGGGTCACAAGCCGACCTGGGGCATCGCTCCGCCGCGCGGCCAGTCGCTGCCGGGGATTGTCTCGGCCTCAGACATTTCGGTGATCGGGCCGTTGGCGCGCAGCGCCGAGGATCTTGGTCTCGCGCTCGACATCATCGCCGGACCCGACCCGATCGAGGCGGCGGGCTGGCGTCTCGAACTAGCCGAGCCGCGCGGTAATGCGCTCTCCGACTACCGCATTGCGGTAATGCTCGACGATCCGAATTGCGAGGTCGATCGCGAGGTGCAGGACCTCCTGCAAAAACTCGTCGATTTTCTCGCCGGTCAAGGGGTGCGGGTCAGCGACCGCGCTCGTCCCGATATCGACACCGCCGAACTTCATGCCGTCTACATTAAGTTGTTGCGGGCGGCGACTTCGCGCCGGCTGACCCAGGAAATCTTCCAGAGCCATGTCGAGCGCGCGCGCGGGCTCGATCCCTCCGATCAGAGCTACTTTGCCCGCATGATGAGGGGCGTTACCCTCACTCACCGGGATTGGCTCACCGGCAATGAGGAGCGTCACCGGCTGCGGCTCAAATGGGCCGAATTCTTCCGCGATTATGATCTACTGCTTTGCCCGGTTACGGCAGGGGCAGCCTACCCGCACGACCACGATAACGAGGGCGAGCGCTGGAAGCGCATGATCCAAATCAATGGCAAGCCGGCGCCGACGATTAACGACCTGTTCTGGGCGGGGCTGTGCGGCCTCGTCTATCTGCCGGCGACCGTTGCACCGGCCGGGCTCACGACAAAAGGGCTGCCCGTCGGCGTGCAGATCATCGGCCCGCAATACGGCGACAAGAGCTGCATCGCCTTCGCCGGCCTCCTCGAACGCGCCTATCGCGGCTTTGTCGCGCCGCCGAATTTTGCTTGAGGCGAGCCTATGACCGATCTGGTCCTCAGAGGCGGGCGCCTCATCGATCCGGCGAGCGGACGCGACGAGACGGCCGACATTGCTTTTGGCGATGGAAAAGTTACCGGGGTCGGGGGCGATCTGCCCGGCAACGGCGGCGAAATCGTCGATGCAAGCGGGCTCCTCGTGGTCCCCGCGTGGTCCCCGGGCTGATCGATCTCCACACGCATGTCTATTGGGGCGGGACCTCGCTCGGGGTTGATGCGGCCGAAGTGGCGCGGCGGAGCGGAACGACGACTTTCGTCGATGCCGGCAGCGCCGGGCCCGGCAATTTCCACGGCTTTCGCCGCCACGTGATCGAGCCGTCGCCGCTGCGCATCATCCCCTACCTCAACATCTCGTTTCCGGGGATCTTCGCCTTCAGCGCCAGTGTGATGGTCGGCGAATGCGCCGATCTGCGGCTCCTCGACCCGCGCGAATGCGTGCGGGTCATCGAGGCTAACCGCGATCTGATCGCCGGCGTCAAGGTCCGCGTCGGGCGCAACGCCGGCGGCGCCTCGGGGGCGGCACCCCTCGACATCGCGCTCGAAGTGGCGGAGGAGACCGGGCTCCCGGTCATGGCGCATCTCGACCACCCGCCGCCGAGCCGGCTCGAGGTCCTCTCGCGCCTGCGCCGCGGCGACATCCTGACCCATTGCTTCCGGCCGTTTCCGAACGCACCGATCGAGGGGGACGGACGGATCCGCGAGGAAGTCCTCGAGGCGCGGCGGCGCGGCGTGATCTTCGACATCGGCCACGGCGGCGGCTCGTTCGGCTTTCGCACTGCCGAGGCGATGCTCGCCGCGGGCTTCCTGCCGGATGTCATCAGCAGCGACGTCCACACGCTGAGCATCAATGGGCCGGCTTTCGACCAGCTGGTAACGATGTCGAAATTCCTGTGCCTCGGAATGGAACTGGCCGATGTGATCCGGGCGAGCACAGCCGCGCCGGCGGCGGCGCTCGGCCGCGCCGAAATCGGCAGGCTGGAAATCGGCGCGCTCGGCGACGCCACCGTGCTCGAACTCGCCGAAGGCGAGTTCGATTACCGCGATGTTCTGGGGGAGCCTCGTTCAGGACGGTGGCGGCTCAAAGCGCGCGGGCTGGTCGTTGCCGGGCGCTGGTGGCACCCGCCGCAAGGTCGTGCAAGCCGGCCCTGAGGCGGCTCTACTTCACTAACCTAACCATTCGACCCGCCTTCCTCTCCGCCGGCTGCGCGAAAATCAGGTCTCGGTTCACTTCTCTCGTCGGTCGCCTCGGCGGAACCGGGGTCGGGCCGCGAGGAGGCACGTTCCTGCTGCCGCTTCAGCTTCTCATCTTTTTTGACCTGTTTCAGTCGGTCGCGCTCCCTGCGCTCGAAGCGGTAATTCGGTCTGAACGCCATCGGCGCACTCCTATTGTATAGAGGTACGCCAAGAATACAGTGCCGCCCATCGTCCGGCGAGTGATCTCCATCGCTTAGATTTTACCCGCTCCGGGCACGAGCCATGGACGATGCGGCTGCTCGGCCGGCGGCATCACCGCTTGATCGACAACCGGTGCCAGGACAACCGCAATTTCTCCTGCGTCGGCGCGAGTTTCAGCCCTTCGCTTTAGCTCTTGAGCCTCTGACCATTTTCGAAATCCGCTTGTACTACTATTTATCGAGAGGGCCATGATCGCTGTCCTTTCGCGAAATTCAGGTCGACAACATATGGTGACGATTTTAAAATTACCTAGGTGAAACTGTGACGCCGGCAAAAAGATTTCGACACAAGCCTGTTCAAGATTGCATCTGCTCTTCACTAAGACATTTTCGGCAATCGGACGAGGGCAGTATTATTCGGTTTCCTCGGCTGCCAGTCGCCTGCGAGCCGCTTCGCCCTCGCGTGCTGCGCAGGCGTCAAACGCGCGGAAACCCGTGCGTATCCGGATTGCGCCCTGTGGCGATGTATTCCGCGCAAGCTCGTTGTCGCCAGGAGGAACCAGGCACAGGCATATATAAAGTCTTCGGGCGTAGCTCGGTCACCAGCGTACATCTCGGCGAGTTTACTCTGAGCGCGCGGCAGCCCCTGTTCGGCGGCAGCCAGCAGCCATTTCATGGCCTCGGGTCGGTTGCCTTTGATGGCATAGCCATTGTCATCCACATTACTGTAGTAGAGGACACCAAGGTTAAATTGCGCCGCGGCATCACCGCTTTCGGCGGCAATAAGGAGGTGCTTTACAATGCTGCTTTGCATCAGAACATCCAAACCACCGGGCGGGAGGCATCGCCTCCGAACTCCGCGAACCACCCAGTGCGCGTTAAGCGGCGATTGTCGAGCCATGGGCTCTGCATCATGCGAGTCGCCTTATGCGACCGTCATTTGCCGCGAACATTGCCACATGGGGTTGAAATGATCAAAATACAATAGCTGATGCGTCGGAGACAATCGGGCACCTTTGGAGGACACAACTTCAATCGAGCCGGCGAAACACAACTAGCTGACAACGCCTATCCAAACAGAAAAACGATGGTGTGTGTCGGCATTGAATTCACTAATGCTCGGTTCCATTTGACAGGGCAGGCTTCGTCTCGATAGCCGAGGCCGACCGCATGCGCTGCTGCGGCGACGTCAGTCGTTCCGGATGGCGATATCGGGACAACCGAAGCTGGGAATGCCGGAGGAGCACGGCAGAGGACGATGACGGACAAGCCGGTCGAGCTCGACGAACATCGCGGCATGGCTGCTCAGAAATCGACGGAAAGCCGCCGGCGTCTGCGCGAAGTGCAGGCCGATCAGTCGGCTCTGCGCCGCCGCCAAGAGGAATTCGAGCGCTATGCCGTGGCCGCTCCGTCAACTAGCTGGCCCGCCGTTGCAGAAAGGGCACGGTATCTTATCCAACTTTTTGCGACCACGCCCGAGGCGCGGGATCCGCGTCGCCAAGAGCTGATTGCCAGGGTGCTCGACGAACTCGCCCGATTATCCAGTGAGTCGAATTGACAGGGGTGTGCCCTCTGGCTGAAGACTTGCCGTGCGGTGGATAAGACGCTCGATGTCCGGCCTCCGGGAGACGGGCGGAACAACCGGGCAGCCGCCGGGAATAGGCTGAGCAGAGGGCCATGACGGAAGGGAACAAGATCGCTGCGGCGATACTCGCGTGCGAGGCCTCGCGTCAACAGCAGGAGATGGTAAGGGCGGGGCCGAGCAGACCGCTCGCAACCAGGGATGTCGCCGCCGAGCTGTGGGCATATTTCGAAGATTTCCTCGACCGGCTGGAGCGTAATCGCACCCGGCTTGGATGATCGGCGCCCGTCGAGCGGACAGCGAATGATGCCCGTTCGGTCACCCGTCATGCCCTGAGGGAAATCGGTGCGGACTTACTCTGCGGCCGTGCGCTTGACCTCGGCGCCGCGGGCGGCGTGGCGGTCGACCTCGGCCTGGATCGCCGCACTGGCCTGTCCGATGAAGGTCTCGTGGCGGCTCGTTGCGTAGTCGTAGCTGGCGCGCAACAGGTCCCGGCTCTTCTGGAAGCGCGGGTGGACAAAGCGCGCCATCAGCTCGTAGTGCCTTTTGGTCGCGTCCCAATCGGCCCAGTTCTGCGCCAGCTCGCAGAGCACGCCGAAGCCGCCCGACCCCTCCATCAGCCGCTCGATATAGGCGATCGCGTCGTCTGGAGTGCCGATGCAGGCGGTGCCAGTCTCGATCAGCCACTCGGTCGGGTCGCCAACCTCGGGCGGGATGATCGGGAAGGTCGCGATGTCACGGAAATAATTGGCAAAAGCCTGCACGCCGAACTGCACGTTGCTGCGCGCCTGCTCGCGCGTCTCGGCAATGTGGAAGAAACCGACGATACGCCAGTCCTTGCGGTTCGGTGTATGGCCGTTGGCGCGCGCGGTCTCTTCGTAGAGTCCCCAATTGGCGGTGTGGCGCTCCATCTGCGCCGGCGCGGTGCCGCCGATCGACAGCATGCCGATGCCGTATCTGCCCGCCAGCAGCGATCCGGAGGGTGAGCGCGCCGCGGCCACCGCCAGCTCCATAGTCGGGTGGGTGTAGGGGCGCAATTGCAGTTGCGCGTCGGTCAGGTTGAACCAGTCGGTCTTGTGGTTGACGATTTCGCCGTGCAGCAACCGGACGATCACGTCGAACGCCTCGTTCATCATTTTTCGCTGGGCGCCGGGATCGATGCCGATCTTCAGCGCGTCGTGGACGAGGGCGCCGGGGCCCACTCCAAACATCGCCCGGCCCCGCGTCATGTGGTCGAGTTGCACCATGCGGTCGGCCAGCATGAAGGGGTTGTGGTAGGGCAACGAGACGACACCGGTGCCGAGGCGGATGTGACGGGTGCGCTGGGCCGCCGCGGCGATGAACATCTCCGGGCAGGCGATCAGCTCGAATCCGCCCGAGTGATGCTCGCCGATCCACGCCTCGTGATAGTTCAGCCGGTCGAGGAGCTCGAGCAGCTCCAGGTCGCGCTCGATCGACAGGGTCGGGTTTTCGTTGTGATTATGAAACGGCGCGAGGAAGATGCCGCTGCGCAAGTAGAGATCGTCCATGCCGAGGCCCTCCGCGGAAGCTCGCTGCGGCCGATGGTCGGCCATCGGCAACCTCGCCGCAAGCGAATTTCCCCTCCCCGCCCTCCTCCTGCTATCATGGCTGGCATAACCGCGAGGAGGAGGCAGCAACATGTCAGAGCTCGGCGCCGATAGCATGCGGGGCGTTCGATGGCCTTCGAACGGCCTCACCGAGATCCCCTTCCGGCTCTACACCGATCCCGAGCAATACCGGCTCGAACAGGAACGTATCTTCAAGGGCCCGACCTGGAGCTTCCTGTGTCTTGCGGCCGAGATCGCCGATCCGGGCGATTACGTCGCCACGACGATCGGTGAGACGGCGGTGATCGTTACACGCGACAGCGCCGGTCAGATCAATGCCTTTGTCAACCGCTGCGTGCATCGCGGCAACCTCCTCTGCCTCGAGCGGCAGGGCAATGTCAAAGAGATCAAGTGCATCTATCACGGCTGGACCTACGATTTGACCGGCAAGCTGACCGGTGTCGCCTTCGAGCGCGGGGTCAAGCGCCAGGGCGGGATGCCTCCGGAATTCCGCAAGGACGAGCACGACCTGGCCCGGTTGAAGGTGGCCGAGCTCGCCGGCCTCATTTTCGGGTCGTTCCGCGATGACGCACCTGATCTGGAAAGCTATCTCGGACCGGAGGTTGTCGGCGGGATCCGCCGCGTGCTGAACCGGCCGGCCCGCATTCTCGGCCGCAGCACGCAGGTATTGCCGAACAACTGGAAGCTCTATTCGGAAAACACCAAGGACACCTACCACGCCAGCATCCTGCATCTGTTCTTGACGACCTTCCGCATCAACCGGCTCAGCATGCCGGGAGGGATCCACATCGACGACAGCGGCGGGCATCACTTCAGCCAGGCAAAGCTCGACTATGCGGCCGAGGACGCCGATTACCGGCGCGAGGGACTGCGCTCGGACAGCGACCTGCGCCTCGAGGATCCCTCGGTGATCGAGTTGGTCGACGAATACGGCGACGGTGTCTCGGTGCAGATCCTGACCGTCTTTCCGAGCATGATACTGCAGCAGATCCGCAATACCATCGCGGTTCGCGTGATCCACCCGCGCGGCCTCGAAAAGACCGAGCTCGACTGGATCCATCTGGGATTTGACGACGACGACGACGCGATGACCGAGCGGCGTCTGCGGCAAGGCAATCTGGTCGGCGCCGCGGGGTATATCTCGATGGAGGACGGCTGCATCGGCGGCTTTGTGCAGCGCGCCTTGCGCTTCAACGACGACGACAGCGGCGTCGTCATGATGGGCGGCTATGACGCCCAGTCGCAGCCGTTCCGCTCCAGCGAGGCGGCAATCCGCGGTTTCTGGAAGAAATACCGCGCATTGATCGGCGATTGATGAATTTCGTCCAATGAACGATCTCGCCGTGCAGCTCGCAGTGCACGAGTTGATCGCCGCCTATGTCGACTGCATCGACGAAGACCGGCTCGAGGAGTGGCCGGACTTCTTCGTCGAGCAGTGCCGCTATCTGATTACCAGCCGCACGAGCCACGAAGCCGGATTGCCGCACGGCGTGGTCTATGCCGCCTCGCGCGGCATGCTGGTCGATCGGGTGACCGCGCTGCGGCGCGCCAACATCTTCGAGCCGCACCGCTACCGCCACGTCGTCGGCCCGATCCGCGTCGAGCAGGTCGACGCGACAGTGGCACAGGCGCAGTCGAACTTCATCGCCGTGCGGATCATGCATGACGGTGAAATGAGCCTCTTTGCCGCCGGCCGCTATCTTGACCGCATCGACGTGACGAGCCGGCCCTATCGCTTTATCGAGCGCTTGGTCGTCCTCGACAGCCAGAAGATCGACACACTGCTGGTGATCCCGCTGTGAGGTTTCGGAGGGGTTTGATCGTTGGTGTGAATGCATGGACGCAGCGTGGGAGCGGCGAGGATTTCAGGTTGCGAGACGACCACGCGGCGCTGATGCGGACGCGCCCGATCCCGTCGACCGGCGAAGCGATGCCCTTTATCGGCCTCGGCATTTGGCGGGCTGTTGACGTCGGCGCCGAAGAGAGGGCATGAACCGCTCCGATCGTTGCTTCTGCGGCCCAACGCCTCCTGCGGGGTGTCGGTTGTGGCATGCTGCGGCCTAATGCCCCTCAAGGGTATGTCGGGTTGATCGGCCAGGGAGACAGTAAGATGCGGTTTCTCGTAAAGGTTTCATTCCCGGTAGAGGCAGGGAACGCGGCAGCACGGAAGGACGGCTTCAAAGTAATCCAGGCTATTCTTGAACAACAAAAGCCTGAAGCCGCTTATTTCATCGCCGACGGCGGCCAACGCACCGCCATTCTAATCGTCGATATGAAGGACGCCTCGGACCTTCCTCGATTTGCGGAGCCGTGGTTTCTGGCGCTGAACGCCAGCATCGAGGCGACCCCGGCAATGCTTCCCGAGGATCTTCAGAAGGCAGCGCCGGCCATCGAGCAAGCGGTGAAGACGTTCGGGTAGCCGCATTCGCCTTGCGCATTGCAGCCTCGCCCGCAATCAGGGCTGACAGCCGGGGACTGGCGTCTTCTTCTCTCCTCACGCCGGCGCCGGGGCCCCCTCGGTCACGGTTTCGAGCTGGCCGACGGTCTCCCGGCCGAACAGAAGCGGAATGAAGGCGCCGACCGTCACGACCACCAATATCGTGCCGAAGAATATTGTTGCGGAGCCGGTGTACGGTGCCATCAGGAAGGGCGCCAGCACCCCGGAAAAGACCCGTCCGGTCAACTCGCCAAAGGCATGTCCGCGCCCGCGCAGCGCCGTCGGGAACTGCTCGGCGAGGTAGATCCGAAAGGCGGTCGCGGTCGACAGCGCAGTGAAGCCGGTCATCAGCGCGCCCGTGACCATCATCGCCGTCGCGTAGGGTCCTGCTCGGTGCGCCAGCATCATCAGGAAAAGGCCGGGCAGCGAGCCGGCGAGGGCATAGAAGATCGTCCAGCGTCGCCCGATGATCTCCATCAGGAACCCGGTGAAGCCCTTTCCCGGTATGCTCGCGGCGAATACCAGCGAGGTCACGCCAAAGCTTAAGGTTACGGCGCCGCCCTGATCGACCAGAGCCTTCGGCAGCAGCACCGAGATCAGAAAAAACGCTGTGCCGCAGAAGACATAGCTGGAAATCCCGATTGCCGTCCAGCGCAGTTGGCCGCGACGGAACAACGCCCGATAGGGCGGCAGCTCCTCGCGCACCGTTTGCGCATTGTCGCCGAGCCCTGCAACCGCCAGCGGCGGCACCCGGCTGCCGGCCCGCCGGATCATTTGATTAACGGTGTCGACCGCCGCCTCGGCGTGCCCTCTGCGCAAATGCCAGCGCGGGCTTTCCGGGATCAGGAGATAGATCAGCGCCGGCATGACGAAGAAGGCGAGCCCGCCGGGCATCGCCATCAGCCGGAAGGCGTTCGGACTGTCGGCAAGCAAACGGCCTACGAGGGGCAGCAAGGCGAACGAGCAGGCCAGCGCCATCTCATAGACGGCGGCAAAGGTGCGCCGGTGCCGCGCCGGCATCAGCTCGGCGGCGATCGGGAATGGCGCAAAGACCGCAAAGCCGCCCGCGAGACCGGTCAAGAGACGCACGATGATCAGCTGCTCGCCAGTCTGCACCAAGGTGATCAGCAAGGTGAAGAAGGTGAGCCCGGCTACGCCGATCAGCATGACGGTCTTGCGGCTGTAGTGGTCGGAGATCGCCGAAGCGATGAAGCCGCCGATGACGATCATCATCGTCGACGCGATCGCAAGAAAGCGGATCTGGTCGGGCGCCAGATGCAGCGGCTGCTTCGCCAGCACCAAGAGCGAGCCGGTCATGACGAGATCGTAGCCGTCGACGAAGCCGACGAGCGAGAGTACCGCGATCAGAATCAGGTGGTAGCGGCTGAACGGAATGCTGTCGAGCTTGCGGCCCAGCAGATGGCCAGCCGGTGATGTCGAACCGCCAACCGGACGGATTTCTGCCATGTCGACCTCCCGCCTCAGGCCAGCGCCGGCACTCCTTCGGTAACGGTTTCCAGCTGGCCGACCGTCTCGCGGCCGAAACACCAGCGGGATGAAGGCGCCGATCGCCACGACCACAAATATCGTGCCGAAGAAGATCGGCGCCGAGCCGGTATGCGGTTCCATCAGCCACGGCGCGAAGCCGCCGGCGAACAGCCGCCCGAACGATTTGCCGAAGATATGCCCGCGCCCGCGCAACGCCGTCGGGAACTGCTCGGAAAGATAGACGCGCGTGGCCGTGAAGGCCGACAGCACAGTGAAGCCCATGATCAGGCCGCCCGCCACCACCAGCACGCCCGCATACTCGCCCGCACGCTGCGACAGCAGCAGCAATGCGAGACCCGGCAGCGACCCGGTGAGCGCATAGGCGATCGTCCAGCGCCGCCCGATGATCTCCATCAAGAAGCCGGTGAATCCCTTCCCAAAGAAGCTCGCCGCATAGACGATCGAGGTCAATCCCAAGCTCGCGCTCAAGGCAAAGCCCTGATCGTTCAGCGCCTTTGGCAACAGCACGGAGATCAAAAAGAAAGCGGTTCCGGCGCAGATCCCGCTCAGAATCCCGACCGTGGTCCAGCGCAGCTGACCTTTGGCGAACAGCGCCCAATAGGGCGGCAGCGGCTCGCGGGCGGCTTCCCGGTGTTCGCCCAGTGCCTCGACGGTCAGCGGCGGCACCTTGTTGCCGGATCGCGCAATAATGCGGTTGACGATGTCGACCGCGGCCTGCGGCTGACCTTTGCGCAAGTACCAGCGCGGGCTTTCGGGAAGCACGAAATAAACGATGACCGGAATAACGGTCACCGCCAGCCCGCCCGGCAATGCCAGAAAGCGAAAGGCGTTCTCGTTGCCGGCGAGCAGGCCGGCGATAAACGGCACCACGGTAAACGAGGAGGCCAGCGCCATCTCATAGACGGCGCTGTAGGTGCGCCGGTGCTGCGCCGGCATCAATTCGGCGGCGATCGGGAACGCCGCCGAAACGACACCTCCGGCGCCAAGGCCTGTCAACAGGCGCAGGATGATCAGCTGCTCGGCAGTTTGCACCAGCGGGATCAACAGTGTCAGAAATGTCGTCAGGAACACGCCGATCAGCACGATGCTCTTGCGGCTCAAATGATCGGAGACCGCCGAGAAAAAGAAACCGCCGAGGCACAGCATGAAGGTCGGGCCGACGGCGAGCCAGCGTATGTCGGTGTCGGTCAGCTGCAGCGGCGCTTTGGCCAGCACCAACAGCGAGCCGGTCATCACCAGATCGTAGCCCTCGATGAAGCCGACGAGGGCCAGCACGGCGATGATCAATATGTGGTAGCCGCTGAACGGGATGCTGTCGAGCTTGCGCCCGAGCACAAAGCTGGCCGGAGTTGTCGGCCTGTCGATAGGGCGAATTTCTGCCATGGCGACCTCCCTGCTGGTCGAACCCGGAGGACCATGCGGGACCAGGTCGACGTGTAGCCCGTGTTTGAGCTGCGGAGGGCGGTTTTTCCGCGCCCTTCCTGCCGCTCACGATCCGCCTCGCGGATGTGAACCGAGCCTAGCCGAACGGTGCGAATTTGTCACCCGGCAAAACTGCGCCGGCGCGTCAGGCCAGGGCGGGGACCTCCTCGGTCACAGTTTCGAGCTGGCCGACGGTTTCGCGGCCAAAGATCAGCGGGATGAACGCGCCGATCCCCACCACCACAAAAATCGTGCCGAAGAAAATCGTCGGCGAGGCGGTGTGCGGCACCATCAGAAACGGCGCCAGCACGCCAGCGAAGAGCCGCCCGGACGACTCGCCGAAGGGTTGTCCGCGGCCGCGCAGCGCCGTCGGGAATTGTTCCGAGAGGTAGACCCGGGTTGCGGTGAAGGCCGACAGCACGGTGAAGCCGGTGATCAGCGCGCCCCCGACCATTACGACCGTCGCGTATTGCCCTGCCAGGTGCGCCATCAGCATCAGGAACAGACCGGGCAGCGATCCGGCGAGCGCGTAAGCGATCGTCCAGCGCCTCCCGATGATCTCCATCAGGAACCCGGTAAAGCCCTTTCCCGGGATGCTCGCGAAGTACACCAGAGAGCTCAGCCCGAAACTGAAGGTGACGGCCGTACCCTGATCGACCAGAGCCTTTGGCAGCAGCACGTGAATCAGGAAACCGGCAGTACCGGCGCAGACGCCGCTCAAAATCCCGACCGTGGTCCAGCGCAGCTGGCCGCGGCCGAACAATGCCCAATAGGGTGGAAGCCGCTCGCGGGCGGTTGGCAAATTGTCCCCGAGTGCGGCGACCGTCAGCGGCGGCACGCGACTACCGGACTGCCTGATGATCTGGTTGACGATGTCAGCCGCCGCTTGCGGCTGGCCTTTGCGCAACAGCCAGCGCGGGCTTTCGGGGATCGCAAAATAGATGAGCACCGGCACGACAGTCACCGCCAGCCCGCCCGGCAGTGCCAGCAACCGAAAGCCGTAAGGGTTGTCAGCGAGCAGGAAGGCAATGAACGGCTGCACGGTGAAGGCGGCTGCCAGCGCCATCTCATAAACGGCGCCATAGGTGCGCCGATGCTGAGCCGGCATCAGCTCGGCGGCGATCGGGAACGGCGCCGAGACGGCAAATCCGCCGGCGAGACCGGTCAAGAGACGCACGATGATCAGCTGCTCGGCGTTTTGCACCAGCGGGATCAACAAGGTGAAGAAGGTGGTGCCGACGACGCCGATCTGCATCACGGTCTTGCGGCTCCAGTGATCGGACATTGCCGAGGCCATGAAGCCGCCGACGCAGATCATGAATGTCGAACCGACGGCGAGCCAGCGGATGTCGGCCTCCGTCAGGTGCAGCGGCGCTTTGGCCATCACCAACAGCAAGCCGGTGATCGCCAAATCGTAGCCCTCGACAAACCCGACGAGGGCGAGCACGGCAATCACCATTGCGTGGTAGGCGCTGAATGGGATGCTGTCGAGTTTGCGGCCGAGCACAAAGCCGGCGGCTGTTGGCGATCGGCCGAGCGGGCGGATTTCTGCCATGGTGACCTCCCAGATTGTCGAACCCAGGGGGACCATGCGGGAGCGCAAAACGGGCGAGGCCGGCGCGTCGCTTTATCGCTGAATCAGTCCAAGTTGCTTGCTCGTCGCTGTGTCTACGCCTCGCGGATTCTGGCAGCCGCTGGAAGTGCCGCCGGACCGACGTGTTGCTCCTATTCCCAGTTCGGCGGCTTTTTTGCTCGCCTTGTTAACCTAAAATCAGGCTAGCCCAGCCGTGGAGCGTTGTCATCTCCAAAACGGCGCCGGACCCGTCATGCCCGGGCGCGGCTCGACGGCTAGCCGTCGGCGCGCTTCCTCAGCAGAAATTCGCGGCCGGCCTTGACCAAGGGCTGGCCGTCATAGGCGATGATGTCGGCGGTCGCATAGGTTTCGCTCCACTGCTCGGGGAGGTACGAGCCGGTGCCGATCACGTCGATCGGCGCCGCGGCCGCCGCCATCATCCGGCACTTCACCGGCCCGAACCCCGAGCTCGCGACGATTTTGACCCCGCGGAAGCCGGCTTCGTCGAGGCTCCGTCGCAACAGCCAGATCGCGGCCGCGGAAACTCCGGTTCCGACGAGATGGCGCAGCTCCTCTTCGCTGCGATAGCCGCGGATCGATTGCGGCGCATGGCGCTCGATCACCTCATAGGAGCGGGCAGGATCCAGTCCTTCGCAATAGCGCCCGCCGGGCGTGTCGATGCGCACCGCCAGCCGGCCCGCAGCAGCGAGCTCGGGGAAATGTCGCGCGACCGCCAACGCGTCGGTGACCTCACGCCCGAAATAATCGATCAGCACGGTCATCGGCTCGTCCGGAAAAACCTCACGGAACATCTCGGCGGCGCGCACGGTCGAGCCGGCATAGCCGATCAGCGCGTGCGGCATCGTACCGAGACCCTTCTCCTGCCCGAAATAGGCGGCCGTCGCGTCGGCGGCGCCGCCGACAAAGCCGACCGCCCCCGCCTCGCGCTGCGCATGCGCCGAGCCGACCGAGGCCGCATAAGCCATCATCGCCGCCATCTCGGCCCCGGCGCAGTGCCGCGCATCCATCGCGAGGAAGGCGACCTTGGGGAGGTCGGCGCACATCGCATAGGCGTTGTAGGCCGCGACGCACGGCGGACCGAGCTTTTGCAGCAGCACGGTCTCGAGATCGACGAGATGAAAGAGCGACCCGGTCATGTGGAGGATCGGCTCGCCGGCGCCGACCCAGGCGCCCTCGGGATGGTTCAGCTCGATCTCGAAGCGGGTGCCGCGCGCGGCCGCCTCGCCTTCGAGAAAATCGAGTGCGAGACGCGGCGTGCAGATCACCGGCCGCCGCATGAAGACGGCGTAGGTCGCCGGACGGTCGCCAAACCGTCCGACGATCGCCTTCGTCTTCAGGAAATAGCTGTCGGTTTGCGCCGCAAGCGACGACGGTGCGTCAACCGCCACCGGGACCGCCTCACAAGACCGCGGCGAGACGGCTCATGCCCTCGACACCGTTGCCCCGACGCGCGTGCTTTAGCGCTTCTGCAACCTCGAAGGCGAGTTCGAGCGCCTGGCTGGCATTGAGCCGCGGGTCGCAATGCGTCAGATAGCGCTCGGCGAGCGAAGCCTCGCTGACCCCTTGGGCGCCGCCGATGCATTCGGTGACGTTCTGCCCGGTCAGCTCGAAATGCACCCCGCCGGCATAGCTTCCCTCGGCGGCATGGATGGCAAAGCCGCTGTGCAGCTCGTCGAGAATGCGGCCGAAGACGCGGGTCTTGAAGCCATTGGACGAGGTGATCGTGTTGCCGTGCATCGGATCGCAGCACCAGACGACCTCGCGCCCTTCGCGCCGCACGGCCCGGATCAGGCGTGGCAGCCGCGTCTCCACCTTGTCGGCGCCCATGCGGGTGATCAGGGTGAGCCGGCCCGGCTCGTTCTCGGGGTTGAGCCGATCGATCAAGCGCACCAGGTCATCGGGCTCGAGCGTCGGCCCGCATTTCATGCCGATCGGGTTTTTGATGCCGCGCAGGAACTCGGCATGGGCTCCCTCGACCTGGCGAGTACGGTCGCCGAGCCAGACGAGATGCGCCGAGCAGTCGTACCAGTCGCCGGTCGTCGAATTGACCCGGGTCAGCGCCTCTTCGTAGGAGAGGAACAGCGCCTCGTGCGAGGTGTAGAACTCGGTCTCGCGGATCTGCGGCGTCGTTTCCGAGGTGAGGCCGCAAGCCGCCATAAAATCGAGCGTCTCGGTCAGCCGGTCGGCCAGCTCGCGGTAGCGCTCGCCCTGCGGCGAGTTGGCGACAAAATCCTGGTTCCAGGTGTGGACGCGGTGCAGATCGGCATAGCCGCCCTGGGCGAAGGCGCGCAGCAGGTTCAGGGTCGCGGCCGATTGGCTGTAAGCTTGGACCATGCGCTGCGGGTCGGGCTCGCGCGCCGCGGCATCGAACTCCAGGCCGTTGATGATGTCGCCGCGGTAGGAGGGCAAGGTCTGGCCGTTCTGCGTCTCGATGTCCGAGGAACGCGGCTTGGCGAACTGGCCGGCGAGCCGGCCGAGCTTGACCACCGGGCAGCCCGCGCCAAAGGTCAGCACCACTGCCATCTGCAGCAGCACCTTGAACATGTCGCGGATGTTGTTGGGGTGGAACTCGGCAAAGCTTTCCGCACAGTCGCCGCCCTGCAATAGAAAAGCCCTGCCGGCCGCGACCGCGGCGAGGCGCTCCTTCAAGCGCCGTGCCTCGCCGGCGAAGACGAGCGGTGGAAAACGATGCAATTTCTCCTCGACGCGGGCGAGTGCGGCTTCGTCGGGATAACCCGGAACCTGCCGGATCGGCAGGCCGCGCCAGCTGTCGGGAGACCATGCTTGCGTCATGTCACAATACCTCCGGTCTTGGAGGCCGCTCCACCATCGGCGACATTCGGGTTCAACGAGAGCCTGAAACACGAAAGCCGCCTCGATGGGGCGGCTTCGGAAAAACGCACAAACGCGATCCTAGGCCGCCGTCATGTACCGGCGGTACCAAAATCGCGCGATCTGGCAGGGGCCGCTCATGGCCCTGATGTTTGCCATGCCCGCACGCTAGCGGCCGAACGCCATGGACGCAAGGGGTTTGTTGGACTCACTCGTCGGCGATGACGAAAGGGCGGACAGCGTGCACGAAATTCTCTTCGCTCGACCGATGCTCGACCAGCGCGATGATCCGGTCAGCCCACGGCCGGGAGTCATCGATCGCCAGATCGTATCCGTTGACCTTTGAGGAACTGTACCATCGTCACAAAGCAAGTCCGCTTGTTCCCCTGGGCGAAGGCATGCGCCCGCGCAATCCCCGCCATCAACGACACAGCCAGGACAGCGATGTCTTCTTCGCCAAAGCCGAAGAAATTGCGGGGACGGGCCAATGCGCTTCCAAGCAATCCCCGGTCGCGGAGGAGATGCGGTTCTCCGGTGATCGCGACGACCGCTCGATTAATCTCGACGACTGCCTCTATCGACAGACATCTCGGCTCATTCGGCAAGGGCGGCCAATATCTTTGGAAACCGCTCGATGATCTCGCGGATCAACGCCTCGTGGTCGACCTCGCCTTCGACCGGCCGGGCACGCAAAACCCCACGATCGTCCGTCTGGCGTGCGGCAGCCAATTTGAGCAGTCTGCCGTACAAGCCGTCATATAGCGCCAGCCAATCCACCGCGATGTCGACGCTTTCCTGAAAGGGCTGCATTTCGGGACCGAGCCGCTCGCCGCGCACGGCGAGCTTCTGTCGAAGCTGCTCTATCCCTGGCATTAGCGTCTCCGCGGCGGAGTGCCGTTTTTCGAGCACGATCTGTGCCAGTCGGATGACGTGCTCGGCGTTAGTATCGGTCTGCACGGTCTCGGTATAGATCTGGTCGAGGTTGTCGGCCTGCTCCTTCACCCAGGCCCGGCCCTTCTCGGCCTGTATCCGCAATTGCTTGAGCCGCTTCAGCTTCTCAGCGGGCTCGGTCTCCGCGCACAGCGCATCGATCAGGGCCGGATCAAGCAGAAAACCAGCTGGAAGCTCGATCCCGACGGGCAGATTTGCTGGGGTCATTCCAACAGGGACTTTTTAGCGGCGATCGGTGAGCGCAAGATCAGCCCTTAATCCGCCGCGAGCTTTGTCGGCCGGACGGTCTTCTCGCGCATAGTGACGAACTCCTCGGCCGCACTCGGATGGATGCCGACGGTCTGGTCGAACTGCCTCTTGGTCGCCCCGCATTTGACCGCAACAGCAAGCCCCTGGATGATCTCGGGGGCGTCGGGGCCGAGCATGTGGCAGCCGAGCACCCGGTCGCTGCGGGCATCGACGACGAGCTTCATCAGGGTGCGCTCTTCCCGCCCAGAGAGCGTGTTCTTCATCGGCTTGAACCGCGCGGTGTAGATATCGACTTCGCCGTACTCGCGGCGGGCGCGCTCCTCGGTAAGACCCACCGCGCCGATCGGCGGCTGGCTGAACACCGCCGAGGGCACGTTGGCGTGATCCATCTTGGTCGGGTTGTCGTTGAACAGGGTCTCGGCGAGCGTGCGGCCTTCGGCGATCGCGACCGGGGTCAGGTTGATGCGGTCGGTCACGTCGCCGATCGCGTAGATGTTGGTCACACTCGAGCGCTGCCACTCGTCGACGACAACCGCGCCGACCTCGTTGATCTCGACACCGACCTCTTTGAGGCCCATCGCCTTGGTGTTGGGCCGGCGGCCGGTGGCATACATGACGAGGTCGGTCTGAATTTTGTCGCCCGCCGTGGTGGTGACGATATAACCGCTCGCGACTTTGTCGATGCGGGCAACCTGGGTTCGGCCGCGAATATCGACGCCGCGGCCCCGCATCTCCTGCCCCAGCGCCACCCGGATGTCGTCGTCGAAGCCGTAGAGCAGCTCCGGGCGCCGGATCAGCTCGACGACCTCGCTACCGAGCCCGTTGAAGATGCCAGCAAACTCGACCGCGATGTAACCGCCGCCGACGATGACGATACGGCGCGGCAGCTCTTCGAGATCGAGCGCCTCGTTTGATGAAATGACGTGCTCGATGCCCGGAATTTGCGGCGTTTCGGGCCATGATCCGGTGGCGATCAGGATGTTCTCGGCGGTGTAGCTGCGGCCGGCGACCTCGACGGTATGCGGATCGACCAGCACGGCGTGTCCGTCGATGATCTCGACGCCGCTGTTCTTCAGCATGTTGATGTAGATCTGGCTGAGCCGGCCGATCTCCTTGTCCTTGGCCGCGATCAGGGCCGGCCAGTCAAAGCTCGGCGACACCACGGTCCAGCCGAAGCCGGCGGCATCGGCGAAGCTCTCGGCGAATT
Organism: uncultured Alphaproteobacteria bacterium; assembly: GCA_963796155.1. Lineage (GTDB taxonomy): Bacteria > Pseudomonadota > Alphaproteobacteria > ATCC43930 > CGMCC-115725 > AP-15. Next base: position 6,535 of record CAWCKT010000004.1, on the reverse strand, counting down.
GCGAGCCGTAGACCAGGAGCTTCTTCGGCACGCAGCCCCGCAGCACGCAGGTGCCGCCGACGCGGAGTTCCTCGCAGATCGCGACGCGCGCGCCATAGCTGCCGGCGCGGCGCGAGCTCGCCACGCCGCCCGAGCCGGCCCCGATCGTGAACATGTCGAAATCATAGCGCGGCATCGCAGATGCACTCCGTCGTCATGGATTGGCCGGTCTTCTGGTTGTCACAACCCGCCGCGCATCGCAAGCGCCATCCTCCCACTTGACCCCAGACCGGCCCGGCCTCGTAGTGTCGCGGTGCGGATCTTCAGGCAAATACCCATGAGCGACGCAGCCGCAGACCTGGTTAGCTCGGAGTTCGGACCGCTCGAGCGGAAACATCTCCGGTATGCGAATTATCGCGCGGTCGCCGGCGGCGCGGAGATCACCAGGACGCATTGGCACATCGCCTTGGCCAATGGGCTGGGCTGGGGCTTCGACGGCATGGACAGCACGATGTTCGGGCTGGTATCGCCGTTGATCATCAAGGAATTCGCGCTCGATATCCCGACCTATCGCTCCGGTCTACAGGTCGCGTTGCTCGTCGGCATCGCCGGGCTGTATTTCTGGCCGTGGCTCGCCGACCGCTATGGACGGCGCACCTTGCTGGCGCTCAATATTGCCATGTTCTCCCTGCTGATGCCCGTGGTGGCGCTGGCTCCGACTTTCGCCGTATTCGTCGCCGGGCGGTCGGTGGTGAATTTCGCGCTGAACGGGGAATGGTCGCTCGGATCGATGCTGGTGGCGGAGACCTGGCCGGCGCGGCTGCGCGGGCGAGTGATCAGCATCAATCGCGCGACATGGTGCCTCGGCGTCGTACTGGCCGCCAGCATTACCGGCATCGCCGCCGCCAATTGGGGCTGGCGCGTCGCAGTGATGGTGCCGGCGGTGATTGCATTGCTGGCGATCTATATTCGCGCAACCTGCCCCGAATTGCCCTATTGGGTGCGCGCGCAGGATCGCAAACAGCGGATCGCCGAGACCCTGTCGGCCGGCGGCGCGCCGAACGAGGAAGACCGGGCGTGGTATGCCAAGGCCGGCAGCGTGGGCCTCAGGCAGGTGTTTATGCCCGATGTGCTGCCCGCGACCCTGGTCGCCTTGTTCGTCGCCTGCTCCAGCTGCTGTATCTTTGGCACCGTGGGCGGCTGGATGCCCTATTATCTGTCGGTCGAGAAGCACTGGTCGACCCAGGAATACAGTGCCTTCTATGTGTGCTGGGGCATTGTCGGCTTCTTCGGCCTGTGGCTGGCGGGCTGGCTCGCCGACCGGATTGGCCGTCGGGTCGGCTTCATCGCGATGCTGATCGAGGGCGCCGTCTTCATGACCCTGTGGGTCTACACCCAGAGCCATCTTCTGCTGTGGGTGTTCGGCCTGGCCTGGAGCTTCGGGTTTCTCGGTTTCTGGGGACCGAGCACCACCCTGACCGCCGAGGTATTCCCGACCCGCATTCGCGGTGCCGCCAACGGCGTGGTGTGGGCGATCGCCTATTTCGTCGGCTTCGTGCTGTGGCCCTTCGTCACGGTCGCACTGCAGCAGTCGACGGGGTCATTCGCGCTGGCGTTCCTATTGATTCCGGTTTTCATGATCGCCATGGCGATCGGCGTTTGGCTGTCGGTCCCCGAACACGCCGGCAAGGAGCTCAACGCGATCATCGTCTGAGAGCCCGTGCTAGGCATCGCCCTTCTTGGGCTCGACGATCTCGAACATCGGGGCGGTCGTCGAATAACGTAAAAAGCTCGAGCGATCTGCCGGCGTCGCCGGCGACCGAAACCTATCCCGCCTCGATCGCTGCAGGTAAGCTCGTTCTCCCGGTAATGATCGCGTCGAGCGCCGGGCGGCCGAGGCTCACCGCCGCATCCGCGTCCGTGGCCTCTTTGTCGGTTACATAACTCAGCACGCAATTTTCGAGCCGCAATGCGTAGTTCTGTCCGGCGTCGGTGAATCGCCAGTTCACCACGATCTTCTTGCCGGCGGCCTGCGCTCCGTTCAGATGGACCGCGAGATAGTCGAAATACTGTTCGACGCCGAGGGCTTTGAGGGTGCCCCCTAATAGCGCCCTGCGCCTTGGCAGCTGCGGCACGCCATCGCGCCACTCGTAGGCTCCGAAGAGATAGGCGTTACGCCAGGTGGCGGCCTCAGCGAGATAGCCGAGCTGCTCGAACGCGTCCGCCAACCGATTGCGCGCCTCCGCGTTTTGCGGATCGGCGAAGACGACGTGGCTCATCACCTGGGCGACCCAGCGATATTCGCCGTGCCGGAAGTCGTCGTGCGCCCGCGACAGGGCGGCCGAGCCCGCAGTCGACGTGACCCCTCTCGCCCTTGGGCAAGAAGTGGCCGAACTGGTATTGCGGCCGGCGCAGCATCGCGTTTCCAGCGATGACGTTTTCAGTGACCGCATACTCCATGAACCGGTCGGGGGCGACGATCAGGATCTTGCCGGACCGGACGTCATCCTCGTTCAGGACACCGTTGACGCCGCCCCAGTGATCCATGTGCGTGTGGGTGTAGATGACCGCGACGACCGGCCGCTTGCCGCGATGCTCGAAATAAAGGTCGAGCGCCGCTCTAGCCCGGCTCTAGCCCTGCTCTAGCCCCGCTCTAGCCCCGCTCTAGCCCGCATTTCTCAAAGCGGGGTGGTGCATCGGGGCCTCAGATCCCAGCAGACCCTGTTGTGAGAATGGCTGGTCGGGGTGGACCGTGGGACGGGCGGTTCGGAGAAAGTGTCCGACTCCCTCGCCCCGCTTGCGGGGAGAGGGCCGGGGTGAGGGGCACTCTGAGGCCCAGAAGGATGGCGGCGTTGCGGGGCAAGGACCAACGGCGCACGGCCCGGGCAGGATCGTTGCGGCGCGCCCTCACGCCGGCAGAATTCGTGTTGTGGACACCCATTCGCCGCCGGCAGCTGGGCGGCTTCAAATTCGTCCGCCAGGCGCCCGTCGGCCGGTATTACGCCAATTTCGTTTGTCGCGACCGGCCCTTGATGGTCGAGCTCGATGGCGGCCAGCACGCGGAACGCCCCAAGGACAGGCAGCGCGACAGCGAGCCGTGCGCCCTCGGTTATCGGGTGATCCGCATCTGGAACAACGACCTCATCGACAACCTCGACGGCGTTCTCCAAATGCTCCAATCCGAACTCGAAAAATACCCCTCACCCCGGCCCTCTCCCCGTAAGCGGTTCGAGGGAGCTAATCGACAGCGCCGCCGCAGTCACCCTGTGTGAGAAATCCGGGCCTAGCGCCCTCCGCGGCGGTCAGCGTGTCGATCACGATCACCCCGGTACTTCCCTCTACGAGCGTCATGTTGGATATGTCGAACCCTCTTACCTGGTAGATGCCGGCAACGACCTCGAATAGCCCGTGACGGAAATTGAGGCGAGCCTGGCGCCACAGGCTCGGATTGACGGTCGGAGGCGCCGGCGCGTCGCCCTGCAGAAAATCGTAAGGCTTCAGGTTCCACACGACGTGCCCATCCAGTCGGGAGACGAGCGCGTCCGGGCGGGTCGCGATGAAGCCGCGAGCCGCGTCTTCGAATTCCTGTCGATCCGCGAACGGCAGGCGGTTCAGCACATCGGCATTGGCCGACCTCACGATCGGCTCGGCGTCCTTCGGCAGCCGGCCATCCGTTTCGCTCATCGCTCTCACCTCTCTCGGGTTGTCGCACTCCGGACGAGCGTGGTATCTCGCACGCCTCGCCGGGGCACCACCGGATGGAGTGCAATCCGATGACCACGCCCGAAGCGGCGGGGAGTTCGAGCCCGATCCCACAGCCGGTCGCCGCGCTGCTGACGCGGGCGGCGATCTTTCTGGTTGTGACCATCAATCCAGGCGCCGCCAATTGCGTTGCCGTGCGGTCGCTGTGCGCCGACCTCTCGGCACTCTTGCGCGCGGTAGGCTTTCGCGAAGCCGACGAAAACCTCTCCTGCGTAATGGCATTCGGGTCCGCTGCGTGGGACCGCCTCTTTGGCGAGCCGCGACCGGCAGAATTGCATCCGTTTCGCGAGATCCGTGCGGGAACGCGACACGCTGTCGCCACGCCGGGCGACATTTTGTTTCACATCCGGGCGGAGCCCATGGGGCTCTGCTTCGAATTGGCGGCCCAGATCATGGCGCGGCTCGACGGTGCGGTCGCGCCGGTCGACGAGGTCCACGGATTTCGCTATTTCGATAGCCGCGACCTCCTAGGCTTTGTCGACGGGACAGAGAATCCGACGGGTCAGGAGGCGGTCGACGCCACTGTGGTCGGCGAGGAGGATCCGACCTTCGCCGGCGGCAGCTATGTCATCGTGCAAAAGTATCTTCACGATCTCGCCGGATGGAATGCGCTGCCCATCGAGGCGCAGGAAAACATCATTGGCCGCAAGAAATTGTCCGACATCGAGATTGATGCAGCGATCAGGCCGAGTTCTGCCCACAATTCGCTGAATACGATTGTGGAGGACGGCAAGGAAATCAAGATCGTCCGCGATAACATGGCATTCGGTCAAGCCGGGCAAGGTGAATTCGGCACCTACTTCATCGGCTACAGCCGTTCGCCGCGCACCATCGAGCAAATGCTCGAAAACATGTTTGTCGGCCGGCCGCCGGGAAATTACGACCGCATTCTCGACTTTAGTCGGGCTGTAACCGGCAACCTCTTTTTCGTACCGTCCGCGACGTTTCTCGACGAGGTGACGCCCGACGCGGCGCCGGCGCCGGAACCCGCAGCCGCATCGCTCCCGGTCGAGCCCTCGCAACCAATCCCGCCGGTCCCCGATGGCTCCCTCGGCATCGGCTCGCTCAAAGGAAAACCCCGATCATGAACAATCTGCACCGCGAGCTGGCTCCGATCTCCGATGCGGCGTGGGCGCAGATCGAGGACGAAGCGTCGCGAACCCTCAAGCGGTATCTCGCCGCTCGCCGTGTCGTCGACCTGCAAGGTCCGAGCGGTGTGGCGCTGTCTGCGGTCGGCACGGGCCATTTGCAGAATATCGCCGCACCCGGGGAGGGCATCCTCGCCCGGCAGCGCGACGTGAAGGCGCTGGTCGAGCTGCGCGTGCCGTTCGAGCTCGACCGCCAGATGATCGACGACGTCGAGCGCGGCGCCAACGACTCGGACTGGCAACCGGCGAAGGATGCTGCAAAAACGATCGCCTTTGCCGAGGATTGCGCGATCTTCGAGGGATATGCTGCAGCCGGCATCCAAGGCATCCGTCAGGGGACCAGCAACCCGGTCATTGCTTTGCCTGCCGATGTGCGCAACTACCCGGACGCCGTCGCCCAGGCGTTGAGCCAGCTGCGTCTGGTCGGCGTCGACGGCCCCTACTCAGTGCTGCTGAGCGCCGACGCCTACACCGCTGTGGCCGAAGCCAGAGACTACGGATACCCGGTGCTGGAGCATGTCAGCCGGCTGGTTGACGGCGAGATCATTTGGGCCCCGGCAATCCCCGGCGGCTTTGTCCTGACCACCCGCGGCGGCGATTTCGACCTGCATGTCGGCCAGGATTTCTCGATCGGCTATTCGAGCCACACCGATGCCGCCGTGCGCCTCTACCTGCAGGAGACGTTCACCTTCCTGCTGCTCACGGCGGAGGCCGCCGTAGCCCTGGCGCCTGCGACCCCCTAAAATGACCCGGCAGAAGCTGCGCATCAAACGCGTCTACAAGGCGCCGGAAACGGAGGACGGCGTCCGCGTCCTGGTGGATCGCCTTTGGCCCCGTGGCCTGTCGCGGGAGCGGGCGCGAATCGATTTGTGGTTGAAGGAAATCGCGCCGAGCGATGCCCTGCGCCGCCGGTTCCACGCCAATCCGGCGGGCTGGGAGGACTTCAAGACCGCTTATTATGCGGAGCTGGAGGAATCCCCGGCGCAGTCGGCGGTCCGCGACCTGCTCGATCGTCTGACCCGTGAGCCCGTCACCGTGCTCTTCGCCGCGCGCGACGAGACCCGCAACAACGCGGTCGCTCTGAAGGAGTGGCTCGAGGAGCGGACCGGGTGAGCCCCGCACCCGGCCCGCCGCCCGAGCGTCGGCTCTGACGAGGCGCCGCACCCAGCCGTCAAGGCTGGCCCATCGAAAATCCGCTTGACGGCGACAGTAAGTCATCGCTAACGTAAGTCATGGCTTACGAAATAGCCTTGACGGCGCTCTCCGATCCGACGCGACGGCTGGTTTTCGAGCGCATTCTCGCGGCACCGCGGCCCGTCGCGGCCATTGCCGAGGGCTTGCCGGTCAGCCGTCCCGCCGTCTCGCAGCACCTGAAGGTGTTGAAAGAGGCCGGGCTGATCACCGAGCGGCGCGCTGGCACGCGCCGGCTCTATGCGGCGAACCCGCAAGCGCTTGGCGAGCTGCGCGCGGCCATCGAGGCGATGTGGCAGGAGGCGCTCGGCGGAATTGCGGCCGCCATCGACAAGGAGCGAGAGGGATGACGATCGCCCGTTTCCCAGTCCCGCCGATCATCAAGACAGTGACTGTTCGCGCCACGCCGACGCGGGCATTCGCACTGTTCGCCGACGATTTCGCGCGATGGTGGC
>CAWCKT010000003.1:0-112832 GCA_963796155.1 uncultured Alphaproteobacteria bacterium | reverse complement strand
GATTGGCCGCGCGATAAAGCTTCGCCAGAGCCAGCGCGGCGCGCAGTTCGAAGCTCCGCGCTTTTTGCGACCGCGCGATAGCGATAGCGGCCAGCAAAGACTGCTCGGCCGCCGCAGGATTGGCCGCGTCGCGCTTCAGCAGTATCCCGGCGCGGATGCGGTGTATCTCCGCTTCGTACCAGCGCTCCTCGGTGCACTCCAATTCGGCGAGCGCATCGCCCAGGCGCCGGAGCCCGGCATCAGTCTCGCCGGCACTCGCTTCGGCTTCGGCCAGGGCCGCTTCGAAACGGGGCAGGAACCGCCGAACACTGCCTTGCTCCCGTTGGATGGCGAGGCCGCGTCGCATCTCGGCGAGGCTCGACTTTTCGGCACCGTCGGACGACTTTGCCCAGCCCTGAAAAAATACCACGAGGCCGGCGAAGAAGGCTCTGAGATCGTATCGAGATAGGATATCGGCCAACGCTTGGCTGTAGGTCGCGACTGCTTCGCAGCTGTGCCGAAAAAGTCCGAGCAACGCCGCGAATGCGAGAGCATAACCAATCGTCGGAGCATGCGCTGTCGCCTCGGCGTCGGCGAGGGCGCGGTTGGCAAGCGGCAAAGCCTCGTCGATTCGACCGAGCACCCACAATGTGAGGGCGTCGCCAATCTCCGCTGTGGCGCGCGGATCCTGCCCAAACCGGTTGGCGAAATCGCCATGGCGCGCCTGGTCGTAGAGCTCGATGGTCTTCTGAAAATGGTCATGGGCGCCGGCGAAATCGCCGAAATAAAAGCAGGTGGTGCCGGAAATGCGATGTCCGACCAAGGCCTCGGAGCAATTCGGCCGGGCCGCGGCTTCGCACAAGAAAAGCTCGGCCATTTCGCGCATCGGTGCGGGTTCGCAGCGGGTTAAATGTCCCACCCAAAGACCGTAATAGGCGGAGAACCGTTCTGACGGGTCTTCCACCTGGCTTGCCAATTCGCGGGCGCGCGCGAAGGCCGCGCTCGTTTCCGGCGCGTGATGTCCCTCGGCCCAGATCAGCGCCTGCCCGTAGCTGGTCTGGAGGCGAAGGCGGCGCTGGTGCACCGCGGCGGCATTGCGCACTTCATCGCTTTGCGCGAGCGCGGCGAGGAGGGCTTGCGCCTCGGTGAGTTCGGGGAAGTGCTCGGTCGGCGGGAAGCCCTCGACCGCTGGCTCCAGCACGGCGTGCGCGTCGGCGTCGCGATTGGCTGCGCGATAAAGCTTCGCCAGAGACAGCGCGGCGCGTAGTTCGAAGCTGCGCGCTTTTTGCGACTGCGCGATCGCGATCGCGGCATGCAAAGACTGCTCGGCGGCCGCGGTATCGGCCGGATCGCGCTGCAGCAGGATCTCGGCGCGGATGCGGTGCATTTCGGCTTCGTACCACCGCTGCTCGGTGCGCTCCAATTCGGCGAGCGCATCGTCCAGGCGCCGGAGCCCGGCATCGGTTTCGCCTGCACTCGCTTCGGCTTCGGCCAGCGCCGCTTCCAAATTGGTTAAGAACCAAGCCCCACCGTACTCTCGAACGATGGCGAGGCCGCGTCGCATCTCGGCGAGGCTCGACTCTTCGGCACCCTCGGACCACCTTGCCCAGTGAAAAATACTGCCGAGCCGGCCCACATCGCGGGGAGATCGTATCGAGATACGATATCGGCCAACGCTCGGCTGCAGGTCGCGACAGCTTCGGGGCTGTACCGCAGAAACCCCAGCCGCGCCGCAAATGTGAGCACGTAACCCACCGTCGGAGCATGCGCTGCCGACTCGGCGTCGGCGAGGGTGCGTTCGGCAAGCGGCAAGGCCTCGTCGATCCGACCGAGGGCCCACAGAATCAACGGCGTCATAAATCTCCGCTGCGGCGCGGGGATCCTGGCCGAACCGGTTGGCGAAATCGCCATGGCATGCCGGGTTGTAGAGCTCGATGGTCTTCTGAAAATGCTGATGAGCGCCGGCAAAGTCGCCGAGATACCAGCGGGTGCAGCCGAAAATGCGGTGTGCGGCCACGGTCTCGGGGCAATCCGGCCGAGCCGTGGCATCGCGCAAGATAAGTTCGGCCATTTCGCGCGTCGGGGCATGTTCGCCACGGGTGAGGTGCCCTATCCAAATACCATAATAGGCGGAGAACCGTTCCGAGGCGTCTTCCACCCGGCTCGCCAATTCGCGGGCGCGCGCAAAGGCCGCGCTCGTTTCCGGCGCCGTGTATCCCTTGGCCCAGATCAGCGCATTGCCGAGGCTGGTCTGTAAACGCAGCCGGGCGCTGCCCGGCACGGCGCTCGGTGCCGTCGCGGCGAGTTTGTCGGCCAGTTCGATCGCCTTGCCGAGATGAGCGGCGGCCTCCTTGAAGGCCGAGCGGTGCAAGGCCTGGGCGCCGGCCTTGCCCCACCATTCGATCGCTGGCTCGTCGAGCCCAGCCTGGGTCAGATGATGGGCGACGAGTTCGGGCTCGGCCGCCGCGATCGCCGCGAACTCGCCGCGCAAGGCATCGGCGATCTGCCGGTGCAGGATCTGCCGCCGGCTCTTGAGCAGGGTTTCGTAGGCCGTGTTCTGAACCAGCGCGTGCTTGAAGGTGTAGCGCGCTTCGGGCGGCATGCCCGAGCGGAACAGCAACTCCGCCTCTTCGAGCTGCGCCAGTGCCGTGCGCAGTGCCGCCTCGTCGCGGCCAGCGACCGCGCGCAACAGCAGGTAGGAGAATTCGCGGCCGATCGCGGCGCCGATCTGCGCGATCTCCTTGACCGACGCCAGCCGATCGAGACGCGCCGCCAATGAATCCTGCAACGTCGCCGGAATGGCGAAGGGCGGCAATGGTCCGTCGAGATGCCAGCCCTGCGGCCCCGCGACTAGCAGGCCCGCTTCGAGCACCGTCTTGGTCAATTCCTCGACAAAGAGCGGCACCCCGTCGGTTTTGGTGACGATCTGCGCTGTCACTTCAGGGGGCAGCGGCCGGCCGGCGACATGCTCGGCCAGGGTCTCGACCTCGGCGGGTGCTAGGCGATCGAGCGCGATGCTGGTGACGTGCGAAAGGCCGGTCCAGGGCGCCTCGTATTCCGGCCGGAAGGTGATCAGCACCAATACCGGCAAGGCGCGGACTCGCTCGATCGTCAGATCGAGCACTTCGAGCGAGGTCGCATCGGCCCAGTGGGCGTCCTCGAACAGCATCAATACCGGCTTCTGCCGTGCCAGTGCTTCGATCTGGTCGAGCAAGGCCGCCAGGGTCACGCGGCGCTGCTGCGCGGCGCTCAGTGTGAGCGGCGGATAACGGTCGCCGGTCGGGATCGACAGCAGGGAAGCAAAGAGCGGTGCCGTTTCCGCGATGCGCGCCGGGGCCAATATGGCTTCGAGCATGTCGAGCTGCGCCTCGGGCGCGTCCTTGGGGGCGAGGCGGGCGGCGCGCCCCAGCTGCACGACAAAGGGGTGCAAGACGCTGTCGCGGTGATAGGGCGAGCATTGATAGCGCAGCCGCGTGTGCGGCTCGTTCGCGACCTCGGCGGCGAGCTGAGCGCCGAGCCGAGACTTGCCGATGCCGGCCTCGCCCGAGAGCAGGACAATCTGGCCGGCGTCCGGCCCAGGCCTGGCGCAGGCGGTCGCGCAACAGGGCGCTCTCCGCCGCCCGGCCGACGAGGTCGGTGAGCCGGCGGCGCGCCGCCTCGAAGCGGCTCTCTGTTACGGCGACGCCTTCGACCGCGAAGGCTTCGACAGGCGAGGCGAAGCCCTTCGCAGTCTGGCGGCCGAGATCGGTCAGCCGGAACAGGTCGCCGATGAGGCGGCGGGTGGCGCCGGCGAGGACGATCTGCCCGGGTTCCGCAAGAGCCTGCAGGCGCGCCGCGAGGTTGGGGGTCTCGCCGACCACCGCCTGCTCCTGCGCCGAGCCTTCGCCGACCAGATCGCCGACGACGACAAGCCCGGTCGCGATGCCGATGCGGACGGCGAGCGGCTCCGTTCCACGGGTCTCCAGGCCCGTCACCGCCGCTGCTATTTCCAGCCCGGCCCGCACCGCCCGCTCGGCGTCGTCCTCATGCGCCCGCGGATAGCCGAAATAAGCGAGCACCCCATCACCCATGAATTTGGCGACAAAGCCGTCATAGCGCGCGACGACGCCGGAACAGGCGTTCTGATAGGCGCGGATCTCCTCGCGCAATTCCTCGGGGTCGAACCGCGTCGACAACGCCGTCGAGCCGACGAGATCGCAGAACATCACCGTCAGCTGCCGCCGCTCGGCGGCGTCTTGCGGCTTCGAGCCGGTCGATGCGGAGGGCGCCGCCGATGTCTCGGCGGTGGTCAGACCGGAGATGGCTTTGAGGAGACGCTTGCGGTGCCCGAGCGGCACACCAAGCTTCTCGAGGTCGACCTCCGTCAGCTCCGGCAAGGTCTCAGGGTCAGATCTCGACTTCGAGGCCCATCTCGACGACTTGGGCGGTCGGAACGCCGAAATACGCCGCCGGGAGATTGGCGTTGAGGTGCATCGCGGCAAAGATCCGCTCCCGCCATACCGCCATCCCGGGCACCTTGCCGCTCGCGATGACCATGACCCTTCGCGAATAGAAGGTGATCCGCTCGGGGTCGATGCCGCGCAGACCGGGATCGCGGCAAGCAAGCTTCAGCCCCTCCATCACGTTGGGGTGTTCCATAAATCCGAAATGCAAGCTAACCCGGATGATGCCGGCACCGACCGGGACGAGCTTTGCGCGCTGGTCGGGATCGACGCGCGGCATATCGCTACCGACCGCCGAGACCAGCAGCACACGCTCGTGCAGCACGCGATTGTGCCGCAGGTGATGGGTCAGGGCGAGCGGGATGCCCGAGCTTCCCGCGGTGAAGATCGCGGCCGCTCCCGGCAGGCGCAGGGGCGGGTTCTCGAGCACCCATTCGACGAATTCGTCCTCGCGCTGCCGCATCCTCGAGCGCTGGAATTCGAGCATCCGGTACCCGCTTCGCCAGGTCAGCATCAGGAACGCGACGACGCAGGCCAAGAGCAGCGGGAACCAGCCGCCCGCGAAGAGCTTGGTCGCGTTGGCGGCGACAAAGACGAGTTCGACGACGAGCAGCGATCCGTTGACCGCCGCGACGGCGAGCGGGTTGTAGCCCCATTGGAGCGCGACGAGGGCGGCGAGGACCGTGGTGACCGCCATCAGCATCGAGACGGCGATGCCGTAGGCGCCGCCGAGCGCGTCGGAGGAGCCGAAGGTGACGACCGCACCCGAGCGTGCCGGCGGCGAGCAGCCAATTGACCATCGGCATGTAGATCTGCCCCTTCTCGTGGCTCGCCGTATGGAGCACCCGCAGGCGCGGCAGAAAGCCCAGCTGGATCGCCTGCTGGGTCAGCGAGTACGCGCCGGAGATGATCGACTGCGAGGCAATCACGGTCGCCAGCGTCGCGAAGGCCACCATCGGGTAATGGAGCCAACCGGGTACCAGCAGGTAGAACGGGTTGGCGATGGCGCCGGGGTCGGCGAGGAGCAGCCCGCCTTGGCCCAGATAGTTGAGCCCGAGAGCGGGAAAAACCACGGCGAACCAGCCGAGGCGGACCGGCAAGCGGCCGAAATGGCCCATATCCGCATACATCGCCTCGGCGCCGGTGAGTGCCAGGAAGGCGGCGCCGAGTACCGCGAAACCGATGCCCGGTCCCGCCTTGAGCAGGTAGATCAGCGCATGATGCGGGCTGAGCGCGCTCAGAATGCCGGGTGTCGCAATAATCCCGCGCAAGACCGAGCAGTCCGATCGCGACGAACCAGATCAGCATGACCGGCCCGAAGATGTTGCCGATGAACGCGGTCCCTTTGCGCTGGACCAGGAACAGACCGACCAGGATCGCGATGCTGATCGGCACGATGACCGGTGCGAGCTGGGGTGCGTCGAGTTTGAGGCCTTCGACGGCACCCAGCACCGAAATTGCCGGCGTGATGACGCCGTCGCCATAGAGCAGTGCCGCGCCGATCAGCCCGACGATCAGCAGGGAGGCGCGCCAGCTCCCGGCCGGCGCATGCCGGACATCGAGCAGCGCCAAGAGCGCAACGATGCCGCCCTCGCCGCGGTTGTCGGCGCGCATGATCAGGATGGCGTATTTGAACGAGACGATCACGATCAGCGACCAGAGGATCACCGACACGATGCCCATGATGGTTTCGGGCGAGGTCGTTCCACCGGCGTCTGCGGCCTGCTTGAACGCATAGAGCGGGCTGGTGCCGATGTCGCCGTAGACGATGCCGAGTGCGGCGAGAGTTGCGGCGGCGGGCAGTTGCCGGGCCTCGATCCGGGGCAGCGCCGCCGCTTGAAGGGTTCTGAGCATGCCGCGTCCTCCCGACGATCGCGCCAGTCTGAGCCAAAAGACCGGCCGAGAAAACCGGCCGCGATTCCTCGGACGGCATTAAGACGCGTTTGGCTTCAGGGTGTTTAATGGGTGGCGTGGTTTCGCCGGCATCAGGAGGCAGCGATGAGTGGAGAGGAAAAGAAGCTCGACGGACCCGACTTTGCCCAGGGGATCCCGAGTGCCGAACTCGCCGACGGCGGCATGATCTTGGGCCAGGTCGCGGGCGAGGCGGTGGTGCTGGCACGCAACGGTGGAGCGCTCTTCGCGATCGGCGCGGAGTGCAGCCATTACCACGGTCCGCTCGTCGAGGGGGTGCTCGTCGCCGATACCATTCGCTGCCCGTGGCACCACGCCTGCTTCTCCCTGCGCACCGGCGAGGCCCTGCGGGCGCCCGCACTCGACCCCGTCGCGTGCTGGCGGGTCGAGCAGCGGAACGGCATGGTTTATGTCCGCGAAAAGCTGGAACCGGCAGGGCGGCCGGCGCGGACGGCCGCGCGTCCGGAGCCGGAATTGATCGTCATCATCGGCGGCGGTGCCGCGGGAAACGCGGCGGCCGAGATGCTGCGGCGCGAGGGCTACACCGGCCCGGTCACGATGCTGAGCGCGGACGAGGCGGGGCCTTACGACCGGCCCAATCTCTCCAAGGACTATCTCGCCGGCACCGCACCCGAGGAATGGATACCGCTGCGTCCGCCCGAATTCTATCGCGAGCACGGGATCGAGCTGAAGCTCCGCGCCCGCGCAGCGGCGATCGATCCCAAGGCCCGCGAGGTCCGGCTCGCGGACGGCGCCGGTACCGTTACGGCGCGCTGCTGCTCGCCACCGGCGCGGCACCCGTGCGCCTCGCCATTCCCGGCAGCGATCTGCCGCAGGTGCACTACCTGCGCACCCTCGCGGACAGCCGGGCGTTGGTCGCCGCGGCGACGGCCGCGCGCCGCGCTGTCGTCATCGGTGCGAGCTTCATCGGTCTCGAAGTCGCGGCGTCATTGCGGGCGCGCGGGATCGAGGTGCATGTCGTCGCACCCGAAGCGCGCCCGATGGAAGCGGTGCTCGGCCCGGAGTTCGGAGACCTCGTCCGCCGGGTCCATGAGGAGCACGGCGTCATCTTCCATCTCGGCACCACACCCTCTTCGTTCGATCGCAACCGCGTCACGTTGCAGAGCGGCGAGCGGCTCGACGCCGACTTCGTCGTCGTCGGCATCGGCGTGCGGCCGGAGACGGTGCTCGCCGAAGAGGCCGGCATCGCGGTCGACCGCGGCGTCACCGTCGATGCTTATCTCGCGACGAGCATCCCCGGCATCTGGGCCGCCGGCGACATCGCAAGGTGGCCCGACCGGCTGACCGGCGAGCGCATCCGCATCGAGCATTGGGTCGTCGCCGAACGGCAGGGCCAGACCGCCGCCCGCAACATGCTCGGCGCGCGCGAGCGTTTCGATGCGGCGCCGTTCTTCTGGACCCAGCAGCACGGTCTTCAGCTCTCCTATGTCGGTCACGCCGCGAAATGGGATCGGGTCGAGATCGACGGCAGCCTCGCGGCGAAGGACTGTCGGGTGACCTACCGGCAGGGCAGCCGCAAACTGGCGGTGCTGACGATCGCGCGCGACCGCGACAGCCTCACCGCCGAGATCGAGCTCGAAGCGATCATCGCGGCCGGAACCTGACCCCGCTGGAGCGCGAGATCCAGCCAAATCCTGTTGCTACGAAAAACCCGCCCGGCCGATTGGTCTAGCCCCGGCTTATCACTTGGACAGATTGTGATATAAAGGAGGAACATCGAGGGGGCGACCACTTGCCGATCGCGATCGTCACGATTGATCGCCGGCCGCTCGACCTCGCCCACCGGATTGCGCGCGGCGTGGTTGTGCCGGACGAGATGTTTATAGAGCGAGGACAGCGCCGCGAGCCGCCATCGGATCGTTGACGCCGCCGCGTGCTCGGTCTCGCCACAATAAACATAATCCAAGACAAATACGTTAATCGAACCCATGGAAAATGACCAAGTGTACCAAGAGTTGAATTCTGGCTCCCGCTGGCATCGTTGGGAGCCCCACATTCATGCGCCTGGGACGGTTCTCAACGATCAGTTTAAGGGCGCCGGTAGCTGGGAGCGCTACCTCCAAGCATTGGAGGCGGCAACGCCTCCGATCCGGGCAATTGGCGTCACCGATTACTACAGCACCGAAAGCTATGAGCGCGTATGCAAGGCGAAACGGCAGGGTCGGCTTCCGGGCTGCGATCTGATCTTTCCCAACATCGAGATGCGCCTCGGAATCGGCACAGTCAAAGGCAAGTCGGTCAATCTCCACCTCCTCGTGAGCCCCGAGGATCCGGATCACCTTACAGAGCTAAAGCGATTTCTTACGCGCCTGACCTTCAGCGCGCATGGCGATTCCTTCTGCTGCAACAAAGGCGACCTCAGTCGCCTTGGTCATTGGTCCGATCCGAGGCTCACCGACCCAGCTCTTGAGCTTCAGCGCGGGTCCGAACAATTTAAGGTTTCGTTCGACCAAATAAAGCAAGTCTATGCGGATAGTGCTTGGGCCCGGCAAAATATCCTGATCGCCGTCGCTGGAAGCGAAACGGATGGGACTTCTGGTGTCCGCGCTGCGGCCGACGCGACGCTCCGGCAGGAAATAGAGAAGTTCGCGCACGTCATCTTTGCCAGCAGTCCGGCGCAGCGCGATTTTTGGCTAGGTCGACGGAGCGCTACCGAGGACGAACTGCAACGGCGATATGGCGGCTTGAAACCGTGCATGCACGGGAGCGACGCCCATGAAGAGCGAACGGTCGGAAACCCGGACGAAGACCGCTATTCGTGGATCAAGGGAGCGCCCGAATTCGACGCGCTCCGACAAGCCTGCATCGACCCCGCTGGGCGTGCATTTGTCGGTCTCGAGCCGCCGGTCAGCGGGACCCTTTCGCAAGTCATCGCAACAATTGAAGTCACGGACGCGCCGTGGGCGATGACGCCGACTTTGGCGTTCAATCCGGGTCTTGTCGCCATTATCGGGGCAAGAGGGTCGGGGAAAACCGCGCTGGCCGACATGATCGCGCTCGGTTGCGATGCCACATCGGACCGGTTGAGTCCGGCCTCGTTTTTGACCAGGGCACGGGAACTCCTGCATGGGGCTTCGGCCTTACTGCGATGGCGAGATGGCGACAAAACCAAACGTAGCCTTGATGGTTCCGACGAAAGTTTCTCCGCGGAATATCCACGGGCACGCTACCTATCTCAGCAATTCGTCGAGGAGCTCTGTTCCGCCCATGGGATGACCGATGCCCTTATGCGGGAGATCGAGCGGGTCATTTTCGAGGCCCACCCCCTCTCCGACCGGGATGGAGCAGTCGACTTCGTCGAGTTGCTTGAGATGAGGGCGACACGTTTTCGGCAGGCGCGCGAGCGCGAAGAAGACGCCCTGGCCGACCTCTCTGAACGGATTGGGATTGAGCTCGAAAAGCGAACGCTCGTCACCGCCTTACAGAAGCAAATCGCCGAAAAAACGAAGCTGATCGCCGGGTACACGAATGACCGGTCGAAGCTGGTCGCAAGGGGCAGCGAAGCAAGGGTCGAGCGGTTGGGTGCGCTCACTGCGGCGGCAGAGAAAGTCCGGGGATATCTCCGCTACTTCAGTGCGCAGGAGCAGTCGCTCCTGGGCCTCGAAGACGAGGTCAGCAATGTTCGAAATCACCAAGCGCCTGAAGCATTGAGGCGATCGCAGGAGAGGCATAAGTCCACCGGTCTCAAACCCGAGGAGTGGGGAACTCTTTCTCCTAGATTACAAGGGTGACGTCGATACTTCTCTGACCGAACATCTTGCGAGCGCACGATCAAGCGCGAAGGATTGGAGGGGCAACCCGCCGGCCCCAGCGGCGGACCCAAAAGTCGCTTTGATCCCGGACGACGCTCAACTCGACCAACTGCCCTTGGCGCTGTTGCAAGCCGAGATCGCGCGCCTGGAGAAACTTGTGAGCGTGGACCGAGACACGGCGAACAAGTTCTCGGCATTGTCGAAACGCATCACCGAAGAAAACGGAGCGTTCGAGCGGCTCAAAGAGAGGCTAGCTGACTGCGAAGGCGCAAACCAGCGGGTCAGAACGTTGGCGCAGGAACGAGAAGCCGCATATGTCCGCGTTTTTGATGCCATCGTGGCGGAACAAGCCGTCCTGACCGATCTCTACCATCCGCTGATGGCTCGACTCTCCGCTGCCGGGGAGACTCTGAAAAAGCTGTCTTTCTCAGTCGCGCGGGACGCGGACGTTGATCGCTGGGCCGAAGCCGGAGAACAGCTTCTCGACCTTCGCCAGAGAGGCCCATTCAAAGGGCGCGGTACGTTACGTCAGCTAGCGGACGCAGCGCTGAAAGCCCCCTGGGAGACAGGGGACCCCCACACTATTAGCGGAGCCATGGCGGAATTCCGCGACGACTACCAAGAAGCGCTGCTAGAGCGATCGCCCGTACCCAAGGCGGACCAAGCGGACTATCGAGCTTGGTCCAAGCGATTTGCAAAATGGCTCTATGGAACCGAACACATCGCCATCCAATACAGCATCGATTACGACGGCGTTGATATTCGTAAACTATCGCCGGGCAACCGCGGCATAGTTCTCCTGCTTCTCTACCTCGCGCTGGACGACGCCGATGATCGGCCCCTTATCATTGACCAACCCGAAGAAAACCTGGACTCTAAATCGATCTTTGATGAACTCGTGGGGTTGTTCCGCGAGGCCAAGAACAAACGTCAGGTGATCATGGTTACGCATAATGCCAACCTAGTAGTTAACACTGATGCCGACCAGATCATCGTTGCGCAAGTGGGGCCGCATCCACCGGGTGAGCTGCCGCCGATCACCTATCTCTCGGGCGGCCTTGAGAGCGCTCATATTCGTAAGGCCGTCTGCGAAATCCTTGAAGGCGGTGAGCGCGCGTTTCAAGAGAGGGCGCGCCGCTTGCGGGTGCGCTTGGAACGCTAGAGACGCTTGCCGTTCCCTTACCCTATTCGCTCCGCGGTACGGCGCTGGCGTTGCAATTTCTACAGTTAGATACAGGACATTATCACCTATAGGAACCGCAGCCGAGGGCGCCGTGAGAAGTGAGCCTCCGTCTGACCCCCTCGCGCGCTGAACCCCATGACAAAGAGAAAGCGCCACCGGGGGGGACAGGTGGCGCTTCGAAGAGCAGTAAGGGGTGGGGGAACACCCTCTCCGCGTCAGAGGCGGAAACTGCTCTCTATCAGATGCAAAACACCAGGCGTGTCGAGGAGTTCCATCGCACGGCCAAAAATTCCTCGGCGCCCGATAGTAGGCCCGGCGCGTGTGCGGTTTGCGAATATTGGCCGCGAAGAATTCGAGGAAACGCATCGAAGCGCGGTCGCGGGCGACGGTTAGTGTCCCGGTTCAGAAGTTCGTTATATAAATGGCCGCGTTCGTCATTGCGAGCGAAGCGAAGCAATCTCGTGCCGCCGAGCTGAATTTGCCCGAGATTGCTTCGTCGCCCTGCGGGCTCCTCGCAATGACAATCGTTGTCGAATAATGCCGCGAACTTCTGCTTCAGGACACTAGGAGCGCCGGGAGGGCGGTCGAGTTGACCTGGAAGAGCTCGCCGGACATCACCGACTTCTCCCGGTTGAGGATATGCGTGTGCCCGTCGCGAGCATCCGGCGTAAAACCGATCGACTCCCAGAAGGGAAAACTTGCCGGGGCCGCGTTGACGGTAATCAACCGGCCAGCGATCACCCGCGCAAGCAATGCCGTAGCCAACTGAAGGCCGACACCACTCCGACGGAAGGCTGGTCGGACGTAGAAGCGCCGCATGCGTACCGCACCCGGTACAACGGGTTCGATCGTGAGGCCGCCGATGCCGGCGAGCACACCGTTCACATGTGCGGCGAGCAACGCTTCCCCCTCGCGATCGAAGCGTATTGCGCGCGACATCCAGTCGGCAGCGAGCCGTTCCACGAACCGATAACCCTCGGCGAGCGCGTCTGCCCGCAAGGCATCGAAACCCGCAGGCAGATCTTCGATCACCAGCTGAAGCTCCGGCACCCGGTCGTTATCCTTCATCATCCCCCTCGCCCGCGCAGCTACCGGCTCTTAGTGTCCGTCAGACAACAATCGAATGATCTCGGCCGCAATGAACGTCATGGCCGGGCTCGTCCCGTTGGCCTTCAGCCCACGGACTTGATCCGTGGGCATCCACGCGGTGGGGTTAAACTATGTATATCAGAAGCTTGGAGCTGGCGGCGACACGTGGATGCCCGGAACAAGTCCGGGCATGATGATGTAAGGTCGGCGCGGTTATTCATTGGCTAGACACTTAGGGTCCCTTGTCAATCGCATCCAGCCGCTAACTAGGCGGCCGGCCTTGCTGTCGTTGCTATATAGATAATATTCACACTTGACAAATTGCGGTTTGTATGCCATTATGACAATGGCCGGTCTTGCATCATGGATTTGCAGCGCGCTCGCCGGAGCCCGCTGTTCTTTTGTTGCCGCGGCGCCGGAAGTCGAGGATTTCTGCGGAGGATAAGTTAATGACTGCTGTTGATTTCCTGCAAAAACAGCAAAAACAGCGGGGCCGCCCGTTCGAGAAGGGGCGCTCCGGCAATCCGAAGGGCCGGCCGCGCGGGTCTCGCAATCGATCGACGCAAGCCGCCCGACTATTGCTGGAGGGCGAGGCCGAGGCCTTGACCCGCAAGGCCGTGGAGCTCGCCCTCGGCGGCGATCCGTTGGCGTTGCGGCTGTGTCTCGACCGCCTGATGGCGCCGCACCGCGAACGTCTTGTGCCGCTGGCGCTGCCGCGGATGCGCAAGCCGGGCGATCTCGCGAGCTGGATGGAGGCGATCGGCGCAGCGGTTGCGCAGGGCGAACTTGCGCCCGGCGAGGCAGCCGAATTGGCAAAGGTGGTCGAGATTTTTGCCCAGTCGATCGAGACGCGTGATTTCGACAGCCGGCTGCGCGCGTTGGAGGACTCTCACGCGGCGGAGCGTTGATCCTGCCGTTTACGCTCGACAAACTCCGCGGTGCCGACGCCCGCCCCGCGCAAACAGCCGCGGATATGCTAGACTCCCGTGGAGGTGCCGCCAGGAGTGCCCAACGGATGGAGAGGCCCGGCGCCGGCGCCGCCCTGTTGACGCCGCGTCAGAGCAGCCGCGGGGCCGCGCTGTCGATCCGACTGAGCGCGGCGATCGTGACGGCGACGATCGACGAGCCGCGCGTATTGACGCTGCATATCGGGCGTGAGCCGATCGAGGCGCTGCCGTCCGGCCCGTTGGAGGTCGAGCATCGCACGCTGGAAGTCGGGCTGCGCGCCTGGGTCGAGCGGCAGACGAGCCAGAAACTGGGCTATGTCGAGCAGCTCTACACCTTCGGCGACCGCGATCGGGTCGAAGATGCGCGGGCGGGGCGCGCGCTGACCGTAGCTTATCTGGCCCTCGTCCGCGAAGCGCGGCCAGGGGGCAGCGGCCGAGGCGGTATGGCAGAGCTGGTACCGATATTTTCCGTGGGAGGACTGGCGCGCCGGCAGGCCCGCGGCGCTGGCTCCGCTCGAGGCGCGTCTTGGCCTGTGGGCGGGGCAAGCCGCCAGTGCCACGCAGCGGCGGCTGCGCGAAGAGCGGCTCGGTCTCGCCTTCGCCCGGTCGTGGAACGAGGAGCTGGTCCTCGAACGCTACGAGCTGCTTTACGAGGCGGGCCTGATCCAGGAATCCTGGCGCGATCTCGGGCAGCCGGCGCCGCTCGACGACGGACGGGTTGCCGGAGCGCCGATGGCGGCCGATCACCGGCGGATCCTTGCGACCGCGATCGGCCGCCTGCGCGGCAAGATCAAATATCGCCCGGTGGTGTTTGAGCTGATGCCGCCTGCTTTCACGTTGTTGCAGCTGCAGCGGACGGTCGAGGCGCTGTCGGGCGTGCGGCTGCACAAGCAGAATTTCCGGCGGCTCGTCGAGCATCAGGGGCTGGTCGAAGAAACCGGCGGGATCAGCGCGGAAACCGGCGGCCGGCCGGCGCGGCTCGTGCGTTTCCGGCGCGAGGTCCTGCTCGAACGTCCGGCTCCCGGGCTGCGGCTGCGTGCCGCCCGCCGTGTGACAAGATCTTGACAGCGGGCTTTCCCGGCTTATTCTCATATCTAGCATAATCGGAGGCCGGGCAAATTCCGCCCGGCTTTTCCAAACTCGGTTAATGCTCATATTGAGTATAACAACGGAGACGACGATGCTCCAAACCGCTTCCCCGACGCCCACCGCCACCTTGCCGATGCCCGAACTCTACCGAAGGGTGGAGCGGCACATCCCGCCCTTCGAATGGCGCATCCTGGCCGACGACGTCGCCGCCATCCTGCGGCTCAAGCGCGAACGCAACGCCGTCGTCCTGGCGCACAACTACCAGACGCCCGACATCTTCCACACGGTCGCCGACATCGTCGGCGACAGCCTGGCGCTGGCGCGCGAAGCCGCACGCACCGATGCCGACGTGATCGTGCTCGCCGGCGTCCATTTCATGGCCGAGACCGCCAAGCTCTTAAACCCGGAGAAGACCGTGCTGATCCCGGATCTCGAGGCCGGCTGCTCGCTCGCCGCCTCGATCACCGCGGCCGACATCCGGCTGCTGCGCGAGCGCCATCCCGGCGTGCCGATCGTGACCTATGTCAATACCTCGGCCGCCGTGAAGGCGGAGTCCGATGTCTGCTGCACTTCGAGCAACGCCAAGAAGATCATCGAGGGGCTCGGGGTGCCGCGGGTGATCATGCTGCCCGACGAGTACCTGGCGCGCAACACCGCGGCACAGACCAAGGTCGAGATCATCGCCTGGAGCGGCCATTGCGAGGTGCACGAGCGCTTCACGCCTGAGGACATCAGGAGCCTGCGCGAGAGTCATCCCGGGATCATCGTGCTGGCGCACCCCGAATGCCCGCCCGAGGTCATCGCCGAATGTGATTTCAGCGGCTCGACCGCCGCGATGGCCGATTATGTCGGCAAGGAGCGGCCGGCCCGTGTGGTGCTGCTGACCGAGTGCTCGATGAGCGACAATGTGGCGCTCCAATATCCCGATCTCGAATTCGTGCGGCCGTGCAACCTCTGCCCGCACATGAAACGGATCACCCTGCCGAAGATCCGGCACAGCCTCGAAACCATGACGCACGAGGTCACCGTCGATCCGGCGATCGCCGAGCGGGCGCGCCGGGCCGTCGAGCGCATGCTGGCAATGGGCTGAGAGGCTACGCTTTGTCCTTGCGTCAAGTGCCCCTCACCCCGACCCTCTCCCCGCAAGCGGGGCGAGGGAGTGATTTGGTGATCCCCTCGCCCCGCGTCAGCGGGGAGAGGGAGGGGCCCGCGTCAGCGGGAGGGTGAGGGGCATATCCATGATGCGACTGCTGATCGAACCGATCGTCCGGGCGGCATTGCTCGAGGATCTGGGCCGCGCCGGGGACATCACGACCGATGCGGTGGTGCCGGCGGAGGCAACGGTCGAGGCGGTGATCGCGGCGCGCCAGCGGGGTGTCCTGGCTGGCCTCGATGCAGCGCTCCTCGCCTTCGAGCTGGTCGATCCGGCATTGCGGATCGAGCGGCGGCGGGCGGACGGCGCCCGGATTTCGCGCGGCGAGACGGTCGCCCGCATCAGCGGACGGGCGCGGGGGGTGCTGAGCGCGGAGCGCACCGCGCTCAACCTGCTCAGCCGAATGTCCGGGGTCGCCACGGCGACGCGGGCACTGGCCGACGCGATCGCCGGCTACAAGGCCAAGATCGTCTGCACCCGCAAGACGACGCCGGGGTTGCGGGCCCTCGAAAAGCACGCGGTCCGGCTCGGCGGCGGCGCCAACCACCGTTTTGGTCTCGACGACGCGATGCTGATCAAAGACAACCATATCGCTTTGGCGGGCGGGGTGCGCGAAGCGCTCGAACGGGCGCGCCGCCATGCCGGCCATCTCGTCAAGATCGAGCTTGAGGTCGACACTCTCGACCAGCTCGCCGAGGCGCTCGAAGTGGGGGTCGACGCCGTACTCCTCGACAACATGAATCCAGAGACGTTGCGCCGGGCGGTGGCGATGGTCGACGGCCGCGCCGTCACCGAAGCCTCGGGGCGGATTACCCTCGAAACCGCACCGGCCGTCGCCGCATCCGGCGTCGACCTGATCTCGTGCGGCTGGATCACCCACAGCGCGCCGATCCTCGATCTCGGTCTCGACATCGCCGAGTAGCCGAGGCTGTAGGAATTTATACAGACCGAGGATCGGGGATCGAGTCGAGGGGCCAGATCGGGCGCCGGACCCGGGTGAAGAGCTCGGGGGTGTAGATTTCCGAGCACAAGGCGCCGGTGTCGACCAGGACGACCTCGCGGGCGATCGGCTCGAAGGCGGCGCGGAAGTGCTGCATCGACTTGACTGCCACCGTGCGGTAGCGCGTCGGGTCGACGCCCAACGAGGTGAATTGCGCGAGATCGGTCGCCTGGCCGTTATTGGTGATGACAACGATGTCGATGCCGCCGACGCGGAACACCATCGAGGGCCCATAATTGCGCTCGACCCCGCCGCCCATCGGCCCATAGGCGATGAACCGGCCGTTGGTCAGGCACACGATTTCGCCGAACAAGGCGAGCGGCGGGCCGCCCATCGCCGGGTCGGTCTTGCCGCCGAGGGCGAGCGTGGTCTTGGCACCGATCCCGGCGCGCATCCCTTGTTGCACCGCCTCGGGATCGCAGATCGCATGGAAGGCGACATTGTCGAGGCCGGCCTCGACCAGACCCTTCAAGAACGCGGTCGCATCGCCATACCCGCCGCCGCCCGGGTTGTCGGTGTAATCGGCGACGACAAGCGGCTTGTCGCCGGGCTGGCCGCGGCGAGCGAGCGCCACCGCCTCGGCGACCGACAGCAATTTGACCGTCGTGAAGTCGCGCATCTCCCAGGCGTAATCCATGAACTCTTCGGCGATCGCCTGGCCCTGCGGATTGCTGCCGTCGACCGTGACGGTCACCGAGGGGCCGACATCGCGGATATTGGCGCGGCTGAAACCGGCGCAGATGCTGACGGCCAGCGCCTCGCCCTTTTGCTCCAGCGCCTCGCCGCGGGCGATCAGCTCGGCCATCGGGCCGCGCTGGGTGCGGCCGTGGTCGAGGCCGTAGAGCATCGGTCGGCGGGCGATCACCGTCCTCGGCCTTATCTCGCCCTGCATTGCGCGCTCCAATAATTCGGCACCCTGCCAGGCTCGCTCGTACTGGTCGATATGCGGGTAGGTGCGATAGGCGATCAATGCGTTGGCATTCTCGGACATCCGCTGCGTCACGTTGGCGTGCAGGTCGAGGGTGACGACGACCGGCACCTCGGGACCGAGCCGGCCGCGCAGCCGCGCCAGGAACTCGCCCTCCGCGTCCTCGTGGCTCTCGCTGACCATGGCGCCGTGGAGATGCAACAACGCGCCGTCGATCGGGCCTTTTGTGTCGACTGCGGCCAAAATCATCGCGGTGACCTGCTCGAAGGCGTCGTCGGTGACGGCGCCCGAGGGGTTGGGGTTGGCGGAGACCGGATGAACCAATGTCCAGCCGAACTTGTCGGCCGCCTCGAAGGTTGCCCCAAAGGCTGAGCGCGTCCCGCGAAATGCCACTGGGATCTCGTTCTCGAGATGGAAGTCGCGGCGGCGGAACTTCGCCATGTCGGTCGAGACGCGGCTGAACGTATTGGTCTCGTGCATGAAACGGGCGGTCAGAACGCGCTTCACTGGGCTCACCTCCGGCGGTCATTCGGGGTATTGCTGGCGTAGGACCTTCTTGTCGAGCTTGCCGACGCTGGTCTTGGGCAGCGCGTCGACAAAGACGACGCGCTCCGGCACCCCGTATTTCGAGATGATCCCTCTGGCCGCAAATCCCTGGAGATGCGCCTTGATTTCGGCCTCGCCGATCCATTCTCCGGGCTGGGCGACGACCACCGCCAGCGGGCGCTCGGTCCACCTCGGGTCGGGCACCCCGATCACCGCGGCCTCGGCCACCGCCGGATGCTGGAGGATCAGGTCTTCGAGATCGAGCGAGGAGACCCACTCGCCGCCGCTCTTGATAACGTCCTTGATGCGGTCGGTGATCTTCAGATAACCCACCTCGTCGATCACCGCGATGTCGCCGGTGTGCAGCCATCCGCCGGCCCACAGCGTCTCGGAATTAGCGGGGTCTTTGAGGTAGCCCTGGGTCAGCCATGGGGCGCGCACGACCACCTCACCCTGGGACACGCCATCATGCGGCACGTCGTTCATCGCCTCGTCGACAATGCGCAACTCGACCAGCGGGATCGGACGGCCGGTCTTGCAGCGCAGCTCGACCTGCCGATCGATACCCCAGGACTCCATGTGCGGCTGGAGGTGAGACAAGGTCAATACCGGGCAGGTCTCCGACATGCCATAGCCGGTGAAAGCGTCGACGCCCATCTCCAGCGCCTGTCTGGCTAGCGCCTGAGGAAACGCCGCACCGCCGATGATGACCTTCCAGCCGGAGAGATCGACCTTCTTGGCCGCGGCGGTGGCCAGGATCATCTGCAGGATCGTCGGCACGCAATGCGAGAAGCTGACCTTCTCGCCACGCAGCAGCTCGCACAAGGTGTCCGGGTGATAGCGCCCGGGATAGACCTGTTTGACGCCGAGCATCGTGGCGAGATAGGGAATGCCCCAGCCGTGCACGTGAAACATCGGCGTGATCGGCATATAAACGTCGTCTTCATTGAGACGCCCGTGGCCGGTTCCGGTCAGCGCCGCGCGCCCGGCCAAGGTATGCAAGACGAGCTGGCGATGGCTGAAATAGACACCCTTCGGCAGCCCGGTGGTGCCGGTCGTGTAAAAGGTGGTAGCGCGGGTGTTCTCGTCGAGCTCGGGAAAACCGTAGTGCGGGTCGGATTCTGCCAGCAACCCCTCGTACTCGGCAGCGACAGGGAGCGAGGTCTCTGGCCTTTGCCCGCCCTCGCCCAGCAAGACAAGCTGCTTGCCGGGTTCCACCCGCTGCCAGATCTGCTGCAGCAGCGGCAGAAACTCGCTGTTGACCAGGATGACATCGTCCTCCGCGTGATTGATCGTATAAAGGATCTGCTCCGGCGACAGCCGTACATTGATCGTGTGCAGCACCGCCCCCATCATCGGCACGGCGAAGAAGCATTCGAGGTAGCGCGCCGTGTCCCAATCCATGACCGCCACCGTGTCGCCCGGCTCGACGCCCAAACCGGCGAGGCCCGATGCCAACCTGGCGACCCGCTCGGCGAGATCGCGATAGGTCATGCGCCTAAGGTCGGCATAGATGATCTCCTGTTGCGGAGCCCGGCTTACCCCGGACCTCAACAGGCTCCCGATCAGCAAGGGCAAGTCACAGGCCGACCGCGCCCGCTCGATGAGTTTCCCTGTCATTCGCGTCCTCCCTTTCTGCGTATGGCCCGGGCGATTCCATTCTCCCACACGAGGAGACAGATGGCAGCGAGATTGCTTCGCTGTGCTCGCAATGACGACAAAGGCCATGTCATTGCGAGGAACGGAGCGACAAAGCAATCTCGTCGAAAACAGTCATGTCGTCTGTCGTCCGGATCATGCGATCGGGACGCGCCGCCGGGCGAGCTCCGCTTCGTTGACTTGCAAGCCGAGTCCGGGTCCGGCGGGAAGGTGGAAGAGACCTTCGACGGGCTTGGGCGGGTTTTCGAAGACGGCGTGCTGGCGCGGTGAGGGATCGTTGAGCTCGCAAGGCTTGGTGGCGTGCAGCTGGCCCGCCGCCAGATGCAAATTCGCGGTGTGGCCGATGGTCGGTTGCGTCTGATGCGGAACGAGCTCGACGCCATGAGCGTGCGCCAGTGCGCTGCACCGCGTTAACCCGGTGATTCCCCCCATCTTGACGATGTCGGGCTGCACCATGCGGACCCCGGCGTCGATTAGATCAGCGAGCCCCGATAAAGTGTAGGTCTGTTCGCCGGCGGAGACAGTGATGTCGAGCTTCCGGGCCACCTCGCCCATCGCCTTGACGTGATAGTGCTGCACCGGCTCCTCGAACCACCAGTAGCCGAGTTCTTCGAGCACCCGTCCGACGCGGATTGCGCCGCCGACCGAATAGCCGTTATTGGCATCAAAGGCGAGAGGGAAGCCGTCCCCCACCAATTTTCGCACTGCGCGTGCCTTGGTGATGTCGCCGGGGATGTCGAGATCCGGCTTGGTCCGCTCATTGTCGAAGCGGATCTTCACCGCCGCAGGTTTGTCTTTCAGTCGGGTCTCAACAACCCGCAGCACCTCATCGACACTGCGTTCGCCGTTGCCGCCGATCGAGGCGTAGAACGGCAGGCTGGTGCGCCAGGCGCCACCGAGGAGTTTGTAGATCGGCTGGTCGAGAAGCTTCCCCTTCAGATCCCATAGCGCAATGTCCAGTGCTGCAAGCGCGCCGGTCAGCGCACCCTCGGGCCCGAGCTTGGCGAAGGTGTGAAGCAGCGTATCGAGCAGTACAGCGTGATCGAGCGGGTCCATGCCGATCAGCGCTGGCGCGAGATTGTGCGCAATGATCCCGAGCGAGGCGAGGCCGCCCTGCATCGGCGACGCCTCACCGATGCCGGAGAGGCCATCATCGCATAGGATCCTGACCCAGGCGCTGCGCTGCGCCGGCTTGTCCTCCGATGCCCAGCCGATCTGGAAAGCCTCGATGTCGCAAATTTTCACGTAAACCCCCAATCTATTGGCCCGAGACCCCACGTCTATCCCGGGCGTCGATGCGACGATCCGCCTTCCGGGGTCGATCGGCAATCAAATTGCAAGACCATGACGCCGAAGGGAGGTTCGCGAGACTAGCCGGGCGGGGTCCGATTTCCTCTTGCATTTGTGCGATACCCATGTGATACTCGTAAAGGTTAATTTTTTCGCGCTCTTTGCCGGGGAAGTTTGAGGTCGGGGCAGGACATTCGAGGGAAGAGGAAGACCATGCGAATCTCGGCCAGAACGACCATAGCGGGTTTCTTGGTTGCCGCAGTTGCCACCATCGGTTTCGTGCAGAGCGCCGAGGCAACAGCAAGTATCGGCATCGACTTCGCGGGAAGCGCCGTCTGTCTGCCCGGTTGTTCGGGCTCGTCCGGTTCGATCGATTTTGGCGCCGGCGCCGTCTCAGACGACCAAGGATTGGTCGTCAATAGCGATACCGGCTCCGCGCATTTTGTCGTAACCAATCCCGGTAGTCAGCTGGGCGATCTAATCTTTAACTTTTACTTTACTACAGACTGGCAGCTCGGTGATCCGTCCACCGAAGGCGACAGAGCGAC
The DNA here is from genome assembly GCA_963796155.1 of uncultured Alphaproteobacteria bacterium. Lineage (GTDB taxonomy): Bacteria > Pseudomonadota > Alphaproteobacteria > ATCC43930 > CGMCC-115725 > AP-15. The sequence goes on along the minus strand of CAWCKT010000003.1, from coordinate 91,295 downwards.
CTATTCCCTTTCTGTCGAGGATGCTGCCGGCCATTCCTTATTCTCTATTGCACAGACCTGGACCTGCGGACTGCTCTCGGGCGGCGGGCCCTGCACCGACCTGTTCGACGATATTTTATCGTTCGACATATACTTAGCACCCGAATTTACAAATGATATCTCCGTCTCGTTCAGCGCGGCGGCAGATGCGCTATCGGTTCCCGAACCGGTTTCGATGTCAATCTTCGCGGCCGGACTGTTGGCCACCTTCGGCGTCCGAACCCGTCGCCGTCATTGGTCCGCGTGATCCCTGGGGCGACTATTTCACCAGGCGAGCGCCCAGCCGTCGCGCCGCGGGTCGGAGCCGGCGAGCAGCATGCCCGTCGTGGCGTCGCGGCGGATGATCTCGACGCTGCACGGTCCTTCGAGGTCGCCGACCGTCTTGACCGGGTGACCGCGGCGCACGAGCTCGGCGCGCACCGCGTCGGGAAAGCGGCGCTCGATCGTCAGTGCGTCCTCGCCGTCATGCGGCCAGTTGGCGTACTGGCCCGGCGCGTTCGAGGTCCAGCGCGGCATCTCGGCCGCCTGCTGCGGGTCGAGGCCGAAATCGGTCATTGCCGTCAGCACCTGCAGATTGACCTGGACCTGGTTGTCGGCGCCGGGTGTGCCAAAGACGCACCACAATGCGCCGTCCTTGAGCACGATCGGCGGGTTCATCGTGTGACGCACGCGCCGCCCCGGGGCGAGCCGGTTGGGATGGCCGGGCTCGAGATGCCAGTAGGTCATGCGGTTGTTGAGCAGGATGCCGGTGTCGCCTGCGGTGACGCCCGAACCAAACCCGCTGTTGATGCTCTGCACCCCCGAGACTGCGTTGCCCTCGCCATCGGCGGTGCAGAAATAGGTCGTGTCACCGGCTGCGGCTGAGGCCATCCCGGTCGGGGCCGCGCGCCGCACGTCGATGCCGTCGGCGAGGCGGGCAGTGTAGTCGACAGACAGCAATTTCTCGAATGGTGCTTCGAGCGACCTCGGGTCGGCGGCCCAGCGCTCGCGGTCGGCGAAGGCGAGCTTTTTCGCTTCGACCATGACATGAACCGCATCGGCCGACAGCAGGCCCATTTTGGCGAGATCGAAATGCTCCAGGATCTTTAATTCCTCAAGCAATACGAAGCCGGTCGAGTTGGGTGGCGCCTCGAGCACGGTGAAGCCGCGGTAGTCGATCGCGATCGGCTCCTGGCGTTCGGCGGCGAACGCTGCAAGATCGGCCGGCGATACCAAGCACCCGGCCGCCGCGAGGCCTGCCGCCAGCCGCCGCGCCAGCCGGCCGCGGTAGAAGGTTTCGCCGCCCTCCGAGGCGATCTCTTCGAGACTCCGGGCAAGGTCGGGTTGCACGATCGGCGCGCCGACCGGCGGCGGTTCGCCGCCGCGCATCAGGAAGGTCGCTGCGCTGCGCGGGTCAAGGGATAGCGGCGCCCGATATTCGCCGGCGAAATGGCGGTAGTGCGGGGTGGCGGCGAAGCCGTCCCGCGCAAAGGTGATCGCCTCGCCAAAGAGGTCGCGCCATGGTTGTCGGCCAAAGCTCCGATGCATCGTCTCAAGCCCGGCGAGCATGCCCGGGACCGAGACCGACAGCGGTCCGAGGCGCGGAATGCCGCGGGCGTAGCGCTCCGGTGTCGCGGCGGCGGGGGCGGGGCCGCTGCCGTTGAACACGACGGCGCGCCCGCTCTCCTGCTGGTATACCTGGTAAAACCCGTCGCCGCCGAGCCCGGACATCATCGGCTCGACGACGGCCAATGTCACCGCCGTCGCGACCGCCGCATCGACGGCATTGCCGCCGGCGCGCAGCGCCATCAGCCCGGCTTGAGCGGCCAGCGGATGGTTTGCCGCGACCGCGCCGCGCCGGCCGATGATCAGTGGGCGAAAGCAGCGCAGTTCGGTCATCGACGATCTCCTTGGCTGTGACCTTGCGGCGGCGGCGCGAGGCGTCCTAATTTGGTAGCATCATGGAGTGAGCCAGCGACAATGCCCAGACTCGATCATCTTTCGCTGCCGGTTCGCGATTGGCAGAAATCGCGCGATTGGTATAAACGGCATCTCGGCTTCGAAGTAGAGTTCGAAATTCCCGACCGGAAAACGGCGGCGATGCGCGACGACGCCGACCTGACGATTTTTCTGTATGAAGGGGAAATCGCCGCCTGCCCCGGTATTTCGTTCACGATCCAGGTGGATGACGTCGAGGCGAGGCACGATGCCCTCGACGCCGCCGGCATTGCCTTTGTTCATCCGCCGATGAAGGTCTTCTGGGGCTACGGCGCGGAGCTGTGCGATCCTGACGGCTACAGGCTGAGGCTATGGGATCAGAAATCGATGAAGGAGAAGGGTGGCTGATGGCAATGAGGGCCGCCTTCCGGCCAGCCCTGATCGCATTGGTCCTGACGCTGCTGGCCCAGGGCTGCGCCAATGACGGAACCGCCACGGACAACGGCAAACAGGGCGGCTTTTACGGCGGTGTTTCGGGGGGCGGTACTTGGCCCTGAACCAGGGTCAGACGAGCTGCGGTGTCATCGTCAGCGACGGGCAGCGCATCCTGCTCGGTCACGCGACCCGTTCACCGCGCTGGGATATCCCCAAGGGCGTCGCCGAGCCGGGCGAGAATTTCGCCGCCGCCGCTGCACGGGAGCTGCAGGAAGAAACCGGTATCACCGCCTCACCGGACGAGTTCGTCGCGCTTGGCGTCCATCCCTATCTGCGCGGCAAGGATCTCGCGCTCTTCGCGTGGACGCCGCAGCTCTTGCCCGATCCGCGAAGCCTCGCCTGTACCTCACAATTTTCGCTGCCCGACGGGACCACGCTGCCGGAGTTCGACCGCTTCGGGTTGTTTCCGTGGCACGAGGGGCTCGGTCGCGTCGGGAAAAATCTTGCGCGGATTTTGACGTCGATCTCACGCGAGGCTCTATACGGGGCTTCGGGCTGAAGCGCCGGTCGTGGTAGGGTAGGGATCGCCAACGAACGGAGGTTCGCATGCCCAAGCTGCGCCATATCGCCATCGCCGCGGAAGACCCGGAAGCGATGGCGGAGTTCTACAAGAAGGCCTTCGACTTCAAGGAGGTCGGCCGGCCGAATTCGGCGCTCGCCGACGGTGTGTTCCTGAGCGACGGCACCCTCAACATGGCGATCCTCAAATTCAAGACCGACCAGCTCGGCAAGGGTCTCGACTATCGGGGGATTCATCATTTCGGTGTGCTGGTCGAGGATGTCGACGAATTCTCGAAAAGGCTCGAAGGGCTGGGCGCCGAATATTACATCGACCGGAACCAGCAAGAACCGAACGCCGGCTACTTCGAAAAGAAATTCTACGGCCCCGAGCGCGTGCTCTTCGACATTGCCGAGCACCCTTGGGCCGGCTGCGAGCCGCTTCCTGCCGGGGTCAAAGAGGCGGCAGAGTAATCCGCCTCTATCGTCATTCTCGCGAAAGCGAGAATCCAGGGCCACCGCGCCGTCGCACACCCTGGACCCCCGCTTTCGCGGGGGTGACGAGAACCAAGCCCGGAGTGTCAACTTCAATAACGGAGCCGAGTATGGCCAAGCTTCGTCATATCGCTATCGCCGCGAAGGATCCCGATGCGATGGCCGAGTTCTACAAAAAGGCGTTCGACTTCAAAGAGGTCCGCAAAACCGACGGGCCGCTCGCCTACGGTTACCATCTGAGTGACGGCACAATCGATCTGGCGATCCTGCGGTTCAAGACCGACCAGCTCGGCAAGGGCCTCGACTACACCGGCCTGCATCATTTCGGCATTCTCGTCGAAGATGTCGAGCAAGCCGCGAAGCGGCTGGAGGGCTTGGGCGGCAAGCACTACATGGACCAGGGCGGCGACCGGATCGGCGGATTCGAGGTCAAGTTCTATGGCCCCGAAGACGTTCTGTTCGACGTGGCCGAGCACCCCTGGACCGGCACCGAGCCGCTCCCGGCCGAAAAGGCCGAGCTGGCCGATGGAGAGTAGAAGAAGCCTCTTCGTCGTGATCCGCCGATATGGCCCACCCTATGATCCCCAAAAACCGCTCGAAGCGCAGCTTGATTGGGAGGGTCACCGTATCTTCATGAATGCGCTGGAGGCCGAAGGTTTGGCACGCCTTGCTGGACCGCTCGAGGGGACTACCGAGGTCCTTCTGGTATTCCGAGCCGACAACGAGGACGAAATCGACGAGCGCCTCAAAGCGGACCCGTGGACCCAGTCCGGCATCCTTTCGACCACGCGGATTGTTCGTTGGAACCTACGGCTCGGGGAGGTGGGGTAGAGCAACGTCTATTCTTCCCACGCTGGTAATTGGCGGACCTTTTCGCCAGGAATGACATGCGCGGGGGCTCGGCCTGATAAACTATGACTATTAGTCCACGGGTTCGTGGTTTCGAGGCAGCTTCAGGGTCCGCCGCCATTTCGCCCGTAGCGCACTCGGCCGCTCGGGGTAGCGCTCGTCGAGAAACCCTGCCGCGGTCACCCGGTCCGTCCGGAAGCTCCGGAAGTCCCGGCGCAACTCGCACCACGCGACCAAGTGGCGCACCGTCTCCATATAGCCGACCGTCACCGGCCAGACGGTGCGCTCGGTCTCGCGACCCTGTTCATCGCGATAGCACAGCGCGATCTTCCGGCCCGCGTGTATCTGCGCGCGCACCCGGGCCATGTCGAGGCCATCGGCGGCCAGACTCCGCGCCGGTGGCGTCTCGGTGACCGGCTCGAGCACATAGGGCCGAAGCCGTTCCGGCACGACGGCGCCGATCTTGGCGATCAGATCCTGGGCCGCCCGCGCCAGCGCCGAATTGCTGTGGCGCGCCACCCATTGCGCGCCGAGCACGGCAGCCTCGATTTCGTCGGGAGTCAGCATCAGAGGCGGCAGGTCGAGCCCCGCCTCTAGGACATAGCCGACGCCGGCCTCGCCCCTGATCGGCACCCGCTGCCCGATAAGGTCGGCAACGTCGCGATACACGGTTCGCTTGGAGGTCTCGAGTTCGGTGGCGAGCGCCCCGGCGGTTATCGGCTTGGGCGTGCGCCGCAGGATCTGAATGATCTGAAAAAGCCGGTCGGCGCGTCTCATGAGCCGTTATCACCCGATGATGCTGACAGCATGATGGCAGCAGGTGGCGGGAGGCAAGGCTGGCGCGCAGCCGATTCGTTACCAAATTATCGCTAGAACGGCGGCGGGGTGCATTCGACCATGAGCGAAGCCAAAAATCTCTTTTCGGTTCTGCGCCAGTCGGCAGATCCGGGTACCGTGGATGCCATCGAGAAGTTGGTGGACGACGGTCCGGATCGCGCGCTCTGCCGCGTCAATGTCTTGGATTTCGCGGCGAAGACAGGTGTCGACGAAGAGCGTGCGATCGCAGCCTTTCTCCACGCCGCGCGGCTCGGGATTTTCGAGCTGTCCTGGAACGTGCTGTGCCCGGGCTGCGGCGGCGTGCTCGATACGAGCGCAACGCTCAAGAGTGTAGACCAGGACGAGTACGCCTGCGCTCTGTGCGCGGCAGGTTACAGCCCGACGCTCGACGAGATGGTCGAGGTGACGTTCACGGTCAGCCGACGGGTGCGCCGGATCGCCGCCCATGATCCGCATGAGCTCCCCCTGGCCGAATACTTTCGCCAGATCTTCTGGGGCTCGGGCATCGATCCCCCGGATGATTTGGAGCGGCTGATCGAGGAAATCACCCTCGACACGGTCGAGCTTCCGGCGGGCGAGAAGGCGCTCCTTTCGCTGCAGTTGCCGGCGGAATTCGTGATCCTGATGGACCCGGTGACGCATGCGACCCAATTCCTCGACATCAAGGGCGAGCCGACTCGCGAGCGCCAGAGCCTCTCGCTGGTCTTCGATCGGGTCGTCGCGCCGACCGGAACCGTGGAGTTGCGTCCGGGACCGCTGCGTCTGTCACTCGAGAACCGCACCGATACGCGGGTGTTGCCCGGGCTCTGGATCGCCGGCGACAAGCTGCACGAGCTCCTCGGCAGGCGCAGACCGTTCCTGACCGCCAAGCGCTTGCTGACGAACCAGGTCTTTCGCGACATCTACGGCACCGACACGATCGACGTCGAGCAGCGCCTCAAGATCACCAGTCTCACCTTCCTGTTTACCGATCTCAAAGGCTCGACCGAGCTTTATGAGCGCGTCGGCGACCTGGCCGCCTTTGACCTCGTAAGAGCGCATTTCCAGGTCCTGAACGAGATCGTCGCCACAGAGGCTGGCGCCGTGGTCAAGACGATCGGCGACGCGGTGATGGCGACATTCCCGACACCCGATCGCGCCCTCGCAGCAGCACTACGCATGCGCGAGGCGATGGGCGGCCTGAACCACGCGCGCAACGGCGAGGATCTGCTGCTCAAAATCGGCATCCATGAGGGGCCGTGCCTCGCAGTCGTGCTCAACGATCGCCAGGATTACTTCGGCACAACCGTGAATATCGCGGCGCGCGTCCAAGCCCTGGCCGACTCGCGTTCGATCCTCGCCACTGGGCCCGTCGTCACCCACGCGCAAGCTTCGACATTGCTGGAGAACAGCGGACTGAAGCCGGTACCACAGCGCCGCGCGCTGCGCGGCATTACCGACGAGCTGGCCGTCTACGAGATCCCCTGACCCATCCCGGAACCCGGTTCTTGTGGTGTTTCGATGAGCGAAGCCAGAAACCTGTTTTCGGTTCTTCGTCAATCGGCCGATCCCGACACGGTGGCCGCCATCGAAGAACTGGTCGAGCACGCTCCGGATCGCGCGCTCTGCCGCGTCAATGTGCTGGATTTCGCAGCAAAGCGGGGTCTCGACGAGGAGCGCGTTATCGCGGCCTTCCTTCACGCCGCGCGGGCCGGGCTTTTCGAGCTTTCCTGGAACGTGCTGTGCCCGAGCTGCGGCGGCGTGATCGAGGAGGCCGCGACGCTCAAGAACGTAAACCGCGACGAGTACCATTGCGCCTGGTGTGCGGCCGGTTACGCGCCGACGCTCGACGAGATCGTCGAGGTCACGTTCACGGTGAACCGGCGGGTCCGCAGGATCGCGGCGCACAACCCGGACGAGCTCCCCCTCGCGGAGTACTTCCGTCAGATATTTTGGAGTTCGGCGATCGATCTGCCCGATGAGCTCGAGCCGCTGATCCAGGAGATGACGCTCGACGCGGTCGAGCTTCCGCCCGGCGAGAAGGCATTGCTTTCACTGCAGTTGCCGGCGGAATTCGTGATCATCCTCGACCCGGTGACGCATACGACCGAATTCCTCGACGTCAAAGGCGAGCCGACGCGCGAACGCCAGAACTTGTCGCTCGTCTTCGACAAGGTACGCGCGCCGGCCGAAACCGTGAGGCTGCATCCCGGACCGCTGCGCCTGTCGCTCGACAACCGCACCGACATGCGCGTGTTGCCGGGATTGTGGATCGCGGGCAGCAAGCTCGAAGATCTCCTCAAGAGACGAAAGCCCTTCCTGACCGCCAAGCGCCTACTGACCAACCAGGTCTTTCGCGACATTTACGGCGCCGACACGATCGACGTCGATCAGCGCCTCAAGATCACCAGCCTGACGTTCTTGTTCACCGACCTCAGAGGCTCGACCGAACTTTATGAGCGGGTCGGCGATCTGGTTGCCTTCGATCTGGTCCGAGCACATTTCCAAGTCTTGAACGAGATCGTCGCGTCCGAAGCCGGCGCCGTCGTCAAGACCAGCGGCGATGCGGTGATGGCGACTTTTCCAACACCCGATCGAGCAGTCGCCGCGGCGCTGCGCATGCGCGAGGGGATTGGCCGCCTCGGCGACGGACGCAACGGTAACGAGCTGCTGCTCAAAATCGGCATCCATGAGGGGCCCTGCCTGGCGGTCGTTCTCAACAACCGGCAGGATTACTTTGGCCGAACGGTAAACATCGCGGCGCGCGTACAAGGCTTGGCCGATTCGCGTTCGATCCTGGCCACTGGGCCCGTCGTTCAACACCCCCGGGCGTCGACATTGCTCGCGACCAGCGGCCTCCACCCGGTACCTCAGCAACGCGCGCTGCGCGGCATCGCCGAGGAGCTTGCCGTATACGAGATTCCCCTGATAAGGACGCCTTGGTAACGCTTATGTTACTTGTCGGCCATGGCTGAGATTCGGTAGTCTTTCTCCCGGGGCCGTCCTAGCCCGTTTGAAGATCGGTTCTGCTTGCTGCGTTCGGCAGCCCCGGCGAAGGTGCCGTCGCGATTGCCCAACTCGAGCATGCTCATCACTCAACCTGAAGCTGGCCGCAAGCGCGGCACGCGACGAATGAGGGCGAGATGGCACTGACGCGGAGCTTCAAGGAACTGGTGCAGCGGCACATAGGAACCGATCCGGCGTTCGCAGAGGCGTTGTTGCTCGAGGGGATCGAGACGATGCTCTCGGGCGACCTCGAGACCGGCAAGGCGATCCTGCGCGACTACATCAAGGCGACAATCGGGTTCGAGAAGCTGGGCGAGGCGACCGGGACACAGCCCAAGAGCCTGATCCGCATGTTCGGGCCGCGCGGTAATCCGCAGGCCCGCAACCTCTTCAGTGTGCTCGGCTATTTGCAAAAGCGCGCCGGCGTGGAGTTGCACGTAACGACGGAGCCCGAGTAAGGTTGCGGCTCGACAATGACGACTGTCGTTCGGGTCGCGGTCCTTCTCACCCTCGCCCTATTTTACAGCGGTGTGATCGGCCGCTTGGCGGCCGCCCAGGTCATTGGCACGATAACCGGTCTCTCCGGGATGGCCACTGTGCAGCGCTCCAATGGCCCGGCTCCGATGCCGCTCGCTGTGCGCAGCGAGATCAATGAGGGCGACCTTTTGCGGACGGGCCCGGGGGCTCGGCTAAGGATCACCTTCCGCGACGATACGGTGCTCTCGCTTGGCGCCGATGCCGAGTTGAACCTCGACCATTTCATGGCTGCCGCGCCACCGGGTGGTGTCGGCCGTCTTTTTACACTGGCCCGCGGTTATTTGCGGACTGTTGTAGGGCGTTTGCAGCCCGGCACGCTGTTCGAGGTCCACAGCCCCTCGATGGTTGCCGCCGTGCGCGGCACCGACTGGATCGAAAGCTATGCTGGCGGAACGACGGAGATCTTTGTCGCCGAAGGTCGCGTCCTGGCCACCGGGACGGTGGATCGGGACAGCAATTGGGTGCTGCTGAACGCAGGGGAGGGGGTCAGCTTCATTGCCGGCGCCCCGCATACGCCGGTGGTGCGCTGGGGTCAGGAAAAGATCAATCGGTTCGTCGAAGCGACGCGCGTGCCCTGAGTGAGCGGTGTGAAGCGACTGGTCGAAGCCTGGGGAACGCTGCCTGCCCTTGTGGTCTCCTTGGCAATGCTGGCCGCCTTCTTTGTTGCCGCTGATTGGGGGCTGCCGCTTCGCATCGAAGGCGAAATGCTGGACTTGCGTTTTCGCCTTCGTCCGGTAGAGCGGCACCCCGTGCCGGTGGTGATCGTCGAAATCGACGACCGGAGCATTGCCGAGATCGGCCGCTGGCCCTGGTCGCGCCAAGTAGTGGCACGGCTGCTCGACCGGATCGCCCCCGCCAAGCCGAAAGTGATTTGCCTCGACCTCCTGTTCACCGAGCCGCAATCATCGCCGCTCGCGGCGGAAACCGGCGCGATCGAGGCGGCAATGGCACCGCTGCTGCAGACTCTGGATCCAGCGGGCCAAACTCGCTTCGCCGAAGGTTTGACGGAACTGACGCGGGCGAGCGATCCGGATATCAGGCTGGGCCAGGCTATCCGGGAGGACACGCCGGTGATCGTGCCGTTCCGCCTTGACCTGCAGCCCGGCGGGACGGCGCAGGGTCCGCCCGCCGCTCTGCCCCGCGCACTCGTCAAGGCTTCATACGACCGCGTGCGCGGCGCGGGACCCGATCACCTGCCCGAGGCAACGGGATTACAGTTGCCGGTAGAACCGCTCGCCGCCGACGGTCTGCTGGCGCATGTGACCACGGTGCCTGACAACACCGGCGCCTATCGGTACGAGTATCCGGTTCTACGCTACGCGGACGCATATCTCCCATCGCTCGCGCTCGAGGCCGCGCGCGTCTTCCTCGGCATCCCCAAAGCCGGGGTGGTTGTCGATCTCGGAGTAGGGATCGATCTTGGGGCATTGCACGTGCCGACCGACCGCGGCATGCGGTGGCTCGTCAACTACTATCCGCCCGGGACGTTCGAGCGCGTCAGCTTCGCCGACGCGCTCTTCGGGCGTGTCGCCCCGCCGACCTTTGACGGCAAGATCGTGCTTGTCGGGGCGAGTGCCACCGGGTTGCGCGACACGATTGCGACGCCCTACGACCCGTCGATGTCGGGCGTCGAGCGTCACGCGACATTGATCGCCAACCTGCTCGAGCGAAATTTTCTGCAGAGAGACGACCGCGCCATCCTCATCGATGCGCTATTGCTGGTATTGGGCGGTTTGAGCGTCGGAGTGTTGGCCCGCTGGGGCATGAGCGCAGCGCTGGTTGGCGCAGCCTTGCTTGTCGCCGGTCTGGCACTGTTCGATTATCTCGCCTTCGTCCGCTTCGGATTCTGGCTCAACTTTGTGTTTCCTGCCGCGACGATCTTATTGACCTGCGGCTTGATAGCCGGCGGCAAGTACGCTGTCGAGTGGCGGCGCGAGCGGTTCATTCAAGACGCCTTTTCCCGTTATCTGCATGCCGATCTCGTCGATGAATTGTGCCGCACACGCGCGCCGCTGCGTCTCGGCGGCGAGGAGCGCGAGTTGACCGTGCTGTTTGCCGACATCCGCGATTTCACGACAGTTGCCGAATGTCTTTCGGCGCCCGAGCTTACCGCCCTGATGAATGAGTTCTTCACGGCGATGACCGAGGCCGTGCTGGCGCATCGCGGCATGCTCGACAAATACATCGGCGACAGCCTGATGGCGGTGTTCGGCGCGCCGCTGCCCGACGTCGATCATGCCCTCAACGCCTGCCGCGCCGCGCTCGACATGCGGGCCGCACTTGCCTCGCTGCACGACCGCTGGCGCGCCGAGGGCCGGCCCTGTCTCGAAATGCGCATCGGCATCAATACCGGGCCGATGGTCATCGGCAATATGGGCACGGAGCGCCGCTTCAATTACACAGTGATGGGCGACGAGGTGAATGTGGCGGCGCGTCTCGAAGGGGCGAACAAGGTGTTGGGCACCCACATTCTCGTCAGCGCGTCGACCCGCTCGGGCGCGAGCCCACGCGTGGTGGCCCGCCCGCAGGGCGAAATCGAAGTCAAGGGCAGAATGCAGCCGGTGGCAGCCTTCGAACTGCTCGCCGTCACCGGCGATCAGCGCGAGGATGCACTACGGACGAGCAGCCGAACCTGCAGTTCTCACCATTTGTTACGATAGACGCATTTATTGCTTGACAAATGAGCCGATATATGCTGCGATAGCGGCAACAAACCGGCCCTGATCCGCAGAGTGTTTACGGTCGAGTGTGCAACTATTCCGAGATATTGCGATGTTAGGTAGATGCTGCAGCCATAACCCGCTGTTCTTTTTTTGCCGCGACGCCGCCGCGCCAGGATTTCCGCGGAGAATAAGTTAACGACCGCTGTTGATTTCCTGCAAAAACAGCAAGAACAGCGGGGCGCCGGAACCGAAGACATGGTTGGCCGGCACAAGGCTGGCTACGGGGATTTTCGCCTTTCCAGAGAACTCCTTGGCCGGGCTTGTCCCGGCCACCCACGACTTCCTCTGGCTGTTCGGTCTTACACGTCGAGATTGGCGACACTGAGCGCGTTGGCTTGGATGAAGTCGCGGCGCGGCTCGACCAGGTCGCCCATCAAGGTCGAGAACGTCTCCTCGGCCGAATCGGCGTGGCTGATCTTGACCTGGAGGAGCGAGCGGACCTCGGGGTCGAGCGTGGTTTCCCACAATTGCTCCGGGTTCATCTCGCCGAGGCCCTTGTAGCGCTGCACCTCGATGCCACGGCGGCCGAGTTCCATGACTGCCTCGACGAGGCTCGTCGGCCCGCTGATCGGGTAAGTCTTGTCGCGCGCGTCGAGGGTGCCGGGGCGATCGTAGACTTCGTGCAGCTTCTCGCTGTCGGCGTCGAGCCGGCGCGCCTCGCTCGAACGCAACAGCGCTGCGTCGATCAGGTGCCGCTCGCTGACCCCCTGGCGGGTGCGGCTCAGCGCTAAGCCCTCCCCGGCGATCACCTCGCCTTGCCAGAGGCGCTCGTGTTCCGGCGCCAGTCGATTGAGCCGTTCGGCAGTACGGTGCGCGGCCTCGATCGCCCGGTTCGGGTCGGCGAGCAGCGCGCCCGACAGCGCGCCGGCGATCGCCGCCTGCTCGATGACCTCGATGCTACCGACCTTGCCGGCTAGGGGCTGCAGCCAGCGGCGGTGCACCCGGGACTGCTCCAACAGGTCGCGCAGATCGAGGCTCCCGCGCTCGACCCCGTCATGCTGGGTGAAGACCGAGTCGCGCAGCGCGGCGTCGATGCAATAGGCTTCGAGTGCGGCGTCGTCCTTGAGATAGACCGCCTTGGTATTGCCGCGCTGCAGGCGGTAGAGCGGCGGCTGGGCGATGTAGAGAAACCCCTTGTCGATCAGGCTCGCCATCTGCCGGAAGAAGAACGTCAAGAGCAGGGTGCGGATGTGGCTGCCGTCGACATCGGCGTCGGTCATGATGATGACGCGGTGATAGCGCGCCTTTTCCGGGGCGAAATCCTCGGGGCCGATCCCGGTGCCGAGGGCGGCGATCAGGGTACCGATCTCGGCCGAGCTCAGCATCTTGTCAAAGCGGGCACGCTCGACGTTGAGAATCTTGCCCTTCAAGGGCAGGATCGCCTGAAAGCGCCGGTCGCGGCCTTGCTTGGCCGAGCCGCCGGCGCTGTCGCCCTCGACGATGAAGAGCTCGCTCTTAGCCGGGTCGCGCTCCTGGCAATCGGCGAGCTTGCCCGGCAGGTTGGCGACGTCGAGCGCACCCTTGCGCCGGGTCAAGTCACGCGCCTTGCGCGCCGCCTCGCGCGCCGCCGCCGCTTCAACGACCTTGGCGACGACCTTCCGGGCGTCGGCCGGGTGCTCCTCGAACCACTGCGTCAGCTTGTCGGCGACGATGCTTTCGACCGCTGGGCGGACCTCCGAGGAAACCAGCTTGTCCTTGGTCTGCGAGGAGAATTTGGGGTCCGGCACCTTGACCGAGAGGATGCAGGTCAACCCTTCTCGCATGTCCTCGCCCGCCAGGGTCACCTTCTCTTTCTTGGCGATCCCGCTGTCGTTCGCATAGGCGTTGACCGTGCGCGTTAGTGCCGCGCGGAACCCGGCGAGGTGGGTCCCGCCATCCCTCTGCGGGATGGTGTTGGTAAAGCACAGCATCGTCTCGTGATAGCTGTCGGTCCACTCCATTGCGACCTCGAGCGCGATGCCGTCACGCTCGCCGAGGATGGCGATCGGCGGCGCGTGCAAGGCTTGCTTAGAGCGGTCGAGATAGCGCGCAAAGGCCTCGAGCCCGCCCTCGAAATGCAGCACCACGCGCTTCGGCTCGACCCCGCGCAGATCGCTGAGAACCAGGGTCACGCCGCTGTTGAGAAAGGCGAGCTCGCGCAGCCGATGTTCCAGCGTGGTAAAGTCGAATTCCGTTTTGCTGAAGGTCTGCGGGCTCGGCAGAAAGGTGATCTCGGTGCCGGTGGCCGAACCCTCGCGGTTCGAACCCGCCGGCCACGGCGGGGCCGGTCCCACCTCGACGAGTGGCGCTTCGGGCACGCCGTCGCGAAAACGCATGAACCATTCCGAGCCGCCGCGGAGGATGCGCATGTCGAGCCGCGCGGAGAGACCGTTGACGACCGAAACACCGACGCCGTGCAGCCCGCCCGAAACCTTGTATGCGTTCTGGTTGAATTTGCCGCCGGCATGGAGGTGGGTCATGATCACCTCGGCGGCAGACACCCCCTCCTCGTCGTGGATGCCGACCGGGATGCCGCGTCCGTTGTCGGCGACGGTGCACGAGCCGTCGGCATTCAACGTCACCGTGATCGTGTCGCAATAGCCGGCCAGCCCCTCGTCGATCGCATTGTCCACGACCTCGTAGATCATGTGATGCAAGCCGGAGCCGTCATCGGTGTCGCCGATGTACATCCCCGGCCGCTTGCGCACCGCGTCGAGCCCGCGCAGCACCTCGATCGATTGCTCGTTGTAGATCGCGTCCTCGCCGTTGGGGGTGGCAGGACCATCAGGGCTGCCATTGCCCGATGGGCCGGCGGCGACACCGACGGGGGCCGTGATGCGGTCCGTCGCGGCGTTGCGGGGGGCAAGGGGATCGGATGCGGATATGTTCGCCATGTCGTTGATGTTCGAATTTTCTCGGGTTTAGAGAGAGGTCGGGGACAAGGTTCCGTCCTGGACCGACAAAAACTGGGCGTGGCATCGCAGCGGCGCGAAAATCGCGGGGTCGGTGCCGGTCAGCCAGACTTGGCTATCGAGCCTCAGCAATGCCTCGAACAGCGCCGCACGCCGGCGGGCGTCGAGATGGGCACCGATCTCGTCGAGCAGCAGGAGCGGGGGCTCGCCGCGCATCGTCCGCTGCAAGCCCGCATGAGCCAGCAGGATCGCGATCAACAGCGCCTTCTGCTCGCCGGTCGAGGCGAATTCCGCCGCTATCCCCTTCTCCGCCAGACTGACCGCGAAATCGGAGCGGTGCGGGCCGATCGCAGCACCACCGGCCTGTCCATCGCTCTGCCGGTTCGCGGCAAGCGCCGCCGCAAGCCTGGTTTCGGCGGCCAGCGCCGGCATCTCGTCGAGCCAACCCTCGACGGTGCCGGCGAGGCTCAGCCGGGCGTGCGGGAATGAGCCTTCGGATTCGGCGCAAGCGCGATCGAGCAGCTGCACGGCGTCGCGCCTGCCCGCCGCCACCGCGACACCTTGCTCCGCCATCACCTCCTCGAGCGCCGCCAGCCACGCCGGGTCGGCGGGGCCATCCCGCAGCAGGTGCGAGCGCTCGCGCAGGGCCTGCTCGTAAGCGGCAACGCGCGAGGCATGCGCCGGGTCGAGGCCGAGCACCAGCCGATCGAGAAACCGCCGCCGGCCGCTCGGACCTTCGAGAAAGAGCCGATCCATCGGCGGCGTCAGCCATACGATTCCCAACCGCTCGGCGAGCGCCGACTGGCCGCGCGCGGGCTCGCCGTCGATCCGCACGATCCGCCGCTCGCTCGCCGCCCCCTCTCGCCCGGTTCCCAGACGCAAAGCGCCACGACGCGTGGCGACGACCGCGGCGACGGCCCACCCCGAAGCGGGGAAGTCGCCTTCTGACCCGGATCGACGATCGATTTCGGTCAATTTGGCGCCGCGCAACCCACGGCCCGGCGCCAGAAAGGATAGCGCCTCCAGCAAATTCGTTTTGCCGGCGCCGTTCGGCCCAGTCACCACCACCGGCTCGGTGCCGAGGGTGAGCCTGGCCTCACGATAGTTGCGGAAATTGGTCAGCACGAGGCGCGTCACACCGACGCGTTCCGCCGCGGCACCGGCGCTAATGCAGGCTTCCTGTGCCTCGGCCAACATACGCATTATATAGGGTCGACGAGGCCTTTCTGCCAGCGTTCGGAGCGGGTTACAGGCACGATCGAGCCGCCCCGCAGAGCAGTGCCGCCGAGCGCCTTGTCACACCCGCATCGGCATCAGCACGTAGAGGGCGCTCGTATCGGCGCTGTCGCGCACAATCGTCGGCGAACCCGCATCCGACATCACGAATTGCACACCCTCGCCGTCGATCTGCTCGGCGATGTCGAGAAGGTAACGGGAATTGAAGCCGATTTCGAGCGGGCTTGCGAGATAGCGCACCTCGAGCTCCTCGACGGCGGTGCCATTCTCCGGGCTCGTTGCGGAGAGGACGAGACTGCCGCTCTCGACGGCGAGCTTGACTGCCCGGCTCTTCTCGGTCGAGATCGTCGACACTCGGTCGACCGCTTCGGCAAAGGCTTTGCAGTCGACCTCGAGGATCTTGTCGTTGTTGGATGGGATCACCCGGTCGTAATCGGGGAAAGTTCCGTCGATAAGCTTGGATGTCAGCGCCGCCTCGCCGACGGCAAAGCGAATCTTTGTCTCGCTCAACGCGATCTGGACCTCGTCCCCGCTCTCCTCGACGAGCTTGCGCAATTCGAGCACGGTCTTGCGCGGGATGATGACGCCCGGCATCCCGGCCGCACCCTCCGGCAGCACCATCTCAACTCGGGCCAGCCGATGACCGTCGGTCGCTACCGCCCGGATGACCGGCACCTCATCGTTCTTTGTCGTATGGAGATAGATGCCATTGAGATAGTACCGGGTCTCCTCGGTCGAGATCGCGAATCGGGTGCGATCGATCAACGCGCGAAGCTCGGTCGCCGACAGCACGAAATTGTGCGGCAGCGCGCCGCTCGCCATCACCGGGTAGTCTTCGGGAGGCAGGCATTGGAGGGTGAAGGTCGAGCGCCCGGAGCGCAACACCATCGCATTGCGCTCGCCGCTGGCCTCGATTTCGACCTGGGCGCCCTCGCGCAATTTGCGCACGATGTCATAGAGAGTGTGCGCCGGGGCAGTCGTCCGGCCCTCGCGCTCGATCTGGCCGGGGACGCGCTCGACAATTTCGAGATCCATGTCGGTCGCGCTCAGCGCCAGCCTTCCGGCGTCGGCGCGGAGCAATACGTTCGACAATATCGGAATCGTCGTACGCCGTTCGACCACGCTTTGCGCGTGGCTCAGCGCCTTGAGGAGAGCCGCCCGTTCGATGGTGAGTTTCATGGTCGCTACACAGAGGTTGGCGGATCGGCGCGGACCAGACCCCGGGTCGACGCCCACGGTCGACCCCCGGGCCGCGCCCGGAACGGAGAGAGGCCAGCGCCCCCGTCGCGCAATCCCGAACCGGATCGGCAGACGGGATCACACCATAACATGAAACGATACGCGCCTCAGAACTGGACTGCGGGGGGTGCGAGAGGCTCAGCTTTGCAGCATCCGGCGCAACAGCTCGACATCCTCAGCGAGCGTCGCATCGGTCAGAGTGAGCTCCTCGATCTTGCGCACCGCATGCATGACAGTTGTGTGATCGCGACCACCAAATTTTTTGCCGATCTCCGGCAGTGAGCGCGTCGTGAGCTGCTTGGCGAGGTACATTGCAACCTGACGCGGCCGCGCCACGGCCCGCGCCCGGCGCTCTGACGTCATCTCACTCTGCCGGATGTTGAAGTGCTCGGCGACGCGCCTCTGGATCTCATCGATCGTCACCCTGCGCTCGCAGGAGCGCAACAGGTCGCGCAATAACTCTTGCGCGCTTTCGAGCGTCACCTCCCGTCCGATCAGCTGCATGTCCGCGATGATCCGATTCAACGCGCCCTCGAGTTCGCGGACGTTCGAAGTGATCTTGTGGGCGAGGAACTCCATCACCTTCTGCGGGATCTGTATGCCGCTCTGCTCGGCCTTGGACTGGAGGATGCCGAGGCGCAGCTCATAGGTTGTCGGATGCAGATCGGCGACGAGCCCCCAGCCGAGCCGGGAGCGCATGCGCTCTTCGAGCCCTTCGAGGTCAGAAGGCGACTTGTCCGCCGAGATCACGATCTGGCGGTTCTGATCGACCAGCGCATTGAAGGTATGAAAGAACTCTTCTTGGGTCGAGTCTTTACCGCTGATGAATTGAACATCGTCGATCATCAGCAAATCGACGGAACGGAATTGCTGTTTGAAGTCCATCGTCGACTTGAAGCGCAACGCCCGAATGAACTGATACATGAACTTTTCGGCTGAGAGGTAGATGACCTTGCGGTCGCATGCCTGCGTGCGAACATGCCAAGCCACGGCATGCATCAAATGGGTCTTACCGAGGCCAACCCCGCCATATAGAAAGAGCGGGTTGAACGGCACCATATGAACCCGATTGGCGCAGGCCTCGGCGACGCGCCGCGCCGCGGCATGCGCGAGTTCGTTGGGTTTGCCGACGACGAAATTCTCGAAGGTGAAGCGCTGATCGAGTGCCGAGAGCTGCGCCTTTTCTTCGCCGATTTCGAGCGCGCCGCCGGGCTCAGCGAGGGCTGGGCCGGAACGGAGAGGATTTTTCGGATCGCCGTCGCCGGCAGCCGTATGGTCGAACCCATTGCGTCTGTGGGCAACTGTCACGACCACCGAGAGGCCAGTCACCCCCTGGTTCTCCGCCCTCCACAGCGCCAGCAGGCGGTCGGCGTAATGAGTCGCCACCCAGTCGCGCAGGAAGCGGGTTGGCGCAGCGACGATCGCTTGACCGCCATCGACCCGCTCCACACTCATCGGTTGCAGCCAACTGCGGTAGGCAGCTTCGCCGACCTCCTCCTTGAGGTGGTCGAGAACCCGAGCCCATTCGCCTTCGCACGTATTTGCCGCGATATCGGCGTCCTCTCTTCGAAGCCCTTCTGCCACCACCTCATCCCCCCCAAAAGCTAGGACGGCAGCACTATCCGGCCCGGTGCCGGTAAGATGAGCAATTACTGTCGAAATCTGTGAAGAAAAGGACATTTTCTTCACGTTGATCGACATATACAAGACGCCAACGTGGTTTTTGGCGTCACGTTACTCATAATTTTAGGTTACGTGATGGATTTATGGCAACCGGATCGAAAACAGAACACGGCAAAGTTTCCCGTCGACCGGCGGTCCGGCTACGCGGAGAGGCCACAAACGCCAAACGTTGGTAGGTGGACGCCCTTCAGCGACATTTGGTCGCAGCCTCGAATGCGGCGGCGCGGTGCGATCAGAGGGCGTTGATGCGAGCGGCTAGGCGGGACAGCTTCCGCGAGACCGTGTTCTTGTGGAGCACGCCCTTGGTGATCGCTCGGTGCAACTCGGGCTGAGCCACTTGAAAGGCGGATCGTGCAGCCTCCTTGTCACCGCTCGCTATCGCTGTCTCGACCCTCTTGACGAAGGTGCGCACTCGGCTCCTACGAGCTCGATTGATCGCGGTGCGCTTGGCGATCTGGCGTATGCGCTTTTCCGCCGATTTGTGACTGGCCATGCTCGCTCGCCTGACAACGGAGGGCGGGCTTATATCGTCGTGCCGCCGGCCCGTCAACGTAGGGGACGCAGGGCCCGAGTCCGCTGCCGCATTATCGGTGGCGGAAGGCGGGGGTTCGCTTCTCGATGAAGGCGGCCATGCCTTCCTTGCGGTCCTCGGTGGCAAAGGTGGCGTGAAAGAGCCGGCGTTCGAAACGCACACCCTCGGCGAGCGTCGTCTCCCAGGCCTGATTGACGGATTCCTTAACCATCATCGCGATCGGTCGCGACATCTGGGCGATCCGTTCGGCTATGTTGACCGCCTCCGCTAACAGCTCTGCCGCCGGCACCACGCGGCTGACGAGCCCCGCCTGCTCGGCTTCGGCGGCATCCATCATCCGGCCGGTCAGGCAAAGGTCCATCGCCTTCGCCTTGCCGACAAACCGCGCGAGGCGCTGCGTCCCGCCGGCGCCCGGCATTGTGCCAAGGGTAATCTCAGGCTGCCCGAACCGGGCGTTGTCGGCGGCGATGACGATGTCGCACATCATCGCGACCTCGCAGCCGCCGCCGAGCGCGAATCCGGCGACCGCCGCGATCACCGGCTTGCGGCACTGTCCGACACGCTCCCAGCCGCTCGTGATGAAGTCTTCGAGATAGATTTCGGGGTAGCTCTTCGGCGCCATCTCCTTGACATCGGCGCCGGCGGCAAAGGCCTTGTCGCCACCGGTCAGCACGATCGCGCCGATCGCATTATCGGCCTCGAGATCGTCTAACGCCGAACCAAGCTCGGAGATCAACGCGGCGTTCAGCGCGTTCAGCGCTCTCGGTCGGTTGAGCGTGACAATCCCGACCGCACCCCGCCGCTCAATGAGGATGTTCTGATAACCCGGATTCTCGCTCATCGGTTGCCTCCTTAGCGCTGTCGCTTCGCACAGAAGAACGTCGACCGGCCGGATTGCACGATCCGGCGTACACCCTCGGCGCAGTCGCAGCCGGGGCAGGGCTCGCCTTCACGGCCATAAACGGCCCAGTGGTGCTGGAAATAGCCGAGCGCGCCATCGGCCTGAACGTAGTCGCGCAGCGACGAGCCGCCCGCCGCGATGGCCTCGGCCAGGACGGATTTGATCGCCGCAGCCAACCGGTCCGCCCGTCCTGGGCCGATCGATGCCGCTAGGCGACGAGGCGACACCCCGGCGCGGTAGAGCGCCTCGCAGACATAGATGTTGCCGAGGCCGGCGACCACCCGCTGATCGAGCAATGCCGCCTTGATTGGCGTAAGTTTGCCGGCCAGCGCCGCACCCAGGTAGGCACCATCGAAGCCGGGCTCAAGCGGCTCCGGGCCCAGTCCGGCAAGCAGAGGATGCTGCGCCGCCTCGCCACGCCGCATATAGTCGATCAGGCCGAAACGACGTGGGTCGTTGAAGCGGATGACGGTGCCGTCGTCGAGCGTCAGCACAACATGGTCGTGTCGGGCGTCGGGCAGCGCGGCGCCGCCGGCGGTGACCCGGCCGGACATCCCGAGATGGAGCAGCAGCACGCCGTCCGCATCGAGCTCGATCAGGATATACTTGCCGCGGCGGCTGAGGGCGCCGATCAGCGCCCCGTCGAGCCGTGCAGCAAGCGCGGGTGGAAAAGGCCGTCGCAGATCGGGCCGGCGCAGTTCTGCCCGCAAAATCCGGTGTCCGCTGATCTTCAGCGCCAGGCCGCGTCGCACGGTTTCGACTTCGGGCAGCTCAGGCATCGCTCCGCTGAGTGGAGTGGATCGGGTCGGCGCGCCGTGGCATGCGGGACCACATACGGTTATCTTCCTGCCCGATGAGAGAAGAGGAAACAAGCGGCGGCGTCGATTTCGGGGCGCGCCGCGTGGCCCAAGAGGAGAAGGCGCCGCTGGTGCGCGCCGTCTTCGACAGTGTCGCGTCTCGCTACGATCTGATGAACGATTTGATGAGCGGCGGCATCCACCGGTGGTGGAAAATGGAGTTGGTCGCTTGGCTGAAGCCGCGTCCGGGTCAGGTTCTCCTTGATGTCGCCGGCGGCACCGGCGACATCGCGCTGCGCGCTCTCCCTCGCCTCGCGCCCCCGGGAGCGCCCGCCTCCGGGGGCGTCGTCGTCTGCGACGCGAGCGAGCAGATGCTTGCAATCGGGCGCACCCGTGCTCTCGACCAGGGGATCTTGAGCGGGATCGAGTGGGTGTGCGCCGATGCGGAACAGCTGCCGGTGGCCGACCGCAGCGTCGATCTGTACACAATCGGCTTCGGGTTGCGGAACGTCACAGGGATCGATGCGGCGCTCGCCGAGGCGCGTCGCGCGCTGAAGCCCGGCGGGCGGTTTCTGTGTCTCGAATTCACCCCCGAAATCACGCCGCTCCTCCAACCGCTTTACGATCTTTACAGCTTTCAGATCGTGCCGCTGCTCGGTCAGATCGTGACCGGTGATCGGGAAGCCTACGCCTATCTCGTGGAAAGCATCCGGCGTTTTCCTCGGCAGAGCGAGCTTTCCGAGATGATCGCGCGCGCTGGCCTCGATCAGGTAAGGTTTCGCAACCTTACGGGGGGCGTCGCTGCGCTCCATTCAGCCTGGCGTCTCTGAGACGTTCCGACCTCAGTTCGGGCTGCTGCGGGGTGCCCGCAACCTCGGCCGGCTGATCCGGATCGGTGTAACGCTGGCGCAGCACGACGCACTCTTTCCGCTGGACGCCGTCCCTGCCGCTGGACCCTTGTTGCGGCTGGGCCGTACCCTCGCGCGCCGCCGTGCCGTCGCTGCGCCGCGCCCCGGTCAGCGGCTCGCGATGGCATTCGGGGAGTTGGGCCCGAGCTTTATCAAGCTTGGTCAGCTTCTGTCGACCCGAGCCGATCTCTTCGGTGAGGAGATCACCCTCGATCTGGCGAGTCTGCAGGATCGGCTGCCGCCATTCCCGGGACGCGAGGCGCGAGCGCTGATCGAGGCCGAGTTCGCCCGTCCGCTCGAGACACTGTTCACGTCGTTCGACGAAACCGCGGTCGCGGCCGCATCGATTGCCCAGGTTCATTTCGCTCGCACTACGGAGGGGCAGGACGTCGCGGTCAAGGTGTTGCGTCCGGGAATCGTCGAGGCATTCTCGCGCGATCTCGACCTCTTCCTTTGGCTCGCCACGTTAGGCGAGCGTCTACAGCCTCTGCTGCGGCGCCTGAAGCCGGTCGAGGTCGTAGAAATGCTGGCTGAGGTAGTCCGGTTCGAGATGGATCTGCGCTTCGAGGCCGCCGCCGCTTCGGAGCTCGCCGAGAATTTCACCGGCGACCCGGATTTCCGCGTGCCGCGGGTCGATTGGCGGCGCACCGGCCGCAGCGTGCTGACATTGGAGCGGATATCCGGGGTCCGCATCGACGATCGGGCAGCCCTCATCGCCGCGGGTCACCGCATCGACGATTTGTTGGCCAAGGCAGCCAGCGCCTTTTTCAACCAGGTGTTCCGCGACGGCTTCTTTCATGCCGATCTCCATCCCGGAAACATGTTCGTCGACGCGACGGGCGCGATCGTCGTTGTCGATTTCGGCATCATGGGCCGCCTTGACCGCGCGACCCGCTTCTTTCTCGCCGATATGCTGATCGGCTTTCTTTCCGGCGACTACCGCCGCGTGGCGGAAGTCCACTTCGCCGCGGGCTACGTGCCACCGCGCCGGTCGATCGACGCCTTCACCCAGGCCTGCCGTGCGATCGGCGAGCCGATCCTCGGCCAGTCGCTGCAAGAGATCTCCTTCGCTCGCCTTCTCGCCCAGCTCTTCCAGGTCACCGAGCAGTTCGAGATGGAGACCCAGCCGCAGCTTCTGCTTCTCCAGAAGACGATGGTGCAGGTCGAGGGGATGGGCCGCCGCCTCGATCCCGAAGTTAATATCTGGACGCTTGCCCGACCCCTGATCGAGGCGTGGATGCGCGACAACCGTGGGCCGGAGGCAAGACTGCACCAACGGATCGAGACCGTTGCTGAAGCGATCGACCGGGTGCCGCGGCTGATGAAGAGCCTCGAAGCGTTGGTCGGCGACTGGTCGCGCGAAGGGATCGTCATGCACGCCGAGACCCTAGCTGCCCAGGCAGCAAAGCGCGCCCGCCACCTGGCGATCCTGCTTGTTCCCGTGTGGCTCGTCACGGCGTCGCTGGTCGCGATCGCTCTCGCCCTGGTCTTCGGGCGGTAGCATACTGGTGCCGGTCGACGGCGGCGGAGGATCGTTTTGCTTCAGGACCGGCGCATTCTCCTCATTATCTCCGGCGGCATCGCCGCCTATAAGAGCCTCGAGCTGATCCGCCGGCTGCGCGAGCGGGGCGCGGTGGTGCGCTGCATTATGACTGCGGCGGCGCAGCATTTCGTGACGCCGCTCTCGGTCGCCTCTTTGAGCGAGGACAAGGTCTATACCGATCTCTGGTCGCTGACCGACGAGAGCGAGATGGGCCACATCCGATTGTCGCGCGAGGCCGATCTCGTCGTCGTGGCGCCGGCGAGCGCCGATCTGCTCGCGCGGATGGCGATGGGCCTGGCCGACGACCTCGCCACGACAGCGCTGCTCGCCTCGGACAAGCCGGTGCTGATCGCGCCGACGATGAATCTGGTGATGTGGGCGCATCCGGCGACCCAGGCGAACTTGGCGACGCTCGAGGCGCGCGGTGTCAGGCGTGTCGGACCCGGCTCGGGCGATCTCGCCTGCGGCGAGGTTGGCTCAGGACGCATGGCCGAGCCGCTCGAGATCCTCGCTGCGATCGAGCGTGTCTTGGCTGGCGATACCAGGCTCGCCGGAAAGCGGGCGCTGGTGACGAGCGGACCGACCCGCGAGCCGATCGATCCCGTCCGCTACATCTCGAACCACTCCTCGGGTAAGCAGGGGCACGCGATCGCAGCCGCTCTCGTGGCACTCGGCGCCGACACAGTGCTCGTCTCGGGGCCGACGCAAGAGGCCGCGCCGGCCGGGGTCAGGCTCGTGCCGGTCGAGACCGCAGCCGAGATGCTCGCCGCCTGCGAGGCAGCACTCCCGGTAGATGTCGCGGTGATGGCGGCGGCCGTAGCCGATTGGCGGGTCGAGACGGCAGCGGGGCACAAACTGAAGAAGGACGGCGGCGCGCCGCCGGTGCTCCGCCTTGCCGAAAACCCCGATATTCTCGCCAGCATCGCCCAGCGCGGCAACGACCGGCCGGCCCTAGTCATCGGCTTTGCAGCGGAGACTGACGACGTCGTCGAGAACGCCCGCCGCAAGCGTCTGCGAAAGCGCTGCGACTGGATCCTCGCCAACGATGTTTCGCCTGGAACGGGCACCTTCGGCGGCGATCGCAACACGATCCATCTTGTCGACGCCGACGGGGTCGAGGACTGGCCGGTAATGACCAAGCGCGAGATCGCCTCCCGGCTCGCCAAGCGGATCGCCCAACGGCTTCGCGGCCTGCCCCCTGAAGACCTGTGAGAGTCGAGCTGAAGATCCTCGATCCGCGACTTCCCGGCTGGGGTTTCCCTTCCTGGGGATCGAACTTGGCGGCTGGCCTCGACTTGCACGCCTGTATCGACCGCCCGCTCGTGCTGAAGCCTCAAATGCCCGCCGTCCTGATCTCCGCTGGCATCGCCTTTCGCATCGGCGACCCAGAGTGGTGCGCCCTGGTGCTGCCGCGCTCCGGCCTCGGCCACAAAGAGGGGCTGGTGCTCGGCAACACGATCGGCGTGATTGATGCCGATTACCAGGGGCCTTGCCTGATTTCGGCGTGGAACCGCAATTCCGCCGGCAAGGGGATACGGGTTCGGCCCGGCGACCGCATCGCCCAGCTCGTCTTCACCCATGTTGTGCGGCCTGAATTTGCCATCGTGCCGGGGTTTTCCGCAGGCGGCAACCGGCAGGAAGGTGGTTTCGGCTCGACCGGCGTCGAGGCCGCTTGTCCGAACCCGCTTCCGGCGCGACACTCGTGACAATCAAATCCGACCTACGGGGACGGCGGCCTGGACGACATGATTCGGCTGACCAAGAAGCTGCTTTTCGCGATCGAGGCGGTGCTCGACATCGCCTACAACGGCGGCCAGGTGCCGGTGCGTTCTTCCGAGATTACCGAGCGTGAAGGGATTCCCAGACGTTACCTCGAGCCGGTGCTGCAGGAACTGGTCCGGCACAAGATCCTTCTTGGGATCCGCGGCCCGAGCGGCGGTTATCGCCTGGCGCGCGAGCGGCGCCGGATCAGCCTCGGCGACATCGTCCGCACGGTGCGCGGGCTCGAGACCGCCGAGGATCCGATCAGCGATCCGGCCGGCAGCGCGCTCGGGCATCAGGTCGTGCGGCCGATGTGGCTCGAACTCCAGGAGGAGATGATGCGGCGGCTAGACGCGCTGACCCTCGAGGAGATGTGCGGTCGTGCGCACCGCGCCGGGATCGCCGGCCGCACTGCCGAATGCGGCGACTTCGAAATTTGATCGGAGTAGGAGAGAGTAGGAGGGACTGGATGGACACTACCAGAACGACCAAGCCGCCATCCGCGGAGTTTCGCGGCCGGATCTATGACAGCATCATCGACACGATCGGCGCGACCCCGCTCGTCCGGATTCACCGTCTAGCGCGGGACGCCGGGGCCAAGGCGGACATTCTGGGCAAATGCGAGTTCTTCAATCCGCTCGCCTCGGTCAAGGACCGCATCGGCGTCTCGATGATCGAAGCTGCCGAGGCTTCCGGTCGGATCAAGCCGGGTACGGTGCTGGTCGAGCCGACCTCGGGCAATACCGGGATCGCGCTCGCCTTT
Source organism: uncultured Alphaproteobacteria bacterium (assembly GCA_963796155.1). GTDB lineage: Bacteria > Pseudomonadota > Alphaproteobacteria > ATCC43930 > CGMCC-115725 > AP-15. The sequence continues at coordinate 65,666 of CAWCKT010000003.1, read as the reverse complement.
GTCTGCGCCGCGAAGGGGTACCGGCTGATCCTGACGATGCCCGACAGCATGTCGATCGAACGCCGCAAAATGCTCAAGCTCCTCGGCGCCGAGCTCGAACTGACGCCGGCCGCGCAAGGGATGCGCGGCGCCATCGCCAAGGCCGAGGAGATCCTCGGCTCGCTGCCCGACGCGTTCATGCCGCAGCAATTCCGTAACCCCGCGAACCCCGAGATCCACCGCCGCACCACCGCAGAGGAAATCTGGAAGGACACCGCCGGTGCCGTCGATGTCGTGGTCAGCGGCATCGGTACCGGCGGCACCTTGACCGGTGTCGGAGCGGTGCTGAAGCCGCGCAAGCCCGCGCTCAGAATGGTCGCGGTCGAGCCCGAGGACAGCGCGGTTTTGTCGGGCGCGCCGCCCGGTCCGCACCGGATCCAGGGCATCGGCGCGGGCTTCATCCCCGAGATCCTCGACACCGGCCTGATCGACGAGATCATCCGCATCGGCAACGACACGGCGTTTCGGGTCGCGCGGGAGGCCGCCCGGCTCGAAGGCCTGGTAGTCGGAATCTCGGCCGGCGCGGCACTCGCCGCCGGACTCGAAATCGGGGCGCGGGCCGAGATGGCCGGCAAGACGATCGTCGTCGTGCTACCGGACTTTGGCGAGCGCTACCTCTCGACCCCGCTGTTCGACGGGACCTGAGACCAATGGAGCTGAGCGAAGAGCAATTTGAGCGCTACGCGCGCCACCTGATCCTTGACGAGGTCGGCGAGGAGGGCCAGCTGAGGCTCCTCCAATCGCGCGTCCTCGTCGTCGGCGCGGGCGGTCTCGGCTCGCCGATGCTGCTCTATCTCGCGGCCGCCGGGGTCGGGACGATCGGGATCACCGATCCCGACCGGGTCGACCTGACCAATCTGCAGCGCCAGATTGTCCATGCGACCGAGCGCGTCGGCGCGCTCAAGGTCGAAAGCGCGCGCGCGACACTGGCCGCGATCAATCCGGGGGTGCGGATCGAGACCCATCCCGTACGGCTCGGCCCGGAGAATGCCGAGACCATGATCGGCGGCTACGACCTTGTTGCCGACGGCAGCGACAATTTCGCCACCCGGTATCTCCTGACCGATCTCTGCTTCCACCTCGAAAAACCCTTGGTGGCGGCGGCCCTGTCGCCGTTCGAGGGCCAGATCTCGACCTTCCGGCCCTACCTCGGTGCAGGCCACCCCTGCTATCGATGTCTCTTTCGCGAGCCGCCGCCTCCCGACCTCGTGCCGCGCTGCGAGACCGCCGGCATCCTCGGCGCCGTCGCCGGCGTGCTCGGCACGCTGCAGGCGGTCGAGGTGCTAAAGGAGCTGCTCGGGCTCGGCGACAGCCTCGACGGCACGCTCCTGATCTACGACGCGTTGCGCGCCCGCTTTCACTCGATCCGGATCGGCAAGGATCCGGAATGCCCGACCTGCAGCATCGCACGCCTTTGCCGCAACACGGTAGCGGAGAGGAGATCCTCAACCGGCCGAGCCCCGAATCCTCTCTGATACCGAGGGAGAAAAATAGCTTCGCAGCGGCGGCCGGAGTCGAAAAGGAACTCTCTATCAGATATTTGGGTACTCTGTCGGGCATCAAATTCTCCCGCTGGCACGAAGTTTTGACACTCAGGCAACAGATCACCAGCCGCGAAGGCCAAACAAAGGCTTCGCGTCGTCGGATGAAGGCCGGGACCCTTCAGTTTGTCGACCGCGCGGCAAGTATTCCCCCTCTGCCGGCGAGGTTCCTCGAGCCGCCTGGCTTCGTCTGGGGCAGTTTCGCCGCGGCGGATGGAGCGCTGCTGCGCTGGGGTCACTTGCCGGCCGAGAAGCCCCGCGCGGACTGCGTGATGGTCGGCGGCTTTTCCGAGTGCATCGAGAAATATTTCGAGACGATCGGCGATCTCGCCGCCCGCGGCCTTTCGGTGTGGTGCATGGATTGGCGCGGGCAGGGCGGCTCCGAGCGCCCCAGGGGTCGACCGAGCCGTCCGCGTCCCCGGCGCTTCGAGCGCGATGCGGAGGAGCTCGCGTCGTTCGCCCAGGCGTTGCCCGCGGCGCGCCGGCCGCGCCTGTTGATCGCGCACTCGATGGGCGGAGCGATCGCGCTGCTCTGCCTGCGCCGTTACCCCGGCCTGTTCGACGCGGCGATCCTCTCGGCACCGATGCTCGGGATCCGCACCGGTGGCCTGCCGCCCGCTCTCGTGCGCTGCGTCACCGGCGCCGCGCGGGTGTCCGGCCTCGGCATGTGTTTTGTTCCTGGAGCGAGGCGCTGGAGTCCCGATCGCATCCCGTCGCCCGAGCGCAGCCGCGTCTCGAATGACCCGGAACGCTGTCGCCTGCAATACGCCTGGTTTTTGACGCATGCCGCGCTGCGCTGCGACGAACCGACCTATGGCTGGCTCGACGCGGCGCTCCGCTGCGCCGCGCGAATCACCCGGGAAAAGTTTCTCGCCGGGATCGACACCCCGATCTTGCTCGCCAGTGCAGGGCTCGAGATCTTTTTACGCCCCGAGGCGCATCGGCGGGCTGCCCGGCTACTGCCCGACTGCACCCTGGTCGACTTCCCGGATTCTAAGCACGAACCCTTCCTTGAGCGGGACGCGATTCGCGACTCCTGGCTTGCTGCGATCGACCGGTTCATCGATCAGCGTGTCGCCCCGACCGGCCCGGGTCGCCGGCGACCCTGACCCGAGCCGGTGTTCCGCCTCGACCTCGCCAACTTACAGCGCGTCCCGTAGCCAGCACTCCGCTAGCCGGTGCCGATCCGGTAAGCCCGAACCGCCGTGTCATGGAACAAGGAGGCGCGCTCGGAGGCCGAGTAACTCTTTGAAAACCGCTTGAAGGCGTTGAACAGGACGTGGTGGGAGAACGACACCTTGTCGACCGGGAAATTGCTCTCGAACATGCACCGCTCCGGGCCGAACTGCTCGATGCAGTAGGTCATCAACGGGGCCATCGACGTCGCCAGCTCTTCGGAGCCGATGGGCTTCGTCCGAGTATGCCAGTCGAAGCCGAGCCGCGGCATGCCGATGCCGCCGAGCTTGAGGTTGACGTTGGGACAGGGCGCCAGCGCGGCGATGCCGCTCCGCCAGGCGGCCAGCACCTCGTCGTCGCGGTTGGCGTAAGGGCCGACCCGCGTCAAGCCCCCGAGATGGTTCAAGATGATCGTCATATCGGGTAGCGCCTTGGCAAAGGCCGCCAGCTCGGGCAATTGCGGGAAGCACAGCCCGGTGTCGAGCGACAGGTCCATCCGCGCCAGCACGCGAGCGCCCGCGCGGTATTCCGGAGTGGCGAGCACCCCCTCCTTTTCGCGGCTTTCGATCTCAGGATTCGGGTCCCAGGTGACCGTATGGCGGATGCCGCGAAACCGGTTGGGGCTCGCCGCTCGCAGCGCCTCGAGCACCGGCTCGACTCGGTCTCCAAGCTTAAGGTCCGCGCGACCGACGATCGCCGCCGCCGCTCGGCAGGGGCCGTAGACGCCGCTGGCGCTGGCGGCGGCCAACCCCTGGACGAACTCGACCTCGCCGACCGGGCGCAGCTCCTCCGGCCCGTCAGGGCGGTACATGGCTCTTGCCTCGATGAACACGGTCGAACGCACGTCGTGGCCGCAGCCGACATCAGCAATGAGCTCGTGCAGCAGATAGCGCTGATAGGGGACGCGCTCGGAGCGAAAGTCCCAGAAGTGATGATGTGGATCGCAGATCGGAAGCTCCGGTTCCAACGTTGCTTCGTGGGTCAGCGCCAGCCAGTCGTTTCCTCCGTAGGGCATGACTTTTCCTAGGTTTGTGTTGATTTTCCTCGGCTCCGCACGACAGCATAGTGAGAGGGCATTTGCCGAACAATCTTTGGCGGGAGAGCCTGCGATGATCGTCGGAAGCGGCCGGTTCAAGTACCGCGTCAATGCCGAGTGGGCGAATTGCCAGTTTGGCGCCCGGCGCGCCACTACCCGCCCACCAGCCGCCGTCGACGGCGAACCGGCGGTCTCGCTGTTTTTGCTGTTTCTGCAGGAAATTATCAGCGAACGTTAACATCTCCCCCGCGGAAAACCTGGAGAATCCGCGATCCGGCGAAGCCGAAAACAGCGGGCAGCCGAGCGCCGGCTCGCTCTAAACCGGCAAAGACTGCATCGCCAGAGGCGCCTTGCGTTGGTCGATGTTGCGTAAATAGCACACAATATCCAATTTGTCAAAGCTAAATGCGATCCGTGACAACCGGCGCGGCGCGCAGGTCCGCATCTGTGCTGTTTGCCAGCAGACCTGCCGGTGTCCCCGACCGCGAGAACCACCGGATCCAGGTGTTCGACGGCAACGGCAAATACGAGACACAGTGGAAGAACCTGCACCGCCCGTGCGGGCTCTACATGCCCCATGGCCGTCGGCCGATCTGCTACATCGGCGAGGTCGGCCCGGCCGCCGCAGTCAGCCGCGACATTCCCAATCTCGGGCCGCGGGTCAGCATCGTCCACCACGAGGGCAGGTTGATCGGCCGCGGCGACACGCCAGCCGGCACCGAGCTCGGCAAGTTCCTGGCGCCGCATGGGCTCGCCGTCGACCGGCATGGCGACATCGATGTCGGCGAGGTCTCCTGGACTGCGTGGCCGCAGATCTATCCGGGCCAACCCACCCCGCCGACCTGCGCTCCTTGCAAAAATTCGAAAAGGTCGAGTGAACCTCTTTCGTCAGACCATGCGCCTTCGGCCCACGGGCGTGCCCCGCGGGCGAGAGCGGGAATCCGGGGGCGAGCACCCGGCGACCGTGTCGCTCTCCGGGCTAGGATGGAACCTGCCGTGGGTGACGATCGGCAATGTGATGGCGAGCGCCAGATCGTGGGGCTCGGCTATTGGGCAGCGTCGCTTACCCCAGCCGCGGCGCCGAGATTGCTTCGCTTCGCTCGCAATGACCCGTCAAAATGAATGTCATTACGAGGAGCGGAGCGACGAAGCAATCTCGAAGTCAGGCGCGACAGGGGAGTCATCAGTTTGGTTACGACCGCTAGGCTGTGCAAGTTCGCGGCGATGCCCTGTAACAGTGTTGAAGCTTTCTTTTCGCCCTTCAACCGACTGTACCGCGCGAATACCCGCCATCGTTCTTGAGCGAATGCCATGTCGAGATCGAATACAGGCTCGCTCGAACATGATCCGCGCCACATGACCATAGTTTCTGGCTGTGATATGCCTGATAACGCGATACCCAGCGGATTTGGCATGATGTTTGCTGCACTGTACAGCACAATTCGCAGTCAAACAGGCCAATGCCGCACGACCCAGGTTTTACCGACGAGCAGAAACAGTATCTTGAAGGATTTCTTGCCGGGATTGCCAAAAAACGCGGCATCGGAACGCCCACGCTCTCGGCAGATACTCAAGATAACGGGCAAGGCAGCGGCATCGCTGTTAGCGATGAGCAAAACGATCCGAATTATGTTCATATAGCGGCGCAGGATCGAGCGATCGTGGCCGGCGGCACGCTGGCGCCGGAAGAGCTGGCTAAGCGCGAGAAACACCCCTTCGACATGTGGGACGAGATGGCGGCGAACGCGGCCGCCGGCCGCTTTCCGACCGGGCTCGACGTTTTCCGCCACAAATTTCACGGCCTCTTCTATGTCGCGCCGAACCAGGACGCCTTTATGCTGCGGTTGCGCCTGCCGGGTGGGATCGTGTCGGCGGCTCAGGCGCTGGGGATCGCCGACATCGCCGAGCGTTACGGCGGCGGCTATGTCGACATCACGACGCGCGCCAATCTGCAGATCCGCGAGATCGGCGCGGCTCATCCGATCGATGTGCTGACCGCGGTCGATGAACTGGGCCTGACCTCGCGTGGCGCCGGCGCCGACAACATCCGCAACCTGACCGGCAGCCCGACCGCCGGCATCGACCCGCAGGAATTGATCGACACGCGGCCGCTGACCCGCGCCCTCTACCATCATATCCTGAACCATCGCGAGCTCTACGGCCTGCCGCGCAAATTCAACATCGCCTTCGACGGCGGCGGGACGATCGGTGTTCTCGAAGACACCAACGACATCGGCTTCGCCGCGGTGCGGGTCGCGGTCGGGAAGGGGGTGCCGGAAGGCGTCTATTTCCGCATGATGCTCGGCGGCCTGACCGGGCACGGCAGCTTCGCCAGCGACGCCGGCGTGCTCCTCGAACCGTCGGAGGTGGTCGCCGCGGCCGCGGCGATCCTGCGCGTCTTCATCGATCACGGCGACCGCACCGACCGCAAGCGGGCGCGACTCAAGTACCTGATCGAGCGCTGGGGTATCAGGAAGGTCATCGATGAAGCAGCGCAACATCTGCCGTTTGCCTGGCGGTTCGCCCCGGCCGAGATCGGCGAGAAGCGTGGTCCGATCGTCCGCCAGGGCCATATCGGCGTGCACGTGCAGGCCCAGCCGGGTCTCGCCTATATCGGCGTGGTGTTGCCGGCCGGCCGCGTGACGGTGGCGCAATTGCGCGGCCTCGCCGCGATCGCCGAGCGCCGCGGCTCCTCCACTCTGCGCCTGACGGTGTGGCAGAACCTGCTGCTCTCCGATATCCCGGATAATGAAGTGCGCAATGCCGTCGCCGAGATCCAAGCGCTCGGCCTCGGCACAACGGCGAGCGCGGTGCGCGCCGGCCTCATCGCCTGCACCGGCAATGCCGGGTGCAAATTCTCGCTCAGCGACACCAAACGGCATGCGCTCGACATCGCCGACTACCTCGATCCGCGGATCGACCTCGACCAGCCGATCAACATTCATCTGACCGGCTGCCCCAATTCCTGCGCCCAGCATTATGTCGGCGATATCGGATTGCTGGCGACCAAGGTCGATCTCGGCGGCGACAACGAATGCGAGGGCTATCATCTGGTGGTCGGCGGCGGCAGCGGCGCCGACTTGTCGCTCGCCCGCGAGATTTATCAATCGATCCCGGCCGGCGAGGTGCCGCGCCGCATCGAGGTGATCTTGCGGACGTTTCTCGCCCGCCGCTGCGCCGGCGAAACCTTTCATGCCTTCACCAACCGGCACAGCATCGATGAGCTAAGGCGCCTGTTCGCCGGGGATACCCGGGTCGAGGACTGAGATGGGCTTCATCGCGCCTTCTTTGCCCGAGAATGCGCCGTTCTCGCCGCTGCAGCGTGCCTGGCTCGACGGCTTTCTCGCCGGCCTCTTCGGCAACGGCGAGCGCGTCGCTGCCGGAACCACCGAGGCCCCCGCAGCAGCGCGAGAGCCGGAGGATTTTCCGTGGCACGACCCGGGGATGCCGCTCGACGAGCGGGTCGCGCTCGCCGCCGGAAGGCGCCCCGAACGGGTATTGATGGCGGCGATGGCGCAGACCGATTGCGGGCAATGCGGGTATTTGTGCAAGACCTACGCCGAGGCGATCGCGTCCGGCGCCGAGACCAGCCTCAGCCGCTGTGTGCCCGGCGGCAAAGCGACCTCGCGCAAGCTGAAGGCGCTGGTGGCCGAACTGGGCATGCTAGGGGAAGAGCGGTCGGAGATACCGGCGGCTCCCGTCGCCATCACTGCGCCCCCCGCCAGGCCATCTGCGGCCAGAGCGCCGGGCGAACGCTTTTCGGCCCGGTTGCGCGCGGCGCAAAGGCTCAATCGCGCCGGCACGGAAAAGGATACGCGGCTGGTCGTGCTCGACGCCAACCTCGGCTCCGAGGGCTATCGGGTTGGCGACAGCCTCGGTGTTGTCGCGCGCAACTGTCCCGACCTGGTTAGCGCGATCATTACCTGCCTCGGCGTCCGGTCGGACACACCGGTATTGTCGCCTGACGGCATCGAACGGCCGCTGATCGAGGCCCTCAGCGAGTGCGTTGAGCTCCGACGCCCGTCCGACCAGGCTATCGAGGTATTGGCCTCGCGCGCGCTCGACATCGACGAATCGCGCATCTTGCAGGCCATCGCCGAGGGTTATCCCGGCGCCGGCCCGGACGATGCCGACCTGCTCGACCTGCTCGAGACCTTCCGGTCGGCGCGCCCGCCCCTGTCCGAGCTGATCTCGGCGCTGGATCCCTTGCGGCCGCGTCTCTATTCGATCGCCTCTTCGCCAAAGCACGCCGCCGGCGAGGTTCATCTGACCGTCGCCGCAGTGCGCTACGAGAAGCGCTCCCGCCGGCGCAGCGGCGTCGCCTCCACCTTTCTGTGCGATCGCGTCGCCCCGGGGGAGAATGTGTCGGTCTACGTCCATCCCGCCGAAGCCTTCCACCTCGCCAGGCCCGACGCGCCTGTCATCATGATCGGGCCCGGCACCGGCATCGCCCCGTTCCGCGCCTTCCTGCAAGAGCGGCAGGCGATCGGCGCGCGCGGCCGCAACTGGCTGTTTTTCGGGAACCCGCATCGGCACAGCGATTTCTTCTTCGAGGACGAGTTGACCGCGTACCACCGCGACGGGCTGCTGACCCGGCTCGACACTGCCTTTTCGCGCGACCAGGAACACAAGATCTATGTCCAGCACCGCCTGCTCGAACACGCGGGCGAGCTTTGGGCGTGGCTCGAGGACGGCGCGCATCTCTATGTCTGCGGGGATGCCCTGCGTATGGCCCGCGATGTCGATCAGGGGCTTGCCTACATCGTCGCCAAGGAAGGCCGGATGCAACCGGCGGCCGCCAAGGCCTATCTCGCCCGGCTCACCGGCGAGGGCCGCTATCAGAAGGACGTCTACTGAAACCGATACCGGCGGCCGCCCGGAAAGGCGGCCGCCGCCGATCAAAGCCTTGCCGCAAGGAGAGTTTGATGTTCCTCGACACTGTCGACCAGTTCGCCAAGACGGCCGTCGCCAAGTCGGCGTTTCTGCGGCGCTCGCCGCTTGGGTTCACGATCAGCTCGATGATGGCCGGCGCCTATGTCGGCATGGGCATCATCCTGATTTTCTGCGTCGGCAACGCGGTCGATCCGAGCATTCGCCCGGTTGTGATGGGCGCCTCGTTCGGCATTGCGCTGACCTTGGTGATTTTCGCCGGTTCCGACCTGTTCACTGGCCACACGATGTTCATGACGCATGGCTGGCTCCGGGGCCGCACCAGCCTCTGCGAGCTTGGCGCCTGTTGGGGCCTGTCCTGGGCCGGCAATCTGTTCGGCTGCGTCATCCTGGCAGCGCTGTTCGTCGCCGGCGGCGGCAGCCCGGCCCTGCTCGGCCTGGGCGGCAAGGCGCCGCTGATCGTCACCGTCGCGGCGGCCAAGATGAATGCGCCGGCGCTCGAACTCATGGCCCGGGCCATTCTGTGCAATTGGCTCGTCTGCTTGGCAATCTGGACGTCGGCGCGGATGACCAGCGACGCCGCCAAATGCATCGCCATCTTCTGGTGCCTCTATGCCTTCATCGCCAGCGGCTTCGAGCACTCGGTCGCCAACATGACGCTGTTGTCGATCGCCCTCCTCACCGAGCACCCGGCGACTGTGTCGCTCTCGGGGCTGGGATGGAACCTGCTGTGGGTGACGATCGGCAATGCAATCGCCGGCGCCGGAATCATGGGGCTCGGCTATTGGGCGGCGTCGCGCACCCCAGCCGCGGTGCCCGCCTCCGCGAGCCTCGCCGCGGCGGAGTAGCGGTCCCTCGTCTATGCCGCGGGCTGATGGGCCCGACGGCGGAGCTGCCGCAGCAACAGATAGTGGAGGATGATCGAGCTAGCTGGGCACCGTAAAGACCGGGATCATCACGATCGGGTAGCCTCACGCAGCCATAGCTTCGCGCGAGGCATTGCCGCCTCTCCTTGCCGCCTCCCTCAGGGGGCCGTTTCGCCTCCCTGCAGGCCTCCCTGAGGGCGCGATGGTTACACGTAAGTAGAGCAAGTAGCATGATTTTGTGATCGAAAGAGGGACCCGATTAGAGTGTTTTTCGCGTATTCTCACTGAGAGCAGGGAGACGCAGCCGGGAGACCCGACATGTCCTATGCCGCTCCAGTCGCCGATATGCGCTTTGTGCTCGATGAGGTGGCCGGGCTCGAGGAATTGGCGCGGCTGCCCGGCTACGAGGCGGCCACTCCCGACCTCGCCGAGGCTATACTCGACGAGGCGGCGAAACTCGCCGGCAATGTACTGGCGCCGCTCAACCAGCCGGCCGACCGCGCCGGCAGCGTGCTCGAAAACGGTGTCGTGCGCACCCCGCCGGGGTTTCGCGAGGCTTATGCCCATTATGTCGAGGGTGGCTGGAACGGGCTCGCGTTCGATCCCGAATATGGCGGCCAGGGTCTGCCGCTCGCCCTCGCCATACCGGTTGCAGAGATGTGGAATTCCGCCTGCATGAGCTTTGCCCTCTGTCCGTTGCTGACCGTCGGTGCGGTCGAGCTCCTGCAGGCGCACGGCTCGGACGAGCAAAAGCAGCGCTATTTGCGGAAGCTCGTCTCCGGCGAATGGACCGGAACGATGAACTTGACCGAGCCGCAGGCCGGATCGGATCTCGCGGCGTTGCGGACACGTGCGCTGCCGGCCCACGATCCGCGCTGGGGCGAGCATTACCGGCTCAGCGGGCAGAAGATCTTCATCACCTATGGCGACCACGACTTGGCGTCGAACATCATCCACATGGTGCTGGCGCGTACCCCCGAAGCGCCGCCCGGCAGCCGCGGCATCTCGCTTTTTCTCGTGCCGAAGTTCCTGCCCGATGACCAGGGCGGCCCGGGACCGCACAACGACGTGCGCACGTTGAGCCTGGAGCACAAGCTCGGCATCCACGCTTCGCCGACCTGCGTGCTCGCCTATGGCGAAGACGAAGGGGCCATCGGCTGGCGCATCGGAGAGGAGAATCGCGGCCTCGAGTACATGTTCACGATGATGAACGCCGCCCGCCTCAATGTCGGGCTGCAGGGCGTGGCGATCGCCGAACGCGCCTATCAACAGGCCCGCGACTTCGCGCGCATCCGGGTGCAGGGGCGGCCTCTCGGCGCCGCACCGAATGGCGAGGCGCTGCCGATCATCCATCATCCGGACGTACGCCGCATGCTGCTGTGGATGCGCACCGCGACCGAGGCGATGCGTGGCCTTGCTTATTACGCCGCCGCGATGATCGACCGGGGCCGCCGCCACCCCGAGCCCGCGGCGCGTCGAGCAGCGCAAAGTCGGGCGGACTTGCTGATCCCGGTGGTCAAGGCGTGGTGCACCGATCTCGGGGTGGCTGTCGCCTCGACCGGCATCCAGGTGCATGGCGGGATGGGATATGTCGAGGAGACCGGCGCGGCACAGCATTTTCGCGATGCCCGCATCGCGCCAATCTATGAGGGAACGAACGGCATCCAGGCGAACGACCTCGTCGGCCGCAAGCTCGCGCGTGACCGCGGCGAAGCCGCGGCGGCGCTGATCGCCGAGATGCGGGCAACGGCGGCGGCGATCGGTCAGGCTCGTTCAGCCGACCTCGCCGCGATCGCCCGACCGTTGCAAGAAGGGCTTACGGCACTCCAAGCGGCGACCTCCTATCTTGTCGAAGCAGAGGCGGCACGGGCAGCGGCCGGGTCGGTGCCGTATCTCGAGTTGCTGGGGACAGTCTGCGCCGGCTGGCTGACGGCACGGATGGCCCTCGCCGCCGAACGTCGTAACACCGAAGACAGCGGCGATACAGCCTTTCTCGCCGCCAAGCGCGTGACTGCGCGGTTTTATACCGAGCATTTCCTGGCGCTCGCGCCGGGCTATCTTCCCGGAGCCGTCGGCGCGGGCACCGTGCTGGATTTCGATCCGGACCAGCTCTAACCCAGCTGTGCTGCTCCCACGAACCCCGCGGTGCGGGCCGACGATGTTCGGCCCCGCGCGCGGCCGGCCCGGGTGACTACCTCAACGAGCGTGCGCAAGGTAATAGGCGAAATCGACTAACTGCGCGTCGCCGATCGGCTGCAGGACCTCGGCCATCGTTGCATCGTAGCCGCGGCGCGCGCCGCTCTTATACTCGCGCAAGGTCTTCAGCAGATAGTCTTCCCGCTGGTCGGCCAGTCGCGGCACATTCTGCTGGCCGGAGAAATCGGGGCGGTGGCAGACATTGCAATGGTTCTGCACAGTAAGGGCGCGCGCCCGCTCGAGCCGGTCGGGGTCGCCAGGATCGGCAGGCGGCTTGGGCGGCGGCAGCGTGGCGATAAAATCCGCCGCCTGTTGCAGATCGGCGTCGCTCCACCCCTTGGTCATCGTATTCATCGGCTCGGCGACGCGGAGCCCCTCGCGGAACATGACGAGCTGGATCAATGTGTATGGCGAAGGCTGCCCGCCCAGCGAGGGTACCTCCGCGGTCTCCGATTGGCCATCGGCGCCGTGACAGGCGAGGCAGGGTTCGAGCCGCTCCGGCGGAGGGGCGGCGGCGCACGGCCATATTCCTGCCGCCACCATCGCCGCCAGGGCGCTGGCGCGGGCGGCACACCAATGCACGGCGCTGGTCAGCGTCGCATGCTGACGCGCGCCGTACCGTAGCTGACCCGATACACCGCGCCGTTCCAGTCGTCCGAGATCAGTATCGACCCGTCTTTCATCAGCTCGATGTCGACCGGGCGCCCGATATAGTTGTTGTTGACGAGAAAGCCGGTGATGAACGGCTCGACCGACTTCACCGTCCCGTCGGGATTGAGCTTTGCGACGACGATGTCGCCGCCGATTTTCTTCGTCTTGTTCCAGGAGCCGTGGCGCGCGATGAAGATCGCATCCTGGTATTCGCGCGGGAACATGTGGCCGGTATAGAAACGCATGCCGAGCGGCGCCGAATGCGGCCCCAACTGCGCGATCGGCTTGGTGAATTCGTTGCAGCTGTGGCCCCAGCCGTAGATCGGGTCCTCGATGTCGCCGCCGTCGCAATAGGGGAAGCCGAAATTGTCCTTGCCGGGATGGAGGAGGCGGTTCAGCTTGTCCTGCGGCTCGTCCTCCGACAGCCAGTCGCGCTGGTTCTCGGTGAAATAGAGCACCTTCGACACCGGGTGGAAATCCATGCCGACGACCTGGCGAATGCCGTGGGCGACCACCTCGGCGTTGCTGCCGTCGAGGTTGATGCTGCGAAGCTGGGCATGCGCCGGCGACGGCATACAGATGTTGCAGGGTGCGCCGATGTTGAAATAAAGCCTGTTGTCGGGTCCGACAGCGAGAAACTTCCACCCGTGCGGCTCGTCACTCGGCAGGTCGCTGTAGATGACGGTCGGCTTCGGCGTGTTATCGAGGTGATCCTCGATATCGTCGACCTTCGAGATCTTGTTGAGCTCTGCGATGTAGAGCGCGCCGTTGTGGAGGGCGATGCCGTTCGGCCGAAACAGTCCAGTCAGCAACGTCTTGACTTCGCGCTTGCCGTTCCTGTCGACGATTGCATAGATCTTGTCGAGGACACGGTTGCTGACGAATACCGTCCCCTTGTCATCTATCCGCAGAGAGCGCGCATCCGGCATACCGCTGGCATAGACTTCGATATTGAAGTTCTTCGGGACCTTCAGCTTCGCAACGGGAAGCTTGTCGGCGGCGGTAGCGATTGGCGGCGGCGCCACCGGCGCGAGATTTGTTGCCCCCTCCGTGTCCGGACGTCCCTGCGCCCAAGAAGGAGGCGTCGCCGCCTGCGTCGCCGCGGCTGGCGATGAGGGTTGCGCGGCCGGGGCAGGACTGGTCGGCGCCGGTTGCGCGGAAAGCGGCCAGGGGGCGGCGAAGAGGCCGCCGAACGCTGCCGCGAGTACCGCTGTTCGAGCGCGCGATAACACGCAAGTCATGGGCATCCTCCCTACCGGCGCTGGTTCGATCTGAACGCGAATTGTCGCGCTACCGCGCCGAACTCTCAGTCAATATCACCGATCGGTAAGGTGCCACAACGCCCGGATCGTCGATCTGACGGTCCGGACGCCTGCGGCGCCGGTTCCGCAGGTTATTCGGCCGCTTGCGGCATTTGCTTGAGGTCGGTCGAGTAGCGCAGGTGGACCGGGGCGTTGCTCTCGAACGGATCCTTGAGGCCGAGCTCCTTGCCGATTTCCCGCATCGCCGGCATAACCTCCTGGCCCAGCAGCCGGATGCAGGTCTTGGCGTCATCCGGGCTGACCGAGCCGTCATTGCCCCAGAGGCCATAGATGCTCGGCCGGGTCTCTTCGAGCACGCGCCGCAACTTCGGGATGACCGTGTCGGGCGTGCCGTAGATGACCCGCCCGTCGGCGACCTGCTTTTCGAATGTCGGCCGGCCGCGCGGGCTCTCCGCCCGTCCGACCGCGAACTCGACAAATTGGCGGCGATGCTCGGGCGAGAAATATCCCGAGGGGCTCGACCACACCGGATGCGCGAGGCCGGTGAACTCGCCCTGCATCCACAGGAACTGACGGGCGTTCTTCTCAGCCTTTTCTTCACTGTCCGAGACATGGACCTGCTGTAGATAGCCGCGGTTCTCGGGACCCGCGATGTAGCCGGTTTCGGCGGCCACCTCGTCGTAGATCTTCCAGATATTTTTCGTCGCCTCGATCGAGGTGTTCAGCGCGATGTACGGATAGCGCTGCCGCGCCGCCCAGATGATCGTTTCCTTGCTCAGCACGCCGGGGATCCACACCCGCGGATAGGGCTTTTGCAAAGGGACCGCCCACGGATTGACGACACGGTGCTGATAATGCGTGCCCTCCCAGCGGAACGGACCCTCGCGAGTCCACGCCGCGACCACCAGGTCGTGCGCTTCCTCGAACCGCTCGCGGTTGTAGGCCGGGCTGACCCCGTTGGCGAGTTGCTCCTGGCCGCCGCCGCGCACAAAGCCCGAGACCAAGCGGCCCTTCGAGATCATGTCGATCATCGCCAGCTCTTCGGCGAGCCGCACCGGGTTTTCGGCCAACGGTAGCGGGTTGCCGAGCAGGACGATCTTTGCCTTTTTGGTCACCGCAGCGAGGATCGATGCGAAGATATTGCACTTGGCCTGCATGCAGAACGGCGCGTTGTGATGCTCGTTCAGCATGAAGCCTTCGACGCCCATCTCCTCGGCATAGATGTATTGCTCGAGGTATTCGTTGTAGAGCCGGCTGCCGGCGACCGGGTCGAAATACTTGTTTGAGAACATCAGCGCGGTGGCGCCGAATTCGAGTCCGATCTTGGCGGGGTAGGCCGACATCGGTTGCTCGGTGAAGTACATCACATGCATGGCTTCCTCCTTGGGCCGATCGCGGCCCGGTCGACCAGCTAATTCTCTTCGACGAAGGCGCTGACCAGCGTGGCGAGCTCGCCCGGCTGCTCCATCTCGACGCAATGCCCGGCGGCTCGCACGGTAACAAGCCGCGCCCTTGGCAGCAGCGCTGCATAGCGCTCACCCGCACCCCTCGGCACCACCTTGTCGTCGTCGCCCCACACGACGAGCGCCGGGGCGCGCACGGCGCCGAGCAAATGCGGCAGGGTCTGACTATACATGTAAGGCTTCCAGGCGATGCGGAAGCACATCTCGCGGCACAGGTCCCAATCGACCAGCTGGTCGGTCGTGACGTCGCCGTAGATGCGGGCGAACGCCTGCTGATCGTGAAAACCGGCGCGTGCGTAATCGAGGTAGCTCACGATTGCCTGGTCGAAAATGTCGCCCTCGGGCGGCTTCAGCCCCATCGCCCCGACCAGCACCAACCGATGGAACTCGCGTGGCGCCATCGTCGCCATCTCCGCCGCCATCCAGCCGCCAAAGCCAAGCCCAATCAGCGATGCCCGCTCGACCCCGAGATCAGCGAGCAGCCATTGATACATGACCGCGACATCGCGCACGCTGCGCAGCCATTGCGGTCGCTCCGACTTACCATACCCCGGATGGTGCGGAACGAGCACGTCGAAGCGGCGCGCCAGCGCGTCATAAAAGTCGAGCCGCTCCGGGCTGCCGATGTCGTGGTGCAGCACCAGGACCGGCCGTCCGCTGCCGGCGCGCGCGAGATGCAGCTTCACTCCGGCCACCTCGACGGCCGTTTCGGTCCACCCCGTACCCGTCGCCATCACGACACCTCTTGCACAGCCGTCGGAAGGTAGCGCCTCGCTGCGCTTGGCTGCAATGGTCGCGCAGCTGGATTGCAAAATCCTGCGACCCTGCCGACGTATAGGTTTGGCTCAAAGCTGTTCGGCCATGACCCCGCGGGTGTATTGATTTGCCCGTGATGGTCTCCGCCTGGGAATAGGATCGGTCGATGTCGGAGGCGGATCGGCCGCGATCGCCATTTGCCGGAAAGATCGATTTTTCGACGCGCCCACCCGTTCACGTGCTTTCACCGGACGAAATCGATCGGTTGTTGGCGGAGCACCGGCTCTACCTGGAAACGGAATGGCACCGAGGCCACCGCGCGAATTTTGCCTCGGCCGATCTGACCGGGCGAGATTTCTCAGGGCTCAACCTGTGCGGGATCAAGATGGACCGGGCCCTGCTCAAGGGTGCCGATCTGACCCGCGCCAAGCTGCTGAGGGCAAATCTGATCGGTGCGGTACTCGAGGAGGCGCGCCTAGACGATGCCGACCTTTCCGGCGCGCGTCTCAGCGGGGCGAACCTGGTTTCGGCGAGCCTCAATAATGCGTGTCTCGACGGAGCGGAAATGGAGTTCGCCCTCTTGGCCAAGGCGGCGCTCCATGGCGCCTGCCTACGTGGCGCTGATTTGAGCGGCGCGCTGCTCGATGCGGCCGTGCTCGTGCGGGCCGATCTGCGCGAGGCGAACCTGCGCGGCGTCGGATTGCGCGAGGCGCGGCTCGATCAGGCCGACCTGCGGGATGCGCGGCTCGGCGGCGCGTTTCTGGCCGGCGCCTCGCTGCGCGGCGCCAATTTGCGCGGCGCCTATCTGCGCCTGGCGAGGCTCGACGGTGCCGATCTGTCGGATGCCGATCTCGAGGCCACCGAAGGCTTGACGCAGGCGCAGATCGATCGTGCGCGCTGCAGTGGCGGAACTAGGCTCCCCGAAGGTCTGACGGGAGGACGGGATGCCAAATGACGAGCATGTTGCTGTGCTGCGCCGTGGTGCTGCGGCATGGAATACCTGGCGGGCGACGCACGACGAGGTTCCGGACTTATCTCGGGCCACCCTGCGCGGCCTCGATCTGACCGGGTTCGATCTCTCTCGCGCCAATCTGCGGGGTGCGGATCTGCGGGGAACCAACTGCTCCGGTGCGAACCTCGCCGGCGCCCACCTGGAGGAGGCGAATTTGTTCAAGGCGGTGCTCGACGGCGCCGATCTCGCCGGAGCTTCGCTCCATGACACGCAATTTCTGAATTGCGCTCAGCTGGTCGTCACCCGCAACTGGCAATCGGCGTTCCGCGACGAGGCGCTCGGCTGCGGCGCCCCGATCCCGTCCAGATAAGTGCCCCCGCGTGTCCGGGACGAAGGTTTTCCCGGAGAGCAGCGAAAAGCGGGATGGCGGCTCATAGCGGGGCGTGCTAACGTCGATCGCGCGATGCGACAGGGAAGTCCGGTGCAAGACCGGCGCTGCCCCCGCAACTGTTAGCGGCGAGTCCGCGGCAACGGCCACTGGTTCGGGCTTGGGCCCGGCCGGGAAGGCGCCGCGGACGACGACCCCGAGCCAGGAGACCTCCGCACCGCTGGAGCCGGGACGATTCCTCGGGCGGAGGAGGGGCCTTGTCACCATTGAGCGCTACGGGTCTACCGCCGGTCACCCTGGTCCTGGGTGGCGCGCGATCCGGCAAGAGCCGCTATGCCGAGCGGCTCGTCGAGGGTGCGGCGTGCGGCGGCACCTACTGCGCGACCGCGGAAGCCGGGGATGCCGAGATGGCCGAGCGTATCGCCGCCCACCGGGCGCGGCGCGGCCCGTTCTGGCATACAGTCGAGACGCCGCTGGCGCTGGCGCCGGCAATCGCGCGTGGGGCGACGAGCGAGCGCCCGCTGCTCGTCGACTGCCTGACCCTGTGGCTTTCGAACCTCCTGCTCGCCGGCCGGCCGGTCGACGAGGGCGCCGCCGCCCTGTGTGGCGCCTTGCGGCTGGCGACCGGCCCGGTCGTGCTCGTCGCCAATGAAGTCGGAATGGGCCTCGTCCCGGAGACGCCGCTTGGACGGCAGTTTCGCGACGCCGCCGGCCGCCTCAATCAGGAGATCGCAGCTCTAGCCGATCGCGTCGTCTTTGTCGCCGCGGGCCTACCGCTGGTGCTGAAGGAGGGCTGAACCGATGCGCCGCGTCCCCGCCACGGTGATCACCGGCTTTCTCGGCGCGGGTAAGACGAGCCTGGTGCGGCATCTCCTCGCGAGCCCCGACGGGCGACGGCTCGCCGTCGTCGTCAACGAGTTCGGCGAGCTCGGCATCGATCGCGAATTGCTCCTCGGCTGCGGCGACGCCGCCTGCGGCGAGGAGGACATCGTCGAGCTCGCCAATGGCTGCCTCTGCTGTACCGTCGCCGAGGATTTCCTGCCGACCCTCGAAAGGCTGCTCGACCGTGCGGCGCCGCCCGAGCACATCCTGATCGAGACCTCGGGTCTGGCGTTGCCAAAGCCGCTGGTGCAGGCCTTCGCCTGGCCCGAGATCCGCGCCCGCACAACCGTCGACGGAGTACTTGTGGTAATCGACGGCGCCGCCGTCGCCGCCGGCCGTTTCGCCGACGATCCCGACGCGGTCGCACGGCAGCGGGCAGCGGATCCGGCCGTCGCGCACGACAACCCGCTCGAGGAGGTCTTCACCGACCAGCTCGCCTGCGCCGATCTCGTCATCCTCAACAAGACCGACCTGGTCGGTCCGGCGCGGCTGCCCGCGTTGGCCCGGGAGATCGAGGCGCGGCTCCGCCCCGGGGTCAAGCTCGTGACCGCGCGAGAGGGTAGGGTGCCGCCCGAGGTGGCGCTGGGGCTCGCCGCCGCAGCAGAGGACGACCTCGCCGGACGACCCTCGCTGCACGACCTCGAAGCCGAGCACGATCACGACGATTTCGAGAGCTTTGTCGTGACGTCAGGTGCGGTACACGACGGCGAGGCGTTCCTCTCTCGCCTCCGCGCCACGATAGACCTGCACGACGTCCTCAGGGTCAAAGGGTTTGTCGATCGACCCGGGCGCGACCGGCGCCAGGTCGTGCAGGCGGTCGGCAGTCGGTTGCAGCATCACTTCGATCGGCCTTGGATTGCGGGCGAGACGCGCGAGACGCGGCTCGTCGTGATTGGCAAGAAAGGTCTCAACCGCGCCGCGATCACGGCTGCGCTCGCGCAGCCGGGCGGCTAAATGCATCTTCTCGCCACTATCCCCGGGACGCTTCCCGACGGCTCGGCCGCGGTTGACCTCGCCCAGACCCCGGGCGACATCGTGCTGTTGTCGAGCGCGGACACGGAGCTGGCGCTGCTCGCAGCGGCCCACGCGTGGAACGTTGCTCGAGACCCGGAGACGCCGCGCCTGCGCCTCGCTTCGATCCTGCGCCTCGGCCACAATTTCTCGATAGATCTCTATATGGAGACGGTGGCCGGCGCGCGCCTCGTGATCGCCCGGCTTCTCGGCGGCAGCGCCTATTGGCCCTATGGCGTGGAGCAGCTAGTCGAGACCTGCCGTTCAAAGGGCATCCCGCTGGCGCTGCTGCCCGGCGACGACAAACCGGATGCACAGCTGTCGGAAGCGTCGACCCTCCCGCCCGACGCAGTCCATCGGCTGTGGCGTTACCTCGTCGAAGGCGGTCTCGCGAACGCCGAGAATCTACTCCGCTATGCCGGCTCGTTGATCGGCCACGGTAGGGCTTGGGCAGAACCTGCCGCGCTGCTGCGCGCCGGGCTCTATTGGCCCGATCGGGTATTGCCGAGCCTCGACGAGATCGCCGCGGGGTGGCGCGGCGCCGGCGGGATCGTGCCGATCGTCTTCTATCGGGCGCTCGTCCAGTCGGGCAACACCGCACCGGTCGACGCGCTGGTCGGCGCCCTCACTGCGCGGCGTCTGCGGCCCCTGCCGATCTTCGTGCAGAGCCTAAAGGACGGCGAGGCCGTGGAGTTGCTCGACGCGATCTTCGCCACTAACCCCGCGGTGATCCTCAACACGACCGGGTTTTCCGTCCGGGCAGGTGACGGGACCGACCCGCTCGCGGCAGCTGACTGCCCGGTTCTGCAGGTCGTCTTCGCCGGTGGGGACGAGGAAGCGTGGCGCGCGGGAACTCGCGGGCTCGGCCCGCGCGACCTCACGATGAATGTGGCGCTCTCCGAGATCGACGGGCGCATCCTTTCCCGTGCAGTCTCGTTCAAGGCGCCGCTCGGCCGCGACCCCGAGACCGAGGCCGATCTGGTCGGCTACCGGCCGGTCGCCGACCGCATCGCCTTTGTCGCCGATCTGGCGTGCAACTGGGTGCGGCTGCGGGCGAAACCGGCTGGGGAGCGCCGCGTCGCGTTGATCCTCGCCAACTACCCAAACCGCGACGGCCGCATCGGCAACGGTGTCGGCCTGGACACGCCGGCCTCGGCGATCGCCATCCTGCGGGCGCTGGCGGGGTCCGGCTATCGGATCGCCGACGCCCCGGAAGACGGCGAGGCGTTGGTCCGACGACTGCTCGCCGGCCCGACCAACGCAAATCCCGGCGCGCCGGCCGAGGAGTCGCTGTCCTTCGCCGACTACTCGGCGTTCTTCGCGACGCTGTCTTCCAGCTTGCAGCAGGCGGTCACCGCGCACTGGGGCCCAGCTGAGCGCGATCCGTTCTTCCGCCCGGGCCGGCTTGATTGCGGCCGCTTGGCGATCCCCGGGTTTTGGGCCGGCAATGTCGCGGTGCTGATTCAGCCGGCGCGCGGCTACAACGTCGATCCGAAAGGGAGCTATCACGATCCCGCGCTGGTGCCGCCGCACGGCTATTTCGCGGCTTATGCCTGGATTGCTGAGGATTTTCGCGCCGACGCGGTCATCCATCTGGGCAAGCACGGCACTCTCGAATGGCTGCCGGGGAAGGCGCTAGCATTGTCGGCCGAATGCTTTCCCGAGGCGGTCCTGGCGCCGCTACCGCACTTCTACCCGTTCATCGTCAACGATCCCGGCGAAGGTACGCAAGCCAAGAGGCGTGCGCAGGCGGTGATCGTCGACCACTTGACCCCGCCCTTGACCCGCGCCGGCAGCTACGGCCCCTTGGCCGAGCTTGAGCGCTTGATCGACGAATATTACGAGGCCGCGCAGGGCGATCCGCGGCGGGTCGCGGTGCTCGCCTCGGCGATCCTCGACCAGGCCCGCACCGGCGGGCTCGACGGCGATTGCGGCATCGTCCCCGGGGAGGACTCTGCGACCGCGCTGCGCAAGTTGGACGGGTTTCTGTGCGAACTAAAGGAGCTGCAGATCCGCGACGGGTTGCACGTCTTCGGCGGCAGCCCGGAGGGCGAACGGCTCGACGCGTTGCTGCTCGCTTTTGCCCGCGCCCGGCGCGGTGCTGCGCCCGCGGATGCCTCGCTGTTGGGCGCGCTCGCCGCGGATCTCAGGCTCGGCGAGGATCCGCTCGCTGTGGATCTCGCCGAGCCGTGGCGCGGCGCGCGCCCGGCCGCCCTCGCCGGCGGCGGGCCGTGGCGCAGCGCCGGCGACGCTGTCGAGCGCCTCGAGGCGCTGGCCTTGCGCTTGGTCTCGGGTGATGCCCGCCCGGAAGAAGGGTGGCTGCAGACCCGAGCTGTTCTCGGCTGGATCGAGCGGCACTTGCGGCCGGCCGTCGCGGCGTGCGGCGAGGCCGAGCTCGCGGGGCTCCTAGCCGGACTCGACGGGCGCTTCGTAGCCCCCGGGCCTTCGGGCGCGCCGAGCCGCGGCCGGCCCGAGGTATTGCCGACCGGCCGCAACTTCTTCTCGATCGACACCCGTGCCGTGCCGACCCAGGCGGCTTGGCAGCTCGGCTGGAAGTCGGCCTCGCTGTTGCTCGAACGCCATGCGCAAGACCATGGCAACTACCCGGCGCGGGTTGCGCTTTCTGCCTGGGGGACCGCAAACATGCGCACCGGCGGCGACGACGTCGCCCAGGCGCTGGCGCTGATGGGGGTGCGTCCGGTGTGGGAGCGCTCGAGCGGGCGGGTGACCGGGTTTGAGATCCTGCCGGCATCGGTGCTCGATCGGCCGCGGGTCGATGTCACGTTGCGCGTCTCGGGCTTCTTCCGCGATGCCTTTCCAGGGCTTATCGACCTCGTCGATGCGGCGGCTCGCGCCGTGGCAGCGCTCGACGAGCCGCCGGAGATCAACCCGCTCGCCGCCAGCGTCGTTGCCGACCGGCACGCGCTCGAGGGTCAGGGTGTCGCACCCGAAGAAGCCGAGCGGCGCGCCGGCTACCGCGTCTTCGGGTCGAAACCCGGCGCTTACGGGGCCGGGCTGCAGACCCTGATCGACGAGCGGATCTGGCAGGACGAGGCCGATCTCGCCGAGGCCTATCTCGGCTGGAGCGCTTATGCGTACGGCGCCGGCGTCGAGGGTCGCGCGGAGCGAGCCATGCTCGAAGCGCGGCTCGCCGGTGCCGATGCGGTACTGCACAACCAAGACAACCGCGAGCACGACCTCCTCGACAGCGATGATTATTACCAGTTCGAGGGTGGGCTCGCCCTCGTCGTCCGGCAGCTCTCCGGTCGGGCGCCGGCGGTCTGGCACAATGACCACTCGCGCCCCGAGATGCCGCGCATCCGCAGCCTCCGCGAAGAATTGGGGCGCATCGTGCGTGGCCGCGCGGCGAACCCACGCTGGATCGCCGGCGTGATGCGGCACGGGTACAAAGGTGCGGCCGAGATCGCCGCCACGGTCGACTACCTCTTCGCCTTCGCAGCAACATCGCGGGCGGTCGACGACGCACATTTTGATGCGCTCTACGAGGCCTATCTCGCCGACGACGCGGTGCGCGGCTTCATGGCCGAACACAATCCGGCGGCGCTCGCCGAGGTTAGCCTCCGCTTCGCCGAGGCGATCGATCGCGGGTTGTGGCGCCCGCGCCGCAACAGCACACGCGAGGCGCTGACCGAATGGAGCACGCGGTGAACGATCCCTTCGAAAGCGAAGAGGAGATCAACCGCCGCCACAACGAAAAGATGGCACGGCGCAAGGCGGCACGCGAGCGCATGCTGGCGACGAAGACCGAGGAGCGCGGGCTCCTGATCGTCCATACCGGCAAGGGGAAGGGCAAGTCGACCGCCGCCTTCGGGCTGGTGCTGCGCTGCCTCGGACACGGCATGCGCGTCGGCATCGTTCAATTCGTCAAGGGGGTGTGGAGCACCGGAGAGCGCGTGGCACTCGAACGTTTCGGCGATCTCGTCACTTGCCGGGCGATGGGCGAGGGCTTCACCTGGGACACCCAGGACCGGGCTCGCGACATCGCTGCCGCGCGCAACGCCTGGGAGACCGCGAAGGCGATGATCGCGGACCCGTCATACCGGCTGGTTCTGCTCGACGAGCTCAACATTGCGCTGCGCTATGACTACCTGCCGCTCGCCGAGGTAGTCGCGAAACTGCAAACCAAGCCGCGTGACCTGCACATCGTCGTCACCGGCCGCAACGCCCGGCCCGAACTCGTCAAAGCGGCCGATCTCGTGACCGAGATGACCCTCGTCAAGCACCCCTTCCACAGCGGTGTCAAGGCCCAGCGTGGGATCGAGTTCTGATGGCGCTTGCGTTGATGCTGCAGGGGACAGGCTCGGATGTCGGCAAGTCGGTGCTGCTGGCGGGATTGGCGCGCGCCTTCACCCGACGCGGGCTAAAGGTGCGACCGTTCAAGCCGCAGAACATGTCGAACAACGCCGCGGTGACCGCCGATGGTGGCGAGATCGGCCGGGCCCAGGCCCTGCAGGCGCGCGCCTGCGGGGTTCTTCCCGTCACCGACATGAACCCGGTGCTGCTGAAGCCGCAAGCGGAGACCGAGGCGCAGATCGTATTGAAGGGCCGCGTCTGGGGTGCGGCATCTGCCGGCGAATACCGCCGTCTCGCACCAGGCCTGCTGCCGGAGCTTCTCGGTTCCTTCGCCCGCCTGGCCGAGGCGGCCGACCTCGTCCTGGTCGAAGGGGCAGGTAGCCCCGCCGAGATCAATCTGCGCGATGGCGACATCGCCAATATGGGATTCGCCGAGGCTGCCGATGTCCCGGTCGTGCTGGTCGGCGACATCGAGCGCGGCGGCGTCATCGCCCAGCTCGTCGGCACTGTCGAGCTGCTGTCGGCGACCGAGCGGGCGCTCCTCGCCGGCTACATCGTCAACAAGTTCCGCGGCGACATCCGGCTGTTCGACGGCGGCATCAGCGCGCTTCGCGAGCGGACCGGGCTACCCTCGTTTGGCGTTGTTCCGTTTTTTCCGGCAGCCGCAAATCTCCCGGCCGAAGACTCGCTCGCGCTGGCCCCTGACCCTCGCTCCCGACACGCACGGAGAGAGGGAGGGGGCGAGGGGCAGCCGCTGATCCGCATCGTGGTCCCGGTGCTTCCGCACATCGCCAATTTCGACGATCTCGACCCGCTGCGCGCCGAGCCCGGGGCGGAGCTCCTTATGGTCCGGCCCGGGCATCCGCTACCGCGCGATGCCACATTGGTGATCCTCCCGGGATCGAAAGCGACGATTGCCGATCTCGAATTCCTGCGCAGCGAGGGGTGGGACATCGATCTTCAGGCGCATCGGCGGCAGGGCGGAAGAATCCTCGGGCTTTGCGGCGGCTATCAGATGTTGGGGCAGACCATCACGGATCGCTTCGGCATGGAAGGCCGAAAGGAGACCGCACGGGGACTCGGGCTACTCGAAGTCGACACTGTACTCGACGGCGCCAAGCAACTGGCCGAGACGACGGGTATCGAGCTTGCTACCCGCATGCCGGTCAAAGGTTACGAGATGCACGTCGGCATGACGACCGGGCCGGAACTCGCACGACCGATGCTGCGCTTGGCCCGCGGCTCCGACGGCTGCGTGAGCCGCGATGGCCGCGTCGCCGGATGCTATCTGCATGGGCTCTTCACCAGCGATCCGTTCCGCCGTCGATTTCTTGAGGCGCTCGGCGCCGATATCGGCGACATCTACTATGAGCATCGGATCGAGGCGACGCTCGATGCGCTTGCCGATCATCTCGAGCACAGCCTCGAACTCCCTGCCGTATTGACCGCGGCGCGGCCACCTCGCCTCAAGCGAGCGATGTGAGATGCGCGGCGATCCACGCTCCCAGAAGCAGACCGCCTTCGATCAGACAGGCGAGGCGGTAGAGGCGCAGTGCGCGAGAGATGTCCGCAGTTGCCGCCCGCGCGCTGCCCTCGCCGAGCCATGGATCCTCGACGAGGCCCTCGGCATAACGTCGCGGTCCGGCCAGCGCCAAGCCGAGCGCACCCGCCATCGCGCTTTCCGGCCACCCCGCATTTGGCGAGTGGTGCTTGCGTCCGTCGCGCAGCATAATCGCCATCGCTCGATTAGGGCGGCACCGATCGGCGAAGAACGCAGCCGCGACGAGCAGCAACCCGCTGATCGGCGCCGGCACCAGGTTGAGGAGATCGTCGAGGCGCGCCGCCGCCCAGCCGAAGTTGCGATATCGCGGGGTGCGATGACCGATCATGCTGTCGAGCGTGTTCGCCATCTTGTAGGCAAAAAGGCCAGGCAAACCGAGCAGGAGATACCAGAACACCGGAGCGACGACACCGTCGCTAAAATTTTCCGCCAAGCTTTCAATTGCCGCGCGCGCGACCCCGTGGGTGTCGAGGCTGATCGGATCGCGGCCGACGATGTGGCTCACCGCCGCACGGCCGAGCGCCAACCCGCCGGCGTCGAGCGCCGTGGCGACGGCCGCGACATGCTCATACAGGCTGCGTTGGGCGACGAGCACCGCGATCAACAGCGATTCGGCGACAGCGCCGAGCAGATGCCCCTGGC
Source organism: uncultured Alphaproteobacteria bacterium (assembly GCA_963796155.1). Taxonomy (GTDB): domain Bacteria; phylum Pseudomonadota; class Alphaproteobacteria; order ATCC43930; family CGMCC-115725; genus AP-15. Next base: position 40,040 of record CAWCKT010000003.1, on the reverse strand, counting down.
ACAGCCGCTCGATCGCGAGCCCCACCGCCGCTGCGGCGCCAACCAGCAAGATGACCGTGACAATGCCGCGGCCACGGCGCGAGGCGTCGCTGCGCGTCTCGCGATTGAGCTTGCGATCGAAGAACGCAATGGCGCGGCCGGCAAGCGCGACCGGATGAGCGACGCGGCGGAAGATCGCCGGCATGTCACCGTACATCGCATCGATGGTGAGCCCGGCGACGAGCAGCAGCAAGGGGTCGACGCGGGCTGGCGTCATAACGCAGTCAGTTTCGCGAGGGGTACCGAATGACCGAGACGGCAGTGCTGATCTGCGGGCACGGCAGTCGCGATCCGGAAGCGATCGCCGAGTTCGAGTTGGTTGCCGCAGCGCTGCGCCCGCGTCTGCCGGAATTGGATTTTGCCACCGGTTATCTCGAATTCGCCCGCCCGACGATCCGCGATGGGCTCGCCGCGTTGGCGGCGCGGGGCGCGCGGCGCATCCTGGCCATCCCGGGCATGCTGTTCGCCGCGAATCATGTCAAGAACGACCTGCCCTGGGAGATGAACAGCTTCATGGCCGACAATCCCGAGGTCGACGTCCGTATGGGACGCGATCTGGCGATCGACCCGAAGCTGTTGCGGGCGGCGGCCGACCGCATCGCTGCGGCCGCGTCGGATTCCGCGATCGCATATGGGGAGACCCTGCTCGTTGTCGTCGGCCGCGGCACCAACGACCCGGATGCCAATTCCAACATCTCCAAGCTCGCCCGCATGTTGTGGGAAGGAGTGGGGTTCGGCTGGGCCGAGGTGGCTTTCAGCGGCGTCGCCCATCCCCCCGTCGACGCTGCCTTGACGCGCTCCGCCCGGCTCGGCTTCCGCCGCATCATCGTATTTCCTTACTTCCTGTTCACCGGCGTGCTGGTCAAACGTATCTACTCGCAGACCGACGCGGTCGCCCGCCTCTTTCCCGAGATCGAATTTGTCAAAGCGCTGTATCTGCGCGACCATCCGGAGGTGCTCGACGCGTTCAGCGACCTCGTCGGCGAGGTCTCCGAAGGGCAGCCGGCGATGAATTGCCAGCTCTGCAAATATCGCACGCAGATCATCGGCTACGAGAACGATGCCAACGCGCCGCAGGCGGGTCATCACCATCACGTGCGCGGCATCGGCTTGGACGATCATCACGGTCGCCAAGGCGGTCGGCACCACGATCACCATCACTGTTGAACGGCGATGCCGCAGCTGTTCGACCATCACGTGATCATTGACTGGAGCGCCGCGAGCCAGAAGAAGCGAGGCCGGGACAGCATCTGGATCTGCCATGTGGGACCACATGGGGAGCACTGCCAAAACCCGGATACCCGCCATCGCGCCAAGCAGCTTCTGGCCGAAATCCTTACTACCGCCGTACGGGGCGGCGAGCGGGTATTGCTCGGTTTCGACTTCCCGTTCGGCTATCCCGCTGGCTTCGCTGCCCGGCTCGGCCTTTCCGGGCCGCCCTGGCGCGCGGTCTGGGACGAAATCGCCGGGCTGCTTAAGGACGCCGAAGACAACCACAACAACCGGTTCTCCGTCGGGGCCGAGCTGAACCGCCGTGTCTCCGGAGGGCGATTTCCGTTCTGGGGCTGCCCAGCGCACATTTCGGACGAATTTCTCGGCCCGAAGCATCATCGCCGCCACCCGTATGATGGCCTCGCCGAGAAGCGGCTGATCGATTTGTGGATGCGTGGGGCTCAACCATGCTGGAAGCTCGCCTACACCGGCTCGGTCGGCAGCCAGGCGTTGACCGGAATCCCGGTGGTGAGGGAATTGCGCAACGACGCAGCCTGGGCTGATCGGGCACGCATCTGGCCGTTCGAGACGGGACTGTCTCTACCCGAGGAGGCGCGAATTGTCTTTGCCGAGGTCTGGCCGTCATGGTGGAATGTCCGGTCGGAATTGGGCCCCCCCAACGACAAGGCGCAGGTGCGCACCGTCGCCGCGCTCTTCGCAGCACGCGACCGTGCCGGCGAGCTTGCATCCTGGTTCGTGCCGCCGGTCAGCAAGGCCGAAGTCCAAAGGATTGTCTCGGAGGAAGCCTGGACTCTAGGGGTGATGGGGCCACGCCGGGCAATAGAAACTCCCTCTGCTCTGGCTTTGCCGCACGAGAAGGCACACCGCACCTATCTCGGCGACCCTGCTGAAATATCACGCCGTTCCTTCGCATTGATCCGTGCCGAGGCCGATCTCGGGCGGTTCCCGCGCGCTTTAAGACCGCTGGCGATACGGCTTGCGCACGCCGCCGGCGACACCGGGATACTCGCCGACCTCACTTGGTCGCGCGGCGCGATCGCGGCCGGACGCAAGGCACTCGCCGCCGGTGCTCCAATCCTTGTCGATTCGAGGATGGCCGCCGCCGGCATCAGCCGCGAGCGGCTGCCGGCGGCGAACAAAGTGATCTGCACCTTGCCCGAAACGGTCGCGCCGCAGGGCACGACCCGCTCGGCCGCCGCGGTCGAGTTATGGCGCGCGTATCTGGCGGGTGCAGTCGTCGCGATCGGCAACGCGCCGACCGCGCTTTTCCACCTTCTTGAGATCCTCGCGGCAGGGGCAGCAAAGCCGGCCCTCGTCCTCGGCTTCCCGGTCGGCTTTGTCGGCGCGGCCGAAGCCAAGATAGCGCTCGCGGCTTTCGGCCACGGTATCGCCTATATCACACTGAACGGCCGCCGCGGCGGCAGCCCGCTCGCCGCCGCTGCAGTCAACGCACTCGCGAGTATGGGGTGAATCCGTGGCTCTCGGTGGTCGGCATCGGTGAGGACGGACTGGCCGGCCTCGCCCCGGCCGGGCGTGCGCTCGTCGAGACCGCGGAGGTGCTGGTCGGCGGCACCCGCCATCTCGGCATGGTGCCAGAGAGCGGCGTCGAGCGGCTCGTCTGGGAGCGTCCGCTCGACCGCACGATCGAGGCGATCACCGCGTGCCGCGGCCGGCGAGTGACGGTGTTGGCAACCGGCGACCCCCTTTGGTATGGCGTCGGCGTCGCTCTGCTCCGCCGCTTTCCTCGAGAGGAAATGACGATCGTACCCCAGCCGAGCGCCTTCAGCCTCGCCGCCGCTCGAACTCGGCTGGCACCTCGCCGATTGTGCGACGATCACATTGCACGGGCGGCCGCTCGACACGCTGCGGCTCCACCTCGCTCCGGGTCGCCGCGTTTTGGCCCTATCCGAGAACGGCAACACGCCGCGCGTGGTCGCGCAACTCCTGACGGGGCTCGGCTGGGGGCCGAGCCGCCTGACCGTCTTCGGCCACCTCGGCGGGACGAACGAGGCGATTTTCGTACACGAGGCGTGGTCCTGGGGTGATCGGCGGGTTGCCGACCTGAACACGATCGCGATCGCGTGCCGCGGCGCACCCGGCGCGCAGGCATTGCCGCTTCTCGCCGGGCTGCCGGACGGTGCCTTCGAGCATGACGGCCAGCTGACCAAGCGAGAGGTTCGCGCCACGACCCTTGCCGCGCTCGCCCCACTGCCGGGTGAGACCCTGTGGGATGTCGGGGCCGGCTGCGGCTCGATCGCAATCGAATGGCTGCGGGCGGGCGAAGGCCGCTCGGCGATCGCGATCGAGCGCAGCCCGGCACGGGCCGCTCTCATCGCGCGCAATGCCGCGTCGCTTGGCGTGCCGGGCTTGCAGATCGTCGCCGGCTCAGCCCCCGAGGCGCTCGGAGGTCTGCCGCAGCCCGACGCCATCTTCATCGGCGGCGGCATCGGCGAGCCAGGGTTGCTTCCGCTGTTATGGGCAAAGTTGCGGCCCGGTGGGCGCCTCGTCGCGAATGTCGTCAGCGCGCAAGGAGAAGTGCGGCTCCTCGACTGGCATACGAGCCACGGCGGCGCGCTGACACGCATCGCGGTCAGCCGAGCCGAGCCGTTCGGGCGGCACCACCTCTGGCGGTCGCTGGCTCCCATCACCCAGCTGGCCGTAACGAAGCCCGAGTGAGAGGGGATGCACGCCTTGACGGGCCTCAACTATTCGGCGGGTGGGAGCAGCGTGGTCCTGATCCTCTACGATTTTGAGCCGGGCTGAAATGCCGACGACCCGCGGACGGTTGTACGGGCTCGGCGTTGGGCCGGGCGACCCGGAATTGGTGACCTTAAAAGCGCTGCGGCTGTTGCGCGCGGCTCCGGTCGTCGCCTATCCGGCGCCGGAGCATGGCGAAAGCTTCGCCCGCTCGATCGTTGCATCCTGGCTTGAACCGCGCCAGCGTGAGATTGCGATTCGCATTCCTATGGCGATGGGGCCGCCGCCCGGCGCGGTCTACGATGCTGCTGCAGCGGCACTCGCCGCCGAACTCGATCGCGGCGATGATGTGGCGCTGATCTGTCAGGGCGATCCATTATTTTACGGGAGCTTCATCCATCTCTTTGCCCGGCTTGCAGGCCGATACTGGATCGAGATCGTCCCGGGCGTGTCCTCGCTGACCGCTTGCGCCGCCGCCTCGGCAGCCCCGTTGGTGGCGCGCGACGAGACCCTTGCGGTGATCCCGGCGACGCTTGGCCAAGCTGAGATCACCCGAGGCCTAGCCGGGACCGATGCTGCGGCGATCGTCAAGCTCGGTCGCCATTTTCCGAAGGTACGGCGCGTGCTGGACGAGCTCGACCTGCTCGACAGTGCACGCTACGTGGAACGCGCCACCTTGCCGAACCAGCGCGTGGTACCGTTCGCCCATGTCGATGCAGCCGGCGTTCCCTATTTCTCGATGGCGCTGATCCGTCGGCGCGGCGCAACCGAATGATCCGAGGTTGGGTTTGCCTTCCGAGTTGTCGTGATCGAGGCGAAGTGCTTCAGATCAGCGGCCCGGCGGAACCGGCCGTCGATTTCGTCGTGCAGGGTCTTGAGGTTCACTGCGTGCCGGGGCTGGTTAACCTATACGGGATCGAATCGCGGGGACTCACGGCGTCCTTGCCGCTCGCCGACGAGGTGGTAGAACGGCTATCCGGCCGGAAGGTGTGAGCGGAGTTCTGCGATGCTGATCGGCGTCCCGAGAGAGGTGAAGACCCATGAATACCGCGTCGGCCTCATCCCCGGGAATGTGCGTGAACTCGTGCACCACGGCCACCAAGTGGTCGTAGAGGCGGGAGCGGGTGCGGCGATCGGGTTCGATGACGCGGCTTACGAGGCGGCAGGCGCGGGCATCCTCGCAGGGGCCGCGGAGGTGTTCGCCACCGCGGAGCTGATCGTCAAGGTGAAAGAGCCGCAGCCGCAGGAGATGGCGCTGCTGCGTGAGGACCAGATCCTGTTCGCCTATCTGCACCTCGCCGCCGATAAGGCGCTGACACAAGGGCTGATCCGATCGGGTGTTGTCGCTGTCGCTTACGAAACAGTCACTGACGGGCGAGGCGGCCTGCCGCTGCTCGCCCCGATGAGCGAAGTCGCGGGACGAATGGCGGTTCAGGTCGGTGCCCACTGCCTTGAAAAAGAACAGGGCGGCATAGGCGTGTTGCTCGGCGGCGTCCCGGGTGTCCCGGCGGCCAAGGTTGTGATACTCGGCGGCGGCGTCGCCGGCACCAACGCGGCGCGCATGGCGATGGGCATGGAGGCGTACGTCACCGTCATCGACAAGTCGTTGCCGCGGCTATACGAACTCGACCTCCAGTTCGGGGCGCAGCTCCATACTCTGTTCTCGACGATGGAGAATATCGAGCGCGAAGTCGTCGCCGCCGATCTTGTGATCGGCGCCGTCTTGATCCCGGGTGCCACGGCGCCAAAGCTGGTGAGCCGCGCGCTCGTCCGCGCGATGAAGCCGGGCGCGGTTATCGTCGACGTTTCGATTGACCAGGGGGGCTGCTTTGAAACCAGCCGGCCGACGACCCATGCAGCACCGACTTACCTCGTGGGGGGAGTCGTCCACTACTGTGTGACGAATATGCCGGGTGCAGTTGCGCGCACCTCGACGGTCGCGCTGAACAATGCAACCTTGCCATTCGTGATGACGATAGCCGATCGTGGATGGCGGCGGGCGCTGTCGGAAGATCGGCACCTCAGGGACGGGCTCAATATCTGCCGGGGGCGGGTGACGCATCCGGCCGTTGCCAGCGATCTTGCTCTGCCGTTGGCGGCGCCCGAGGGGGCTCTGATGGACTGAAGGAAGCGCGGACGCAACGGAGCTGAAATCGACAAAAAACGCAACGCCACCCGAAAAGCATGAGCCCTCGGCTATGGACCGCTGAGCTGGGAATCCCTATCTCAACGAAGATCGGCTTGAGAGGAGGATAATGCCGCTCCTTCCGATAGCTATACCCTTGCACGTAGATCCGTGGTTCGATGGATCGCCCGGGCCCGCAGCGGCGTCCGCGCGCCATATCGACGACGCGGCTATTGCCGCGGTCACCAATCTCTATCGCGAAATCTTGCCGGTCGGTGGCGCCATCCTCGATTTGATGTCGGGGTGGGTCAGTCATCTGCCGCCCGAAATCCCCTACGCGCGCGTGGTCGGGGTCGGCAACAACGCCTGCGAACTGGCGGAAAACCCGTTTCTCGACGAGTGGCGCGTGCAAGATCTGAACGGCAACGCGCGCCTTCCGTTTGCCACCGCGGACTTCGACGGAGCGGCGATATGCGTGGCGATCCAGCAGTTGACGAGGCCCTGCGAGGTCATCCGGGAAGTTGGGCGGGTACTAAAGCCGGGAGCGCCGCTCGTCGTGACCTTCTCGAACTGCTGCCTGCCGACACGTCCTATCGCCTGCTGGCACCTTCTCGATGATGCCGGCCATCTTTGCTTGATCGCCCATTATTTCGCCGAAGCCGGCAACTGGACCGACATCCGTTGCCTGGATCGGACCCCACTGGGTGGCGGAGACCCGCTCTATGCGGTGATCGGCCGCAGTCTCGGACCGGCACCTCTGGACGGCGACGATTAGGAATCGTAAGCGACCATCGAAGTGAACGGGACGTCGATCCGGTCTCGGCCGCGCAGGAAGGTCAACTCGATGATGCAGCCGGCCGCAACTACCTCGCCGCCGCGTTGCCGGACGAGATCGATCGCGGCCTGCATCGTCCCGCCGGTTGCCACCAGATCGTCGAGCACGATCACGCGCCGACCCGGGGTGATCGCATCCTCCTGGATTTCGATGGTGTCGGTCCCGTATTCGAGATCATAGGTAAAGCGCACAGTCCTACCGGGCAGCTTTCCCTTTTTGCGGACCATCGCAAAGCCGTGGCCGAGCGTATAGGCGAGCGGGGCGGCGACCAGAAATCCGCGCGATTCGATGCCGACGAGCAGGTCGGGTTGATGCGGCCGCAACGCTTCGGCGAGGCGCTCGACTGTGGTGCGCCAAGCGTGTGGATGGGCGAGCAGTGTGGAAATGTCATAGAACAGAATACCGGGCCTCGGGAAATCGGGTATCGGGCGGATGTGTTGCTTGAGGTCCATAGCCGCTATTCCTCGACGTCCATCCTCGGCAATCGAATTCGTTCTCGTTGCGACATAGCTGCTTTTCGCGTAGTTGGGAAGCCCTCGCGCCGCGGATGCTGAAGCGAGGTTTGGATTACCATGGCGTCCGTTGCCGCAACCCTGATCGCGTCGCAAGAGCCCGGCTCGCTCGTCCTGGCGGCAGCCGGGGAATGGCTGGTGGCTACCTCCGCCGACCTCGATCGGAAGCTGCGAGCGCTCGAGGTGCCCAAAGGCGGGCGGGTGACGTTCGATCTGGCGGGGATTGACCGGCTCGATACTGCCGGCGCTTGGCTGCTGCTGCGAACCGAGCACGATCTGAGCGCTCGTGGCTATGCCGTGGAGATGCGGAATCTGCGGCCGAACCTCGAGCCGCTGATCGATCAGGTGCGTGCAACAGGGTTCGTGGCTCCGGCCTCCCATCCGCGACCGGCCCATCACACGATCGCCGGTTTCATCGCGCGCATCGGGGAAATTTCGCTTGGGCTTATCGCCAGGGCGTACAGCATTTTAGGCTTCTTCGGCCTTGTCTCGACTACCGCGCTTCGGCTGATGCGACATCCTCGCCGGCTGAGCGTGACGGCGATTGTTGCCCAAATGGAGCAGACCGGGGTCAATGCGCTACCCATTGTGGGTCTGCTCACCCTCCTGATCGGGATCGTCATCGCCTATCAGGGTGCCGATTATCTACGCTTCTACGGGCTCGAGAGCTACACGGTCCAATTGACCGGGGCCAGCATCCTGCGCGAGTTGGGGGTGCTGTTGACTGCGATCATCGTCGCCGGCCGTTCCGGTAGCGCCTTTACCGCCCAGATCGGGACGATGCGGGTCAATGAGGAGATCGACGCGATGCGCACCATCGGCCTCGATCCGGTCGAGGTTTTGGTCCTTCCGCGTCTTTTCGGCCTGATGTTGACCTTGCCGATGCTGACCCTCTGCGCCAATTTCATGGGGGTTTTTGGCGGTGGCCTGATGGCGTGGGGCGTGCTCGGCATCGGTATTCCGGAATTCTTGACCCATTTGTCCACGATCTCCCCGTGGTCTTTCTGGATCGGTCTGATCAAGTCGCCGTTCTTTGCCATCATCATCGCCCTGATCGGCTGCTACGAGGGCTTTCAAGTGGCCGGCAGCGCCGAAAGCGTCGGACGCCTTACGACGCTGTCGGTGGTTGAAGCGATCTTTCTCGTGATCGTGACAGACGCAGGGTTTTCGATCTTCTTTTCATCCTTGCAGATTTGAGCATGCCCGATCAGCCGGACGAACCGATCATCCGTGTGCGCGGCTTGGTCAACCGGTTTGGGACCGAGACGGTCCACGACGGTCTCGACCTCGATGTGTTCCGCGGGGAAGTTCTCGGCGTCGTCGGCGCCTCTGGGGCGGGCAAATCGGTCTTGCTGAGAACCATCATCGGGCTCAACCGTCCGGTCGCGGGCCGCGTCGAAATTCTCGGCAGGAATATGCTGACGATCAGTGATAACGATCAACGGGAGATCGAAAAGCGCTGGGGGGTGCTATTTCAAGACGGTGCACTATTCAGTTCGCTGACGGTCGCGGAGAATATAGAGGTCCCGCTGAAGGAATATTACGAAATGCCGTTGCGTCTGATGGATGAGATTGCGGCGTTCAAGGTCGGCATCGTCGGCCTTCCTGAGGGGACGGGTGAGAAGTACCCGTCCCAGCTGTCGGGAGGGATGCGCAAGCGTTCCGGCCTCGCACGCGCCCTCGCGCTCGATCCGGAGATCGTTTTTCTCGACGAGCCGACCGCCGGGCTCGATCCAATAGCGGCTGCCGACTTCGACATTCTGATTAAGGATCTACGCGGCAGCCTGGGCCTTACGGTATTTATGGTCACCCATGATCTCGACACTTTGTTTGCGATATGCGACCGCGTCGCCGTCTTGGTCGACCGGAAGATTCGCGTCGGCACCTTGGAGGAGATGCTTCAAGACGATCATCCCTGGATCCACTCGTACTTCCACGGTCCACGCGGGCGAGCAGCATTGCTTTCGGAAACCCGACATTCGTCGAAAGATGAAACGCGACTTGCCGCCTCTAGTTGAGGCGAGCACCCGCACCGGAGAGAGAATAGATGGAGACACGAGCCCATTATGTGGCGGTCGGCACCTTTGTCCTGGCGGTGATTTTTCTCGCCTTCGTCGCAGTGCTCTGGCTCGGACGTGCTGAATTTGGGCAACAAGCCAAGCGTTACTACATATTCTTTAGCGGGTCGGTGGCAGGGCTCAACAAGGGTTCGCAGGTACAATACAATGGCATCCCGGTAGGCCGGGTCGTCGATATCCGCGTCGATCCCAATAATCTCGAACAGATACAGGTGACGGTCGAGATCGATACCACCATTGTCGACATCAAGTCCAACGCCCGTGCGTACCTCGACGCCAACATCCTGAACGGCATCGCCACAATCCAGATCCGCGGCGGAACGCGTGAGGCGAGTGATCTCGAGCCGGAGCCTGGACATAAGTACCCGGAGATCAAACCGGGGCGGTCCGAGCTGGAAGAAGTAAAGGCCAGCCTCCCCGAATTGCTGGCAGATCTCAAAGCAGCGACCCACAGCGTGAACGCTCTGCTCGACGAGCAAAACCGCCAAGCGGTCTCCGATATTCTGCAAAATATCCGCACAATAACCGGAGCCTTTGTCGGGCCCAGCAAGGAAGCGGGCGAGGTTGTCGACAATGCCAACAAGGCCGTTGTCGAGCTCAGATCCTTTTTCCGCGACGTCGATCAAAGCTACGTCGAACGAGGCGGATTGAAAGATCAGCTTTCTCAAACGCTCAACGATGCCGACCGTCTGGCAAAGAACCTCAACGACACCGGCCGACAGCTTCAGCTAATGATCCAGGAAAACCGGCCGGGTATCCGCAGTTTCACCCAGGAAACCTTGACCCAGGCCGGTGATCTGGTCAGCGACCTTCAACGGTTCGTAGCGGTCGCATCGCGCTTCGCCTCCGAGATCGAGCGGGACCCGGCGCGATTGCTGTTCGGCGAACGACGCGAGGGGTATCGGCCGCAATGATCGGGCCGGCGGCGCGGGTTTCGCGCCGATGGGTCCCGAGCGCACTCGCGCTCGCGGTTGCGGGTTGTGCGACCCTTCTCGGGGTCAGCCCGCCGCCGCATCTTTATCGGGTTACCCCCAAGAGCACCTACCCGCCGAATTTACCGCATCCGCCGGTGCAGCTTCTCGTAGACGCGCCGCTCGCGCCGGCCGGGCTCGATACCACCCGAATCGCGCTGAGCCGGTCTGCCGTGTCGATCGACTATTTCGCCGATTCGGAATGGACGGATCGCGTCCCGCTGCTGGTGCAGACTGCGTTGCTCGAGTTGTTCGAAAACAGCAAGGCAATCACCGCAATCGACCGCGAATTGATCGGACTGCGTGCGGATTTCATCCTCAAGACCGAGATCCGCCATTTCGAGGCACTTTACGATTCGTCGAACGGGCCGCCTGTCGTGTGGGTGGCGATCATCGCCAGGCTCGTCAATCCGTCCGGCCGCGACATCGTCGCACAGGCCTCGTTCGAGCGGCATGAGCCGGCTTCGGCAAACGAGATCCCGCAGATTGTCCTCGCCTTTGACGAGGCGCTGGGAGGGGTGATGGAGGACATCGTCGTCTGGACCGCCCGCAATCCTGCTTTATCAGCGAAGCGCCGTTAGCTATTGTGGACACCTTTCGTTCGCATGGGGTCGTCGCTTGGCGCATAAGAACGGTCAGCAAGGCCTGCGTGTGAGTTGGGCCGAAATAGATCGGATGACCTCGGCGGCGTCGGTCATCCGCGACTGCCGCTGCGAGCTCGCCGCGCGCCGCCGAAACATCGTCAGCGAGGTCATGGGAGGGAACTCGGCCATCTCTGAATGGCGGCATTACCCCGACGGCGAGGCCTACGACCCGAACAGCCACGCTCAATACTTTTATCACGCGCATCCGGTGAGTGGATGGCCCACCCGAGAGCACGGGCATTTCCACACTTTTCTGTGGGCCGAGGGTATGCCGGTCGGCACCGCGCCGCTCGTCCTTCCCGAGTTCGCCGTCGCCGAGGTCGCCGCGTTGCCGCCTCAAGCCCCGCCCCTGAAGCGCGGCACCAGGGAGGAGGTAAGTCATCTCGTCGCGATCGCGGTCGACCCTCGAGGCGAGCCGATTCGGCTGTTTACGACCAATCGCTGGGTTACCGGGGAAACCTGGTATTGCGCCGACGATGTCATACGCATGCTCGACCGATTTACGATCGCCGCGGTTGAGCCGTCGGCGACGCTCAACCGATGGGTCGAAGCAATTCTTCGGCTATTCCGTCCTCAGATCGCCGGGCTGCTGCGGGCGCGCGATGAGACCGTCATGGCGTGGCGCCGCCGGCGCCGCACGCACGTCTTCGAGGATCCTAGGCTCGAGATCACCTCGAGCCTCGACATCGGCCTCGACGCTCAGCTCGCCTTCCTCGACAAGGTTCGATCGGAACCTGCCGCACGAGCCCCGTATCGCCTGCCGGTCCTGCCGGGGATGGCGGAAGGCTGGGGTGAGGGTCACGCAGGCTAAAGCAGCGCCCCCCGGGGAGTTGTTTTACCGGGGAGGAGGCGGCTGTGAAAGCGGTTGGCGCGGGGCGAGATTGCCGGCGTTTAAGCATTCCTTCAGCTTGGCATCCCGTTTAGCGTTCGCCTCCCCGTTGTAGTCGGGATAGGCAACTTGAGCCTGCTTGGCGCATTTATCCGCGGCCTTCCAGGCGTTCAATACCACCTGACCCTGCTGGCTCGCTTCGGCTGTCCCGGTGAAGAGCAACACGGCGGCGAACAGAAAAGCGAGCCGGTTCATTCGACGTCTCCTCGCTGCGATCAGGGGCCCGATAAGCCGGTCCCGGTCGCGTGACTATACACGCGTTTTTGGCCCAGGCCGCTATTGCGCTAGGCAAGAAACTGCGGCTCCATATGCGGAAATCGGACCGGAGGAGCCGCGATGCTGAAGATCTGGGGACGGACGACTTCATCAAACGTGCAGAAGGTGCTGTGGTGCTGCGCCGAACTCGGCATTGAGTACGAGCGTGTCGATCTCGGTGGGCCATTTGGCGGCAATCGCGATCCCGAATATCTCGCGATGAACCCGAATGGCCGGGTACCGACAATCAAGGATGATGGACTGATCTTGTGGGAGTCCAACACGATCTGCCGATATCTCGCGGCGACGCGTCATGGCGAGCGGCTGTATCCGAGCGAGCCCGCCGACCGCGCGAATGTCGAGCGCTGGATGGATTGGCAGCTCGCCACTTCCGGACCGCCAATGGCGGCCCTGCTCGGCATGTTGATCCGAGCGAGACCCGAACAGCGCGATCAGGCCGCGATCGAGGCGGCACGGCTCCAGGCGCTAGCCGCGTGGACCATCGTTGAAGACGAGCTCGAAGACCGTCCCTATCTTGCCGGCTCGCAGCTGACCCTCGCCGAGATTGCATTGGGAACCATGGCATATCGCTGGCACGCGTTCCCGATCGAGCGACCGTCGTTGAAGAACCTCAAAGCCTGGTACGAGCGCATGCGCGAACGCCCCGGTTTCAAGATTCATATCGAAATCCCGATCACGTGACTGGGGAGGCCGTCGGTGGCGGCCGACGAGAATACATAACCGGCTATAAGGGTCGGCGTCACGTCGCCTGGGCGTAGATTGGTACAACATTATCCACGGACGCCGCCTCATGGGAGGCCAGCGCCGCGGCGCTGGTGACCGCCCGGATCGCCAACGGCGCACGCAGACCGCGCACCTGGATCTGATGGCTAGGGAAATCGCCAAGGGAAATCCCCGCTCTCGCCGCCACGGTTTCCGATACCACCAGTTGGCAGTCGTACTCCTTGGTCAGGTCCTGCAGTCGCGACGCGATATGGACGGCCTCGCCGATTGCCGTCATCTGCGCGTGCTCGCGATAGCCCATCGTGCCAATGATGACCTCGCCGGCATGAATGCCGATGCCGAAGCTGATCGGCTGCTGCAATTCGTTGGCCAAGGCGCGGTTCATCTCGGCCAGATGCCAGTCGATCAAACGGGCTGCCTCCAACGCTTGACGGCAAGCCGCCGCGGCATCCGTTTTGGTGCCGAACATGGCCATCATGCCGTCGCCGATAAATTGATTGGGGGAGCCGCCCGCCGCGGTGATGGCGCTGCCGACCGCCTCGAAAAACCGGTTGAGGATGAAGACGACATCATAGGGGAGGCGGTTCTCGACCAGTTGCGTCGAGGCGCGGATGTCGACGAACAGGATCGCGACAAGGCGCTCCGCCCCGGTTGCGGCAACATCGAGACGCCCCTGGTCGCGCATGGTCGCCGCCGGCGGCATAAGCGGCCAGATGCTGATATCCGCCACCGGCTTGAGCTGGCACGCCAGCCGGACCGCGCGGTCCGCGCCCAGCGGGGCCAGCGCCCAGGTTTCGGCGGGTGACGGCGGCGGCAGGGTGTCCACGCCGAGCAGCACGCGCACCCGGCAGGTCGTGCAACGGGCCCGGCCGCCGCAGACGGAGGCGTGGGGGATGCCGGCCCGCCGGCTGGCGTCGCGCACGCTGAGCCCCTTCGGGATGCGCACCGCGCGACCGTCGGGATAGACGATCCGCACCGTTCCGCCGCGGCGTTCGGCGAGCGCGCGCACGCCGCGCGCGGCCAGGACGAGGGCGAGAGCGGCGGCGTACCCGCCCCATGACCACAGCGCGATCGTCCACAGGGCGGCGACAACATCCGGGTGAACGGCAAGCCCGGTCTGGCGCAGGTTCGCCAGCCAAGCCGGATCGGTGCTGGCCAGCCCCGCTACCTGGCGTGCGCCTTGGACCGCGCCGAGTAGGGCGGTGGTCGGCAACAGGACTGCGGTCACGAGTAGGAGCGGCGCCACCACATGGAAATGGCGCTTCACCCGCAGCCCACGGATCAGCACGCCGAGCACGCCCGCTCACCCCCGTCGCCATCACGCGGTCTGGACGATCGTCGAAGACCAGCTCGAAACCGTCCCCATCTCGCCGGCCCGGAGCCGACCCTCGCCGAGATCGCGTTGGGAAACATGGTGTATCGTCGGCATGCGTTCCCGATCGAGCGGTCGCCGTTGAAGAACCTCAAAGCCTAGGACGAGCGCAAGCGCATGCGGGAGCGCCCAGCCTTCAAGATTCCCATCAAAATCCCGATCACGTGATAGTGAGCTGTTCGCAAGTGTGTTGCTTTGCCGTCGGCGGCAGATAGTCTACGGAAATCGAGGCTGACGTGACCCGAGTTCGACATCACAGGGGAGGCCGAATGAGATCATTTTCGAAACACCAGATGCTCGCCGCGGCACTGACTCTCGCCTTGGGGGGCATCGCCGCCGCCGCGCTGGCGCAGGACAAGGAAACGGTCCTCAAGAACCGCGAAGCGTTGATGAAAGGGCAGGGAAAGGATATGGGGAGCGTCAAGGCCTATATCGACGGCAAGGGGGATCTGGCGCAGGCCGAGGCCGGCGCGGCCAATCTGACCCAGTCGACGAAAAAGATCCCGGAAGTGTTTCCACCGGGGTCGGGGGCGACCACTTCCGACGGAAAATATTCAACCAAACCGATTATTTGGACTGATTGGAACAAGTTTCTCGACGCACAGAAGAATGCCGCCAGCAAGGCCGACGCGTTGCTCGCGGCGGTGAGGAGCGGCAACAAGGCCGGCGTCGAGACGGCTTTTGGCGATCTCGGAAAGAACGGTTGCGGCGCTTGCCACGAAACGTTCCGCGAGACGCTCAAAAACTGACGGCTTCGCTCGCAGCGATAATCCTGGCCTTCAGCGGATTAGAGCGCGCGACCGCTGATGCGGCATCGGCGAGCCGCGGCGCTTATCTCGCCGCTGCGGCAGGCTGCGATCAGTGCCATACCGATGCCAAGAACAGCGGCCCCCCTTACGCCGGCGGACGCGCCCTCGAAACCCCTTTCGGAACCGTCTTCGCACCCAACATCACACCCGAGCGAGCGACCGGAATTGGCCGCTGGGGGCTGGCCGATTTCGAACGAGCGGTGCGCTGGGGCGTCGCGCCCGATGATTTGCACTATCTGCCGGCCTTCCCGTTCCCCTTCTACAATCGTTTGACGCATGATGATCTGATCGATCTGAAGGCCTTTCTCGATAGCCTTCTGCCCGTATCCCGGGTCAACAGCGCCGCTCCGCGGAGCATTTTTTCGGCGGTCGGGACTCGGACTGCGATCATGGTCGTCGACGAGTACTTCGTCGGGCCGTGGCAGCCCGACGAGACGAGGGATGCGATATGGAACCGCGGTGCCTATCTTCTCGCGGCTGTTGGCCGCTGCGGCGATTGTCACACGCCGCGCAACTGGCTCGGCGCCCGCGAGCCCAAACGTCTGCTCGCTGGCGCGCCCGCCGGCCCCGGTGGCAAGGCGGTCCCGAACATCACCCCGGATTCGGAAACCGGGATCGGAAGATGGAGCGAAAACGATATCATGACCCTGCTGAAGGACGGGCAGACACCGGATTTCGATTTTGTCGGCGGCGCCATGGCGGAGATCGTGAGAAACACGACCCGGCTCGCGGACACCGACCGTCGAGCGATCGCCGTCTATCTTCGGTCGCTCCCGCCTATCCGGTCTGAAAAGAACCGTGAATGAGTGGGGTGTTTCGACACTGGACGCGCTGGAGCGTTCTCCTATGATGAGGTCGCCCGAGACGGAGGGCTCGCAATGCACCACGGCATAGCCGGAGAAACCGCCTCTCAGCGTCGCGCTTTGCACCGCGATGGCGGCTCGAGAACGATTGCCGAACGGTTACCGCCCATTGCGGCCACTGGGCATCGGCCGGATAGAGGCCGGGAGTAGGGGAGCACGGTTTGGCGCGAGGGCGACCGGATAAGAGCTTGGCCCGTTTCGAACGGATCGCCCTTGTGTTGTCTGGCGGCGGGGCGCTCGGAGCGTACCAGGCGGGTGCCTATGCCGCGCTCGAAAGGTGCGGTGTGCGACCCAACTGGATCGCCGGCACCGCGATCGGCGCGGTCAACGCGGCAATCATTGCGGGAAGCCTACCGCATGAACGGACGCTGCGGCTGCGGCAATTTTGGCGAGAACTGAGTGGGCGTGCGGCGATTCGGCAGCCACGAAGGTCCGCCGGATGGGCGCGTAGCGCGCTCGGGCGGTGGTTGTCTGGGGGGCGACCAGCGGCAGGATTTCTGGCGCAGCATGAGCGGCCGGTCCTCTCTGTGGCCGAATTGCGCTCGCTGATCGGCGAAATCGTGGATTTCGATCGGCTCAATTCAGGCACCGTTCGGGTCGTGCTCGGAGCCGTCAATCTCGCGACCGGAGCAGAGACGTTCTTCGACAACGACCGGCATGTGCTCGGGATCGAGCACGTGCTGGCCGGTACGCCGTTTCCCGGCTTGCCACCCGTGACGATCGGCCGTCAGGTCTTCCGCGGCAGTGCGGTATCCGTTTCCGCTCTGGATTATGCGCGTCCGGCCGATACGCTGTGCTTCGCGATTGACGGCTACGATCCGGTTCCCGGGGGTCAAGGAGGCTTCAGCCGCTCGGCACGAGACATCGCGGCGATGCGCCGCACCCATGACTTGCGCCGCATGATCGCGCTGCTCGGCGAGCGACTTCCACCGGCACTCCGCGGCGATGTCGATATCCGTAGGTGCCTTTCCGAGGCGAGTGATGCGACAATGACCATCCTGCACCTCGTGCACGAGGGCAACGCCGCGGATCTAGCCGCCAAGATGAGGGATTTGTCGTCGGGAGCCGTTACCCGGCGATGGAAAGCAGGGGAAAGCGATGTGGCGACGAGCCTTGCGCATCCACGCTGGCTCGCGCCGCCGTCCCGGCTCTCGGGTGTCGTCGTTCACGAAGTCCGCGGGGGGTCGGTCGCTCCGCCCCCCTGAGGCGGCTGAGTTCATTCGCTCGGTCAGTTATCAGGCGGAACAAGCAAATCTCTATCACCGTCTGAAAAGACACCAATCGTTAGCCTAGTGCTTTGATTCAATCAGATGATTCACAAAGCCATCAGGATGTGCGATGCTGGAGCCGTGGCATAGGGGGAGAGGCCATGGCGCAGCGGGTATGTGTGATAGTGAGCGCCGCGGAGCGCGAGGAGCTGGCGGCGATTGCGGCCGACCGCAATCGGCCGCGCAAACACATCGAGCGGGCGCAGATTGTCCTCGCCTCGGCCGATCGGCACGCGACGCAACAGGTGGCGCAGAGCATCGGTGTCAGCCGGCCGACCGTGTGGCGCTGGCAACAGCGCTTTGCCGAGAGCGGGGTCGACGGTCTGTTGCGCGACAAGACCCGCAAGCCCGGCAAGGCGCCGATCGCGACGGAAACCGCGGCGCAGGTCGTGGCGCTCGCGTGCACCGAGCCATCGCACGAAGCCACCCACTGGACCGGCCGGGCGATGGCCAAAACCATCGGCATCTCGTTGGGCTCGGTACAGCGCATCTGGCAGGCGCACAAACTGCAGCCGCACCGGCTGCGCACCTTCAAGCGCTCGCGCGATCCCAGCTTTGCCGACAAGCTGACTGACATTGTCGGGCTCTATGTCGATCCGCCGGCCCATGCCGTGGTGCTGGCGATCGATGAAAAAAGCCAGATCCAAGCGCTCGACCGCACGCAGCCCGGCCTGCCGATCAAGCCTGGACGCTGCCAGACCATGACGCACGACTACAAGCGGCACGGCACCACCACCCTGTTCGCGGCCCTCAGCGTGCTCGACGGCACCGTCATCGGCCGCTGCATGCAGCGCCACCGCCATGACGAATTCATCCGCTTTCTCAATACCGTCGAGCGGGAAGTCATCGCCAACCGGCCGATCCACGTCGTCCTCGATAATTATGCCACCCATAAACATCCCAAAGTGTTGGCTTGGCTAGCGCGTCATCCGCGTTGGACTTTTCACTTCACCCCGACCTCGGCCTCTTGGCTCAATGCGGTCGAGAGTTTCTTTTCCAAGATGACGCGACAGCGTATCCGCCGCGGCGTCTTCCGCTCGATCGCCGACCTGCAGGCCGCCATCAAGGCTTACCTGGCCGAGCACAATGCCAGCCCCAAACCCTTCGTCTGGACCAAATCCCCCGAGGTCATTCTGGCCAAGCTCGACCGCTGCCCTGTACTATCCGTTTGAGTCAGTGCACTAGCTTAAGCAACGCGTCGTAAACGCGTGGATGGATACAGTGTCGGCCAACCGCCGATCCGTCGCTCTTGCCTAAATGATTGGCAAAGCCAATATAGTCTTGAAATAAAGCGATTTTTGATATGGGATGGAATCGCCTGATGATGAGGCGAGAAGGCTCGTCGTTTCGATATTTTGGACGCTATCGATCTTGGGAGCGGTGGGTACACACGAGGGTGCATGCTTTACGAGGCCTACCAAGCACACAACGACATACTCGGTCCGATTCGGTTGATGGCCGAGGCTTTCCGGGGTTTTTTCGACCAACCATGGCCGCTGGTCGGGGATACGCCCTTTATTCGAGGCGCTGCGGCCGCGATGGAGATGCTGTCCAACGCCGGCATTTCACATGACCGGCCCAACTTCGGCATCCGGAGCGTAACGATCGAGGGTAGAGAGGTTGCCGTTACCGAAGAGATCGTGGCCAACCATCCTTTCTGCAAACTACTCCATTTCCGTAAGGACTGTGCTCGCGAAGAGCCTATCCTCCTGGTCGTCGCGCCACTCTCCGGCCACTTTCCGACCTTGTTGCGAGGCACCGTCCAAACGCTGCTGCCGGAGCACGACGTCTTTATTACCGACTGGGCGAACGCCCGGAACGTCGCGCTCCTTCACGGCCGGTTCGGTCTGGACGACTTCGTCGATCTGGTGATCCGATTCATCCGCCTCTTGGGACCGCGCATCCATGTTATGGCGGTGTGCCAGCCTTCGGTGCCGGTGTTGGCCGCCGTATCGTTGCTGGCGGCGGCCGGCGATCCCTGCCAACCGGCATCGATGATCTTGATGGGTGGTCCGATCGACCCGAGGGCGAGCCCGACCGAGGTCAATCGCTTTGCCCAAGCGCATTCGCTTGGCTGGTTCGAGCGCACGGTTATCACGACGGTGCCCGGGCGTTATCCCGGAGCATTTCGCCGGGTTTACCCGGGTTTTTTGCAGCTCGTCGGTTTTCTGAGCATGAATCTCGATCGTCACGTATCGGCGCACTGGGAGATGTTCCATAATCTGGTGCGCGGCGACGGCGACAGCGCGGCGGCCACCCGTGCGTTTTACAAGGAATACAGTTCAGTGATGGATCTTCCGGCGGATTTCTATCTGCACACCATCAAGCGCGTCTTTCACGACCACGATCTGCCGCAGGGCCGCTTCCGGGTGCGGGGAAATGCGGTCGAGCCGGAGGCCATACAGCGCACTGCGCTGATGACGGTCGAGGGCGAGCGGGACGATGTTTGCGCTCCCGGACAGACCGTCGCTGCGCACCAGCTCTGCAGTTCGATCGCTCCGGCGAAAAAAACTCACCACCTTCAGCTAAAAGTCGGCCATTATGGCGTATTCCACGGCCGCCGGTGGCAGACCGAGACCTATCCTCGAGTCCGAGCGTTTATCCGGGCACAAGGCTAGCCTGCAGGAAGATTCCTTGCCGGCCGCCCCGCGACGGCACGGCCCCCGGCGAGCGTGACGGGAGGAAAAACGATGGCTATGCGAGGCAAGGTCGTCATCACCTGCGCGGTGACCGGGGCAATCCACACCCCGACGATGAGCCCCTATCTGCCGCTGACCCCGGACGAGATCGCCAAGGACGCGATCGCCGCGGCGGAAGCCGGGGCGGCGATCCTGCATCTGCACGCACGCGACCCGAAGGACGGGCGGCCAACCCCCGATCCCGATGTGTTCATGCAGTTCTTGCCGCGCATCAAGCAGGCGACCAATGCCGTCGTCAACATCACCACGGGCGGCGGCCTCGGCATGACCCTCGAGGAGCGCCTCGCAGCACCCCTGCGGGCCAAACCCGAGATGTGCTCGATGAACATGGGCTCGATGAATTTCGGGCTATACCCGATGCTCGACCGCTATAAGGAGTGGAAATACGAGTGGGAGCCCGCATACCTTGAAATGACGCGGGACTTCATCTTCAAAAACACGTTCAAGGACATCGAGCGCAGTCTCAAGGAGCTGGGCGAGGGTTGTGGCACCCGTTTCGAGTTCGAGTGCTACGATGTCGGCCACCTCTATAATTTGGCGCATTTCGTCGATCGTGGGCTGGTCAAGCCGCCTTTTTTCGTGCAGACGATCTTCGGAATTTTCGGTGGGATCGGCGCCGACCCAGAGAACCTCGCTCATATGAAACGGATCGCCGACAAGCTCTTCGGCGACGATTACGCGTGGTCGATCCTCGCCGCCGGGCGCCACCAGATGTCGCTGATCACGATGGGGGCGATCATGGGTGGCAGTGTGCGGGTCGGCCTCGAGGACTCGCTGTGGCTCGGACGCGGCCAACTCGCCCAGGGCAACGCCGACCAGGTGAGCCGCATCCGCACGATCCTCGAAAACCTGTCGCTCGAACCCGCCACGCCCGACGAAGCCCGCACCCTCCTCGCGCTCAAGGGCGGCGACGCGGTCGCGTTCTGATCCAGGGCAGGCGGGACAATGATCGACAAGCGCGTGCGCAGCCTCGCCGAAGCGGTGGCCGGCATTCCGGACGGGGCCGTCGTCCTCTGTGGCGGGTTCGGCAGCGCGGGCCTGCCCGATGCCTTATGTGAAGCGGTCATCGAGCAGGGCGCTCGCGATCTGACGATCGTCGCCAACAATGCCGGGACCGGGCGGACCGGACTTGCGGCACTGCTCGCGGCCGGCCGCGTCCAGCGGATCGTTTGCTCGTTTCCGCGCAGCGCCGGCTCGGTCGTGTTCGAAGAGCTCTACGCGCAGGGCCGGATCGAGCTCGAGCTCGTGCCGCAGGGGACGATGAGCGAACGGATGCGCTGCGCGGCTGCCGGGCTGGGCGGCTTCTATTCGCCGGTCTCGGTCGGAACGCGGCTCGCCGAGGGCAAGGAGCATCGCGAGCTCGACGGCCGGCTCTATGTGCTCGAAAAGCCGTTGAAAGGCGATGTGGCACTGCTCGCCGCCGACCGCGGCGATCGCTGGGGCAACCTGACCTACCGCAAATCGGCGCGCAATTTCAATCCGACGATGGCGATGGCGGCTGACCTGTCGATCGCGCAGGTCCGCCATGTAGTCGACCTCGGCGAGATCGATCCCGAAATGGTCGTCACCGCCGGTATCTTCGTCGACCGCATCGTCGAAGTTCCGGGCTAAGCTAGCCCTTCTCCCGAAGTGCGGGAGAGAGTGGTACTGGAGGAATGTGATGCCGCTCAACCGTCGTCAAATCGCCTGGCGGGCCGCGCAGGATCTCACCGACGGCGCCTATGTGAACCTCGGGATCGGTCTGCCGACGCTGGTGTCCGATTTTATTCCGGCCGATCGGGAGATCGTCTTGCACAGCGAGAACGGGATTCTGGGGGTCGGGCCCGCACCGGGCGGCAATGAGGTCGATTGGGATCTGATCAACGCCGGCAAGCAGCCGATCACGCTCGTCACCGGCGGCAGTTTTGTCCACCACACCGATTCGTTCCTGATGATCCGCGGCGGTCATCTCGATCTGGCCTTGCTCGGGGCCTTCGAGGTCTCGGAAAACGGTGATCTGGCGAATTGGACGACCGACGATCCGGGCTTTCCGCCCGGCGTCGGTGGTGCGATGGATCTAGCAGTCGGCGCCAAGGAGATCCGGGTGCTCGTCGAGCACACGACCAAAGCCGGGGCGCCACGCATTCGCCGGCACTGCGGCTACCCGCTCACCGCCGCTAATGTCGTGAGACGGATCTACACCGACCTCGCCGTGATCGATGTCACCCCCGAGGGATTGATGGTGCGCGAGATAGTCGACGACATCGACTTTCCGGCGCTGCAGGCGAAGACCGAGGCAGACTTGCGCCCGGCCCCCGACATCAAGGCGCTCAGCGCACCAACCGTTTGACCAGCGGGGCTTAGCCCGGCTCGTCTCTCATCCTCTGGTAGCGTCCGATATCGACGATCTCTGCGATCGTGCCGTCGGGCGAGCGGAACTTGACGGTGCCCGAGTTGGGACTTGACAGAAGGATGCCGCCGTTCGCCTTGATCTTCTCGATAAAACCCCGCCGATCGTCGACCTCGATGCCGAAGTGATGGATGGCGGGTCCTTCGCCCACCAGTTTTGCTTCCTCGTCGTCCTCGCTGTCATAGACCATCAGCGCGAGGTCGACATAGCCGTCCGTCAGGTGCCGCGAGATATGACCGCGCGAGCGCCCGGTTCCAACCTGCCGAAACCCGAACACGTTCTCGTAGAACTTCGTCGCCGTCTCGAGATCGCTCACTTTGAGCGCCACGTGGTTGATCCGCGCCATCGCACCTTCTCCTCCAGAAATTTCTGCAGTTTTTGGGCTGAGACCAGGATACCGCCATCTTCCGCCGTTCGTGCACTACTTACGAAGGCATGGACATGCGCAAAGCAGCGCTCGGGCTCTCGCAAAACAATCCCCGCGGCCCCCGAGAAATCCACCGCGCGTTAGGTTTGATTTAACCGGACTTATGTTCAAATCGCGGAGGTCGAACCAACTTCTGTCAACGCTCATGTGGAATCTCACATCCTACGATATTAATCGGATCAAAGGGCAGCTTCAGGCCCGTAAGGCGAGGATCGATGCGAAATATGCCGAGGAAACAAAGGCACTTGACGCCGACTTTGCCGACGTGGAAACGCTCGAGCGGGTAGCCTCGACCCTTTCGCTCAAATATAAGGCTGACGAACCTGCCGAGGCTCCCGGAGAGAACACGAACGGCGCCTCCGAGGAAAGCCCTCCGATCGACACAGGGTCAGCGCCGGAGGCCGAACCCGCTATGACCTCCGGCGACGGGGGTGGTCCAGAGGCAAAGCCTGGCTCTCGCTGGCGCCTCGCACTGCGCGACCGACCCGTCGTCTCCGAGGCCGAGTGACAGCTCGTCGCGAGAACTCATCGCAATCCACTGTCGACGCCGGATAAGCGCCCCCGCAAGGACGATACCGGCGAGTCCCGAACTCGAGACCAAGTGAGGATATAGGTGAACGACGGAGCGTCAGATACTGCGCACATTCCCAAAGACGTAGATGTGCTGGAGGCCAAGGAAGTGTGGAGCGAATACCGACTGGCGGACGGCACGACGTTGCGCATCAAGCCGGTAATGATCACGGTTTCCCGGATTGACGGAGAACACACACTGGAGGGCGATCCGGTATACAATATGAAATCGACGCTGGTCACCGACGTCAGAGCGCCCCAAGAGCTGAAGAAATCGGCGTAGTCTGCGCCGATGGCCAGACATTTCAGATCGAATTCTTGGGCACCCCGGTCGTCCCGCTCCTCCGGGTCGGTTCACCTGGGTCGAACAGACGAAGCGTTAACACGAAGCTCCGTGGTGCCGATCCCGCTATTCGTGGTGGGGTTCAGGAATACGGGTTCTGCGTTATCGGGCGTAGCCACGCCCCGGGCGACGACAGAAGGCCGCCCGTCGCCGCGCGAACAGAGCGCACCGAGCGAGCCGACGCAGGGAAATCCCGGACCCCCCGCACCAGCAACT
This sequence comes from uncultured Alphaproteobacteria bacterium, assembly GCA_963796155.1. Lineage (GTDB taxonomy): Bacteria > Pseudomonadota > Alphaproteobacteria > ATCC43930 > CGMCC-115725 > AP-15. Next base: position 16,062 of record CAWCKT010000003.1, on the reverse strand, counting down.
GATGTTGGCGGCGAACCGGCGCAGGCCGAGCCTCGCTCGGCGCCATCCGGGCAAAGCGACAGCATCGACTTGATCATCGACAAGCTGCCGCGTCATACGCTCGTGAAGCCGATTCCGGTTACCATAACGCCGTTGGGAGACCGGGTTTTCATCGCCTCCACACCCGATCTCGACATCACCGTGACCGGCAATTCCTTGAGCGATGCGCTGCTTCTGCTGAAGCAACAACTCGAATCGACTTACGAGGGCCTTCGCGGCAAGGCATCGACCCGGGAACAGGAACGGCAACTGAAGCGGTTTCGCGACTACATCCGAGACAACTGAGTAAATATCGAGTTGATCGGGGTAGCGGACGACACTGGCATGGTGTGCCGACGCCATTAGACCCAAGAGCAAGAGACCTCCAGCAACCGGCATTACTGCGTCACCGGCAGCGCCCGCCAGCGGTGCCGTTTCTGCTGCCCAGACTATTGGTCGAATGGCCCAACATCACACCCCGCCCCGCGGTGCTGGCGTGGCGGCTGTTGACAGGCTCGGCGCAGAGTTTAGCGTCGAGGTCCTGGAAGGGTAGTCGGCACGGACAGCAAGCCGGATATGTTCAACGGATCGGCGGCTGCCGCCGCGAATGTGGGGGTCGCCAGTTCACCGGCACCGAGCTCGCCGGCATATCCGAGCCGACATCGAATTGGGCGGCGCCACACCTCAAGGACGCGGCTTCGGCGGGCTCGCAATCCGCCCCTTCATCATGCGCTGAAGTCGCCCTGCGGACTCCGGGAGTGGGATTATCCCGCCACGAGGGCGGTGCGGGTCTTGCCCCGTGCCGCGTGTGCCGTTCGCAGCGGCTTCAACACCACGAGCGCTAAAAGCGCGGCGGCTAGGTTCATGGTCACCGCGATCATGAACACCGTGTGCCAGCTCCCGGTCACCGTTGTCAGCACATTGCCAAAAGGTATCAGCAGCGCTGCAGTGCCCTTCGCGGTGTAGAGCAGCCCCGCATTGGTCGTCGCGTATTTGGTCCCGTAGGCGTCCGTACAGGTCGACGGAAAGAGGCTATAAATTTCACCCCACGCAAAGAACACGAATCCGCTGAGGATCACAAATGCCAGAGGGCGTTCCCCCAACATGCTGAGTAGCCAGATGCCCATCGCCTCCAAGCCAAAGGCGATGAACATTGTGTTCTCGCGGCCAATTTTGTCGGAGACCCAGCCGAAGAACGGCCGTGTCAACCCGTTAAGGATGCGGTCGAGCGACAACGCGAAGGTCAGCGCCGGCAAGGTAAGGCCGACGAGGCTCACCGGTACGGTTTCTATCTTGAAGTCCCTGGCAATTAACGCGAGTTGCGCGGTGGCCATTAAGCCGCCCGCCCCGACAAGTACGAACATAACGTACATGGTCCAAAAGACTGGGGATCGCACCACCTCCATCGGTGCATATTGTCGGCTCCCTTGGCCGAGCGGGAGCGTAACCGGGTTTGCCCCAGTCGCTTCCCCTTGGCGCGGCGCCTGCAAAAACCATGATATCGCGCAGATTATGAGGCCCTGCCCGATCCCGAAGTAAAGGAACGCCGCCTCGTAACCATTGGCGCCGATCATCGCCTGGATTGGAAGAACGGTCAGGGCAGAGCCCGCGCCGAAGCCTGCCGCGGTCAGGCCTGCAGCCAGCCCACGCGAGTCCGAAAACCACTTGAGAGCGTTGCCGATGCACGTGCCGTACACCGCCCCTGCGCCGATACCGCCTACCGCCGCGCTGATGTAGAGGACGATCAGCGAGCCCGCGATGGCGTTGATCGTCCAGGCTATGCCGACAAGCGCGCCGCCGACGAAGACGATTATACTCGGGCCGAAGCGGTCGACAAACCAACCTTCCGCCGGGACCAGCCACGTCTCCGCCAACACAAAGACGGTGAATGCAACCTGTATGGCTGCGCGACCCCAGTGATACTTTGCATCGATCGGACTGACGAACAGGGTCCAGCCATACTGCAAGTTCGCGATCATCGCCATGCAGACGAGGCCGAGGATCAGCTGCAGCCAGCGATATCGCGATGAGCGGGTTACAGCTAAGCGGATTACCCCTGCAATAGCAGCCATTAAACGCTCCCTGATCGGTTGCCGTCGAGGTCAGCGGGCTTCGTGCTCGCACATTTTCCGCGCCTTACTCCTCGAGCCACACATCGGCGAGGTCTTGGCCGATGTAATGGCTCGGTGACATGCTCCAGCCTTTGAATTTTTCCCCGGTGACGACGATGCGGTTCCACCACAGGAGCGGCACCGTATAGGCGTCGTTCAGAGCGTGCCGCTCGAAAGCGCGCACGATCTTGGCGCGCTCGAGCGGGTCGGTATTGAGAGCCTGCCCGATGTAGAGCGCGTCCAGAAAGCGGTCGGTCGAGCCCGAGTGGTTGATCGGCGAAAGATCGCGCGAAACGTATCTCGCGAGCTGGATCGTCGGATCATCAAAATAATCGGCGGCGAGATCGGTCGCCGCGGCAAAGCGGCCGGTTTCGAGGGCCGTCTGCCAATCCTTGGTGCTCAGCAGCTCCTGGGTAGCCTGCACGCCGATCTCGCGCCACGCGGCCACGACGAAATCGCCGGCGGCGCCATAGGGTACCGGAACGTCTTTGCGGTTGGTCAGTGTGACCGCGAGGTCGGGCACTCCCGCCTCAGCTAGAAGCCGCCGTGCTTCCGCACGTGAGGCGGCGATATCGTGCGAAAAGCCGGGCAGCTTTACGAGCTCGGCCTCGGGCATGCTGGTCGCGGTGCCTGGCCGCATCAGACCGCCGACATATTTGAGAAAGGTGTTGTCGGCGAGCGTCTCCGCGCCGTGCCAGCGGTCGATGGCGAGCGAGAGCGCGCGTCGCACCCGGGCATCGTCGTATGGCGGGCGGGTGGCGTTGAAGACCAGAGCCAGATAGGTGATCCAAGGGCCTTCGCGCACTTCGAGGCGGTCCCCCGCCGCCTTGATCATCTCATCGCGCTCGGTCGGGGTGAAGCTGCGGAACTGGGCCATGATGCGGCCGCTCTCCATCGCTTTCACGGCTGCAGGGCCGGCGATGAACTCCGCTCGGAAGCCGTCGAGATAGGGCTTACCCTGGAGAAAGTATTTGTCCCAGCGCTTGCCCGTCCAATGGTCCCCTTTGACGTGCTCGACGAAGACGAACGGCCCCGTCCCAAGCACGTGCGTCTTCGGGAACAGTGGATCCCCTTCGAGCTTGGCCGCACTGTAGATGCAGTTCCATGGCGAAGCGAAATTTGCCAGCATGGCCGCGTCGGGCCATTGCAAATGAAAGACGACCGTCGTCGGATCGGGCGTGTCGATATCGGTGATAGCGGCGTAGTCGGCCTGGCGCACCGACAGCACCCCTTGCGGCGGGTGGATGATGCGGTCGTAACTCGCTTTGACATCGGCGGAAGTGAGCCGTGACCCGTCGTGGAATAGGACGTCGTCGCGCAGCTTGAAGGTGTAGGTTCGCCTGTCCGCCGATACGTTCCAGGATTGCGCGAGATCGCCTACGATCTGCGGATAGTTGGCTGTGTCGAATTTGAGCAGGGTGGAGTAGTGCGGTATTATCGGATGGATGAAGACGAACGAGAAATTGGCATGGCAGTCGTAGTTCGGCGGCTCGGCATCGACTGCGAACGCCAGGATGCCGCCCCTCGTCGGGGGCGTCTCGGCCAGGGTGATTCCCGGGATGGCAAGCAAGGCGGCGAGGCTGGTGACGAGTGTGCGCCAACGGACCCTGCGCATGCCGAGCGGCCGCCCAACCGGCGCGGTGACGTGTTCTTCCGTCATTGAAGTTTCCTTTGAAAGAGAGTCGCGGGGGTCGGCGACTACTGACGCTCGCCCGCTTGCCAATCCCGATATTGGTGGAAGAGGTCGTATTTTTCCTGCGGCGTCATAGGCGCTCCACCCATCGACTGTCGGCGCTCGTCGACAAAATGTGCGAACATCATCGGCAAATCGTCAGAGCTCGGAGCCTTGGCCGCTTGCAGGTTGCGCTGTAGCCACAGCTCGGCAGGCGGATAGCGCCGCCAACCAGAAAGCTCGGCCGCGAGGTTGACCTCCTGCCATTTCGCGTCGTGGCCGGGCTCGAGCAACGAGTGGAACCCGGTGAAGAAGGCGTCGACGAAATTCGCCACATTGCGGTCGCGTTCGGGAGCCATTTGAAGATTGGCGACAACCAGCACCGTACCTACACCAACGGTGTCGACCGGCTGGTCCGGCGGCACGAGATCCGGGTAATCCGCTGCGGTCAGGCGCGTCGGCACATAGGCCGCCCCGATCGACGGGTTGAATGGAAAGGCGAGGAAGTGGAACCCCTCATCCCGGCTGAGCCCACGAAAGAGAGGGGCGGGCTTTCCGGCGACGAAGGCGAGTGCCGCGATCTCGCCGCTACGCAGCTTTTCAAGTGCCACCTCATTCCCGTCGTTGGTCATCGTGATCGTCAGCTTCAGGGCATCGAAGAGGCGGTTCGCCATGATCGCGGTGCCGCTGTCGCGCGAATTGACGTTCACCTTGCGGTTGGCCAAGTCCGCGATGGTCTTGATCTCCGGGCGTGCCAACAGGTGGAATTCCTCGTTGTAGAGCTTGGTGATGTAGGTGATCGACGCCTCCGTCCCTGAGAGAAGGTGTTGCTCCTTGGCGTAATCGAGGATGTCCGCGGAGACGATGGCGATGTCGATCCCGCGCAGCAGTTTGAGATCGACAAGGTTTGCGAGCGATCCTTTGCCGACCACCGGCACCACACGCCGTGTCGCGCCATCGTTGACGATGTTGGCGAGGTCCTCGGCGATGCGCACCGAGATGCCCGCGGAACCCCCCGTCTCGACCTCGACGATCCCCCTATTTACGATACTAGATTCTGGCGAGGTCGCGGTGGATCGCGCGGCAACTCGTGCCGGCATCGCGAGCGCTGCTGCGAGTCCCACAATGACGATGATCGCTGCTCCGATTGCCGGACGAGGCATTGCAGTCACCATTGCTATTTGGCTTCCAGGCTCTTGATCAGGATGTCGGCGTCTGCAGCGCCGAGATCGCGCGCACGGCGATACCAGGACAACGCGGTGCGCCGATCGCCGCGCACCCCGGGCAGGTGAGCGTCGTCGAGAAAAACCGGGTCGAAGGACTCCCCCAACCTGACCGCGGCCTGCCCGTCTCCCGCATCGGCGGCGTGTTCGTAAAAAAGCCGCGCGGCCGCGAGATCACCCTTGCTGAAAAGAACATCACCGCGCGCTACGAGCGCTCCGATCTCCGCCGCAGATAGCGGAGCCCCAGTCGACGCCGTTGCTGGCCCAGATGTCGCGACGCTCAGTGTCGCTTCCGGCAACTGGGCCGCAGGCGCTGTCGCCACGGATGGAGCGGCCGCGACAGGTGGCGCCGCGGGGGTCGCTCCAGGCTTCGGCGCGACAAGCGGCGGGCCGGCTATTGGCGTGGAACTATCTGCCGGCTCAGCGGGAATGGGCGTCGCAAGAGTCAATGCGCCTTCTGGGGCGACTGAGGCGGTCGCCACCGCGCCCGCCGAGGGCGAGGCTTCCTCTCGGTTTGCCGGTGTGCTCGGGGGGGTTGGCGAATTTGACGGCGCAGCAGTGCTGGTAGCAGCGACATGATCAGCGTCTGAATATCTCAGCAGGAACACGCCGATACTTGCGGTCGCCAGGATCACGATCCCAGTAAAACAAAGACGGCGGCTCAATAAATGCCGCGGCGTCCCGGTGTCGCGGTGCAAAATCGAGGCCCTCGCAATCCGCACGGGGCTGGGCCGCGTTTGATGTTCCGCAATATCAAGAGGAGCAGGCGAGGTGTCATCGTCCGGGTCCGACATCGCTTTGCGGTCGAGTTGCGACTCGAGGATCTGCGCGCCCTGACTCTCGGGCGTGATGACCAACGCATGACCGTCCCAGGCCCGCTCAAAATCCTCGCGTGGCACAAAGAACACCACGCCATCGTGGTGCGGGTCCCAGACGCTGACCTCCTCCGCTCCGGAGCGCCCACCTCCCGTCACAATGACGACATCGGTATTCTTGCGCAAAATGAGGAGCGGATGGGCGAAGCCGGTCGCCTTCAAACCTTGCCAATCTACCTGAATGCGCTCGGCATGGAGCCCGAACTCGGCAGCGAGCTTGACAAGGCAGGAGAGCGGGAGGGTCTCACCTTGGAGGTCAGTATGGCGATGGGGGGCCTCGTTCCCCGCCTCGCCGCCGTTCTCCGCGCTGAGCCGGACCAGACACGAGATGGCCGTGCCGCAGGACGCAACGGGCTCTTGCAAAGCTTCTGTCGAGAGCTCGATAGGCATAGCCATTCGCAAGACGCGATTCACCTCGACTGTGGATTGTTATTCGATCAATTCTTGCGCAACGGACGGCGATCAAAGTGTCCGGCAACAACATTAAAGTTGTCCTAAAGAATCCCGCGGTGCCCGATTTGACCTCGGCGCGAATCTCGCATTAGGCGCGACCGGGCACATTGCCGCGTCGACCGGCTGCAGGCGCGCTGCGGATTATGTGAGCACGGCACTCTTTTGCGAGCTGCGGGCGTTTGCCGGCGGTCGGCTGCCGAAAGTCACGTCGCCGACGATGATCTTGAACTCGTAGTTGCGGATGCAGCCGGCGAGTTTGTTCCGGTCGAGGCTCTTCGTGCCTTCGATCGCATCGCCCAGGACCTCGAGGTTGGTTTAGGCGAAGGGCGGCAGGTACCAGCCGAGCGGATCGATGCTTACTCGCCCGATTGCAGGAACCGGTCGACCCCGTCGGCGCCGGGCATGCACGCGAGCGCGCCCTGGTTCCTTAGGTAACGCAGATGGGCGAGGGCCTCGCCCAGAGCAAACGCCATCTGGTGCCGGTCGAGGGGTCGCCGGAACAGAACCGGCAGCAGTTCTGTTGCGCTCTGCGGGCTCGCGCAGGCAGCGAGAACGTCATCGCAACGCGCCCGGTGATGCGCCGCGAGGGCGTCGATGCGCGCGTGCAGGCCAAAGAAGGGAAGATTGTGCGACGGCAGGACGAGCGTCTCCGGCGGAACCGCACCGCGCAACCTGTCGAGCGAGCGCAGAAAGCGCGAGAGCGGGTCGCCGTCCGGCTCGTGAGCCTGGACGCTGACATTGGGCGAAATCTTCGGCAGAACCTGGTCGCCCGCGATCAGCACGCGGGTCTCGGCGCAATAAAGGCAGGCCAGTTCGGGGGAATGGCCTTCCCCGACGATCACCCGCCATTCCCGCCCGCCGATCTCGACGACGGACCCGTCGGCCAGCCGCTCAAAGCTCGCGGGCACCGACGGGACGCCGCGGCGGTAGCCCCGATGATGCTCGCCAAAAATCTCGCTCGCTGCCTCGTCGAGCCCGGCCCGGCGAGCGAAGCCGCGGCGCAGCATAGCGGAATCATCCCCGTTTTGGGTCAACAGGCGAGCGTAGAGCCATTCCTTTTCGGTGGCCCAAAGCGGGACCTGCCAGCGCTCGGTGAGCCAGCCCGCTAGCCCGATATGGTCGGGATGGTGGTGGGTTGCGATAATCCGCGTGACCGGCAATCCGCCGAGCCGTTCGGCGAAGACCCGTTCCCACCGCGCCATCGTTTCCGCCATCGCATAGCCGGCATCGACGATCGTCCAGCCGGGGCCGTCCTCGAGCAGCCACAGATTGATGTGATCGAGCGCGAAGGGAAGGGGCATACGCAGCCATTCCACTCCCGGGGCGATCGGCAGCGTCTCCCCGGGCCCGGGGGATTTCGCAACCGGAAAGTGCAGCGGCGGCGTCAAGCTTCCGTCCATAATGGGTTCTTCTTCCCGGTTCGCGAATTGACCGTCAACCTAGGACGGTGCATTAGTGCCCGGCAAGCGGCAAACCCGCCGGGTGAGGGTTGCGCCGGCGAGGCGGTTGACTGAAGGGCCGAGGATACGTCATGCGCGACTTCAACATTCCCGGCCGCTCGGCGGTGATCGCGGCGAACGGCATGGTCGCCACCTCGGCGCCGCGGGCGACCTTGGCCGGGCTCGACGTATTGCGCGCCGGCGGTAACGCGATGGATGCGGCAATCGCCGCCGTCGCGATGCAAAGCGTCGTCGAGCCGCAAAGCACCGGGATCGGCGGCGACTGCTTCGTGCTGTATTCGCAGAAGGGCGCGCCGCCGGTGGCGCTGAACGGCTCCGGCCGCGCGCCGGGCAGGGCGACTATCGACTGGTACGCGGAGCGCCAGATCGGGCAGATCGAAACGCAGACACCACACGCCGTGACAATCCCGGGTGCGGTCGATGCCTGGTGTCTGCTGAATCGCGAATTCGGCACTCGACCGCTCGCCGAACTGCTTGAGCCGGCCGCACAAGCCGCCGAGGACGGTTACGCCGTCACCCCGCGCGTCTCTTATGATTGGCACCGCGTGCAGTGGAAACTCCAGGATCCAATGACCGCCGCACTGTTCCTCCTCGCCGGCAAGCCGCCTGCCGCGGGTGACTGGATGCGCAATCCGCCGCTCGCCGCCACGTTGCGACGCATCGGCCGCGAGGGCCGGTCGGCGTTCTATGAAGGCCCGGTAATGCGCGAGATCGTCGGTCGGCTCAAATCGCTGGGTGGGTTGCACGAAGAAGAGGATTTCGACGCGCAGCGCTCGGAATGGGTCGAGCCGATCCATGCCGCCTATCGCGGCTACGAGGTCTATGAATGCCCGCCGAATGGGCAGGGGCTGGCGGCGCTGATGATCCTGCGCCAGTTCGAGGGCTTTGCCCTGGGCGACGATACGTTTACCGAGGCCGACCGGCTGCACCTGCTCGCTGAGGCCACCAAGTCGGCCTATCGCGCGCGCGACGACTACTTCGCCGATCCGGCGCAGGTCGCCGTCGATGTGAAAGGCTTTCTGTCGGAAGAATGGACCGAGAGCGCGCGCCGGCAGATCCGCCTCGACGCGGTCTTGCCGGGCAACGCGTGGCACGGCGGCACCTTGCATCAGGACACGGTGTATCTGTGCGCGGTCGATCGCGACGGCAACGCCTGCTCGTTCATCAATTCGCTGTTCTCGAATTTCGGCAGCGGCATCGTCGCGCCGGAGAGCGGCGTGCTGCTGCAGAACCGCGGCAGCGGCTTCCGCACGATCCCCGGCCACCCGAACGCCATCGCGCCGGGCAAGCGGCCGTTCCACACGATCATCCCGGCGATGCTGGTCAAGGACGGGCGCGCGGTGATGCCGTTCGGCGTCATGGGCGGGCAGTACCAGGCGGTCGGGCACGCGCATTTGCTGCACCGCATGCTCGACCGCGGCCTCGATCCGCAGCAGGCGGCCGAAGCGCCGCGCAGCTTTGCGTTTCGCGGCAAATTGCAGATGGAGCCGACCAACCCCGAGCCGATCATCGCCGACCTGGCGCGCCGCGGGCACGAGATCGACATTCGCAGGGTTCCGCTCGGCGGCTGCCAGGCGATCTGGATCGACCACGACCGCGGCGTGTTGATTGGCGGTTCCGAGCCGCGCAAGGACGGACTGGCCCTCGGCTATTGACCGAAGGAGTGGCCGAAATCGGCTTCGGCCGCCGTGCGGGCGTTACCCGGCTTACCCACCTCTACCAGCGCGATCCGCTGCGCGTATTGTTTCCGGCGCCGGCTGCCGGCAACCCGATGCTCGCCGTCATCCTCACCACTTCGGGCGGGCTCGTTGCCGGCGACCGGCTGGATATCAGCGTTCGCCTCGCTGCGGGTGCCGCGGCCAACGTCACCGCCTCGGCAGCAGAAAAGATTTATCGCTCGACCGGAGCGACGACGGCGATCCACCAGACCCTGTCTCTTGCTGCCGGCGCCGCGCTCGAATTCCTGCCGCTTGAGACGATCCTCTTCGATGGCGCGCGCCTCTCGCGCGAAACGACAATCGACCTCGGGCCGCGTGCCGCATTTCTCGGCGGCGACATCCTGGTCTTTGGGCGTCGCGCGCGGGGCGAGCGCTTTGCGACCGGATTTCTGCGCGAGGTCTGGCAAGTGCGTCGTGAGGGCAGGCTCGTTTGGGGCGACGCCTTGCATCTCGAAGACGACATTGCCGGGATTGTCGATGATCCCGCCTGCCTCGACGGGGCGGCGGCGTTCGCGACCTTGATCTTGGCCCCCGCCGGGCGTGATCCGCGAGACTTCCTCGACTGCGCCCGCACAATCCAGTCAACCGGCGCGGCCGATGCGGTGCGGTCGGGCGTCACCGCGATTGCCGATCTCGTCGTCGCCCGTTGGCTCACGGCAGATGCCGCTGCGCTGCGCCGCAACTATGCCGATCTCGCGCGCCATTTCCGTCAAGCCGCTATGGGGTGGCCGTCCCTGCTCCCTCGACTGTGGGATGTCTAGCGGCAAACCCAAAACGGTTCTCCCACCGGCACGTTTTCCCGGCTCACACTGACGCAGTAGAGCGGATCGCGGTTCAAGCTCTCAAACCATCATGCGCTAACTCCAGAGACCTCCTCGTCCGCCCGCCAGACAAACAGCATGATCGCCGCTACGAAGCACAAGATCTTCGAAATGACGTTGAGCGCGAGCGGCAGCGGTTCCGCGGGAAAGGCGAACCCGAACGCAGCCCAGACGGCGAATACCACAAACATCCCCGCCACCGCGTAAGAGGCGTACGCCGTCACCCGCATCGAAGGCAGCAACGTCAGCAGCGATATTGTTGAGAACTCCAACAGGAATAACGGCAGGAAGAAAAGCTGCCGATACAGCATCGGATAAGTCGGGATCGGCGGATTAGTCCGCGTCATGACGATCAGATCGAAGGGTAACTCGAAGATCATCGGCGCGGCGGCGGTGCCGATCACGGCGCTGGCCAGCGCGACCTTCCAGCCCCAACGCCGCGTAAGGTAGAGGAGCACGAAGAAGGTCACTGCCGCATCGACAAACGTGCCGACGCGCACGCGGCGAGCGACGAAATCCGGATAGGCCTGCTTCACCTGCAGTCCATAGACGAACGTGGCGACGCCCACGGTGTAGATCGCCAGCAGCCAGATCGCGATCATGAACCCGGCGACGGTGCCTCCTGGGCGGGTGATCTCGAGTGGGGCGCGCAGCCGTTTGCCGGCATAGGCAAATCCGCTGGCGACCACGAGAAGCACGATCGCCAGGAGGATCGCCTCGCCGCCGCCATAGGAAACCCAGTGGGCGGGCGCGTACGGCGGCGGTGCGGCTCCTTGGGCCTGCGCCAGCCGCAGAAGCGCGTCCGCAGTTTTGGCTAATTTGGCGTGCATCAGCTCATTCCAAGAGTCTGGCGGATCGGCGGAGGCGCATATCTCGGGCTCTTTCGCGTCCACGATTTTGGTCCTGATCTCTCCCTCTCTTGCGGGGATGAAATCGACATCATCCGCTTAACCATAACCGATCGCGGCTAACACGACCCCGCGGAGTCGCGCCCAATTTGCATCAACCTTTCGCTCGCTATCATCTTTACGACCGGGAGGCAGGATGGAAGCAGCAGTGAGTCACAGGCAGCCTTCCATTCTTCATGTCGGCTTCACTAATACCGGTACGACCAGCCTCCAACAGAACTTCTTCTCTCAGCGCGACGATATATTTTACGTCGGTTACCCCTATGGCGAGCGCGGCGGAATTTTTACCTTACTCCGCCATGCCGAAGATTTTAAATATGACGAGCAGTTTATATTTAACCTGTGCGATGAACAGATCTTCAATGACAGTAGCGGCAGGAACATTGTCATTTCCGACGAAATGCTCTGCGACTCCCCACAACTATATTACGCGCCCTACATGGTGCCGCGCGACATCATTGCCGCGAGGCTGTTCAGGTTATTTCAGCCGGCGCGCGTCGTGTTCACGATTCGCAATCAGGCGGAATATGTCTCTTCGATGTATTTGAATTTGAAGCGTAATTCCGCATTCTTCTCACGCATGCCGATGCCGCCCTTGGCACAATGGTATCAGGGAATGCTCTCCCAGTTCCGCTGTCATTTCCTGCACAATTTGAATTTTTTTGAGGTAATCGATGTCTATGGTCAGCTCTTCGGCTACGACAATATTTTAGTTTTGCCACTGGAAAAGCTTATCAACGATGGCATTGAAGAATATCTCGGAGTGCTATGTAATTTTATCGGTATAGAACTGGCGAGAGCCGATATCGAGCGGTATGGCGAAGCGCGCAATACCAGAATGTCCGCGATGAAGTCACTGGCCGCCGAGATGATGCCGGACGATGGATTTTTCAACTTTTATTCGACCCTGCAGCAACGTCTCGGGTCGGAGCAGCTCGATGAATTGCTCGATGCCGGCGATCGGGCGGAGGCGATGCTCGACCGCGACGATGTGGCGGATCTGCGGCTGAGGGTGGCGGCCGGGAATCGGCTGCTCGCCGAGCGGTATAGCCTGGATCTCGAAAGATACGGGTATCCGCTGGGTCAGGGACACGCTGCCGCAGCGTCAGGAGCGCCGGTCAGGTCGCGGATGCCGAGGGCCCCGAGCAGCAACTCGACAAATCAGTTCGATCAGCTGCAAGCCATTATCGACACGCAAAGAACAGCAAATGCACGTCTTGTCGATGAATTGAACGAGCGCTTCTCCGCGGAACGGGAGGCCTTTGTGGCGCGGATACGGGAGCTCGAGACCCAACCTGGGCCGCTGCCGCAACTGGTCCGCGGGCGCAATGCCAGGTTGAGGTCATGGTTCAATCCGGCTCGCTCCTTAGGAATGACGCGCCGGACGACGACCGAATAAAGGCCGCGGCCGGTCCTCTCCAGTCGCCCGCATAAGGGCGGGCGCACTGTGGGGGTCTGATGACGACAGACGCCGACAGCAATGGTGCGCCTTGATGAAGCCTGGCATCCGTCGCGGGCGGAGCTTGTTGCCATCGCTGCCCAGAAACCGGACAATGGCGCTCGTGGGCGGGGAAGCCGGCGAAAATGTCGGCCCAAACCTGCCGGCGGGTGAACCGCGGCACGATTAAGCGGGGGGTGGAGGCGCAAAGTCATGCTCGAATATTTGGAAGAGCAAAAGAAACTCACGATCAATCAGTGGAAGATCTTCGCCGCGGCGACGATCGGCGATATGCTCGATTTCTTCGATTACCTGCTGATCGGGTTTGTTCTCGCGTTCTTTGTCAAGGATTGGAATCTGACCTATGGCCAGTCGGCAGCGATACTGCTGTCCGCCGGGATCAGCGCGCCGTTCGGCTCGATAATCTGGGGCTGGGTCGCCGACAAGATCGGCCGGCGCAAGGTCATGATTGCCACGATCCTGAATTTCTCGATCGCGACGGGGTTGATGGCGCTGACCCCGGAGCATGGCTGGGTGTATTTGGTGATCTGCCGCTTTTTCGTCGGGTTCGGGGTCACCGGCCTCTATACCGTCGATATTGCCGTGGTGCAGGAATTCGTGCCTGCCTCCAAGCGCGGTTGGATCACCGGGGTGACGACCACGATGTTGCCGGCCGGGCTCCTCCTGGGGGCGGTGCTCGGGCAATATCTCACGGCCTATGTCGGCTGGCGCGGCCTGTTTGCGATCGGGCTGCTGCCGGCAGGCTTGAGCCTCTTGATCCGCGCCTGGGTACCGGAATCCCCGCATTGGCTGATCCGCGTCGGCCGCCTCGAGGAAGCGCGCCAATCCCTCGCCTGGGCGTTGATGATCGACCCGAAGGAAATTGCGCTGCCGGCCGTCGCTCCGCCGGTCGAGAAGGTCGCCTGGCGCGAGCTGTTCAAATATCCGCGGAGCATCGTGGCCGGCTGCCTGGTCGGCCTTACTCAGACCGGCGGCGTCGGGTTCGTGCTGTGGCAGGTCACGCTGTTCGTCATGCTGCTGCACGTCACCCCGGCAGAGGCCTCGGGCCTGGTGATCTGGCTGAGCCTCGGGCAGATCGTCGGTCGCTTTTTCTGCTCGTGGATTTCGGATGCGATGGGACGCCGGGCCTCGATCGCGCTGACTTGCGGCATCGCCGGCGTGACAATGTCGCTCGCGGGGTATTGGCACGATTTGTTCCTCGGCGGCGTTTCGGTGTTCTACTTGATGACCATGGTGCAGCAATTTTTCGGCAGCGGCAGCTATTCGATCATCGGACCGTACATGGCCGAGATATGGCCGTCGAAGTTGCGCGGCAGCGGCATGGGTCTGGTCTACGGCGTCGGCAATCTCGGCAAGTTCATCGGCCCGGCCGGGCTGGCGCTGATCGCCGGGTCGTCCAACCTCGTCAGTCCCCAGGCAACTCTCGATGCGCTGATCCCGGCGATGAACTACTTCGCCATCTGGTATCTCATCGGGCTTTTGGCGGCCCTGTTTATCGGCTTCGAGACACGCGGCCGCACGATCGACGAGATCGACAGCGCGCTCACCGCCAAGGGGCCGGCCGCAGCACCGATCAAGGTTTCCGCCGCGTCTTGACGAAGGATCTATTGCGGTCGATTTAGACCGCGCGCAAAGAACGCTTCGGCGAGGTCTTCCGTCTGCAGGTGGATGGCGTCGCGATCGACGCCCGGCGCATCCACGCAGAGCGCCGGAAGGGCGGCGCGCCCGGCTTCCGTGCAGTCCGCGGTAAAGACGTAGTGCCCGACATCGCCGGGAAAGATCGTCAGCTCGGCATCGGGAATGCGCGCGGCGTAGGATCGCGCGTTGCTGCCGACCGGCATTATCGCGTCCGCCGCACCAGCGACGATCGCCACCGGGATGTCGATCCGCTCGAGGCTCTCGGGCAGGAAGGCCGGGCCGAGCGCCGGCGCCATCGCAAACACCGCACGCACGCGCTGGTCGCGGTAGGAGCGGCTGTCGTTGGCGAGGGCGGCACGAAACGCCTCGTCGCTGTCGGCCAGCGCCTCGGCCTTGGCGCGCAGATCGGCGAACTCGGGCGGCGGCTGGCATGCCCCATCGGCCTGCGGCGAGGCGCAGAATTCCCGGAGATGCGCCAGCGAGGTGACGCCCCCGGCGATTGCGATCACCGTGTAGCCGCCGAGCGAGAAGCCGGCGGCGCCGATCCGTCCCGCATCGATCCGCGTCATGAAGGTCGGGTCGGCAAGCATGGCATCGATGACCGCGCTCAGATCGCCTGCCCGCTCCCACCACAACGTGAAACCCGGGACCGTATAGCCGTCGATCGCATTGTTGCCGGGGTGGTTGACCGCGGCGGCGACATACCCCGCCCGGGCCAGCGCCGTGCCCAACCAGGCGAGGCTTGCGCCGGTTCCGCCGGTGCCGTGCGACAGCACGATCAGCGGGAATTTGGCTGGCGTCGGCGCGAGCGCCGCATCGGCGGCCGCGCGCCCGCCGTCGAACAGCGGATTGCCCGGCGGGCCGAGGGGCTGTGGCTTCTCCTCCGCGGCCGGATCGGCCGGATACCAGATCACCGTGGCCAGTGCGTGCTTTGCGTCGCCGCGCCACTCGTAAGGCTCGGCCGGCACGAACGCGCGCGTCGCGACGCCGACCTTGAAAGGGGGTACGGTCTGCGCCGCGGACTGTCCGACGCCGAGGCCGGTCATCGCGGCAAGGCCCGCCAACAGGGCCGCTCTGATCATCGTTCGCGGCGAAGACATCCCGATACGATCGGGCTTATAAAGCCTTATGGCGGGCTTGGCATGCCCGATACGTTGCGGCGAATGTGATGAACCTGACCTCTCGCGAAAAGGACAAGCTCCTGGTATCGGTCGCGGCGATGGTCGCCGAGCGGCGGCTGAAGCGCGGCGTCAAGCTCAACTATCCCGAGGCGGTGGCACTGATCACCGACTTCGTGCTCGAAGGCGCGCGCGACGGCCGGAGTGTGGCCGAGCTGATGCGCGACGGCGCCACCGTAATCGGCCGCGAGCAGGTCATGGAGGGTATTCCGGAGATGATCCGCGAGATCCAGGTCGAAGCGACCTTCCCGGACGGAACCAAGCTCGTCACCGTCCACGAGCCGATCCGGTGAGCGTGATATTTGCGGTGGGAACCGCGACGTGCTTCGAGCCGGGTCAGAGCGGCGAAGCGAGGCCCGGTGCCTACGCCGGAAGACGACACGTCATCGGTGTGGCCTCGTGCCGGGCGTCCACGGAAACGGGCGGCGGCCGGGGCTTTGAGACCGCCGAATTGCTGGGCCAGCGTCGCGACGCTCTGGCCGTGGCAGTTCGAAAACCAGTGGATAAAATCTGACGCTTGGTACCCGC
>CAWCKT010000002.1:0-82919 GCA_963796155.1 uncultured Alphaproteobacteria bacterium | reverse complement strand
CAACGAGCAGATTGGCTACCCAACATGAGCTCTTGCGCCGCTGTTCTTTCGTTCACTACGTCGGCGGTGATCAAGGGTTCCTGCGGCGCAGGGGCGGTCCGTGGCTGATAATTTCCTGTAAAACAGCAGAAACAGCGGAGGCGCGTTCGGGAAAGGCCGGTCAAGGCGGTCTGGGAGGGAGATCTCCGACCCCGATCCTGTCCCTTCGTAAGTCAGTTGCATAATTCCGGGCTTTCTCTTTTGGAGGGAGAAAAGATGAAATTGGCCATGACCCTGAAGTTTTCGCCGGTCTCGGGGGTCGACATGGATCTCGTATGGGAGGCAGAACGGCTCGGCTACGCGGCGGTGTGGTGTGGCGAGGCCTACGGCACCGACGCGGTGACGCCAGTCGCCTGGGTCTTGGCGCAGACCAAGAAGATCAAGGCCGGCACCAGCATCATGCAGATGCCGGCGCGCACCCCGGCCTGCGCGGCGATGACCGCGATGACCCTGCAGGCGATGTCGGGCAATCGGTTTCTCTGCGGCATCGGGCCGTCCGGCCCGCAAGTCGTCGAGGGCTGGCACGGCGTACCGTTCGGCAAGCCGCTCTTACGCACCCGGGAATACATCGCGATCATCCGCCAGATCCTCGAACGCAAGGCGCCGCTCGAATTTCACGGCGAGCATTATCAGATCCCCTATAGCGGGCCGGGTGCTACCGGGCTCGGCAAGCCGTTGCGCAGCATCATTCACGGCGATCCCGCTTTGCGGATCTACACCGCGGCGATCGCGCCGGCCGGGCTGCGCACGGCGGGCGAGGCGGCGGACGGCACATTGCCGATCTTCATGTCGCCCGAGAAGCCCGAGACGATCACCGCACCGGTGCTGGAGGGGATGGCGAAGGCCGGGGCCGGCAAGACCCTCGCCGATTTCGATCTCGCCCCTTATGTGCGGATCAGCATCGGCAACGATCTCGCGGCATGCCGTGATGCCATCCGGCCGCAGCTCGCCCTCTATATCGGCGGCATGGGGGCACGGTCGAAGAACTACTACAACGACTTGATCAAGCGCCTCGGCTACGAGGCGGCGGCGGTCGACATCCAGGACCACTTCCTCGCGGGCCGGCGCAAGCAGGCCGAGGCGGCGGTTCCCGACGCGTTGATCGACGAGATCTCGCTGGTCGGGCCGAAGGAGCGCATCCGCGATGGCCTCGAGGCCTGGAAGGACATCGCCAAGGACCACCGCGTCGGCACGCTGGTGCTCGCCGGCGCCACGCCGGAAGCGTTGCGCGTCGTCGCCGAAGCGGTGCTGTGAGGCCCGCTCAGGCCGATTTCAATCCAGCCACGTTATGATCGTCTGCACGGCCCCGCCGTAAATGCCGCCGAGACCGCCGGAGGTAGACCAGCCGTCCCACGCCTCGTGCGTGGTCTCGACGAGCGTCGGGCAATCCATGTAAGCGGCCAGATTGGCCATGCGCGCTATATTGTTGGATGTGAAGCGCCAGCACACCCTCGAGGCCTCGAGATCGAGCGATTCGAGGGTGTCCGAGAAGGTGTACCCGTTTTCTATGGCGATCGCGGCGCCCGTGGTCGCCGATCCGGCGCCGCGGATCGTGCTGAACTGGACTTGCTCGAGGGCGATGCCGGCGCCGGCGCCGGCGGCATTCGCGACGACAAAAATTTCGGCGTTCAGCACGTAATTCAGCTGCACGCCGCTGGCGCCGCGGTTGTTGACGACCAGGTGGTCGACCTTGATCGAATTGTGCGCATCCGAGAAATCCGCATTTCCGAACTGCACCGCATAGCCGGGCGAGGCCCCGTTTACGAAAAGCGTCCCCTCCTGGTGGAAATAGAAGCAGCCTTTGGGGTTGCTCGGACTGCCGCCAGAGCAGACGATCTCGAGCGCCGGGCCGGAAGTTACCGCGGTCGCATCGATGACCGCCCCGCGTGAGATCAACTCGAACCCGGTGTTGCCATGCGCGGCATAATCGATGATCAGCGGCGCATTTATGGGGTAGGTGCCTTTCTGGAGCACCAGGGGCCGATCGGACGCCAGCGCCGCATCGACCGCAGCTTGCAGGGTCTGGTAGCACTTGGCGTTAAGCTCGTCCGCGGTCGGCGAGCAGTCGGCGGCGAGTGTCGCCTCGGCGCCGATCGATAGCGCCGCCAGCAGGGTCGAGCTCAACAGGATTATGCACCTTGGCGTGCGCATGGGAACCTCCTTTGCGGATCAAATTAACCAAGAACACGACCTTTGTGTGCCATAGCTATGATTAAAAATTTCATAAGATCACACCCAATAGATCAAGAGATGTAGCAGGTGCAATCCGCCGCGGTGCGACCACATTTAGCGGGCCGCCGATGGAGGAAGCGCCGATGACCGATACCCTTGCCGCGGTCGCCGCGATCATCGAGCACGACGGCTTCGCCTTTGTGCGGGCTCCGGAAATGCACGCGGCGCTGGAGGCCGCCGGGCTGCGCGATTGGGGGTCGTTCGCCGCCAGCTGGAATGATCTCGGCATCGACACCTACATGGCCGACGCCGGCCGCTACCGCCGCCGCCGCTTTGCCGCCTTCCGCGCCTCGTCGGCCGGGATTGTGCGCAAGCCGCACCAGCCGCACTACCAGAGCCGCGACTACAACCCGCTCAACGGCGGGATCGAGCGCTGGTTCGAACCCGTGTCCGAGGCGGTCGCTCGTCACCCGGCGCTGACCGCGATCCTGCAGCAGAGCCAGTCGCTGTTCGACCGGATGACGCCGGCAGCGGTCCGGCCGGCGGCCTGGCATGTCGAGCTGCATCAGTTTCGCATCGAGGCGCGGCCGGACGAGGCGGGCCGCCCGACCCCGGAAGGGATGCACCGCGACGGGGTCGACTGGGTGCTGGTGCTGATGGTCCGCCGTGAGAACATCGCGAGCGGCGAGACCACGATCTACGATCTGGTCAGGCGCCCGCTCGGGAGCTTTACGCTGACCGCCCCGCTCAATTCGGCACTAGTCGATGACAGTCGGGTCTATCACGGCGTGACCCCGGTGATGCGCCTGAATCCGCGGCTTCCGGCCTATCGCGACGTGCTGGTGGTCACGTTCCGGCGAGAGTAACCGAACCGGGCGCCCGGAGCGCGGGCGGCAATCACGCCGCCGCGAAGCGCACTGCGGCGATCGGCGGCAGCCGCACCTCGGGCATCGTCCAGGAATCGCCGCCGTCCTCGGAGATCCATAACCCGCCGCTGGTCGAGCCGAAAGCCAGACGCTCGCCGCTCGCATCGACTGCGAGCGCGTGGCGCCACACCAGATCGTAGGCATGGTGCTGCGGCAGGCCATTCCTCAGCACCTCGAAATTGCGGCCGCCGTCGCGGGTGCGCGCGACGACGACCTTGCCCTCGACCGGAACGCGCCGCTCGTCCTTGACCGCCGGGACGAACCAGGCAGTGTTCGGGTCGCGCGGATGGGCGGTCACGGCAAAGCCAAATTTCGACGGGCGGATCGCCGTCAGCTCATGCCAGGTGGCGCCGGCATCTTGCGAGCGGAAGACGCCGTTGTGGTGCTGGCACCACACGATCTCGGGATAGATGGCGCAGCGCGCCAGCCGATGGACGTCCTGGGCGATCGGCTCCTCGCGCCGCTCCGGCGGCATGTACTCGGCATACATGCCGCGATTGATATTGCGCCACGATGCGCCGGCATCGGTGCTCGCCCAGACGCCCGCGGTCGACACGCCGATGCGGATGTCGGCAGGATTGCGCGGATCGATCAGCACCGAGTTGATGCCGGGTTGCTCGCCGCCGGCGACCCCCGACCATTGCCGGCGCTCGGCCATGTGCCACAGCGCCTCGTTGAGCGACCAGGATTGCCCGCCATCGTCGGAGCAGAAGAGCCCGCCGGGCATCGTACCGGCCCACAGGCGCCCGGCCACACCGCCCCCTTCGAGCACCCAGATCTTGCCGAGCGACCAGGGATGCGGATCGTCGGTGGCGTCATCGGGCTTTGGCGGAAACGCCGGTGCCGCCAGCTCGTGCCAAGCGCCGGCGGGGTCGCGCCCCCACAGCTTCGCGCCGAAATGGCCGAGATCGAGCGCCGCAAAAACCCTACCCTCGGCATCGGCGAGTACCGCGGAAACCGGATCGCCGAGGAACTGCACGTCCGCGACCTCCCACATGCCGTTGTTGCGTGCCAGTTCGAAGAGACCCTTGCGGGTCGCGACATACAGCCGATCTGCCATCCTTTCCCCCGTCAGCCGCCGGATAATGCCTGGAAGACGTAGATCTCGTCGCGCGGTCCGACCGGGTCGGTCAAGCCAGCGCGGTCGTTCACCAGCGCTCCGTTGACATAGATTGCGACGTGCCGACGCAAGGCCCCCTGGTCGTCGAGCACGTAGCCGCGCAGCGCGGGCCGCAACGCAAAGACGGCCGTGAGTGCGGCACCTACCGTCGCACCCTCCACCGTGGCGCACGGCACCGGCAGGAAGCGCTCCAGCGCCCGGGTGAACGAGACCCTCGGCATCGCTATTCCTCTTTCGCCGCCAGGTATTCGGCAAAGCGCTCCAGGCTGCCGGCCCAGCCGCCTCGATGATCGTCGCGCGCCGCCACCGACTCGAAGAACGCCTGGTGCAGCGTGAGCCTGGTCTTGCCGTCGCAATCGGCGAAGGTCACCGTCACCAACGTCTCGGGCCCGGGATTGCCCGCGGCGTCTTCCGTGACATAGGTGAAGACGAGCCGCTCGGGTGCCAGGATCTGGCGATAGACGCCGCGCTTGCGGATTTCGCTTCCATCGGGAGCGCGCATCGCGCGAAACCAAGCGCCGCCCGGCCGGACGTCAATCCGGCCGGAAATCGTCGTAAAGCCCGGCGGCCCCCACCAGCGCGCGAGGTGCTCGGGCTCGGTCCACATCTCGAAAACGAGCCGGCGGGGCGCATTGAAGATGCGGGTGACGACGAGCTCGCGCTCGGTGGAGGCCGTGGCGGCGTCAGCTGTTGCGCCCATCTACCGCCTTGTTGGTTTGCAGTTCGCTGAGATAATCATCGAGACGGTCGAGGCTGTCATCCCAGAAGCGGCGATAATGATCGAGCCAATCGGCGGCATCCTTGAGCGGCCCCGCATCGAGCCGGCAAGGCCGCCACTGCGCCTTGCGGCTGCGGGCGATCAGCCCCGCGCGCTCGAGCACCTTCAAGTGTTTGGAGACGGCCGGAAGGGTCATCGCGAACGGCGCGGCGAGCTCGGTGACCGAGGCCTCGCCAGCGGTGAGGCGGGCGAGGATCGCCCGCCGAGTGGAATCGGCGAGTGCCGCATAGGTGGCGCTGAGGCGATCCGGCGACATCCCTGACCAAACCGTGCGGTTAAGTAACCAAATGGTCAAATATATTGGGCGGAAGCTTGGTGTCAAGCGGCGACTGCCGCACGGAGTGGTGTGTCCGGGGAGCTGACAACGAATGGGTTGACCATCTCAGGGTTACCACCAAATATGGTATGTTTCCGAAGAGACGGCATGGACGCTGGGAAGATCCGTCAGGGCCGCCGACGGGCCGCATCCGCGATCCTCGGCGCGTCGATCAACACGCTGAGCTGAGACGGAGGGTCCGACATGTCAACCCTTGCAGGATCGGCCGGGCCCGGGGCCGCGATCGCCATCGTCGACCTCGGCGGCCAATACTGCCACCTGATTTCGCGCCGCCTGCGCGACATCGGGGTCTGGTCGGATATTTTTCCGGCCACCGCTCGCGCAGAACTCCTCGCCGAGTACGCCGGCGTCATTCTTTCCGGTGGACCGCGAAGCGTCTACGACGCGGATTCGTTCAGCATCAAAGGGTTGTTGGACATCGGGGTCCCCATTCTCGGGATTTGCTATGGTCACCAGCTGCTCGCTCAAAAACTTGGTGCGAGGGTGGCGCCCGGCAGCGAAGAGTACGGGATCAGCATCCTCAGTCTAAAGCTGGCCGATACTCTCTTTGCCGATACCGCCGAGCGGCAGACGGTGTGGATGAGCCATGCCGATGCCGTGTTCGATCTGCCGCGCAATGTGACGACTCTGGCGAGCACGGATCGGTGCGAGGTCGCGGCTTTTGCTGATCTCGACCGGAAATTGTTCGGTGTGCAGTTCCACCCCGAGGTAACGCACACCGATCACGGCAGGAAAATCCTCGAAAATTTTGTGTTCGGCGTCTGCGAACTCTTAGCAGGAGAAGCGGTAGAGGATCAGGTCGCCCGACTGGTAGAGGAAATTCGTACTCGGGTCGGGCAACAATCCGTCTTTTTTCTGGTGAGCGGCGGGGTCGATTCGACCGTCGCGTTCGCGCTCTGCGCCCGGGCTCTTCCTCCCGAGCAGCTGCTCGGCCTCTACATCGATACCGGCCTGATGCGTAAGGGGGAGACCGACGAGCTACGCGCCAATCTCGGCATCTTCGGTCTCACCGAGCGGCTCGTGATCAGGGACGAGTCGGCGCGCTTCCTGGCTGGCCTCGAAGGTGTCCTCGACCCCGAGGAGAAGCGTCAGATCATCGGCCGCCTGTTCGTCGAGACACAGTCCGAGGCGATCCGGGAATACGGGATCGACGGCGGTCAGTGGCTGCTTGGTCAGGGGACGATCTATCCGGATACGATCGAATCCGGGGGCAGCAGCGGATCGGCGGCGCTGATCAAGACGCATCACAACCGCTGTGATGAAATTCGCGAGCTGCTGGCAGCGGGCAGGGTGATCGAGCCGCTCGACAAGTTCTATAAGGACGAAGTCCGGCAGATCGGTGCGGCTCTCGGGCTCGATGCCAAGCTGACCAAACGCTGGCCGTTTCCCGGGCCTGGACTGGCTATCCGCTGTCTGTGCACGAGCCGCGACGCCGCTCCGGGAACGCGTGCGGTAGAGCTGTCCCCCCTTCACGGCCGATATGAAGCGATCTCTCTGCCGTTGCGCTCGGTCGGGGTGCAGGGCGACGGCCGAACTTATCGCGAGGTCGTCGCGCTGCGCGGCCCGCTCGATTACGACGTGCTTCAGCGCCTGGCTTCGGAGCTTTGCAACCTGGGCAAGACGCACAACCGCGTGATCTATCACCTCGCGGGGAGCGGCGATCTCAAATCGGCTCGGGTATCGCCCGGCAAGTCCTTGACGCGGCAACGGCTCGCGCTGCTGCGCGAGTCCGATTTCATCGCGCGGCGGCGAATGGAAGAGGCCGGCGTCGTCGATGCGGTCTGGCAATTTCCCGTTGTGCTGATCCCCTTGTCGCTCAAGGCGGGCGAGAGCATCGTGCTCCGGCCGGTCAACTCCGAAGACGGGATGACCGCGAATTTCGCCCGGCTCGATCCCCAGGTCCTCTATGCGATAGCCGAGGAGATCTCCCGGCTTTCGGGCATCGATGCAGTCTTTCTCGACGTCAGCGATAAGCCGCCCGCCACGATCGAGTGGGAATGACGGCTTGGGGAATTGCCCAAAGAACGGTGTGAAAAACGCGTTTTTCCAGTCGATCAGGGACGTCGCGGATCCGCCGTCTGATAGCTCGCCGCGTCCTCGACAGACGGCGAGTGCAGCTCGCAGCCGGCCATCACCTCGAGGATGCGGGCGGCCACCGGAAAGCCCTCTTGTCCCCAGCCCTGCGCCTGGGCGCGGCGCAAGACATCATGTGCGAGCAGGCCTAAATGGGCGGGGGCGGCGACCTCGCGCGCCAGCGCACAGGCGAGCTCGAGGTCCTTGGCGACGATGTCGAGCGTGCCGCCGGCCGTGAAGGTACGACCCAAGACCGAGCGCGGGATGTTGTCGAAAGTCCGGCTCGCCCCGGCGCTCAGCGGGACGATGCGCGCCAGAACGCCGGGATCGATGCCCGCCTTGGCGCCGATCAGTAGCCCTTCGAGGGCGGCGACGAAGTTCGTGTAGCCGAGATATTGGGTGACGAGCTTGGCGATGCAGCCGGCACCCGCCTCCCCGACATGGAAGATGTTGCCGGCCATCGCCGCCAAGAGCGGCCGGTATTTCGCGAAAACCGCCGCCTCGCCGCCAGCCATCACCGTCATCGTCGGCGGGCGCCCGCTGACGGGCGCGTCGAGCATCGCGACGCCGTGCGCCCGGCAGGCCGCGGCGATCCGGCGCGCTACGGCGGGCGCGTTCGTCGTCATGTCGATAAAGGCGCCGCCCGGCTGCAACCCAGCCAGAATCCCGCTTGCAGGATCGAGCACGGTGAGCTCGACCTCGGGCGGGCCCGGCAGCGAGGTGAACACCACCTCGCTGTTGCGTGCGACCTCGGCGGGGCTACCGGCGGGCCGCGCACCACGCGCGCCAAGCCCCGCCGTCGCCTCGGGGCGGGCGTCGTAGACGGTGAGCGCGTGGCCGGCATCGAGCAGACAGCCGGCCATCGGCGCGCCCATCGTGCCGGTGCCGACAAAACCCAGCTGCATCGGGCGACCTTTATGGTTCCGGCAAACCGGCGGACGGTCGCGTGGCGCTCTCGGCGCCATCGGCGAGCCGATCGTATTCGAGCGCCAAATCGAGCAGACGCAGCTTGATGGCGCGCGTCGTCACCCCTTCTGCGACCTGACGGGCGCGAGCCGCTTTCCGCCGATAGTAGTCGGCCGGCTGCGGCGACAGGTCTGTCGACTGATCCATGTGGCGCAGGATAGCATATACGCCCCAAATCTTGCAGATAGCTGATGGTCGCCCAGCCGACGGGGGGAGTGTCCGGTAGCCGCGTCCGCCCTCATTCCAGCGGTTCGGTCGCGGTGATCTCGATGCCAAAGCCGCCAAGCCCGACATAGTTGCGCGAGCGGGTCGCCAACAGCTGAATCGAGGAGATTCCGAGGTCGCGCAGGATCTGCGCACCAAGTCCGACTTCGCGCCACTGGAAGTTGCGCTCACGCTCGGAGTTGGTCGCTCCCTCACCGATCGTCGAAGTCGGAACGCCAGAGGTTCCGTCGCGCAGATAAACCAGGACGCCGTGGCCGGCCGCCTTGAAGCGGCTGAGTGCCGCATGAATCGGCTCAGCACCGCCGAACACGTCCTCGAGCACGCTGGCGCGATGGAGCCGCGTCGGCACGTTGTTGCCGTCGCCGATGCTGCCATACACGAACGCATAGTGATGCACCTTGTCGAACGGGGTCACATAGGCATAGCCCATCAGCTCACCAATCTCGCTGGTGACGGTAAATTCGGCCACCCGGGTCACCAGCTTCTCGCGTGACTGTCGATACGCGATCAGATCGGCGACCGACATGCGCTTCAGGCGGTGCTTCTTGGCGAAATCGGCAACCTGCGGTCCCCGCATCACCGTGCCGTCGTCGTTGACCAGCTCGCAGATTGCCGCCACGGGCGCGATGCCGGCAAACCGGCAAAGGTCGATCGCCGCTTCGGTATGGCCCGAGCGCATCAGTACCCCGCCATCCTTGGCAATCAGCGGGAAAATATGGCCCGGCCGGACGAAATCGGACCGGCCGGCATTGCCGTTGGCGAGGTTGCGAATTGTTGCGGTGCGGTCGTCGGCCGAAATGCCTGTTGTCGTGCCGTGCCGATAATCGACTGAAACGGTGAAGGCGGTGCCGTGGATCGCCTCGCTGTCGGCGACCATCGGCGTCAGCTCGAGGCGCCGAGCGATTTCCGCGGTCAACGGCGCGCAGACGATGCCGGCGGTGTTGCGGATGATGAAGGCCATCTTCTCTGGCGTCGTATGCACCGCCGCGAGGATCAGATCGCCTTCGTTCTCGCGATCGTCATCGTCGGTCACGACGACGATGTCGCCGTTGGCGAATGCGTCGATCGCTTGCCGTACGCGGGATTGGGACACGATCTCAACTCTCCCGACGAGGCCGCTCGGCTAGCGCAAGCCGTTTGCGGTCAGGAACTGTGGATTGGATAGACGCAGCTTGGCAATCGTCAACCGCCACATCACCGCACGAGCAGCCCCCTCGCGAAGCTCCGGACCTTCGAATGCGCCGATACGAAGGTCGTGCGCAAAGCGGTGCAACAAGCAGCAGCTCCTCTCCTCATACAACATCTCGAGCTCACGAAGGACCGCCTGCGTCGGTTCGCTACCTGTTTCAGCCTCGCGCGCCGCGATCGCCATGCACCTGGCGACGCGCAACGCGTCCGAGCGGCGGTCCTCGGGCAACAGCGGCGTCAACTCATCCACCAGCACGTCGCGGGCTAATGCGAGAAGGGCCGGAGCGCTCGGCAGATCATCCATCGGCAGGGATCCCGGCGGGGTCGAGCAGCATCAGGATCTCGAGTTCGCATTCGGTCGCGCGCCGCCCGGTCAATGCGAGATCGAGGTTGCGCTCGCCACCGATCATGTGGCGGTCGCTTTGCTGAAGGGCAATCACCGCCCACCGTACGTTTGCCAGCACTTCCCAAAAGCGGACCCGTTGCGGGTCGATCGACCTGGCCGATTCTTTCTCATAGCCCTCATAGAAGGGTGCGCGCTCGGCGATCCCGCCGGCTTCGCGGTCGAGCCGCGCAAACCGCCAGCCCTTGCAGCAAAACCAACCGATATCCTCGTGCGGATCGCCCCAGCCGGCGAATTCCCAATCGAGGACCCCGGTCACTGCAGCGCCGTCCAGCAAGTAGTTGCCGGTGCGGAAATCGTGATGGCAGAGCACCGGCCCGACCGGCGGCAGAAGGTGTGTCTCAAGCCAGCGCAGTCCCCATTCGAGCACCGGCCGCGGCGCCGGATGACGGTCGAGATAGGCGCGAAACCCGGCGATCTGCCGGTCCGCCCCAGCCTCGGCATAGGGTGCCAGGAAAGCCAGGTCGGGCCTCGGCGGACGGATCATGTGGATATGGGCGAGCTCGCGGCCGAGCCGCTCGGCGATCGCAGGGAACGCAAGGTCGAGCGCGGCATCGCGGATGATTCGATCGGCCTCGGCGATCCCGTCGACGCGCCGCATAATGAAAAACGGCTTGCCGAAGATGGTAGGATCCGCGCTTGCGAAGAGCGGCTCGGGAACGGTGACCCCCGCTGCGAAAACCGCCCTCTGCACGGCGAATTCCTGGAGGGGCGTCAAGCTCGCCGCAATCCCCGTCGCGGCGGAGGTGCGTAATACGAGCCGCCGTTCGCCATCGAGCGCGCCGCCGGAAAAGCGCGCGTCGAGCCCCCAATTTTCCTGGACCGCCCCGCCTCTGAGCGGGCTCAGGGCCGTAATCTCCACCGCCCTAGCCGCACTCGCGGCGGCCAGAAACCGGGCGAGCGCCACACGATCAGATGGCGGCGACGCCGTGCCCGCCATCGACCGCGATCACCGCGCCGGTCACATAAGCGCTCGCCTGCGAGGCGAGGAACAACAGCGCACCATCGAGATCCTCGGTCTGCCCAAGGCGCTTCAGCGGTATGCGAGCGATCAGCGCCTTGCCGGCGTCGGTCTGGAAGAAGGCGCGGTTGAAATCGGTCTCGACATAGCCCGACGCCAGTGCGTTGACGAGAATGCCGTATCGCGCCAGCTCCATCGCCAGCACATGGGTGAGGTGGGTCAGCCCGGCCTTGGCGGCGCAATAGGCGGGTACCCGGCCGATAGTGCGGAAGCCGAGCACCGAGGAGATGTTGATGATGCGGCCCGGGCGCTTCAGCCCAACCAGGTGATGCGCGAATTCGCGCGCTACGAGCCAGGCGCCCTTGAGGTTGGTGTCGACCACGTAGTCCCAGTCGGCCTCGGTGTGCTCGAAGAACGGCTTCGAGACGACGACACCGGCATTGTTGACGAGGATCGACAGCGGCCCGAGCTCGTTTTCCGCGGTCGCCACGGCAGTCGCGACATCCTCGGAACGAGTGACATCGCAGGCGATCGGCAGGGCCTGTCCGCCGGCGGCTTCGATCTGGTGGGCCAGCGCAGCGAGCCGGTCGACCCGTCGCGCGGCCAGCGCCACCTTGGCGCCGGCGGCAGCGAGGAGCTCCGCGAGGTGACGGCCGATCCCGCTCGAGGCACCGGTTACCAGCGCGACCTGGCCACCGAGGTCGAAGCTCGGTAATTCGGTCACGGCGCGATCTCCTTGGCACGGTCGCGCAGCTCGAATTTCTGGATCTTGCCGGTCGAGGTCTTCGGCAGCGGCCCGAACACGACACTTCGCGGCACCTTGTAATGCGCGAGGTTGGCGCGGCACCAGGCGAGGATGTCCTCGGCCGAGACCGGCCCGCTATCGGGTTTGAGCGTCACAAAGGCGCAGGGGGCCTCGCCCCAGACCGGGTCGGGCTTGGCGACGACCGCCGCTTCCATCACCTCCGGGTGGCGATAGAGAGCCTCCTCGACCTCGATCGAGGAAATGTTTTCGCCGCCCGAGATGATGATGTCCTTGGAC
Organism: uncultured Alphaproteobacteria bacterium; assembly: GCA_963796155.1. Lineage (GTDB taxonomy): Bacteria > Pseudomonadota > Alphaproteobacteria > ATCC43930 > CGMCC-115725 > AP-15. The sequence goes on along the minus strand of CAWCKT010000002.1, from coordinate 70,689 downwards.
CGATCCTTGATCTCGACATAACCGTCGGGATGGCGAACCGCGAGATCGCCGGTGTGAAACCAGCCGTGCTCGAAGGCCGCCGCAGTAGCCGCCGGGTTCTTCAGATAGCCCTTCATCAGCGTGTTGCCGCGCAGCATGAGCTCGCCCAAGGTGGTGCCGTCTGCCGGCACGTCGGCCATCGTCTGTGGATCCACGACGCGCTGGCGATACAGGGTCGGGTAGGCCACACCCTGGCGCGCCATGCGCGCCGCCCGCTCCGCCATTGGCAGGCCGGCCCAGGGCTCTTGCCAAGCGCAGACCGTCGACGGGCCATAACTTTCGGTCAGGCCGTAGAGGTGGGTAACCCGAAAGCCCATCCGTTCCATCGCCTCGATAACCACCGAGGGTGGGGCAGCACCACCGGTCGCGACCTCGACGTCGTGGTCGAAGCGGCGCTTGACGCCCTCCGGTGCATTCACCAGCAAGTTCAGCACGATCGGCGCGCCGCAAAGATGGGTGACACGATGCTCGGCGATCGCCGCGAAGATTGGGCCCGGATCGACGCGGCGCAGGCAGACATGGGTGCCGGCGACGGCGGTCACCGCCCAGGGGTAGGTCCAGCCGTTGCAGTGGAACATCGGCAGGGTCCACAGGTAGACCGAGTCGCGGTCGAGCCCGAAGGTGATCGCGTTGCCGAGCGCATTCAGAAAGGCGCCGCGGTGGTGGTAGACGACACCCTTGGGGTTGCCGGTGGTGCCCGAAGTGTAGTTAAGCGCGATCGGCTCCCACTCGTCGCGCGGCATGGCCCATTCGGCGGCGGGATCACCCTCGGCGAGGAAAGCCTCGTAGTCGGTGCCGCCGAGCGAGGTGCCGCCCGGGATGTCGTCGATCTCGACCAGCGGCAACGGATGACCGAGCTCTGCGAGTGCGGCCTTGACGGTCGGCGCGAATTCGCAGTCGGCGATCAGCAGCTTCGCCTCGCCGTGCCCCAGGATGAAGGCGATCGAGCGGGCGTCGAGCCGGTAGTTGAGCGCGTTGAGGACCGCCCCCGCCATCGGCACGCCGTAATGCGCCTCGAGCAATGCCGGCACGTTCGGTGCCATGATGGCGACCGTGTCCCCCGGCCTTATGCCGCGCCGGCGCAGCGCGTCCGCTAACCGCCGGGAGCGGGTATAGAACTCGCGATAGGTGAACCGGGCGGAACCGTGAACGACGGCGAGCTTATCGGGGTAGACCGCTGCCGCGCGCGGCAGAAAGCCGAGCGGCGTCAGCGCCCTGAAATTCGCCGCGTTCTTCGCGAGGTGCGGCGCGTCGTAGCGCTCGCCGGGCGGCGACACGATCGACCCGATTTCCCGGCAGCGCCGGGCGGCTCTCTCAGGCGTCGAAGCCGTAGAGCCGGGCGGCGTTGGCGCGGGTGATCTTGAAGCGGTCCTCGGGGCTCGCGTCCTTGAAGTCGCGCGCGACGACCTCCTGCGAGTGCGGCCAGGTCGAGGCCTGGTGCGGATAGTCGGAGGACCACATTATCTTGTCGACGCCGATGAACTGCCGGCTGGCGACGCCGACATAGTCGTCGATGTAGGTCGCCCACATCTGGCGCTGGAAGTACTCGCTCGGCTTCAGCTTGTTGGTGAACCCGGCAGAGATGCGCTGGCGCTCGAAGGCCCGGTCCATGCGCTGCAGGTAATAGGGCAGCCAGCCGATATTGTTCTCCGCCGACACGATCTGCAGTTGCGGGAAACGGTCGAGCACGCCGGAGAAGATCAGCACGCTGAACGACTTCTCGACCTCGTGCGACAATACGGTGGAGCGCATATACCGCTCGCCCCAGTTGTACTGGCTCTCCATGCCCATGCCGGTGATCGCGTGCAGGCTGACCGGCATCTTGAGTTCCTGTGCCGCTGCCCAGAACGGATCGTAGATGTCCGAACTATAGGGCTGCTCTTCGGGCGGGGAGCACCAGATCATCGCCCCCTTGAGCCCCATCTTGGCGCAGCGTTCGAGTTCGCGCGCGCCGGCCTTGGGGTCGTAGAGCGAGATCATCGGCAGCCCGGCCATGTGCTTCCTGTCATAGCTGACAAATTCGGCGAGCCAGTCGTTGTAGACGCGGAAGCAGTCCGCCTGCAGTCCGGGGTCCTTCAGCCAGAAGATGCGGAAGCCGAGCGTGGTGTAGAGCACGTCGGCCTCGACCCCGTCGAGCGCATTGTCCTTTTTCCGCTCGGCCGGATCCCAGCCGCCGGGCCGGGCATCGGCGTAGGTCGCCTTGGTCAAGAACTCCTTCAATTCCTCGGGGCTCTTTCCGGCGCCGAGGCCGATGCCAATCGGATGCGGCGCGTAGCCCTCGTAATGGAAGTAGGCGCCTTCCTTACCGGGCGGGTTGACCATCAGCTGCGGCGCCCGCTCGCGGTATTTTGCATCGACGCGGGTCTTCCACAAATCGGGAGGCTCGCTGACGTGAGAATCCGCGGAAATCAATTTGTACTCGGCCATCTCGACCTCCTCCCTAATTGGATAATGGACCATTGTTACAGAGGTGTCGTCGGCCGTCCAGAGCTATCGCCGACAACTACGGATTGAGCCGCTTATGAACGATGTTGCAATCTAGCGCGAATCTGCCGCGAAAATCGCTTTAAGGTTGCAACACAACCCCGCTCTCGTCCGGCGCGGTTCGACCAGAGCGATTGGCAGCATACGATGCGAAAGAGGCGATTTTACGATCGAGATTATCGCAACTAGAATCTTTGCTAGGGCGGAAAGCGGAAGCCGAGAGCGGCGGCGAGGACGATCACGGCGGCGCCGGCGGGGGCGAGAAAGGCGGCGGCCGGGTGCCTTTATCGAATGATTGAGCTTCCCTCCGACCGGCAATTGTGATACCATATATGATGTGATATCCCTGGTGATGTGAGGTGCGTGCTCGATACCAACGTCGTGATCGCCGCGATGCGCAGTCCGGTGGGGGCCTCGGCCGAGCTCTTGCGGATGGCGCGGCGGTCCGAGGTGACGCTCCTCGCCAATGTCGCACTCGCGCTCGAATACGAGGCGACGTGCAAGCTGGCCGAACACTGTCTCGCCGCCGGGCTCGATGTGCACGAGGCCGGCGTGTTCGTCGACGCCGTGCTGGCGATGGCGGAACCGGTGGAGACGCATTTTATGTGGCGGCCGCAGTTGCGCGATCCGGCCGACGAGCTGGTGCTCGAGGCCGCGGTCAACGGCCAGGCAGCGGCGATCGTCACCTTCAACCGGCGGGATTTTGGCGCGGTGCCCGCCCGGTTCGGCATCAACGTGCTGACACCCGCCGAAGCGATCCGAAGGATCAGGACATGAAAAACCCGAGCACCTATCCGCTGCGTCTGCCGCGTTCGGTCAAGGCGGAGGTCGAGCGGCGCGCGAAGGAAGATGGCATCAGCGTCAACCAATTCGTGGCGACGGCCGTCGCCGAGAAGCTCGCGGCGATGAACACGGCCGCGTTCTTTGCCGAACGGCGCGAGCGGGCCGACATGAAGGCGTTCGACCGGCTGATGCGCCGCAAGGGCGGCGAGCCGCCACGGCCCGACGACACGATTGCCTGAGCTGTTCAGTGGCACAGGCTCCCGCGCGCCGTCCTGCCGGGATCGCGGTGCCGGCGCTCATTGCCGCCGCCGGCGAGCGCGCCGGCATGCGCTTCCTCGAATTCTTCGCGGGGTTACGGCGGGGTTACGGTGACAGTTTACAAGATAGGGATGCGGGCCTGCAATTCTTTGAAGATGGCGAAAGGGAGGCGAGCGCATGGCCCGGATCGCGCGCGTGGTTGTGCCGGGCCTGCCGCATCATGTCACCCAGCGCGGTAATCGCCGCGAGCCGGTGTTCTTCGGAGCCGAGGATTATCAGTTTTACCGCCGCCTGATCGCGACGGCGGCGCGGCGCGCCGGCGCAGAGATTTGGGCCTATTGCCTGATGCCCAATCATGTCCATCTGATCGTGACGCCGGCGGACAGGAATGGGCTGCGGAGGACCTTTGGCGAAGCGCACCGCCGCTACACCGGGGCCATCAACGCGCGGTTCGGCTGGACCGGCCATCTTTTCCAGGGTCGCTTCGGCGCGGTGGTGATGGACGAGCCGCATCTGCTGGCGGCGGCACGCTACATCGCGCTCAATCCAGTGGTCGCGGGGCTGGTGAGCCATGCCGGGGACTGGCCGTGGTCGAGCGCCCGCGCGCATCTCGCGGGCGAGGATGACGAGCTGGCAACGGTGGTGCCGTTGCGCGCGCTGATCCCCGATTTTGCCGCCCTTCTCGCCGCACCGGCCGATCCCGCGACGACGGCTCGGATCGAGCGGGCGCCGACGATCGGACGACCGCTGGGGGCGCCGGAATGGATCGCGGCGCTCGAGCGGCGGCTCGGCCGCCCCCTCGCACCCGGCAAACCCGGACCAAAGCCGCGAGTGGACCGTCAGCCCGAGCGGCAGCAGCGGCTGCTGTAAATTCAAGTAAACTGTCACCGTAATCCCGTAATCCCAGCTTTATGGCGACGTCCCGGACCCTGAGTTCGGTGAGTTCAGCCGGCATGCCGTCAGCTCCCTCTGCGCCCTCTGTTGAACCAGGATCGATGACCGGTTATATAGCCGGCCGTGTGCTCGGAGCAAAAAATGGTGCAAGCCTCACAGAAGCGGGCGGTAGCAAATCATCGTCGACGCCTCGCCGAACGGGGCATCAGCCGTTACGAGGTGCGCGGGTTGGCAAAGGACAAGGAACTCGTCCGTAAGCTCGCCAAGCGGCTCGCTGCGGACGATGCGAACGCTGCGCGATTACGCACGGAGATGTTCAAGCAGGTTGCCGATGAGCCGCCTCGTCGGGGCGGCATTTGGGCGGCGTTGCGCCGCTCGCCCCTCGTTGGAGCCGAGCTGAACCTTAAACGCGAGGTTGTGCCGCCGCGCGACGTCGATCTGTGACACGTTACTTGCTCGACACCAACATCGTCAGCGAAGCCTCCAGGCCGCGGCCCTCAGCCGCGGTTGCCAACTGGATCCAGAACCAAGCCGATAGCGATCTCTTCGTCTCGACCCTGACCATTGCCGAGATATGGCGGGGTGTGCTTGAGACAGCTTCCGGCCGCCGACGACGGAATTTGGAGGCCTGGTTCGGCGGCGCCGAGGGGCCGGCCTCGCTGTTCTCTGGCCGCATTCTCCCCTTCGACGAGCGAGCGGCTATGGAGTGGGCCCGCATCATGGCTGCGGGAACCGCAGTCGGCCGCCCCCGCAGCCCGATCGATATGATTATCGCTGCAACCGCAACAGCAAACAGTTGCGTCGTGGTGACCGTCAACGAACGCCACTTTCGCGATGTGGTCGAATTCCTGAACCCGATGCAAATCTCTAGCTGATCATCGGATTAGGCTCGTCTTGCGATCTTGGGCTTAACCACCTCGGGAGTCGGCTGCGGCAGCGCGGCATCGGCCTCGGGCTTGGCAGCACCGGCGATCTTGACCAGTGCCTGCAGCAGCTTGGCGACGCCGGCGAGGCGGGTCTTCTCGTCCTCCCAATTGCGCAGATAGACGATCTTCTGGTCGGGGCGGAGCTTCAAGGTCCCGGCGTTGCGCTGGATCAGCTCGACAAGCCCCTCGGGGTTGGCGAAACGGTTGTCGCGCAACGCGATGACCGCGCCCTTGGGGCCGGCTTCGAGCTTTTCGACCCCGGCCTCGCGGCAGGCGCGCTTGATCGCGATGATCTCGAGCAAATTCTCGACCTCGGGCGGCAAGCGCCCGAAGCGGTCGATCAGCTCGGCGGCAAAGCCGTCGATCTCGCGCCGGTCGGCGAGGGCCGCGATGCGGCGGTAGAGACCAAGACGCACGCCGAGATCGGCGACATAGGCCTCGGGGATCAGCACCGGCGTGCCGATCGTGATTTGCGGGCTCCATTCCTCGGGTGCCGCGGCCTCGCCGCCCTCGGTCCGCGCGGCGGCGACCGCCTCTTCGAGCATGTGCTGGTAGAGCTCGATGCCGACCTCGCGGATGTGGCCCGATTGCTCGTCGCCCAAGAGATTGCCGGCGCCGCGGATGTCGAGGTCGTGGCTCGCCAGCTGAAAACCGGCACCGAGATTGTCCAGGGTCTGCATGACTTCGAGCCGGCGCTGCGCGGTCGCGGTCAGCTTTTTCTTCTCCGGCAGGGTCAGATAGGCGTAGGCGCGGATCTTGGCGCGCCCGATGCGGCCGCGCAGCTGGTAGAGCTGGGCGAGCCCGAACATGTCGGAGCGGTGCACGACCAAGGTGTTGGCCGACGGGATGTCGAGACCGCTCTCGATGATGTTGGTCGACAGCAACAGATCATAGGCGCGCTCGTCGAAGGCGGTCATCGCGGCCTCGAGCTCGGAGGGCGCCATGCGGCCGTGCGCCACTGCATATTTGATCTCGGGCACGACCTCGCGCAGCTCTTGGCGCACCTCGTCGAGATCGGCGATCCGCGGCACGACATAGAAGATCTGTCCGCCGCGGTCGCGCTCGCGCATGATCGCCTCGCGGATCGTCACCGGATCGTAGGGCATCACAAAGGTGCGCACCGCCAGGCGGTCGATCGGCGGCGAGGCGATGATGCTCATCTCGCGCACCCCCGAAAGCGCCAATTGCAGGGTGCGCGGGATCGGTGTGGCGGTCATCGTCAGGACGTGAACATCGGCCTTGAGCTGCTTCAGCTTCTCCTTTTGCGCCACGCCGAAATGCTGCTCCTCGTCGACGACCAAGAGCCCGAGATGGGCGAAGTGGACGTCCTTGGCGAGCAGCGCGTGGGTCCCGATGACGATGTCGAGCCGGCCCTCGGCGAGCTCCTTCTTGACCTCGCGCGCTTCCTTGGCGGGGACCAGCCGCGACAGCTGCGCAATGTGCAAGGGCAGCCCGGCAAAGCGCTCGGTAAAGCTGCGGTAATGCTGCCGAGCGAGCAGGGTCGTCGGCACGATCACCGCGACTTGGCTACCCGCCATCGCGGCGATAAAGGCGGCGCGCAACGCCACCTCGGTCTTGCCGAAGCCGACATCGCCGCAGATCAGCCGGTCCATCGGCTTGCCCGAGGCCATGTCGGCGAGCGTGTCGGCGATCGCGGTCAGCTGGTCCTCGGTCTCGGGATAGGGAAAGCGGGCGGCGAACTCCTCGTAGATCCCCTCCGGCGGCGTCACCACATCGCCCGGCCGCAGCTGGCGCTCGGCGGCGACGCGGATCAGCTCGCCGGCGATGTCGCGGATGCGCTTCTTGACCCGCGCCTTGCGCGACTGCCAGGCAACCCCGCCGAGCCGGTCGAGCTGCACCCCCGCATCCTCGGAGCCGAAGCGCGACAGCACCTCGATGTTCTCGACCGGGACGAACAATTTGTCGTCGCCGGCATAGAGCACGCGCAGGCAGTCATGCGGCGCGCCGGCGACGTCGAGCGTCTCCAGCGCCTCGTAGCGGCCGATGCCGTGATCGGCATGGACGACGAGATCGCCGGGCGACAGGTTGTTTACCTCGGCGATGAACTGGTCGAGATTGCGCCGGCGGCGCGGGACGCGCGCCAGGCGGTCGCCGAGGATGTCCTGCTCGCCGAGCAGCACGAAGTCGCCGGTCGCGAAACCCTGCTCGACCGGCAATACGGCGAGCCCGACGGCCGCGGGCGGCAGTGCGGCGAGGGCATCGCCGTCGGCGATCCGCCTGATGTCGGCAACCCCGCGCTCGCGCAGGACGGTCAGCAGCCGCTCGGCGGAGCCCTCGCTGAAGGCGGCAATCGCCGGCTTCCGGCCGGCTTTTCGCTCGTCATCGAGATAGTCGCGCACCGCCTCGAACAGCACGATTTTCGGGTCGGCGCGCTCGGCGGCAAAATTTCGCCCCGGGCGGGCGCCGGCGTCGAACCGGTCACCGTCGCCTTCCGGTGAGGCGAAGGGCGACAGCCGGACGACGGGCCGCCCGCGCAACCCCGCCTGCCATTCGAGATTGTCGAGGTAGAGCTGTGCCGGTCGGACCGGGCGATAGATCGGCGCCCCGGCGCGAGCGGCCCCGGTGACGTTGTGGCGCGCTGCGTAGAAATCGGCGATCGCCTCGAGGCGATGGTCGCGCACCTCGTCCGCCTGGTGGTCGAACGAGACCCCCGCGCCGGGCAGGTAGTCGAACAGGGTCTCGAGCTGCTCGTAATAGAGCGGCAGCCAATGCTCCATCCCGACATAGCGGCGGCCGGCGCTGACCGATTCATAGAGCGGGTCGTCGGTGCCGGTGGCGCCGAACTGCTCGCGGTAGCGCGAGCGGAAACGCCGGATCGCGACATCGTCGAGCAACACCTCGCTGACCGGACGCAACGCCGCCTGATCGAGCTTGCCGGTCGAGCGCTGGGTCAGTGGATCGAAGCTGCGGATGCTCTCGAGCACCTCGCCGAAGAAGTCGAGGCGCAGCGGTTCGGCCGCCCCTGCCGGGTAGAGGTCGACAATGCCGCCCCGGATCGCGAATTCGCCGGGTTCGCGCACCGTGTCGGTGCGGATATAGCCGTTATTGCGAAAGAAGCTCTGCAGGCGGTCGAGCCCGATTTGCCCGCCGGGCCGCAGGGTCAGGACGCGGCCGTCGAAGAGGCTGCGCGGCGGCACGCGCTGGATCAGCGCGTTGACCGTGGTCAGCACGACCAGCGGAGTATCGCCGCCGCCGGTCGCCAGCCGGGTCAGGGTGTCGATGCGCCGGCTGACGATATCGCTGTTCGGCGAGACCCGGTCGTAGGGCAGGCAGTCCCAGGCCGGGAAAGTGAGCGCGTCGAGCTCGGGATGAAAGAAGGCGAGTGCGGCGGCAAAGCGCGCCATCCTGCCGTCGTCGCGGCAGACATGGAGCCAGGGGAGGACATGACCCTCGGCGACGACATCGCCGATTGCCGCAGCATCGTACCCTTCCGGCGCGCCGTACATCGTGACCGGGCGCGGCCGCTCGGCGAGCGCGCGCGCGAGATCGCCGAGCGCCGTCACGCCGGATTGCTAAAAGAAAGGAGGAGCCGGGTCACGTCGTGGTCATGCTCGGGCGGGGGGATCGCGCGGCCGGTGATCCAGTCGAAGAGGTCCGCGTCAGGGCATTCGAGCAGCGCCTCGTAGCGGTCGAGTTGGCGCTCGTCAAAGCCGGCAAGGTGGGCATCGGCAAAGCGGCCGAGAATGAGGTCGCTCTCCCGCGTCCCGCGATGCCAGGAACGGAACGAGAGCCGCTTGCGGCGGGTGTCGGATGATGAGGTCAACAGGTGCTCTTGGCGGTACCCCTGCGGGGATATAGAGATCCGTTGTGCGTCCCGCCATCCTCGATCCGCTCTTCGCGCCGGTGACGGCGCTCCCCGGCATCGGCTCGCAGCTCGCCAAGCTGTTCGAGCGTCTCGCCGGGCCGCTCGTCGTCGACCTCTTGTGGCACCTGCCGAGCGGCATCGTCGACCGCCGCGCCTCGCCGCCGATCAAGGAACTGCAGCCCGACCAGATCGTGACCATCGCGGTACGCGTCGAGGCGCACCATCCCAACTTCGGCCACGGCCACCGGCCCTATCGTGTGGTGTGCGCCGACCCGACCGGGCGGCTGACCCTGACCTACTTCAACGTCAAGGGGGACTATCTCACGCGGCTCCTGCCGATCGGCGCCGAGCGGGTGGTCAGCGGCCGCGTCGAGTTCTATAACGGGGCACCCCAGATCGCCCATCCCGACCTCGTATTGCGGCCCGACGAGCTCGACCGGCTGAAGCCGATCGAGCCGGTCTACCCGTTGACCGCGGGGCTCGCGCCGCGGGTCGTGCAGCGGGCAGTGGCGGCGGCACTCGACCGGACCCCCGAGCTCCCCGAATGGATCGACCCGGCCCTCGGCGAGCGCCGCCTCTGGCCCGGTTGGACCGAGGCGGTCCATCGCGTCCATTCCCCGACCAGCGAAGGCGATCTCTCGCCGACCGACCGGGCGCGCGAGCGCCTCGCCTATGACGAGGTGTTTGCGAGCCAGCTCGCCGTCGCATTGGTTCGCGCGCGCCGCCATCGCGAAAAGGGCCGGGCGCTCGTCGGGTCGGGGGAGCTGACGAGCCGCGTCGAAGCAGGGCTCGGCTTTGCGCTGACATCGGCGCAACGTCTCGCGGTCGCGGAGATCGCCGCCGATATGGCGCAGCCCCGACGCATGATGCGGCTTCTGCAAGGGGATGTCGGCAGCGGCAAGACCGTGGTGGCATTGCTGGCCATGCTGAACGCGGTCGAGAGCGGCGGTCAGGCGGCGCTGATGGCGCCAACCGAGATCCTCGCCCGCCAGCATCACGCGACCCTGCAGCGCCACGCCGCCCCGGCAAATGTCGAGATCGGCTTCCTGACCGGCCGCGAGAAGGGCCGCGCGCGCGCCTCGATGCTGGCGAGCCTTGCCTCGGGCCTCACCCCGGTCGTCGTCGGCACCCACGCGCTCCTGCAGCCCGATGTGGAATTCCGCGATCTCGCCCTCGTCGTCATCGACGAGCAGCACCGCTTTGGCGTCGAGCAGCGCCTGGCGCTCGCCGCCAAGGGGCGCGACACCGACACCCTGTTGATGAGTGCCACCCCGATCCCGCGCACCCTGATGATGACCGCTTACGGCGATCTCGATGTGTCGCGGCTGACCGAGAAGCCGCCGGGCCGGCGCCCAGTCGACACGCGGACAGTGGCTTTGGAGCGCCTCGACGACGTCGTCGCGGCGGTCGGCCGGGCGCTTGGGCAAAAGGCCAAAGTCTATTGGATCTGCCCGATGGTCGAGGAGTTGGAGACCGCCGACCTGGCGGCCGTCGAGGAACGCCAGCGGGCGCTCGCACCCCTGTCGCCGGGCCGCGTCGGCCTGGTGCACGGACGGATGAAGGCGAACGAGAAAGACCACGCGATGGCCGCCTTCGCCGGCGGCGACATGGATCTGCTGGTCGCAACCACGGTGATCGAGGTCGGCGTCGACGTGCCCGACGCGACGGTCATGGTCATCGAGCATGCCGAGCGTTTCGGCCTTGCCCAGCTGCACCAGCTGCGCGGCCGCATCGGCCGCGGCGACAAGCCCTCGACCTGCCTGTTGCTCTACCAGTCGCCGCTGGGTGCGGTCGCCAAGCGGCGCCTCGAGATCCTGCGCGAGACCGAAGACGGCTTTCGCATCGCCGAGGAGGATCTGCGCCTGCGCGGCGCCGGCGAGGTGCTGGGGACGCGGCAGAGCGGGTTGCCGAGCCTGCGGCTGACCGACCTCGCGGCCCATGAGGAGCTGATCGCGCTCGCCCATGACGACGCCCGGCTCGTGCTCGAGCGCGACCCTCAGTTGGAGAGCGAGCGCGGCCACGCATTGCGTGTGCTGCTCTACCTGTTCCGCCGCGATGAAGCGGTCCAGTACCTGCGCGCCGGCTGAGGTCACCGGCCGGGTGGCCGAGACCGCTCGGGATGAAACTTTCGGGACCGCGGGCCTCCGGCCCGCGTAGCGGGCGGGACGCCCGCGGTCCGACCTTTGTGCTAAAAGAATGAACCCGAAGACGGAGGCGCCCATGGCGACAAGCGCCATACTCTCCGGCCGGCAAACGGAACCGCCGAGCCGCGTGCTCGGGCGAAAGCTCGACAGCATTCCGTTCAGCTCCTACCACGCCGCGATCATCGCGGTGCTGGGGTTGGTCGGCTTCGCCGACGGCTATGATCTGGTCATGACCGGCTCGCTGCTGGTGCTGGCGAAAGGGCCGCTGCACATGGCGCCGGAACAGATCCGCTTTCTTGCCATCGCGTCGACCCTGATGATCTGCGTCGGCGGTCTTGTCGCCTCGGCCGTATCCGATCATTTCTCCCGCAAAACGATCATGCTGATCGGTGTCGTCTCGGTCATGTTCTGCACGCTCTTGATCCCACTCGTGCAGAGCGCCGATCAGCTGATCATCGTGCGTCTCCTGACGGGATTTGGCGGCGGCTTTGCGGTTTCCTCGCCGTTTCCGATTGCCGCCGAGCTGATGCCGGCACGGCACCGCCGCACCTTCGGGGCAGTGCTGGAGATGTCGCTCGCAGCGGCATTCACCGTGTTGCCGCTGGTCGGCGCCCTGCTCGCCAGCAGTCCGAATTCGTTCAGGCTGATGGCGTTGCCGGGCGGGCTGGCGATCTTTGTCGTGCCGCCGCTGCTCTATTTCGTGCTGCCGGAAAGCCCGCGGTGGCACCTCCGTCGCGGGCGGGTCGAGGCGGCGGTCGATCTGACGAACCATATCATTCGCCGTGCCGGCAGCCGGGTGCCGCTGCTCAGCGTTGCTGATCTCGGTGACCTGGTACCGGCGGCCGCCCGCGAGCGGCTGCCGCCTTACTGGGCCCTCTTTCGGCGCGGCCAACTGCGTTGGACGGCGATCGGCATCTCGAGCTACGTGTTCCAGAGCATAGCCTTCTTCCTGACCTCGACGCTGCTGCCGAAGGCGCTGGTCGATCAGGGTGCGGCGGTCGCGACGAGCTTTGGCGTGGCATCGCTGGTCTTTGGCGCGAGCATTCCCGGCAAGGCGTTCACCGGGTATCTGATGGAAATCATCGGACGGCGCTGGACGATCTGTTATGCCCTCCTGGGATCGGTGCCTGGTCTGTGCCTGATGCTGCTCGCCCATCGGGCGGGCGGCTTTGCCGCTCCGTTGATGATGGCCGGCGCGCTGATCACCGGGTTTACCGCGCTGTCGGCCGGCACCGCCGCGCGGATCTACCTGTCGGAGCAGTTCCCGACGGCGCTGCGCGGCCGCGGCCACATGTTCAGCGAATCGTTCGGCCGCCTGTTTTCCGGCGTGCTGTCGCCATTCCTGATGACGCCCTATACCGGTTCGCCGGGGATCTTCTTCGGCACGATGCTCGTCGTCGTCGCCATTGGCGCCTTTATTCCGGTCGTTTTCGGCCGCGAAACCGTCGGCCAGCTCGAGATCGTCACCGAAGGCGTTCCCGAATTGGCGTGAGCCGCCCGGCCTCGCGACCGAGTCGCGGCTTGGCTGTTCGAGCGCTCCGACCCAGTCGAGTGCTTCGCGGAAGCGGACGACTTCGCCGACGACGACGAGCGCTGGTGGCTCGATGTCGGCGGCGGCCGCCGCGGCCTCGCCCAATGTCGACACCAGGACGCGTTGCTCTACGCTCGTCGCCTTGCTGATGACGGCGACGGGCTCCTCAGCCCGGCGGCCGTTCGACATCAGACGCTCGGCGATGCTCGGCAGATGGCGCGAGGCCATGTACAGAACCAGCACCGGGGCGCCCTGGGCGATCGCCCGCCAATTGAGCCCGCCCGGACCCGGCCCCTCGCTGCTGTGGCCGGTGAGAAAGGTGACGGCGGAGTTGATGTCGCGATGGGTGAGAGGGATCCCGGCATAGGCGAGCCCGCCGATGCCCGCCGTGATCCCCGGCACGATGCGGAACGGGATGCCGGCGGCTGCGAGCGCCAGCGCCTCCTCGCCGCCGCGGCCGAAGACACAAGGGTCGCCGCCCTTGAGGCGCAGCACCCGGTTGCCTTCCCGGGCGAGCCGGACCAGCCGCGCTGAGATGTCCGGCTGGCTCGGCGACGGTCGGCCGCCGCGCTTGCCGGCATAATCGAGCACCGCGCCCCGTCGGGCGAGACGCAGGATGCGCGGGTCAACGAGCGCGTCATAGACGACAATGTCCGCGCGCCCGAGGGCATGCAGCGCCAGGACGGAGAGCAGCCCGGGATCTCCCGGGCCCGCCCCGACGAGCCAAACATGGCCGGGTTCGAAATCCGGGAGACCGAGTAGCGAGCTGTCGATCATGTCGTCCACCAGAGATGCCACGAGAGGCCTTACGGCGAGAGGGGACCAAAGTAGTCATAGGCGCGGGTTTTGCTAAGATCGGCCTATGGCACGGCAGGAGATCAAACTGCTGCGGCGCGGCTGGACGATCGTCGACCGGGAGGGCCGCTTTTCTCGCAAGGGTCGGCGGGTGACGGCGAAGGAGCTCCTGATCCTCGGCGGCACCGGCGAAGCCTCCACACTCGCCTGCGCCGCGCTCGCCCGCTTCGGCGGAGCGCTCGGCGTCACCACGTCACTCGCCGGCCGAACCGAGCAGCCCGGCCCGCTGCCGGGCCGCATCCGCGTCGGCGGCTTTGGCGGCCCGGCGGGCCTCGCCGATTATTTGACCGAGCACGGCGTCGATCGCCTGATCGATGCGACCCATCCCTTCGCGGCTCGGATCTCGACCGAGGCGCGGCTCGCCTGCGAGGAGGCCCGCGTGCCGCGTCTGCTTCTATTGCGCCGGCCGTGGCGCCGCCACCCGCTCGACCGCTGGATCGAGGTCGACAGCATGGCGGCCGCGGCCGGAGTCGTCAGCGGTCTCGGACGGCGCGCCTTCCTCACCGTCGGCGCCAGCGAGGTCGCGTGCTTTGCCGCGGTGACCGGGATGCACTTCCTCGTTCGGCTCGTCGATCCGCCGCGCCGACCCTTGCCGTTGGGCTCTTACGAGGTAGTCGTCGGCCGCGGGCCCTTCACCCTGGCCGAGGAGCGCCATCGGCTCGAACGACATACGATCGACGTGCTCGTCTGCAAGGCGAGCGGCGGTGCTGCCACCGAGGCCAAGATCGTCGCCGCCCGCGAGCTCAACCTCCCGGTCGTCATGGTGCGGCGTCCGGCTCGGGAGCCCGGGGACGCGGTCGAGACCGTCGAGGCGGCGCTCGATTGGCTCGCCGGCGAGCACCCGCTTTCAAAAACAAGGAGGGTGTTATGAACGCTCGCCTGGCTGCGTTCCTCGGAGGGGCAGCGGTCGCCGCCCTCATCATCGGCAGCCCCGCGCCGCGCGCGCAGCTGAATCTCAACCCCTTTAGCGCGGTCTACGAGAATGTGGCGCGCGCAGCGAAAGCCAACGACGCGGGTCTCGTCAGGTCGCTCGTCGGCGGCGGCGACGGCAATCCGAACCAAACCGACGAAGAGGGGCGAACCGGGATGCATTATGCCGCGATCAACGGCAATCTGCAGATCATCGCGATCCTGATCAAGGGGGGTGCCAAGCTCGATCCCAAGGAGAAGCTCGGCAACACGCCGCTGCACTTGGCGGCCGAGGCAAATCAGGTCGAAGCGGCCAAGCTCCTGCTCGACGTCGGGGCGGCGGTCGATCCCGAGAACAAGAACGGGATGACGCCGCTGATGATCGCGGCGAGCCGCGGCAATATCGAGATCGTGCAGGCCCTGCTCGCCAAGGGCGCCAGCGTCACGAAGACCGATTATACCGGGCGCGACGCCGCGGGGTGGGCGGCCGAGAGCCACCGCCCGGCGGTCGTCCAGGCGATCAAGCGGGCGCAGAGCGCTAAAAAATCGTAATGCCGGTGCGAAGTTATTGATTGACAAAATAGCAAGTTTGCTGTAGTAAAAATAGCAACCGTCGGATGGTGCCCGCGCTGAATACGTTCGCGGCTCTCGCACCCACGAACCTGAGCAAATCTCTCATGCCCCATGATGCGGCCCCTCGCGATACCCCGACCCCCCTCTCACCCGCGCGCGACGCCTTGCGCCGCGCAATCGAATTGCTTGCCGCCGCGAACGTTGAGTTGACCGAAGCGCAAGCGCCGGAGGGACGGCTTTCCGCTATTGTGCACGAGCTCGAAGTCGCCGAGCGCAACCTTGCTGCCTGCCGAGCCGACGACGACCGGGCGCTCGCGGCTTGGCTCGCCGCCGGCGGCGAGGGCGAGCGCCCCCAGCCGAGTGTGCAAACTCTAGCCGCCGAGCGCGCCATCGCCGCGCTTGGCCGCGACGCGATCGTCGCACGAGCCGCGTTGCCCGAGCATCGGGCCAAGGTGCAAGTCTGCATCGAGCGAATCCCCGATTTGGGCATCGCCCGCCGGGATGCCGCCTACAGGGTCGCGGTAGAGGGGGTTCGCGAACTCCTCGACAACGAACTCCGGCCGGCGATCCAACGCGTGCTGGCGATCGAGGCGAAAGCCCGCAGCGTCGAGCAGGCGCTACACGAGCTCGGCAATGGCGCCAATCCGTCTCGCGTAGCCTTGGCAGGCTCCATCGACGTGGCAACGGCGATCCGTGAGGCGAAAGCTGCGGTACGCGTCCCGCACGACCCCGAGACCGGCAAGCGGCTGATCGATCGGCTGATGGACGACGCCGAGGCGAAGCTCGACGAGACACGCCCGGCATGATTGACGGAGTGCCTGACGGCTGGATTACGCTGGTCTGCCCGCCCGGCGCGGAGAGTGCACCGATCAGTCATGGTGCCACGGCCTATCGCTCTTATCGCGTCCACAAGGCAAGCGATGTTTGGCTCGTCGACGTCCCGCTCGAGGTGGCGCGGCCTCTCATGCGGAACGGCGGCTTTTACGTCTACCAGGCGGAGCCTTCTCAAGCGATGATCTCGACCTTCCGCTGTTGAGCGCCGAGCCGGCGCTTCAGCCCGCTCACGCCCGCCGGGGGCGCATCAGGTGATGATGGTCGGCGGCGTAGAGCCGGCTCTCCGAAGCGCCCTCGCCGGCGAGCGCGCGGCCGACCAACACCAGCGCGGTGCGGGTGATCCGCGCCTCCCTCACCTTGTCGCGGATGTCGGCGAGGGTCCCGCAGATCAGCAGTTCGTCAGGCCAGCTGACGCGATAGGCGACGACCGCGGGACAATCGGCACCGTAAGAGGGCGTCAACGCGCGGACGACGCGCGCGAGGTTGGCGATCGACAGATGAATCGCGAGCGTGGCACCGGTGGCACCCAGCCGCTCGAGCGCTTCGCCCTCGGGCATCGGCGAGGAGCGCGTCGCGGTGCGCGTCAGGATCACCGTCTGGGCCACTTCCGGCAGGGTCAGCTCGCGGCCGATTACGGCCGCCACCGCGGCAAAGGACGGCACCCCCGGAGTCACGTCGTAGGGGATGCCCAGTGCGGCGAGCCGGCGCATCTGCTCGGCAATCGCGCCATAGAGCGACGGATCGCCGGAATGCAGCCGGGCGATTTCGAGCCCATCTCGATGCGCCTCACTGATATACGCGATGATCTCGTCCAGGGTCAGCGGTGCCGTATCGATCACGCGGGCACCGGGCGGGGCCGAGGCGAGGATCGCGCGCGGCACCAGCGAACCGGCATAGAGGCAGACCGGGCAGCGCTCGATCAGCCGCAGCCCGCGCACCGTAATCAGATCGGGGGCGCCAGGGCCGGCGCCGATGAAATGCACGCTCATCCGCGCTCGGCGAGATAGCCGCGCGGCGTATAGAGCCGGGGCGGATCGCCGTCGAGCCGGCGTGTGGTGCTGCTGCCGACGATAACAAGGGTCAGCATGTCGATCTCCGCGCCGGCCAGGTCGGAAAGGGTGACGATATGCCGCTCCTCCGCGTCGCGCCCGAGATTGCGGCCGAGGAAGACCGGGGTCTGCGGCGGGCGATGGCGCAGCAGGATCCCGGCCGCCTCGGCGAGCCGCGCCGGGCGGCGCGCCGAGCGCGGGTTGTAGAGGGCCACGACGAAATCGGCCGCCGCGGCCGCTTCGAGCCGGGCGCGGATCGTTTCCCACGGGGTCATCAGGTCGGAGAGGGAGATCGCGCAGAAGTCGTGGCCGAGCGGGGCGCCTATCCGGGCGGCAGCAGCCTGCATTGCCGAGACGCCGGGACAGACGATGAGCTCGACGGTTCGCCATTCCGGTTTCGCCGCGCGATCGAACAGTTCGAAGACCAGCGATGCCAGGCCATAGATCCCGGCATCTCCCGAGGAGACGAGCGCCACCGAGCGGCCCTCGGCGGAAAGATCGAGGGCCTGGCGCACCCGCTCCTCCTCCTCGCCGAGCGCGCTCGCGTGCCGGTTCTTGCCGGCGATCGCGCGGCCAAGCAGGTCGAGATAAAGCCCATAGCCGACGATATCAGTCGCCTCGGCCAGCGCCGTGCTCGCCTCCGGGGTGCGCCAGAGAGGATCGCCCGGGCCGATGCCGACCACCGCGAGCTTCCCCCGCCGGCGCCCGATCGTATCCGCGGCGATCGGCGCGGCGGCGCGCGCGATCGCGCAGGTCGCCCGCTGCGATTTGCGCTTGGGCACGACCAGCACCCCGCCGGGGCCGGCGGCGGCGAGTGCGGCGCCTTCCGCCACCCCCCAGCAGCCGGTCGCGCGAAACGCCGCCGCGGAGCGCTCGGAGAGGCGCGCCGTTTCGGCGAGCAGGCGCGAGGCCGGAAAGAACCGCGCCGGCACCCCGAATGCCGCGGCGAGCGCGTGAACTCCCGCTTCGGCGAGCTTCAGTTCGACCGACACCACCGCCGCGACCGCCGCCGCCGCGAGCCCGGCCTCGGCCAAGGTCGACCGCGCCAGAGCGGCGATCTCCTCGGCCGAACAGCCGCGCTCGCAGCCGATCCCCAACGCCAGCACCGGCGGGTGAAACACCAGCGCATCGCTCGCCGGATCGACCGCGCGGTCGGTGACCACGATTTGCCGTTCCGCTCGTTCCGCCCAGCTTATCGCCGCCGAACGGAGCCATCCGGCGTCGGCCGCCCGACCGATCAGAGCGACCGGTTCGCCCCGCAGCAGCGCGGCGGCGACCGGTTTCACCCTGTCGGGGTTGGCGATCCGCCAGCCGGGTGGAGGCTCGTCGAGTGCCAAGCCGAGCCTGAGGTCCCCGGCCGTGGTGATCGCGGCAATCCCGCCGGTCAGCGCTGCGATCGCGCGGGCCAGCGCGTTGGCGCCAAGGTGACCGCCGATCAGCGGCACCGCGACCGAGCCGTCCTCGGCAACGGCAACTACCGGCGGCTCCTCGCGTTTCGCGGCGAGCAACGGCCCCACCGAGCGGATCAGGATGCCGCTGGCGCAGAGGCCGACAATCGGCCGTCCCGCGGCGAACAGCTGGGCGACGTGCGTCGACGCCCGATCGTAGCTCTCATCCCAACCGGCCGGGTCGGTGCGCGGCCCGTGCAGTCGGGAACCCGGCAGCGCCGCCCGCAGCCGTGTCCCGAGCTCCGCGCCGCCGCGGCCGAGCACGATGATCGCGATGTCGCCCGGCAGTCTCTCGGTCATGACGCGGCAGCCTCCAGAGACGCGATTGTATCCGTAAAGCCCGCCGATCGTCATTCCGGCTGTAATGCAAGCGAGGAGCCCGAATTGAAAGCTGCTGATCCAAATGGATCGCGGGAACGACGCTGAGGGGTTCTTAACCCAATCAAGGGTCTTTCCGCAAAATTCTACATCCAGAGGCGATGAGCGAAGGCGAGCACCTCATCAAGCGCACGGAAAGACCGGCTTCGTCACGGTTTTTCGATTTTGGAAGAGCATGATCTGCTAGTGTCGCTTTGGACGGCACCGGGGGGGTGAAGCCATGCGTTTCCTGTTGATCAGCCTTTTCTTCACGATGCTCGCCGCGCCGGCGCTCGCGCAAGAAGAGGCAACGCCGCCGGAGACGCCAATTCCGGAGGCCGCGCCGCCCGTCCCGGCGCCCGCAGCCGAGGCGCCGCCCGACCGCGTCGGGCGGCTGAGCTTCGTCTCGGGAAGTGTCAGCTTCCACTCCCCGGACGAGTGGGTCGAAGCCGTCCCGAACTTTCCGCTGTCGGCCGGAGGTTCGCTGCGCACCGGGGCGCAATCCCGCGCCGAGATCGAGATCGGCGACGACACGATCGACCTAGCCCAAGACACCGAGATCGAAGTCGCCAAATTGAGCGCTCGGGTTATCCAGCTCACCATCGCGAGGGGACGGATCGGCCTTGCGCTCCGCCGGCTCGGCGAGGACGAAAGCGTCGAGGTCGATTTTTCGGGCGACGGAGTTCGCCTCTCGGAGCCCGGCCGTTACGACATCGATGCCGGAAGCCGGCGGGTCGCGGTCTTCGCAGGCAGTGCTCACGTTGTCGACGGCGCCACCAGTCTCGGCATCAATTCCGGCGAGTCGATGCTGCTCGCTGGCTTCGGCCTGGCAGCTCCCGTGATCGAGCCGGCGGCGAGAGATGAGTTTGCCGAGTGGTGCCGGTCGCGCGACTTCGACGAGGTGCAACCTCGCGGCACCCTATTACATTTCCCCGGACATGACCGGCTTTGCCGAACTCGACGCCGCGGGAGACTGGGAGAACACGACCGAATACGGCGCCGTCTGGGTGCCGAACGCGGTGCCCGCCGATTGGGCCCCCTATCGCGACGGCCATTGGCGCTGGATCGCGCCGTGGGGCTGGACCTGGATCGACGATCAGCCATGGGGCTTTGCCCCGTTTCATTACGGCCGCTGGTCCCTTGTCGGCGGGCGTTGGACTTGGGTCCCGGGAAACTCTGTGGCGCATCCCGTCTACGCACCGGCCGTCGTTGCCTTCCTCGGGACTGCCGGCGTCGGGCTGAGCGTTGCCGACAGTACCAGACCGGCCATCGCCTGGTTCCCGCTCGCCCCCGGCGAGGTCTATTGGCCGAGCTACACCCGCGATCTGGACTACGTTCGCAGCATGAATCTCGGTAATGTCGTAGATCTCGGGGCGATCCAAATGGACGCAAACGGCGAGCCACCGCGCGAGGTCGTCGACGGACATTTCGCCAACCGCCGATTTGCCAGCGTGGTGCCGCGGCCGGTCTTCCTCAATGGCGGCGCCGTGGCATCGGCGCTCCTCGACCTCCCGGAGCAGCGGTTGCAGAACGCGCCGGTGCTGATCGGCTCGCCGCAAATCGGCCCGGCGACGCATCGGGCGGCCGTTGCCGTCGCCGCGATCAGGCAGCCCGACCGCAGGAGCGCGTGGACAAGTCACATCGCCGCGCTGGTGGCGCGCAGCGTCAGCCGGGCGAAAGCCCTGCAGGCCGCTTTCGCGCATCTACGCGACCACAACCCGGCCCTTCGGCTTCGCGGCGCTCACCTGCGGGCGCCGGCCTATGCTCAGGCCGCGCCGCCGCGCCATACCATCATTCTCCGGGTGGCTCACGCCGCCCCCACTCCGGCGCATGGCGGCGCGGCAAAGGAACACCGGCATTGAGTTGGCGAAGGTCAACCGAATTCTCCGTCACCGACGACCGTCGGGCGTTCCGGTCGGTCGAGAACCGATGTACAAGCGGGTGATGATCGACTACCGCAGCGACAACACCGGCCGCGCCGCGCCGGAGATCCTCGAAGCGCTGATCCAGGCGAACCACGACACCGCTTTGGGGTACGGCGCAGACGAATGGACGGCGGCATTGCAACAGCACTTCTCCGAGCTGTTCGAGACCGCGGTGCGGGTCTTCCCGGTCGCCACCGGCACCGCGGCCAACGCCCTGGCATTGGCCTCGCTCGGCCCCTCCTGGGGGATCGTCTATTGCAGCGAGGTCGCGCACATCAACACCGCCGAGGCCAATGCGGCGGGGTTTTTCGGCGGCGGCCTCAAGCTCGCCTCAGTGGCCGGGAGCCACGGCAAGATCGACGCCGGGCGGCTCGCCGAGACTCTGGCAGGAATCTCGCCGGGGCAGCTCCATCGCGGCCAGCCTGCAGCCGTCAGCCTGACCCAGGCGACCGATCTTGGCGCAGTATATACGCTCGACGAGATCCGCTCGATCGCCGAGGCGGCAAAAACGCGCGGCCTCCGGCTCCACATGGACGGCGCGCGTTTCGCCAATGCGGTGGCGCGGCTCGGCTGTAGCCCCGCCGAGCCGACTTGGCGCTCGGGCATCGACATCATGTCGTTCGGCGCGACCAAGAACGGTGGCGCACTGTGCGACGCAATCGTCGTCTTTGCACCCGATATCGCCGACGTCGTCGCCGTGCAGCTGCGCCGCGCCGGCCAGGTCTGGTCGAAGATGCGTTATGCTTCGGCGCAGCTGATCGCCTATGTCGAGAATGGCTTGTGGCTCGACATGGCGCGCGCCTCCAATGCGATCGCGGCGCGCATCGCAGGGGGGCTGCACGACATGCCCGGCGCCCGCCTATTAGCGCCGGTCGAGGCCAACGAAATCTTTCTCGAGCTGCCGGGCACCAGCATGGACGCGCTCGAAGCCGACGGCTTCCAGTTCTACCGCCGCAGCCAGCGCCTCGCCCGCTTCGTCTGCCGTTTTGACACGACCGAGGCCGAGGCCGACGCGCTCGTCGCCTCACTGCGCCGCCATCTCATTCCGACTGAGGCGCCGCGCGCGGCCGAATAAGCTCCGGCTCGCCCGCCCGCTTTGCGCTCCCCGTTGGCGCCCGCGGGGCGAGTGCCGGCACGACGGCTTTTTGACAGCTGACTTGGTAGGCTCACCGTCCGACCCCTGGGCCAGGGCGAAGCTTTAGAGCACATCGCGCGCATTACATCAGCGAGCGGCGATCCAGCTCGAAGGGTGATGCCTCTCGGGGAACCCACCACGAGATTGCCGCACGATCGGATGTGGCGGTTGCGCTGAAGAGTAGGTAATGGGCGATGACGAAGGCCGAGCTCGCGGGTTATGACGTAAACGACAATCTCGATCTGTGGGTGACAGACGGAACGGCGACGGGGACCAGCGAGCTGACGATAGCCGAGGCCTTCTCCAGCGGGCTGCTCGTCCCGGCGAAGCGCAATTTTATAGTGCTTGACAGCAAGATGCTGTTCGCCGGCGTGGACACCAGTGTCGGCGTCGATCTTCGCGCGACAGACGGGACATCGGCAAGCACGAGCGAGCCGACAGTCGGCGGGGCCGGTCTCGCCGGGCTGAGCCCGTTGGAGCTCACGATCTTCCCGGGCCCGCCGCCGCCGGTTCTGAACGGCGCCGGCAACAGGGTCGCTGGCTCACTGCTCGCCGGCGATGTCCTAGCGGCCACGACGAGGCCAGCTGCGTTCACGACGAGCGACAATGCCGCAACGAGTGTTGCGGGGGCGAGCGGGGAGGTGACGAATATCGGGCAGCACGACTGGATCGCGGTGTCGCTGGTGGGCGGCCAGTCCTATGAAATTACGATCACCGGACTTTCGCAATACACCCAGATCGAGCTCGGGACGGCCTCCGGCCTGGCGGGGGACGGCACCAGCGCGTTCGCCGCGCCGAACACGACTGTCGGGCTCGGCTCTGCGACGACGCAGAACATGTACTTCATGCCGTCATCGAGCGGGATTTATTACCTCGATTTGTCAGACAGCTATGGTCTCGTGCCGGAGAGCTACACCGTCAGCGTCGTTGCGACGACCGCCGACTACACCGACAACCCGACCGATCCGGGGTCGCTGGCCGTTGGCGGCAGTGCCTCGGGGAAGTTGACGAATATCGGTCAGCACGACTGGATTGCAGTGTCGCTGATCGCGAACCAGGCCTATGAATTCACCATAACCGGGCTCTCCCAATACGCCCAGATCGAGCTCGTAACGGCCGCCGGCCTGGCGGCAGACGGGACCGGGCCCTTGCGGTGCCGAGCACCAATGCCGGGACAGGCTCTGCGGCGACGCAGAACATGTATTTCATGCCGTCGGCGAGCGGGACTTATTACATCGACCTGTCCGACAGCTATGGCGCGGCGCAGGAGAGCTATACCGTCAATGTCGTGACGACTACCGCCGACTACACCGACAACCCGACCGATCCGGGTTTGTTAGCCGTCGGCGGACGTACGTCAGGCAAGCTGACGAATATCGGACAAGATGACTGGGTTGCGGTGTCGCTGACGGCGAACCAGGCCTACGAATTCACCATCACCGGGCTTTCGCAATACGCCCAGATCGAGCTCGGAACGGCCGCCGGCTTGGCGGCAGACGGCGCCAGCGCGTCTGCCATCGTCAGCACCTCCCCTGGCTCGGCGGCGACGCAGAACATATACTTCATGCCGTCGACGAGCGGCACGTATTACGTCGACCTATCCGACAGCTATGGCGTGGTGCCGGAGAGCTACACCGTCAGCGTCGTGACGACCACCGCCGACTACACCGACAATCCCACCCATCCTGGGTCGTTAGCCGTCGGCGGCACGGCGAAGGGGAAGCTGACGAATGTCGGGCAGCACGACTGGGTTGCGGTGACGCTGACGGCGAACCAGGCCTACGAATTTACGATCACCGGACTTTCGCAATACGCCGAGGTCGCAGTCGGGACGGCCGAAGCTTTGTCGGGGGACGGCACCGTCGCGTTTGCGGTGCCGAGCACCGATGCGGGGCTCGGCTCTGCCGCGACGCTGAACATGTACTTCATGCCGTCGGCAAGCGGGACTTATTACGTCGATCTTTCCGACGGCTATGGCGTGGTGCCGGAGAGCTACACCCTCAATGTCGTGACGACCACTGCCGACTACACCGACAATCCGACCCACCCGGGGTCACTGGCCGTCGGCGGCAGCACGACGGGCGAGCTGACGAATATCGGACAGCACGACTGGGTTGCCGTGACGCTGACGGCAAACCAGGCCTATGAATTCACAATCACCGGGCTTTCGCAATACGCCCAAATCGAGGTCGGAACGGCGGCCGGCTTATCGGGGGACGGCGACGGCGCGTTTGCGACTCCCAGCACCGATACCGGGCTCGGCTCCGCGGTGACGCAGAACATGTACTTCATGCCGTCAGTCAGCGGCACCTATTACGTCGATCTGTCCGATGGCTATGCTGCCGTGCCGGAGAGTTACACTCTGAGCGTCGTGACGACCACCGCCGACTACACCGACAATCCGACCCATCCCGGGTCGGCGACGGTAGCTGGTCCTCCACCACCGCCCACCGACTTCTATGGCAACGGTCATTCCGACTTGCTCCTTCAGAACAGCAGCGGGGAGCCGTTCATCTATGAGATGAACGGCACCAGCGTGGCGGGCGGCGGCAGTCTCAGCAACCCCGGGCCGAGCTGGCACATCAAGGCGACCGGAGATTTCACCGACGATGGTTATGCCGACATCCTTTGGCAGAACGACAACGGGGCCGTCGCGATCTGGGAGATGAACGGGATCACCGTGATCGGCGGCGGCAGTCTCGGCAATCCCGGGCCGAGTTGGCACGCGATTGCCACCGGCGATTTTTACGACAACGGCTATTCCGACATCCTGTTTCAGAACAGCAGCGGCGTCACTGCGATCTGGGAGATGAACGGAACTACAGTGATCGGCGGCGGCAGTGTCGGCAACCCGGGGCCGAGCTGGCACGCGGTCGGACCGGCGATTTCTACGACAACGGTTATTCCGATATTCTGTGGCAGAACAGACAACGGCGCGGTCGCGATCTGGGAGATGAACGGGACCAATGTGATCGGCGGCGGCAGTGTCGGCAACCCCGGGCCGAGCTGGCACGTGATCGGCACCGGCGACTATTACGGCAACGGCTATTCCGACATCCTGTTTCAGAACAGCAGCGGCGCCACTGCGATCTGGGAGATGAACGGGACCACCGTGGTCGGCGGCGGCAGCCTCGGCAATCCCGGGCCGAGCTGGCAAGTCCAGGGCGACAGCAGCCCATATACCGCTGCGAGTGTCGATCTCTTGTGGCAGAGCGATGCCGGCAACAGCATTTTGTTGCAGAACGACAGCGGCGAGGCGTTCATCGGGCACACGAACGGCAGCGCGGTCACCGGCGGCGCTAGTCTGGGCAACCCCGGCCCGAGTTGGCACATCAAGGCGGAGGGCGACTTCTACGGCAACGGCAATCCCGATCTCTTATGGCAGAACGACGACGGCGCGGTCGCGATCTGGGAGACCAACGGCACTGGTGTGATCGGCGGCGGCAGTCTCGGCAATCCGGGGCCGAGCTGGCACATCATCGGCACCGGCGATTTCAACGACAACGGCCATTCCGACATTCTCTGGCAGAACGACAACGGCGCCGTCGCGATCTGGGAGATGAACGGGACGAGTGTGATCGGCGGCGGCAGTGTCGGCAACCCCGGGCCGACTTGGCACGCCGTTGGCACCGGCGACTTCAACCATGACGGCCATTCCGACATCCTGTGGCAGAACGACAGCGGCGCCGTCGCGATCTGGGAGATGAACGGGACCAGCGTGATCGGCGGCGGCAGTATCGGCAACCCCGGGCCGAGCTGGCACGCCAAGGGAACCGGCGACTTCTTCGGCAACGGCAACTCCGACATCGTGTGGCAGAACGACAGCGGCGCGGTCGCGGTCTGGGAAATGAACGGCACCACTGTGATCGGCGGCGGCAGTGTCGCCAATCCGGGTCCGAGCTGGCACGTGATGGGGACCGGCGACTACAACGGTGCCGGACAGAACGACATCCTGCTCCAGAACACAAGCGGCGCCGTTGCCGTCTGGGAGGTCAGCGGCACCAGCGTCATCGGCAGCCACAGTCTCGCCAATCCCGGCCCGACCTGGCACGTCTGAGCCGCACCGCAGACGCTCAGCCTTCCCGATCGGCGTATTCCGGTACGCGGTAATAGACCCAAACCAGGTTTACGAGCAGCACCGCGGCGGTGACCAGGAACACCCATCTGAGACCGAACGCCGCGGCGACCGCGCCGCCGGTCAGCGGGCCCATCGAGTTGCCGAGAAACATCGCCGACGCGGTGATGCCGTAAACCGTGCCTCGTTCGGCGCGCGGGACGAGCCGCCCGACCAGTGCATTGGCCGTCGGCAGGATCCCGCCGATGAACAGCCCGACCGCGAACCGCTCGGCGGTGAAGGTCCAGTAGCTGTCGGCGAAGGCCTGCGGCAGGGTCGTCAGGGTCGCGCCCAACAGGCAGATCAGCAAGACCCGGCGATAGCCGATCACGTCGCTGCGGTTGCCGAGAAAGGGTGCCGCAATGACATTGGCGAGCCCGGCCACCGAGAAGGCGATGCCGCTCAGGGTAGCGAGATCGGGCCGCGCCCCGACCAGCTCCTGCACGAACAACGTCACGACCGGCTGCACGGTCCGCACGCCGAACTGGGCCATCAGCAGCACAAAGAACAACGGCAATAAGCCGGGCGAGCGCGCCACCGCGATCAGGCTGCCGAGGATCGATCGCCCGCCGCGGGTCTGCGACGGCGCCACGAACCGCTCGCGCACCCCGATCCAGACGAGGCCGGTCGACATCAATATTATTGCCGAGGTGCAGTAGAACGGGATGCGGTAGCTGCCGGTCAGATCGGCCAGCGCCCCGCCGATCAGCGGACCCACCAGCGAGCCGACGAGCTGGCCGGTGCTGAGCCAGCCGAGAGCAAAGCCGAGCCGCCCCTCGGGGACCTGGCTCGCCACCAGCGCGATCGCCGCGCTGGAGAAGCCGGCAAAGGCCCCCATCAGTGCGCGAAAGGCGAAGAATTGCCAAATGTTCGCCGCCACACCCATCAGCGCGGTGAACGTGCCGATCGCGAGAGTCGAGCGCAGCAGCATCAGCTTCCGGCCGCGGCGGTCGGCGAGGCGCCCCCACAGCGGCGAGGCGAAGGCCGCGATGAAGGAGGTGACGCCGTTGAGGATGCCAGACCAGAGATAGACGGCACTCGCTGTCTCGACCCCGAGCACCGGCAGGAACAGCGGCATGATCGGGCTCAGCACGGAGAATGCCATCGTGTTGATGAATTGGATGCCGACCAGCGCCCACAACGTGCGCCGCCACTGCGCGGTGGCGACGTCCTGACCTCGCTCCTCGATCGCGCCGCTGCGCTCTTCGGCCATGTCGCATGCCGCTCCGGTCAGCCTGGCCGAAGCCGTCGGCCGGGAGCAGACTTTGTAACGGAAGTCGAGGTCATCGGCATCCGACTCGACCGGCTAGCTCGGCGCCGAGGTGCAGGTGAAATCGCTAAAAAACCTCAAGACATTCTCGCATCGCTCCCATACAGTCCCTGCAAGGCTCCGTTTTGGGAGCCGGTTCGAGCAGGGAGGGAGCCATGGCGGCGGTCGAGATCATCAGGCCCATCCCGTGGTGGAGAGAGCCGACCAAGGACCAATGGTTGGCCTGGGTCGCCGCCTGGCTCGGTTGGACGTTGGACGCGTTCGATTTCACGATTTTCCTGCTGATCATGTTGCCGATCTCGCAGGAGTTCAACGTCCCGCTGACGGCGGTAACCGCGGTTTTCACCCTGACCCTGTGGATGCGGCTGGTCGGCGCCACCGCCTCGGGCTGGCTCGCCGATCGGATCGGGCGCAAGAAACCGTTGATGATCTCGATCGCCTGGTATTCGGCGTGCAACTTCATTGCCGGCTTTTCCCCGGCATTCTGGTTCCTGTTCCTGTTCCGCGCCTTGCTCGGCATCGGCATGGGAGCGGAATGGCCGTGCGGAGCGGCGATCGCGATGGAACAATGGCCGATCCGCTCGCGCGGCTTTATGGCCGGCGTGCTGCAATCCTCATGGGGCCTCGGCGCGCTGTTGTCGAGCGCGGCCTACGGCCTGCTCTATACCTCGATCGGCTGGCGCGGTCTCTTAATGCTCGGTGTCTTGCCGGCGCTGTCGATCGTCTATGTCCGCCGCTTTGTCAAAGAGCCGCCGGTCTGGGTCGAGAACCGAAGGCTGCAGCGCACTCAGCACCGCGAGGTGCGCGTGCCGCTGGTCAAGATCTTCAAGCGTGGCCTGCTCGCCAACACGCTGACCGCATGCTGGTGGATGGCCAGCGCCTTTGTCGTCGGTTACTCGGTCGGCGGGATGTTCCCGACCTATCTCCAAAAGGATCTGCAGCTGAGCCCTGGGTTGGTCGCCTTGCCTATAATGCTGCAGAGCGTGGTGTTCTTTTTGTCGGGTTCGTTCTGGGGCTGGGCGGCCGACCGCTTCGGCCGCCGCTGGGCGATCATAATTCCCGCCCTGCTCACGATCCCGATCGCGCCGCTCTATCTGCTGACCGGCGATTACGCGATCATCGTCCTGTTTTTCACCGTGCAGGGTGCGTTCGGCGGCGGCGGCATGCACACCCTATACCCCGCCTATCTGGCCGAAAGATTTCCGACCGAGGTACGCGCCACGGCGAGCGGGTTCGTCTACCACCAGGGTGCGATCTTTGGCGGCCTGACGGCACCGATCATCACCTATTTCGCGATCAATTGGCATTCGGGCTTCGCAATCCCGATGCTGGTCGGAACCGTGATCAGCGCCCTCAGCGTCGCCGCAGCAGTCTTCGCCGGACCGGAGACTAGGGGAAGGGTTCTGACGGCCGAACTATCCGTCGCCTGAGCGGCCGCCTTGTCACCTATTACTCGATCAACGGGATGTTCGCCACGCATCTGCAAAAGGATCTGGGCCTGAGCCCGGCATTGG
Organism: uncultured Alphaproteobacteria bacterium; assembly: GCA_963796155.1. Classification (GTDB taxonomy): domain Bacteria; phylum Pseudomonadota; class Alphaproteobacteria; order ATCC43930; family CGMCC-115725; genus AP-15. The sequence goes on along the minus strand of CAWCKT010000002.1, from coordinate 41,821 downwards.
TCGCCACGCCGATCATCTTTGCGAACCTCGTGGTCTTCCTGGCGAGCGTTGGCTGGGGCTGGGCGGGCGACCGTATCGGCCGCCGCTGGGCGATGATCATCCCGGGGTTATTGGGGATCCCGGTGGCGTTCTGGTACGTACCGGATCTGGTGCTCGCCTAAGTCGTCCGGTCGCTCTGCTCAAAAATTCATCATCAAAAAACAACAGACAATCGCACATTGCTGCTCTACGATAACCGCAACCAAGTCGAGTGGAGGTACGGCGATGTCAGCGGTCGAGACGATAAGAGACGTCCCCTGGTGGAAGGAGCCGACCGGCGATCAATGGTACGCGTTTGTCGCGGCGTGGCTCGGCTGGACCCTGGACGCCTTCGATTTCACGATCTTCCTGCTGATCATGCTGCCGATCTCGCAGGAGTTCAATGTCCCGCTGACCGACGTCACGATTGTCTTCACCTTGACACTGTGGATGCGACTTGTCGGTGCCACTGCCTCGGGGTGGATGGCCGATCGCATGGGGCGCAAAGTGCCGTTGATGATCTCGATCTTCGGCTACTCGATGTGCAATTTCATCGCCGGGTTCTCGCCGACCTTCTTGTTCTTGCTGTTTTTCCGTGCGCTGCTCGGCTTCTTCATGGGCGCCGAGTGGCCGGCCGGCGCGTCCCTGGCAATGGAGACCTGGCCGATCCGCTCGCGCGGCTTTATGAGCGGCGTCCTACAAGGCTCCTGGGGTCTCGGCTTCCTGCTGTCGAGCGCGATCTACGGTCTGTTTTACAAGCACATCGGCTGGCGTGGCATGTTGTGGGTCGGCATTGCGCCGGCGTTGGTCCTCGTCTACATCCGCTACTTTGTGAAAGAGCCGGCAGTATGGCTCGAGAACCGCCGGTTGCAGCGCGCCCAGAAGCGTGAGGTCAGGGTGCCGCTGCTCAAGATCTTCAAGCCCGGCATGCTCGGCAACACCGTGACCACGTGCTGGTTTCAGGCCGCGGGCTTTGTCACCTATTACTCGATCAACGCGCTGTTCGCGACCCATTTACAGAAGGATCTGGGCCTGAGCCCGGCGCTGATCGCGACCCCGCTGATCTTGGCCAACCTGTTCGTGTTTCTTGCCAGCTCGGGCTGGGGGTGGGTGTCGGACAAGTTCGGCCGCCGTCCTGCGATGATCATTCCGGCGCTGTGCGCGATCCCGCTGGTCCCGATCTACCTGTTCTCCGGCAATTTCACCTGGGTGGTCATCGCCTTCATGCTGCAGGGGCTGTTTGCCGGCGGCGGTATGTACGGGCAGGTGCCGAGCTATCTGACCGAACGGTTCCCGACCGAGATCCGCGGCACCGCCACCGGCTTCTGCTATCATGTCGGCGCCATCCCCGGCGCGATGGTGCCGCCGATCCTGACCTTTTTCGCGGTCAACTGGGATCTGGGATTCGCGATCCCGATGCTGATCGGAACCCTGTTCGGCTTGGCTAATTTCATCTTGTCGGTTGGGTTCGGCCCAGAGACCAGGGGCACGGTTATGGTCGCGGAACTGTCGGTGGCCTGACCAGCGGCCCGCGGTAGGTGCAGGGTCCGCGCTGAATGAGCATATTGAAGAGGAAGTATGAGCTATGGCGACAGCCGAGACGGTAAAAGACATTCCTTGGTGGAAGGAGCCGACCAAGGACCAATGGTACGCCTGGTGGGCGGCCTGGCTGGGCTGGACCCTCGACGCCTTCGATTTCACCGTCTTCCTGCTGATCATCAAGCCGATCGCGGATGAGTTCGGCGTATCGACGGCCGAAGTCGCCATCGTCTTCACGCTGACCTTGTGGATGCGGCTCGTCGGAGCGGTCGCCTCGGGCTGGCTTGCCGACCGGATCGGGCGCAAGACGCCGCTGATGATCTCGATCTTCTGGTACTCGATCTGCAATTTCATCGCCGGGTTTTCCCCGACCTTTGTGTTTCTGTTGATCTTCCGCACATTGCTCGGCATCGGCATGGGTGCGGAATGGCCGGCGGGCGCGGCGCTCGCGATGGAGACCTGGCCGCAGCGCTCGCGTGGTTTCATGAGCGGGGTTCTGCAAGGCTCGTGGAGCATTGGGTTCCTGCTCTCGAGCGTGATCTACGGACTGTTCTTCGACTATATCGGCTGGCGCGGCATGTTGTGGGTGGGTGTGCTGCCGGCGCTCTCCATCGTGTACGTCCGTTATTTCGTCAAAGAGCCCGAAGTCTGGGTCGAGAACCGCCGCCAACAGCGTGCTTCGCACCGTGAGGTTCGCGCCCCGCTGATCAAGATTTTCCAACGCGGGATGCTGGGAAATACGCTGTTGGCCTGCTGGTGGATGGCGAGCAATTTTGTCCTCTATTATTCGATCTGGTCGCTGTTTGCGACGCACCTGCAGCAAGATCTAAAGCTGACGGCGATGGGGACGGCGGTGCCGTTCATGCTCGCCAACATCTTGAGCTTCCTCGGCATGTGCTTCTGGGGTTGGACGGCCGACATCATCGGGCGGCGCTGGGCGATGATGATCCCGGCGGCGATCGCGATCCCGATCGCGCCGCTCTACCTGTTCACCGGCAGCGAATTCTGGATCACTGTCGGCTTTGGCCTGCAGGGTGCCTTCGGCGGCGCTCTCTACAGCCAGCTCCCGAGCTACCTCGCGGAACGCTTTCCGACCGAGGTACGGGCGACGGCGAGCGCCTTCTGCTACCACCAGGGCGCGATTTTCGGTGGCCTAGTGGCACCGATCCTAGCCTTCTTTGCGGTGAATTTCGGCGTGGGCTACGCCATTCCGATGTTGGTCGGGACCGTCGTGGCGGCCGCCAGCGTCGTCGTCTCGCTGCTGCTCAGCCCGGAGACCAAGGGAAAGGTCCTCGTCGCGGAGCTACAGGTGGCTTAAAGCCCGGCCTCTGCTGCTCAAGCGGGTCTCTCCCGGCGGGCGCCAATAGAGGCCGGGGAAGAGGCAGCACGTCTCATCGATCTTGCTGTTTGCGTCGAGGTGCGTCAGCCGGCCCGACAGGACGGATGCGGTGACCACCAAATTGTGATGCGGATGGATGTTATCCCGCAGCGCTCATGTAAGCTCGGCTCAAGCGTTGATGGTCGAGAAGCCGATCTTGACGGAGCCTCTCCCGCGACGGGTCCCCGACGCCCACCGGGAGGGAGCTGTGGGTTGAGCCTCGGCCAGCGCCTGCGTTTCGCCGGGGCCGGAACTGAAGCAAGTGAACCTGCCCTACGCCGCTTCGGGACCGCGCTCGCCGGGTTAGGCGGCGTCGGCTTGCTGAAACCAAGGGAGAAGGTTTCTTAGCTTGATTAGAGGGGGTCGCGCAGCAGCCATCCCGGCAGGTTGTGGGTGAGGCGCGGGTTGGGACCGCCCTCCCAGGGCGCCGCGGCGGTGCACACGACCCCGATCGCCGTCCCGATCTCCGTGACGATCGGCGAGCCCGACATCTCGCTGCGGATGCCCTCGGCGGCGTGGGTGATCCATAGCGGCCCGCCGAAATGGCGGACTGTGCAGGAGAACCACCGGCCGCCGTCGAGCGACAGCAGCCGGGCCGGCACCCAGAAATTGACCGGGTTCCGGAGGGAACCGCCGATCGAAAGCGGCGTCGCCGTCTCCATCAGCGCTTTGTATTCATCGGCGTGTGGATTGTCGGGCGAACCGAGCACAGCGATGTCGGCGATCGGATCGACGAAGCGACACACCGCCCAAGCGCGGGGCTCGTCCCCGAGGCGGGCGAGGAGCGGTCCGTAGATGCGTTCCTTGGGTTCGAAAAATGACTGGGCCGGCGGGAGGAACGGTAGGCAGTGCGCGGCCGTGATAACGAGGCGCTCGCCCGCACTCTCGATTACGAAGCCGCGTCCGCTACCAGCGGTGATGACACCTGCTGTCAGCATCTCGAAAATCATGGTTTCTGCTTTTAACTTCGATTATCTATCACAATGCTTGACGATTATATTCTCGTACCCGGAAGTCATTTGGTGCAATCTCCCAATGCTTGATATGGGTGATGCAAGCCCCACACCACGTTACTACAGGAATGAGCGTCTGAGTTATAGCCGCATCCGGGCTCGCTGACTCGGCCGTCTACTCGCTTGCCGGCCAGCACGGCTATTTCGGCAGCACGAGCCCAACCACAGCGGCGATAATCGCCAGCCCTATGAGGAAGAGTTGGATCTCGGTCGCCGGGTCCATCCGCCGAAGTTAACTCCGACCCCGCCCTCGCTCGCTCTGTCCACCTCGGTCTAATTCAACGTGGCTCCTGTGACGTCCTGCGCTTGAGCCTGTTGGGACGGCCGCGCCCGTCATCGGACATCATAGAACCCTCTACATTATACAACAAAACGATTATCACTTAATATCAATATGATAGGTATGATTGCTGTTACACAATCCCGGGCCGGCGGTCATCGTCCGCGGGTCTCGCGGTCAGGCCACGCTCGACGAGCTCATCGAGCACCGCTCTGGCAATCGGAGTGTAAATTTCTTCCGGCAGGGTAATCGCCGTTCGCCACATGCCGTCGGCATCGCGAAACTTGGGCAGCTCGATCGCTGCCGCGTCGGGCCCGGCGTGCATGGCGCGGATTCCGTGCACCCCGATCTGCAGGCCGTCGATGTCAATTTCAATAGAGGCGAAGGCGAAGAGATTTTTCGCTCGCGCCGGCGTTACGGACAGCACCGTGATCGAGACCGTACTCGAGTTCAGCTGATCCGGACTGGACTGCGCACGGTTCATCGCGACAGCGCCCGATCGGGGAAAGCGTCGATACAGCCACTGCACCCCGCCTCGCCGCGCGACACCTCGTCCCGAGCGGGTCGGGCGCTAACGTCTGCCAACAGCGTGCGAAGCTCGCTCCGGTCCACGCCGTCGCTCGTCATCGGCCGGCGGATCACGGGATCTTCGAGAAGGTCGGGCAACGTAGATTCGGTAAAGTCCGCTTGGTTGTACCAGCTGCGTCGTCGAATTTCGTATACCGAAGTATCTCGGTTACGTACGCGTACTTCAGAAGGAAAAGATGTGCTCTTTTTTCCACACATCGAACGCAATTGTCCTTCAATTGTCGTCAAAATGCTTGAGAGCGATGCCGAGAACTGCTCTTTTTGTCGGATCAGAAAAGCGTAATACCTCGTGATCGATTTGGTCTGCGAGCTCGCGGCGGAGTAACCGGCGGCCGGATACAGAAAGCTCGCGGCAGTCGTTGTCGAACCCGGCGAGGATCTCTCGTAACTTTGCCTTCCAGGCGCCATCTGATGTGGCCTGTGTTGCCAGCCGAAGAATCCTGCCGTGATAACGACTGTAGAGCCAGCCCATCGTCGTCGTTCCTGATTCGTCGCGAAATGCGGGGACGCCGCTAAAATGATGACGTTGAACGCATCTAATATGACCGATGGCCATGCATAATCGATGGGTCACCTATCATATGTCAAGATCCATATGGCAAAATTTTGTTAGAGGCGTATTGACAGCAGGAGCTTGATACGTCCAAGGTGAGATCGTGTTTCAACACACCTGTGTCATCGCCCGAGAGGCTTATGCCGTTGTCCTAGGTGCCTCAAGATCTGGGGTCCGGCGGGGCGGAGAGGCAGAAACGGATCGTCGCCCCCTCGCGCCCGCCAGTGATGCGGGCGTGAGCCCACAATACCACATCTCGGCCTACCTGGGACAACGGCATAAGGCTTCCGCGCGAGGGCTAAGAAATTAGACCGCCCTTGAAAATGTATGTTCAGTAACCCGCTCTTTCCCTTAGTCCGATGGTTTCGATAGAGAAAACTGAATTTTGAATTTTTGAATCTGTATATTTTACACAGGCGGAAGGGTCGAGACTTAGCGGTCCAATTCTTCCTGGGTGCTATTCTAGTGGTACGCTGACATTTGATACCCTCCGCTGAGGGAACGGGCCTGGCGTAAACTTTAACATCCCGAGGGTGCCATCCGTTAGGTTGTGACCACTACCTGTTGTATTCCACTTCTCATCCGGCATCGGTTAGATGCGGGCGCTGTTTCGCGGCCGGCCTGTGATCATCCCGATCGATGCTTTCCCAACTGCGCGGGATGCGGCGACGCCTGTCCGACCGACGCCTTGCACGTTACCGAAAGGGGGGAGATTGTAATCTTGATGTTGGAGACATGACCTGCAAATCAGGTATGATGCGTGAGCCATCAGGGAGATCGCTCCTCCCTGACATGTCGTGAACCTGTGTTGGAGAGGAGCATTGCTCACTGCAGCCCAAATGAAAGCGGCGCGGGCACTTGTGGGCATGGAGCAAAAAGCTTTGGCGGAAGCATCGGGGGTATCGCTCCCGACGATTCAGCGAATGGAAGCCAGCAACGGCACTGTCCGCGGGGTGATCGAAAGTCTGACGAGGGTTATGGCCGCGCTGGAGGTTGCTGGAGTTGAGTTCATCAACGAAGGCGCGACCAGTTCGGGGGGTGGCCGCGGGGTGCGGTTACGCCGCCGCCCAGAGTAAGAGGTTGGCGTCGCGCTTGCGGCCATCAACACTGGCGACGTGGCGGTGGCCTGTGGCGGCGCAGCACTCGGTGCGCCGGTGGCCTAGGCCACCCGGCGACTGCGCACACGGGTTTGCGAGCCGCCCTCTTCGTCGAACAGCTCGGCGAGCTTTTCGAGCATGACACCGCCGAGTTGCTCGGCGTCGACGATGGTCACCGCGCGGCGGTAATAGCGGGTCACGTCGTGGCCGATGCCGATCGCGGTCAACTCGACCTCGCCCAAGCGCTCGATCTCGCGGATCACCTCGCGCAGATGCTTTTCGAGGTAGTTGCCGGGATTGACCGAGAGGGTGGAGTTGTCGACCGGCGCGCCGTCGGAGATCACCATCAGGATGCGCCGCTGCTCGGTGCGCGCCCGCAGACGGTCATGCGCCCAGACCAGCGCCTCGCCGTCGATGTTCTCCTTGAGGATGCCCTCGCGCAGCATCAAGCCGAGACTGCGCCGGGCGCGCCGCCACGGCGCGTCGGCCGGCTTGTAGACGATGTGGCGCAAATCGTTGAGGCGGCCCGGGTTCGGCGGCTTGCCGGCGGCGATCCAGCGCTCGCGCGACTGCCCACCCTTCCAGGCGCGGGTCGTGAAGCCGAGGATCTCGACCTTGACCCCGCAGCGCTCGAGGGTGCGGGCGAGGATGTCGCCGCTCATCGCCGCCACCGTGATCGGCCGCCCGCGCATCGAGCCCGAATTGTCGATCAGCAGAGTAACGACGGTGTCGCGGAACTCGCTTTCGCGCTCGCGCTTATAGGCCAGGGGCAGGATCGGCCAGCGCGACAAAAGCCATCTTGCAGGCGCTGTGGCGCGTCGTTGGGGTGCCGCGGGTTGGCGATTTGGAGCGCCGGTCGAACGGCCTGCGTGTGGCCGGGCGAGAGATCAGCTGCGAAACATGTTCTCTGTTCGTTCTTGACAGCCGCCCGCTGAACGTGCATATTGGGCGTAGATCCCTGCTCTAAGCGGACGAGTTGTCGGCAGCGACATGGCGCTAGCGCGACTGCCCGCCCTTCAGGGCGCGGGTCGTGACAGTGAGAAGTCTGTCTTGATGCTGTAGCGCTCGAGGGTGCCGGCGTGCGGCGCCCACAACGTCAGGCGAGAAAAGGTCGTCGAACCGTGCCAGCCGCCACCCGCGCGCTGACGCGGGTCCCTCCCGCCTCGGTGTTCACCGGAGAGGGTCTGCCGTCCTCGGGCTTGGCCGCGCTGCGTCAGCGCATCGCATCGGTCGTTGCATCCGAATCCCAGTTTAGATTTAGAGCCCGGAAATGCCCTCTTGCGGAATTCCCCTGCCAATTCCCTGCCGCGCGTATGGCAGGGTATTTTCGGTGCCGAAAATACCCTGCCAAAATGAGCCGCCGTGCATCCTCGGATCCCCTATGTTGTTGATCAAACGGACCTTATTGGGTCCGTTTTCCGCTTCAGGCTCGTTTTTTGCGGGAAATTTCCCGTGCGGCAGGGAAATTCGCGAGGTCATGCGACCCCAATCGCGCCGCGCGCTCGGCGCGCGGCACCCGGTGCAGCGTGGCCTAAGCCACCCGCCGGCTGCGGACGCGGGTATCGGAGCCGCGATCCTCGTCGAACAGCTCGGCGAGCTTTTCGAGCATGACCCCACCCAGTTGCTCGGCGTCGACGATTGTAACGGCGCGGCGGTAATAGCGGGTCACGTCGTGGCCGATGCCGATCGCGGTCAACTCGACCTCGCCCAGGTGCTCGATCTCGCGGATCACCTCGCGCAGATGCTTTTCGAGGTAGTTGCCGGGGTTGACCGAGAGCGTGGAGTTGTCGACCGGGGCGCCGTCGGAGATCACCATCAGGATGCGCCGCTGCTCGGTGCGCGCGCGCAGACGGTCATGCGCCCAGACCAGCGCCTCGCCGTCGATGTTCTCCTTGAGGATGCCCTCGCGCAGCATCAAGCCGAGGTTGCGCCGGGCGCGCCGCCACGGAGCGTCGGCCGGCTTGTAGACGATGTGGCGCAGATCGTTGAGGCGGCCCGGGTTCGGCGGCTTGCCGGCGGCGATCCAGCGCTCGCGCGACTGCCCGCCCTTCCAGGCGCGGGTCGTGAAGCCGAGGATCTCGACCTTGACCCCGCAGCGCTCGAGGGTGCGGGCGAGGATGTCGCCGCTCATCGCCGCCACCGTGATCGGCCGGCCGCGCATCGAGCCCGAATTGTCGATCAGCAAGGTAACGACGGTGTCGCGGAACTCGGTCTCGCGTTCGCGCTTGTAGGCCAAGGGTAGGATCGGGTTGGCGACGACACGCGACAGCCGCGCGGCGTCGAGCAGGCCCTCGTCGAGATCGAACTCCCAGGCGCGGGTCTGCTTGGCCATCAACTTTCGCTGCAGCCGGTTGGCCAGCCGCGCGATCACGCTCTGCAGATGCGAGAGCTGCTGGTCGAGCAGATGGCGCAGCCGCGACAGCTCGTCCGCGTCGCACAGCTTGTCGGCGTCGACAACCTCGTCCGAGGCCGCACTGAAGGCGCGGTAGACCGCGGTCTCGTCGGGGCGGCCGCGCGGCATCTGGCCGGGGCGGCCCGGGCGGCCCGGGTCGTCGTCGCTCGATCCGGGCATCATCTCGCCGTCGCCGGCCTCGGCGGCGTCCTGCGCGTCCTCGGCCTCGCCTTCCATCGGCGAGCCTTCGCCCGAATCCTGGGCGCCGGTGCTCCCCTCGCCCTCGCTCTGGTTCTCGCTCTCGGCTTCCTCGCCGCCCTGCTGCTCCTCGCTTTCCGCTTCGTCGTCGATCTCGCCGAGGTCGAGATCGAGATCCTGCAGCAGCCTGCGGGTCGCCCGCGCATAAGCGTCCTGATCGAGGATCGTGCGGTCGAGTTCGTTGAAGTCCTTGCCGATGCGCCCCTCGAGCCAGGGGCGCCAGAGATCGACGACACGGCGCGCTGCAGGCGGCGGCCGCTCTCTGGTCAGCGCCTCGCGGGTCAGCAAGCGGACCGCCTCCGCCATCGTGCTGTCGGTGCGCTCGGTGATCCGTTCGAACCCCTGCCGACGATACTGCTCGTCGAGCATCGCCGCGAGATTGGTGGCGACCCCGACCATGCGCCGGGCGCCCAGAGCCTCGATCCGCGCCTGCTCGACCGCCTCGAAGACCGCCCGCGCTAGGGGCGAGCCCGGCACCCGCTTACTGTGCACCGCGTCGTCGTGATAGCGCAGGCGCAGCGCCACGCTGTCGGCGACACCCCGCAGTTGCGCAGCCTCCTCGGCGGGGAGATCGCGCGGCGGGTTCGGTAGCCGCACCCGCGCACCGCTCACCCCCGCGGCTTCGGGCCCGAAACCTACGGTCACATCGTCGCGTTCGGCGATCGCGCGCAGGGTCGCCGCGGTCGCACGCTTGAAGATCTCGGTCGGCGAAAACTCCTGCGCCATGTGGGTTGTCGGTCGCCCGCTACATTAGGGTCGCGTTGACGCTGGTCTCTGCGAGCTCGGTACCAAAGCAGCGCTGATAATATTCGGCCACGGTCGGGCGCTCCATCTCGTCGCATTTGTTGAGGAACGTCAGCCGGAAGCCAAAGGCCAAATCGCCGAAAATGCGCGCGTTCTCGGCCCAGGTCATGACCGTGCGCGGCGACATCACGGTCGAGATGTCGCCGTTGATGAACCCGGCGCGGGTCAGATCGGCAAGCGCCACCATCGCGCTGATCGTGCGCCGACCCTGCTCGTCGTCGTAGCTCGGCACCTTGGCCAAGACGATCTCGACCTCGGCATCGTGCGGCAGGTAATTCAACGTGGCGACGATGTTCCAGCGGTCCATCTGGCCCTGGTTGATCTGCTGCGTGCCGTGATAAAGGCCGGTGGTATCGCCGAGACCGACGGTGTTCGCCGTCGAGAACAGCCGGAACCCCGGATGCGGGCGGAGCACGCGGTTCTGGTCGAGCAAGGTCAGCTTGCCTTCGACCTCGAGCACGCGCTGGATCACGAACATGACATCCGGGCGACCGGCATCGTATTCATCGAAGCACAGCGCCACCGGGTGTTGCAGCGCCCAAGGCAGCAGGCCCTCGCGGAACTCGGTGACCTGCTTGTTGTCGCGCAGCACGATCGCATCCTTGCCGACGAGATCGATCCGGCTGATGTGGCTGTCGAGATTGACGCGAATGCACGGCCAATTCAGCCGGGCGGCAACCTGCTCGACGTGGGTCGATTTGCCAGTGCCGTGATAGCCGCAAATCATAACCCTACGGTTGAACGCGAAGCCGGCGAGGATCGCGAGCGTCGTGTCGTGATCGAAGCGATAGGCATCGTCGAAATCGGGAACGTGCTCGCTCGCCTGGCTGAAGGCAGGAACCTGGAGATCGCTGTTGATCCCGAAGGTCTGTCGGACCGAGATCGTGATGTCGGGCTGATCCAAGGGGAACGCGCCGGTCGGCGCCGTTGGCTGAGCGGATGGCATACTTGTCTTGTATCCTTATAGTTGAGCAGTGGAATTTGAGTGCTGCACCGCGGTCGTTCAACTGAAATAGCTGGCTTTCAGGGTGGCGTAGGCCTGATTGACGATCTTCAGCCTCTCTTCGGCCATTTTGTCTCCGCCGTGCGCATCGGGATGGTGGAGCTTGACCAGCGCTTTGTAGCGCGCCTTGAGGCGCACCGGGGTGAACGGCGGCTCGATCTCGAACACGGCCAGAGCCTGCTCGCGCGCAGACAGCGCCCGCTGCGCAGCCTCTCTCGCACGGTGGTCATTACGCCTTCCACGTCCGGTCGAGCGCTGCGAGCTCCCGGTGAACATGCCGAAATAATCGCGGATTCGTGCCGTATAACCGGGGCCGTGCCGATCTCCCAGCCGCCAACTCGGGCGCTGCCAGACTGTGTCATGGCGGATCTCGGCTTCGATCTCGCCGTCGCTCATCCCAGCGTAGTAATTCCAAGCCGAATTGTAAGCACGAACGTGCTCGAGGCAGAACCAGTAATAATCATGGAGCTCGATCCGGGACTTCGGCGCGCGGAATTCTCCGCCGGCAACGCAGCCCGGATGATCGCAAAGCCGCAACGGGGTGTCGGCCTCCGCGGCGAAAACGGGATCCGGGAATAAGCGTCGCATCGCGATCAGTATGGGCGGAGGGCTGATGGCTGGCAAGGTGGCGAGGTAGCTTACCGGCATAGACAGAGCAGGGTTGCGGCGGGCGCACGAGCCGCCAGCCAAAGCGAAGGCCGCCTGCCTGCGATTTCTCGCGGACAGACGGCCTCAAGGGGTGTCGGTATGCCCTTCAGGCGCGAGGTCGCTCGCGCCTGAAGGGTCGGAGAGGGCAGCGCCGGCGCCGGGCTTAGAAATCCATGCCGCCCATGCCGCCGCCCGGCGGCATCGCTGGCGGGGTCTTGGGCTCGGGCTTCTCGGCAACCATCGCCTCGGTGGTGATCAACAGACCCGCCACCGAAGCCGCGTCCTGCAGAGCGTGCCGCACGACCTTGGTGGGGTCGATGATGCCCGCCCGGACCATGTCGGTGAACTCGCCCTTTTGGGCATCGTAGCCGTAGTTGGTATCCGCGCTGTCGAGCAGCTTGCCGACGACGATCGAGCCGTCCGTGCCCGAGTTCTCGGCGATCTGCCGGGCCGGGTACAATAGCGCTTTCTTGACGATGTCGATGCCGACCCGCTGGTCGCTGTTTGCCGGCTTCAGATTTTCGAGGGCGCGCGAAGCGTAGAGCAAGGCCGCCCCGCCACCGGCGACGACACCCTCCTCGACCGCGGCGCGCGTCGCGTGCATCGCGTCGTCGACCCGGTCCTTCTTCTCCTTGACTTCGACCTCGGTCGAGCCGCCGACCCGGATTACGGCGACGCCGCCGGCGAGCTTGGCCAGCCGCTCCTGCAGCTTCTCGCGGTCATAATCGGAGGTCGTCTCGTCGATCTGCTGGCGGATCTGCGTGCAGCGGCCCTGGATGTCGTCCTTCTTGCCGCCGCCGTCGATGATCGTCGTGTTCTCTTTCTCGACGCGCAGCTTCTTGGCTTGGCCCAGCATGTCGAGCGTGACGTTCTCGAGCTTGATCCCGAGATCTTCGCTGATCACCTGGCCGCCGGTAAGGATCGCGATGTCCTCGAGCATGGCCTTGCGTCGGTCGCCGAAGCCCGGGGCCTTGACCGCCGCCACCTTGAGACCGCCGCGCAGCTTGTTGACGACGAGGGTGGCTAGCGCTTCGCCCTCGACATCCTCGGCCACGATCAGGAGAGGCTTGCCGCTTTGCACCACCGATTCGAGCACCGGCAGCATCGCCTGCAAGCCGGACAGCTTTTTCTCGTGAAGGAGAATGTATGGGTTATCGAGTTCGGCGATCATCTTCTCGGCATTGGTGACGAAATACGGCGAAAGATAGCCGCGGTCGAACTGCATGCCCTCGACGACGTCGAGCTCGGTCCCCAGGCTCTTGGCCTCCTCGACCGTGATTACGCCCTCATTGCCGACCTTTTGCATCGCCTGGGCGATCATCTCGCCGACCTCGCGTTCGCCGTTGGCGGAGATAGTGCCGACCTGGGCGATCTCCTCGTTGGTCGAAATCTTCTTCGACCGCTTCTTGATATCCGTGACGACGGCGTCGACAGCCAGATCGACCCCGCGCTTCAGATCCATCGGGTTCATGCCGGCGGCGACGGCCTTGGCGCCCTCGCGCACGATCGCCTGGGCCAGCAGGGTCGCGGTGGTGGTGCCGTCGCCGGCCTGATCGCTGGTCTTCGAGGCCACCTCGCGCACCATCTGGGCGCCCATATTCTCGAACTTGTCGGACAGTTCGATCTCCTTGGCGACAGTGACGCCGTCCTTGGTGATCCGCGGTGCACCAAATGATTTGTCGAGAACGACGTTGCGGCCCTTGGGGCCCAAGGTCACTCTGACTGCATTGGCGAGAATATCGACACCGCGCAGCATCCGCTCGCGCGCATCTGCGTGAAATTTGACTTCTTTTGCTGCCATATCCTGGTGCTCCTCAAGCGACCTTTCTCGCGGGGGCGTCATGCTCGATCACGCCCATGATGTCGGACTCTTTCATGATGATCAGCTCTTCGCCATCGAGCTTGACCTCGGTGCCGGACCATTTGCCGAACAGCACCCGATCGCCCGCCCTGATATCCATCGGTTGAAGCTTGCCATCCTCGCCGCGCGCACCCGGACCGGCCGATACAACCTCGCCCTCCATCGGCTTCTCCTTCGCCGTGTCGGGGATGATGATGCCGCCCGCGGTCTTCTCTTCCGATTCGATGCGGCGAATCAGCACGCGGTCATGCAATGGACGGAATGCCATGAACACCTCCTGGGATCCGAATACCCTACAATTCCGGAATTAGCACTCTCTCCCCGAGAGTGCTGCTCAGATAATCGGGACGCTCCGGCTTGTCAAGCAGCGCAGGGCGAAGTCCCGGTCCGCGCAGAGCCGGCGCCATCGGCCCCGCCAGGGGTTTTGACAAGTGAGCAGTCTCGGGGCACTCTTTTGCGAACAGTTGCCACCGACGAGTCCCCAAAAATGTCGCGAACGGTAGATTGGGAGATCCCGGGTGAGATCCAGCCGAAGCCCGGGGATTGCGCCTTCGATCTGGACCGCGCGCTCAGCGCGGTTCTCGGCTTGCGGGCAACGATCCCGGAGGACGCTTTCACCGCCGGGACGCTGGGCACCGAGCGCGCCGGCAGCGGTGTCCTGATCCGCGGGGACGGCCTCGTCCTGACGATCGGCTATCTCATCACCGAAGCCGAGACGATTTGGCTCACCTCCGCGGGCGGCGGTGCCGTACCCGGTCACGTCCTTGGCTACGACCAGGAGACCGGCTTCGGTCTCGTGCAGGCGCTAGGACGTTTGAACATCCCGCCGGTCGATCTCGGAATCGGACTGCGCGTCGGTGCGGGCGACCGGGCGATCATGGCCGCCGAGGGCGGCCGCCGCCATGCGATCGCCGCGAGGGTCGTCGCACGACAGGAGTTCGCGGGGTACTGGGAATACGTACTCGACCGCGCGATCTTTACCGCTCCCGCCCACCCCTTTTGGGGCGGTGCCGCCCTGATCGGCGCCGACGGCAGGCTTATCGGGATCGGCTCGCTTCACGTGCAGCAAGCGAACGGCCGCGAACTTCGCCGCGATGTCAACATGGTCGTACCGATCGACCTGTTGCCGCCGATCCTCGACGAAATGCTGACCTACGGTCGCCCGAATCGTCCGCCCCGCCCGTGGCTCGGCCTCCTTGCCACCGAGGTCGAGGACGCGATCGTCGTCGCGGGTCTGACCGAGCGCGGTCCGGCGAGCAAATCGGGACTGCGGCCGGGTGACCGCATCCTCGCTGTACGCGACGATCCGGTAGCAAGTCTCGCGGGCTTGTGGCGCAAGGTCTGGGCGGGCGGCCCGGCCGGCAGCGAAGTCGTGCTGCAGGTAGGGCGCGATAACGAGACCTTGACGGTCCGCGTCCTATCGGTCGACCGGACCAGGTTATACAAAGCGCCAAAGCTGCACTGATCGTCTAACATTGGCCCCGTGGGCGGGTGAGCGTGGGGCCACCGCGGTGACGCAGAACCGGGCCCGTTGCCCGCCCGGACGGTGCCGATGCTGCGCATAGCACTTGTGCTCGCGGTTGCGCTGGCGACTCTCGCCTCCGTAGCGATGGGTTTGCGGGCCGCAGAAGGCCCGAGGGGCGATGCCGCTCCATTGTCGCCGGGTATCGGTGCCTACGACCCACGCGTCCGGGTCGACCCCGACAACGTTCCGTGGCGTGCTATCGGCAAACTGCAGGCCGCATCGATGAATTTGCGCGCGTTGTGCACAGCTACGCTGGTCGGCCCGTCGATGGTCTTGACCGCCGCGCATTGTCTATACAACCCGCGCACCCAGCGCAATTTCTCGCCCAACTCGGTGCATTTCCTGATCGGCTACGACGGCAGCCGCTATGCCGGGCATGCCGTCGGTGTCAGGGTCGAAACCGGAACCGGCTACGACCCGGGCCGACCGAAGGAGACGGGCGGCAGCGATTGGGCGCTGGCCTCAATCGACAAAAGACTTGGCTCGCCGGACCGCGTACTGCCCCTTCTCGGGGAGCGGCCGGAGGTCGGGGCAGCCGTCATGCTGGGCGGCTACCAGCAAGATCACCCGCTCATTTTGATGGCCGACACCCAATGCCGCATTGTCGGCCGGTTTGTCGATGCGAGCGGCCGGACGTTGCTGCGGCACAATTGCACGGGAACCGGAGGCGTGAGCGGCGCCCCCTTGCTCATCGAGAAAAGCGGCAAATGGTTTGTCGCGGCGATCGATGTTGCTGCCCAACTGGGCATTGCCAGCGGGGCCGCCGTGGTCCTCGACGAGCCTCGTAGGCGCCTTTGAGGGCTCCGCTGCCGTTGCTGCCATAGATTGACATCTCGTAAGCTTTTCTCCGATAGGAATAATCGGCCTCCGCCGCAAAGGGATGTTCTTTGACCGTCATTGCCGAACGTCCGGCGCCTGCCGGTGTGCAACCCAAACATCTGAAGCGGCTCGAAGCTGAGTTGATCGGGATCATGCGCGAGGTGGTGGCGGAGTTTCGCAACCCGGTAATGCTCTATTCGATCGGCAAAGATTCGAGCGTCATGGTGCATTTGGCGCGCAAGGCGTTCTTTCCCGCCAAGCCGCCATTCCCGCTGCTGCACATCGATACCGGGTGGAAGTTCCGCGAAATGATCGCGTTCCGTGACGCAACGGCGCGCCGGCTGGGGCTCGATCTGCTGGTGCACACCAACGAGGAGGGGAAAGCTCGCGGGATCAACCCGGTCACCTCGGGGTCGGCGCTGCACACCGCGGTCATGAAGACCGAGGCATTGAAGCAGGCGCTCGATCGCTACGGGTTTGACGCGGCACTCGGCGGGGCGCGGCGCGACGAGGAGAAGAGCCGCGCCAAGGAGCGCATCTTCTCGCTGCGCAGCGCCGAACATGGCTGGAACCCGAAAAACCAGCGGCCGGAACTGTGGCGGCTTTATAACACGCGGCTGCGCGAGCGAGAGTCGATGCGCGTCTTTCCGCTGTCGAACTGGACCGAACGCGACGTCTGGGAATACATCGCCGCGGAAGAGATCGCGGTCGTGCCGCTCTATTTCGCCGCCCTGCGGCCGGTGGTCTGTCGCAGTGGCGTTTGGATCATGGCCGACGACGAGCGACTGCCATTCGAGCCCGGTGAGCGGCCGGAAATGCGTCGGGTTCGGTTCCGCACCTTGGGGTGTTATCCGCTTACCGGAGCGATCGAGTCGGCGGCGGCGACGCCCGCTGAAATTGTCGCCGAATTGCATGACGCGCGGCGGTCGGAGCGACAGGGCCGGCTGATCGACAGCGACGAGGAGGCGGCGATGGAACGCAAAAAACGCGAGGGCTACTTCTGAGGATGGAAGGCTCTTGTGTTTCCGGGCAGCACGACAAGGATCTGCTGCGCTTTCTCACCTGCGGGTCGGTCGACGACGGCAAGTCGACGCTGATCGGCCGGCTGCTCTACGATTGCGCGCTGATCCTCGATGACCAGTTGGCAGTACTGCAGCGGGAATCGCGGCGGTTTGGCACCGCCGGCGAGGACATCGACTTCTCGCTGCTGCTCGACGGGCTGGAGGACGAGCGGCAGCAACGCATAACAATCGATGTGGCCTACCGGTTCTTCGCGACACCGGAGCGCGCCTTTGTCGTCGCCGACACGCCTGGCCACGAACAATACACCCGCAACATGGCGACTGGCGCCTCGACCTCTGAACTAGCAGTGATCCTGGTAGACGCGCGCAAGGGGGTGCTGCCGCAAACCAAGCGGCATGCCTTCATCTGCTCGCTTCTCGGGATTCGACAGCTCGTGCTGGCCGTCAACAAAATGGATCTAGTCGGTTTCGAGGAGCGCTCTTTCGAGGAGATTGCCACCCGGTTTTCGACGTTTGCCGCGGGTCTGGGTGGCGCCTCGATCCGAGCGATCCCGCTTGCGGCGAGATATGGCGACAACGTCACCCTCCGTTCGGCTCGGATGCCGTGGTATCGCGGGCCGACCTTGCTCGAACACCTTCATTCGGTCGAGGTTTCCAGCGACGTCAGCCGGCTGCCGCTGCGTTTTCCGGTGCAGTGGGTCAACCGACCCGATGGCGAGTTTCGCGGCTATTGCGGGACCATCGCATCGGGCACGATCGCGCCCGGCGAGCAAGTGCTGATAGCCGGCTCCGAACGTTGCGCCCGGGTCAAGGAGATCCTCACCTTCGACGGTACGCTCGAACGCGCGCGGGCAGGAGATGCGGTGACCCTGACCTTGGAAGGCGAGGTTGACATCGCCCGCGGTGACCTTCTCGCGGAACCTGGTGCACCGCCCGAGTTTGTCGACCAGTTCGCCGCTCATGTGATCTGGCTGAGCGAGCATCCGCTCGTCCCCGGCCGCTCGTATTTGTTGAAGATCGGCACGCGCACGGTTCCGGCTACGGTGACCGCCCTTAAATACCGCATAGACATCGACACGCTGGCGCATCTGGCGGACCGGACGTTGGAGCTGAACGAGGTCGGGTTCTGCAACCTTTCTACGACCGTTCCGGTGGCCTTTGATCCTTATGAGGTCAACCGCGACACCGGCGCCTTCATCCTGATCGACCGTTTCACCAATCAGACCGCCGGGGCCGGGATGATCGCCTTTGGCCTGTGGCGAGCCAGCAACCTGCACTGGCAGGCGCTGACCGTCGGGCGCGACGAGCGCGCGGCGCTGAAAGAACAGCGCGCCGCGGTGCTGTGGTTCACTGGGCTCTCCGGCGCCGGGAAATCGACGATCGCCGATCTCGTCGAGAAGAAGCTGCTGGCCGATGGACGTCACACGATGCTGCTCGACGGCGATAACGTGCGGCACGGCCTTAACCGCGATCTCGGCTTCACCGACGCGGACCGGGTCGAAAACATCCGACGCGTCGGCGAAGTTGCCAAGCTGATGACCGAGGCCGGACTGATCGTACTCTGTTCGTTCATCTCGCCGTTTCGCGCCGAACGGCGGATGGTGCGAGAATTGACGGCACCCACCGCCTTCCTCGAGATCTTTGTCGACACGCCGCTCGACGAATGCATGCGGCGCGATCCCAAGGGGCTCTATGCCAATGCCAAAGCCGGGCGGATTCCGCACTTCACCGGTATCGACTCGGCCTACGAGACGCCCGAAGCGCCGGAAATACACGTGACGACGATCGGCGCGACACCCGAGAGCGCTGCCGAGCAGGTTCTCGACGAGCTGCGCTGCCGCCGCATCATCTGAAAAGGCGAACCCGGCATCCCGCAGCGCATCCCGAATGGATTGCCGTCTGCGTCTGCGCTCGGTAGCTTAACGCCCGACCGACCGGGCAATCCGATGAGGCCGGTGTGGTTGGCTGGAGGCGGGCATGCAGGCGGATTATGTGATCGTTGGCGCGGGATCGGCGGGTTGCGTTCTGGCCAACCGCCTGACCGAGGATCCCGCCGTCAAGGTGCTGCTGATCGAGGCGGGCGGGCGCGACTGGAGCCCGTATATCCATGTCCCGGCCGGCTTTATGAAGCTCCTCGATCATCCGACCTTGACCTGGGGTTATCATGCCGAGCCCGACCCCGGCACCGCGGGCCGCGCGATCCTCTATCCGCGCGGGCGGGTGCTCGGCGGTTCGAGCTCGATCAACGGGCTGATCTATGTGCGCGGCCAGCCCGAGGATTTCGACCATTGGGCGCAGCTCGGCAACCGCGGCTGGTCGTTCGATGAGGTGCTGCCGTATTTCAAGAAGGCTGAAAATTGGGAGGGCGAGGCCAACGAATGGCGCGGCAAGGGCGGCCCGCTCTTCACCTCGCGCATGACCGACATACCGCCGTTGTGCCGCGCCGCGATCGAGGCAGGCAAAGAGATCGGGCTCGAATACCGCGAGGACGTCAACTCTCTGCCGCACGGCGGGATCGGCTATTGCCAGCAGACGCGCGGCGGTCGGCGGCGCGCGAGTGCGGCCCGCACCTATCTGCGGCCGGCGACGCGGCGGCCCAATCTCGAAGTTGTCGTCAAGGCGCTGGTCCGCCGCATCGTGTTCGACGGACGCCGCGCAGTCGCGGTTGAATACGAACGGGGCGGGAGGGTAGAGCGCGCCGAGGCCGATCGCGAAGTGATCCTCGCCGCCGGCGCCGTCGGCTCGCCGCACATCCTGCAGCTCTCCGGCGTCGGCTCGCCCGAGCACCTCACCCGCATCGGCGTCCCGGTCGTCCATGAGCTGCCCGGGGTCGGCCAGAACCTGCAGGATCACTACGTTGCGCGGATCAGCTATCCGGTCAGCGGCGCGCCGACGGTCAACGAGCGCTCGCGCGGCATGGCCTTGGCCGCCGAGGTGCTGCGCTACCTCGTCACCGGCAAGGGTATCTTGACCTACAGTGCGTCACTCGCCGCGGCCTCGGTCAAGGTGCTGGAAAAATTGGCAACCCCGGACGTGCAATGCGTCTTTGCGCCGGGCAGCTTCAAGGACGGCATGATCGGTGAGCTGGACGAGTTTCCCGGCATGACCGCCGGGGTCTGGCAGATGCGGCCGCTCTCCCGCGGCATCGTCGAGGCCAGGTCGAGCGACCCCCATGTCCCGCCGGCGATCAACCCGCGCTATCTAAGCGATCCGACCGACCGCCGGGCCATCGTGGCGGGCCTCAACTACCTGCGCCGGTTCTTCGCCGCACCGGCACTCGCCAAATATGTCGGGGCCGAGATCCTTCCCGGTGCGGATATCCGTACCGACGACGAGCTTCTCGACTACGCACGGCAGAAAGGCTCGACCGTCTACCACGCCACCTGCACCTGCAAGATGGGCGGCGACGCGATGGCGGTGGTCGACGACCAGCTGCGGGTCCACGGGATCGAGCGCCTGCGCGTCGTCGACGCCTCGGTGATGCCGACGGTCACTTCGACCAACACCAACGCGCCGACCATTATGATCGGAGAAAAGGGCGCCGACATGATCCGCCGCGCGGCCCGAGCGACCAAGTCCGCGGTCAGCGCCAAAGCCGCCTGAGCTCGACCCCTTAGTCGCGATCAAACGCCAGCCGGTGACATCCAGGGGGCGAGAGGGTATCGTCCCTGCCGATTACCCGCGGCCGACAGGCTGCGCGACACATCGACCAGAAAGGCAGAACGATGCTCGATGTCCACTTTTGGCCGACGCCGAACGGCAAGAAAGTTACGATCCTGCTCGAAGAGCTCGGTCTCGACTACAACATCGTCCCCTGCAACATCGGGCGCGGCGATCAATTCAAGCCGGACTTTCTGAAGATCAATCCGAACCACCGCATGCCTGTCTTGGTGGACCATGCGCCCAAAGGAGGCGGCGCGCCGATCAGCGTCTTCGAGTTGGGTGCGATCATGATGTACCTCGGGGAAAAGGAGGGGCGCTTCTTCCCGCAGGACACGCGCGGGAAATACGAGGTCACCCAGTGGGTCATGTGGCAGATGGCCAATCAAGGCCCGAAACTCGGCGAGTGCGGGCATTTCCGCCGCGCCGGCCCTGAGGCAGGCGATCTGACCTATGCGATCCGCCGCTTCACCGACGAGGCGAACCGGCTCTACGGCGTGATGAACAATCGGCTCTACGACCGCCGCTATCTGGCTGGCGACGCGTACACGATCGCCGACATGATCTCCTATCCCTGGGCGGTCAACGCCGAGGCCCAGGGACAGGACATCAACGAGTTCAAATACTTCAAGCGCTGGTTCGAGGAAGTCGGCAACCGGCCGGCGGTCAAGCGCGGCATGGAGGCCGGCAACAATCTGCGCGTCGACCCCAGCACGTTGACGGCCGAGGAGCGGGCGCAGATGCGCAGGATCATGTACAACCAGCGCGCGATTCCCGCGCCGGCGTAACCAGAGCAGCCTCTCACCCGCCGCGTAGCCGAGAGGGCGAGCGGCGCCCTGGCTTCTTTCTTCGGTTCCAGCCCTGCCCCTTCTTCAGCAGTTCCTCAAGCTGGAATTGGCCGGCGGCTTGGTCCTCTGCGTCGCCGCCGCGGCTGCTCTCGTGCTGGCGAACTCGCCGCTCGAGGCGTTCTATACCCAGCTCCTGGAACTCCCGCTCGCGATCCAGGTTGGCGGTTTCGCCCTCGCCAAGCCGTTGCTGCTGTGGGTGAACGACGGTCTGATGGCGATCTTCTTCATGCTCGTCGGCCTCGAGGTCAAACGCGAGGTCGTCGAGGGCGAGCTGTCGAGCGTGGCGAACACCGCACTGCCGGCGATCGCCGCATTGGGCGGCATGGCCGGCCCGGCGCTCGTCTACCTCGCCTGCACCTGGGGCGACGCCGCGGCCTTGCGCGGCTGGGCCATCCCGACCGCAACCGACATTGCCTTCGCGCTCGGCGTGCTGGCCCTGCTGGGACCGCGGGCGCCCCCTTCGCTGAAGACATTTCTGCTGGCCCTGGCGATCATCGACGACCTCGGCGCGATCATCATCATTGCCGTGTTCTACACTGCCGAGCTGTCCCTGATCGCCCTGATCCTGGCCGGTCTCGGCGTCGCGGCACTCGCTCTCCTCAACCTGTCGGGCGTATCCCACAGAGCCGCCTACATGCTGACGGGCGTGTTCATCTGGGTCTGCGTTCTGAAGTCCGGCGTCCACGCCACCCTTGCGGGGGTCATCGTCGGCCTCGCAATGCCGCTGCGGGCGAGAGACGGCTCCTCGCCGGCCCACGCTCTCGAGCACGACCTGCATCCCTGGGTCGCTTTTGGCGTGCTGCCGGTCTTTGCCTTTGCCAATGCTGGACTGGGCCTCAAAGGCATCGCGCTCGGCGACCTGCTGCACCCGGTCCAATTGGGGATCGGCTTGGGGCTGCTCGTCGGCAAGCAACTGGGGGTGATCGGGTCGACCTGGGCGGCCATTCGGATCGGGATTGGCACGCTCCCCGAGGGGACCGACTGGCGCCAGTTCTATGGCATGGCTCTGTTGACCGGCATCGGCTTCACGATGAGCCTCTTTATCGGCACGCTCGCCTTTCCTGCCGAGGCCTATGATGTCGATGTCCGCGTCGCTGTCCTGCTCGCCTCGGTGATTTCCGGGATCTGCGGCTATCTTATGCTGCGCAGCGCGCCGCGCGGGCGCCCCACCTTGCTCGCGAATTTACCGGCCCCTCCTTGATCCCGCGCGGATATTTGACCGCGGCGGAATTATGTAGCTGTCTCACCACGGGTCACGGCGAACTCGCGCGGACGCCGACGAGGACACCCGACACCGCGCCTATTTCAGCGCTGCCGCTGGTAGCTCAAAGGGCAGAGGTCTATCGTCATCCATGAGGGGCTGCCACTCCTCGGAGCCGAGGATCACCGCATGGACGTAGTGGCGTGGCTACGCGGGTTGGGGCTCGAACAATACGCGCCGGCATTCCGCGACAACGATGTCGATGGCGAAGTGCTGCCGGAGCTGACGGCCGACGACCTGATCAGCATCGGCGTAACCTCGGTCGGCCATCGCCGCAAGCTGCTGGCCGCGATCGCCGCCCTGGGGGCGGAGCCGCCCGCCGCCCCCCTCCTTAACCCTCCCCCGCTTGCCGGGGAGGAGAGGGTGGGGGCCGAGGCCGAGCGGCGGCAGCTGACGGTGATGTTTTGCGATCTGGTCGGCTCGACGGCACTCTCGGCGCGGCTCGATCCCGAGGATTTGCGCGAGGTCATCGGCGCCTATCACCGGTGTTGCGCCGATTTCATCGGCGAGGCCGGCGGGTTCGTCGCCAAGTACATGGGCGACGGGGTGCTGGCCTATTTCGGCTACCCGCTGGCCCACGAGCATGACGCCGAGCACGCTGCGCAGGCCGGGCTTGCCCTGGTCGAGGCGGTGCGGCAGCTCACGACTGCCCCCACGGGACAAGCCCGTGGGCTGAAGGCCCACGGCGTTCCGTTGCAGGTGCGGGTCGGCATCGCCACCGGGCTTGTCGTGGTCGGCGACCTGATCGGCGCGGGTGCCGCACAGGAGCAGGCAGTCGTCGGCGAGACGCCAAACCTCGCGGCGCGTCTGCAGGCTCTCGCCGAGCCTGGTGCCGTCGTCATCGCCGACAGCACGCGACGGCTGCTCGGCAATCTCTTCGAGCTGCAGGACCTCGGGGCCAGGGACCTCAAGGGCATCGCCGGGCCGGCGCGGGCCTGGGCGGCACTGCGGGCGCGTTCCGTCGGGAGCCGCTTTGACGCCCTGCACCCGACCGGCCTGACCGCCCTCGTCGGGCGGGACGAAGAATCCGAATTGCTGCTTCGGCGCTGGTCCCGGGCAAAGACGGGTGAAGGCCAGGTGGTGCTGCTCTCCGGTGAGGCAGGTATCGGGAAATCGCGGCTCACGGCGGAACTCCTGGAACGCCTCGCCGCCGAACCGCACACGCGCTTGCGCTATTTCTGCTCGCCGCAGCGCATGGACAGCGCGTTCCACCCGATCATCGGCCAGATCGAACGCGCCGCCGGACTGGCCTACGACGACAAACCGCAGGCGAAGCTCGACAAGCTCGATGCGGTGCTCGCCCACACCTCGACCTCGCCCGAGGATGCCGCACTCTTTGCCGAGATGCTGTCGCTGCCGAATGATGGACGCTATCCCGCGCTCGATCTGACCCCGGAACAGCGCCGGCAGAGAACGCTGGAAGCGCTAATGTCGCAACTCGCAGGGTTGGCACGCCGGGAACCGGTGCTGATGATCTTCGAGGACGTGCACTGGATCGACCCCACGAGCCTGGAAGTGCTCGGCCGGATCGTCGACCGGATTAAAACACTTCCGGCGCTGCTGATCGTGACGTTCCGCCCCGAGTTCAACGCGCCGTGGGTGGGACAGCCGGATGTGACGAGCCTTACGCTCAACCGGCTTGGGGAGCGTGAAGCGGCCGCAATCGTCGCGGGTCTGGTCGGGAACAAGGCGCTGCCGGCGGATGTGCTGGCGGAGATCGTCGAGCGCACCGATGGCATTCCGCTCTTCGTCGAGGAGATGACGAAGGCGGTGCTGGAGGCGAAGAGCGAGGGCACGGCCCGGCGCACGGTTGCAGCGGTTCCGTCTCCGGTCTTGGCGGTCCCGGCGAGTTTGCACGCATCTCTGATGGCGAGGCTCGACCGGCTCGGCCCGGCCAGGGAGGTAGCGCAGATCGGGTCGGCGATCGGGCGGGAGTTCTCGCATGCCCTGCTGGCTTCGGTAGCACGCAAGCCCGCGGCGGAGCTGGGATCGGCGCTCGACCGTCTCTTGCAGGCAGGCTTGCTGTTCCGGCAGGGCTTCCCGCCGCAGGCGAGCTACCTGTTCAAGCATGCCCTGGTGCAGGACGCGGCCTATGGCACGCTGCTGCGCGAGCCGCGACGCGCGCTCCACGCCCGTATCGCCGAATCCCTTGAAACAGAATTCGCCGAGACTGCCGAGAGCCGGCCCGAGATCCTGGCGCATCACTGCACCGAGGCTGGGCTGATCGAGAAGGCCGCGGGTTTGTGGGGCAAGGCGGGTGAGCGGTCACAGGCGCGCTCGGCGCTGGTCGAAGCCGCGGCCCAGTTCGCCCATGCCCTCGATCAGCTCGCGACCCTGCCCGGCACGCCAGCATTGCGTCGCGAGCAGATCAAGCTTCAGGTCGCGCTCATCACCCCACTCATGCACGTCAAAGGCCACGCCGCCACGGAAACCAAGGCGGCTGAGGAGCAGGCACGTTTACTGATCGAGCAAGCGGAAGCGCTGGGAGAGCCTCCCGCTGCTACTGTTCTTGGTCCTCTACGCCTTCTGCAGCGCGAACCATGTGGCATTCAATGGCGATGTCTATCGCGATCTCGCGGCGCAGCTCCTGGCGCTCGCGGAGAAGCAAAGGGCGACAGTCCCGCTCATGGTTGGGCATCACATGATGGGAACTTTCTTGCTGTTTACGGGGGACATCGCGGAAGGCCGGGGGCACTTGGATCAGGCGATCGCCCTTTACGACCCTGCCGAGCATCGTCCGCTGGCAACGCGATTTGGCCTAGACATTGCGGTCCATATCTTAGTCTTCCGGTCGTTGGCTCTGTGGTTGCTTGGCTATCCCGAGGCCGCGCTCAAAGACGCCGACGACGCGCTCAGGAATGCGCGGGAAATAGGTCAAGCCACCTGGCTGATGACCGCTTTATGCGTTCTAGCGGCGCCGTATACCCTCTGCGGTAATCGCGCCGCGGCAGCCGCGCAAGCCCAAGAGCTTGTTGCTCTGGCCGAAGAAAAAGGTTCGCTGTTTTGGAAGGCGTTCGGAATGGTGAACCAAGGTTGCGTACTGGCCTTGACCGGCAGGACTTTGGACGCGACCGAAATGCTGATCTCCGGGATGGCCGCCATGCGGACAACGGGAGCGACAGTTTGGATGCCATTCTATTTGCTGCACTTGGCCCGCGCCCATGCGGAACTCGGGCAATTCGAGGCGGCTTGGCGCTGCATCGGCGAGGCGATGACAGCGGCGGAAACAACCAAGGAAAAGTGGTCCGAGGCCGAGATCCACCGAACCGCCGGCGAAATCGCGCTGATGTCACCGGAGCCCGACGCGGCGAAAGCGCAGGCGCATTTCGAGCGAGCCATCGCCATTGCCCGCGCGCAGGAGGCAAAGTCCTGGGAATTGCGCGCGGCGACGAGCCTGGCCCGGCTGTGGCGCGATCACGGCGAACGGCAGCAGGCCCGCGATCTTCTCGCCCCGGTCTACGGCTGGTTCACCGAAGGCTTCGACACCGCCGATCTGAAAGAGGCCAAGGCCTTGCTCGACGAGTTGACTGAGTTTGCGATTGCCGCAGCGGGGTGAGTAATCACCAATCAGCGGCTCGACGGGCATATTCCACGGAGTTACCCGGCGCCCGCGGGACGCACCACCATGTCAGGAAATCCGGCGGACAGGCCAGTTCGTCGTCCCCGCGAAAGCGGGGACCCAGAGCCTGCCCCCGGCTTGAACAGGGGAGCAAGCGACTGAAATCCCTCGGTTCCCGCTTTCGCGGGAACGACGGATGTGAGAATGAGAGCGCCAGATTTCGTAATTGGATTACACCCTTCTAGACTAGGCCGGGATCTCCGTCTGCCGTGGACACCGGCCTTCGCTGGCGTGACGAGGCGGGTCGGGAAACGATTTTCATGGGAGGCTCTGCACCATCGTGACTACGATGGGCTCCTACGTGTAGAAGTCCGGTCCGAACCTCCGCTTCACACCCGACCCGATCAGCCGCTGGCGTGGTGATGAAGGTCTGCGGTGGGTCGAGAAGGGACCTATGACCCTCTGAGCCGGAGGGCACCATCCGTCTGATGCTCACCACTAAAGGATGAGCCAAGAGTAGAGCCCCGCACCCAGGCGCGGATGGGGGCAAACAGCATTTATTGATTGACATATTTGTAAAATAATGCTATTCTAGAAATATCTGACAAATAGCAACGATCGTTTTGTGAACACTCGCCATCACGCGCAACCATGCAACCCAGAATCTTTGCACTTTCGTCAACGAGCAGATGGGCTACAGCCCGACAGGGCTTCTATCTCGCTGTTTTTTCGTTCGCTGCGCCACCGGAAGTCGAGGATTCCTGCGGCGAAGGAGCCGCCCGCCGCTGTTGATTTCCTGTAAAAACAGCAGAAACAGCGAAAGTAGGTGGGACGGGAGCCCGAGGGCGGTCGTCGGCGGGGTTTGACTCCGACCCTTACCCGGGGGATATGTTGCCGGGATGGAAGAAATCTACTGCTTTGCGGGTAACCCGCTCGACCGCGTCAGCGAGCGCCGGCGCGACGCCGGCTGGATCGACTCCCTGCTCGACGAGCCCGCGACGCGGCTGATCCCGCTGCGCGATCTGAAGCCGCCGATCCGCAACAGCGGCGAAATGGCGCTCGACTGGCAGCCGGTCGGGCCGTGGCGGGCGCAGATCGAGGCCGGGGGAACGCTCGTCCTGCTCGGCATCGCCCAGGACCGCGCTTATTTTGCGCTCGATGCGACGGGCGCCGACCCGCTGCCCGACCCGGCGAGCGAGAACATCGATGTGCGCTCCTTGGCTCCGCTGATCGCCGGCGGCGAGGCGGCGATCCTCGCCGAGGCGCGCTCGCTTGTCGATTGGCACGCGCGGCATCGCTTCTGCGCGCAATGCGGAACACCGAGCAACGTAGCGGCCGGCGGCTGGACGCGGCGTTGCCCGAACTGCAAGGCGCATCACTTTCCCCGCGTCGACCCGGTCGTCATCATGCTCGCGGTCAGAGGCGAGCGCGCGCTGCTCGGCCGTGGACGCCGCCGTCCCGGCGCCCGCTTCTCGTGCCTCGCCGGCTTTATGGAGCCGGGCGAGACGTTGGAGGACGCGGTGCGCCGCGAGGTCCGCGAGGAGTCCGGCATCCGCTGCGGCCGTGTCCGCTACCTCGCCTCGCAGCCCTGGCCCTTCCCATCGACCTTGATGATGGGGTTCCTGACCGAGGCGCTGACCGAGGAGATCACCGTCGATACCGAGGAACTCGTCGATGCCCGCTGGTTCGACCGCGACGAGATCCGCGACATGGTTGCCCGCGCTGCGGCCGGCGACCCGGATCCTGCATCGACAGCGCCATCGCTACCCGGGCCGGTCGCGATCGCGCACCAGATCTGCCGCCGCTGGGCGACCGGCATCGACAGCGTCTAATCTTACCCGCGGGTGAGCTTGCGCTCGACCGGATCGCAAATGTCGAGCCATCTCCCCGGATCCCAGCCTATCGCGATCGTCACCGGAGCGAGCTCCGGAATCGGGCTCCATACCGCACTCGGCCTCGCCCGCACCGGGATGCGGGTCGTCATGGCGGGTCGCGACCGCGCGCGGACCGAGGCGGCGCGCCGGTTCGTGGCAGAGCGAACCAAATCTGATCGAGTCGCCGCTGCGCTTGGCGATTTTTCCAGCCTTGCTGCGGTACGCGGCTTGGCCAACGAGTTCCTTTCCGCCAATGACCGGCTTGATCTGTTGGTCAACAACGCCGGATTGGTGTCGCCGAAATACCGGCTGTCGGCCGATGGGTTCGAGCTGACCTTCGCAGTCAACCATCTTGCCCCATTTCTGTTGACGAATTTGTTACTCGATCGCCTCAGGGCTTCGGCTCCGGCGCGGATCGTCACCGTCGCCTCGGAAGCGCATCGCGGTCACCGCCTCGACGTCGCCGAACTCGCTCGACCGCACGATTGGGGCCCGCTCAAGGCCTATGGACGCTCGAAGCTCTGCAACATCCTCTTCACGCGCGAGCTGGCGGCTCGGCTCGAAGGTTCGGGCGTCGTCGCGACCTGTCTCCACCCGGGCCTCGTCGCGACCGGGATCGGACAGCGTGGAGGGATGACCGAGTTGGTCTGGCGGTTGGCGAAACCATTTATGAGGAGCCCTGAGAAGGGCGCCGAGACATCGCTTTTTCTTGCGACGGTCCCTGACCCTGCGCCGTTCCACGGCGGCTACGTCATCGGCAACGCGCTGGCTCGTCCCGATCCTACAGCTCTCGACAGCGGCGTTGCGCGCCGCCTGTGGGAGGAAAGCGCGCGCCTGGTCGGGCTCTGAAAACACCCGTCAGTGCCGCAGGAAATAGACCCGGTAGAGCTGATCGCGAAAACTTCTGCTCGCTTCGATCGCGGCACGGAAGTCCGCTTCACCAAGCATGTAGGTTTCGACATTGTCGTTGGCGACCACCGTGGCGTTGCGCGGCTCGCCGGTGATCAACGCCCCCTCGCCGAAGAAATCGCCAGCGCCCAATGTCGCCACCTCGTGGCCTTCGCGCATCACCTCGACCGTGCCGTCGGAGATCAGGTAGAACTCCTCGCCGGCCTCGCCCTGGCGGATGACGACATCACCGGCAACGAACTGGCGCTTTGTCATCTTCTCGGCGACATTGGTCAGCTCGAGCGGCGTCAGATCCTTGAACGCGTCCACCGTCTTCAAAAATTCGCAGATCCTCAACGCGTCGTGCAACACCACGTCGGAGGCGATCCGCCCGTCGACCATGTGGACGAGGCGATCGGCCTTCTCGATGATCCGGTGGTCGTGGGTGACCATCACGACCGTGGAATCGTGTTCGATTGTCATCTCCTTTAGGAGATCGACGACGCCGTGTGCGGAATCCCTGTCGAGCGCGGCGGTCGGCTCGTCGGCCAGGACCAGCTTGGGGCTGTTGACGAGCGCCCGCGCGATGGCGACGCGCTGACGCTGGCCGCCGGAGAGCGACCTCGGCTTGTAGTCGATCCGGTTTCCCAGCCCGAGGCGATCAAGGATCCCCGTGCCGCGCGACCGCATATCCGCCGGTGAGCAGCCGCCGAGCTGCATCGCCATCATCACGTTCTCGTAGGCCGACAGCGCGTCGAACAGATTGTGCATCTGAAAGATGAAGCCCACATGGCGTCGCGTCGCGACCAGGTCGCGGCGGCCGAGCTTCGACAAATCATGGCCCAGCACCTCGATCCTGCCCTCTTGCACCGAGCGCAGGGCTCCGACCAGGGTCAGCAAGGTTGTCTTCCCGGCCCCCGACGGACCCGTCATCACAACGAACTGCCCTGGCCCGATCTCGATCTCGTTGTCAAACAGGACCTGGTTGCGCGCTTCCCCGTGACCGTAGAAATGGTTGAGATCCTCGACCCGCACGACCGGCCGCGGCGCTGCCGGCGCCGGGAAATCGGGCGCCGATATCTGTTCGGTAACCGCGGCCGCGCACATCAGAACACCTCCGCCGGGTCTGCCGCAATGACGCGCCGAACCGCGAGAACGGCCGAAATCAGGCACATGGAAAGGGTTAGCACCAAGCTGATCAGGGTGAGGTCCCAGGTCATCCGCATTGGCAGAAGCGCCACCTCTCCGACGACGCGGTAGAGCAGAAGGGACAAGAGCCAAGCAGGGACCCAGCCGGCGAGCCCGCTCAACGCGGCTTGCTCGAGCACCACGCGGACGAGATAACGGGTGCGGTATCCGATCGCCTTCATCGTCGCATATTGGGGTAATTGCTCGGCGAGGTCAGTATAGATGATCTGGTAGGCGATCAGCATGCCAACGACAAAGCCGACCACGGTTCCCATCGCGAAGATCGGCCCCGCCGAAGAGACATCCGCCTGAAACTTACGCTCCAACTCGAGGAGCTGCCCCTTGGTCATGACGGCGATCTGCGGCGGCAGCGCCGCGCGGATCGCCTGGCGCACGGCGACCGGGTCGCTGCCTGCGCGCAGCTTGATGACGCCGACTTCGACGCCGGGCGGACCGCCGCGCGGGCCGGGCAGCAGCTGGGCGAAGGTGCGATCGCCGATCACCACGGTTCCGTCACTCTCGAAGTCGGGACCAAGAGCAAAACTGCCAACGATGCGCACCTTCACACCATTCAGCTCGGATTGCGGAGCTGCACGGTCCATCCCGAGAAATCGACGGGCGTGCCGATCGACCGCCACGGTATCCGGGTTGTTCAACTCGTCGAGCTTCCCCTCGACCTCAGGGAGCAGCAGGACCGGCTGGTCGGGGTCAAAGGCGAATACCCGGACAAGAAAGCTTTTGCCGTCGAACGGGTTCTTCCAGAAGACGTCAAACCAATCCGCATAGAGCGGCCAGGCGCTCGCAACCCCCGATACAGCACGTGCAGCATCGAGTTCGCCGCGGGGAAACGGATCTCTCGTGGCAAATCGGTATTTGCTCGCACTCTGCAGAAAGATATCGCCGTCGAGCCGCCGAATGATCTCGAGCGAGGCATTGAAGAAGGCCCTCTCGAAGCCGAGCTGCATCAGCATCAGCAGCACCGCAAAACCGATCCCGCCGCTCGACCGCAGCAGACGCGGCTTGTTCGCCACCAGATTACGCCAGGCGAGCGGGACAAAGCCCGCTGCTGGCCAAAAGCGTTCGAGGCGCAACTCAGCGGGCGGCGACAACCCAACCTCTCTTCAGAATAGGTCGGCGGGATCGGCACGGCGCAGACTGCTCAGCGAGAGCAGGGCTGAAATCGACGCCATAACGAGGATCGCGGCGAATACGGCGGCGAGGCGCGCGCCGGTCATCGTGACGGGAAGCAGTGTCTCATCTCGGATCACCGAATAGATGCCCAGCGCCGCTGCGAGCGCTGGAACAAAGCCGACGACAACGATCAGCAACGACATCGTGATCACCGTCCCGTCGAGAGACCGGTCCCGGTAGCCGATCGCCTTCAACGTGGCGAATTGGGGTAATTGTCGGCTGACCTGGGTCGCCAGGGTCTGGTAGACGACCATAATCCCGACGATAAACGAGATGATCAGGCCGGATCCAAACACCAGGCCCACCGAGGTTCGCGTCGTCCAGTAGGCGGCTTCGTGAGCCTCAAGCTCACTGCGCGTGAAGATCCGGATGTCCGGACCCGCCACCTTGCGCAATTCCGTCGCAGCCCGGTCGGGGTCGACCCCCGGCTTTAGCTGGATCGGGCCCAGATTGACCTGATCCAGGCTACGGTAGGGAAACAGACGAGCGAAATTACGATCGCTGATCAGGATCACCCCGAGACCCATGAAGCCGGTTCCAAGAACATAATGCCCGCCGATCGTCATGTTGTGGTCACCGATCTTCACGACACGGCCGGTGGTCAGCGGACCGAACATCGGGCGTGTGCCGGTATCGACGAGCAGCGTGTCGGGTTCTTCGAGCACACCGAGCTGACGATTGACGTCGTCGACGCCGAAGATGCGCGCCCGAGGATCGAATGCGATCACAAAGACGTCAGGCGCCTTGCCGTCCTCGCCGCTGCGCCATTTCGCCGACCCGAAATAGACCGCGGTCGCCTGCGCAACTTCGGGCGCGGCCCGCGCCCGATCGAGTAGGCTTCGCGCAAATACGCCGGGCTGCACCTGGTATTCGTACTGGTTCGAGCACATCAGCAAATCAAATCGCATGTTGTCGTAGAGCAGCATGCCGCCCTGCGGGACGGCGAAGAAGAAGCCGAGTTCCACAAAGATCAGCAAGATGGCCATAAAGACGCCGGCGATCGCAAGCGCCGTGCGCCCCTTATCGTGCGTCAAGATACGCCAAGCGAGCGCCACACGCGCCGGCCGGCGAATTCCCCTGACACCGACTTCCGCCTCGGTCATTTGCCGGACTTCACCCCCAGGAGACGAAACTCTAGCCGCGAAGCGCTTATGACGGAAGCGCACCGCGCCCGTCTATTCGAACCCGTCCGGCGCGGCCTCGATAGCCACTTCATGGAGCGAGCCCGACCCGGTCGGCACGTTATGATGCGGTACTCATTCGCGTCTCGTCGACGAAGCGCTCGGTCGCCGCATCGATAGAACGTCCCCTTCGACCCCGTGGAGCGAGTACGTAGAGGGGGGTTCGAGGCCGGGTCGGTTCAGTCCCCGGCAACGGGATCTGGTAATCGATCGGCCTTGTGTGGTCGGCGAGCAGATATTCGGGCCGAAACACTCGTTCGAGGTTGAACAGACTGCCGAGAAAATTGGTTTGACCGCGCGCAAGCTGCCCGGCAACGACCCCTGCAGTCTTCATCAGCCGTCGCCACCCCATATGCTTGCGGTAAAAGGCCTGCTGGGTGGTCACTAGTTCCTCATAAAACTCGGCGAGCGGCAGCTTTGTCGGCAGGACCGCATGCTGAATGTCATAAAGCCGGTAGTCGCGGCTTGACACTCGCCCGCCCTCGCTAATCCAGCTCTCGGTTCCAGGATAGGGGGTGTTGACGCTAACATTGACCACCTCCGGCAGCTCGAGCGCCCATTCCCGCAATATGCGGAAGCGCTCGCGGTCCCACTCGGGATCGGCGATCAAATTGATCAAAACGTAGATCCCGAGCGAGCGCGCGAACTCCAACGCCTCGAAATTGCGGCCGAGAGTGACCCGCTTGCGGAATTTCTGCAGTCCCTCCTCATCGATCGCTTCGATGCCGAGAAACATGTATTCGAGGCCGAGCTTCTTCCAAAAACGAAAGACTTCCTTGTTGCGCAGCAGCACGTCGCCGCGGGTCTCGAGGTAATACTGCTTCTTGATGCCGGCGCGGGCTATCGCCTCACCGATTGCCATCCCGTGCCGCTCCTGCAGAAAGGCGACATCGTCGACGATGAAGACCCCCGGCTCACGGATCGACCGCAGATCCTCGACCGCCCGCTCCGGGCTGATCAGCCGATAACTTCGGCCATAAAAGGTCCAGGCGCTGCAGAACGAGCAATCCCACGGACAGCCGCGCGAAAACTCGATCGTGGCGCAGGGATCGAGGGTGCCGAGAAAATATTTCCGGCGATGGCGCAGCAGATCGCGCGCCGGCGTCAAATCATCGAGCGAGTGGACGAAGCCGGGCGGCGGCCCCTCTCCGTCCGCGGTTACCGCACCCGCCACCGTTACCGGGTCGCGGCCGCCCTCGATCGCGGCCAAGAGCATCGGCATGCCAGCCTCGCCCTCGCCCTTCAGCACGCAGTCGATGGCGCCTGCGCCGTGCTCGATGATCGAGCCGGCGGTGAAAGAGGCGCTGTGGCCGCCGACGCAGATGAACATCCGCGGGAACCGGGTCTTCGTCGCCTTGGCGAGATCGACGATCTCGGGGACGTGCGGCAGATAGTTGCAGGAAAAGGCGATGACGTCCGGCCGCCAGCTTTCGAGCATTCGGAAATAGGCGCGCTGGTCCTCGACCTGCAGATCGATCAGCCGGACCTCGTGTCCCGCCTGCCGTACCGCCTGGGCGACGAGCTCGAGGCCGATCGGCTCGAGCCGCAGAAAGATCTTTGAATAATGGAGCACTCCGGGAAAAACGCCGAGAAGCCGCATGGCAACCCTCCTCTCGTCAACGTGGGCCGATCAAGACGACAGGCCTTTCGGTTAAGCTGTTAATAAACACCTCCTGCGACTGAAAGCGACGCAGGATCGGACCGCGATCGGTCCGGCTGCAAATGTTTCTGGCGGCGCGTGGTCGGCAAATCCGCCCGCGCCGATTTCCGGGAGAGTGCCTGCAAAACACGTGAACCGAGCCCTTCGATCCACGCGCGTTGCCGATCGTCGGAGAAAGCCGAGGCACGCTCAGGCTTCACGTCGGCGGGGCCCCTAAACTGGACAGTGATCGACCAAATGTGAGATAATTCAGAGCTATGATCTCCGCCCGCTTTGCCATTCTCCCGGCGCTCGTTGCCACGGCCTTCGGCGCCCTCGGCGTATTGGCGGCGCCGGCGCAGGAACCGGACCCCGTCGAGCTGCGCATCGAGGTGTACGGGTTTGCCGGTTTCCACGTGTTGACCAACCGCACCCGTGTTGCCGCATCAGGGGACCGGTACACCATAGCGACGGATCTGGACACCCGGGGCATCGCCAGCATCTTTGTCGACCTCAATAGCCACTCCGAGGTGCATGGAAGGCTGGCGCATGATGCCGTGGAGCCCGACGCATACCACGGCGATGTGCGCCGAAACGGCACCGATCGCCATTACCGGATCGATTACCGCACCGACGGCACGGTAGCGAGCGACCAGACGCCGCCCTCGGCCGCCCTGCACACCTCGACAGCAGAGGATCAGATCCGCGGCACCGTCGATCAGCTGACGGCGTTTTTCATTCTCGAACGGCAACTCGCAAAGAGCGGCACCTGCGCACTTGTTATTCCGGTGTTTGATGGCCTCAGCCGCTACAATCTCCGCTTCAGCGACGCCCGGTCGGAAACGCTCTCACCCCAGGGGGGCCAACACTTCTCTGGCTCAACCATAGCTTGTAACGTCGCTCGCGAAGATATTCCGGGCTTTCCGACCGATCAGGCCGCGGGGACCTATAAACGGGGCAAGCTCTGGTATGCCCGGGTAGCGGGCGGCAGTCAGATGGTACCGGTGCGGATGGAGTTCGAGACCGAGTTCGGCACGGTCGAGGGCTATCTGGCCGAACTGCGCGAGCGCGGCATCGATCATCGCTTCATGGACTGACCTTTCGCCGATCCATCAGGGTGTGATCCCCATCCGCGTTTCTTCGACAAAGCGCTCGGTAGCCTGGTCGATCGCGCGCCCTTTGCGGCCTCGCGGCGGGTGAATGTAGAGCGCGGTGCGACCCGGCGCTCCTCCGGCGGCGAAAGACTGCGGCAAGGGTATTTCGTACTCTACCGGCAGAGCGTGGTCGGCGAGGAGAAATTCGGGCCGGAAAACCCGGTCGAGGTTGAACAGGCTCCTCACGAAGTTGGTCTGGCCGTGCATCAGATGCCCGGCGATGACTCCCGCCGTGTTCATGACCCGCCGCCACCCGAGATGCTTGCGATAGAAGGCCCGCTGGGTGGTTACCAGCTCGTCATAGAACTCGGCCAGCGGCAGCCGCGTCGGCAGCACCGTGTGCTGAATGTCGTAAAGCCGGTAGTCGCGACTGGCGACCTGGCCGCCCTCGGTGACCCAACTTTCGGTCCCGGGGTATGGCGTGTTGACGCTGATGTTGACGACCTCGGGCAGCTCGACACCCCATTCACGAACGATGCGGAAGCGCTCGTGGTCCCAGTCAGGGTCGGCGATCAGGTTGATCGCGACCATGATCCCGAGTGAACGGGCGAATTCGAGCGCCTCGAAATTGCGGCCCAGCGAGACCCGTTTGCGGTGCTTGCGCAAGCCTTCCTCGTCGATCGCCTCGAGGCCGATGAACATGTATTCGAGGCCAAGTCTTTTCCAGAAACGAAAGACTTCCTTGTTGCGGAGCAACACGTCGCCACGAGTTTCGAGGTAATAGTGCTTGCGGATGCCGGCGCGGATGATCGCCTCGCCGATTTCCATTCCGTGCCTCTCCTGCACGAAGGCCACGTCGTCGACGATGAAGACCCCCGGTTCGCGGATCGTCCGGAGATCCTCGACGACCCTATCCGGGCTGACCAGCCGATAGCTGCGGCCGTAAAAGGTCCAGGCACTGCAGAAGGTGCAGTCCCACGGGCAGCCGCGCGAGAACTCGATCGAGGCACACGGATCGAGCGTACCGAGAAAATATTTCCGGCGGTGGCGCAGCAGGTCGCGCGCCGGCATCAGATCGTCGAGCGAAGGGACAAAACCGGGCGGCGGCCCCTCTCCCGTCGCGGTGACCGCACCGGGAACCGACGCGATATCCCGTCCCCCCTTGATCGCATCGAGGAGCAATGGCATCGCCGCCTCGCCCTCGCCTTTGAGGACGCAGTCGATGGCACCCGCCCCGTGCTCGATCAGCGCGCTCGCGGTAAATGAGGCACTGTGCCCGCCAACGCAGACGAAGGTCTTCGGTAAGCGGGCCTTCGACGCCTTGGCAAGATCGACGATCTCCGGGACGTTCGCGAGGTAGTTGCAGGAAAAAGCGACGGCATCCGGCCGCCAGCCGTCGAGCAATCGGAAATAGGCGGGGTGATCCTCGACCTGCAGGTCGATCAGCCGGACCGCATGCCCGGCGCGCCGCGCCGCTTGGGCTACGAGTTCGAGACCGAGCGGCTCGAGCCGCAAGAATATCCGCGAATAGAGCAGCGGGCCGGGATGGACGCCGAGAAACCGCACGAGGATTACTCCTTCACCCCTCACCTCTTTGGGGAGCGAGTGTGAGACAACCAAGCACATCGAGATTAATGTGCTCGACCAAACCTCGTCGAGAGATGCCGGCTATGAACACCGATTGGACCAGGCTCGTCGCTGATTTGGAGCGCCTGCTAAAGCTGCGGGCGATCCCGTTCGGCATGAAGCTGTTCGAGCGCCGCGAAGAGATGGAAGCGATCCCGCGGATCCGCCGGCCGAAGGCGGTGCACACCCTTGATCAGATCGTCGCCCAAGCCGCGCGTCTCGGCTGGACCGTCGGGCTGACGAGCGAGGATCTCGTCGGCGCGCAGTGTCGGGCGGTGGTCGGGCTCGGTCTTGCGAAGGACGACAAATGGCGCTCGGGTGAGCACATGGTGGGCGTCTGGTACAGCACGCCGGAAGACGCGCGCGCGCATCAGGAGGGGATGGAGTGCGTCCCCGACGGTCGCTACGAGGCGCTCGCCGTGGCCCCGCTCGCCAGCGGCAGGCTCGATCCACCGGACATCGCGCTGTTTTACGCGACGCCGGGTGCCATGATCTATTTCATCAATGGCCTGCAATGGTCGGGCTACAAGCGCTTCGACTGGAGCATCGTCGGCGAATCCGCGTGTGCCGATTCCTGGGGCCGCGCCTTGAAGACCCGAGAACCGAGCCTCTCGATACCGTGCTTCGCCGAGCGCCGCTACGGCGGCGTGCTGGACGACGAGATGCTGATGGCGCTGCCGCCCGATCATCTCGCCAAGGCGATCGCCGGCATGGAGGCGCTCGCCAAGAACGGCCTGCGCTACCCGTTCCCGCAATACGGCATCCAGCAGGACGTCCGCGCCGGCATGGCGGTCAGCTATCCAGGCCGGGGAACCTGACGCTCGTCGAACATCAAATGACGCCCTCCTCGACAAGCCGCTCGACTTCGCTGGGGCTGCGGCCGAGCAGCTCGGTAAGCACCCACATGTTGTCCTCGCCGTAGCATGGCGCGCCACGATTGGTCGGGCCGCCGATATAGGCCGGGGTCTTGCTGAACTTCATCGGCAGCTCATAGATCGGCCAGGTGCCGATCTTGGTGCCGGTCACTTCGGTCAGCCATTTGAGGTGCTTGAGCTGCGGGTCGGTGTCCACGCGGTCCTCGGCGTTCTGGCACACCCCGGCCGGCACCCCGGCCTTCTGCAGTTTCATCATGCAGTCGTAACGGTCTTGCGCGAGCGTCCACGCCTCGATCGTAGCATCGAGCGAATCCTGGTGGATCAGCCGGTGCTGCAGGGTGTCGAAGCGGCGGTCGTCGAGCCATTCGCCGTGCGTGGCTGCTTGCGCCAACGCGCGCCATTCGTCATCGGTGAAGCAAGCAATGGCAATCCAGCGATCCTTGCCTTTACAGCGATAGGCCCCGTGCGGTGCTGCCGGCTTGTACGGTGAGCGGTTGCCGTAGCGGCGGAACTCGCGCTCATTGGCCGACCAGTCGAGGATCGTGGTACCGGTCAGGAAAATACCCGACTCGCATTGCGAGGCGTCGATCCATTGGCCCTCGCCGGTGCGCTCGCGGTGATAGATCGCGCCCAAGAGCGCCAACGCGTAGCCGTAGGCGCCCATCCAATCGAGGTAGGAATACCCCCAGCCGATGGGCATCGCCGGCTCCGGCAGGCCCGACATCTCGCCCTGCCCGCCAAATGCCGCTGCGACCGGGCCGACCGTGCGCATCCGCCCGTAGGTGCCGTTGGCACCCATGCCCGATTGCTGGATGTAGATGATATCGGGCCGGATCGACCTCATGACGTCGTAGCCGAGGCCCAGGCGCTGCAATACCCCGGGCGAGAAACCCTCGGCGACGACGTCGCAGATGCGCACCATGTCCTTGGCGATCTGGAGGCCTTTCGGATGCCGGATGTTCAACGAGATGCCGCGCTTGCCGGCATTCTTGTTGTTGAACTGGCCGCCCATGTCGGAATCGCGCACGCCGGGCAAGGGGCCGGTCGCCATATCGCGGGCGGCGCGGCCGCCGACCGGCGCCATCGCCGCCAGCCGCGTGTCGGGATTATCCTTCCATTCGACCTTGAAGCTCTCCGCGCCCATCGCCGCAAGGAACCGCGTGCCGCCCGCGGAGGCGAGAAACCAGGCGAAATCGAGGATCTTGATCCCCTGCAGCGGGAACGGCTTGTTGTGCGAGGCCGAGAGGCGCGGGTTCTCGACCCGGCGCGGCTGCGCCGGTACGCTCGGGCGTCGGATCGCCTCGCTCAGCACCGCCTTGGTGTCCTCGCCGAGCAGCGGCGCGCGGCGGCCGACCTGCCAGCTCGTCTTGCTGGCGAGCCATTTGCTGGTCGGGTAACAGAAGCTCCGCCCGAGCTCCGGATGCTCGATATCGGCGAAGGTCTTGCGGGCGAGCCAATGTTCGTCAAGTGCGTTCTCGTGCGGCTTGCGCAGCGGCGCCCAGAGGAGACCCGCGTCCTGCGCCTCGCGCCACGGCATATCCTTGTAGGTCCAGGCGCGGACAAAGCGCTGCACGACATCGAGCATGTGCGCCCGCGTCTCGTCGCTGCCGGCCGTGCCGGGCACCTGCCGCGCCCTGAGATCGGCGTCGGGCGGGGGCGGCTGCAGATCGGCCTGCGCACTGTATTTCGACAAGAGCGGCACGAGGTTCTTCAAGTCGCGAGCACCCATGCCATGGGTGATGAACCAGCGCCCGTCCTTGGTGTGGCAAATGCTCGGCGAATGGTTGGGAAATTCGGCGGCGTGTCGGTTGGTCAGCCGCCACAGCGGCACCCGGCGCATGACCCAATACATGATGTCCTGCTCGGGGTTCTTCGACACCGCCTCGTGGATCGCCACCGCGACATCCTGCCCCTCGCCGCTGCGCTCGCGGTGGATCAGCGCGCCGATGATGCCGGTCGCCAGCTGCTCGCCGGCGATGTGATAGGCATGCCAAATCTGCGGCGCGATCGGTGGCGTGTCGTATTCGAGGTTGGGGTCGGGATCGTAGCCGCAATTCATCATGATCCCGCCGAGCGCCAGATGGATCAGGTCGGAACTCTTGAGATCCTTCCACGGCCCATCATCGCCGAACGGGGTCATCCGCGCCGTGATCAGCGCCGGAAACCGCGCGTTGAGCGCGGCGCGATCGAGATCCAGCGCCACATTGAGAGCGCCGCAGCTCGCATCGAGCAGGATGTCGGCGCCGCCGAGCAAGCGCAGCAAGTGCTCACGTGCCGCAGCCTCGTGCAGGTCGAGCACGACGGATTTTTTGTTGCGGTTGTAGTTCCAGAAGAACAGCGAGCGTTCGAGACCCGGCCGGTCCTCGAGGAACGGTCCGATACGTCTTGTAGCGTTCCCTTCCGGCGGCTCGATCTTGATGACCTCGGCGCCGAGCCCGGCCAGCAAGAGGCCGGTATATTCGGCGCGCTCGTCGGCGATCTCGATCACCCTGAGGCCGGCCAGCATCCCCGGTCCGGCATTGCCCATCATTTCGCCCGGCCCGACTGAGATCGCCGCTTGCTTCGCCAAGACGTTCTCCTTTCAAATGCATCCGGGCTCCCCCCGCGGAGAGAGGATAATCCCGCCAATGAGCGACTGGAGCAAGGTCACCCGGCCGATCCCGGTGCCAAACGAGTGGACGAAGCCGTTCTGGGATGCGGCCAAGCGAGGCGTTCTGGAATTGCAACGCTGCCAGAGTTGCAGGCATTTCCAGCATCCGCCCTACGCGACCTGTACCCAATGCGTCGCGACGGACCTGAAGTTCGAGCCGGTGCGCGGCGTCGGCACGATCTACGCCTACACGATCATGTATCATACCGGCGACAAGCGCTTCGGGTCCGCCGTGCCCTATGCCAGCATCATCGTCGAGCTCGACGATGCGCCCGGCGCGCTGCTCGCCGGCAACCTCTTGGAGGCGCCCTATACCGAGGCCAAGGTCGGGCGGCGCGTCGAGGTCGTCTTTAAGAAGCTGAACGACGACATCACCTTGCCGCAGTTCCGCCTCGTGCGCGTCGCGTAAGAGTGGTTATCGGAGCGCGGGCGTCTCGCCCGCGAGATGCGGCCGGGACGGCCGCGGTCCTTCTGGAGGTGCCATGTGGGAGAACCGGTGCAAGGTGGCCGTCAGCGGCGTCGGCTTTTCCAAGGTTACGCGGTCGGCCGAGGTTCCGCTCGCGGCCCATGCGCTGACGGCCGTGAAAGAGGCGGTCGCCGACTCGGGGCTGCAGCTGCCCGACATCGACGGTCTGGCGACCTATCCGGAACTGCCGGCGACCGGCCACGCGGAGGTCGACGGCATCTCGATCGTGTCCGTCAACTGCATGATGGCGATGCTGAAATTGCCCAATCTCAGCTGGCACATCCAGGTCGGCACGACAAATATCGGGGGTGCAGTGCAGCAGGCGGTCAATGCATTGCTCGCGGGGGTGTGCAAATACGCGGTCGTGTGGCGGGCGATGCACAACCCGCGCGGCACTTACCAGAACCTTCCGGGCACTCACGCGCAGGGTGCCGCCCAGTTCACGGCACCCTACGGCTTTGGCGGTCCGGGGCAGGGCATGGCGGTCGCCTATACCCGCTGGCTCGAGCGGCACAATCAGAACCGCGAAAAGATGGCGACATTGGCGGTCACCCAGCGCCGTCACACGCAGCACAATCCGCACGCCTATTTCTACGGCACGCCGCTGACCCGCGAGGACTACCTCAACTCGCGGATGGTGGCGTATCCGTTTTGCCTGTTCGATTGCGACATCCCGGTGCAAGGGGCGGTTGCGATCGTATTGACGACGGCCGAGCGGGCCCGGGACCTGAAGCCGCGGCCGGCCTACCTCGCGGGCTATGGCCAGCGGCTCCATTTCGAGGTGGCGGGACGCATCGGCAGCCTCGCCGATTACATGGAAGGCGGCCGCAGTTCGGCGAAATTGACCTGGGAGCGCTCCGGCTTCGGCCCAAAGGACGTCGACGTCGCCCAGATCTACGACGGCTTCTCGGCCTCGGTGATCTACGGCCTCGAATCCTACGGGTTCTGCGAGGAAGGCGCGGCACTCGATTTCATCCAGGACGGGCGTATCGAGCTCGACGGCGAGCTGCCCCTCAACACCTT
>CAWCKT010000001.1:0-245035 GCA_963796155.1 uncultured Alphaproteobacteria bacterium | reverse complement strand
CGATTGCGGCATGAAATACATCCCGCGCCATCTCGCCTTCGCCAAGCTCAAGGCATTGGCCGAGGGTGCCGCGATCGTGCGACGCGAGCTACGCGGTGCGTAGTTGGCTTCACTGTGCTCGTGAATCAGGAGATCAGACCAGCGGTGGCGATGCCTTGATATTCGCACAGATATGTGCGACATCACGACATGACGGGCCACGAGTTCGAGAGAACGCTCCGAAGGCTCGGTCGTAATCGCGGGGTTGCTGTTTCCTTTGATCGTGGCCCCGGCAAGGGTAGCCACGGGCGGCTCTATTACGGCGACCGGTTTACGACGCTGAAGGACCGCAAAAAGGAAATCGGCCCCGGCCTTCTCAGCGCGATGCTGCAACAGCTCGGGCTGACGAGAAAAGACCTGGAGGAGTGACGGTGGCTGTTCGGTATAGGTACATCCTGGAGCAGCAGGAGAACGGCTGGTGGCTCGTGCGTTTCCCGGAAATTCCGGAAGCGTTGACCGAAGGCGAAACCGAAGCGGAAGCGCGCACCAGCGCCATCGATTGCGTGATCGCAGCGCTCGAAGGCTATATGAAGGCCGGCAGGCCGATACCGAGACCGTCCGCGACGGCCCCAGGGCTCGACCGTGCCGTATTGCCGTCGCTGGTCACCGCCAAATTGGCGGTTTACGAGACCATGCGCGATTATGGCTGGTCCAAGGTCAAGCTGGCCGGGGAGCTCGGCGTCCCTGAAAACTCGGTCCGCCGGCTGTTGGACCTGCGCCACAGCTCGCATATCGGGATCGTCGACGCGGCATTGGCCAAAATGAACGCCGAGCTTTCTATCGATCTGCCCAAAGAACGGCCGCGGGGTAGAGCGGCATAAGCTGTTCATATCGGGTTCCTTATCGAACCCGTCGCCACCCGCATCCGCGCGGCGTTGGCGCACCTGCCGGAGCGGCTGATCCCGGCCCCCGACTGCGGCATGAAGTACATCCCGCGCGATCTCGCCTTCACCAAATTGGAGGCACTGGCCGCGGGCGCCGCGATCGTCCGACGCGAGCTGACCGGGGGGTAGCGCGGCTAATTTCGGATCAGCGTACCTCGATGACGCCTTCCCCAGCCGCCACGAGTGCCTCTATCGAAGCCAGCAGAGGTGACCGAGGCTTGCTTGATGTAAGGAAAATCCTTACATCAAGATCACGCACAAGATCCCGGTATCAGCCATGATCACGAGCAAGATCACCAGCAAGGCCCAAACAACGATCCCGCAGGCGGTGCGAGCCGCCCTCCGTGTGGGCGAGGGCGACGAGGTCGCCTATCGGATC
Organism: uncultured Alphaproteobacteria bacterium; assembly: GCA_963796155.1. Classification (GTDB taxonomy): domain Bacteria; phylum Pseudomonadota; class Alphaproteobacteria; order ATCC43930; family CGMCC-115725; genus AP-15. The sequence continues at coordinate 243,733 of CAWCKT010000001.1, read as the reverse complement.
GAGGGCGACCAGGTAATCCTGACCAAGGCGAGGCGGGACCCGATGGACGACCCCTTCGCTACCTTCCGTGAGTGGTCGTCCGAGGCCGACCAGCGCGCCTATGGCGATCTTTAAGGTATGGGACATCGTCAAGGTTCCGTTCCCGTATACGGACCGGCCGGTTCGACAGCGCCGCCCTGCGCTCGTCGTCGCCGCCGGAGAGATCGAGGCCGCGCACGGCCTATTATGGCTGGTCATGATCACCAGTGCCGAGAATCGGGGCTGGCCGGGTGACGTAGGCATATCGGATCTCCGCGGCCGCCGGCCTTCCTGCACCATCGATCGTCCGTCCCGCGAAGATCGCCACGGTCGATGCACGAGACGCGCAGCGGCTCGGCGCATTGCCCATCGTCGATCGCGAAGCCGTTGCAGCCGGTCTCTGGGGCATTCTCAGCGTCGCGTTCGATAGGATCCTGGGGAAAGTAGTACTGCCGCCGTAATCCAAATATTTGAGCAGCCGAAAGAGCTATTCGAACCGCTTTTGCGACCGCGTTGAGGGGTGTGTCGATCTCGAAAACCCGGCGATCGGGCGCGGGCTCAGGGGCCAGCCCGTCACCCCGGGCGCGACGCCGGCTTTTCGTTGATGCAGCACAAGAGCTTCCAATAGCCGAACAGATTGCTCGGCCGCACCTCGCGGATCGAGAGCCGGCTGTCCCGGCGGAACGCGTCGAACGGGAAATCGGAATGAAATCCGATATGGCGCGCTAAGCGGGCCACGCGTTTTTCCATGAAGCGCAGCAGCAGGTTCTCGCTGGTGAAGTGGTTGACGACGACGATCGTCCCGCCGGGTATGCAGACCCGGCGCATCTCCGCGGCAAAACGTGCCGGGCTGGGCACGACCGAGGCGACATAAAGCGCCAGCACCGCATCGAAGGAGCTGTCGGGAAACTCGAGGTTCTCGGCATCCATGACATGCAGGCCCTCGACGTGGGCGAGCCGGAGCCGCTTGGCCCGGCGTTGCGCCTTTGCCAGCATCTCGGCCGAGACATCGATCCCGGTCACCCTCGAATCCGGCCGGAAATGCGGAAGCGACAGACCGGTGCCGACACCGACTTCGAGGATCCGCTGCCCCGGCCGATCGTTCGCGATGCGCACGGCGTCCTTGCGCCCGGGATGGAACACCGGACCAAAGACGATGTCGTAGGAACCGGAAAACAGGCGATAGGTCCGGATCGTATCATGGAGGTCCATCGTCTGGCTCTCGTTGTGATCGACAGGACGGAGCGGGGAAGGCGGCCGCGACGTCTCCGGAGCTGCTGGTTCCGGACGCGTTGGTTAAGCTAACAATAGAATGCCGGCGACGCTAGATCATCCTTGTCGCGAAGTCGCCATGCGTTGCGATGGACGAACCCCTCGCCGGAGGGCGGGTCCGAACCCGCCCTCTTGCTCACCCCCTCAGGCAACACCCCTCAGAGGAGGGTGATGTGCTCGGCCTCCAGGCCCTTTTTGCCGTCGACCACCTCGACCCTGACCCGTTGGCCCGGACCCAGAGCGCTGAGGCCGCTGCGGCGCAGGGCGGTGATGTGGATGAACACATCCTTGCCGCCGCCGTCGGGAGAAATGAACCCGTAGCCTTTTTCGGCTTCGAACCATTTCACCGCGCCCTCCATCGTTGTGGAAGGCCGGGGTCCGCGGCGATCGAGCCCGCCGGCCCCGCCTTGCGGCGCAACCGCCGTGCTGTTGTCGACGTTCAAGACGTTGGTCACCAGCGGGCCTTTCGCTCCGGCGCTGACCTCGCAGGTGATCGAGGCGCCTTCGCGCACGTCCTCATAGCCGGCGCGACGCAGGATCGCCATCGGCAGGAACGCGTCTTGTGCTTCGTCGGCCAGGGTGACGAATCCGAAACCCTTGCTGGCGTTGAACCATTTGACTTTGGCTTCGACGCGACGGCCTGGGGGGGTGTCGTCGCGAAAGAAGCCGGGGCGGCGTTCGTACATAGGTCCTCTAAACGTGAAGTAGAATGCGGCGAGCGCGTTAAACGGCGAATCATAACGTAAAACCATCGCGTCGCGCTAGCGCAACGCATCATTTTCGAACGTCGCTCGGCGCCCTATCCGGCGTAAGGCACGAGGCGCTGATTTTGCTCCCCCAAACCCTCGACCGACAGCCGCATCCGGTCTCCGGGTTTCAGGAATCTCGGCGGCTTGAAGCCCATGCCGACACCCGAGGGCGTCCCGGTCGGGATCACGTCGCCCGGCAACAAGGTCATGAACCGGCTGACATAGCTGACGATCTCGTCGACGCCGAAGATCAGGTCGCCGGTATTGCTGCTCTGCCGCCGCTCGCCGTTGACCTCGGTCCACAAGGCCAGCTTGCCGGGATCGGGAACCTCCTCGGCGGTGACGAGCCACGGGCCGATCGGGCAGAAGGTGTCCGCACTCTTGCCCTTGGTCCACTGGCCGCCGCGCTCGATCTGAAATTCGCGCTCGGAGACGTCGTTGACGACGCAGTAGCCAGCGACGTGCTGGTGTGCATCGGCTTTAGAGACGTGACGGGCGAGGCTGCCGATGACGATGCCGAGCTCGACCTCGTAATCGGTCTTCTGCGAGCCCTTCGGGATGATCACGTCGTCGTTCGGGCCGCAAATCGAGGACGTCGCCTTCATGAAGAAGATCGGCTCGGAGGGGATCGCGGCACCCGCCTCCTGCGCGTGCAGGCGATAGTTGAGACCGATGGCGACGATCTTGGAGACGCGGGCGACACAAGGCCCGAGCCGCGGCGAGCCGGCAACCAGCGGCAGGCTCGCCGGATCGAGGCGGCGCAGCCGGTCGAGAGAGGCCGGACCCAGCGCCTCCGCGTCGATGTCGCGGACCGCACCGGAGAGGTCGCGGATCCTGCCGTCGCGATCGAGCAGTCCCGGCCTTTCCTGGCCCGCGGGTCCGTAGCGAAGCAGCTTCATCGGGGTACCTCCTGGCGGTGTCTTGCTCGTTGTTTACAGGAAATTTGCAGGGGCGCGCCAGTTCCGCGCCGGGCATCGCCTACGATATCCCGGGTCTATCAGGTGAGGCGTTTTTGCGCATCGAGGTCGTCCTCGATGAAGGCCTGGACGACTTCGTCGATGCCGCTGTCGGCGGTGAAGCCGAGGGCGGCGGCGCGCGGGGCGTCGAGTGCGGGCGGCCAGCCGGAGACGATCTGCTGAATCTGAGGGTCGGGCTCCCAGCGGATGCGGGCATGGACAGTTGCGCCGCCGGCGCGGCGAACCGCGGCGGCCATCTCGCCGGACCGTAACCGAGAACCCCGGGAGCTGCAGCGAACGGCTCGCGCCGAACGCGTCGGCGGGCAGATCGTGGGCGCGCAGCAAGCCGTCGACGACGCGGCGCGGCGAGGCCAGCGCCATGACCGTGTCGGGCGAAACCGGACACACGGCATCGCGCCCGGCGAGCGGCTCGCGGATGATCGAGGAGGCGAAGGTCGAGGCGGCGCGGTTGGGGCGGCCCGGCCGCACGACTACGGTCGGCAGGCGGAGCGCGCGGCCGTCGCAGAACCCCTTGCGGCTGTAATCGTTGACCAGCAGCTCGCCGATCGCCTTTTGCGTCCCGTAGGAGGTCTGCGGGGTCAGCGGCGTGTCGTCGCCGACCGCCGGCGGCAACTCGCCGCCATAGACCGCCAGCGAGCTTGCGAAAACCAGACGCGGGCAAGTCCTCAGCGCCCGGCAGGCGTCGAGCACGGCGCGGGTGCCGTCGAGGTTGACCCGGTAGCCGAGATCGGTATCGGCTTCAGCCTGGCCACTGACGATTGCGGCGAGGTGGAAGACCGAGCTCGTGCCCGGGGCGATCGTCCCACCCACCGCCTCGCGGTCGGCGATGTCGCCGGTCACCAGCCTCAGCCTCCGATCCTCGGGCAGCGGTAGCGCCGAGGGTGCCTTGTCGAACAGGACGAGCTCGTCGACATCACCGCGCTCGAGCAGGTGCCGCGCCACCCGTCGACCCAAAAAGCCGCAGCCGCCGGTGATGACGACGCGCACGGTTCAGCCCCCGATGCCGTAGCGCCGCGCCCATCCCAGCCCGGCCTTCGTCTCGCCCTTCGGGCGGTATTCGCAGCCGATCCACCCCGAATAGCCGAGCTCGTCAAGCAGATCGAACAGGAAGGGATAATTGATCTCGCCGATATCGGGCTCGTGTCGGCCAGGATTGCCGGCGATCTGCACATGCGGGTAGTGCCCGTCGAGCGCCTGCACGCGATGAGCGAGATCGCCCTCCATGATTTGGACGTGGTAGAGATCGAGCTGCAATTTGAGGTTGGGCCGCCCCACCCGCTCGATGACCGACATCGCCTGGGTCGTGGTGTTGAGGAAATAGCCCGGAATGTCTCGGGTATTGATCGGCTCGATGACGAGGGTCAGCCCTTCGCCGGCGAGCCGGTCGGCCGCGTGCCGCAAATTGGCGAGATAGGTGCGCTCGGCCTCGCCGCGATCACGTCCAGCTGGCCATAAACCAGCCATGGCGTGCAGGGTTCGGCACTTGGTGGCCCTGGCGTAGACGAGCGCCGTTTCGACCCCGGCGCGAAATTCCTGCTCGCGCCCGGGCAGGGCGCCGATCCCGCGCTCGCCCGCCGCCCAGTCGCCGGGCGGCATGTTGAACAAGGCCTGCGTGAGCCCATGCCGGCTCAGCTGCTCGGCGATCGCTTCAGGCGGATGGTCGTAAGGGGAGAGATATTCGACCGCCTTGAAGCCGCAGCCGGCAGCTTCGGCGAAGCGCTCGAGAAACCCGACCTCTTGAAAGATGAAGCTCAGATTGGCAGCGAATTTCGGCACGGGGAGGCTCCATAGCGGGCACAGCGAGTGACCGCTACTCTTCCGCCGTATCCGGACCAACGCAACATCTTCCTAACTCGATCTTCCTAACTCGCCACGGGGACCAGGGTTCGAATTTCTTTCCCTTCAGCGGCGGTCAATCCGGCTGTCGTATAGCCGCCGAGCCAGCCAGGAGAAGCACAGCCAGGGCCACGGAAAACCAAATTGCCGCTGGCCCGATCCGCGCGAAAGCCGCACTACCGACCGTTGCTCCGGCGATCAGCCCGAACCACGGCACCACCTGCGCCAGCCACTGCCAGTCGCGCGAACGCCGGGTCAGCAGATCACCCAGCCCCTGGCCGAAGCGCACCAGCGCCCCGGTCACGAAAGTCAGGCTGACAGGGATGTTTCCGGCGCGGTGCATCGACGCGTTCAAGGCGCCCATCGCGAATACCATCGGCTCGGGAGCTGTCGTCGAAAGCCCTGCGACCGTCAGCAAGATCGCGACGCCGGCGAGCACCCAGCTCATGTGCCACTCTCCGGTGACTCCGGCGAGCACCTGGCCGGCCGCGGCGCCGAGCACAAAAAGGACGACCAGCTTGGTGATCACCCCGGCCTGGCCGAAATGGCCTTGACCGAGAGCCGCCGCGAGCTGCGTGCTGTTGCCACTCATGTATGAGACAAAGAGACCGTTGAGATGCAGGTAGCCGATCACGTCGACCATACCGGCAAGCGCGGCCAAAAGCCCCGCGAGCACCAGACCTCGCACTAGCCCCTGAGCATCGACCAACATGTCGTCCCCCCGCTCCGCCGGCGCTCGATGGCCGCAATCGACGGCAGCCGCAAGAGCGTCATGCCTAGCCGGAACGCATGCGCTTCGCCTGGCTTGGCAAGATCGGTTGGATCACACGGCCGGGCGTGTTCTGATTTCCGCCGGCACCTTGCGGGGCAGGAATTGGCCGTCTTTGAGGTCGCCCGAAAAGGTCCCGCCCTCGACGACGATCTTGCCCCGCAGCATGACGAGCGAGGGCCAGGCGGCGAGGTCGCGGCCTTCCCAAGGGGTGTAGTCGGCTTCGTGCAGTTCGGCGGCGCGCACGATCTTGCGGCGGCGCGGGTCGAGCAGCACGATATCGGCGTCCGAGCCGATCGCCAGCGCCCCTTTTCGCGGGTAGAGGCCCATAATCTTGGCGGCGTTGGCCGAGACCAGGCCGACAAAATCCGCGAGCCCATAGCCGCGCTTTTCGACCGTCTCGGTGTAGATCAATGACAGCCGCGGCTCGACCCCGGCATTGCCGCCGGTCGTGTCGTCGATCCGCCGCCCCTGCAGTTTGATCCGGAGCGGACAGCAGATCTCGTCGGTGGCGACGGTCTGGATGGCACCGTGATCGGTGGCCTGCCACAGCGCATCCTGGTCGGCGCGGAACTTGAGCGACGGGTAGGTGTGGTAGATCTGGCCGTTCGGCCGCCGATAGTCCTCGGCGGTATACATCAGGTATTGGTGCAGGGTCTCGCCGTAGATCGGCACCCCCTTGGCGCGCGCCGCGGCGATCGCATCGACCCCGGTCTTGGCCGAAGTGTGCATCATGTAAAGCGCCGCACCCTCGATGTTGGCGGCGAGCCGGATCACCCGGTTGAACGACAGATCCTCTGACAAGCGTGTTGTGGACCTCGGCCATGTTCTCAAAGCCGGTCCGGTCCTCGCGGAAGAGCTTCTCGTACATGTGCATCACGATGTCGTTGTCTTCGGCGTGGATCGCGGCGATGCCGCCGGCCTGCGCCAGGACCTTCAGCACCTCCCAGATATCGCCGAAATCGACCATGCGGCCCTTGCGGCTGGGCGTGATGTCGGTGGTGAACATCTTGACCGAGGCGTGCCCGGCCTGCACCGCCTCGGCGAGTTCGCCGAGGCGCTCGTGCCCGATCTTGCCAAGGAGCATCGTGTGAAAGGCGTAGTCGCCATAGCAGGCGCCCGCCCACTGCTTGTGCCGTCGTTCGATCGCCTGCTGGATCGTTTCGCCGCCCTCGACCGGGGCGAAGTCGATCGTTGTCGTCGTGCCGCCGTGCAAGGCTGCGAGGCTGACCCGCGAGGCCGGCTCGGTCAATGTCGGCTGGGCGACACCGGGCATCGGCATCGGCCAGTTGCAATGGACATGCGGGTCGATGCCGCCAGGGATCACGATCTGGCCCGTGGCGTCGACCACCCGCCCGGCCCCTATCGCAGCCAGGTTGCCCGGCCCGCCGACCGCGACGATCTGCTCGCCGGCGACGCCGATATCAGCCGGCTCGGGGCCGGAGGGTAGGACAGCGAGGCCGCCCGAGACAACGATGTCGAACATGCAAACCTCCTCCCCATCGTCATGCCCGGGCTCGACCTGATCAAGTCCGGCAATGACGAACTTTTATCGTTCCGAGATCCTCATCCCTTCTGGTATATCGCCGGCGCAGCGAAGGCAAAGGCCTCGAGGATCTCGGCCCGCGGGATCTCGTGCACGACAAAGACAAGCCGGCTGCGGCGGTCCCCGTCGGGCCAAGCGTCGAGCCATTCCGGGACGAATAGCGCGTGTTGGGCGGCCTGCACGACAGCCGGCTGCTCGGGTCGGTCGGCGAACCGCACGATCCCTTTTACCCGGAGGAGGTCATTGCCGCGCTCGCGGGCTAACCCGCCGAGCGCCCGGGCGAAATCCAGACGGCTGATCTCGCCGCCAAGCATCACCCCGAAAGTGTCGATACCGTGGGTGTGGGTGGCGACCGGCTCGGCCGGCATGACGGGAGCGGTCGCATGCAGGGGCGCGCCGAACAGCACCGCGCCGGCGTCGGCCGCTTCGGCGGCGAGAAGGCGCTCGGCGCGGCCGTTGATCCGATCGAGCCGGCGCACGAGATCGGGGCCGAGCGGAGCAAGATCGGTCTTGGTGATCACCAGCAGGTCGGCGAGTGCCGCTTGCCGCCCGGCCTCGGCGAAGCGGTCGAGCGTCGCGGCGCCGCTGACGGCGTCGACCAGGGTAACGACCGCGGCGAGGCGCAGACAGTGATCGAGCATCGGATCGGTGCCGAGCGTGAACAGGATGGGTGCGGGGTCGGCGAGACCGGTCGTTTCGATGACGATCCGGCGAAACCGCCTGATCTCGCCGGCATCGCGCCGCTTAATCAGGCCGCGCAAAGTCCGCGCCAAGTCTTCGCGGACGGCGCAGCAGAGACAGCCGCCCGGCAGTTCGAGCACATTGCCTTCGACGAAATCGACGAGGTGGTGGTCGATCGCGATCTCGCCGATTTCGTTGATGATGACGGCGGTGTCCGCAAGAGCCGGCGAGACGAGCGCCCGGCGCAAAAGCGTCGTTTTGCCGCTGCCGAGAAAGCCGGTCAGTACGGTGGTCGGCAGGGTCTCCGGTTCGGGCACTCTGTTAACCACTCGTGTGCCGAAAATCCGCTGCAAATTGTTTCACGTGGCCATGACGGCGACAAGTTCCGGTGTCTCAAACCCCATGACGGAAACCAAAGGCGAGTGCGGAGGTTACGTAGGCGATTGCAATCTCTCGCATGCGTAAGCAGTATGCCTGCCATAAGGGCACGGCATGAGCGAATAAAGCGGGCGGGTGAGGAAATGCAGGCGGCATCGTGTCCGGCAATGTGAACGACCCCGCGGTCGCCTCCGGCGAGGTGCACCTCGCCGTTTCCGCCGTATCAAAGCACTTTGGCGGGGTCCGGGCGGTGGAAAGCGTCACGCTCTCCGTCCGCCGCGGCGGTCTCGTCTCGATCATCGGTCCGAACGGCGCCGGCAAGACCTCGCTCCTCAACATGATCAGCGGGTTCTATCGCCCGGACGCCGGTACCATCGTCTTTGAGGGCAAGGACATCACCGGCGCCCGGCCGTCGCAGGTCGCCGCGATGGGCATCGCGCGCACCTTTCAGAACATCGCCCTGTTCAGCGGCATGACGGTCCTCGACAACATCATGCTGGGGCGCCACGTGCGGATGAAGGCCGGCATATTGTCCTCCCTTCTCTATTGGGGCCCGGCACAAAAAGAGGAGGTGGCGCATCGTGCCCGGGTCGAGGAGCTGATCGAGTTCCTCGAGCTCGAAGATTTGCGCAAGCAGCCGACGAGCGGGCTCGCCTATGGTCTCAGAAAGCGCGTCGAGCTGGGACGCGCGCTGGCGCTCGACCCCGAGATTCTGCTCCTCGACGAGCCGATGGGGGGCATGAACCAGGAAGAAAAAGAGGACATGGCCCGCTACATCCTAGAGGTCAACGAGCGATGGGGCACGACGGTCATTCTGATCGAGCACGACATGGCGGTGGTGATGGACATCTCGGAACGGGTCGCGGTGCTGGATCACGGGCGCAAAATCGCCGAGGGCACCCCGGGTGAGGTGCAGCGCGACCCTGAGGTGATCCGCGCCTACCTCGGAACCGCCGCCGAGCGCAGGGAGGAGGCCGCCGAATGATGGGCACGACCTTGCCGCGGCTGCTGCGGCACAATGCCGAGACGATGGCTGAGCGGCCGGCGATCCGCGAAAAGGACCGCGGCATCTGGCAGACCTACACCTGGTCACGGTATCACCGGGAGGTGCGCGAATTCGCGGCGGGGCTCGCCGCGCACGGCTTCCACCGCGGCGATTTGCTCGCCGTCATCGGCGACAACCGGCCGCGCCTCTACTGGGCGCAGCTCGCCGCGCAGTGCCTCGGCGGCGTCGCGGTGCCGGTCTACCAGGATTCGATCGCCGCCGAGCTCGTCTATGTCCTCGATCATGCCGAGGTCTCGGTCATCGTCGCCGAGGACCAGGAGCAGGTGGACAAGATCCTCGCCATCAAAGCGCAGCTGCGGCACCTCGACCTCGTGATCTTCGACGACCCGCGCGGTCTGCAGCACTACGACATGCCGTTCCTCAGCTCCTTCGACAAAGTGCAGGCGGCAGGGCGCGCCTTCGACGGGGATCATGCCGGTTATCTCGAGGCCGAGATCGAGAAGGGCGCGCCCGACGATCTGGCCTTCCTCAACTACACCTCCGGCACCACCGGCCACCCCAAAGGGGTGATGCTGTCGCACGCCAATCTGCTCTGCGCCGCCGAGGCTTTCGCCAAGGCCGAGGACATCCGGGCGACCGACGACATGCTGTGCTATCTGCCGATGGCGTGGATCGGCGACTCGCTGCTCTCGCTGGTGCTCCACTTGCTGGTCGGCTTCACCGCCAATTGTCCCGAACGCCCGGACACGGTGCAGCGCGACCTGCGCGAGCTGGGGCCCACGATCGGCATCGCGCCGCCCCGCATCTGGGAAAACATGCTGACCTCGTTACGGGTCAGGGCGGCGGACTCGACGCCGCTGAAAAGACGGCTGTTCGATGCCTTCCAGCGCCTCGCCGAACGCGCCGAATTGCTGAAGACCGAGGGCCAGAAGCCGGATTTGCCGACGCGGCTGGGTCTGGCGCTCGGCGAATTCCTCGTCTATGGCCCGGTGCGCGATCAGCTCGGGCTGCGTCGCGCCCGCTGGTTCTACACGGGCGGTGCGCCCCTAGGTCCGGAGACCTTCCGGTTCTTCCGCTCGCTCGGCGTCAACCTGAAGCAGGTCTGGGGCGCGACCGAGCTTTCTGGCCTTGCTTCGTTGCAGCCGGACGGCGAGGCGAACCCCGATACGGTCGGCCCGGTCGTCGCCGGCACCGAGTTGCGGATCAGCGGCGACGGAGAGGTGCAGGTGCGGTCGCCCGCAGTGTTCCGCGGCTATCACAAGCAGCTGCAGGCGACGCGGGACGCTCTGACTGAAGACGGGTGGTATCGCACCGGCGACTCGGGGTATCTCGACGAGCGCGGCCATCTCGTGGTCATCGACCGCGCCAAGGATGTCGGTAAGCTCAACGACGGCACGCCCTTCGCGCCGCAATTCGTCGAGAACAAGCTCAAATTCAGCCCCTTCATCGGCGAAGCGGTGGCCTTCGGCGACGCCCGGCCGTTTGTCGCGGCGATGATCGCGATCGATCTCGGCACGCTCGGCAACTGGGCCGAGCGGCACAACCTGCCCTATACCTCGTTTCAGGATCTGAGCACCAAGCCCGAGGTGCGCGAGCTGATCCGCGAGGAGATCAGGAAATGCAATGCCTCGTTGCCCCCAGGCTCGCGTATCGGCCGCTTCCTGTTGCTCAACAAGGAGTTCGATGCCGACGACAACGAGATCACCCGCACGCGTAAGATCCGGCGCCGCTTTGTTGCCGAGAAATATGCAGCGGTGGTCGAGGCATTCTACCGCGGCGCGCGCGAGGTAGAGCTCACCACCGAGATCACCTACGAGGACGGCCGCAAGGCGATGCTCAACTCGGTGATAGCGATCGACGACGTTGAGAAGACCCGGCAGCCGGCGCGAGAGCCTGTCTATGCTTGACAAGTCGGACTCGCCCGTCTCCCTGCGTTGCCCCCACCCTTCCCTCCCCCGCAAGCGGGGGAGGGTCAGGGAGGGGGCGGAGAGCAAGCGCGCCGATGCCTGAGTTCGAATGGCAGTTCACGCTGGTCTTGCTGACCAATGGCGTGATGATCGGGCTGATGTACGCGCTGATCGCGTTGGGGTTCGTGCTGATCTACAAGGCGACCGACGCGATCAACTTCGCCCAGGGCGAGTTCGTCATGTTCGCGGGCTTCATCGCCGCGAGCGCTGCCAATCTCGTGGGCGCTCCGTTCTGGGTCTCCGCACTGCTCTCGGTCGCCGGCATGGTGGCGCTCGGTTTCGGGCTCGAGCGGATCGTATTGAGGCCGCTGATCGGGCGACCGATTATCGCCGTCGTGATGGCGACGATCGGCCTTGCCGCGGTGCTCAGAGGCGGCGCCGTGCTGGCATTTGGCGCCGGAACCCAGGCGATCGAGATGCCGATCGGCGATATGCCGATCGATCTCGGACCGGTCATGCTGTCGCGCGTGCAGCTCGTCGGCGCCGGCGTGAGCCTGGTCTTTCTCGCCCTCTTCACCTGGTTCTTCCTGAAGAGCCGGGTCGGCATTGCGATGCGTGCGGTCGCCGACAGCCAGCAGGTGGCGATGGCCATGGGCATCAATGTCCAGCGCTATTTCGCGCTGGCTTGGGCGATGGCCGGGATTGTCTCGGCGTTAGGCGGGGTTGTCTGGGGCGCGATGCTCGGCGTCGACAACCAACTCGCTCTGGTCGGGCTCAAAGTATTCCCCGTGGTAATCCTGGGCGGGCTCGATTCAGTGCTGGGCGCGGTCGTCGGCGGGCTGATCGTCGGGGTCGTCGAGAACGTGGCGGCGGGCTATCTCGATCCTTATGTCGGCGGCGGCACCAAGGATTTCGCTCCGTACGTGCTGATGATCGCCGCCTTGATGCTGCGGCCCGAGGGCATCTTCGGCCGTCGCCGGATCGAGCGCGTGTGAAATAGGAATAGTCATGTTCCACCGCGAATCCGGCGTCTTCAAGACCAGCTATGCCGCCGACATGGCGCTCTATCCGCTGCCGATCGCCAAATGGGCGGTGGCGGCGTTTGCCGGGCTGTTCATCGCCGTCGCACCGCTGACGTTTGGCGAATACTACCTCTCGCTGCTCAATCTGTGCCTGGTCGCGATAATCGGCGCGCTCGGCCTCAACATCCTGTTGGGCTATACCGGGCAGATCTCGATCGGGCAGGGCGCCTTCATGTCGGTCGGCGCCTATACCGCGGCGAATTTGATCGTGCGCCTCGGCTTGCCGTTCTGGATCACGATCCCGGCGGGCGGGCTCATGGCGGCGCTGGTCGGCACACTCGTCGGCATTCCATCGCTGCGCATCAAAGGGATTTACCTGGCGATTGCCACCCTCGCCGCCCAGCTGATCATCGAATGGACGATCAATCACGTGACGTGGATCTCGGGCGGCATTCAGTCCTCGATCGAGATCCCACGCCCATCCGTCTTTGGCGTCCGGCTCACCTCCGAGGCTCAGATCTACGAATTTCTGATGTTTTTCGTGGTGCTCGCAATTGTCGGCACGTTGAACCTGGTGCGCAGCCGCATCGGCCGCGCCTTTGTCGCGGTGCGCGACCAGGACATCGCCGCCGAGATCATCGGCATCAACATCTTCCGCTACAAGCTTTACGCCTTCGCGATCTCGTCCTTCTATGCCGGGGTGGCCGGCGCCCTCGAAAGCTACTATTTGGGGATTGCCAATTACGAGCAATTCCAGCTCGACGTCTCGATCGATTACCTGGCCATGGTGATCATCGGCGGCCTCGGCTCGGTGCTCGGGTCGGTCTTTGGCGCCGTCTTCGTGACGCTCTTGCCCATCGCGACCCGGTGGGCACTGGAGTCGTCCGGCGGCCTGATCTTTTCACAGGCCGATCTGGCGAACATTATCCCGAGCTTGCGACTGCTGATCTTTGGCAGCCTGATCATTTTCTTCCTGGTCGTCGAGCCGGAGGGTCTGGCTCGGCTGTGGCGGAACATCCGCAACTACTTTCGCGTGTGGCCTTTTTCGTATTAGCTGGAGTGTAACAGAGGGAGGATCTCAGATGACCCGCATATCGACGACAGCGCTGGCGCTCATCTCGGGCGCGGCAGCCGTGCTGGGCCTCGCCGGACCGGCAGCGGCGCAGGAGAAGAAAGTCGTGATCGGCGTGCAATGCGACCGCACCGGCCCGACGCAGATCGTCGGCACGGTGCTGTGCCCGGCGATGCACGACTACTTCAACCTCGTCAATTCCACCCACATGCTGGACGGCTATACGGTCGAGGCGCCGGAGATCGACACCTCGTACAAGGTGCCGCCGGCCGTGGAAGCCTATGAGCAGCAGAAGCAGCAGGGTGCGGTGATCATGGCGGTGTACGGCACGCCGCAAACTCACGCACTGAACGAGAGGCTCGAAAAGGACGAGATCCCGACGACGACGCCGGGCTTCGGCATCGCGGCATCGGCGGACGGCAAGAAATATCCCTATCTGTTCCCGATTGCCGCGAGTTATTTCTCGCAGGGCGCCGCCGCGGTCCAATTCGTCAAGGATAAACTCGGCGGCAGTCTCAAAGGTAAGAAGATCGCCTACATCTATTATGACAATCCCGCCGGTAAGGAGCCGTTGCCGGTCATCGAAGACCTGCAGAAGCAGGAAGGGTTCGAGCTGCGGACCTTTGCCGTGCCGCCGCCGGGTGTTGAAATGGGCGCGCAGATTCTCGACATCACCCAGCGCTATCGGCCCGACTTCGTGATCTCACACCTGTTCGGTCGCTCGCCGTCGGTGTCGATCAAGGAATTCAAGGCCAACGGCTACCCGCTGTCGAAAGTGCTCGGCCTCGTCTGGGCCTCGGCCGAAGGCGACATCTTGGCGGCCGGCGGTTGGGGCGTCGCGCAAGGCTACAACACGATGCAGTTCGCCGGCGCCGGCGACGATTATCCGGTGCGTCAGCAGATCAAGGAGATGTACAAGAAGGAAGGCAAGGCGCCGCCCAAAGAAATGGACGACACGGTTTATTACAACCGCGGCCTCTTCGAAGCGGCGATCGAAATCGAGGCCATCAACAACGCGCTCAAATTGACAAACGGCAAAGAGCCGACCGGACCCGATGTGCGGAAGGGCTTCGAGGAAATCCACGACTTCACGCTCGGCGGTCTGGTCCCGCCGCTGCAGATCACCTCGACCGACCACGAAGGCGGAGGGTACGTGCGGATCTTCCAGGTTAAGGGTGACAAGTTCGTCCCGGAAACCGACTGGTTCCGCGCCTATCGCGACGTCGTATGGGATCAGGTCAAGGCGGCAGAGAAGACGGAATAGCCAGACCGTCCCAAGCCCCATCTGCCGGTCGTCTATATGCTGGCGCTCAACAACATCGAGGTCGTCTATGACGGCGTGATCCTGGTGCTGAAGGGCGTCTCGCTGTTCGCCGAGAAGGGGCACATCACGACCCTTCTCGGCGCCAACGGCGCCGGCAAGACGACGACTTTGAAGGCGATATCCGGGCTGCTGCGCAGCGAGCGCGGCGAGGTCACCAAGGGCACGGTCGAGCTCGACGGCGAGCGGCTCGACCGGCTTGCTCCGCATGACGTCGTCAAGCGCGGCGTCACGCAGGTCTTCGAGGGTCGCCGCGTCTTCGAGAACCTGACGGTCGAAGAGAACCTCGTCGCCGGGGCCCATACACGCAGCGACTCGGCAGCGGTGCGGGAAGGCATCGACCGGGTGTACGACGCCTTCCCGGTACTCAAGGAGCGCCGGCACAACCAATCGGGCTATCTCTCGGGCGGCGAGCAGCAGATGCTGGTGATCGGCCGGGCGTTGGTGTCGGATCCCAAGGTGATCCTCCTCGACGAGCCTTCGCTTGGCCTGGCGCCGCAGCTCGTCGAGGAGATCTTTGGCATCGTCCGCCGGCTGCGGGAGGAGCAGCGCCTGACCGTGCTGCTGGTCGAGCAGAACGCTGCGCTGGCGCTCGACATCGCCGATCACGGCTACGTCATGGAGAACGGCCGGATCGTCCTAGAGGGTCCGGCTGAGACTTTGCGGCAAAACTCCGACATCAAGGAGTTCTACCTCGGCCTCAACGAGGTTGGCGCGCGCAAGTCCTACCGCGACGTAAAGCACTACAAGCGCCGCAAACGCTGGCTGTCGTAAACCCGCCCCCGGGGATGGGGTCAGACGATCCCTTCGGCACGCAGCGCGTCGAGCTCGCTGGCGCCGATCCCGAGCCACTGACCAAGGATTTCGGTATTGTGCTGGCCGAGCAGCGGCGACGGCCTGACGCGCGGCGGCGCGCCATCGAAACGAACGGGCCACGCTGGGACCGTCAGCTTGCCGGTGGTCGGGTGCTCGATCTTCTGCATGATGCCGCGCTCGGCGAGCGAGGGATCGTTTAGCAGTTCGAGCGTGTCGAACACGGCACCCGCCGGGACCCCGGCCCCGCCGATGATCCTCATCGCCTCTTCTTTGGTGTGCTGGCGGGTCCAGGTGGCGATGATCTCGTCGACCTCGGCCGCGCGTTCGCCGCGCGCCGGCCCGGTGTCGTAGCGCGCGTCGCCAATCAGGTCCTCGCGGCCGATTGCCTTTAAGAGCCGCGTCCAATGTTCCGGGTTGGCGCGGCTGGTGAAGACATAGACGTAGTCGTTCGGCCCGCCGGGCTTGCACGGGTAGAGCGCCGAGGGTGCGAGCAAAGGGTTCGACCGACTGCTGCCGCCACGGATCTGCGCCTGGCCGCTCAGCTGGGTGCGCGAAAACGGCACCCGCATATAATGCACCATCGCGTCCTGCATCGCCACCTGCAGCCGCCGGCCCTGGCCGGTACGGTCGCGTCGATAGAGGGCAGCCAGGATGCTTGCCGCCATCAGCATGCCGGTTCCGGTGTCGCCGAACGAGGGTCCCGGCTTGACCGGCGGACGGTCGGCATCACCGGTGACGCTGATCGGGCCGCCGGCGGCTTGCGCGATCATGTCGAAAGCGAGGTTTTTCTCGTACGGGCTGCCCTCGCCGAAGCCCTTGACCTGGCAATAGATGAGGCGCGGGTTCAGGGCGTGGACAACATCCCACCCGAGGCCCAGCCGCTCGATCGTGCCGGGCGCCATGTTCTCGACGGTGACGTCGGCATTTTTCAGCAGGTCCTTGACGATCTCCAGCCCGCGCGGGGCTTTGAGATTGAGGGTCACCGACTTCTTGTTGGCGTTGAACTGGTGAAAGTACCAGGGGTCGTTGTCCGGCTTTCCGGGCTGCAGCCGCCGGCCGGGATCGCCGGTCTTCGGGTTCTCGATCTTGACAACCTCGGCGCCAAGCCAGGCGAGCGCTTCGGTACAGGACGGCCCCGCCTCGAACTGGGTAAAGTCGACAACCCGAACGCCTTCGAGACAATCCAGCTCGACGCCAATTCCATCCATCTCTCGTACTCCTCTGTGGATCGGCGGATGACCGACCGCGCGTCACTATAGCGCGGGATAATTCATCGGGGAAACCGCCGAGGATGCCGACTGCGCTGGGCTAGGATTGGGGCTCGGCCAGCCCGAGTAAGCGGCGGGCCATGTCGGTCAGTTCGCCCGACGCGGCGAACGGATTATGAACCCTGAGGCCGCTCAGGAGGCTACCATCGGACATGTCTTCGGTGAGGACAACAGCACAGCCTGCCTCTGCGGCGGTTGCGACGAGCAAAGCGTCCCAGTAAGAAGCACGTCCAGCTGCGGCAGCAGCCAGCGCGACACGGACAGCCGCCGCGGAGGCGGTTACCGTCGGGAACAGTTCGAGCCAGTCGGCAGCTTGCGCGGCCGCCTCCGCCGGTGGCGTGATCCCCTTCCGGGTTGCTGCGACGTAAAATTCCCCGAGCGCTTGCAGCGTAAGCCAGCATTCGCTCTCGACCGCGCGGTCGACGATTTCGCGCGCGATACGATGCCGTACCCCGGCAGCGTTATCGATGCTGTAGACGAGGAGGTTGGTATCGAGCGTGAAACGCGCGTCCTCAGCGTTCATGTAAGCTGTCGCGGTCGAGGGGTCCGGCGCCGATGGGCCACCCCTTCTCCATCCGGGCACGGGTGCGCGCGCGAGCGGCTTCTTGCCCCGGGCTTAGGATGCGACGTCCGCCTGCCGGCACCAGCCGCGCGACGGGACGGCCGTTTCGGGTGATGATATAATCCGCCCCGGCCTCAACTTCGCGAACGCAACGCGCGAACGCTTGGTTCGCTTCGCGGAGACTGATCGTCTTGCTCATGCACGGGCAACCCTGCAGCAGATGATCGCTATGTAGCACCGAATTGTGCTACAATCAAGCGGGGGCTTTGTCAGAGGCTCCTCAGCCGCCCTTGGAATCGCCTGGTCTCATGGCGGATCGCGTTTGACGGCTTCGGCCAAACGCTGCGGGTCGACGCGGATCTCGACCCCGGCGCGCTCCTGTTGCAGCACCATCGGCGAGCGCGAGTTGCGATCGCCCCAGCCGCGGTTCAGCGCCTCGGAGAGCTCGGCGAGCGCCAGATTGGCGATCCGCATCGGCACGTTGAAGTCGCGGCCGAGTTGGGTGGCGAGCGACATGTCCTTGTGGGCCAGCCGCAGCGCAAAGGACGCAGGCTCGTATTTGCCGGGCAGGAACTGATCGACCAGCCCGTCGAAGGTCCGCCGCCGGCCGCCGGCGCCGTCACGCACGGCTTCCCATAACGCCAGCGGCTCGACCCCGGCCTTGACCCCGACGGTAAACATTTCGGCGAGTGCGGTCTGAATGCAGTAGCCCGCACCGTTATGGACGAGCTTGGCGACCGATCCGGCGCCGATCGGCCCGACGTAGCGCGCCTTGTCGCCCATCGCGTCGAGCACGCTCTTGAAGCGGTTGAAGATCTGCTCGTCGCCGCCGACCCAGAGCGCGAGCTTACCGGTCCGGGCTCCGCGCGGGCCGCCGCTGACCGGCGAGTCCAGCATGTAGACGTCGCGCTCGGCGAAGGCCGCGTTGATCTTGCGCACCATCGTCGGGGAGTTGGTCGACAGGTCGAAATAGGCCTTGCCACGGCTCATGCCGGAGAGCAGGCCGTTCTCGCCCAACGCCACCGCCTCGACCTCGGGCGGCCCGGGAAGCGAGGTGAAGACGACCTCGGCGGCCTCGGCGACCGCGCGCGGCGTATCGGCCCATAACGCGCCGGCGGCGAGACAGGGTTCGGCCGCCGCACGACGCAAATCGTGCACGACCAATTCGTGGCCGGCTTTCTGCAGGTTCGCCGACATCCCGGAACCCATCATGCCCAACCCGATGAACCCGATCTTCATCTCGCCCTCCCGCTGTTATTTGCCGACGCTGCCCGAGGCTACCTCTTGTCGAACACGTCCTTTGCCACCTGCGCCGCGGTCATCGCCGCCGGCCAGCCGGCGTAGAAGGCGAGATGGGTGATGACCTCGCTGAGTTCGTTCTTGCTCAGGCCGTTATCGAGCGCCCGCCCCAGATGACCGACGAGCTGCCTCTCGCGGCCGAGCGCGATCAGGGTCGCGCAGGTGATCAGGCTGCGGTCGCGCTTGGAGAGACCGGGGCGCTCCCACACCTCGCCAAACAGCACCCTTGAGCTCAGCTCGACCAAGCCTGGAACGATGTCGCGGACCTGCTCGCGAGCCGCCGACGTCTGCGATTGAGCCATGGTTTCCTCCTTTGCCTGATCCAGCAGTTTAGATCCGTGCGACCGTAGCACGCGGCTGCGGCGATGGGCGAGCGAGGAATGGATCCGCTCGACCCGATCGACATGATTACCAACCTTTACCCATGGGGTGTTCGGACCCACCTTCGGATCGAGCCGCCAAAGGATAGCGTCCGCAAGCTGAAACTAGACCGATCGCCCGCGTCCCGAGCGATCCCGGATCACCGAGAATGGATTTGAGCCAACTCCAATATTTTCCCCTCGCCCTCCCGCATTTTTCCCTGTTGGTCGTGATTTTCCTCGTATTGGTTGCGTGGATCGAGGTGCGGGCGCTGCGGCTGGCTTACATGCAGATCGGGTTTGGTCCGCACGCCGCGCTTCTGTTGCTGCTGGCCTCGCTGGGCGGTAGCTACCTCAATATCCCGGTGCACCAGCTGCCCCCGCAACACATCATTTCAGGGCGAGAGGTCGGGTTCTTCGGCATGCACTATGTAATCCCGGTGGTCATCAACTGGCCCGGCACAATCGTCGCCGTCAACGTCGGCGGCGCGGTGATCCCGGGGCTGCTCTCATTCTATCTTTTGGTCAGAAATCAATTGTGGCTTCGCGGCCTTCTCGCCACCGCCGGTGTCGCCGTGGTGTGCCATACCCTCGCTCAGCCGGTTCCCGGCCTGGGGATCGCGCTCCCCGTATTCGTGCCGCCGGCATCGGCGGCAATCGTCGCCCTGCTGCTGTCGCGCCGGTACGCGGCGCCGCTGGCCTACATCGGCGGCAGCCTCGGCACCCTGATCGGCGCCGACCTCCTCAATCTCGACAAGGTGCAAGGGCTCGGCGCGCCGGTCGCCTCGATCGGCGGCGCCGGGACGTTCGACGGGATCTTTCTCACCGGGATTTTGGCGGCCCTGCTCGCCAGCATCTTTGGTCCGCCAGTCCGCGCGAGGCCGGCTATGCAGGTTCGGCCCTGATGGCTTGCCCCTCGGTCCCGTTGCCGGAGCAGAGCGCGAGCCACGCTTCGTCGCGTGTCGAGGGCCGCCGGCTCAGCCGTGCGCGCAGCAATGGGGCGGCCTTGGCCGCTTGCCTGGAGCGCAGATAGGCGACAATCAGCGAATCCTCGAAGACCTCGCGCTGCGCGTGGCTGCCGCCGATCCGTGGGAGATCGACGAGCGCGGTTCCGAGGATATGTGCCGCCTCGGTATTGTCGCCGCGGCCCAACGCCGCCGCGCCCGCCGCCAAAGCGGGCGCGACTTCGCCCGGCGGTAAGCGGCCGTCACGGGCCAGCTTTTTCAGTTCAGCGATGCGGCTCTGTAAACCGGCGTCGTCTCCGGTCGCGGCTTCGGCCAGCGCGGCGTGAAGGTCGGCAAAGGCGAGACTGGCCCGCGGGAAATGCCGCCGCGCATGTCCGGCGACCTCGGCCCATTCCTCCTCCAGCGGCGGGGCCGCCGCATAGAACCGCCAGCGCCACAAAAACGATGCCGAGTTGGCGAGCACCAACATCGGCGCGGCGTGGGCCACCGACGGCCTGATGCTGTCGAGGTAGATCGCACGGGCGCGGTCTGCATTGCCGCGGGCGAGCTCGAACAGCGCCAAGTGCCACGACAGATGGCAGTGAAGATGGCCGGTGCGATCGTAGCCCTTCAGCCAGGTCTCGACAAAACCGGCGCCGTCCGCCGCGTCGCCCGCCTCGAAGAAGCCGTGGACGCGCTGGTGTGCGGCGTGGGCATTACGCGGGTTACTAGCGAGCGATTTCTCAACCAGCCGGGTTCCGGTCGCAACGTCTCCGGTTTCGATGTAGGCCCAGCCGAGATAGCCGAGGAACCACCAATCCTCGCCCCAATACGGCGCCAATTCTTCGAGCAGGGCCAGCTGCGCCTCGTGATGATCGCGACGCCCGCTGAAGCCCAACAGCCCAAAGACCCCGAGCGCCAGCGATAGCGGGAGCGCGTCGCGCGGAAATTCCGAGGCATGCGCTTGGACCGTCGCCAGCGCCTCGCCGGCAGCGCCGTTGATCGACAGCCCGATCACGTCGATGTGCCGGCGCTCGCGCGCTGTGAGGCGATCCGCGAGCGACTGGGCGCGCGCTGCCGCCGCCTTCGCCTCCGGCATGCGCGCCTGCAATTGCAAGAGCCTGCCGCGCGCGATGTGGGCGAGCGCGAAGTCGGGATCGGCGGCGAGCGCGCGGTCCAGCAGCAGCTCGGCCCCGGGCCAAGCCGACAGCAGCAGATCGACCGCGGCCACGTAATCCTCGAGCGCCGCGGGGGCGCAGGTGACCGGCAGTCCAAAGCGGTCCCTCAACAGCATGGCTTCCCCCAAGACCTCGCTTCTAACATATTGCATCTTCCATACAATTCGCCGAAGCAATGAGTAAAAGCGAAGAAGCCACCGACAGCGGACGAGCCCGGGCCGCGATGGGCAGCACCAACCGGCTCAAGCTGGGTCTGTTCGGCGCCAACTGCTCTTCCGGTCGGGCGGTTACGATGGTGCCGGAGCGGTGGTCCGGCAGCTGGCCGGATTGCGTACGGCTCGCGCAGATGGCCGACCGGGCGGGCATCGAGTTCATGCTGCCGATCGGCCGCTGGAAGGGGTATGGCGGCGAGACCGACTATCAGGGCGCGACATTGGAGACGGTCACCTGGGCTTGCGGCCTGCTCGCCAAGACCGAGCGATTGACCGTCTTCGGAACCGTCCACGCGCCGCTCTTCGCGCCGCTGATCGCCGCCAAGGAGTTTGTCACCGCCGATCACATCGGCGAGGGCCGCTTCGGCCTGAACCTCGTCTGCGGCTGGAATGAAGGCGAGTTCGAAATGTTCGGCGCCACGTTGCGCGATCACGAAGCTCGCTATGCCTACGCCCAGGAATGGCTCGACATCGTCAAGCTCGCCTGGTCGGCGCGTGAGGATTTCGACTTCGCGGGCCGATACTTCAAGCTCAAGGGCGTGCGCGCCAAGCCCAAACCCTATGGCGGCACATGCCCGCTGATCATGAACGCCGGCGCCTCGCCGACCGGCCAGGCCTTTGCGATCGGCAACTGCGACGCATTGTTCTCGAATATTTCGCGCGGCATCTCGTTCGAAGAGACCGTGCGGCACGTCGCGAATGTCAAAGCGCAGGCCCGGCAATCCGGCCGCGAGCTCGACGTCTATACCGTGGGCGTCGTGACTTGCCGGCCGACGGCGCGCGAGGCGGTGGAGTATCATCGCCACTGTATCGTCGAGCACGCCGATTGGGAGGCGGTCGACAACATCCTGGCGATGAAGAACATCACGCCGCAGACCCACGGCCCCGACGAGTTCCGCCGGCTCCGCGAGCACCAGGCCAATGGGATGGGCGGCCTGCCATTGGTCGGCGACCCCGACACGGTGGCCCGCGGACTGGCCGATCTCTCGGCGGCCGGGCTCACCGGCATCGCGGTTTCATTCGTCAACTATCTCGACGAGCTGCCCTATTTCTGCGCCGAGGTGCTGCCGCGCCTGGCGCGGGCGGGGCTGCGCGGATAGTCCGGCACGACCCGAATTTCGATTTTTCTCCCTGATCTCAATGAGGCGGGGCTATCCCGGATTTTTCACACGAGGTCGGCGCTGATAACGCCGTGCGCATGCCGAAGTTGTCTCCCTCGCCCCGCGTGCGGGGAGAGGGATGGGGTGAGGGGCCATTTTCGCGTTCGGACACGAGCGTTTGGAGAACCGCCCGCGCAGATTTTCGATGATCCCTGTTCCCGGTGCCGATCACGCGACCGCCAAAGACAGCGGACGTCGAATGAGGCTTGCCCCTCACCCCGGCCCTCTCCCCGCGAGCGGGGCGAGGGGGTGTTCAATGTGTTCGTACCGGGCTCTCCCTGACCGTCGCGGTGTGAGAAATGCAGTCTAGGCGCTCGCCGGCGTCAACGCGCCCGATGTTTCGAGTTCCCCCAGCAGCGCCTTGGCGTCTTTCAGGTCCTTGGTGGCAAAACCTTCGGTGAACCAGGCGTAGACGGGCGCCAGCAGGTCGTACGCCTCGCCGACCCGCCCCTGGTCGCGCATCAGCCGGGCGTAGCCGGTCGCGGTGCGCAGCTCCCAGGATTTTGCCTGTTGCTGGCGCGCCCAGTCGAGCGAGGCGAGGTAGCTGCGCTCCGCCCCCTCCGGGTCGCGCTTGAGCGAAAGCAACCAGCCCTTGATGCGGAGCGCTTCGGCATAATACATGCGCTCCTCCCAGCCCGGCCGTTCGATCTGCGCGATGATCTCGTCGATCAGAATGAGCGCCCCGGCGAAATCACCAGCTTGCGCCATGCCCTCGGCCAGCACCGATTTCAAATAAGGACTGCAGACCCGACCACCGCCCTCCTCCCAGGCGGCAAGGCCCCGCTCGAGCGAAGCCCTTCCCTCGGCGACTTGGCCGCTCCGGATCAATCCCATTCCAGACCAAGTGTGCACCAAACACTCCGTCACGAAGGGCAGGCTGTTTTCGCGACCCACTCGATCGGCCTCCGCGGTCCGCTTCAGCAGCTCGTCGGGCTCGCCCAGAAGATCGAAAAGCTCGGAGCCACCGGTTAGCACATAGCCCAGATCGAAAGGATGCCCACGCCGACGCGCGTGGGCGTCCGTCGCGTCGCTGATGCTACGGGCTTGCTCGGGATAGCCGAGGATCCAGGTCGCCAGCACCAGACCACTCAAACTGTACGTCTTCGGGTCTTGGTGCAACATGCCGAACAAATGAGCATGCCGGGCTTCGGTGTAGAGCGCCAAAACCCGTTGCGCATGCTCCCGCTGTTTGATGTGATCGCCGAGCCACATATGCGCGGTGTGCGCGGCGTGGTGCCCGACAATCAGGAGATCCGGGTCGCCGTAGGTCGCGGCAGCGTTCATTGCCTCCTTCGCCCACGATAGCGATTCGGCCGCCCGTCCCCGGCACAAAACGCAGGCGAACAGGCCCCAGAGTATCGGCAGCAATGCGTCGCTGCGGCGCAGCGCGGTCGCCAGCGCCAGCGCGGGACGCAGGCTGTCCCAGACCTCCTGCGCCGGCCAGCCTTTGAGCGCCGCCCACGCGGTGCCCAACAGCGTCCGCAGATCCAACTCGCCGCCGTCGCGTTCCCTAGAGGCCGGCAGCGCGGCGATCAGCTCCACCCCCTTCGTCAGATGCGCGATCGCCTCGACTAGCGCCATCCGCCTGAGCGCCAGGCGGCCTGCCTCCTGCCACAGAGGGATCGCCTTCTCGGGCTGTCTCGCCTCGGTATAATGGTGCGCCAACAGCTCCGGCTCGGTGGCCGCGCTGTGCGGCCAATGCTCCTCGATCGCCTTGGCGATTTTGCTGTGCAACTCCTGCCGCCGGCTCCTGAGCAGCGAATCGTATGCCGTGTCCTGAACCAGCGCGTGCTTGAAGGTGTAGACGGCATCGGGCGGCACGCCCTGCTGAAACGCCAGCCCCGAGGCGGTGAGCTGCGCCAGCGCCTGGTCCAGCTCGGGTCTGGGGTGCGGAGCGACGGCGGCGATCAGCTTCCAGCTGAATTCGCGGCCGATCGCGGCGCCAATCTGGGCGACCTGCCTCACGGGGGCGAAGCGATCGAGCCGCGCCATCAAGGAATTGCGCAGGGTGAGCGGGATCGCCAACGACGCCGGCGCGAGCCGGCATATTCCCAGCGATCGCCGGCATCCTTCAGCTCTGGCGATTTCAGGATCGACTTGGTCAGCTCCTCGACAAACAGCGGCACGCCATCGGTCTTGGCGAGGATCTGGTCGAGCAGGTCGCCGGGCAGGGGCTTGCCGCCAGAGAGCCGCGAGACCATCGCGCTGCTCTGCGACCGGGTGAGCTTGCTGAAGCGTGAGTGTGGTGAGGTGACCGTGATGCGGCCAGCGGGAAACAAACTCCGGCCGGTGGGTCAGCACGATCAGCAGCGGAATGGTTCCCGACCCGATGGATCAGCAGATCCAACGTTTCGAGGGTCGTGGGATCGGCCCAGTGGATGTCCTCGAACAGCATCACGGTTGGCCGCCGACGGGCGATCGCTTCGGTCGTGTCGACCAGCGCGCGCAAGGTCTCGTCCTTGAATTTCTGCGGCGTCATCGCAACGGCGCCGTAGCGCTCCTCGCACGGAATGGACAGCATCGTGGCGATGAACCTGGCGTCCTCGCGCGGCCGGCCATATTGGCCTGTTGATCAGCGCTTCGAGCTTGTCGAGCTTCTGCTCCGGCGTCTCGTCGGGCGCAAAGCGCAGCGCGCGCTCGTAGTTGTCGATGACCGGGTAGAACGCGCTGTTGACGTAATAGGGCGAGCAATGGAAGCGCAGGCTGGTTGCGTGATCGGTCTCCAGACGCCCGCGCAACTCGCGCAGGATACGGCTCTTGCCGATGCCCGGCTCGCCGGACAACAGCACCACTTGGCCTTTCCCGTCCTGCGCCAGCTTCCAGCGCTCGAGCAACAGGCCGAGTTCGAGCTCGCGGCCGACAAAAGCGGTCAGCCGGCCGCCCCGCACCGCTTCGAAGCGGCCCTCCGAGGCCGACACCCCCTCGACCACCCAGGCCTCGACCGGCTCGGCCAGACCCTTGACCGCGTGCCGGCCGAGGCCGCGCAGCCGGAACAGATCGCCGATCAGCCGGCGCGTCGCCGCCGGCACCACGACGGTCCCCGGCTCGGCCAAAGCCTGCAGGCGGGCGGCCAGGTTCGGCGTCTCGCCGACCACCCCGCGCTCCTGCGCCTCGCCTTCGCCGATCAGGTCGCCGACCACGACTAGGCCCGTGGCGATGCCGATGCGAACCTCGAGCTTGCCGAGGGCAGTCGCATCGAGCTCTCCGACTGCGGCGACGATATCGAGACCGGCGCGCACGGCGCGCTCGGCATCGTCCTCGTGGGCGCGCGGAAAGCCGAAATAAGCGAGCACCCCGTCGCCCATATATTTTGCCACCAGACCATCGAAGCGGCGAACGACCGCCGCCACCGAGCGGTGATAGGCGGTGATCACATCGCGCAGCTCTTCCGGATCGAGCCGCGCCGACAGCGCGGTCGAGCCGGCCAGGTCACAGAACATCACCGTCAGCTGCCGGCGCTCCGCCGCCGAACCCACGGCGGGTTCCGGCGCCAAGACGTCTGCGCCGGCAACGGGCTCGGCACGTAACTCGGCAATTGCCTCCAGCATCTGGCGGCGATGACCAACCGAGGCGATGCCGAGTTCCTTCAGATCATCGGCGGTCAGGCGCGGCAGCAGTTCGGGGCTGATGTGGTTCTGCTCGAAGGCGGGCGCGTATTGCTCGAGGCCCAGCGAGCGCAGCCATGCGCTAACGTCCATCGTCGCCTCCCGCGGCAACAGCGCGCAGGTTTTGAACCCGCCCGAGCGGCTTGTCCAGTTTGACTGCTTGTTGTGGACCCGCTCATCTTGTTCCCAAAATGGGCGCATGAAGGCGAAATGGTCGAATACGGCCGATGTCAAGCGGCTCTACGGATCGGCGAGTATCGTCGCGAGTGACCGGATCGTATTCAACATAAGAGGAAACGCGTATCGGTTGGTAGTCGCCGTCGATTTCGAGAAAGGAATTGTCTGGATCAAATGGCTCGGAACGCATCGCGACTACGATCGGATCGACGTCACAGAGGTTGATCATGCGTGAAATCAAGCCGATCCGATGCGAAGCGGATTACGAAGCAGCCCTCATAGATTTCGAGCAGCTGTGGGGCGCCCCCTCTGGGACGCCGGAGGGCGATCGGCTCGATGTTTTGGCGACGTTGATCGACGCCTATGAGAGCGAGCACCACCCGACAGATCCACCCGATCCGATCGAGGCGATCAAATTTCGGATGGAGCAACAGGGCCTCACCCGCAAGGATCTGGAGGGTATCCTCGGCAGCCGTAGTCGCATTGCCGAAGTGCTCAATCGCCGCCGAGGCTTGTCGATCAAAATGATCCGCCGCCTGCACGAGAAACTTGGTATTTCGGCTGAGGTATTGATACGGCCTTCTCGTGCAGAGGCAGCGAGTATGATGAGATTGAGCAGGGGGGGATACGAGATGAAAAATAGCTCTGGTCGGTGTGTTACTGTTGCCTCCAGGAGCGCGTTGGCGTCTTTCAGGTCCTTGGTTGCAAAGCCTTCGGTGAACCAGGCGTAGACGGGTGCCAGTAGTTTGTACCCTCGCCCACCCGGTCGCGCATCAGGCGGGCATAGCTGCCGGTGGCGCGCTCTATCGCGAGCACTCTGGTTGAATGCCGTCGACATGCCGCGCGGTCTGAGCCGCCCAGGTAACCCCGGAAGGGCCGTGAGCGAAATACTCCGGGTCGAGCGTTGGCAACTTCCGCAACGCGCTCCACAGGATCAAGGAGGACGCCGGGTTAACCGGTGTTGACCGCGCACCGGGACGCGGCAGCAGGCTCCCTCACAGGGTGAGCCAATTGGGAGCATTCACGATCGCATCCGAGGCTGACGGAACGGTCAAGACCTACGCCATCTTGCGTTTTGCTGGCGATAAGCTGGACCCCCGGGAAATTTCGGACATTCTTGGCGTCGACGCGACCCGAGCCTATCGCAAGGACGAAGAATATTTTGCCGGTCCGCGCACCGGCATGGTCAGGGGTCGCACCGGGATTTGGCTATTGTCGACCGACGAGGTGGTCGAGAGTCCGGAGCTCGGTCAGCATATTTCGCATCTGGTCGGGTTGATTTTCGAAGGCAACGCCGACCGTTCAGCCAGGCTTCATCAATTGATCATGGACCGGGGCTTGAACGCGCATGTCTCGTGCTTCTGGCACGGCAGGGCTGGAGCATCCGTCCCGGAGATCCCTGCCTCCGCGATCGATGCTTTCAAGCGATTGCCCGCCGAAATCGAAACCGATTTCGACACCGATTGAGTGCGAGAAACCGGCGTTGCCTCGCTTGGACGCGATGGCCACTGGCGGGCGGCGCCAGCTCGGCTCGTCGCTCGCCGCCACAACTGCGGTGGCGCGCCGGTACGGCCCGGAGAGCTGTTGATTTTCAGGCAAATCAATGCTATATACGCAAATTCATAGAGCAATGCACGATGCGAAAATGTGATGCAAAGTTCCCCTGCTACTTCCCTGCGACCGGCCTTTTGCTCCCCTGCTCCCGAAGACTCTGATCCGGGCGGACAACCACTTTGATCTGTTTGGCCTTATTGGTCCTCCGAGCGGTGATTTTCGCA
Organism: uncultured Alphaproteobacteria bacterium; assembly: GCA_963796155.1. Taxonomy (GTDB): domain Bacteria; phylum Pseudomonadota; class Alphaproteobacteria; order ATCC43930; family CGMCC-115725; genus AP-15. The sequence goes on along the minus strand of CAWCKT010000001.1, from coordinate 215,821 downwards.
GATCCAATCGGCATTTTTCCCTGCCGGCAGGGAAAGCAGGCCTCTTGGGCGATCGGAGAGCGGCCGTCCGCTACCAGGCGGCGTCGAGCAGGGTGCGGACGACCGCCGGGCCGTCGATCGTGCGCGGGTTGGTGTGGACCCAGCGGTCGTGCATCGAGCCCTCGGCGATCAGGTCGAGCTGCTCCGGTTTGACCCCGACGTCGCGCAGCCGGGTCGGCAGTCCGAGACCGGAAATCAGCCCGGCGACCACCTCGGCCGCCGGTTCGTCGGGCCGGCCGAGCGCCTCGCTGACCCGCGCCTGCTTGCCGGCGTTGACCGGATGGTTGAAGCGCAGCACGTGCGGCAGCATCACGCAGGAGGTGTAGCCGTGCGGGACACCGGCGGTGCCGCCCAGCACATGGCCGATCCCGTGGCTCGCCCCCTTGCTGACCCCGGTTTGCGAGCCGACCATCGACATCCAGGCGCCGATCTGGCAGTCGAGCCGCGCCTCGAGGTTGGAGGGATCGGCCTTGACCGCCGGCAGGCCGCTCCCGAGCAGGCGCAGCGCGTGAAAGGAGGCGCCTTCGGCGATCGGCTGGCCGTTGATCGAGCAGATGTCCTCGACGGCGTGGTCGACCGCACGGATCCCGGTCGACAGAAAGAGCCACTCGGGGGTGTGCACGCTGACATCCGGATCGAGGATGACGATGCGCGGCATCATCAGCGGATGGCCGTAGCTCTCCTTGACGTGCCGCGCTGTGTCGGTGCAGCCGGCCGAGGCCGTGTACTCGCCGGCCGACAAGGTCGTCGGGATCGTGATCGAGCGCACGCTCGGCGCCTTGATCTCCGGGCGCCGCGTGGTGCCGTCGGCCGCGATCTGAGCGCGGTAGCGATCGAGCTGTGACGGCTCGGTAACGCCGTTACCGAGACAGAGGCCCACCATCTTCGCCGCATCGGTGACCGAGCCGCCGCCGAGGGTCACGATCAGATCGGCGCCCGCCTCGCGAGCGGTATTCGCTGCGGCGACCACGTCGGCGCGCGGCGTATGAGCGCCGATCTTGGCACAAACGCCGGCGAGGCGGTTGCCGAGCATCCGGCGGACCCGGTCGACGGTGTCGGTCTCTCGGTCGAGCGTGCCGCTGGCGAGGATGAACACCGCTCGCGCCTCGAGGCGGTCGACCTCCTGCGCCAGCGCTTCGACGAAGGGTTTCCCGAAGACGACGCTCTCCATCGCCGGAAATCGATAGACGCCGCTCAGCATCGCCTCCTCCTATTGTTGGTGGGCCGGTACTGTAGATCGAATTGAATGGGAGGGAACACGATGAATCCGCCCCCGGGGGCGTGGACCGTGTTCGTCACGGTGCGCGATAAGCAGGGCCATGGGACGGGACCGCCTCGGCTTGCTCTTGTTGTCATTGCGAGCGAAGCGAAGCAATCTCGATGCCGGAGACTCGGCGACCATGAGATTGCCGCGGCGCCTGCCGGCGCCTCGCAATGACGGAGGCGGCAGGCGGGTTTTATCCAGGGGAGTTGGCCGCGGGCCGGCCTGAACTAACGCGCGAGATAGCCGCCGTCGACCGGCAGGGTGACCCCGGTGATGTAGCGGGCCATGTCGGAGGCGAGGAAGACAGCGGGACCCGCAATGTCCTCGGGGGTGCCGATGCGGCCCAGCGGAATGCGGCTTTCGAAATTTGCCATGTAGGCCGCATCCTCGCGCGCCTTGGCGTTTAGTGGGGTCGCCGTGAAACCGGGGCCGATCGCATTGACCCGTATGCCGAGCGGGGAGAGCTCGATCGCGAGCGCCTTGGTCAACAGGCGCACCCCGCCCTTCGAGGCCGTATAGGCGGCCGAGTTCGGCAGAGCGACGAACGACTGGATCGAGCCGATATTGATGATCGACCCTTTGGTCTCGCGCAGCTGGTCGAGAAACGCCGTGACCATGTTGTAGGGGCCGTCGAGATTGACGGCCAAGGTCGCGTCCCAATCCTCGCGGGTGCGCGGCGCCATCACCGTCCCCCGCCGGATGATCCCGGCGTTGTTGACGAGGATCGAGATGGCGCCGATCCGGTTGCGGACCGCTGCGGCGAGGGCGTCACACCCGGCACGGTCGGTCACGTCGCAGGCAAAGCTCGCGGCCCCTCGGCCGATGGCCGCGGCGGTGCGTTCGGCGGCGGTACCGTCGATATCCACCGCGACGACACGCGCCCCGGCGTCGGCCATGGCATGGGCAATCGCCTCGCCAATCCCCGATCCGGCGCCGGTGATCAGCGCCACCCGGCCATCGAGCAAGCCGGTCATGTTGTATGATTGCCGCGGCCCCTCACCCCCGGATCAAGTCCGAAGGTGAGGGGCAGCGGATTACATCGCGGCCATTCGGGCGGCGCGGCGACGCGCCAGCGGCGTTGTCGGCTCGACAGCCGGTTGGGCGGCCGGCATCCGGCCGTTGTCGCGCGGCAACCACCAATCCCACTCGTCCGCACCCATCTGGTAGTACATCAGGTTCTGCTTGGTATTGCGATTGACGAGCTTGCGATTGTGGAGCGGATGGGTGATCGAGCGGACCTCGTGCTCGATCTTGAAGAGGCACTTGCCGGTGTCGAGGCAGGCGATGTCCTCGAAGCGGTACTGGTGCTGGCTGCTCTCCTCGGTGATCAGCCCGCGCTTTTCGAGTTCATCATGCGGACCGGAGAACTCCTGGATGTAGATCTGGAGGTGATGGCCGTCGAATTCGGGGATCTTCTTGTCGGTCTCGCGGAAGACGAGACACTGACCAAACCCGGCGCTGACGCGTGCGGCGCGGCCGTCGCCGTTTTCCTCGATCTCGGTCGGCGCATAAAAGATTTCTTCATAGAAGCGGGCGATCCCATCGGCGGTGCCCTCCGGCACATTGAACTCGACATAGGGCATGCCGAGGCTGACCGGGCCGAATTTCTCGGCGCACGGCTCGTAGAGCCGGAAGCGGTTGCCCCATGGGCAGGTCGCCTCGACAAAGGCGTTATGCCGCTTGCAATCGAATTTGCTGCCCTCGAGCCGGCCCTTGACCATGTTGAGCCGCTCGCACAGGTCCTCGAGGCTTGGCACGACGAGCCCGACATGGCCACGCAGCACGTTCGGGTCGCCTTTCGGCAGATGAAACTGGCTCCTGCCGACATTGACCCACATGTTGTTGGTGCCGGGAAACATGTACGGGTCGCGGGTCAGGCCGAGCCCCGCGAGATAGAAATCGGACGCTGGCTCCTGGTTCGGGACCCGGAGATTGACGTGTTCGAGGCCGACGATGTTGCCGATATCCTCGGCCTTGCGGTCATACTTTTGTTGGGTTTGTGCCATCTGGCCCTCCAAAGTTGCTGATCAGCCGGTGCTGAGCAGCCTTGCTGGAATGCGACGCGTATGCGCCGCCATCAAAACAGCTTTTCGAACCTTTCGTCTACCGGCACGCGATAGCCGTTGGCAAGGCTGTTGGTTTCGTTGGCCATGCCGACGATCGCCATGACCTCGCCGAGCATTTCGGGGTCATGCCCTCGCGCTTCGCGGCCGCGCCGTGCGAGGCGATGCAGTAGGCGCAGCCGTTGCTGGCGCTGATAGCGAGGTAGAGGAGCTCCTTGGTCAGCGGGTCGAGCGCGCCCGGCGCCATGACCTCCTTGATGCTCTCCCAGGTGCGCCGCAAGGTCGGCGGGTGGTTGGCGAGCGCCTTCCAGAAATTGTTGATCCAGTTCGTGCCGCGCGTCCTCATGATGTCGTCGTAGACGGCGCGGATCTCGGCGCTCGCCTCGTCGTATTCGATCAAGCGCACCATCGTCATTCTTCTCTCCTCAGCTCCCGATCGAGCCGCCCCGACACGAACAAGCCGAGCATACGGAAGTCGCTGACGAGCGACCAGGTCGGATGGCCGAAAGTCTCTGGCCGGTTGTGCTCGAAGACGAGATGGCCGAGCCAGGCGAGAGCGTAGCCGGCGGCCGGCGCGGCCAAGAGCCAGCGCCAATCCCGCGTCACGCCGGCGGTGACGACCGCCGCCACCCCGGACAGGGTGCCGAGATAGTGCAGCCCGCGGGTGCGCGGGTCCGCATGCGCCGCGAGATAGCGCCGCCAGAACTCCGGATAGGTCATCGGCCGCGATGCTTGTAAAGCGCCGACCGGCATCGTAAGTCAGCAACCATCATCCTCGCTATCCGCCGCGGAGTCTCAAAGATGGGTTTCAAAGTAGCGGTGGTCGGCGCGACCGGCAATGTCGGGCGCGAGATGCTGGCCACGCTCGCCGAGCGCGAGTTTCCGGCGGACGATGTCGTGGCACTGGCTTCGTCGCGCTCGATCGGCAAGGAGGTGTCCTTCGGGGAGGACGACGTTCTCAAGGTCGAAGGCCTCGACACTTACGATTTCCGCGGGGTCGATATCGTGCTCTCCTCCCCCGGCGCCAAGGTGTCGGCGGTATTTGCGCCGCGCGCGACCAAAGCCGGCGCCGTGGTGATCGACAACACATCCTGCTTCCGTATGGAGCCGGACGTGCCGCTGGTCGTGCCGGAGGTGAACCCGCAGGCGATCGCGCAATGCACAAGGCGAGGCATCATCGCCAACCCGAATTGCTCGACGATCCAGATGGTGGTGGCGCTGAAGCCGCTGCACGACCTGGCGCGGATCAAGCGGGTGGTCGTCGCAACCTATCAGTCGGTGTCCGGGGCGGGCCGCGCATCGATGGACGAGCTGTTCAACCAGACCCGCGCGATCTATGTGAACGACCCGGTCAAACCCGAGCACTTCACCAAGCAGATCGCGTTCAACGTGATCCCGCATTGCGACATCTTCATGGATGACGGCGCGACCAAGGAAGAGTGGAAGATGGCGGCCGAGACCCGCAAGATTCTCGATCCGGACATCGCGGTGACCGCGACCTGCGTGCGGGTTCCGGTCTTTATCGGCCACGGCGAGGCGATCAATGTCGAGTTCGAGCGTCCGCTCGGCGAAGACGACGCGCGGGCTGCTCTGCGGCGCGCGCCCGGGGTCACGGTGGTCGATCGCCGCGCCGACGAGGGCTATGTGACCCCGGCCGAGGCGGCCGGCGAGGATGCGGTCTACGTCAGCCGCATCCGTCGTGACCCTACTGTCGCGCACGGGCTCAATCTGTGGGTCGTCGCCGACAATCTGCGCAAGGGTGCCGCACTCAACGCCGTCCAGATCGCCGAGTTAGTGGTCCGCGATCATTTTGGCGGCAGGCGCCTCGGCAAGCGGTCTAACGTCGAACCGCTGCGCCGCACGGCAGGGTAGCCCCTCCGCCGGGGATGACGGCGTCGTCGGAACCGGCTCGATACGCGGCGACGAGGGTTGACCGCTTTCTCGGGCGCAAGATCACTCCCCTTACTCGGCGCCGGCTCGACAGCTTTCGCCGCAACCGGCGTGGTTTCTGGTCGCTGTGGATCTTTCTCGCGATCTTCCTCGTCACGCTCTTTGCCGAGTTCATCGCCAATGACCGGCCGATCCTCGTCCGCTTCGCGGGCGCCTGGTATTTCCCGGTCTTCACCGATTATCCCGAGACGACCTTCGGCGGCGAGTTTCCGACGGCGGCCGACTATCGCGATCCGGCGGTGCAGAAGCTGATCGCGGCCAAGGGTTGGATGGTCTGGCCGCTGATCCCGTTCAACTACAGCGCGATCAACTATGACCTGCCGAGCCCCGCGCCCTCGCCGCCGTCGCGCGTCAATTGGCTCGGCACCGACGATCAAGGCCGCGACGTGCTGGCGCGGCTGATTTACGGCTTTCGCATATCGGTGCTGTTCGGCCTGGTGCTGACCGCGATCTCGTCTGTGATCGGCGTCGCCGCCGGCGCCGTGCAGGGATATTTCGGCGGTCTTATCGACTTGTTGTTCCAGCGTTTTATCGAGGTGTGGTCGGGCATGCCGCAGCTCTACTTATTGATCATATTGGCGACGTTCATCCAGCCCAGCTTCTGGTCGTTGCTGGGGTTGCTGCTGTTGTTCTCGTGGATGGAGCTGATCGGTGTCGTCCGCGCCGAGTTCCTGCGTGCGCGCAATTTCGATTATGTACGAGCAGCGCGGGCACTCGGCGTTTCCGACACCCTCACCATCTTCCGGCACGTTCTGCCGAATGCGATGGTCGCAACCGTCACCTTTCTACCCTTCATCATCGGTGGTTCAGTCACGGTGCTGACGGCACTGGATTTTCTCGGCTTCGGGTTGCCGCCCGGCTCGCCGTCCCTGGGCGAGATGCTGTCGCAGGGCAAGGCCAATCTCCAGGCGCCCTGGCTGGGTATCACCGTCTTTCTCGTTCTGGCGGTGATGTTGAGCCTGTTGATGTTCATCTTTGAGGCGGTGCGCGACGCCTTCGACCCGCGCAAGGTGGTCTTGTGAGCGCGGCACTTCTCGAAATCCGCGATCTGGGTGTGACCTTCGCCGGACGCGGCGGGGCGCCGCCGGTCGAGGCGGTCAGAGGCCTGTCGTTGTCGCTTGATCGCGGTGAGACCTTGGCATTGGTCGGCGAGAGCGGATCGGGCAAGAGTGTCACCGCTCTCTCGATCCTTCAGCTTCTGCCCTACCCGGTCGCGACGCACGGGACCCGGAGCAGCATCCGCTTTGCCGGCGAGGAGCTCGTCGGGGCGTCGCCGGAGCAGTTGCGTCGAGTGCGCGGCGACCGGATCGCGATGGTCTTTCAGGAGCCGATGACCTCGCTCAACCCGCTGCACACGCTCGAGCGGCAGATCGGCGAGACCTTGCTGATCCACAAGCACATGCGTGCAGAAGCGGTGCGCGAGCGCACCCTCGATTTGCTGCGGCTCGTCGGTCTCCCCGACGCCCAGAGCAGGCTCGGCGCCTACCCGCACCAGCTCTCGGGCGGCCAAAGGCAGAGGGTGATGATCGCGATGGCGATCGCCAACGAGCCCGACATCTTGATCGCCGACGAGCCGACGACGGCGCTCGACGTGACGATCCAAGCCCACATCCTGCAGCTCTTGAAGGATCTGCGTGACCGCTTCGGCATGGCGCTGTTGCTGATCACCCACGATCTGACGATCGTCCGCACGATGGCGGACCACGTCGCGATCATGACCCGGGGCGAGATCGTCGAGGCCGGCCCGACTACCGAGATCTTCGCCCGCCCGCGCCACCCTTACACCCGCCGCCTGCTCGCCGCCGAGCCGAAGGGCCGCGCCGCACCCGCCGATCCCGGCGCGCCGGAGCTGATGGCGGCGGACGGCGTCAAGGTGTGGTTTCCGATCCGGCGCGGCGTGCTGCGCCGGGTCAAGGGGCACGTCAAAGCGGTCGACGGCGTCTCGCTCGCGGTGAAGGAGGGGACGACCCTCGGGGTCGTCGGCGAGAGCGGCTCGGGCAAGACGACATTGGGCCTCGCACTCTTGCGTCTGACCGAGGCGGAAGGACACATCCGCTTCGCCGAGCAGGACATCGCGGCCCTCGGCCAGCGCCGCTTGCGTCCCCTGCGGCGCGAGATGCAGGTGGTCTTTCAGGATCCGTTCTCGAGCCTCTCGCCGCGGATGTCGGTCGCGCAGATCGTCGAGGAGGGGCTCAAGGTGCACGATCTGGCGGCGAGTGCGGCGGAGCGCCGGCGGCTGATCGAAACCGCCCTCGTCGAAGTCGGGCTCGACCCAGAGGCCGCCGAGCGCTACCCGCATGAATTCTCGGGCGGCCAGCGCCAGCGCATCGCGATCGCTCGGGCACTCGTCCTCAAGCCGCGCTTCCTGGTGCTCGACGAGCCGACCTCGGCACTCGACATGTCGGTGCAGGCGCAGATCGTCGATCTGCTGCGCGAATTGCAGACCCGCCATGGCCTCGCCTATCTCTTCATCAGCCACGATCTGCGGGTCGTGCGCGCCTTGTCGCACGAGATCCTCGTCATGAAAGACGGCAAGATCGTCGAGGCCGGCTCGACCGAGCAGGTGATGACCGCCCCCGAGCACCCTTACACCCGCGCCCTGATGGCCGCCGCATTCGACCTCGCCACGGTGCCCGTATCGACGCCGATCAGAAATCACTTGTAAACCGAGACGTTCGGTTCCGCGGGCGCCCTCCCTGGGACGACTTTGCTCTCAAAGGACGACGGCGTTCGACCGCGCCTGGGTTTCCGACTAGACTGCCGCCACCTGGGCACAGGAGTGCGTTACAACATGGATCTCGCGGATCGAACCGCACTCAGCTTCGACGGTGCCCAATGACACCGGCGGACGGGCGCAGCTGCGATTTCCAAATGGCCGGCGCGTGAGACTCGGCGCCAAAGCGCCGCGCCGGAGGGGAGGGGGGATCAGCGGTGACCATCGACGCTGATCACCCGCCGCTGGCTGCCCGCGTTTTCGCCTTGTTCGGCCGCGGGAGCAAAAACCGCGCGGATGCGATCCAGGAGCGCCCGCGGCGGAGGCTGAGCTGGCCTTTGCGCGGGCTTCTCGCCGCTTCCCTTGCCGTGCCGCTCCTATTGCTGGCGATCGCCGCTTGGCAGAATTTTCGCTTCGTCCAGCGTCAGGCCGAGGAGCGGGTAAGCATCGAGGCCGGCGAACTGCACGAGCATGCGCTCGACGCACTCAAGACCTATGCCATCGTGCTCGCCTGGATAGATGCCCGGACCCGCGGGCTCGATTGGGGCCGGATCGAGCACGACGAGGAACTGCATCGGTTCTTGTCGGATCTCGACACCTTGCCGCAGATCGACGAAGTCTGGATGGCCGATGCCGCCGGGCACCCCCGCGTCAGCGGCCGCTCTTCGCCCATTCCGCCAATCGACGTCTCCGATCGTGACTGCTTCGCCGCCGAACGAGAGCGGGACGTCGGCATCTTTGTCGGACGCGAGCAGATCGGGGCGCTGATCGATGCCCCCGAATTCGACCTCTGCGAGCGCCGATCGACGCCGGATAAAACCTTCGGCGGGATCATCACGGTCTCCGCCAGACCCGCCTACTTCAGCGAATTCTATCGCACCGTGTCGCAAGACCAGCGCTTTTCCGCCTCGCTGGTGCGCAGCGATGGCTCGGTGCTGGTGCGTTACCCGACATTGCCGAACCCGCTGGTCTTCCCGCCGGGCAGCCCCTTCATGCAGGCGATCGCGACCGCCCCGGGCCGCGGATTGTTCCGGGGTAGGGGAGAGGCGGACGGGATCGAGCGCTTTTACGCCTACCAGCGGATCGAGGGGTACCCGCTCTACGTCGCGTACGGCATCCCACAGCGGGACGTGATCGTTTCTTGGCTCGCCAATCTTATCAACTACTCGCTGTTTGCGGTGCCTGCCTCGCTCGCACTGTTCGGTATGACGCTGCTCGCCGTCCGACAAATCCAGCGTCACCAGATCGCCAGCTGGCGCTGGCGAACCACGGCGCGGCGCCTGCGGCGCGAGATGAACCGGCGAGCCCAGGCCGAGGCCGAACTGCGCCAGGCGCAGAAGATGGAGGCGCTGGGTCAGCTGACGGGCGGCGTTGCCCATGACTTCAACAATCTGCTGACCGTGCTGCAGGGTTCTCTCGAACTGCTGAGCGGCCGGCAGCAGAATGATCAGCTTCAGGCCAGGGTCGATACGGCGCTGCGAACGGTCGAGCGCGGCGAGAGGTTGACCGGGCAGCTTCTCACCTTTGCGCGGCGACAGCCGCTGACGAGGGCGACGATCGACCTGAACGCCCAGCTGCGCCGGATGACCGAACTGCTCGCCCGGACCGTCGGCAGCGGCGTCGCGATCCACGCCGATCTTCTACCCGATCTGTGGCCGGTGGAGGCCGATGCGACCCAATTGGAGCTCGCCGTCATCAACCTTGCGATCAATGCGCGCGATGCGATGCCGGCCGGGGGTGAGGTGCGCATCCGCACCTTCAATAAATCGGTGGAACCTGGCGGAACCCCGGAGCAACCGGCAAACTCCGGGGATTTTGTCGGTCTGCAGATCTCCGACACCGGAACCGGAATGCCGCCCGAGGTGGCGGCGCGTGCGTTCGAGCCGTTCTTTACGACCAAGGAGGCGGGTAGAGGTACCGGTCTGGGGCTCAGCATGGTGTACGGTTTTGCCCGCCAATCGCACGGTTCGGTGGCGATCCGCAGCCAAGTCGGCCGCGGGACCACGGTGACTTTGCTGCTGCCGAAGGGCCAGCCGGCGCAGGAGCCCAAAGAAGCTGGTGCGACGGACTTGCCCCAGGGCGCTTCAGCATGAAACTGTGCGGCTTTGGGCTGGTGTCGCCGCTCGTGTACGGCGCGACACCACTCGGCGGACACAGTCGGAGGCGAGGAGATGCGCATCGTCATTGTCGGTCAGCAGGCGTTTGGCAAAGCCGTGCTCGAGGCCTTTACCGCACGCGGGGACGAGGTCGCCGGGGTTTTCGCGGCGCCGGAGCGGCCGGGGGCCAGACCGGACCCTCTCGTGGTTGCGGCGCAGGAACGCGGGCTGACGGTCCACCGCTTCGCCAAATATTCGAGCGAGGAAGCCCAGCGCGCGCTCGCCGATCTCAAGGCCGATCTCGGCGTGATGGCCTACGTTCTTCTGTTCGCCCCGCCCGAGTTCTGCGCCATCCCGAAACACGGGATGATCCAGTTCCACCCGTCGCTGTTACCGCTCCATCGTGGGGCCTCGTCGATCCCCTGGGCGATCATTCGCGGGCGGACCGAGACCGGGCTGGCGATCTTTCGCCCGACACCCGGTCTCGACGAGGGACCGGTCATCCTGCAAAAGCGCGTGGCGATCGGTCCCGACGACACCGCAGGGTCACTTTACTTCGACAAGATTTTCCCGCTCGGGGTCTCGGCGCTGATTGAAGCTGCCGATCTCGTCGCCTCGGGCCGGGCAACCGAAAGTACCCAGGACGAGAGCCGGGCCACCTATGAAGGCTGGGTGCGCGAAGCCGAGGCGCATATCAACTGGGCGAACCACGTCGATTTCGTCTATGACCTGATCCGCGGCTGCAACCCCGCGCCCGGTGCGTGGACGGACTTCGGTGAGCAGAAACTCTATCTGTTCGACGCGCGCAAGATCGTTGCCGGGACTTTCGCCATGGTCCGCGGGCATAAGATCGGCGAAGTTGTCTCGGTCGGCGACCAGGGGATGCGAATCCTCGCGCAAGGCGGTTTCGTCGAGGTCTCGCGTGTGCGGCTCGACAACGGCCCAAAGATCAAGGCGACCGAAGCGGGTGTCGCGGCGGGAACGGTCCTCGGCGGATAGGGGATGCACCCTAGAGTGGGAGGTCCGATCGCAGCGCACGGAAAACGTCGATGTACTGACGGGCCGCGGCCTCCCAGCTGAAGTCGCGGGTCATCGCGCGCTGGATCATGCGCTGCCAGACCTCCCGCTGGGGGAACAAGTCGATGACCCGCCCAGCCGCCGCCATCAGCGCTCTCGGACTGTCCTCATCAAAGGCGAAACCGGTGGCAATGCCCTCCGCCAGGCTTGCCGCATTTGCATCGACGACGGTATCGGCCAGGCCGCCGACCCGACGAACCAGCGGCAGGGCGCCATAACGCAACGCGTAGAGCTGCGTCAGGCCGCACGGCTCAAAACGCGAGGGTAGGAGGACCACGTCGGCGCTGCCGATGATTAGATGCGCCAAGCTGTCGTCGTAGCCGATCTCAACACCGACTTGCCCGCGGTAACGCGCAGCTGCGGCCGCAAAACCGAGCTCGAGATCGGCATCGCCCGCGCCAAGCAGGACGAGCTGCGCCCCGCCTGCAATAAGCTCGGGCAAGGCCCCAAGGACGAGGTCGAGCCCTTTTTGTGGGGTGAGACGGCTCACCACTCCGAACATCGGCACGTTATCGAGCGGCGCGATCCCGAAGCGGCGCTGCAAAGCGGTCTTCGCCGCTCGCTTGCCCGCCGTAGCGTCCTCCGTGCCGTAAGTGTGCGGCAGATTCCTATCGTGCCCGGGATCCCAGAAGCGCGCATCGACGCCGTTCAAGATTCCAGTCAGCACATTGGCGCGAGTGCGCAACAACCCGTCTAGGCCCCAGCCAAAGGCCGGTGTCTGGATCTCGCGCGCGTAGGTCGGACTCACCGTAGTCAGGCGGTCCGAGTAAAACAGACCAGCCTTGATGAACGACACCATACCAAAAAACTCGACCCCATCGATCGAGAAGAATTCGGGTGGCAATGCCAATTCGGGGAAAATCGCGGCGGGGAACGGTCCCCGATAGGCGAGGTTGTGGACTGTGAATACCGTGCGGACGTGTCCTTCTGCCGGCGGGCGGGCGGCGAGGTAGGCGGGAGCGAGCCCGGTGTGCCAGTCGTGACCGTGTAGGATGTCGGGGCGCCAGCTTGGATCGGCGCCGCGCGCCAGCTCTGCCGCGACCCAGCTGAACAGTCCAAAGCGGCGGTGATTGTCGGGCCAATCGCTACCGTCAGGGCTCGCATAGGGGTTACCAGGCCGATCGTAAAAAGCGGGATGGTCGACGAGATAGGCGAGGCTCTGGGTGCCGGGGAGCCGGGCGAGACCGACCCGCACCCGCTCGGCGGCAAACGGCGTCTGCAACCGGGCGACATCGGTCAGTCCGGGGAATGCGTCGAGAAAACCGCGGAAGCCGGGCAGCAGCAGCCGTACATCAATGCCTTGTGCAATCAACGCCGGCGGCAGCGCCGCGGCGACATCCCCGAGCCCGCCCGACTTGACCCAGGGGTAGAGCTCGGCCGTGATGTAGAGGACGCGCATCGGGGTTAGAGGGAGAAACCTGAATGGATCTGCTTACCCGCATCGGGCGAGAAATGCTGCCCTTCGCCGAGCTGCTCGGCATCGAGTTCGTCAGCGCCGCACCCGACAAGATCGTCGCCCAGATGACCGTGCGCGAGGATCTCTGTACCCGCCCCGCCGTGCTTCACGGCGGCGCCGTCATGGCGTTCGCCGACACGCTCGGCGCCACCGGCACGATCGTCAACCTGCCCGAGGGTGCCGGGACGACGACGATCGAAAGCAAGACCAACTTCGTGGCGCCAGCGCCGGTCGGGACGCGGGTGATCGGCGAGGCGACGCCGGTTCACCGCGGCCGGCGGACGATGATCTGGCAGACCCGCGTCTCGACCCCCGAGGGCCGGCTGGTGGCACTTGTCACCCAGACCCAGCTCGTGCTTTGAGCAAGCCGCTAGAGGAAATCGCGCACCCGCTCGATCTCCTCGAGCACGCCCGCTTGCGAGACGAGGAGTATCTCGTCGAAGCCGAGCTGCTCGACCCGCTTCAACCGCCGGCCGGCCTCATCGGGCGGGCAGATCAGCGAGACATTGGCCACCTGCGCGAGGCTCGCGGATTCGGGCCGCTCGGCGAGATCGATCGCAACATTGGCGAGGACGGCGTTGTCGCCGCCGGCGTCGCGATAGACGCGCATTCCCGCCTCGAGATCCTCCCAGCGGCTGAATTGGCCAGAGGGAGTCCAGCCCTGGCATTCTTTCGCGGCATAGGTGATCCAACGCGGATTGCGCCAGGCGCCGAGCAGTATGGGGGGACCGCCCTCGCATCCCGGCCATGGGGACAAGGCCCCGCCATTGACCGTCCGTCCGGCCCAGGCGGCTCGCATCGTGTCGAGCGAGCTCATCAAAGTACGAAAGCGCCGGTCGTAATCGGCGCCCAAGAGCTCGAAATCCGCACGCGTCGAACCGCTGCCGACGCCGAGGCGCAGACGGTTTCCCGACAGCATTTGAACCGACTGCACCCGATGCGCGAGTTCCACAGGATGGCGCAGCGGCACCTGCAGCACGGCGATGCCGAGCTCGACCCGGTCGGTCACGGAGCACAGCGTCGCCAGCGCGACGAGCGGATCGAGGGTTGGCCGGCCGCGACCGAGCGAATCTCCGACCCAGATCCCCGGGAACCCGGCGGCTTCGATGCGCCGGGCGTAATCGACGATGCGGCGCACCGGCGAGCCCTCGGCTTCCGCGCCGGGACCCAAGCGGATCTGGACACTCACTTTCATGGTCACCTGCCGATTTAAGGCTGCTAGAGGAAATCGCGTACCCGCTCGATCTCTTCGAGCGCGCCGCCGGGCGAGACGACGAGAACCTCGTCGAAGCCCAACTGCTCGATCCGTTTCAGCCGCACGCGCGCCTCGTCCGGCGAGCAGACCAGGGAGACCGTCGCCCGCTCGGCGAGGCTTCCTGGTTCGGGCCGGTTGGCGAGATCGACGAGGACATTGGCAAGGACGGCGTTGGTGCCGCCGGCGTCGCGGTAGAGGCGCATCCCCGCCTCGAGATCTTCCCAGCTGCTGTAAAGGCCCGAGGCGATCCAGCCCGCGCACTGCTTTGCCGCATACGCGATCCAGCGCGGATTGCGCCAGGCGCCGAGCAGCACCGGCGGGCCGCCCTCACAACCCGGCCAGGGTGACAGCATCCCGCCATTGACCGGCTCGCCGGCCCAGGCGCGGCGCATGATTTCGAGCGAGCGCATCAGGGTGCGGAAGCGCTGGTCGTAATCGGCGCCGAGGAGGTCGAAATCGGCGCGCGTCGAGCCGCTGCCGACGCCGAGGCGGAGCCGGCCTCCCGACAGCGCCTGGACCGACTGCACGCGATGGGCGAGCTCGATCGGGTGGCGCAGCGACACCTGCAGCACCGCGGTGCCGAGCTCGACCCGCTTGGTCGCGACGCTGAGCGCGCCAAGTGCGACGAGCGGGTCCAGCGTCGGCCGGCCGCGACCGATCGAGTCGGTCACCCAGAGCCCGGGAAACCCGCGTTTTTCGATCTGCCGGGCGTAGTCGACGATGCGACCCAGCGACTGGCCGCGAGGCTCCCTGCCGGGACGCATGAAGGTCACGACGCTCAATCGCATGACCGCTTGCCCATCGAAGGTTTCGCCGTCACCAACCCCTCCTCTTCGCTGGCGAGTTGCTCGGGCGACAATGCATCACATCCACCGTGGCGGCCAACAGCGGATTGCTCATCTGGCGGCCGTTCGAGGCTTCGCGGCGGGAGGCCGGCTCTCAAGGTTGCGAACGATTCGGGAATTTTCGAGGAATTCGCTCTTAGACGCTGCCGCACGTTCGGGCAGCAGCCCGGTCGGAATACAGCCCAGGCGCCGTCAGTCAAAGTCACGACCGAAAAATCCCCGAGGAAACCCCAGGAGTCTCCACAATTGCGGCGGGTGCAGCGGCTGGGCAGTTATGCGGAGGCGATTCGATCAGGACGCTCCGCGATGACCCACAAGCGAGAGAAATCGGTTCTCACGGCGCCGATGATGTCTTCCGGCGAATATGAGGCCGCGGTTGATGCCTTCATCCGCACCAAGGGCGTTACGCGCTGCCCGACCGCTTGCTTGGTCCGGACGCAGGCCTCGGTTCCCGCCGCCGACCGCGCGGCGCTCGAACGCTACGAGGCCGGGCGTGAACAATCGCGCCGGCAACACATCGCCGCTACCGCGCGGCTGCTCGGGGTTGTCGTGCCGCCACCCGACGCGCGCTAACGGCCGGGCTCTTTAGCCGACGATCTCGGGGATCAGCAAAAACAGGTCAGTGTCGCCGGTCTGCTGTCCGGCGGCCGTCAGCATCGCGTGCGCCTGCCCGCGGTGATGCGCCTGGTGATTGAAGAAGTGGGTCACCAGCAGCCGGAGCGGCGCACGGACCTCCCGGTTGGCAGCACCGCTGAACCAGGTGAGGTCATCGGCGAGCCAGGCGTCGTCGACCTTGGCGGCCCAGCGCGAGATGTCGGCGTCGGCCTTTTCGCGCTCGGCGCTGAGCACGCCGAAATCCTCGATCATTCGGGCGCTCTCTTTGATCGGGGTGGTCGGCTTCGGCCAATTGTCGAAGCGCGACATCCACTGCCGGTCGCCCCACAGGACGTGGGTCAGGGTGCCGTGGATCGATCCCCAAAATGCACCCCGCGGCAGTCGCCGCTCGGCATCCGAAAGCCGCGCAGCGGCGCCGTACAGCCGGCGGTTCATCTCGACGTTATAAGCGGCCATCGTGCGGATATAGGCGGGTGTGATCATTGCAGCCCCTCGTTACCGGCCCGTGAACGGGCCCGGCTTTCGCTTTTCGGCGAAGGCGCGGGCGGCTTCGTGGAAGTCTTCGCTGAGATAAAGCTTTAATGGCGCGGTCTGCATCGTGACCTCGCGCTCGAGCTGGTCCATATACCAGCGGCGGGTGCGCACCGTCGCGCGCACGGATAGCGGCGGGTTCTTGGCGACTTCGGCGGCGAGTCCGTGGGCGACTTCGAGGTGCTGGCCCGCCGGCGCGACGCGGTTGATGATCCCCGCGGCTAAAGCTTCCTCGGCGGTGAAGAAGCGGCCGGTCAGCGCCACCTCGCTGGCGAAGGCCGCGCCGCCGCGGAAGTTCAACAAGGCCCAGTATTTGGCGCCGCCGAGGCCGCGCGAGGTCTCGGTCACCTGGAACTTGGTGCCGGCCTCGGCGACGATCAGATCGCATTCGAGGACGATGCCGAGCGCCAGGCCCATCGCATAGCCGTGCGGCGCGGCGATGACCGGTTTCCAATTGACCGACCGGGTCAACAGGTCGCCGGAATTGGCGCCCCAACCTTGCGGTCCGCCGAGCGCTTCGAACTCCTCGCGCTTGCGCAGCTGGCGCTGGTGGACGTCGGCGCCGCTCGAAAAGGCGCGGCCCTTGCCGCAGATGATCGCGACCTGCGCCTCGGGGTCGAGATCGAAACGCCGCAACGCGTCCATCAGGTGCCGGACAAGGTCGTCGCTGAAGGCGTTGAGCTTCTCCGGCCGGTTCAAGGTCAAGGTCGCGATCTGATCCCGGCAATCGTATTCGACCAGAGTCTCGGTCATGTAACCTCCCTCCCTGCAGCTTCGCTCACCCTCGCCCCGCTTGCGGGGAGAGGGCCCGGGTGAGGGGCGTTGGCCGGCGCGCCTGCCGGCCCCAGCTTGCGCTACTTCTGCTCCATGATCCAGACACCGTCCCATCCGTCGCCGGGCGGGTTGGCCTGATAGTAGCGGCAGCGATCCCAGAAGATGCGGGACGGCCGATCCTGCGGGGCCCGTTCGAGCGCCTCGCCGAAACGGCTGAGCCCGCCCTTCCAGTCGCGTGCTGGTAGCAGTCGAGACCGGCCTCGTAAGCATTGATCACCGAGGCAAGCTGGGGGAAGGTCGCGGCTGTGTAGTGCCCTAGAGCTTCATAGACCCAGGTCGGCCGCGAGATGCCCTTGACCTGGATCAGGTCGAGACGCCGCAAAACCGCGGGCGATTTGAGCGCATCGGCTGTGGTCTCCGCCAGCAGCACGACCGTCCCATAATATTTGTTGGCGCTCTCGAGCCGCGCGGCAAGGTTCACATTGGCGCCGATGGCCGTGTACTCCATGCGCTTTGTCGGACCGACCGAGCCGGCGAGCACCTCGCCGGTGGCGAGCCCGATACCGATCTCGATCGGCTCGAACCCACGCTCAGTCCGCCTTGCGTTGAAGATGCCGAGAGCGCGGATCATGTCGTTAGCGACGTAGAGCGCGTTGTCCGCGTCGGCAGAACCGACGCCGGCGCACCAAAGATCGCCATCAGGCCGTCGCCCATATACTTGTCGAGCATGCCGCCGCTCGTGAAGATCACCTCTACCATCTCTGTGAAGAATTCGTTGAGCATGTACACCGTGTTGCGCGGTGTCATGGTCTCGGACATCAGCGAGAAGCGCCGGATGTCGGCGAACAGCACGGTGGCGACCAGGGTGCTCCCCTCGAGGACATCGTCGCCGCTCGCGAGCAACTGATCGACGACCTCCTTGGCCACATAGCGCGCCATCGTGTTGCGCACCCGCTTTTCGCGCGTGATGTCTTCGAGCACCAGCATGAAGCCGATGGACTTTCCCTCGGTGTCGAGGAATGGAGCCGCCGTCAAATTGACGGAAGCGATGCCGCCGTCCGGCAGTTTCAGGTCGGTGTCGGCGTGATAGTCGGTGGCCCCCATCCGCGCGACGAACTCTAGGCTTCGGGTGATCCAGGCGTTGTGATTGCCGAACGCCTGCTGTGCCGGGCGATCTACCAATGCCTCCTCCGGCAGCCCGAGGATGCGCTGCGCCGCCTCGTTCGCCTTGACGATGACCCGCTGGCGATCAAGCGTTACCACGCCGTTAGAAAGCGACTTCAGGATACTCTCGTTGTAGTTCTTCAGCGCGAGCACGTCGGAAAACAACCGTGCATTCTCCAGCGCCACCGCGATGCCCGCGGAAAACGCCTTTAGCCGGCGAATATCGACCTGTGTGAACGGCCCGCCTCGCTTGTTGAGCACCTGGACCACGCCGAGGCGCTCGCCGGTCCGGTCGATGACCGGCGCGTTGAGCATGTTGCGGGTGTGAAACCCTGAACTCCGATCTATTTCCGGATTGAAGCGCGCGTCGGCATAAGCGTCTGGTATATCGAGGACGTCGCCGCTCACAAAGGCGGCACCGGCGATCCCGGCATTCGCCGGAATGCGGATCTGCTGTTGCTGGCTGCCTTCGGCCACCTTCGACCAGAGCTCGTCCTTGCCCGGGTCGTAAACAAAGAGTGTGGAGCGCTCGGCGTCGAGGAGTTGCGTCGCCCCCGCCACGATGCGGACGAGCAAGGTGTCGAGATTCAACTCGGTCGAGATCGCCTCGGTAACCTCCAGTAGTTCCAGCTCTTCGCGTCGTGCCTGCTCGAGGCGCTCCACCATTTGCGCCTGCTCGAGCGCGCTCGCGGCGTGGCGGCTGATCGCCTCCAGGAGGGCCTTATCGACCGCTGTGAACGTGCCCGAGCGCTTGTTGAGGACCTCGGTTACCCCGATCAGTTGGGCCGCACGGTTGCGCAGCGGCACGCACAGAATGTGGCGGGTGCGATATCCGGTCTGCCGGTCGACCGCGGGGTTGAACCGGGGGTCCCGGTACGCGTCGTCGATAATTTCGGCGACACCCGAGGCGAACACCGAGCCGGCGATGCCGACATTTTGCGGGATCCGGATCTCCGCCACGGCTTCATCCCGGCCAACCCGCGAAAATAGCTCGCCGGCGTCTGGATCATGCAGAAGTAGCGTGGCGCGCCCGGCGTCGAGCGCTGCGACGATCATCTCGATCAGGCGGAGCAGTTGATGATCGAGCGAGAGCCGTTGCGGGCCGGCAGGCGTCGCCGGGCACCGAGAGCCGCCGGACCGCGTCGCCCAACCCGTCTGCCGGTGTCAGCTCGCTGCCCAGCAACGCGGCCAGGGCCTGTGGCACGGCGGGATCAGAGCTGACCTGCTGAACGGTCTCGGACCCTTCGGACAAACGCAACCGCCTTTACACCCGGGCAAGACACACGGACGATTGAGTTGTAACATCTCGATACCAGACCCGACAACACGCGGCGACGTTACGCGGCGGCGGACCGGTTGCCGAAGCTCGGGGGCCGTGATCGACATCCCCGCGCTGAAGCTAAGATCGTTGTCGCGGTCATCGAGAGGAGCCGATGCCGCTCGAAGCACTCTTCAAACCAAGATCGATCGCCGTTATCGGCGCATCAGAGAAGCCGACGATTGGGCGCAGGCTGATTGCCTCGCTCGACCGGATCGGCTTCACCGGCGGGATCTTTCCGGTCAACCCCGGCTATTCGACCGTGGCGGGCCGCAGCTGCTACGCGAGCGTCGCCGAGTTGCCCGAAGCGCCGGATGTGGTCGCGTTCTGCATCGGCCATGCGCGCCTACTCGATCCATTCCTGGCGGCGGCCGAGCGTGGAGTGAAGGGTGCGGTCATCTACGATGGCGGCTTTGCCGAGCGCGGCGAGGACGGGCGCCGGCTGCAGTCGCAGATCGAGGGGATCTGCCGCGAAGCCGATATCGCTCTCTGCGGGCCGAACTGCATGGGGGTGCTCAACCCGCATCATCGCAGCACGACCTATTTGCAGGAGCTGCGCGACCCCGAGGGTCTCGCCGGCAATGTCGGGATCGTCTCGCAGAGCGGTGCGGTCTGCGTCAGCCTGTTGACCGATGTCAGGCGGTTCGGCTTCAGCCATGTGGTTTCTTCCGGCAACGAAGCCGTGCTGGCCGCGGCGGATTATCTCGAATACCTGGTCGACGATCCGAACACCGCAGTGATCGGCGCCTTCATCGAGACCATCAGACACCCGGAACGATTTGTTGCAGCGCTCGATCATGCTGCGGCAGAGGGCAAGCCGGTGGTCGTGCTGCAGGTCGGGCGCACTGCGCGCACGCGCCACGCTGTGGCAACTCACACGGGTGGCCCTGCCGGGGAGCCGCGCGCGGTCTCCGAGCTGTTACGCGCCCATCGCGCGCTCGAGGTGTCGGACCTCGTCGAATTCACCGAGGTGGTTGCGGCTGCCCAGGGTGCCAAACGCCCGGCGGGGCCGCGGATCGGGATCGTTACCTCGTCCGGCGGTCTGGCCGAGCTGATCCTCGACATTGCCGCATCGGCGGATCTGCAGCTGCCGCCATTATCGGCCGCGGCCAAGGCCGAGATCGAGCGGCAGATCGGCTTTGTTACCGGTGACGGCAACCCGCTCGACGCCTGGGGCAACGGCACC
Source organism: uncultured Alphaproteobacteria bacterium (assembly GCA_963796155.1). Taxonomy (GTDB): domain Bacteria; phylum Pseudomonadota; class Alphaproteobacteria; order ATCC43930; family CGMCC-115725; genus AP-15. Next base: position 195,475 of record CAWCKT010000001.1, on the reverse strand, counting down.
TTTGCCGCCAACTTGCCGCAAGCCCTCAGCCTCTTCGCTATGAGCCCCGATCACGACATCGTCGTCTTCTGCCGCGACAATTGTGACGATCAGCCGTTCGAGATGCCCGAAGTCGGGCGGACCTACCTCGAACTCTTTGCCCGCGCCGCGGCGGGGAGCCGCAAGCCGCATTACCTGCTCCATACGCGGCCCGGCGCGATGAACCGCGCACAGGCGGCACAGCTTCGCGCGACGGGTATCCCCGTCGTCGTCGGCATTCGCGAGGGGCTGGGGGCGATCGACTTGCTGGCGCGCTACGCAACTGCGAAAGGAGGGTAGGCTTTGCCCGATCCCGTGATCCTGTACGAGGTGGACGACAAGGTCAGCGTCGTCACCCTGAACCGTCCGGAAAAGCTCAACGCGATCAGCGCGGAACTGCAGCACCAGCTCCAGGGCGCCTTTTCGCGAGCCGATGCGGACGCGGCGACGAGCGTCGTCCTGCTGCGCGCCGAAGGCCGCAGCTTTTGCGCCGGCTACGACATCTCGGCGAGGGAGCCGGGGACGGACGACTGGCGCAGCGATCCGACCAAGGCGCACGACCATCTGCGCCCGCAGCTCGAGTTCGAGATGACGCCATGGACGATGAAAAAGCCGGTCATCGCCTCGGTTCAAGGTCATGTGCTGGGCGGCGGCTGCGAGCTCGTCATGCTGTGCGATCTGACGATCGCCGCCGACAACGCGAGCTTCGGTGAGCCGGAGGTCCGGTTTTCGAGCGTCGGCCCGGCGATCGTGATGCCGATGATCATCGGCTACAAGAAGGCCCGCGAGCTCCTCTATTTCGGCGACACGATCGATGCCCGGACCGCGCTCGAGCTCGGCATGGTGAACCGCGTCGTGCCGCTCGCCGGGTTGCGAGGGGCGAGCCTCGCCTGGGCGAAGCGCCTCTCGCTGATTTCGCCGGAAGCGCTCTACGCGACCAAGCGCGCGGTCAATCGCGGCGCCGATGCGGCTGGCTTCCGCACCGCACTCTATGCGGGCCTCGATGTCGTCGGTCCGCTCTACGCGACCAAGACCGAGCTCGGCCAGCGTTTTCGCGACATCGTCGCGCGCGAGGGCGTCCCCGCCGCCGTCAGGTGGCGAGCAGCGCAGTTCCGGGATTAGCCGCCCCTCACCCTCCCGCTGCGCGGGCCCCTCCCTCTCCCCGCCGAAGCGGGGCGAGGGGGTTACCCCCGTCTTCTCCCTCGCCCCGCTTGCGGGGAGAGGGTCGGGGTGAGGGGCTAAGCCGGGGCGAACAGGTCGGTCTTTGGCGCGCCCTGCGGCAGCGATGGCCGGGGTGGGCGGCGCTGGCGAAGGCGGCTGTCGTGCTGCAGTACCGGCAACACTCGGCTCGCGAATAGCCGCATGTTCTTTTCCGCGTCGGCGTGCGGGATGCCGCCGAACGAGAACTCGGTCACGACATGGTCGGTACCGGTCACTCGCTGCAACTCGGCGATCTGCTGGATGCAGTCCTCGGGCGTGCCGACGATCTGGATCTTGACATAGAACTCGGTCGCTCTGACCCGTTCCTCCTCGTCCTGCAGCCGGGCATAGGTCTTGGCCATCTTGCCGTAGGTCTCGTAGCCTTTGACCGTGGCGAGATGCCCGTCGGAGAAATGGTAGTGGTTGTCGATCGACTGCCATTTCTTGCCGAGCCAATTCATTGCCCGGTCCTGCGCCTCGTCGCGGCTCTCGGCGCAGGAGACGTTGGTCAGGATGATCGGCGGCGGCGGGTTGTGGCCGACCGAGAGCGCGATCTCGCGATAATTGACGATGCTCTCGGCGGCCTTCGGCCATTCGTTCTGCATGACGACCAGAATGCCGAAGCCGAGCTTGGCCATGATCTCGGCCGATTCCGGGCTGACCGAGGAGGCGAAGAAGCGATCCTCGGGATGCGAGATCGGGCGCGGCCGGATCGAGGTGCGCGGGATCTGGTAGAACTCGCCCTGCCACTCGAATTCGGGCTCGCGCAGCGCCTTCCTGATCAGCTGTGCGGCCTCGGCAAAGCGCGGCCGCGCCTCTTCCATCGGGATGCGGAAGCCCGCGTATTCGACGCTCGCCGCCCCGCGGCCAAAGCCGAACAGGCAGCGCCCGCCGCTGAGGATGTCTAAGAGTGCTATCCCCTCGGCGACGCGGATCGGGTCCTGCCACGGCAGCACGATGACCGCGGTCCCGAATATGATGCGCTTGGTCCGGCCGGCGTAGTAAGCCAAGAGCTGGAGCGGTGCGGGCGACATCGCATAGCCGGTGAAGTGGTGCTCGAGCGCGAACAGCGAGTTGAAGCCGAGCGGCTCGGCGAGATCGCCCATCGCCAGATGGTCGGAGACGACCGCCACGTCCGGACGCGGCGGCTCGGACAGCATGTTGAGCGCAATTCCGACTTTCATGGTGGCTCTCCCCGGCTCATTTCGCCCTGACGCGGTACCACGGATGCGGCTGCCCCGGCACCTTGCTGCGCATGGTGTAGACCGAGGTGCGGGCGGTGAAGAAGATCGTCTTGAGATCGGCACCGCCAAAGCAGAGGTTGGCCGGGATCTCCGGCGTGCGGATGATGCCGATCCTGGCACCGTCGCGCGCGAACACCCAGGTCCCGCCCGGGCCGGTGCAGAATACCCGGCCCTCGACGTCGACCTTCATGCCGTCGGGCACACCGTCGGTCTCCTCCGACGACATGTCGGCAAAGATGCGCCGCCGCACCATGTCGCCCTCGGCGTCGAGCTCGATCGCGTGGATGTACTGCGCCTGGCGCGTGTTGGCGACGTAGAGGGTGCGCTCGTCCGGCGAAAAGGCGAGGCCGTTCGGGTATTCGAACTCGGCGACCAGGCGTTTCGTCCCGTCGGGCATGATGCGGTAGACCCCGGAATGGACGAGTTCTTTCTCGGCGAGCGGGATCCTGAGACCGGGGTCGGTGAACCAGATGCTGCCGTCCGACCGGCAGACGACATCGTTCGGGCGATTGATCCGCTTGCCCTGGTAGCGGTCCATCAGCACCGCCACACTGCCGTCGGCCGCGATGCGGGAGACCCGCCGGTTGCCGCCTTCGCAGATGACTAATCGACCCTGGAGATCAAAGGTCGTGCCGTTGCCCTCGCCGGTCTCGCGGCGCACGATTTCCGGCGTCTGACCCGGCTGCAGGCGGAACAGCAGGCTCCGCCGGATATCGACGAAATAGTAGAAGCCGTCGGGGTGCCACGACGGGCCTTCGGTGAATACAAAACCCGTTGCCAAGCGTTCCGCCGGACCCGGCTCCAGGATGTCATCGAGTGCCGCCATCGTCGTCCCTCCCATCGAATGCATCTTCGGCCGAGAGGCTACTCCCGGCCCCAAGGCGTGTCCATTTCCGCCTCCCTTCTGCCGCCCCCTCCCATTCCCTGCCGCTCAGGGAAATTCAGGGTAAAAATTTTTCGGGGCTCGCCCCCGTACAAAAAAATCGTTTCTGATCAAAGTCTTGCATGCAACTCTCCGGTCGCTCCGAGGGCGCGGCAGGGAAGCGGCAGGGAAATCCGAAAACCCTCCGATCGCGGTTCGGCATCGGTCGATCATTGATGCCATGATAATTAATAAATTGACTTTTTCGCATAGCCTCGATATGGTGCGGAATTTCGCTGTGACAAGCGGACGGCTGGTGCCGCCGCGCCGCGCCAGGTGCAAAGGATGGCGGGAGCTTAATCGAGGGTCATTTCAAAGAGCGGCACCGACCGGCCGGGGATCGCGTCGGATGGCGCCTCGCCGATCCAGCGCGCGCCATTGCGTTCGTAGAAACCCGCGGCGTTGGGATCGGCGAGTATCGTCAGCCGATTGGCACCCCTACGCCTCGCCTCGATCATGGCTCGGGCGAGAAGCACGCGACCGACGCCGGTGCGAATTCGCAGCGGCTCGACGAACAGCTTGTCCAGATCGAGCGTGTCGGGCTCTGCGCTCGGCCCGAGCGCCACCATGCCGGCAACGCTCCCGTCCGCCGCCGTCGCCACCCACACATCGCCTGCCGCGATTTGCTCAGTCCTCACTTCGAGAGTGATTCGCGCGAGCCCCATGAACGCCTCGTCATAGCCCCAGGAGGCCTTCGAGCGGACGCAGAGTTCCGACAATGCCGGTGCTTCTTCGACGCGCGCCGGTCGAATTGAAGGGCGGAAATCCATACTCGACAGTTTACCGAGGGTGACCGCCGCTAACCAGCCGCGGAAACGGCTTCTCCGACCCGCCGCCAATCGGCGACCTGCAGCGGCCAGGGGCGGTTGGTGAGCCCCTGCGGGCCGGGGTGACCGACGGCGAACACGCGGGTCCGGTCCGCCGAGATCCAGGACGAACCGGCGGCAAGCGAAACGCGCTCGGGCGCTTTCTCCAATGCAAACACACGCCGCACGGCCCGCCATCCGCAGCTGCCCATGCCGACGACGATCGGTGGTTTCAAGTAACGGACCAGCGGACGCAGATGTTCGTCGGCGCAAGCATCGACCCAGCTCGAGCGAACAGGCCCATCCATCCGGCCTTCTTTGACGCAGAGAATGGAGTTGGTCAGAAACACCGGCGCGCTGCGGTCAAGTTCCGGTGGGTTGGTCACACGGATACCTGCCTCCGCAAGCAGTTTTCGCAAATTGTCGTTGGTCTTGTTGTTGGGGTCGTCGCGGCCGCGATTGCGGACGAAATAACCGATATTGCCGAAATCCTGACCGACGGCGAGCAGCTTGGGCCTCTTGTGGCCGAGCCACAGCTCCCAGTGGCTGACGACATCGGGATCGAAGTCGAATTCGGCGCAGCTCCGGATCTTCCCCGGACTGCGCTCGACGCAGACCCGACAGGCCTTTCGCGCCGCCACGAGCGCATTGTATTGATCTATGCTCGGTGTAATCCCAATTGACCTCGGTGCTTGATCCAATATCCTCACCAAATATCGATAAAAATCGCGACGTCACCCGATGACCGAGACGGCAATACTCGCCGAAGCCGCATCGCATAGTCGTGGCCGCGATCTCCGGGGTCGGCAGTGCCTATCATCTCATCACCGGGATACTACCGCCATTGCGAGGGCTACATACCCGAATGGAGCACGATGAAGAACGTCAAAGGGCGGATCTTTCACCCGCAGAATTAGCCGGAGGATCTCGACTAATTGGACGGCGAAGGACTGGTTCCCGGGACGGCGGCAATGTTACACTTGACATAGTACGCGCTAGGTGTAGTATGGCGATCGAAACGAGAGACCCGCCATGAAATCTCTCCTGAACCCTGCGCACCTTGCTAACGAAGAAGCTGCGATCGAGTACGTCGAAGCGCGGTTGTGGCCCGATGGTCCGGTTTGCCCGCATTGCGGAACCATCGGTCAAGCAACCCGCATGAAGGGCAAAACCACGCGGCCCGGCTTGTGGAACTGCCGCGCGTGCCGCAAGCCTTTCACGGTGCGGATGCGGACGGTATTTGAGTCCAGCCATATCCCGATGCATATCTGGCTTCAGACGATCTACCTGTTTTGCTCGTCGAAAAAGGGCATCGCCACCCGTCAGCTTCATCGAACCTTCGGCGGTAGTTTGAAAACCGCGTGGTTCCTCGGACACCGCGTCAGAGAGGCAATGCGAGAACTCGGAATTGATCCTCCTCAATCCGCTCGGCGGCGCAAATCAGGTTGTCGAAAGCGACGAGACCTTCATTGGTGGCAAGGCGGCAAACCGCAAGGGCAAGATTCCGCCCAAGGCTGCCGGTGCTGGCGCTGGTCGAGCGCGACGGGCGGGTTGGCAGCTTCCATGTCCCGAATGTGACCGCTGCAAACGCTGAAGCCGATCATCACCGCGAACGTCAACAAGGCCAGTTACCTGATGACCGACGAAAGCCCGGTCTATTGGCCGATCGGCCGTCGAGTTCGCCGGGCACGGCGCGGTCAACCACAGTGCGGAGGAATACGTCCGCGCGTACTTTTGGCATACCAACACGGCTGAAAACTACTTTTCTATTTTCAAGCGTGCCGTGTATGGCTGCTATTTCCACGTTTCCGAGGCGCACCTGCATCGGTACGCTACGGAGCGGGATTTCATGCACAACCATCGGGAGCGACTCGGCTTCGACGATCTCGCCCGCGCCGATGCCGCGCTTGTTGGTGCAAAGGGCAAACGCCTCACCTACGAAACAACTCGTAACGTCCGGGCGGGCGAGCCGCCATTCTGAGGTGCGGCACAACCGTCGCCGACCCCAGCCCGCAGCCGATCCGCGCCAACTCGAATTGCCGTTCCGTAGCGGGGACGAGCCATGACGCTCGCCCCCGCCTTCGCTATCCTGATAGGTGCCAACCAACTCAGGAGCGAAATTCATGGACGACGAAGAGCTATACAAGCTCGCGCTGCGGACACAACTCGCTGAACGGCGCGCGCTTTGGGAAATCTTGCAAGAACTGATTGGACGATATGCCAACACCTTCGACGAACCGAAGGTCGCGCTCGAGGACATGGTGTCTCGTGTGACCGCGCGACTTGAACGCAAGGAGGCTGATGCCAAAAACAAGGGTTTGGAAGTGCCCCTGGCAACTGTCCAGGTTGCCGTTGACCGCTTTTTCTCTGAGCTAACCACTCGGCTGGAAGTGGGGGAGCTTTGAATAGTTCGCCAAATGCTGCGTCTTCAAGGGTCGCCTCACGCCATACCGTATCGTGCATCGGCGCAGGCGGGGCCGGAAGCTGCTTAGGCATGAGCATTCCCGTCGCCATCGTGATCCGCTATCCTCCGGCAAACCGCAAGCGGTGCGGCGACTAGCGTACTTTTGAGAGGATGCGTCACATGAAGAAGCTGGCTTGCGTATTGGCTGCCATATCGATGTTCCTGAGTCAGGGCGCATACGCCCAAGGATCGCAAAACCCATACAATCGTGGCTACACCATTACAACGCCGGGCCAGTCTCCGACCTTCGTCAACCCAAATCCATTCGGCGGGGGTTATACCGTGACAACCCCTGGACAACCGCAGAGCTTTATTGATCCAAACCCGGTCGGTGGCGGCTACACAGTGACGACGCCAGGGCAACCCCGGTCGTTTATCAATCCAAACAATCCCTATGGCCGGTAGTATGCCACGCAAGCCCAAACCGCAGCCAGACGATCCCGAGGAGTTCAAGCGGTTCACCGACCTCGCCCGCGAAGTCGGTGCCGATAGGCAGGGCGAAAACTTTGAGCGCGTGTTACGCAAGGTTGCCGCCACGAAACGCGCTTCCGAACCGCCGAAGCCAAAGCGATCAAAGTAGAGGAACATATCCCGCTGCAACCTGCTTCTCGATTTCTGCGCGTCCCATGATGGCGCCGACGATCGGGGCGTTCCCGAGAAAATCGCGAAAATGAGCGCGCGCTACGGCCTTCCCGCCAGTTTTTAACCACTCCAGAGCGTATCGCTAGGAGTCCCATCCGCGATCATGTCTGCTGCTTGCAACGGCACACATTTTTGCATGGATGCAAACGCAAGGCTCTCAATCTCTGGGTATAAACCCTTTAGATCGGCGTAGTGGCCCGCAATTCTCTGAAGATCTTCTTTACGCTGCTTTTGGTCATCAACAATAATTGCCAGCTTTTCTTTTGGCCATAACCGGCGCAGATATGAAACCAATTGACCAATGGCACCGCCGAACGCAAACTCGATTGCATTCCCAAAATGTTCGCGGACCGCCCCTATGATAATCGCATCCCAATCCTTTCTTGAAATCGAGAATGCGGTTCCGAGCATCTGATACCGGATGATGACGTGCCGCAGATCGTGAATGAGCGCTGCGCGGCGTGCCCACGACCAATCGAATGGCTTACCGCCTGCCTCGCAATGTGACATGTGGAACGCTTCAATAGGCTCGCGGTCCAAAATCGCACACCAATCGAGTTCGAACGAAACCCAATCTTCAAAGCGCGCCACAAACGCACCCATTGAGACAACCTCCGCATCGTCATGCGTGCCGCTGTCGTCGATGTAGGCGTGCAACATGACCAGCACCCTAGCCCCCGTTGGCGCGAGAGCGCGTAACCACTCCCGCATCCCGATCCGGTGGTGGACCCTATATATAGGTGCTGCTATGTCAAGTGTAACATCGCCCCCGGGACCGAAGGCATTACATAAGTACGTGTGTAATGATGAAAGATAAAGGTCCATGGCGAACGTGGTCACCATCAACCGGCCGGAAGTCGTTGCCCTCATTGAGGAAGCAGCCAACAAGCTGACCAATGGCAACAAGACCGAAGCAGTCGCCTTAGCTATGCGGCGCCTGCTTGAGGAGAACACGCGCGCCGGCTCCCTGTTCGGCGCACACCGGGGATCGGTGCGGGTACGCGAAGACGTGGACCTCATCGCGCCGGCTCTCGATGTCGAGCCCGATGAGCGTATCGCGCGCTTCGGCCAGAGGCGCGGCCGGCAGTACCGGTTCGCGGTCGAGGCATGAAGCCGTCGCATCTCAATCGACGGCGACTTCCGCCAGCGTCGGCTCGTCGAGGACCGCTGATGCGGGTCACGACGCGCCCGATCATGCTAGCTCGGCGAGAAGTGCTTCGCTTGCTGCAGATCAGGGTTTTCTGAGCCCCCGATAAAGCCTTCGCAAACCGCTTCGAGCAGGTCGCGCGCCGCGTGGGCGGGGCGTGCCGGCGATCGCGAGAGGCTTCGGCAGGTACCGGAAATGTTTGCTGTGGATCCCGATCCTGCTCTGCTTGACGAATACGCCGATGACGCCGCGAAGGCATCGCGGTACGCCCTGGAAACCACCTTACGCATGCTGTCGACTTCTTTCGAGCATCGGATCACGGGCCGGTCTCTCGTGACGCCAACTTTGGCGCTGGCCGGCAAAGCCGACGAGCTCCTGGGCCCCGCTGTGCAAAGGGCGATAGCCGCAAATTATCCGGGGAGCAGGGTGGTAGAGCTCGACTGTGGTCACGAGGTCCTAGTGGAGAAACCTGCCGAGGCCGCCGCGCACGTCGTAGAGTTCGTTGGCGCCCTCCCCGGCTGAAGGTCTGCCGATAGCGGGAAACGTGAAGCCAAGACTATAGCTTCAGTCGACCGCGACTTCCACGAGGGTCGGCTTTGAAAGCGTGGCGAAGGCGGTGCGCAGTGCGTCGTCGAGCGTGTCGGCGCGTTCGACGGCTATCGTCTTGACGCCCTGACCGCGAGCCAAGGCGCAGAAATCGATGTCAGGGAGGCTGGTGCCGACGGTGCGCTGCAGTCCGAAGTGCCGGCCGAATTCGAGGAGCGCCTCGTAGCGCCGGTTCTTGATAATGACAAATGTAATTCCCAGTGCCAGTTGAGCCGCCGTCCACAGTCCTTGGATCGCGTACATGCTGGAACCGTCGCCCAACAGCGCGATCACCTTCTCGCGCGGGCGAGCCAGTGCAATACCGATCGCCGCCGGCAGGCCATGGCCGAGACCGCCGCTGGCGCAAGTGTAGAAGCCGTCGCGGTCGACGATCGGCAGATAATCGTGCATCGCGCTGCGGCTGCTCGGCGCTTCCTCGACGATGATGCTGCTCTTGGGCCGCAGCAAGGCGACCTGCTGCATCAGATAGGCGTCGGTCAGGCCCGGGCCCGACAGGAGGGGGCTCGGCACGCGCGCTTTCGGGGCTGGGCGGAGCCGAGGATCGGGCCCGCTCAACAGATCGCGGATGCCGGATTTCAGGCCGGTGACGACGGCGGTACCGACGGGTGCCCAGGCTGCCGCTGCGGGATCGTCGACGAGCTGGAAGAGGCGGGCGCCTTGCGGAATATGCGGGCCGAAACCCTCGACGTGATAGGTGAAGACCGGCGCGCCCAGCACCAGGATCAGGTCGTGGCCTGCGAGGCTCGCGACGATCTTCGCGCGGTCGGCAGCGAGAAAGCCGGCGAACAGCGGGTGGTCCTCGGGAAAGCTGTTGCGTCCCGAGTTCGGAGCGACCCAGACTGTGGCCCGATGCCGTTCGGCGAGGGCTACGACCTCGTCCCACGCGTCGTCGCGCGCCACCGCCGCGCCGACAACAAAGACCGGACGCGCGCAGGCGCTCAGCGTTTCGGCCAATTCCGCCAGCAATTCCGGGTCGCCGCGAATGGCCGCCCCGAGCCGGCGCGGCTCGACCGGGTCACAGAAGCGGTCCCAGTCGTCGACCGGAACAGAGACGAAGGTCGGACCGCGCGGCGGCTGCATCGCAGTGTAATAAGCGCGCGCGACCGCCGCCGGGACATCTTCGGCGCGCGCCGGCTCGCAGCTCCATTTGACATAGGGCCGCGGGAACTCGGCCGCCCTTTCGGCGAACAGAAAAGGCTCGAAAGGCAGGATCGAGCGCGCCTGCTGGCCGGCGATGATCACCAGCGGCGTCTGGTTCTTGTAGGCGGTGAAGACGGCCCCCAAGGCGTGGCCGAGCCCCGTGGCGGAATGCAGGTTAAGCAAGCCGGCATTGCGGGTCGCCTGGGCATAGCCATCGGCCATGCCGACCGCCACCACTTCCTGCAGGGCGAGCACATAACGGAAATCGGCGGGAAAATCGCGGAACATCGGCAATTCCGTCGATCCGGGATTGCCGAAGATCGTCTTCGTCTCGAAGGCGCGGAAAAGGTCGAAGACCTGATCACGCACCGTCGGCCGGCTCCTCGAGGGGCGATGGCTCGACATTGCAATCTCCTCCCGCGCTGACTAAGAAGGGCCCGATGGCCGCGTAACATAGGCGGATCCCGAAGAATCATGATATCGATCCGACTCGCCGGCGCCGCTCTGGCGCTCGCCGTCCTCGCCGTTTCTGCGCCCGCCGGGCGATCGGACGCGGCAGACAACCAGGTGATCGAGATGCCAGACGGACTGAAATACACCGACACCAAGACCGGCGAGGGCGCCGCCGCCAGGTCCGGCAACAAAGTCTCCGTGCATTACACGGGGTGGCTGTCGGACAACGGCGCCAAGGGCAAGAAGTTCGACAGCTCGGTCGACCGCGGGCAGCCGTTCCAGTTCACCCTTGGCCAGCATCAGGTCATTGCCGGCTGGGACGAGGGGGTGGCAGGCATGAAGGTCGGCGGCAAGCGCACCCTGACCATCCCGCCCGAACTCGGCTATGGCGCCCGCGGCGCCGGCGGGGTGATCCCGCCCAACGCGACCTTGATCTTCGACGTCGAGCTCCTGCAAGTGCAGTAACCCGTCGCAGCGATCATGAAATGGCGGGTCGGCGAGGTCACGGTCACCAAGATTGTCGAGCTCGAAGTCACCGGCGGCAGCCGGTTCATCCTGCCCCAGGCGACCTATGAGGCAGTGCTGGCGATCGGCTGGCTGCAGCCCGATTTCGCCGATGAGCGGGGCCGACTGAAGATGAGCATCCACGCCCTCGTCGTCGAAACGCCGAGCCGGCGCATCATTGTCGACACCTGTCTCGGCAACGACAAAGAGAACCGGCGGATTCCCGGCTGGAACCGGCTCCAGACGAGTTTCCTCCCGGATCTCGACGCTGCCGGCTATCCGCGCGAGACGATCGACACGGTCATCTGCACTCACCTTCATGTCGATCATGTCGGGTGGAACACGATGCTGGTCGACGGCCGCTGGGTCCCGACCTTTCCAAAGGCGCGTTACCTGATGGGCCGCGTCGAGTACGCGCATTGGACGCAGCAACATGAACGGGAGGACATGACCGCGGTCCTCACGGATTCGGTGGCGCCGGTGTGGGATGCGGGCCTCGTCGATCTCGTTGAGACCGATCACCGGATCTGCGACGAAATCAGCCTCGTCCCGACCTTGGGCCACACCCCAGGTCACGTAAGCGTACGGATCGTCTCACAGGGCGAGGAGGCGCTGATTACCGGCGACTTCATGCACCACCCCTGCCAGATCGCCCGGCCGGAGTGGTCCTCGACCGCGGATTCCGATCCGGCCCAAGCGCGCCGCACCCGCGAAGCAATGTTGGCGGACCTGGCGGGTACGCCGACCCTGGTCATCGGCACTCATTTCGCCGGTCGGACAGCGGGTCGGGTCGTCCGCGACGGTGACGCGTTCCGCCTCGCGGTTTGACGAGGGGATCGGCGATGGCTGAGCGCGTCTTCGACGGGCTGAAGGTAATCGATTGTGCGAGCTTCATTGCCGGACCCGCGGCGGCGACGGTGATGTCGGATTTCGGCGCCGAGGTGATCAAGATCGAGCCGCCGGGTGCCGGCGATCCGTACCGCCGGCGCGCGACCCCGCCCGTCGGGGCGGGGCTCGCGAGCAACCCGGGCTTTGTGCTCGACGGGCGCAACAAGAAGAGCCTGGCGCTCGATCTCCGCGCCCCGGCGGGACAGGCCGTGCTGCGTCGGCTGGTTGGCGATGCCGATGTATTCATCACCAACTATCCGCCGCCGGTGCGCCGCCGGCTCGCCATCACCTACGAGGACCTGGCGCCGCTCAATGACCGGCTGATCTACGCCTCGTTCAGCGGTTACGGCGAGGTGGGTCCCGAGGCGGACAAGCCGGGCTTCGATGCGACCGCCTGGTGGGCGCGCTCGGGGCTGATGCATCTGGTGCGCGCCGGGGAGGATGCCGCACCGGCGCGGTCGTTGCCGGGCATGGGCGACCATCCTTCGGCGATGGCGACCTACGGAGCCATTGTCACAGCACTCTATCAGCGCGAGCGCACCGGCAAGGGCGGCTATGTCGGCTCGTCATTGCTGGCCAACGGGCTGTGGGCCAATGGTTGCTCGGTACAGGCGGCACTGTGCGGCGAAAAGGTCGTGCCGCAGCCGCCGCGCGAGCGCGGCATCAATGCGCTCCGGGTCCATTACCGCTGCCGTGACGGGCGTTGGCTCCTGCTCTCGATTGCCGCCGATGAATGGCGCTGGGAGAAGCTGAAGGAATGTCTGGGGCTGAGCTTGCTCGACGATCCGCGCTTCGCAACGGCCGCGTCCCGCGAGGCGCATGCGCGCGAACTGATCCAGATCCTCGACGGAATTTTCGCGACCAAAGATCAAGCCGAATGGCGCACGATCCTCGATTCTGCAGGGCTGATCTTCGGCATCGTCGCCGATATGGACGAGATTGCCGACGACGCGCAGATCCTCGCCAGCGAGGCGGTGGTGCCGTTCGCCGACGGGAGCTCACTGACCGTCAACAGCCCGATCTGGATTGGAGGCCAGGAGAAGGTGAAGCCGCGCCGCGCCCCGGCCGTCGGCGAGCACAGTGACGAGGTGCTGCGTGGCGCGGGCTATCGCGACTCCGAGATCCGTGCACTGCGCGCCGAAGGCGTTATCGCCTGAGCCGGCATCCGCGCCTCAGCATCGGAAGTAGAGGCGAATACAGAAAATTACGAGAAGCTGTATTAATTCCCACATGGTTCATCCCCTGGTTTGCGGCTGGCACTCTTTGTGCCGCGCATCGAGGATACCCACCATATGTTGCAATCCGATGGCGCCGGCGTTGCAATTTTGTGAATTCTCGCGAGGCGAGACCGGCTCCCTGTTTTTTTCGGCTTAGGGGAACTGGAACAGGTCGGTCAGATCGCCGATCGCCGGCCCATTCGTCGGCTTATAGGGGTCCGCCCCGGTGATCGGGTTCGGCAGATTGTCGCGGCTGCGTTTGGTGATCGGCGGAACATTCCAGTTCGCCTCGATGAATTTCAGTACCGAGACGTGGTCGGTGTAGGCGTGCGAAATGTGCCCGCCCCTGCTGTAAGGCGAAATCACGATCATCGGAATGCGCGTCCCGTCGCCGAAATAGTCGAGCGGCTGCACATAACCCGAATCGTAGTACCCACCACCTTCGTCCATGGTGATGAAGATCGCGGTGCTGGCCCATAGGGTTGTGTTTGCTTGAGCCAGATCGACGATCTTTTTGACGAAGCCTTCGAGCAGATCGACCTTTGACGAACCCGCGTGGCCGTCGAGATAGCCGCTCGGCTTGACGAATGACACCGCGGGCAAATTGCCGCTCATCAGGTCGGCGTATAGATCGAGCGTGTCCTTCAGCGCCGCGCCGCGCACCGTGTGATTGGTCATTATCGAGGTCGAATACTGAAAGAAGTTACAAAGCGCGCAGTACCTACTAGCCGGAGTGACGAAATTGTTGTAGGGATTGGCGAGGTACAGATTGAACTGGTCGCCGAAATAGGCGAACGAGATGCTCTTCGCCAAAAGGGCATCGCCGATATTTCTAACGCTCGATGGCGGGATCGTGAACACCGTTTTGCTTGGATTGCCGATATCGGCATATGCGCTGGTGCCGTCGCCGTAGTAGCCTGGGTTATAATTATTAAGTAGATAATAATGATCTTGTTCGCAATTCGGCTTCACCTTCACCGCTGTCAGGTAGTCGACGATCGCCTTGACGCCTGGCTGGGTCGCATCAGCGCACAGCGTGTAACTGCCGCCGCCAAAAGAGGGCTTGCCATAGGAGCCGCCACCATAGCCGTCCTGTGTGTACCAGTTGTTGGTGCCGGGCATCGGGTTCGGGTTTTCGATCTCGTCGACGACCCCGGCGTTCGGGCTGCCCTCGGCGACAACATGGTTGTGCGGCGGCGTTAAAGGGTTGCCGTTGCTGTCGCTGAACCAGATCGCGTCGCCGGTACCGAGCATGATGTGGTTGGGCGCCGGTGCCACCCATCACCGGCTGATGGTAATTGTCGCTCATCGAATAGGTGTCGGCGAGTGACTTGAAGTACGGCACGTCCCCTTGCTGGACATTGTAGAAGCCCATCGCCGTGGCGCCCTCTTTATAAATGAAGCCCGCCGGCGGGGGCCGACCGTTGCTGCCTGCCCCGACCGTCGCTTCGACCCAAGCGAACAGGTCGTTGCGGCAACCTTCAGAGGCGCTGCAGTCGACCTGCTGCCACATCTGATAAAAGCGATGCACTGGGTCTTCGGCGTAGTCGTCGTAGGCTACGCCCGGGGTCAGCTGGTACGGGCCCGGCGGAAGGTGGTTGACGTCTTTGCCGTCGTACATGATCCGGGTGTCCGGCTGACCGAGGATCGCCGGGGGTACCTTTCCGGTCGTCAGATGCATGTAATCGCTTGTCAACAACCCGTTTTCGTATGTCGAGGCATCCTCGACACTCGAGAACGGCGGAAGGCCCTTATGAAAATATCCACCACCGGCCAATGGCGCCGGCAAGGCGGTATATGGGCTCTTCCCGGACGGGCTAATCTGATAGGCGATTGTATTCTGCGCCTGAGACTGAGCGACGGTTGAATACTTCGGTCCCGGCGTTCCATCGGCGTTGACGATACCCTCGGACAGCAGGTTCAACACGGTCTCGCCTTGGTTGACCGGCCGATAGGTAGCGAACAGGTGATCGAAACTGCGGTTTTCGCCGATAATGACGATGATATGCTTGATCGGCGTTTTTGTATTGCCGTCGTTGCTGCCGCTCTGCCCGCGCGCGGCGGTGACCGCGGCAATAGCATTGACCGCCATTGCGCAGAGCGTCACGCAGCACAACAGCCTTGGGGTCCGCAGTCGGTAGGATCGCATGATTGTCCCCTGTTGTGGAAATCCCCCTTGATTGTGCTGAAAAGGCGGGGACGCTACCCGGTCGGCGATGAAGCGGTCGTGTTTATGACAGGATGGTTAAATGGCCCCTCTCCGGCCCCTCGCAGGACAGGGCAAAGGGCCGCGATGTTCAGCCGTCGATGACGGCGATCGCTTCGATCTCGAGCATCGCATCGGGGTCGGCGAGGCGGCTGATTTGGACGGTCGTGCTGGTCGGCGTGGCCGGGCCGAAATAGCGCATCCGCATGTCGGGGTGCTTGGCGAATTCCTCGTAATCGGTGACGTAGGTATTGGTCTTGACGATGTCGGCCAAGGTGGCGCCGGCGGCTTCGAGGCAGGTCTTGATATTTTCGCCGACCTGCTGGATCTGGGCGCGCATATCGCCCTTGCCGACGCAAACCCCTTGCGCGTTGCGCGCCAGTTGGCCGGCGACAAAGATCATCTTCCCGGTGCCGCTGACGGTGACGACCTGGGTATACCTCGCCTTGCCGTCGACCATGCGGACATGGATGCCCTGCGGCTGAATCTTCTCGCGTTTGATCGCCATCTTGTCCCCTTTCCCTATAATGCGGCCCCGATGATACGCCGCGCGCCTCATCGCGCCAATCGGAGCGAGGCCCCTCCATGCCGCTGACCAATCTTCGCCACGGGATCTTCCTGCCGCCGTTCCATCCGAACGAGGAGAACCCGACCCAGTGCCTCGAGCGCGATCTCGAGCTGATGGTGTGGCTCGACAGGCTCGGCTTTCACGAGGCCTGGATCGGCGAACACCATTCGGCGGGGTTCGAGATCATCAGCTCGCCGGAGATCTTCATCGCCTTCGCCGCCGAGCGCACCCGAAACATCCGCTTCGGTACCGGCGTCGTTTCGCTGCCTTACCACCACCCGATGATGGTCGCCGACCGCATCGTCCAACTCGACCACATGACCCGCGGCCGGGTCATGTTCGGCGCGGGACCCGGCCTCTTGGCGTCCGACGCGATCATGATGGGCATCGACCCGCTGACCCAGCGCGACCGCATGGCCCAGTCGATCGACGTGATCCTGCGCCTGTTCCGCGGCGAAACCGTCACCGAGAAGACCGACTGGTACACGATGGAGGGCTGCCGGCTCCACCTCCTGCCCTACACGAAGCCCTATCCCGAGGTCGCGGTGGTCAGCGCGATCACACCGTCGGGCGGGCGGCTCGCCGGCAAATACGATCTCGGAATGATCTGCGTCGCCGCGACCAACCCGTTCGGCTTTGACGCGCTCGGCTCGAACTGGCAGATCGCCTGCGATGTCGCGGCCGAGCATGGCCGCGAAATGGACCCCGAACCGGCTGCGCCTCGTCGGGCCGATGCACATCGCCGAGACCCGCGAGCAGGCCTATGCCAATGCCAAATTCGGCTTTGAGCGCTATCTCGGCTATCTCAACAACAACCAGCCGCGCTTTATCGTGCCGGCGGGCCAGGACCCGCTCGAATGGTTTGTCGAGAACCGTTACGGCGTCTGCGGTACGCCCGATGACGCGATAGCTTTGATCGAGCGGCTGGAGGACAAGCAGGGCGCGTTCGGCGCCTTCCTGCAGCAGGCCCACAACTGGGCGGATTTCGAGGCGACCAAGCGCTCCTACGAGCTTTACGCCCGCTACGTGATGCCGCACTTCAGCCGCGCCAATGCGCCGCGCGCCGCCTCCTATCAGTGGTGCGGCGACAACCGCGCCGAATTCAGCGCCAAGCGCAACGCCGCGGCCAAGGCGATGTTCGACAAGCACGAAGCCGAGCAGCGCGCAGTGCGGGAGACCGCGGCCGCTCGGCCGCCCAGAGCGCGGCCGCGAAGCGTGGTGACGGCGATGGGCGGGGCGTCCGGCTGCTCCCCGAGGCCGAGGCTGCCGCCGAACTCGAAGAACGCTACGGCAGAGGGTCGAGACCGGGGGTGACGGCCTGAGACGCGAATGTGAAAGTGACGGAAAATGACCGAGAATCCTTTCTTCGAAACCTGGACCACGCCATTCGGCTTGCCGCCCTTCGACCGCATTCGCCCCGAACACTTTCCGCCGGCATTTGACAGGAGTATGGCCGAACAGAATACGGAAATCGTCCAGATCACCGGCGCCGCCGCAGAGCCGAGCTTCGCCAATACGATCGAGGCGCTGGAGCGCAGCGGCCGACTGCTCGACCGAGTGAGCCGCGTGTTCTTCAACCTCGATGCGAGCAACACCAACGACGCGCTTGAAGCGATCGCCCGCGATTACGCACCGAAGCTCGCCCAGCACCAGATGCGGATCCTTCTCGATGCCGATTTGTTTGCGCGGATCGCCGCGCTCCATTCCCGGCGGGAGAGGCTCGGGCTAGCCGCCGATCAACTGCGGCTCCTCGACCGCTACCATCTGCGCCTCGTGCGCAGCGGGGCATTGCTGGGCCCCGACCAGAAAGCGCGAATGGCAGCGATCGCCGAGCGATTGGCCACCCTGCACACTCTCTTCGGGCAGAACGTGCTGCACGACGAGCGTGACTGGGAGCTGGTCCTCGATGAGGCCGACCTCGACGGGCTTCCGGGCTTCGCCCGAGCGGCCGCAGCGCAGGCGGCCCGGGATCGCGGGATCGAGGGGCACTGGGTCGTGACGCTCGCGCGGTCCTCCGCCGAGCCGTTTTTGACCTTCTCTCGGCGCCGCGACTTGCGCCAAGCCTTGTGGGCGGCCTGGACGGCGCGCGGCGCCCACAAGGGTTCGAGCGACAACGCACCGCTCATTCGCGAGATCATGGCGTTGCGCGCCGAGCAGGCCCGGCTCCTCGGCTACGACAATTTCGCCGCCTACCGGCTCGACGATGCGATGGCCAAGACGACCGACGCGGTCGAGCGTCTGCTGCTGCAAGTCTGGGAACCGGCCAAGGAGAAAGCGCGGGGCGAGCGCGCGAAGCTCGAAAACATCGCCCGAACGGAAGGACTGAACGAGCCGCTCGAGCCCTGGGACTGGCGCTACTACGCCGAGAAGGTACGCCAGGCTGAATACGACCTCGACGAAGCCGAGGTTAAGCCGTACTTCGTCCTCGACAATATGGTGCAAGCGGCATTTGACACCGCCCGCCGGCTGTTCGGCGTCAGCTTCATCGAGCGCACCGATCTAGCGGTCTACCACTCCGATGTACGCGTCTGGGAGGTCCGCGACAGTGCCGGCGATCATGTCGGAATGTTCCTGCACGACAATTTCGCCCGTCCCGGCAAGCGGTCGGGCGCGTGGTCGAGCCGCTACCGCGACCAGCAAACGCTGGACGGCACTGTCGCCCCGATCGTCGTCAACAACAACAATTTCTCAAAGGGCGAGCCGACCCTCTTGAGCTTCGACGATGCCGCGACCCTGTTTCACGAATTCGGCCATGGGCTGCACGGGCTATTGAGCCGAGTGCGCTACCGCTCGCAATCCGGCACCGCCGTCCGCCGCGACTTCGTCGAGTTTCCCTCACAGATTTTCGAGCACTGGATGTCGGCTCCGGAAACATTGCGCCGTTACGCCCGCCACCACCGGACCGGAGAGCCGATCCCGGAGGACCTGCTGCGCCGCCTGCTCGCGGCGCGCACCTTTAACCAGGGCTTTGCCACCGTGGAGTACACGGGCTCTGCCCTGCTCGACCTCGAGCTCCACCGCGAATCGTCGCCGCAGACATTGGACCTGGCGCAGTTCGAACGCGAATTTCTCGACCGGACCGGCATGCCGAAGGAGATCGGGCTGCGCCATCGCCCGGCGCACTTCCAGCATTTGTTCGCTGGCGGCGGCTATGCTGCCGGGTATTACGCCTATCTCTGGGCGGAGGTGCTGGAGGCAGACGGCTTCGCGGCGTTTACCGAGGCCGGCGATGTCTTCGATCCCGAACTGGCGGCGCGTCTGAAAGCCATCTACAGCGCCGGGGACACGCGCGATCCCATGGAGCTCTTTCGCGCCTTTCGTGGCCGCGAGCCGACCATCGACGCGCTCCTCGAACAGCGCGGTCTGTCGACAAGCCAGTAGCCGGAGAAATGGAGGACCGCGGACCCTGCCGCGGTCCTCCAATAACACGTCTTACGATTTGGGCTCCCTGGCGACGACGTGATTCTTGATTTTGGCGTAGGTCGCTGCAGCGACCACGTTCGGCAATTCCACCTGCGAAAACTCGCCCGGTGCTGGAGGCGATGACGTCGAGTGCGTTGACCGAAGGCGACAACTTATGCGACATGTATAAACAACTCATACTACTCGTGTTAACCTTATCGGGGGGAAGCATCATGAAGAGGTTCCGGCACGACACGGCTGTGCTCGGTCTCCTACTCGCCGGTCTCGGGGCGCCGCCCGCCGCGGCATGGGACCGCGGCGAGTTCGAAAGCTTCGCGACCATACCGGCCTTCACCCCGAGCGGCCCAGGAGCCGCCTGTCCGAACGGCGCAACCTCCTGCACCTCCGATATCGAAGGCATAACCGTCGGTCCCGACGGGACCATCTATACGCCGTCCTTTGGTTTCAACAGCGACGGCGCGCTCGGCGGCTATGGCGAGCTGTTCGTCTTCGCGCCGAACGGACAGCTCGTCGAGCACTTTCCGGTCACCGGGTCGAGCCCGCATCTGATCGGGCTGGTTTATCAGCAATCCTCCAAGAGCGTGCTGATCGCCGATCTCGGCCTGGGGACGGTTTGGAAGGTCGACCCGGCGTCCAAGACCACTTCGCTCTTCATGACGGTGCCGACGATCACCACCGCTCCCGGCCTCAACGCGCTGACAATCGACAAGGCAGGCAATGTTTATGTGTCGGATTCCTTCCAGGGCGCGGTCTGGATGACCGGTCCCGGCGGCGGGACGCCGACGGCGTGGTATGCGCCGTTCAATTCCGGGCAGAATGATCTGCTTCTGCCAACCGCCAATCCGGGCGAGGTCCTGATCCCGCCGTTCGGGGCGAACGGCATCGAGTTCAACAACGAGGGCACGGCGATGTTCGCAATGAACACCGCCTACCACTCGATCGTCGAGATACCGGTCAACCCGAACGGCAGCGCCGGACTCGCGCAGACCTTTGTCACCGGGATCAATGCTCCGGACGGGGTCGCGGTGGACGGCGACGACAATCTCTGGGTCGTAGCCAATCAGGGAGACGAGATCGTCGTCGTCGATCCGACCGGAAAGGTCATTGCCAAGCGCGGCGATTTCAACGGACTGACGGTCGACGGCTCGATCGACGGCCTGCTGTTCCCGGCGAGCCTGTCGTTCAGCCCGGACGGGAAGCTGCTCTACGTCACCAACCTGGCGCTCTACCTGCCCTACGCTGGTGCCGAGCTCGCCGTCGATTCCGCCTGGACTCTCCAGGTAAAGCATTACGACGTCGCAAAGATCGAGGTTAAGAAATTCCATTGACCGTGGTGCCGCTCGGCACCGGGTCGAGCGGCGGCGCCGACCGGCATCTCCCCCGTTTCTTCGCGCAAGAAAATTCTGCTGTTGGGTATACGGCGATGGGAAGAATTGACGGTTGAAGCAGAGCAATTAGATAATCCGTCCATCTTGCGGGGAGACTCACTCATGCTGCGGCCAAAGGCCCTCGACCATGTCGGCCTCATCGTTTCCGACGTGGACCGAAGCGTGCGCTTTTACGAAGCTCTGGGGCTGGAATTGGTGCGCAGGTCGGAGCCAGGCTCCGGCCGCTCCGCCGCCGTCCTCAAAGTTGGCGACCAGGAAATCAATATGTTCTGTAATCCCGAGTTGACCGAAGCCAGCAAGAACCAACCGCAGAAGATCGACCATCTTTGCCTGATGATGGAGAGCGCTACGATTGATGATCTCGTCGGGGCGTTGCGCGAGGCAGGGTTGGACCTCGTCGGTGGGCCGGTAAAGCGGCGGGACGGCGCAGCCGTATTCCTCAACGATCCTGACGGTGTTCGTGTGGAGCTCCAGATACGGGATACCTGACATTGAAGGGCCAAAGATCGACTTGGCCCATTTGCGCCCGAATACTTGATCTCGTTGATTTCGCGCGAGGGGAACGCAGGCCTATCGCGCACAGCCTGGGTCGAGCGCCGGGAACCCGGAGGGCACCCGGCGCGCCTGGGTCGCCTGCTCGAAGGCGTAGGCAAGACGTAAGAGGACGGGCTCACTCCAGGCGCGGCCGGTGAAGGTCGCGCCATAGGGATAGTCCGGCGTGTCCTTGTCGCGCACCCCAGCGACAAAGCCGGCGGGGACCTGGACGCTCGGATAGCCGGCTTTTGCAGCGATGGCATTGCCGGCGACGCCAGGGAACAGCACGGCGTCAAGCCGATAGCGATCCATATAGGCGTCGAGCCCGAGTTCGCGTGAGGCGCGCAGATCCATCTGCCGTGCCGAGACGTACTCCAATTCGCTGAGATCGCCGCGCGTCGCTTCGGCTGCGAGAAAAATGTCCTGGCCAAAGCGCAATGCGCGGTCGGCATTGGCCGCGTTGAAGGCGACGATGTCGGCGAGGCTCCGCATCGCGGTGCCGGTGGCCCAGTCGCGCAGATAGATATTAAGATCGTGCTTCAACTCATAGACGAAGACGATCGGCCGGCGTGCCGGCTGGTATTTCGTCGGGCTTTCGGGGTTGCGGTTCAGGATCGCCATCTCGGTGCCGGGGCCGCCGATCCAGCCTTCGGTCGGGATGTTGGCGCGCACGATCGTGGCCCCTTGCGCCTCCAGCACGGCGATCGCCTCGCGCATGACCGCGGCGGCGCGGGCCGGCAGGGGGCCATAGTAGAAATCGTTGGCGGGATCGGAAGGATCGCTCGGAACGCCGATGCGCGCCCCTTTGAGCCCGTCCTTGTCGAGCACGCTGGTGTAATCGGCCGGGCGGTGCAGATCGGCGGTAGCCGGGTCGGCCGGGTCGGCGCCGGCGAGCACGTTCAACAGGATCGCGGCGTCGCGCACGGTGCGCGTCAATGGGCCTGCGGTGTCCTGGCTGTGAGCGATCGGGATGATGCCGGCCCGGCTGACGAGCCCGACGGTAGGCTTGACGGTAACGACGCCATTCTGGGTCGCCGGCGATAAGAGCGAGCCCTGGGTCTCGGTGCCGATCGCCGCCGCGGCCAGCCCTGCTGCCACGGCGACCGCCGATCCCGAGCTCGACCCGCCGGGCGCGACGATCGGCACACCCTTGTCGTCGAGCTCAGGCGCGTAAGGGTTCTTCACCTGACCGCCCAACGAACTGTAGCCGGCCGGCATGTCGATCGCCAGGATGTTGGCGAATTCGGTCAGATTGGCCTTGCCCAGAATTACCGCACCGGCCCGTCGCAGTTGCTCGACCAACGTCGCGTCCCGCTTCGCCTGCGCATCGGCAAGCGCCAGCGAGCCGGCGGTCGTATGCTGCGCATCGGCGGTCGCGATATTGTCCTTGACCAGGATCGGGATACCTTCGAGCGGCCGGCGCCGAGCGGGCTTGTTTGCGTCGAGCGCACCGGCGGTCGCGAGCGCTTCGGGGTTTACCTCCCGCACCGCGTTGAGGCGCGCGCCGCTACGGTCATAAGCTTCGATACGCGCAAGATAGGCGCGCACTAGAGCGGCGGCGGTGGTCCTACCGGAGGCCAGCGCCTCCTGCAGGTCGCCGATTGACGCATTCTCGACGCACACGGTTTCCTCCGCCGCCCGCGCACTGACATTCAGCAAGGAAGGCAGGACGGTAACAGTAAGCGCATAAGCCACCTGCCGGAGACCTACCCGCTTCATGAACGCGCCCGGCGAGGCCCGAAGATGATCGTCGACAGACCGGTCAACTGGCGGGTTCGGCCGCCCATCGCCTGTTTGATCAGCCCGACGATCACCATCAAAATGCCGCCGCCAACGCCGCCCGAAACGATCTGGCCGATAATCGAGCCGATGTCGAGGCCGCCTGCTCCGGCCACATCGGTTCCCCCTGCGCCACCCAGAAGCGCGCCGATTATCTGGGCTCCCACGCCGCCGCCGATCACGCCGGCTATCGAGTTACCGAGAGTCCCCAGGTTGTACTGCTTTAATGCCGAGCCGGCGATGTTGCCGCCGACAGCGCCAGAGATTAGCTGGATGATCAGACCGACGATTCCGCCCCACATGATGATCACCTTAGGTTGGCTCGCGCTCTGCGAGACTACGTCGCGTGTCGCCGCTCCGCAGAAAAAGGTTAACAGAATTCCGTATCGGACGAAATATTCAATCAAAGCGGCATAAAGCGCCGACTTTCGCTATCCCGCAGCCGGATGCGGCTTGCCTCCCTGATTGCGGAGGGGATCCCGCTGTCACCTCGCCTTCAACCACTGGTCCAGCCAATGAGCAGCCCGCGCAGATTTGAGATGATCGGGATCCGGCCCACGCGGTCCCGCCGGGGGCGCAGAGTGAAATCGGCCCTGCGTGGTGCATGGCTGATGCTCGGCGGCGCCTTTGCGGCGTTCGCCGTCAGCGCGGGGCTGATGCATTCCTACGCCGTTTTCCTGGTGGCGTTCATCGAAGAGTTCCGCTGGAGCCGCGCCGAGACCTCGATCGCCTACTCGGTCTCCCAGCTCGTTGCCGGTGCGAGTTCGCCCTTGGTCGGCGCCTTGGTCGACCGGCTGGGTCCCCGCCGCCTCTTGCTGCTGGGGGGCAGCCTTCTCGTTGTCGGCCTCTTGGGCAGCGCCTTCATCTCAGCGCTTTGGCAGATCATCCTGCTGTACGGGCTCGTGATGACCTTCGGGGCCAACTGCCTCGGGCTGGTGGTCTTTGTCCCGTTGCTCTCGCGTCATTTCGTGCGCCGCCGCGGCATGGCGATCTCGATCGTCCAGTCGGCCAACGGCTTTGGCCGTGCCGCCTCGGCCCCGCTCGTTCAATTGCTGATCTCGACGTCAGGCTGGCGTCACACCTATCTGGCGCAGGCCGCGTTCATGGCCGCTGTCGTGCCGCTGCTTGCGGCGTTGTTTCGCCGCGCCGCGCGCTATCCGATCGCCGCCGAACCCGATCCGGCGCCCGGCGGCGCGGCTCGGATCGCGCTGCCCTCGCCGGAGTGGAGCTTGGCCGAGGCGATGTGTACGCTGCATTTCTGGCTTCTCTTCGCGGTCTATCTATTCACCGGGCTCGGGAGCTTTCTGGTCTCGCTGCACCAGCTCGCTTTTGCCGTCGACCGCGGGTTCGACAAGCTCTACGCCGCTGGTGTGCTCGGCATGGGCGCCTTCCTTGCCATCGCCGGTACGATCTTCACCGGCGCGCTGTCGGATTATATCGGGCGCGAGCTGGCGGCCATCCTGGCCTATGCCGTCTCGATCCTGGGCGTGGTCTGCGCCTTGCTGATCACCGGCCCCGACCAGGGATGGTTATTGTGGCTGCACGCCTGTTTCTTCGGCCTGACCTGGGGCGCCCGCGGCCCCGCGATCACCGCGAAAACCGCCGACCTCTTTCCCGGCCGCCAGCTCGGAACGATCCTTGGCGTAATCACGATCGGCAGCGGCATAGGCTCCGCCGCCGGGTCATGGGCAGCGGGCTGGATCTTCGACCTCTCGGGCAGCTATCGGCTCGCCTTCATGCTGTCGATCGCCGCCTACCTCTGCGGCTGCATCGCCTTTTGGGCATTGCGCCGACCGCCGGCGCGGTAGCGGCGCCATCGTCCCGGAAGTCGCTTGGCGAGCGCTCGAAGCAGCGCCAAGATTATCGCCGACCAAAGGGTTTCGAAAGGATCGGGTCATGGCCGCTGACGTGCTGGTTAAGAATGCCTGGTACGTGGCCGGGCTGTCACATGAATTCCCGGCGCAACGGCTGCAAGGCCAAGTCATTGCCGAAAAGCCGATAGTGATGTGGCGGACCGCCGAAGGAACGGTCGTCGCCTTTGACGAGCGCTGCCGCCACAAGCGGATGCCGCTGTCACAAGGGCGGCTCATCGCCGGCGGTCTGCTCGAATGCGCCTATCATGGCTTGTGCTACGATGCGACCGGCCAATGCGTCCGGGTGCCGTCGCACCCCGATGGCCAGATCCCGCGAGAGGCCCGGCTGCGCCCGTTCCCGGTCATCGAACAGGACGGCCTGGTGTGGGTCTGGCCGGGCGACCCCGCCAAAGCCGCCTCTCTCCGGCCGCCGCGTCTCCCGGAGATCGCCGACCCGGCATGGGAGACGGCCGATACCGGGCCGATGCCCGTGCCCGCCAACACCTTGCTGCTGATCGAGAACCTCCTCGACATCACGCATTTCTACCCGTTGCACGACGGCAATATCGGCGATGTCGAGAACAGCCGCATACCGGTCGAGCTCGAGGAAGGAACAAGCGACGGCAATGCCTATGTCGGGACGAAACGCACCGTCCGCGGCTATCGGCAGCCGCCCTATCTCGAAGATTATCTCGGCTACGACCTCGTCGACCGGGACCACACCCATTTCATGCTGAGCCCGGCGGTGACGCGGGTCGAGATGCGGGTGTGGCCGGCGGGCCGGCATGGCGACGCGAGCGTCGAACGCGGCTATCTGATCGTGCACACCCACACGCCGATCGACCGGAGCCATCACGTCTGGCGGCTGATCATCAACATGCCGGCCGGCCAGAAGTGCAAGTCAGATCCGAAAAAATCAGCGGTCGAGCGCTTTATGGAAACTTTCCCGGCGGTTATCGCCGAGGACCGCTGGGCGCTCGAAAAACAGCAGCAGATGTTCGCCTATCCGGACGACGGGTATTTCGAGGTATTTCTGCGGCCGGACACGGCGTTGCGTCGGGCGCGGCAAATCCTGACGCGGCTCGAACGGGCGGAGAGAAACCCCGAGCCGCCCGGAACAGTCGCTTAGACCGCTCTCCCCCTTGCATGCGAGGAGCAGACCGTGAAGTCGTGCCCGTCCGGCCCTGCAAGGTGGAAGGAGTCGTGGATCCGCCCTCTGCTGATGTCGGAGGGTCCGAGGCCCTTTGCCGCATAATCGCTGCGAGCAGCCTCGATATCGTCCACCATCAGGTCGAAGGGTGCGGCGGCGCCGGCCTGCGGCGCCTGTTCCGTCTTCCGCACGACGACATGGGTGCCGCCGCGGAGCTCCAGGACGGCGAGGTCTGCGTCGGCGAAGATCGGTCGTAAGCCGACGGATTCGAGCCAACGCCGCGCAACGGCGACATCGGTTGCCGGAAGCCGGACATGGCCGACCGCTACCGGCGGTCTCTGATCGACAGTCTGCGACATGACGCCTCCATTCGTTCGAACCCAACTGGTCACACAGCCCCTCTCCGCCCTTCAGGGGGGAGAGGGAGGGGCCCCGGCGCTACAGCGCAGGGGAGGGTGAGGTGGGTGGCGTGGCGCCACTGCCCATTGGCCCCCCTCACCCTGCCCTCTCCCCCCGGCCGGCGGGGGGAGAGGGTAAAAGCGCGGGTTACTTGCTCTAAATCGGCGGCAACCGCGCGCCATCGCTAAGCGGTCAGCACCTCGAGCAGGTGGCCGTTCGGGTCGCGGAAGTAAAAACCGCGGCCGCCGCGGCGGTGATTGATCTCCATGTCCTCGGCCGCCCGCGGCCCGCTGCCATAGACGAGCCCCTCGCCGCGGACGCGATCGAAGATCCCGTCGAACTCCGTTTCACTTACCTTGAAGGCATAGTGGTGCCGCTCGAAGGTGTCCCAATCATCGAAATCGATGGTCAGCGTGTCGTTGACCCGCACCGGGGCGAAGTGCGAGACCGGGCCCCGGTACTCGAGGCCGAAAATCCGAGCGAAGAAGCGAGCGGATTCCTCCTTGTTGCGGGCGGGCACGATCGTGTGGTCGAGAACGATGGACATCGGCGCCTCCTTGTAATCTCCCAGAAAGATGAGCGCGATCCTTGCGCGCGGCAAGGACCACGCTTTAGGCGTTCTGATCCGGAATTATGTAGCTGTTTCACCGCGCAAAATCCTCAGATAGGTCCGAGCGCCGCATTCCCAGGGACGCGCTTGGCGCCATCGCTGCCTCGCGCTGCTCCGCGAACCATCGTCTAGCCTGATATTGCAGGTGGGATTCAGGTGGGAGTCTCCGTGCCAGGCCGCCCGACCGGCATCCACCCGACATCTGTCTCGACCGGCCCTCCGCTGTTTCTGCTGTTTTTACAGGAAATTATCAGCGGCGGACCGCTCGTTCCCCGCAGGAATCCTCGAT
Source organism: uncultured Alphaproteobacteria bacterium (assembly GCA_963796155.1). Taxonomy (GTDB): domain Bacteria; phylum Pseudomonadota; class Alphaproteobacteria; order ATCC43930; family CGMCC-115725; genus AP-15. The sequence goes on along the minus strand of CAWCKT010000001.1, from coordinate 168,025 downwards.
CGCCGACGGCGTAGCGAACGAAAGAACAGCGGAACAAGGGCCCATGCCCGGCGGCCCGTCTGCCCGTTGAAGAAAGTCCAAAAATTCCAGGGTGCATGGTTGGGTGCGACGGCGAGTGTCCACAAAGCGATCGTTGGAATTCGTGAGATTGCTAAAATAGCATGTCCATGCCAATCTGTCAATCAATAAACCCGAGCGGTCCCTGTCCCGGCTTTTGGAAAGATCCGTCACTCGCTCGCTTGGCGGCGGACCCGATTCGGTTTCAAAACCTTCAATGTCAGACGATCCGTGAGACGAAGGCTAAGGATGTGTGGGAGCGCAAGGCCTGCGCTCGCTAGTCGTGAAAATCAGACGGATGGTACCCTCCGGCTCAGAGGTCATAGGTCGCTTCTCGACCCTTCTCGGCCACTCGTGCCAACCGCGAAGTCCGGGGGCGCTAATGCCTACATCAGCTGCGCCACTACGGAGCCGGATTTGTCGCTATTCCTCCGTAACCTCGAAGGCGAAGCCGAAGTGCGGCAGGTCCTCGCCGGGGTGGTCGGCCACGTAGGTCAGCTGCGGGATCATGAAGTTTCGCGGCCGCTGCTCTTCACCGCGGTAGATCGCGGGATAGAGGTCAATGAAGTGCCAGCCGGGGTCGCCGGTCGCTTGCAACGGGATCTCGACATCGCCCTGGCTGTTGAACGCGCAGACGTAGCCGATGTAGCTATTGTCGTAGACGACAGTGTAAATATTCGCGGTCTCGGTCCAGCCGAGACCTTTCAAATGCACAGCAAAAGGCGTTGCCGGTGGACCGTGCTCGACATCGAGCGGAAACGCGGTCGGCTTGATCCAAAAGCTGCCCATTTGCTTCTCGGCGCCGTTCTCGACCGAGAGCACATGCGCGCCGCCGAGATCGTCGGGAACGGTGAAATGGAATTCGACATGGCCCGCTGAATCTGCAAGGGCCTCGGCGACAGGTCTCGACGCTTCGTTCCAGCCATGGCCGCCGACGCGGTTACCGATGACCGTGGTCCACCCGAGCGCATAGCGCTCGCCTGGCGTAACGCCGGCCCCGCTCACCGCTACCGGCTCGCCGACACCGGCGAAGGGCGGCGTCACCGTGAGCGCGCCGGCTGGCGACAGCCTGCGCACGCCCTGCTGCGCCTGCTCGGATCCCGGCGGCGGCAATACCGGCGCGCCTGGGGTGACGGTGAAGCGCATGCGAAACGCGGCCGGCCGCCTTCGGGGCTCTGCCCCATATTGCGGTACGGAAAGGTAAACTCGCCGTGCAGTACCTCGAGCACGTGCACGCCAGGCTCTCCCGTCGCCGGGATCGTGAACGACGCCGAGCCGGCGGTGCTCACCGCGGAAATCCAGCCGGTAAAGTGATTATCGTAAAGCAGCATCCAGCTGTTTTCGAGCGGCCGCCAACCGATGCCTTTGACCACAATCGTGATTGGCGTGCCCACCGGGCCATCCGATGGCGACAGTGTCACCGACATGTCGACGGAGAAGGCCGCCTGAATGAAAAGCCGTTCGCTTTGCTGCAGCACGACTCATGAAGGAAGCCGAAATCATCCGGTACAGTGAAGGCCGCGACGAGCCTGCCCGCCCCGTCGGTCTTCACCGCGGCGATCTCGAAAGCGGCAGGCGCGTATTCGCGACCGTGATATTTCCCATCTGCCACCTTCCAGCTTCCCTCGACCGTGCGCCAGACCAGCTGGAAGTCCGTGTCGGCCGGCAGCCCTTCCGCCGCGACCCGCACCGGTGTCCCCGGCGGGCCGTGCTCGGGCGACACGGTCATGTGCCCGACAAAGCCGTGCGGCGTCGCGAGCGGCGCCTCGCGGCCGAGTTGCGCAACTGCGGCAGCCGGGGCCAGTAGTACGGCGGCGAACAAGACGCCGCGCGCCGCCGCGCCCGAACCTCCCGATCATCGGGCGCTTACTTGGCGGGTTCGAAAGTGCCTGGGATCACCGTCAGCAGGGACAGCTTTTGTTTACAGGCTCCCAGCTCTGCGTGGTGCCGTCCAATGCAGTCGCTCCCACCTTGTAGTTGAAGGTTCCGGTCGGGTAATCCTCGGGGATCGACCACGAGGTCGACCAGAGGTAGTCGGTCGGCTCCTTCGGCGGGTGGCCGCCGAAATGCGCCGGGAACTTCTGCCCATCGGATAGTTCAACGACGACGCTTTTCAAGCCTTTGTCGTCGAGTTGAACCAACCGCATCCATCACGGCGCGCACATCGTCCATCCGCACTTCCAGTTCAGGGGCGCCCGCGACGCGATCGGAGAGGCCGGTGCCACGCTTGTCGAACAGGACCAGCCGCGAAAATCCGGCAAGACGCGAAAGGAAATGCGTCCACGCCAGGGTTTTCCCACGTCCAATCGAGGTTGGATACGAAGCCGGGGACGAAGACCAGATCGAGATCCCCCTCGCCCACCACCTGATAGGCGATGCTGACATCGCCGCTCTTCGCGTAGCGGGTTTCCGGTGGCGTCATAGGGGGTCCCCTTCGCAGGCGGCTTCAGGATAAGCTCGGACGGCGCTGCCCCGCCCAATTCTTTGGCGAGGCCGGCAGGGTAGCACAGCGCTGGGATGACCGCTGTCCACCCAAACCGGCCCATCGGCCTCGGGTATCATCTGTCAAATTTGATCCGCCAGATCCTCGGGCTAGGTGTGTTTGCTACATATCCGGTTCTGATCGCCGGCCGCTGACGTTATCCTGGGCCGGAAACAAACGAGGGTCGGAGGCCTCATGTACAAAGCGTCAGCGGACGTCCTGTTGCCGACTTCGATCATCGGATCGTTGCCGCGGCCGAGCTGGTACACCGCAGGCCTCGGCGCGCAGAGCTTTCTCGAAGCGATGATGAACCTGCGCTACCGCGAGCAATACGAGGACGCGGTTTCGGTCTACCTGCGCGCTCAGGAGATCGCCGGCCTCGACATCTGCACCGACGGGGATGCGCATTTCGACGAGCAGATCAGCGGCATGAGTTGGCAAAGCTATCCGCTGACACATATGGCCGGCTTCTCGCAATCGGCCGACGGCCCCTATCAGATGGCGACCGGCGCTCCCCGTGGACACATTTTGCACGACTTCCTGGAGGCGCGCGTGCTGCCAAGATCACCGGGCCCGTCGGGCCCGGCAATCCCCATGTACAAAGCATCAGCGGACGTCCTGTTGCCGACTTCGATCATCGGATCGTTGCCGCGGCCGAGTTGGTACACCGCAGGCCTCGGCGCGCAGAGCTTTCTCGAAGCGATGATGAACCTGCGCTACCGCGAGCAATACGAGGACGCGGTTTCGGTCTACCTGCGCGCTCAGGAGACCGCCGGTCTCGACATCTGCACCGACGGGGATGCGCATTTCGACGAGCAGATCAGCGGCATGAGTTGGCAAAGCTATCCGCTGACACACATGGCCGGCTTCTCGCAATCGGCCGAGGCGAGCCCCTATCAGATGGCGACCGGCGCTCCCCGTGGACACATTTTGCACGACTTTCTCGAAGCGCGCGTGCTGCCCAAGATCACCGGGCCCGTCGGGCCCGGCAATCTGCAATACACCGCAATGTGGAAGGTGGCGCAGCGGCTGACCAGGAAGCCGGTCAAGTTCGGAACCATCCTGCCGGAATTGCTCGCGGCCTCGGTCGCTGACGAATACTACAAGGATCCGATCGAACGGACCTGGGCGTTGAGCGACGCGCTCAATCGCGAGCTGCACGAGTTGGCCGATGCGGGCTGTCCGGTCATCCAGATGGAGGAGCCGCAGATCCACATGGTGCCGGTTCGCGGCAAGACTTTCGGCAAGCTCGATGTCGACGAGCTCGTCGAGATCTTCAACAACACGGTCAAGGGGCTGCGCGCCAAGACCGAAGTATGGTGCCATACCTGCTGGGGCAATCCCTCGCAACAGCGGATCTTTCGGGAGATCCAGAGCTACCAGCCGACCCTTGCAGCGCTCGATCGGGTCGACGCCGATGCGATAACCTTTGAGACCTGCTCATCCGGCACCGGCGACTTGCCGGCGATCGGCCAGGTGATCAAGGACAAGAAGATCGTGATCGGCGTGATCGACCATCACACGCTGCAGGTCGAACGGCCGGACCAAATCGCGGAGCTGGTTCGCGAGGCGCTGAAGCACATCCCGCCGGAACGATTGATTATTTCGTCGGATTGCGGGATGGGCCGCGAGGGCATGAGCCGCCGGCATGCGAATTACAAAATGGTGGCGATGGTCCTCGGCACCAACCTCGTACGAAAGGAGCTCGGCATCCCTGAAGCGGAATGCCTGGCTGCCGATCCCCGCTATTCGTTGACCGTAGCAAGAACCCAGTAACGGCGAACCCGGTCCACGGCCTTGACCCGGCCGCACCGGCCGGTTCCGGGTGAACTGTTGCTGTTAGGGTGGCCGGTTGTATAATGCACGGTCGGGCGACGACCGTCGGTTGAATCCTCTCCGCTGGCGACGACGGCGCCCCGATAACAAGACGGGAGGAATGCAATGGCACAATCGGTATCGCTGCAATCATCCGCCCCCGCGACACGGTTGGCTTTTGGTTTTATCGCTGGCTTCATCGCAACCCTGATCTTCCACCAGATCGGGCTGCTTCTTCTGCATTTCATCGGCATGACCCCAGGGATGCCCTACAATATGAGCAAGGTTCCGCCTTTCGGCGTGCCGCAGTTCATCTCGCTTTCCTTCTGGGGCGGCGTGTGGGGCATCATCTTCGTCCTGGTCGAGCCTTGGCTCGCCCGCAGCCCGGGCGGTTACTGGGTCGGCGCCATCATCTTCGGCGCAATCTTCCCGACGCTGGTAGCCTGGTTCGTGGTCCTCCCGCTCAAAGGCTTGCCGGCCGGCAACGGCTTTCATTTCCCCGGCATTCTTGTGGGCCCGATCGTCAACGGTCTGTGGGGCCTCGGAACAGCGCTGTTCCTGAGCTTGATGCCGGGATCTGCCGCCCGCGCCGCGTGACAATCACCTGATCGCCGCGGCGACCGCGGCACCGAGATCGGCGGTGCCGGCGTTGCCGCCGAGATCGGGAGTGCGCGTCCCGCCACCGGCGAGCACCTCGGCGATCGCCCGCTCGACCGCTGCGGCGGCCCGGTTCTCGCCGAAGTGGTCGAGCATCATCGCACCCGACCAGATCTGCCCGATCGGGTTGGCAACGCCGCGGCCGGCGATGTCAGGCGCCGAGCCGTGCACCGGCTCGAACATCGAGGGGTATTCGCGCTCGGGGTTGATGTTGCCCGATGGTGCTATGCCGATCGAGCCGACCACGGCGGGGCCGAGATCGGACAGGATGTCGCCGAACAGGTTCGAGCCAACGACGACGTCGAACCAATCCGGATGACGTACGAAATGCGCGGTCAGGATATCGATGTGGTACTGGTCGGTCCTGACATCCGGATACTCGCGCGCCACAGCGGCAAAGCGTTCGTCCCAGAACGGCATCGTATGGATGATGCCGTTCGACTTGGTCGCCGAGGTCACGTGTTTCTTGCGCGTGCGGGCGAGCTGGAAGGCGTAGCGCATGATCCGGTCGCAACCGCGCCGGGTGAACACTGCTTCCTGCATCGCCATCTCGTACTCGCTGCCGGCATAGAGCCGGCCGCCGATTTCCGAATATTCGCCCTCGTTGTTTTCGCGCACGACATAAAAATCGATGTCGCCCGGTGCGCGGTCGCGCAGTGGCGACTCAACACCGGCGAGCAGCCGCACCGGGCGGAGATTGACGTACTGATGGAAGCTGCGCCGCAGCGGGATCAGCAGTCCCCATAGCGAGATGTGGTCGGGCACATCGGGATGGCCGACCGCTCCGAGAAAAACGGCGTCGTAGAGCCGCAGCCGCTCCAGCCCGTCCTCCGGCATCATGCGACCGGTCTTGGTGTAGCGCTCGCAGCTCCAGTCGAACTCGTTCCAGGCAAACCCGAAACCATAGGCGCGCGCTGCCGCCTCCATTGCGGCGATCCCTTGCGGCATCACCTCGCGCCCGATGCCGTCGCCGGCGATCACCGCGACCCGATAACTCTTCGCCATGCGGTACCCTCCGCTGCCGGTCCGCAGCTTACCCCGAATTGACGGCGGCGTAACCCAGCCCCAGCCCCTTCGCGATCAGCGATGCGGTGTCCGGTCCGCACGCAGCGGGTGCGCGTGATCGAGCGGGCCATGACCTCGGCCGAGACCAGGCGCACTGGCGATCGCCTGATGGACATAGTCACGGGCGCGGGCGACAGCGCTCACGACGTCGACACCCTGAGCGAGGCCCGCCGCGATTGCCGAAGCGAGCGTGCAGCCGGTGCCGTGGGTATGACGGGACGCGATCCGCGGGCTCTCCCAGACCCTGACACCGAGGGCGGTCACCAGCACGTCCGACACGGTTTCCGTGGAAAGATGTCCGCCCTTGACCAGCACCGCGCGGCAGCCGAGTGCGAGCAGCGCTTCGCCAGCGGCCCGCATCTCGGCAACGTTGCCGATCGTCGCACCACACAAGATCTCGGCTTCCGGCAGGTTCGGCGTAACGATCTCAGCCCGCGCGATCAGCAGCAGCTTCAGCGCCTCGACCGCGCTGGGCTCGAGCAACCGCGCACCCCCCTTGGCCACCATCACCGGGTCGACGACAAGCGGTATCGCCGCGGCGTGCCGCTGCAGCACCGAGGCTATCGTTTCGATCACCGCCGCGTCGTGCAGCATGCCGGTCTTGATCGCATCGGCCCCGATATCGTCGAGTACGACCTCGATCTGCCGGCGGATGAACTCGGGCGGTATCGGCAAGACGCCGAAGACGCCCTCGGTGTTTTGCGCCGTCAGTGCGGTGATCGCAGTTGCCGCATAGGCGTCGAGCATCGATACGGTCTTGATGTCGGCCTGGATCCCGGCGCCGCCCCCGGAATCGGACCCGGCGACGATCAGAACCCTGCCGCGCACTATTCGGCCGCCTGGGCCGGATCGAGCCGCGAGGGCCGGGCTTGGACGACCTCGGCGCCGGTGCCCGCCGCGAGGATCGCCTCGCAGATCTCGTCGATCACCGCCGCGACCAGCGCCTCGTCCTCGCCTTCGGCCATGACCCGGATCACCGGCTCGGTTCCCGATTTGCGGATCACCAGGCGGCCGGCGGTGCCGAGCCGGGTCTCGCCGGCGGCGATGCTCCGCTGGACTGCCGACGATTCGAGGGGCTGCCCGTCGCCGAACCGCACGCTGCGGATGAGCTGCGGCACGGGGGTGAAAAGCCGGCAGACCTCGCTCGCTCGTCGACCGGTCTCGACAATCGAGCCCAGCACTTGGAGCGCTGCGATCAACCCGTCGCCGGTTGTCGCGTAATCGGCAAGAATGATATGGCCGGACTGCTCCCCGCCGAGATTGCAGCCCAGGGCGCGCATTTTCTCGACGACATAGCGATCGCCGACGGCGGTGCGGTGGAGACCGATCTGCTGGCCGGCGAGAAAGCGCTCCAGCCCGAGATTCGACATTACCGTTGCGACCAGCGCGTCACCCGCCAGCCGCCCGCCGCGCGCGAGGCCAGTCGCGATCAGCGCCATCAGCTGGTCGCCATCGAGGATAACGCCGCGTTCATCGGCGACGATCAGCCGATCGGCATCGCCGTCGAGAGCGATCCCGATATCGGCGCGGCGCGCCAACACCTCGCGCCGCATCTGCTCGGGCGACAACGCGCCACACTCGCGGTTGATGTTGAGACCGTCGGGCGATACGCCGAGCGAGAACACCTCGGCGCCGAGTTCCCAGAAAACCGTCGGGGCCACTCTGTAGCCGGCACCATGGGCGCAATCGACGACGATGCGCAGCCCGTCGAGCCGCAGCCCGCGCGGGAAGCTCTGCTTGACGAACTCGATGTAGCGGCCACCCGCGTCGTCGAGCCGCTTGACCCGCCCGAGCTCCGCCGGGACCGCGCGCCGGCTCGGTCCCTTGGCCAGGTGGTCCTCGATCTTCAGCTCGAGCTCGTCCGACAGCTTGTATCCGTCGCGGCCGAACAGCTTGATGCCGTTATCTCCATACGGGTTGTGCGAAGCCGACAGCACGACGCCGAGATCGGCGCGCAGGCTGCGCGTCAGCATGGCGATCGCCGGGGTCGGGAGCGGCCCGACCAGCACGACATCCATGCCCATCGTGACGAAGCCCGCGGTCAGCGCCGGTTCGAGCATGTAGCCCGACAACCGAGTGTCCTTGCCGATGACCACAAGATGCTTGTGCGCGCCGTTGTAAAAGCATTCGCCGACGGCCATCGCCACCTTCAGCGCCGTCTCCGGCGTCATCGGCTCGCTATTGGCGGTCCCGCGGATCCCGTCGGTGCCGAAGAGCCTCCGCGTCATCGCACTTCCCGAGGGGTTGGGCAGCCCGAGCGTCTCAGTTGCCGGGTTGCGGTTCCGGCTCGAGACCGGTCGGCCGGCCGGAGGGTGGCACCGAACTGCGCCGCCCCGAGCGCGCCTCGTCGGGCGTGGGACCCGTCGAGGTCTCGCGGACGATCCGCTCGCCCCGGATGATCCGCCGGATCTCTTCAGCCGACAGGGTCTCGTATTCGAGCAGACCCTTCGCCAGCGCGTGCAGTTCGTCGAGGTGCGCGATCAGAATTTCCCGCGCCGTCTGCTCGCCTTCGTCCACGATGCGGCGGATCTCCTCGTCGATCACCCTCGCCGTCGCGTCGGAGACGTTCTTGCGCTGGGTGACCGAGTGGCCGAGGAACACCTCCTCTTCGTTCTCGCTGTAGCGCAGCGGTCCAAGCTTCTCGCTGAAACCGAACTCGGTGACCATTCGGCGCGCCAGATTCGTCGCCCGGCGGATGTCGTCGGCGGCCCCCGTCGTAACCTTGTCCGGCCCGAAGATCAGCTCCTCGGCGACGCGCCCCCCGAACAGGCTGGCGACCATCGCTTTGATCTCGATCTTGGACTGGCTGTACTTGTCGCGCTCCGGCAAGAACATGGTGATGCCAAGCGCGCGGCCCCGGGGGATGATCGTCACCTTGTGGAGCGGCTCGTGCCCTTCGGCATAGAGCATGCACAGCGCGTGGCCGCCCTCGTGATAGGCGGTCAGCTTTTTCTCGTCTTCGGTCATCACCATCGAGCGCCGCTCGGCGCCCATCATGACCTTGTCCTTGGCGTGCTCGAACTCGCTCATCGTCACCGAGCGCTTGCCCTTGCGCGCAGCCATCAACGCGGCTTCGTTTACCAGGTTGGCGAGATCGGCGCCCGAGAAGCCGGGGGTGCCGCGCGCGATGACCCGCGCATCGACGTCCGAGGCAAGCGGCACCTTGCGCATATGGACCTTGAGGATCTTCTCGCGGCCGACCACGTCGGGGTTCGGCACGACTACCTGGCGGTCGAAGCGGCCGGGACGCAACAGCGCCGGATCGAGCACGTCCGGTCGGTTGGTCGCGGCGATCAGGATCACTCCCTCATTGGCCTCGAAACCGTCCATTTCGACGAGCAGCTGGTTCAGCGTCTGCTCGCGCTCGTCATTGCCGCCGCCGAGCCCGGCGCCGCGATGGCGGCCCACCGCATCGATCTCGTCGATAAAGATGATGCAGGGCGCGTTCTTCTTGCCTTGCTCAAACATATCGCGCACGCGGCTCGCGCCAACGCCGACGAACATCTCGACAAAGTCCGAGCCGGAGATCGTGAAGAACGGTACGTTCGCCTCGCCGGCGATCGCGCGGGCGAGCAACGTCTTGCCGGTGCCTGGCGGGCCGACGAGCAGCACGCCCTTCGGGATCTTCCCGCCGAGCCGCTGAAACTTCTGCGGGTCCTTGAGATATTCGACGATCTCCTCGAGCTCCTGCTTGGCCTCGTCGATCCCGGCGACGTCTTCGAAGGTGATGCGCCCGACCTTCTCGGTCAGCAGGCGCGCCCGGCTCTTGCCAAAACCCATTGCCCGACCGCCGCCGCCCTGCATCTGGCGCATAAAGAAAATCCACACGCCGATCAGCAGCAGCATCGGGAACCAGGAAATCAGGACGCCAAACAGCGAGGGCACGTTTTCGTCGACCGGCGCCGCGGTTATGCGGACGTTTTTCTCGGTGAGCTTGGTGATCAGATTGGGATCGTTCGGGGCATAAGTGGTAAACGCCCGGCTGTCGCTGAAGTGACCGCTGATATTGTTGCCCTGGATCGTGACATCAGCAACCTGACCGCGATTAACGTCGTTCAAAAAATCAGAAAAGGCGAGGGTCGATTGCGGTCCCCGGCTGGAAGAGGTCTGGAACAGGTTGAAAAGCGCGACGAGAAGCAGCCCGATTACAATCCAGAGGGCGAGATTCTTGCCGAAATTGTTCACGACGAAGGCCTTTCCTTGCCGGGCTGGGCATCGCACGCCTAGTTAACCATACCCTGCCCAGGGATGGCCCGCGATCATTTTTACCCGGCTAAGACATAAGATGCCCACCGACTTAAACAACTGTAAAGCTTGCCCGTGACAGCGGATTGATCGGTCGAAAGCCGACCCGCGGCAACGCAGCGACTGCCTGGCGTCGATACCCCAGATGGGGGACGGCGACGATGCCCTCCTCGTCCCATCCTGCCGGCAGAATTTGATAGACCAGCCGAGGCAGGCTGCCGTGCCGCAGGCGCGGCGCCTGACGGTTCAACTCGACAACGCCTCTCCGGCCGAGATACCCGACGGTAACGGCCCCCGCCGCCGCCGGCAGCGCGAGACGGAAGCGGCGGTCCCATAGGCAGTTCGCCCCGGGAAGCAACCGAACCGGGTCGGCTGCCTGGGCAAGCTCGCGCAACACGAGAATATGCTCGCGCCAATGGACAAAGCGGCAACCACCGAGGGTATGCCCGCGGCGCGGCGCTTTGGCGAGCGTTTCACGCAACCGAGCGATCCGCTCGCGCCGCGCCGGATAAAGCTTGCCGCCGATGGTGGCGACAATCGCGGAGAGCACCGGCTCGGTAATCTCGTGCGGTGCTGCGAGCATGAGACCGGGATCAAGGACGGCGAACCCGGCGGGATGCAGCATCACCGCCTCAGCTAGAAGCCGATCCCGTTCATGCTCCTCCACAGCCCGAGCAAGCCCGTGCGTGCGAATGCCGGCGAGCAGCACCTCGAGATCCGTGCCAACCGGCACGGCACCGTCGTTGCGCAACCGCGATCGCTCATAGATCGGGTAGCGGTTGCTCGGATCGGTGATGAAGGGCTGCCGCTCGGCGTCCAGCAACGCGACGAGGCGGGCTTTCGCGACGCCGAGCAACGGGCGCAGTATCCGGCAGTCGGCAAGCTCGCGGATCGCCGACATCCCGGCGAGGCCGTGCGCTCCGCTGCGGGCGCGGCGACGGATCAGGTGGGTCTCGGCCTGATCTTCGCGGTGATGGGCGGTCAATAGATGGAGGGAGCCATGCTCGCGGCACCACTCGGCAAGCAGCCGATAGCGCGCTGCGCGCGCAGCCTCCTGTATTCCGGCTACCGGCTTGTCGCCTGACCAGGCGAGGATTTCGTGCCGGATTGACCGTGCCGACAACCAGCCGTGAAGAAGGCGGATTTCCCTGCCGCTTTCCCGCCGCAGCCGATGATCCACCGTCACCGCGCAGACCCTCCCCCCGCGCTCGCGCGCCCAGCGATCGGCAAGAATGGCGAGAGCGAGGCTGTCGGGACCGCCGGAGACGGCGACAGTAAGAAACGGGCGGCTCTCGAATGGGGCGAGCGCGGCGAGCGAAGCCGTGAACTCGTCGAGGGTAAAGGGTTTCGTGAGTGGCGCCTCGATCAGCAACCGAGCCGCTTCTTCTCCGCCACCGCCCGCTCCTTGATCGCGTTTCCCGGGTTCGGGAAGTCGTGATCAAGCTGTGCGAACGCCACACAGGCATTCTGCTTCTGGTTGGTGCGGCCGAGCGACATGCCGAGTTTCAACAGATCGTCGGCAGCTTTCGCCCCCTTCGGATAGCGCTTGTAGCCCTCAGCAAACGCACTGGCCGCTTCGGCATACCTTTCGCGCTGGTAATATGTCTCGCCGAGCCAGTATTGGGCGTTGCCCGCCAGTGCATCGCTTGGGTGCTGTTGAATATAGCTCCTCAGAGCTTCTTCGGCCGCCGGGTAGTCCGCCTGCTTCACCAAGCTGAAGGCAAAATCATACTGCTCGGATGCGGAGCCGGCGGGCAATGCGCCCGAAGGAGGTGGGCGGAGGGTGCCGCCCGTCTCTGCATTCGCAGCCTGCGGCGCCAATTGCGCCGGCCCCGGAGAGGTCCCTGGAGGGCTCAACGTACCGAGATCCGTTGGGGTATAGGGCGGCGGGGACACCAGCGTACCGGGCGGCGTCGGGGGGCTAGGCTGCGACCATTGCGGCGGGTTCGCGGCCGGTGCCGCCCCGCGGGTCGAGAACGCTCCGGCGCCCGCGGCTCGCGATCGCACCGCCACCAGCCGCATGCGGCGACGGCGACGCGTTCGCCGGCTGCCCCTGCGCCTGGCCAAATCTTACATCGATGTCGCTGTTGATTTGCTCCAAGCGTCGCCGCAACTGCTCGACCCCGTTCATCGCATCTTCGACGCGGCCGGTTAGCTCGCGCATCTCCGTCTCGAGCCGATCCATGCGGAGTTCGGTATCGACCGCCGCACCGGGGGCCGCGACGACCGCCGGGCCGCTGCCTCCGCGGTAGACCTGCCGCTGCAACATGCTGAGATCCCTCTCCAGGCGATCGAGACGGTCCTCGAACGTCGGGTCCTGCGATCGCGCTGACTGGGTCGGCAAGACCAACCCGAGAACCACCAGCAGCAAGGTTGGACGGGCATGCGACAGGGTCGACCGCCTGAGCATTCCGAAGGCCTCTTGAAATCCGCCCGAGAGCCGGGGGTCTGGCTCTCGCGGCGTCGACTATTGGCATCGACCACGAACGCAATTGTGCGGACAATGCCGATTGACGGTACTAGGGTCCTTTTAGGGCAAAAAAAGGGCGCTCGGCGTTCCCCGGTTGGTGAACCAACGCCTATTCGTTTGCCCTTATCCCAAACCTGTCAGCGGTCCGACGCGCGTTGTTCAGGAAGCTCAGTTGACAGTGGTGATGGCCACACGGTTCTGAGCCCAAGCCTCCTCGTTCGAGCCGACGACAATCGGACGTTCTTTGCCATAGCTGATCGTCGAGACCCGGGATGCGGAAATTCCCGATGCAACGAGCACGTTCTTGACAGCTTGAGCCCGGCGCTCGCCGAGCGCGAGATTGTATTCGCGGGTACCGCGCTCGTCGCAATGGCCTTCGATCGTCACGCTGACATTCGGATAGCGCCGCAGCCAGTCGGCCTGCCGGGCCAGAATCTGCTGCGCTTCCGGCGTGATATCCGATCGGTCGAAGGCGAAGAAGACGCGGTCGCCTGCGCTTGCCTCGAGGTCCTGTTGCGATCCTGGGACAACGCTCGTCGAGCCGATCCCGCCGCCCGGCGGCCCCGGCGGTCCGGGAGGAGGCGTCTCCGGCGGCGGGCTGCTGCACGCAGCGAGCAGCAGCAGAGCGCCCAGAAGGCTGATTATTCTTGCATGCATCTCGATCCCCCGTCGATGCGCGGCCCAGACCATATCGCCACGCCGTTCAGCGAAGCAAGGGAGACCAGGCCGGGTCGGAAGCATCCTGCGGGGTTGTTACCTCCCGTTGATTGGAGCCGGTCAAATCGATCGAGTACAAGCGGACAGAGCCGCCATCACCGCGCGAATCGGACGGCGACTGGCGAAAATACATCAGCACCCGGCCGTTCGGCGCCCAGGTCGGTCCTTCGACCAGGAAATCGTGCGTCAGCAGCCGTTCGCCCGAGCCGTCCGGCCGCATCACACCGATATAAAACGAGCCACCGTCGATCTTGGTAAAGGCGATCAGGTCGCCGCGCGGCGACCAGACCGGGGTGGCGTATTTGCCCGACCCGAAGCTGATCCGCTTGGCGTCACCGCCATCCGCACTCATCATGTAGAGCTGCTGGGAACCGCCGCGATCTGAATTGAAAACGATCTTGCTTCCGTCGGGTGCAAAACAGGGTGACGTATCGATCGCCTGACTGTTCGTCAGGCGGGTCGGCCGGCGGGTGCGCAGATCGAGGGCGAAGAGGTTACTGACGCCATTCTCGGCGCGGCTCAGCACCACCCGGTTGCCATCCGGCGAAAAGCGCGGCGCGAACGTCATGCCGGGGAAATCGCCGACAACCTCCTGCTGGCCGCTATCGATATTGAAGAGATAGACGCGCGGTGCGCCATTTGCGTAGGAGAGGTAGGTGATCTCCTGGGCCGTCGGGGAGAACCGCGGGGTCAGCACCAGCGCGCGCCCGTCGGTCAGAAACCGGTTGTTGGCGCCGTCCTGATCCATGAGGGCGAGGCGTTTGACCCGCTTGCTCGGCGGGCCCAACTCGGCGACGTAGACAATGCGCGTGTCGAAGTATCCGTCCTCGCCGGTGATCCGCTTATAGATCTCGTCGGCGATGATGTGCGCGATGCGGCGCCAGTTCTGCTGGGTCGTCGTATAGCCGAAGCCGGTCAGCTGCTGCTCGGCAAAGACATCCCACAACCGAAACTCGACCCTGAGCCTGCCGTCGCCTTGCGTGCCGACGGTACCGGTCACCAGGGCCTGCGCATTGATCTGGCGCCAATCCTCGAACCGGGGCTGGGCATCGGTCGCCGAAATATTCTGAATGAAGCTGCGAGGGTCGAGCGGGCGGAACAGCCCAGAGCGTTCGAGATCGGCCGAAACGACACCGGAGATTTCTTGACCAGCCTGGCTTTCACCGCTGCCGGAGCCTGCAAAGGCGGGGATCGCTATCGGCATCGGCTCGACCTTGCCGCTGGTGATGTCTATGCGCAGCTCGGCGCGCGCCGGCACGGTCGTCTGGAACAGCATCGCGAATGCTGCGGCCAGCGTACCGACAAGAATAAGGCGGCTTCGTTTCATAAGATGTCCTTTGGGCTGAAGTCGACAACGAGGTCCTTCCAGATCGCATACTTGTCCGGGGGCAGGTGGAGGGGCCGGCAAAGCGGATTGAAGAAGGCGCGTCTCGCGCTCTCGGCGGCGGCGCGGAAAAACGGGTCGCTGCTGAGACGCGCCTGATCGACGATCGTCGCCTGCCGCACGGTGCCGTCCGGGTCGACGGCGACCCTGATCTCGACGACGAGATCCTTGGCGTCACGGGCGCCCGCCGGGACGTTCCAGCAGCGCGCGATCTGCTGCCGGATCAGGTCGACTTCGCTGGCGGTGAGTTGGCTGCCGAGCGGCGCTCGGGGTTGCGAGGATGGCCGCGCCGACGCGATCCGCGGTCTCTGCGGCGGTGCATCGGGCGACGGCATGGTGGGCTGCGACGCCAGATTCTTCAGCAAGGCTTCGAACTGCCCGGGGTCGTATTTCTTCTCCTCTGATTTCGCCTCGTTCTTGGCCATTTGCTGTGGCGGCTCGGGCTTTTCCTTGGGCCGGGGCGCCTCGGCCCGTTCGATCGGCTTTGGCGGTTCGGGTTTGGGTTCGGGCTTCAGCAGCGGCTGCGGGAGCGCCGGCTTGGGTTCCGGCGGTTTCGGCAACTCAGGTGATGGTGGGATCTCGGCCGAGGGCGGCGGAACCGGTGACGGAACCGGTGGTTCGGGCTCCGGCGTCGCCACCGGGGCATCCGCGACCGGTACATCCGGCTTGGCATTTGGTCGCGGCAGATTCGGATTGGGCCGTGTCGCCCGGGTTTCGGGCGCGATCGTCACCAGCTCGACCGCCACAGGCATGTCCTCGGGTATCGGCGGATCGAACAGCCTCGGCAGACCGAAAATGAAGAGGCCCCCCAGAACGAGATGCAGCGCCACCGACAATGCAATGCCGCGGGGAGCGATGCCGTCGGGCATCACGTCGAGGACGGCGGGTTCCTCGGTCAGCGCCGGTTCTGCGGTTGCCACGCTCATCGGAGTGAAACCGCGCGCTGCCTTTCAGCGCTTGACCGTTCGCCCCGTTCGGTCGGCGGGCGCCGCGCCGGATGCAGGTTTGGCGGGCGCCCCCTTCGGGGATTCCGCTATCAGCGACACCTTGCGGAACCCGGCCGTGGCGACCAAACCCATCACCTCGGCCACGCGGCCGTAATTGACGCTCTTGTCGCCCTTGACGTAGAGCACCGCATCGGGGTTGCTGCCGGTAATCGCCTCCAATCGCGGGACCAGCGATTCGGTCGGGACGTCGGTCTCCTGAATGAAGATGTGGCCCTCGCCGTTGATCGTGATGACGAGGGGCTCCTTCGGCTCGGTAATCGGCGGCGCCTGGGTTTCCGGCAGATCGACCGGCACCCCGACCGTCAATAGGGGTGCGGCGACCATGAAGACGACGAGCAACACCAGCATGACGTCGACAAACGGCGTCACGTTGATTGCCGACATCGGCTGATATCGGGCCGCCAGGCGCTGGCCGTTGCCGCCGAGGCTCGATGCCGCCATAGCTCACGGCCTCTCGTCGAGCTGGCGCGACAGGATCGCGCTGAACTCGGAAGCAAACGCTTCGAGGCGGCCGGCATAGCGTCCGCAATCGGTCGCGAGCTTGTTGTAGGCGATGACCGCGGGGATCGCAGCGACCAGCCCGAGCGCAGTCGCGAACAACGACTCGGCGATACCGGGGGCGACGACGGCGAGGCTGGTGTTCTTGGACGCGGCAATCGATTGAAAGCTGTCCATGATGCCCCAGACGGTGCCGAACAGGCCGACAAACGGTGCCGTCGAACCGACCGTCGCGAGATACGCCATAAAGCGTTCGATCCGCTCCATCTCGCGGCCCACCGTGACGCTCATCACCCGCTCGACGCGCTGCTGCAGGCTCGTGCGCATCCCAGGAGTGCCGAGCAGGTTCTTGGCGGCGCTGCGCCGCCACTCTCGCATCGCCGCCGAGAAGACCGCGCTCATCGGATCGGGAGGGCGTTGACCGACCCTTTCGTAGAGGTCGTCGAGCGAGCCGCCCGACCAGAAGGACTCCTCGAAATTCGACGCGGTAAAGCGCAGCCGGCGCAGCCGGATCACCTTGTCGAAGATGACCGCCCACGACCAGAACGACGCAACCAAAAGGATCAGCATGACGAATTTGACGACAGCATCCGACTCTAGAAATAGTCCAATGATAGAAAGATCATGAGGGACCGCGCCGACGAGCGGCAGGGCATCGACAGGAGTAGGTGGCATTTCTTGGCGACCCTTTATGGCGTCATTTGGATGATTGTCTGCGTCACGGCGTCTCCTCGACCTCGGTGTCGGACGGCAAACGCGCGAGCAGATCGAGCTGGGCCGGCAGGCTCGCCGGCATCGGCAGATCGAGGTGGCGAAAGGCTGTACGAGTGAGCGTGCGGCCACGCGGCGTGCGCTGCACAAAGCCCTCCTGGATCAAATAGGGTTCGACGACCTCCTCGATGACATCGCGCTCGTCGCCGAGTGCGGCCGCGACCGTCTCGACCCCGACTGGGCCGCCCGCGTAGTTTTCGGCGATGCAGCGCAGGTAGCGCCGATCCATGCCGTCGAGCCCGCAGCCATCGACCTCGAGCCGCAGCAGCGCCGCGTCGGCGCCGGCCGCATCGACGCTCGCCAGCCCCTCCACCGCCGCAAAATCGCGAATGCGCCGAAGCAGCCGCATCGCGACGCGCGGAGTGCCGCGCGCCCGCCGCGCGATCTCGGCGGCGCCGTCGGACTGCAGGTCGAGGCCGAGCATCCGGGAGCCGCGAGCGACGATCGTCCCGAGTTCCGCAGCTTCATAGAAGACCAGCCGCAGCGGTATGCCGAAGCGCTCGCGCAGCGGCCGGGTAATCAGCCCCGACCGCGTCGTCGCACCGATCAGGGTGAAGGGTGCCACATCGATGCGGATCGACCGCGCCGCCGGCCCCTCGCCGATGATCAGGTCGAGCTGAAAATCCTCCATCGCGGGATAGAGGATCTCCTCGACCGCGGGTGCAAGCCGGTGGATCTCGTCGATGAAGAGCACGTCGCGCGGCTGCAGATTGGTCAGCAGCGCCGCGAGGTCGCCGCCGCGCTGGATCACCGGGCCCGAGGTGGCGCGGAAGCCCACGCCCATTTCGCGGGCGATGATCTGCGCCAGCGTTGTCTTGCCGAGCCCCGGAGGTCCGGAGAGCAGCACGTGGTCGAGGGCTTCGCGCCGGCCCCTGGCCGCTTCGATGAAGACGCACAGATTGTCGCGCAAAGGGCGCTGGCCGACGAACTCGTCGAGCGTCAGCGGGCGCAGCGAGGCCTCGGCTGCGTCCTGCTCGGCGCGAACCGGATCGACGGCACGCGGCGCCGCATCGCTCATCGGGTGAGCTCCTGGAGCCCGGCGCGGATCAGCGCGCCGGCATCGGCGCCGCTGCCGAGCTTGCGACCGGCCGTGGCGACGGCCCCGAAAGCCTCCGCCCGGCGGTAACCGAGATTGACGAGCGCCGAAACCGCGTCCGCCGCAGGACCGGCAGTCGCATCCGGTACCGAGATCGTCGGCGCCGACGGCGTGGCGATCGCGGCGACGCTGCCCACCTTGTCGCGCAGCTCGTTGACGATCCGCGCGGCCAACCGCGGGCCGACCCCGTCGGCGAGCGTCAGGGCCGCCTTGTCCTGGGCGAGGATGATGAGACCGAGCTGCTCTGGCGCGACCGCGGAAAGGATCGCGAGAGCAAGCCGCGCGCCGACACCCTGCACCGTCGTCAATTGCCGAAACCAGTCGCGCTCGGCGGCGTCGATAAAGCCGTAGAGGTGGATATGATCCTCACGCACATGCGTCTCGATCAGCAAAGACGCCGGCGAACCGAGGGCCGGCAAGCGGCTGATCGTCCGCGTCGAGCAGAAGGCAAGGTAGCCGACGCCGCCCACGTCGATGACCGCGGCCTCCGGGCCGACATGATC
Source organism: uncultured Alphaproteobacteria bacterium (assembly GCA_963796155.1). Classification (GTDB taxonomy): domain Bacteria; phylum Pseudomonadota; class Alphaproteobacteria; order ATCC43930; family CGMCC-115725; genus AP-15. Next base: position 149,258 of record CAWCKT010000001.1, on the reverse strand, counting down.
GACCATGCCCGCGAGTTTGGCGATCATACGGGGGCCTTCCAATAGCGCCGGGTCTCGACATGGTGCGCGTGACAGATCGCCACGGCGAGGGCGTCCGCGGCGTCAGGCTCGCCGCTGTCGCAGCCGGGCAGGATCCGCCGCACCATCATCTGCACCTGCGCCTTTTCGGCGTGGCCGGCGCCCACCACCGCCTTCTTGATCAGATTGGCCGAATATTCCGCAACCGGGAGCCCGCGTTCGGCCGGCGCCAGCAGCACGACGCCGCGGGCGACGCCGAGCTTCAAGGTCGAGGCCGGGTTGCGGTTGACAAAGGTTTCTTCGACCGCCGCCTCGTCGGGGTGAAAGCGCTCGACCACGGAGGTGATCTGGCGGAACAGCGAAACCAGCCGCATTGCGAGGGGCTGGTCGGTCGCGGCGTGCACGACCCCGTCAGCGACGTGGGTGAGGCGGCTGCCGACGATGTCGATCACTCCCCAACCGGTATGGCGCAGCCCGGGATCGAGCCCCAGAACGCGCATCGGGGTTCCGTGCCGACCTGCGAAGGGGTTCAGGCGCCGAGCCGCGCCATCACGTCCTCGGCCACTTCGAAATTGGCATAGACGTTCTGGACATCGTCGCTGTCTTCGAGCGTCTCGAGCAGCTTGAACAGGGTCGTCGCGGTCTCCTCCTCGATCAGCGCGGTCGTCCTCGGGCGCCAGACTACGCGCGCCGATCCCGCCGGCCCGAACCGAGCTTCGAGGGCGTCGCGCACGGCGTTGAAATCTTCGGGGGCACAGGTCACGAGGTGCTGCTCGGCATCGCTCTCGACATTTTCCGCCGCCGCCTCGATGGCGGCTTCGAACATCTCGTCGGCGCTCGCCGTCGCCACCGGATAAGAGATCTCGCCGACGCGCTCAAACATGAAGCTGACGCTGTTGGTCTCACCGAGCGCGCCACCTGCCTTGGTAAAGGCGGCGCGGACCTCGCTCGCGGTGCGGTTACGGTTGTCGGTCAGCGCTTCGATGATGACTGCGACCCCGCCCGGTCCATAGCCCTCGTAGCGCACCTCCTCGTAAGCCTCCCCGGCCTCGCCGCCGGAACCGCGCCGAATCGCCCGCTCGACTGTGTCTCTCGGCATGTTGGCTTGGCGGGCGGCGAGGACGGCCGCTCGCAGACGCGGGTTCGCTGCCGGGTCGGGCAGGCCCGAGCGAGCCGCGGTGGTGAGTTCCCGGATGATCTTGGTGAAGACCTTGGCGCGCTTTTTGTCCTGCGCGCCCTTCCGGTACATGATGTTCTTGAATTGCGAATGGCCAGCCATCGATTTCTGCGCCGCATTTCATCGGCACCGCGGCCGTATGCTTGCGAGGCGTCGGGGCTAACAATCCAATATGGCAGGATTGGGGCGTCTCGGGGCGCGGCCGGCGAGGGTTTCGCGGGACCGGTATCGCGCTGGAGCCGACCTCAGCGCCGGGGCAGGTGCACAGCGAGACGACCGCCGATTCGCACCGGCTCCACCGTCCGGGCCAGTCCGCTCCGATCGTCGGTCTCCAGCAGAATGCCGCACAAGGTCCCTTCGCCCTCGGCCGGCTGCGGGCGCTCCCCCGGCATCTTGGTAACGAAGCGCCTTGTCGCCGGCTCCTTCTGCATCCCGATCACCGAATCATAATCGCCGCACATCCCGGCATCGGTCTGGTAGGCGGTGCCGCCCGGCAGGATCTGGGCGTCGGCAGTCGGGACATGACAATGCGTCCCGAACACCGCCGAGACGCGGCCATCGGCGAAATGGCCGAGCGCCATCTTCTCGCTCGACGCCTCGGCGTGGAAATCGACGAGGATCGCAGCCACCTCCTCGCCCAGCCGAGGTCCGGAGAGAATGTCGTCGAGCTGGGCGAACGGATCGTCGAGCGCCTCCATGAAGAGCCGGCCCATCAGATTGACGACCAGCACGTTCCGCCCGCCTACCCGATGAACCCGCCAGCCCGCACCCGGCGTGCCTTTCGGGAAGTTCGCCGGACGCAGGAGGCGGGGGTCGCGGTCGATATAAGGGATGAGCTGCCGCTGATCCCAGACGTGGTTCCCGGTGGTCAGGATATCGACGCCGCAATCGTAGAGTTCGCCGCAGAGGCGCTCGGTAAGCCCGAACCCGCCGGCCGCGTTTTCCGCGTTGACCACGACGAGGTCGATCGCCAGTTCGTCGCGCAGCCTCGGCACGTGCTTCTTGATGGCGTCCCTGCCCGAGCGGCCGAACACATCGCCGCAAAACAGGATGTTCACGGCGTGCCGTTCCGCGGGCTTAGTGAATGGGAAGTGCGGGGTGAAGCCGCCTCGGCCGTCGGCATGCAAACCCTCCGTGGCCCGCCGTAGCAGGTGGGCGCCATGTGTCGAGGCCACGACCCCGACAGAGACGGCTCCCAAGAGGTAGGAATTGGCCCCGGGGCAACATGCGGCCTAACGCACCGCGCAGCCCCACCTCGCATCGCCAAAGCTAGGAGGTCTCGAGGCGTGCCGCAATAGCCTCGACCCGCTGAGCGATGCCGTGGATGCCGCTCGCCGCGGCATCGGTGGCCGCGGCGGCTTCGGCGTCGACGGCGCGCGCCCCGCTGCGCTCCAGCCGAAGCGCCTCGTTCGCGTCGGCCAGCTCGTCGGCGATGACGAGGGCGGCGAGCAGCAGCAGGCGGGCCTCGCCGACCTGCCCCACACTCGCGACGAACTCCGCGACCTTGGCGTCGACGTATTGACCGAGGCGGCGGATGCGCGCCTCCTGCCCGTCGTCGCAAGTGAGCGCGAACGGGCGGCCGTTTACTGTCAGGCTGACCTGACCCATCTCAGCGGTTTCCTCCCAGAACGCGGTCGATTCTAGCGACAGCGGTTTCCAGGCGCGCGGCGATTTCGCCGGCAACTTCTCTCAGCTGCGGGTCGTCGGCCTCGCGCGCGGCAAGCCGGCTGGACCGTCCGGCCTGCGCTGTCGCCTCCAGCCGTGCCACGGCCCGTTCCAGCCGGGCGATGGCTGCTTCGAGCTGGTCCATATCGGCAGCTTGCAGAGTGGTCGTCGATGCCGAGCCCGCCGTTTAGCGCACTTTCTCGAACTTCCGCAATGTCCGCATCGGCTCCGGGCGAGGCTCGTTCGGGAAGAGGCCCGGCCACAATGTCCATGCGACCTCGCCGACATAGATGTCGCCGCGAGAATCGACGCTGACGCCATGCGGGCCGAGGAACTGGGTCGGCGCCAGGCCGGGGTGAGGATCGCCGATGCGCGCCAGGAGCTTGCCCTCGTGATCGACGATGCTGACCCGCGCCCCGAGATTTGGCGAGTTCCGGTTGACCGCCATTCCCGGGCCTAGCTCCCCGATGTAGCACACCGGATGGTGACCGTACGGCATGTAGAGCCCGCACGGGCGGTGCAGGTTGTTCCACTGGGTCTCGTATTTGCCGTTGCCGTCGAAGACCTGCACCCGATGGTTCTCGCGATCGGCGACATAGACCCAGCCGTCGGCGTCGGTGCAGATGTTGTGCGCGATGTTGAACTGGCCGGGGTCGGTACCGGGCTCGCCCCAGGATAAGAGGAGCTTGCCGTCGGGCGCGAATTTGTGCACCCGGGCGTTGCCGTAGCCGTCGGAGACATAGATCTCGCCCTTCGGCGACAACGCCGTATGGGTGCAGCGGTGGAACGGCTCGCCGCTCATATAGGGTGCGGGCTCGCCAGGGATGCCGATCTCTAGCAGGATCTTGCCGTCGGGGGTGCATTTGCGCACGCAGTGGGCGCCGTCGTCCGTCATGTAGAGGCTGTCGTCGGGCCCCATGTGCAGGCCATGGGCGCGCGGCCACAGCCCTTCGCCCCAGGAGCGCAGAAAATTGCCGCCGCGGTCGAAAACCATCATCGGGTGCTCGCCGCGGTTGAAGGCGTAGACGCGATCCTGGCTGTCGACCCCGACGGCGGCGACCTCCTTGAAAGACCAGCCGTCGGGAAGCTTCGCCCAATTCTCGACGATGCGGTATCTGAAGTCGCCATTGCCAACGATATCCGCCATTTCGGATCCTCCCGATCTGCAGCCGCCGCCGGCCGCGAAAAAACCCCTGTTCGGCGGGGAGCGAGGTTAGCGAAGCGGCCTGCGCGAGACAATCCTCCGCCGCCCGATTCTGATACGCCGATTGAAGCGACTGGGGAAAGCCGGGATCGTCGAGCCACGCTCTGACGAGCAGCTCCCGCCGCGCGCCGAATACGTGCTGTCCAAATAAGGGCGGACCTCCGCCCGATGCCGAGGGCCTCTACGGCAGCCCCGAGGATTGGCCGGGTCGATGGCAAGCAGGCCTTCAATGCCCGTTGAACCCGTCGGCAACGGAGAATCCCTCCTATCCGCCGAACCGCTTCTCTACGCGGCCGACCAGTTGGTCTGTCCTTGAGAGAAAGAGCTTAAGAAGGGGCGACGTGTTGGCCTTATGGTAGCCCAAAACCAGATCGACCGATGGCGCCTCTCCGGCGAGCGGTCGGCTGATGACTGACCGGGTAAGGAAATTACGCGTGTTTTCGGGCGCCAGGGCCAGTCCGCCGGTTGAGGCGACGAGTGACATGAGCATGGAGATATATTCAGCCCGGTGCGCTGGCTGCGAGTCTATGCCCCATCGCCGGAAATAGCGTTCTATCAGCGTGCGCGCGACGGGCGCCTGGTCGGCTAAACCGATGAATGTCTCTCCTATAAAGTCCGACGGCTGAATTGTTTCATGCGACGCCAGAGGGTGGTCGCTTGGTAGAAAGACCATCAGTGGTTCCGTAATCAGAACCTTGTAGACAAGATCAGGATGGCCTTCCTCAGGTCTCATGAAAGCTGCATCCAACTTCCCGGTGGCAAGCCCCTCGGCGAGTTGCGGCGAGTGTTTGGTGAAAATTGTAACCTCAATCTTCGGCAGCTCGTCGCGAAGAACATGCATCACTGCCGGCAGCCATTCCGGCTCCCACCCGCTCAGAAATCCTAGCGCCAACGTCCTCTGCTCCGGATGAGCGGCGCGCCGGGCGGCGGATGCGGCGGCCTCGACCTGCGCCAGGGCGAGCCGCGCGTGGTCGAGAAACACGCGGCCGGCAGCGGTCAGCTCGATCCCGCGAGCGCTCCGAGTCATCAGCTCGGCGCCGATTTCCACCTCCAAGTCACGGATCTGGCGACTTAGGGAAGGCTGCGCCGTGTGCAACCTGCGCTCGGCCGCGAGTGTGACGCTGCCTTCCTCGGCGACCGCAACGAAATACCGCAAGTGCCGTAGCTCCATATCGGCCTGCCATACCTGTCAGGTATGACTGCGGACCCTACAAAGTCTTTTTCGCAGACGCGAGGGAAACCTAAATCCGCTCCCGAGGGCACCGCAAACTCCGACCTCGGCGGCGAGGCGGAGGTGGACCGGAGGAGTAGCGATGAAACACCCCGTTGTCTTGATTACTGGCGCCTTGACCGGCATCGGCCGGGCGGCGGCATTGGCCTTCGCCAAGGAAGGCAGCCGCCTTGCCGTATCCGGCCGGCACGAGGAGGCCGGGCAGGCACTTGCCACGGAGTTGCGCGCTCTCGGCGCCGAGGCCGAGTTCATTCGCGCTGACGTGCGCCGCGAGGAGGACGTGCGTGAGCTGGTCGACCGGACGGTCGACCGCTTCGGTCGCCTGGATGCCGCCGTCAATAACGCCGGCACCGAAGGCCACCCTGGCCCGGTCACCGAGCAGTCAGCCGACAGCTACGCAGCCACCTTTGATACCAACGTGCTCGGCACGCTCCTCAGCATGAAGCACGAACTGCGGGTCATGCAGGCCCAGGGTGGCGGCAGCATCATCAATATCTCATCGACCTATGGTCACCTTGGGGCGCGCGGTGCGTCGGTCTATTCGGCAAGTAAGCACGCCGTCGAGGGGCTCACAAAGTCTGCCGCGCTGGAGGCAGCGGTATCGGGGGTGCGGATCAATGCCGTCGCGCCGGGCCCGATCGAGACCGCAATGCTCAACCGCTTTACCGGCAGCGCCGAACGAAAGGCCGGCCTCGTAGCGGGTGTTCCGCTCCAACGTGTGGGCGAGCCTACCGAGATCGCCAACGCGATCGTCTTCCTCGCTTCGAGCAAGTCGTCCTTTACGACTGGTCAGGTGCTCTTCGTCGACGGTGGCAAGTCGGCGACCTAACCAGGCGTCCGGCGATTGTCATCCCTACTCAGGCGGCAGGAGCATCGTGGGGAACCAAGGAGAAAGCCTATGTCCGAGACCAACAAAGACATTGTCCTCGGCTTATACAAGGCTGTGTTTGAAGGCCGGATCGAAGACGCCTTCCGGCTTTACGCTGGCTCCCCCTATCGACAGCACAATCCGCTGATCGAAGACGGCATGGATGGCCTGAGGAAGTTCGTTAGCTGGATCGCGTCGACTCGCCCGGATGCTCGCTACGAGATCAAGCGTGTCTTTGCTGACGGCGACTACGTCATCCTTCACAGTCATTGGCGTGGCCTGTCCGATAATCCCCGCGGAGAGGCGGTGGTGGACATCTTTCGCCTGGAAGGCGGGAAGGTCCTCGAGCATTGGGATGTGATCCAGCCGATCCCGGAGACCTCGGCTAATGCCAACACGATGTTCTAGGCTGCACAGAACCTCGATGAACGGCCGTTCAGGTTCGAGCGTCGCACGAAACGCCAACGATCGCCCGCTGAGCGCACCGACACCCCTGCGATCTGGGAGGTGCGGGTGCGTACGGCCGAGAAACTGAAGGAAGAGCTGACAAAGCCATTGCGAGGAAACTTACTAACCAGAGGGAGCCCCCTATTGGAACAGAATCTCCAAGCCCAAGCGAGGCCCGTCAAAACCCCTGGGCCGGATCATCCGATGTCGGTCGAGCGCAACCCCAGCCGAGTAATCGTCTCGGTCGCGGGCCGCGTCATCGCCGACACGCGCGATGCGCTGACGCTCCACGAGGCCCATTATCCGGCGGTCCATTACATCCCGCGCAAGGATGTCGATATGACGCAGCTGGCGCGGACAGATCGCACCACTTACTGCCCCTACAAGGGCGACGCCAGCTACTACAGCATCGCGGTGGGCGGTGAGCGCTCGATCGACGCAGTCTGGACCTACGAGACACCCTACGCGGCGGTCGCGGCATCAAGGACCACCTCGCATTCTACCCTGATCGGGTCGATAGCATCGAAATCCAGTTCTGAGCAGTTCTTTTTCGGAAGGACCACGCGCAGGCAAATGCAGAGGGAGTGAAGGGCAATGGGTGGACTGGCAGATCGGATTAGCTATGTCCTGGCTAAGCCGTTCCGCGACGATCGCGCCATCGACCCAATGCGCGAACTCGCTGACTTGCTGCGCGAGGTTGGCCTGGAACCCGAGTCCGGCGGCGGTGCGGTGACCTTTACCGGGCGCGACCCGATTATCAGCAGCCCGCTTCCATTCGCGACGATGGCGGCCGCAGCGCTGATGGCGAAGGCCGTTTCCGTGGCGGCCTTGTGGCGGCATCGCGGCGGGCAGGGTCAGGATCTCTCGGTCAACCTCGGCAAGGCCCTGCATCGGCTGTGTCCGTTCTACGACAAGAAATGGGAACTGCTGAACGGCTACGCCCCCGGCAACCCGGCGGACCCAAAGAACCCGTTTATGCCGACCAAAATGTACCGGACGCGCGACAATCGCCGCGTTCTATTCATGAACATTTACCCCGGGAGCCGGAGCGCGGCACTTGCCTTTCTCGGTTGCAACGATGATCCGACGGCAATCGGCAGCGTGATCCGCAGGTGGGATGCGTTCGATCTCGAGGAGCAAGCGAACCGCGCCGGCCTGCAGGCTACCGTCGTGCGCAGCGCGCAGGAATTCCTCGACACCGAGCAGTGCCGCTATCTCGAAGACCTGCCGCTCGTGCACATCGAGAAGATCGCGGACAGCGACCCGGAGCCCTTGATGCCCGGACCGGAGACGCCCTTGGATGGCGTGCGGGCGCTCGGGTTTAGCCACGTCATCGCCGGACCGGGCCTGGGGCGCGCACTGGCCTACCACGGAGCGGATGTCCTTAACCTGTGGACGCCGAACGATCTCGAGATGGATTTCAACTATTACTCAGCCAATGTCGGGATGCGATCGGCGATCATGGACATTCGCCGGCCTGCCGAGATGGCGCGCTTCTGGCGGCTACTGGCCGGAGCGGACATTTTCTTCGCCAACCGGCGCCCTGGTCTGCTGGAGAAGCTCAGAATAACGAGCAGCGAACTGGCGCGGCTGCGTCCCGGCATCGTGCAGGTCGATTTCTCGATCTATGGAGCGCTCGGACCCTGGGCCGACCGAATCGGGTTCGATCATACGGCTGGCGGGGTTTCTGGGGTGCTCGCACTCGAGGGCTCCGTCGAAGAACCGAAGCTTCCCGAGATCTTTGTCGTCAACGACTACATTTCATCCTGGATCGGAATGGTGGGCGCCATCGCCGCGTTGCGGCGCCGGGCCATGGAGGGCGGCAGCTATCGTGTCCGCGTGTCACTGGCGCGGGTCTCGTTATGGCTGCTGCAACTGGGGACCTTCGACAAAGCCTACAGCAGCGAAGTCGCGGGGCGCGCGGGCGATCACGCCTATCCCGACCCCGACCTGTTCGAGGCCGAAACACCATGCGGCCATTATCAGGGGGTCACCGATCAGGTCGTCATGTCGCGCACGCCGGGTTTCTTTGCGGTACCCCTGGTTCCGCGCGGCTCCAGCAAGGCAAAGTGGCTGGAGCGCTAATTTCACTCGGTGAGATCAATAACCGGAGCAGCCTGAAAGGAACGCACCGTGGCTGGAAGACTTTCGGCAAGCGAGTGATCGTCACCGACTGGAAACCATCTTGACCGGAATGAGCAACGACATCCCCTCTGCCGCTACGGCCTCTCCGTTCCCGGCCCCAAGGGACCCTAAACTCCGGCACAAGGCATGCGATCCGAGCGCTCGCCATGGATGCGGTGGAGCAGCGAAATCCGGTCACCCCGGGATGCCGATGGACATGGCCGATGCGGGTACTGTCCGCTTCACGCAATTCCTGCGTTTTGATCCACAGGCCCGGATTGGCCCGACCGTCATTTTGGGATCACGCCCGAGAGGGTTGCGGAGGCGGCCCGCTCACTCCTATAGATCGGCGAAGAGCTTCAGGAGGACGAACCATGGCGGTACGGGTTGCGATCAACGGCTTTGGCCGCATCGGCCGGCTGGTCCTGCGGGCGGCGTACGAGCACAAACACACCGAGATCGAAGTTGTCGGCGTCAATGACCTCGGCCCGGTCGAAACCAATGCGCATCTCCTCAGGTACGACAGCGTGCACGGCCGCTTTCCGGGCGAGGTGACGACCGGCGACAACTGGATGGATATCGGCCGCGGCAAGATCCGGGTCACCGCCGAGCGCGACCCGGCAAAGCTCCCCTGGCGCGAGTTGGGGGTCGATGTGGCGCTCGAATGCACCGGCATCTTCACCAAGCGTGAGGCCGCCGCTAAACACCTCGAAGCCGGCGCCAAGCGCGTCGTGATTTCGGCCCCGGCCGACGGCGCCGACATGACTGTGGTCTTGGGCGTCAATCAGGAAGAGCTGAAACCCGAGCATCAGGTCATTTCCAACGCGTCTTGCACGACCAACTGTTTTGCGCCGGTGGCCTATGTGCTGCATCGGGGCATCGGCATCGAACGCGGCTACATGACGACGATCCACTCCTATACGAGCGATCAGTCCCTGGTCGACGGCTTGCACGGCGACCTGCGCCGCGCCCGCACGGCGGCCCAGTCGATGATCCCGACCTCGACCGGTGCGGCGCGCGCGGTCGGCCTCGTACTGCCGGCTTTGCGGGGCAAGCTGGACGGTACGGCGATCCGAGTGCCGACCGCCAATGTCTCGCTGATCGATTTTACGTTCGACTCCGGGCGCGAGACTTCGGGCGACGAGGTCAACTCGCTGATGGAGGAGGCCGCCCGCTCGAACCGGCTGCACGGCATTCTCGGCATCAATAAGGCCCCGACCGTATCGGTCGACTTCAACCACGACCCGCACAGCTCCACCTTCGATGTGACCCAGACGCAGGTGATCGACAAGCGCTTCGTCCGTGTGCTCGCCTGGTACGACAACGAATGGGGTTTCTCGAACAGAATGGTCGAAGTCGCCGCCTATTTCGGCGCGCTGGTTTGATCCCGACGAGATTGCTTCGTCGCGAAGCTCCTCGCAATGACAGGCTCCGGCGTCATTGCGAGCGAAGCGAAGCAATCTCGTGAAAGGGACGCTCTGGTTATCGTCGTCCACTCGCTAGGGCAGGCGGTCGCAGCGCTTACCGTCGCGGCGAAATTCGACCGTCCGCTCGTGCTGGCGAGCGCACCGGGGGCCGGCAGCTATGTGGGTCCTGGCTGGTTCGGGGAGCTCGTCAGCGCCGCGCGCGAGGCGGTTTCTGGCGCCCGCTTCTCAGCGCTTCTCGATTGCGGGGACGATGTCGGCGCCGCGCTAGCGGCGATCCGTTCGGAAATCGAAGGGGTGGTGTTCACCGGCCGAACGGATGTCGCGCGCCGGCTCGCGGACATCGCACGCCAGCACGGCGTGCAGCTGCTGACGGACCGTCCCGTACCAGCACTCGATCTCGTCGACGATTTCTTCGCATCGCCGGAGTTCCTCGAGCGACGCTGCGCCGAGGTCCTGGTGCGATGCCGTCAGGCGTAGCTTGCGTCAGCAGCCGAGCTTGCCGGCAAGATCGATGAAATCGTCGGCGATCACGTCGAAATCGTGCTCGGCCTTGAAGTCCCGGGTCTTGTTGGGACCGTGCTCGAGCGGCCGGCTGACGAAGGCGGTGTGGAAGTCGCGACCGCGCGCGGCGACGAGATCGCCATTGTGTGCGGCGACCATCATGCACTGCGCGGGCTTGAGACCGAGGAAGTCGGCGGTCCGGTCGTAGGCCTCGGGCTGCGGCTTGTAGGCGTGGGCGACTTCGGCGCCCAAGATCGCGTCCCACGGCAGGCCGGCGTATTTGGCCATGTTCACCATCAGGGCGACGTTGCCGTTCGACAAGGTCGCGAGGATGTATTTGCGCTTGAGGCGGGTGAGGCCTTCGACGGTATCCGGCCACCCGTCCAGGCGGTGCCAGGCGCGGTTGAGATGGTCTATATCGGCCTCGCTGAGGCCCGTTATCTCGGACTCCTTCAAGAGCTCGACCAGGTTCTCGCGATGCAGATCGTCGAGCTTCGCCCAGGGGCGTTCGCCGTTGCGCACCTTCGCCATCGCCGGCTGGTAGCGCTCCCGCCATTTGTCGGCGAATAAATGCCAGTCCTTGTCGTAGCCCCGCGGCCCGAGAAAGGCTTTCGCCTCGCGGGCGATGCTGTCGCGCCAGTTCACCACCGTGCCGAACACGTCGAAGGTGAGGGCCTTTACATCGGAAATCGCCATCGTCCGAACTCCTCCTTTGTCAGCCCGGGGGCGCCACCGACAGGCGGCCGACGACGCCATGGCGTTCGATCAGCCGCGCGACGAGCCCCGACTTCTTCGCTTCCTCGACAAAGTCGCGCAGGAATGCAGCACCGGCCTGGTTCTTCCGCGGCGTGCCGACCGCCTGCTGCACGGCGGTAAATTGCCCGTCGAGGATGCGCGAGCCGGGGCGCGCCTGTGCGACCTGCAAGAGGCCCGGGCGCAGTCCGGCATAGGCGTCGAGCTTCTCGCTGTCGAATTGCTTGAGCGCCGCATCGGCGCTGTCGAACTGCAGCAGTTGCGCCCGTTTGACGTTGTTTTCGAGCCAGAGGCCGTAGGCGCTTCGCGCAGTCACCGCAATACGCTTCCCGGGTTGGTCGACCTCGGCGACGTTGCGGATCGGAGAACCGGCCGGCACCAGATAGGTCGCCTCGATCTCGCAATAGGCGGCGGTGAAGTCGATCACCGCGGCGCGTTGGGGTTCGGCACCGATCAGGCCAATGTCCCAAAGGCCCTTCTCGGCGTCGTCGGCGATCTCGCCCGGCCGCGCATAGGGCACATACTTCACCGGCACGCCCAGGCGAGCGGCGATTTCCCTGGCCATATCCGGTGATACCCCCTCCGGATCGCCCGACGAGGTCTTGCCGGTGACCAGTAGGAAATTGCCCATGTTGATTGCCGCGCGCAGCACGCCGGTCGGGGCAAGCTCGGATTTGATGTCGCCAGGCATGGGATGCGTCCCGAAATGGTGATGGTCGCCACCTTATTTTGATGGCGGCCGGCAAGCACGCAAATTTCGCGTTCAAAAATTGGAAGCCCGGATCTGCTCGCCTGCCATCTTCGGGTTTGCTAAAAAAGCGGGTCGGGCGTTTGCCGGATGTGGCGCGAGGCGAAGGATCTCGACGGCGTCTTCGCCGGGGTCTGCGCGGTCCGCGACGGCAGCGGCAACGGCTCGATTATCGGCCACAACACCTTCCAGCGGTCGAAGAAGGAGGCGCGCGACATGCTCGGCAAGATCGCCAAGATCTATCAGGGGAAGGACTGACCCGTTGCTGGGCGATGAGACGCGGGCGACGACGCGGCTCTACCTGATCACGCCGCCCGCGCTCGACCCGGACCGGTTCGCCAAGGAGCTCGAGGAGGCGCTCGCCGGCGGCGACGTCGCGTGCCTCCAATTACGCCTCAAAGAGGTCGACGACGACGCGATCCGGCGCGCTGCGCGGATCCTGAAACCGATCGCCCAGGACCGGGGCGTCGCGTTCATCATGAACGACCGGCCCAATCTCGCCGCCGAGTTGGATTGCGACGGGGTTCATGTCGGTGAAGAAGACGCGCCTTACGCCGAGGCCCGGCGCCTCCTCGGCCCGGACCATATCGTCGGGGTGACCTGCGGTTCGAGCCGCGACCGCGCCATCATCGCCGCCGACGCCGGCGCCGACTACGTCGCGTTCGGCGCCTTCTTCCCGAGCACGACCAAGGCTGCCAAGCACCACGCTGACCCCGAGCTCATCCGCGACTGGAGCGAAACCACGGTCGTGCCGTGTTGCGCGATCGGCGGCATTACGCAGCAGAATTGCGGGCCGCTGGTCGAAGCCGGCGCCGATTTCCTGGCGGTCATCGGCGCAATCTGGTCGTATCCCAAGGGCCCGCGTGCCGCGGTCGCCGCATTCAACGAGGTCTTCGCCCGCTACGGCCGCGCCCTATCGGAGACGCCTTCGACATAGCGTCAACAGAGGGCGCCGGGCGCGAGGGTTGAGGCTACCCGTCTGGCCGCATCGGCAGGGTGATGTCGAGCCAGCCGAGCGGGGTGACGGTTGCGCGCTCGCCCGGGCGCAGCAATACGGTGGTCATCGCCGACTCGACGATCACCGGGCCGTCGATGGTTTGCGATGCCGCGAGCGCATCGAAATCGTAAACGGGAACCGAGATCCAGGTGTCGAGATAGATCCGCCGCTCGGCACGGGGTGCGGCGGGCGCGGCTTCGGGCAGAGCAGGCTCCAGAGGCAATGCCGCGAGGATGCCGGCCACGGCCACTCGCGCGTTGACCAGCACCGTCTCCTGATCGGTCAGCGAATATGTGTAGAGCTCCTCGTGACGGTGGTGAAACCGTTCGACGATTTGCGGCAGCGGATCGGCTCGCGTCCAATCCACCCCGTCGAGCCCAACCGTGATCTCGAAGACCTGCTCGCCATAGCGCATGTCGACCGCCCGCGTTGCGCGTGCCGGCCCGTCGAACGAAGCGCACAGCCGCGCGAAACCCTCAGCCTCCATCTCCTCGAACAAGCGCTTTAGCGTTGCGCCGTCGAGCGTTCGGGTGTCGCCGATGTGACTGCGCGCGATCTCGAAACGCAGATCGGTCGCCAGCATGCCCCAGGCCGAGAGCACGGCGGCAACGCGTGGCACGACAACACGCTTGAGGTCGAGCTGGCGGGCGATGGCGGTCGCATGCAGCCCCGAGGCACCGCCGAAGGCGAGCAATGTGAAGCGTCGCGGGTCGACGCCGCGGCGGACCGAGATGAGCCGCACCCCCTCGGCCATCGTTGTGTTGACGACCCGGTGGATGCCGAGCGCCGCGCTGACCCGGTCGATGCCGAGGGCCTCGGCGATATCGTCGACAGCCGCCTCGGCGGCCGCACGGTCGAGCCTGCGCCGTCCGCCAAGAAAGGCCGTCGGATCGAGATAGCCGAGCACCAGGTTGGCGTCGGTGACGGTCGCGGCACTGCTTCCGTTACCGTAGCAGGCAGGACCCGGAACAGCACCGGCGCTCTCCGGGCCGACATGGAGGATCCCGCCGGCATCGACCCGCGCGATCGACCCGCCACCGGCGCCGATACTGGCGATATCGAGGCTGCTGAGTGCGATCGTTTGGCCGGCGACCCGGCGCGCCGCCGCCAAACTCGGCCGGCCGTCGACGATCAGCGAGATGTCGGTGCTCGTCCCGCCCATGTCGAACGGGATCAGGTTGCCCTCGTCGAGGAGGCGCGCCGCATAGACGCTGCCGGCGACACCGCCGGCCGGGCCTGAGAGCACGGCACCGGCGGCCAGCCGGCCGGAGTTGTCGATCGGAGCGACCCCGCCATGCGACTGAATGATCAGGGTCGGCCCGGCGTAACCGGCCTCAACGAGCCGCCGTTCGAGCCGGTCCAGGTAGCGCGACAGAGCCGGGCCGACATAGGCGTTGACGACCGTCGTCGAGACCCGTTCGAACTCCTTGATCTGCGGCAGCACGTCCGAGGACAGCGAGACATAGACCCCGGGCAGGCTCCGCTCGACGGCCTCACGCGAGGCACGCTCGTGGCCCGGGTCGCGCCAGGAATGCAGATAGCACACCGCCACCGACTCGACCCGCTCGTGCTCCAGCGCCGCGATAGCGCGCTCGAGCGAGGCCTGGTCGAGCGGCGTCTCGATCCGGCCGTCGGCGCGCAGCCGCTCGCGAACGCCGAGCCGCAGCTTGCGGGGGACGAGCTGCTCGGGCGGCGGGAGACGCAAATTGTAGCGATCGTCCTTCAGCCCCTCGCGCATCTCGATCACATCGCGATGGCCTTCGGTCGTCAGCAGCCCGACCTTGGCGCCCCTGTGCTCAAGCAGCGCGTTGGTCGCAACCGTCGTGCCGTGGACGATGCGATCGGTCTCGGCCAACAGCGCCGTTAGCTTTAGGCCGAGGATATCCGCCAGCAGCTGCAACCCGTCGATGACGCCGATCGACGGATCGGCTGGGGTCGACGGGACCTTGGCTAGGGTCGTCCTGCCAAAATTGTCGACTGCGACGAGATCGGTGAACGTGCCGCCGACATCGATGCCGATGCGGTACATGGTCAGCCCTCGCCCCCTCCCATTCCCTCCCCCGCGAGCGGGGGAGGGTTAGGGTGGGGGCCAGCAACCGTGACGAACCCGTTTTCGACATCGCGCTCGACGGCATCGAGGTCGCGCAGGGCCGGATCGCCCCAGCCTCCGCCGCCGCCCAATTCGAGGATCAGAACATCACCGGGGCGGACGACGAGGCCGACCTCCTTGGTCTTGATCGCGCGCGGCGGCTGTCCATTCGAGTAGAGCGTGTAGCGATGCGGAACGCCGTCGGCGCCGCCGAGGATGCCGCAAGCGCCGTGGCGCACGCCGTCACCCGCCGTGTTGCCGACCGCCGGCTCGGCGGTCTCGACCACCATCTCGGCCACCCCGCCAGGCCCGCCCCGATATTTGCCGGCGCCGCCGGAATCGGGGCGGAACTCGTGGCGGCGAAAGAACAGCGGAAAGCGCACCTCGGTCACTTCGAGGCTGCCGAACTTGATCCCGCCCGCCGCCTGCCACTCGCCCGCACCCGGCCAGCCGTCGCCCGCCGGCGAGGCGCCGCCGCCAGGCCGCGCCTGAAAGAAATGCCAGATAAACGGCTTGCCCGAACGTGAGTCCTTGCCCTGGATCGCGATACGGAAGCGGCGGCCCCAGCCGGCCATCGCGCGGTCGGGACAGGCCGGCGCCAGCGCCTTGATGATCGCCTCGAGGATCTCCTGGGCGCAATGATTGGTGGCGAGCGTGACCGGGGCGCCGGGGTTTGCCCACACCACGGTGCCGGGCCTCGCGATGACCGTGACCGGGCGGAAGGTGCCGTCGTTCTTCGGCGTATCGGGGTCGATCAAATAGGACAGAGCGACGACGACCGCCGAACGCATGTTCGGGTAGGAGGAATTGATGAAGCTCCCGACTTCGTCGTGCGAGTCGGAGAGATCGATCGTCAGATCGCTGCCGCGCTTGGTGACCTTGGCACGGATGTGGATGTCGTCGTGCCCTCGTCCGTCGTCGTCGAGCAATGCCTCGGCCCGGTAGACGCCGTCCTTCCAGGTTGCGATCACCGCCCGGGTCCGGCGTTCGGCGCCGTCGAGGACCGCCTCGATCGCCGCGTCGGTGACCGGCCAGCCGTACTCGGCGGCGAGCGCCAAGAGGCGCCGCTCGCCGACATGCGCCGAGCCGATCATCGCCGCGAGATCGCCACGGAAGTCGCGCGGATGGCGCACATTGGTCGCGATCATCTCGAGGAGGTCGCGGCGCACCGCGCCGCGATCATAGATCCGGAGCGGGGTGATGCGGAGGCCTTCCTGCCAGATATCCGTGGCCGCGGCGTTGTAGGCGCCGTGGGTCGCGCCGCCGATATCGCTCTGATGGGCGCGGTTGATCGACCAGAAGCGCGGCTGGTCGCCCTCGAACACCGGAACGAAGGCAGTCAAATCCGGCAGATGGTTGCCGCCGTGATAGGGGTCGTTGAGGAGGAAGACATCGCCCCGGTGGATGTCGTTGCCGAAGAACTCGGTCACCGCTTTTGCCGCGTAGGGCAGTGCGCCGACATGGATCGGCACGTGCTCGGCCTGGGCGATCAGTCTGCCGTCGAGGTCGCAGATCGCCGTGGAGAAATCGCGGCTCGAATTGAGGATCTGCGAATACGAGGTCCGCAGCATCGCTTCGCCCATCTCCTCGACGATCGCCAACAGGCGATGCTGGATCACCGACGTGACGATCGGGTCGGCCGGGGACAACAGGGGGCTCGTCAAAGGGCTACTCCCGTAAGGCGTCGGGAAAGGGCAGGCTGAGGACGAGCCCCATGCTGGGTCCCTGGAACCACTGCGGCAAGGGCGGAACGCGGCGCACCGCCGCGACCATCTGCTCGACCCGCTCGTCGATATCCGGCCAACCTGAGCTCCGCATAACCTTGATCGTCGCGATCGTACCGTCGTCGAGGACGAAGAACTCGACCATTGTCTCGCCCCGCCGACCGCCGACCATCGCCAACGGCAGGAGATTATAGTGCTGCCGAATAAGCGAATGCACATAGGCGAGATACTCGTCGCGGCTGGCCGCCGGTCCGGGGAATCTCGCCCGATGCGGAGCCAAATGCGGCGGCTCTTCGGTCCGTCTGGGGGGCTGCTGCAGGGCCGGGTTCGGCTTTGGCTGCGGCTTGGGCGGCTCGGGTTTCTCAGGTGGTGGCGGCACGATCGCCGCGGTCTGTTGCGGCGCTTCGCTCGGCGGCGGCTCGATTTTCTGCGGTGGAGGCGGCGCCGGAGCCTCCTTGGCAGCCGGTTCGTCACCCGCCTCCCGGCTGGCTTCCTTCGCCGCGGTGTCACCGATATCCTCTGAGGCGATGCGCCCGGGCGGCGGTGGTTTGAATTCCGGCTTCGGCGGAACCGGCTGCGGTGGCGGCTCTGGCGGCGGCGGTTCGACCACCAGCTGCACGGCAATCGGCGTGATCTCCGGCGGCGCCGCCATCGGCCACTCGATCAGCAACAGCAAGGGCAGCAGGTGCAACACGAGCGAGCCGATTGGTCCCTGCCAGGGCACCCGCCCGCGCTCCTGGGCGGGCGCGACACGCTCCGGTGGATCGAGCGGCAAGGGATCGGGGGGCGCCGGACGCGGGGCGCTGGCGAGCATCGGCTCGCAGCGGTCCTCCTCAGGCGGTCCGGTAATGCGAAACACCGTCCTCGGTCATCCCGCGGCGAGGGCCAGCCAATCCGCCTCGTCGAGCAATTTGACGCCGAGCGCGGCCGCCTTTGTCGCCTTCGAGCCGGGATCGGCGCCGGCCACGACATAGTCCGTCTTAGCGGAGACTGAGCTTGTGACGTTGGCGCCGAGCGCTTCGGCGCGCGCCTTGGCCTCGGACCGGCTCATCGATGCGAGCGACCCGGTGAAAACAATCGTCTTGCCGGCGAGCGGCGAGGCGGCGCGTTGCGCCGGCGCCTCCCAGTCGAGCACGCTGACCTCGCGCGCGAGGTCATCGAGCACGGCACGATTATGCGGTTCGGCAAAAAAGCCGATGATGTCGGCGGCCATCTCCTCGCCGATGCCGTGGATGTCGAGCAACCCGGCATGCGCCTCGCTTTCCGGGTCCTGCGCGGCTTCCATCTCGCGCCGCCAGTTCGCCATTGAACGATAGTGGCGGGCGAGCAGCCGGGCCGTCGCCTGGCCGACCTGCGGGATCCCGAGCGCGTTGATGAAGCGCTCGAGCGAGATCCGCCGGCGCTGGTCGATGGCCGCCTTCAGATTGCGGGCGCTCTGCTCACCCCAGCCCTCGCGCTTGGCGATCACCTTGGGATCGAGCCGGAAGATGTCGCCGGGCTGGCGGATCAGCCCGTCCTGCCAAAAGGCGGTGATGTGCTTCTCGCCGAGCCCCTCGATGTCGAAGCAGTCGCGCGACACGAAGTGCCGGAGCCGCTCGACGGCCTGTGCCGCACAGATCAGCCCGCCGGTGCAGCGCCGCGCCACCTGGCCCGGCTCCCGCACGGCGAGGCTGCCGCAGATCGGGCAGTGATCGGGGAACTCGTAGGGTTGCGCGTCCTTCGGCCGGCGGTCGAGCACGACCGCGACGATCTGCGGGATCACGTCGCCGGCGCGCTGCACGACGACGGTATCGCCGACGCGGACATCCTTGCGGGCGATCTCGTCCTCGTTGTGCAACGTGGCGCGCTGCACGACGACCCCCCCGACGGTGATTGGCTCGAGCATCGCCACCGGGGTCAGCGAGCCCTGGCGGCCGACCTGGATCGAGATGTCGCGCAACACAGTCTGCGCCTGCTGCGCCGGGAATTTTTGCGCCACCGCCCAGCGCGGCGCCCGGCTGACCATGCCGAGCCGCTCCTGCAGAGCAAGATCGTTGACCTTGTAAACCACACCGTCGATGTCGTAGGGCAACTCAGCCCGCTCGGCGGCGATCTCGCTGTAAAAGGCGAGGGCCTGGTCGATGCCGCGGCAGAGCCGCGAGCGCGGGTTGACCGTAAACCCCCAGGCGCCAAACTGTGCCAGCGCCTCCTCATGAGTGCGGGCGAACGGCGCACTAGCTTCGCCCCAGGCATAGGCAAAGAATTTGAGCGGCCGGCGCGCGGTGATCGCCGGGTCGAGCTGGCGCAGCGAGCCGGCGGCGGCGTTGCGCGGATTGGCGAAGACCGATTCGCCCTCGGCCGCGCGCTCTTCGTTCAAGGCGAAAAACCCGGCGCGTTCGAGATAGACCTCGCCGCGGATTTCGATCAACTCGGGCCAGCCCTTGCCGGCGAGCCGCTTGGGCACGCTCGCGAGGGTGCGCAGGTTGGCGGTGACATTTTCGCCAGTGACGCCGTCGCCGCGCGTCGCGCCCTGCACGAGGCGTCCGCCTCGGTAGGTCATCCCGATCGAGAGCCCGTCGATCTTGGGTTCGGCCATGATCTCGATCACGTCTTCGGCGACCAGCGCCGCGGTCGCGGTGCGCCGGAAGAAGTTGCGAATGCCGGCAAAAAACTCGCGGACGTCGGCCTCCTCGAAGGCGTTTTCGAGCGACAGCATCGGCCGCGAATGGGTAACCTTGGCAAAACCGGTGGCCGGTGCCGCCCCGATGCGGCGCGACGGGCTGTCCGCGCGGATCAGCTCGGGAAAGCGTGCCTCAATCGCACTGTTGCGCCGACGCAGCGCGTCGTACTCGGCGTCGGAGATCTCCGGTGCGGCGTCCGTGTAGTAGAGCCGGTCGTGCCGCTGGATCTCCTCGGCGAGCCAAGCGAGTTCTTCGCGGGCTTCCTCCTCGGTCAACGCATCGGCCGGGCTCTGCTCCCGGCGCTGCCGCGAGGCGGCCGAAGCGCTCATGCGCGGCCTCCGGCGATCAGGCTCGCGGCCGCGGCGCGCGCCTCGGCGGTGACGATGCGGCCGGACAGCATGCGGGCGATCTCCTCCTGTCTGGTACCCGGGTCGAGCTCCTCGACCCGGGTCACAGTCTGGTACTCTGCGAGGCGCTTGGCGACGCGCCAGTGATGGGCGCCGCGGGCCGCTACCTGCGGCGAATGTGTTACGACGAGAACCTGCAGGCTCGTGCCCAGGCGGTGCAGTCGCTCGCCGACCGCCGCCGCGACCGCACCGCCAATGCCGCTGTCGACCTCGTCGAAGATCAGGGTCGGGACCGAGGAGGTATCGGCCAGGACGAGCTTCAAGGCCAGCATGAAGCGCGACAGCTCGCCCCCCGAGGCGATGCGGGCGAGCGGGCCAAATGGCGCACCAGGGGTGGTGGCGATCTCGAAATGGACGCGCTCGCAACCGTGCTCGCTCCAGTCGGCCTCGTCGAGCGGGGTCAGCACGGTGCGGAACCGCGCCTTGTCGAGCCGCAATGGCGCCAACTCGGCCGCCACTCCGGCATCGAGGCGAGTGGCCGCGCCCGCGCGCGCCCGCGACACCGCCTCGGCGGCGGCGACAAAGCGGGCGCGGGCATCGGCGGTAGCGTGGACGAGATGCTCGACATTCTCGGCCCCCTGCTCGATCGCGGCGAGCCGGATCGCCATCCGCTCCAGCAACGAGGGCAGCTCGACGACCGGCACCTGGTGCTTGCGGCCGAGAGCGCGCAGTGCGAAGAGCCGCTCCTCGACCTTTTCGAGCTCGCGCGGGTCGAGCTCGAGCTCGCGCGCCGCGGCTTCCAGCACCGCGAGCGCTTCGGCGGTCTCGGCCGCGGCGCGCTCGGCCGCGGCGAGCGGCGCATCGAGCAACCCTTGGGCGCGCTCACGGGCCCGCTCCAGCCGCCGCGTCGCCCGCGCCAGTGCCGCTTGCGCGCCGGCGTTGCCATCGAGCTCGCCGATCGCCTCGGCCAGAGTTTCGGCCAGACGCTCGGCGTTCTGCAGCAGACCGCGCCGGGCGGCGAGGCGATCCTCCTCGCCCTCCTCGGGCGCCAGCGCCTCGAGCTCCGCGAGGTGGTGGCGCAGAAGATCCTCCTCTGCGCGGCTCGCGGCGAGGAGTCGTGCTGCTTCGGCCTCGCGCGCCCGCGCCTCCCGCCAGTCCTGCCAGGCTTGCGCGAGCGCCGCCGGGCCCACCGAATGTTCGGCGAAGGCGTCGAGTATCATGCGGTGGTTGGCGGGATCGAGGAGCCCGCGCTGCTCGAACTGGCCCTGGATCTCGACGAGGCTGTCGCCGAGCTCGCGCAACAGTCCCACACTCGACGGCTCGTCGTTGACAAAGGCGCGGCTGCGCCCGTCAGCCGCGAGCAGCCGGCGCAGGACGATGGTCTCGCTGTCGCCGTCCAGCCCGGACTCGCGCAGAAGCGCATGGGCGGGGTGGTTGCGCCCGACCGCGAACTCGGCCGACACCGCCGCCTCTTTCGCTCCGGTCCGCACCAGGCCGGCCTCTGCTCGCCGGCCGAGCGCGAGGCCGAGCGCGTCCAGCAGGATCGACTTGCCGGCCCCGGTCTCGCCGGTCAGCACGCAGAGCCCCGGGCGAAAGGCGAGGGCGAGCCGATCGATCAGCACGACATCGCGGATGGTTAAGCCGAGCAGCATTGCCCTAATGATACAAGGGCCTCCGCGGCTTAACCAGCGCCGGCGCCACTGCACCCCGAGCCGAGCCAGTGACCGCGGCGGCGCCAAAGCGGCACGAGCGGGCAGGGTAGCGCCGCCTCTCCCGTTCCCTGCCACGCAGGGAAAACCAGGGAAAAATTTTTTTCGTGGCTCCCCCGGCGCCGAAAAATCGCGTCGGATCATATACTTGGCCGCGACGCTCGGCAACAATCGAAGGCCTGGCAGGGAAACGGCAGGGAAACCCCGAAATCCTCGCGCCAGCCTCGAGCGCACGAGAGCGGCTTTCACAATATTGCGATCACCATCATATATTCATGGGCCGTCGCCCCCGCAAGGGAGATGCCGGGGCCCGGCGCGGGTGATAAAGGTTCACGGAAGCCGAGGACTCTCGATGACCGCAAGCAAGCCGGACCTCTATCGCGATCTCGCCGGAGAGCTTGCGGCGTTGCTCGCCGGCGAGACCGATCGAATCGCCAACGCCGCCAACATGGCGGCGCTGATCTACCACGGGCTCCCCGACCTCAATTGGGCCGGCTTCTACTTCCTCCGGGGTGAGGAGCTGGTGCTGGGTCCCTTCCAGGGGAAGCCCGCCTGCGTGCGCATCCCGCTTGGCCAAGGTGTGTGCGGGGCTGCAGCCGCGCGCGCCGCGACGGTGCTGGTCCCGGACGTGCACGACTTCCCGGGCCACATCGCTTGCGACCCGGTTTCGCGCTCGGAACTCGTCGTGCCGCTGATCGAGGACGGCGCGGTATTGGGCGTGCTCGATCTCGACAGCCCACTGCCCGCGCGCTTCGATGAGGCGGACCAACAAGGATGCGAGCGGCTGGTCGCGCTGTTCGTCGAACACCATCGCCGACACCCTCTTCATGGCGATAATTTCGCGACGATGCGATAGAGCGACCCAACGACGAGAGGATAGCCGATGCAATTCCCGACACCGGGAGCCGCGATCAGCCCGCATCTGACGGTCCGCCCGGAATGGCTCGACCGGCGCCGCGAAGAGATCATCGAACCCAACCTGCCGATCGTCGACCCGCATCATCACCTGGTGGATCGGCCGGAGACCGGCCGCTATCTACTGCCAGAACTGCTCGCCGATCATCGGCACCGGGTCACAACATCACGGCGACCGTCTACCTCGAATGGCTCTCGATGTACCGCGCCCGAGGTCCGGTCGAGCTGCGCCCGGTCGGCGAGATCGAGTTCGCCAACGGCGTCGCCGCGATGAGCGCCAGCGGGACGTACGGCAAGACGCGCGTCTGCGCCGGCATCGTCGGCTATGCCGACCTGACGCTCGGCGCTTCGGTCGAGAAGGTGCTCGAGGCGATGATCGCGGCCGGCGGTGGCCGCTTTCGCGGCATCCGCTTCATCACCGCCTCGCACCCCGACCAGTCGGCCTGGGGATCGGCGATCATCCGGCCCGCGGGCCTGCTGATGGACCCACGGGTCCGCGAAGGCTTCGCCCGGCTTGGGCCCCTCGGCCTCGGCTTCGATGCGTGGATGTACCACACCCAGCTCGGCGAGCTGGTCGACCTGGCGCGCGCCTATCCCGCGACGCAGATCGTGCTCGACCATGTCGGCGGCGCCATCGGCCTCGGCCCATACGCCGGCAAGCGCGACGAGGTCTTCGCCGAATGGGGCAGCCGGATCCGCGAACTCGCCGCCTGCCCCAACGTGCATGTTAAGCTTGGCGGGCTCGGTATGCGGATGTTCGGGTTCACCGTGCACACCGGCGAACTGCCGCCGAGCTCGGAAGAATTGGCCGCGACGTGGCGACCCTATATCGAGACCTGCATCGCCGCCTTCGGCCCTGAGCGCGCGATGTTCGAGAGCAACTTCCCGGTCGACAAGGGCAGCTGCAGCTATCACGCGCTGTGGAACGCCTTCAAGCGCATCGCCGCCGGCTATTCCGCCGCCGAGAAAGCGGCGCTCTTCGCCGGCACGGCGACGAAATTCTACCGGCCGGGAATATTTCCCGAGGGCGCCTCAGGGGGGACAGAGCCATGAATCGGTTCGCAACGGTCCTCGGCGTGCTCGTCTTGGCCACGCTCCTGACACCTGGCGAGGCGCCGGCACAGGGCGCGCCTGCTCACAGAACCCGGACCGTTGCCACATTTGACATCGTCAATGACGTCCCTGGGGTGCCCGAGGGTATCACCACGGACGGTCACGGCGGTCTCTATGTCTCGCTCTTCCTCCTCGATGAGATCTGGCAGGTCAATCCGGCGACGGGCGAGAAGAAGAAGGTCGCCGACGTGCCCGGCGGCGGGCTCAAGGGTGACCTCATCGGACTCGAACGGGATCCCGCCGACGGCACGATCCTCGCCGCATTCAAACGCGCGACGAAGGTGGACCTCTTCACAGCGGAACACCCGGACTGTCGCGACCCGACCGATGCGGCCACCGGGGTCTATCGGGTCAACCCGCAGACCGGGGCGGTCACGCCGTTCGTCACCCGCGGGATGGGCATTGCACTTTGCTTCCCCGACGACATGGCGGTCGACCAGCACGGCAGCGTCTACGTTTCCGACATCGAGCTCGGGCTGATCTGGAAGTTCGACCGCGCTGGCCGGGGCGGCGTCTGGTCGGATGATCCATTGCTCGGCTGGACGGAGCAGAGTGGCACATGGAACTCAAGAGACGGTCAACCGGTCGGCTACCTCGGGGTCAACGACATCGCGCTCAGCCCGGACGGTCGCTACCTTTACGCTGGCACCGATGGCGGCCCAGGTAGTTTCACGGGAAGCGGGCTGCTGGTTCGCCTCCCGATCCAACCGGACGGCTCGGCCGGGAAAGCAGACCTCTTCGCCGCCGGTCTCGGCTGCAACGACGGTGTGGAGGTTGGCCCCGACGGGACCATCTATTTCGCCGACACCTGCAACAACGACATTTGGGCGTTCTCGCCGGACGGCAAGCGGCGTCTATTGGTCGCCTCGCGCGGGCAATTCGGCGATCCCTTGGACAACGCCACGAGCCTCGTCTTCCTCAACGGCTGCCTCTACAACACAGAGCTCGGCTTCTTCAAGCTGCAGCAAGGCAAGGCCAAGGAGACCCTGCGGAACGTCGTGGAGATCTGCGGTCTCGGCAACCCCGCCGAGAGCGGCGATTATACTCCGCCTTCCGTGCTCGAGGTTATGCCGCCGACGCCGCGTCCACCGGCCGCGCGGCCGACCCATCCGTTGTTCTCGGGGCCGGGTCGCTGACCCTTTGCTGCGGTACTGGATCCACGCCGGCTGGCCTCGGAGACGATTTCGATACCGCGCTCGACCAGCCAACGCTTGCGTTTGTCAGGTTCCAAGGTCTGGAGCGTCATGCCTGCCATCTCGCTGCGGATAAGCTCAACGGCCTCGATGATGTCCGTGAGGCGTGCGATTGGTGACGAGATAGCCATTAAATTAAAACACTTGCAGCGCCGAGTCCTCGATCCGCTCCCGTAGAACCGGATGCAAGCTGCGCCGCGTCATGATATCGGTTTTGCGCCCAAGGATTCGAGCGGCGGCCTCCTTCACATCCATCAACGCGAAAAGCCCGAGGGACCCTTCGGGATGATCAAAGAACAGATCAACATCGGAATCCTCAGATGCCTCGCCCCGCGCGGTCGAGCCGAACAGATAGAGGTGCTCGACGCCAAGCCGCTTCAACTCAGCTTCATGCTGCTTGAGCTTGGCGATAGCTTCGCTACGTTCCATCGGTCCATCGGTCCATCGGTCGTCGGCAACGGCAAGCATAATAGCACAAATCGTGTCTCTTTGCTCGAATGCGCGGCGGCGCCGGATATCCCTGAAAGGTTGAACTGATACCGGACGTGGCAAGCGGGCCACGGTACCGCGAAGACCATGTAGATTTCCGAGGAGTAGGCGATATGGCGGACAAAATTCGGCTGGGCCTGATCGGCGCCAGCGTCAGGGGTACCTGGTCGGCCCGTTCACACCTGCCGGCGGTGCAGGCGAGTTCTGATGTGGAGTTGACCGCGGTCTGCACCACCAAGGCCGACAGCGCCGAGGCGGCGCGCCGGGCTTGGGGCGCCCGGCTGGCCTTCGACGACTGGCGCAGGATGATCGCATCGCCGGAGATCGACGCGGTTGCCGTCGTCGTCCGCGTGCCCTCTCACTACCCGCCGACCAAGGCCGCACTGGAGGCCGGCAAGCACGTCTATTGCGAATGGCCCCTCGGGCGGACGACAACGGAGGCCGTCGAACTGGCGGCCCTGGCGAGGGCCAACGGGCTCGTCACCGCGGTCGGCCTGCAGGCTCGCGTCAATCCTGCCGTGATGCACATGAAAGAACTGGTCGAGGCCGGCTTTGTCGGTGAAGTGATGGCGGTCCACGTCAGCCTGATGCGTGAGGGCGTGTTGTCCCGACCGTCGCACCGCACCTGGCAGCGCGAGGCCGAACTCGGCGCCAACACGCTGACCATCGCCAACGGCCACACGGTAGACGCCATGCGCTTCGTCGCCGGCGACTTCCGTCGGCTGTCTGCGGTGGTGGCGACCCAGGCCAAGCAGTGGCTCGACACCGGCACCAACACGCTATTGGACGTCACTTCACCTGACAACGTGCTGCTCAGCGGCCGGCTGGCGAATGGCGCCGTCGCGTCGGTGCATATCGGCGCCATTCCGTTCGCCGGCAGCGGTTATCGCATGGAAATTTACGGGCGCGACGGGACCTTGGTGGCAACGGGGAAAGATTCCCCGCAGTTGAGCGAGGTTTCCGTGCACGGGGCCAAGGGCGGCAATACGCTCGCGCCGATGCCGGTGCCGGAGCGTTTCACGCTCGCTGCATCCGGCACGCCGTCGGGTGAAGCGATCAACGTCGGTCAAATGTACACGCTCTTCGCTCGGGCGATCCGCAACGGCGAAAGCCGCCAGCCGACCTTTGAGACCGCGGTCGACCTCCATCGCCTGGTCGATGCGATCAAGCAGGCGTCAGCCAACGGCCGCGAGGTAACGATCGAGTAGCGGTCCGGCGGCGCGCTGATTGCTGCCGAATGGCAGCAGACGGGCGGTCAGAGGAGTGGTGTATCCGGTTCCAGTCCGAACAGAACGCGGCCCGTCGTCTCCAGCACACGCGGATGGACGCCGATGTGCTGGGTGATCGCATGCACATCGCGAAACGCGCGTTCCAGAGGAGAGCTCGTGTAGAGCGCGCTGGCGCCGGCGGCGATGTAGAGAAGATCGATCGCCTGGACAGCGCTGGAGACGGCATGGGAAGCAGCCAGCCGAACATCCGCCCGCGCCTCCATCGTGGCCTCACCCCTCGCGGTCACGATGCTCCAGAGCTGAGCCACGCTGTCGAACAGGAAGAGACGCGCCGAACGGACAAGCGCCTCCGCCTGGGACACGCGAATTTGTGCGCCGTGGTTTTCCCGCAGGATTTGATTGCTCCGCTGGAGCTGCTTGTCGAAGGCGATCTCGGTGAGGGTTTCGATCCCGGTTCGGGCGATGCCGAGCGCCATCGCGCCGAGGCCCGGGATGACGCGCGAGAAAGGGGGGATACGATAGCGTGGCTCGGGCAGGACGTAGGGATCGGTGAACGACGACCCATAGCTGCTCGGCACGAACCGATCGCGTACCACCACATCGTGACTGCCGGTGCCGCGCAGCCCGCCGACTGTCCATGTGTCGATGATCTCACAGTCGGTGGAGGGCAGGATCATGAACCGGGTTTCGGGCGCTCCAGCCGATGTGACGCGTGGCTTGCCGTCTTCATGGACGACGCACAGCAGGACCATCCAGGCGCCGAGTTCGCAGCCGCTGACCAGCGACCATCGGCCACTCACCCGGTACCCGCCGGCGACGATTTGGGCCTGCCCCGAGGCGCGCGTGCTGTTTGCAGTAACGACATCCGGGTCGGCATGGATGGTCCGAGCAACCTCCGGCGCAAGCTGCGCAGTGGTCCAATGGGTATTGCCGTTCCACACGCACCACGCGACCGAGGCGTCCGCCCGCGCCAACTCCTCCAAGACTTCCAGTCCCTCCATCGGGTTGAGATCGAGCCCGCCATAGCCCGCGGGCAGGAAGATGCGAAAAAATCCGGCGTGGGCCAATTCCCGCGTGAGATCCTCCGGCAGGCGGCGAGCCGCCTCGATATGGTCGCGCTCCGCCAGGATGCGGGGCCGGAACGCGCGGGCGACTGCTAGAAGCGCATTACCGGTTCCCGTGGCGCGCATCGACCCCTCCGTCAGCGGAAGAACTCGATCTTCGCCTCGCGAAACCAAAGGAAATTTGCCGGTGCGGCCGAAATCGGCCCGTTGATGGCGAAGACAGCGATGTCGAATTGGTCGCCCGGCGCAACGGCAGGGCTGAGCACGAGACGACTGGGCATGTTGAACCCCTGGATCGTTCCCGGGCTGGTCCGGCCGGCCGCGCGCGGCAGCACCCCATTGACCCAGACTTCCGCGTAATCGTCGACATTCACCCTCAGCACCGTCATCGCGCCGGAGGTGTCGAACCCTGCGGCAACCACCGGGATCGTCAGCTGGGTGCGGTACCAGAAGAACGACACCATGCCGCCACCGCGCCTTGCCCCCAGTTCGGTGGCGGCGATGACCGGCCAGTCTGAATCGTCAAACCCGCATCTCGCCGGCAGGGGGCTCGATATCGTAGGTCGTCTTGAATTCGGGCATGGCGTCGCTCAGTGCCGGGCACTCGACGATCTTCGCTTCCATCCCCTTCCACTGCGCGCCAAATACCGCCGATCCTGCGGCCGTCATCAGATCGACCACATGCACCGGCGGCACCAAAGGAGCGACCGGGAGCGGAGGCGCCAACAAGGGAGGGCTCGCCGGTGCGACAGAAGCCGTGGGTCTGGTCCGATTGTACGCGGGCATTGCGGTATTCCTTTCTGCCGATCGCCGTAGGTCGCCGGTGGATGGAGCCCTGGCGACAGCACCCGGCCTTTGCCATGTTTCGGCAACAAGATCAGCTTAATAAGCGAGAGTGTGCGGACCGACCCAACCTTGCGCGCAAGGTTGGGATGACGCAACATCCTGGGCTTTCTCGGGGGGAGGGACAAGATGCCGACATTCGCCGAGGCGGGACGGGCGATCGAGCAGAACCTGGAGGCGCTCAGAAAACCGGGCATTTTGGCGGTGCGGCCGGGTTACCACATCGCAGCCGGCTGGCCGGTCGGGGATCCGGTGGTCGTCGCGCTGGTCGGCGCCAAGAAGGGCGAGGCCGCTGCCTACGGGTTGCCCTCGCAGGTCGGCGGCGTCCCGGTCGAGGTGCGCGAGGCCTCGCCGCTCGAGCGCCTGAAGGCGACCCAGCCGGCGATCCATGCCGAGCTGGCGGAGCGCACCCGGCCCGAGCAGCACACGCCGGATTTTCCGTTCGAGCATATGTTTGCGGCGCCGCCGCAAGCGGTGGCGGCCCCGGCGCGGGGGCCGGCCAAGCCGCAAATTCCCTATCGCCCGGCGGCACCACCGCTCGATCCGATGACCGAAACGCTGAGCGTCATCTGCGCTGCGAGCCCCGATGCCGGATGGCCGGTGCTCCGCGATTTCTTCGGGCGCATCGAGCAGAAGCTGGTCGTCGGGATGTACGACTTCACCTCGGCCCATGTGCTGGCCGGGCTCGATAGCGCGCTTTCCGGCGGCGCCGGCGCTCGCGATCTGTCGCTCGTGCTCGACCATCCGACGCGCAACCCGACCGCCGATCAGAGCGACGAGGAGACCGAGCAGGATTTGAGCGGCAAGCTCGGCGGCGCCTTCTCCTTTGCCTGGGCGCCGGTGCGCTCGAGCCCGGAGGTGCGCGAGTGGATGTTTCCGACGGCCTACCACATCAAAGTCGCCGTGCGCGACAGTGCGGAGCTCTGGCTGTCGAGCGGCAACTGGAACAACTCGAACCAGCCGGAAGACGCTCCGGTATCCGATCCGGACCCGGCGCACGCGGCCGAGACCTTCGAGAAGAGCGACCGCGACTGGCACGTCGTGATCGCCCATCCGCGGCTGGCACAGCTCTACGAGGCCTATCTCCTCAACGACCGGGCGACCGCACTCCCGGCCCAGGGCCAGGCGATGGCGGCGGCCGAGCTGGAGGCGTTGGCCGAGCAGACCTTCGACCTTGCCGAGCTCAATCCAGCGGCAGCGGCGCGGCCGCCGCGGCAGTTCTTCGCGCCGGTCACCGTCACCGAGCCGATGACTGTCCAGCCGCTCTTGACTCCTGATCGCGGGGCCGACAGCGGCGGCATGTACGCCGAAAGGATGCTGCAGCTGATCTCGGGCGCTCAGCGCAGCCTATATATCCAGCTGCAGTACATTCACCCGTCCAACCAGACCGAGGACGCTGGCTTTACCGCACTCCTCGACGCCGTCGCGGCGCGCGCCGGCGCCGGCGTCGATGTCCGCATCATCCTCAGCCAGTGGCAGAACAGCCAATGGATGGAACGGCTGCAGGCGGCCGGCGTCGACACCGGGCTCGTCCGTATCCAGAACGGCGTCCACAACAAGGGCTTCGTTGTCGATCATCAGCGGGTGGTCGTCAGCAGCCAAAACTGGTCCGGTGCGGGCGTTCTGCAGAACCGCGACGCCGGGCTGATCATCGACAACGCGACGATCGCTCGGTACTTCGAAGGGATCTTTCTGCACGATTGGGACAATGTCGCGGTCGGCCACGGCGGTCGCCTGGGTGTCACGGCGCACGACGCCACGGTCGCGCAGATCTTTGGCTGGGAGGACGACCCGGGCGAGAACGTACCGGCGCTCGTGCCGCCCGAGCTGCGAGCCGTTCCCGACTTGACATTGGCGCCCCTGCGGCTCGCCATCGCCGGCATCAGCGCGCCGCCGCCGCGCGGCTATGCGCCGGGCACGGCCGAGTTCCGCTATTGGTCGGCGGCCGAGGCGGCGGCGCGCGGTGCGGCCTTCTGGCGCCAGCTGCTGCCGAGCGGCACGAATTGGCAAGTGGGCGAAACGCTCAACCTGCTGCTCGACGAGGGCGAAGACTTCAACGCCTTTTACGATCGGCAGGCCCTCAACTTCTTCCACGGCACGGCGGGCGGGCGGACGGTCTTTTCGGGCGAGAGCCCGGACATCGTCTGCCACGAGCAGGGCCATGCGATCCTCGACGCGCTGCGCCCGGAGCTGTTCGACGCCGGAACGATCGAGGCCGCGGCCTTTCACGAATCCTTTGGCGATATGAGCGCGCTCCTCGCGGCACTGCAGCTCCCCTCGATGCGAGCCGCGATGATCGCCGACACCGCGGGCGATCTGTCGCGCAGCTCGCGGCTCTCGCGCCTTGCCGAGCAGCTCGGCTGGGCGATCCGCCAATTTGCCCCGACTGCCGTCGACCCCGATTGCCTGCGCAACGCCGCCAACTCGTTCTTCTACACGAACCCGGAAGCATTGCCGTCGCGGGCGCCGGCGGCGAGCCTTTCCTCGGAGCCGCACGCCTTCTCGCGGGTCTTCACCGGCGCCTTCCTCGAAGCGCTGGCCGGCGGCTTCCGGCTCGCCTCGGCGAACCCGGGCGAGGCGGATCTGCAGGCGGTCAGCCAGGATCTCGCGCGGCTCCTGATCGCCGGCATCCTCGCAGCACCGATCGTGCCGGAATATATGAGCCAAGTCGCCGCGGCGATCATCGCGGCCGATGCCGGCGCCGCAGGGGCGGCGCGCGGGCGCTATGGCGACGTCCTCAAGAGTGCCTTCGTGCGTCACGGCATCCTGTCGCCGCAATCGGCAGCCGGGGTCGTCGCCTTCCAAGCCGCCGGCGCTGCCGCCGTCCGCCCGCTCGGCATTGCCGCGGGGCTCGTGCGCGAGCTGCCGCACATCGCGCTCTCCGCCGCGGAATATGGGCTCGGCGAGAGGCCGCTGCTGGTACGAGCGCCCTCCGACCCGCGCCGTTTCGCGGTCTCGGCCGCGGCGTTCGGCGTCGGCTCGGTCACGCCCTCGAATGCCGAGCACGCCGCCCGCGCCTTTCTCGAGGACCTGCTGCAGCGCGGTCATATCGACATCGGCGGCGCCGGCCAGCCCGGGATGCGGATCGTCCACCCGCACACCTTCAAGACCCACCGGCTGGTGCCGAGTGCGGAGGGACTGATGCTGACCCGCATCTTGTTCGATTGCGGCTTCCGAGCTATTTCCTGACCATGACCAACGAGAAGGATACCGAGGCGGAGCGCAAGGCTCGCGAAGCCTTCGAGCGCGGCCTGATCGAGCGCGGCGAGGCCGCTGTCGCGGACGAGAAGGGCAGGCTGCCGCCCGGCGCCACTCACGAAATCGTCGGCCACGACGCGACCGGACGCCCGATCCTGAAGCGCCGCCGCTTCTCGGCCTTCTGACGCGCGACGAGAAGATGCACCTTTATGTGTATCTTCTCGCCAGCCGCAAGCACGGGACCCTCTACCTCGGAGTGACCAACGATCTCGTTCGCCGGATCCATGAACATAAGACCAAGGCGGCGCCGGGCTTTACGGCACGATACGGCGTCGATCGCCTGGTCTGGTACGAGATCTACGATGAGCCGATACTCGCCATTACCCGCGAGAAGGAGCTCAAGAAGTGGCGTCGCGATTGGAAAATCCGGCTGATCGAGGAACAGAACCCCGAGTGGCGCGACCTCTACCCGACCATCGTCGCTTAACCGCCATAGCCTGTGTTCATGGATTCCGGGCCTGGCCCGGCGGGCCATCCCGGAATGACCCTCGATGGTCGTTCCGGGGCGCGGCCTAGCCGCGGGCCCGGAACCTATGAACACGATCCTCGGAAGGAGATTTTCGGATGGCAGATGATGTGACGACGCGCGAATTTACGCCGATCGAGCGGCAGGCGCTCGACCATGTCTGGATTCACAGTGCGCGCTGGCTCGACCTTGCCGAGCGCGACGGGCTCAGGGTCATGGTGCGCGGCGAGGGCTGCCGGCTGTTCGACGCGCAGGGCCGCTCCTATCTCGACGGGCTCTCCGGCCTCTACGTCGTCAATGTCGGCCACGGCCGCGCCGAGATCGGCGAGGCGATGGCGAAGCAGGCGCGCGAGTTGGCCTACGTCTCCGCCGCCAGCTACACCAACCTCGCGGCGGTCGAACTCGGCGACGTGCTGGCCGGGCTGACGCCGGGCGATCTCGACCGCTTCTTCTTCTGCTCCGGCGGCTCGGAGGCGATCGAGAGCGCCATGAAGATCGCCAAGCAGGTGCAGGCGATGCGCGGCTTCCCCAAGCGCTACAAGATCATCGCGCGGCGCGGCGGCTACCACGGCGCGACCTTTGGCGCGATGAGCATCACCTCCTCGCGCAGCGAGAAGTATTTCGGCCCGTTCATGTACGGGGTCAGCTTCGTGCCGTCGCCAAACCGCTACCGCAACGATTTCGCGGTCGAGGGCGAGGCGGGCGACCTGCTGTGCGCCGAGGCGATCGAGCAGGAGATCCTGGCGCAGGGGCCGGACACGGTGGCGGCGGTGATCGGCGAGCCGGTCTCGGTGTCGAATTCGAACCATGTCCCCTCGCCGCGTTACTGGCAGCGGGTGCGAGAGATCTGCGACACCCACGGCGTGCTTCTCGTCATGGACGAGGTGATCAACGGCTTCGGGCGCACCGGGACGATGTTCGCGACCGAGCAGTTCGGCGTCGTGCCGGATCTGATGACGATGGCCAAGGGGCTGTCGTCCGGCTATGCGCCGATCGCCGCGGTGGCGGTCGGCGAGGCGCTGTTCGACGAGTTCAAAAAGCAGGACGTGGCCCTCGCCCATCTTTTGACCTTTGGCGGCCAGGCGGTGTCCTGTGCGGCGGCGCTGAAGAACATCGAGATCCTGCAGCGCGAGGAGCTGCCGCAGCGCAGCGCGCAGCACGGCAAGTACCTGCTCGGCCTGCTCGAAGAGCTGCGCTCGCATCCGACGGTCGGCGACGTGCGCGGGCTCGGTCTGATGTGCGCCGTCGAGCTCGTCAAGGACAAGGCAACCAAGGAACCGTTCGGCGTCGGCCCGGCCGCGGCGGGCCATCCCTATATCCGCCGCTTGTTGGAGCTGATGGAGGAGCGGGGCCTCTTGACCCGCGTCTTCATGGCGCTCCAGCTCTGCCCGCCGCTGGTGGTCAGCCAGGGACGAGATCGACGAAATGGTCACAATCGTCGACGAGAGCCTCTCGCTCGCCGAACGCGAGTTCGGCTTCGCCTGACATTGGAGGGACGCATGACCTACGAGCACATCCTGGTCGATACCGAAGACGGCGTCGGCATCCTGACGCTCAACCGACCGGACCAGCTCAACGCGATGAACCGGAAGTTGGCGGGCGAATTGCACGACGCGGTCAAGCAGATGGACGCCGATGACGCGGTCGGCTGCATCGTCATCACCGGTGCGGGAACACGCGCGTTCTCTGCCGGCGGCGATATTCACGAGCAACGCGAAGATGATCGCCGGTACACGCAGCAGGAGCTGGATGCGGTCCGCCCGCCGCGCCGTAGCAGTTATGAAATTGCCGCCAGTGCCAAGCCGACGATCGGCATGATCAACGGCCTCGCCTATGGCGGAGCGGCAGTGCTGGCCTCCTCGCTCGACATGCGCGTCGGTTGCGAGGACACCCGCTTTCGCTTTCTGGCGGCGGCCTATGGCCGGATCAACAGCACCTGGACCCTGCCCAACCAAGTCGGCTGGCCGATCGCCAAGGAGCTCTTGTTCACCGCGCGCATCGTCGAGGCCGAAGAGGCCCATCGCATCGGCCTCCTGAACCATCTGGTACCGCGCGACCGGCTGCGGGCAAAGACGATGGAGCTCGCCCGTATGATCGCCGGCAATAACCGTGCGTCGGTGATCGGCATCAAGGCGCTGCTGTTGAAGCAGAAGACGCAGAGCCTCGAGGAGCAATGGGCCGAGGAACGGCATTACACCACGCACGTCGTCCGAGGTGCCAAGGCCGAGGAGGCCTTCCCCGAATTCATCGCCCGCCACGGCCGCCCTCTCGGCTGAGGCGGTTCGCCCTCCCCGGATTATAAATCGCGAACCAACCGGGATTTAGGCCAGTGAATGCGGTCGCAGAAGACGACGCATGAAAAGCGTGCCGACCACCGGAGTGCCGTAATAGGGCTCGAAACATACACACGCTTCATCTCGCAGCAGCCGGCTGAAGCCCCCGGAACGGCCAGCCTCTAAGCCGCTTCGCTGGTGACGACAAGCCGGCGCCCGAGGGCTCGCAACGCCGCTTCGATGTGATCAAGCCGGGTGGCGCGCCGCCCGAACAAGCGAGTCACCTGAGCGGGTTCCCAACCCAGTCGTTGCGCAAGCTGGTCTGCCCCGAGCCCCTCGGCGCGCATTGCCCGGTAGATTTCGAGTTTGGCGGCAGTCGGTGCGGGCAGAGGAATTGAGGGGCGCAGGCGACGTCCCTTCGGCACCGATGCGGGCCACGGCACATCTTCACCATGCGCGATCATCCCGAGTATCGCTTCCTCGAGCATGTCCTCGGCCTGCGCGCGCGCCGCGTCCCAGTTCGGGCCGTAAGTGGCCGCGATGCCGGCCTCAGGGAAGGTTACGGTGAAGCCGCCTTCGGGCTCCGGCTCGAACAGGGCCGGATAAGCCAGTGTCGCGCGCAGTTTTTTGCCCTTCATCCCGCCTCCTACCGCAAATCTTCCGGACGCAAGCCGAGCTGGCGGAGGATCGCGCGGAACGTCCCGGACGCGAGCTCGCCGGTACCATCGCAAACCGGCCGCCCAGGCGTCGGAGCTTCCGGAGAAGTTCGCGGCTGTTCATCAATGTCGTTATAGGTCACCCTGTATCAAGCCTCAGCGGGCTTTCGGACTTCCGGGCCGAAGGTAAAGAAGGGGGGCCTGATGGACATTGCGGCGTGGCTGCGCGGCCTGGATCTGGGGCAATATGAGGCGGCTTTCCGCGACAACGAAATCAATTGGGCAGTGCTGCCCAAGCTGACGGCCGATGATCTGAGGGACATTGGCGTGACCGCGGTAGGCCACCGGCGCATGCTGCTCGAGGCCATCGCCCAGCTCAGCGGTACCAGTGCGCCCGCCGGCAGCCCCCTCCCTCGCCCTCCCCCGCTTGCGGGGGAGGGTTGGGTGGGGGCGGAGGCCGAGCGGCGGCAGCTGACCGTCATGTTCTGCGACCTGGTCGGGTCGACGCCGCTGTCGACCCGCTTCGATCCCGAGGACCTGCGCGAGATCGTCGGCGCCTACCATCGCTGCGTGACCGATACCGTCGGCCGCTTTGGCGGTTTTGTCGCCAAGTATATGGGCGACGGCGTGCTGATTTATTTCGGCTATCCCGAAGCGCATGAGGACGATGCCGAGCGCGCGGCCCGCGCCGGGCTCGCGGTCATCGACGCGGTCGGCCGGCTCGCCACACAAGAGCCGCTGAACGTGCGGATCGGCATCGCCACTGGCCTCGTCGTCGTCGGCGATCTGATCGGCGCGGGTGCGGCGCAGGAGCGGGGCGTGGTCGGCGAGACGCCAAACCTCGCCGCCCGCCTGCAGGCGCTGGCCCGGCCGGGCACCTTGGTCGTTGCCGACAGCACCCGGCGACAGATCGGCACCTTGTTCGAGATCGAGGATCTCGGGCCGCAGCCGCTCGCCGGTTTTGCCGAGCCACAGCGTGCCTGGCGTGTGGTCGGCGAGAGCGGGGTCGTCAGCCGCTTCGAGGCATTGCGTTCGGGGACCACACCGCTGGTCGGCCGCGACGAGGAGCTCGACCTCTTATTGCGGCGCTGGCAGCAGGCGAAGTCCGGCGAAGGGCGGGTGGTGCTGGTCTCCGGCGAGCCGGGCATCGGCAAGTCGCGCCTGACCGCGGCAGCTGTCGCAACGTATCGAGACCGAGCCGCATACCCGGCTGCGCTATTTCTGCTCGCCGCACCATCAGGACAGCGCGCTCTACCCCTTTATCGGCCAGCTGGAACGCGCCGCAGGGTTCGCCCGCGACGACACGGCGACGATAAAACTGGACAAGCTGGAGGCGCTGCTCGGCGACGGGGCGGAGCCGGGCGACCTCTCGTTGATCGCCGAGATGCTGTCGCTTTCCGGCGGCGAGCGCTTCCCGCCGCTCGACCTCAGCCCGCAGCGCAAGAAGGAGCGGACATTGGCGGCGCTGCTGCGGCAGCTCCAGGCGCTGGCGCGGCGGCAGCCGGTATTGATGATCTTTGAGGACCTGCATTGGATCGATCCGACCTCGCGCGAGGTGCTCGATCTTACGGTCGAGAAGATCACGGGCCTGCCGGTGCTGCTGGTCGTGACCTACCGGCCCGAGTTCCAACCGCCCTGGGTCGGAGAGTCGCAGGTGACGGTGATCGCGCTGAACCGGCTCGGCCGCAACGAAGGGGCGACGCTCGTGCATCAGCTCGCCGGCAATCTCGGGGCGCTGCCGCCGGATATTGTCGACGAGATCGTCGAGCGCACCGACGGGGTGCCGCTCTTTGTCGAGGAATTGACCAAGGCGGTGGTCGAGGCCGGCGCCGATCGCGGCCACGGGTCGATATCCGCCGTGCCGCCGTCGTCGCTCGCCGTGCCTGCCACCTTGCACGCCTCGCTGCTGGGGCGCCTCGACCGGCTCGGCCCGGCGGCCAAGAATGTGGCGCAGGTCGGCGCCGCCATCGGGCGCGACTTTTCCCATGAGCTGCTGGCAGCGGCCGTGCCGCTCGCCGAGCCCGAACTGCAAGAGGCGCTGCGCCGCCTCGTCGAAGCCGGCCTCGTCTTCCAGCGCGGCGCGCCGCCGGCGGCCGAATATTTGTTCAAGCACGCGCTGGTCCAGGACACCGCCTACAGCACCTTGCTGCGCGGCCCGCGCCAGGCCTTGCATCGCCGGATCGCCGAGGCGTTGGAACAGCGGTTTCCCGACTTTGTCGAAACTCAACCGGAGATCGTCGCGCATCACTTCGCCGCAGGCCATCGCCCAGCTCAGCAGTACCAGTGCGCCCGCCGGCAGCCCCCTCCCTCGCCCTCCCCCGCTTGCGGGGGAGGGCTGGGTGGGGGCGGAGGCCGAGCGGCGGCAGCTGACGGTCATGTTCTGCGATCTGGTCGGTTCGACGCCGCTGTCGACGCGCTTCGATCCCGAGGATCTGCGCGAGATCGTCGGCGCCTACCATCGCTGCGTGACCGATACCGTCGGCCGGTTTGGCGGTTTTGTCGCCAAGTATATGGGCGACGGCGTGCTCGTTTATTTCGGCTATCCCGAGGCGCATGAGGACGACGCCGAGCGCGCGGCCCGCGCCGGGCTCGCGGTCATCGACGCGGTCGGCCGGCTCGCCACACAAGAGCCGCTGAACGTGCGGATCGGCATCGCCACTGGCCTCGTCGTCGTTGGCGATCTGATCGGTGCGGGTGCGGCGCAGGAGCGGGGCGTCGTCGGCGAAACGCCAAACCTCGCCGCCCGTCTGCAGGCGCTGGCCCGGCCGGGCACCTTGGTCGTTGCCGACAGCACCCGGAGACAGATCGGCACCTTGTTCGAGATCGAGGATCTCGGTCCCCAGCCGCTTGCCGGTTTCGCCGAGCCACAGCCTGCCTGGCGTGTGGTCGGCGAGAGCGGGGTCGTCAGCCGCTTCGAGGCATTGCGTTCGGGGACCACACCGCTGGTCGGCCGCGACGAGGAGCTCGACCTCTTATTGCGGCGCTGGCAGCAGGCGAAGTCCGGCGAAGGGCGGGTGGTGCTGGTTTCCGGCGAGCCGGGCATCGGCAAGTCGCGCCTGACCGCGGCGCTGTCGCAACGTATCGAGACCGAGCCGCATACCCGACTGCGCTATTTCTGCTCGCCGCACCATCAGGACAGCGCGCTCTACCCCTTTATCGGCCAGCTGGAACGCGCGGCAGGGTTCGCTCGCGACGACACGGCGCAATAAAACTCGACAAGCTGGAGGCGCTGCTCGGCGACGGGGCGGAACCGGGCGACCTCTCGTTGATCGCCGAGATGCTGTCGCTTTCCGGCGGCGAGCGCTTCCCGCCGCTCGACCTCAGCCCGCAGCGCAAGAAGGAGCGGACATTGGCGGCGCTGCTGCGGCAGCTCCAGGCGCTGGCGCGGCGGCAGCCGGTATTGATGATCTTCGAGGACCTGCATTGGATCGATCCGACCTCGCGCGAGCTGCTCGACCTTACGGTCGAGAAGATCACGGGCCTGCCGGTGCTGCTGGTCGCAACCTACCGGCCCGAGTTCCAACCGCCCTGGGTCGGGAATCGCAGGTGACGGTGATCGCGCTGAACCGGCTCGGCCGCAGCGAAGGGGCGACGCTCGTGCATCGGCTCGCCGGCAATCTCGGGGCGCTGCCGCCGGATATTGTCGACGAGATCGTCGAGCGCACCGACGGAGTGCCGCTCTTTGTCGAGGAATTGACCAAGGCGGTGGTCGAGGCCGGCGCCGATCGCGGCTATGGGTCGATATCCGCCGTGCCGGCGTCGTCGCTCGCCGTGCCTGCCACCTTGCACGCCTCGCTGCTGGGGCGCCTCGACCGGCTCGGCCCGGCGGCCAAGAATGTGGCGCAGGCCGGCGCCGCCATCGGGCGCGACTTTTCCTATGAGCTGCTGGCAGCGGCCGTGCCGCTCGCCGAGCCCGAACTGCAAGAGGCGCTGCGCCGCCTCGTCGAAGCTGGCCTCGTCTTCCAGCGCGGCGCGCCGCCGGCGGCCGAATATTTGTTCAAGCACGCGCTGGTCCAGGACACCGCCTACAGCACCCTGCTGCGCGGCCCGCGCCAGGCCTTGCATCGCCGCATCGCCGAGGCGTTGGAACAGCGGGTTCCGGACCTCGTGCAAACGCGGCCGGAGATCGTCGCGCATCACTACGGCGAAGCCGCCATAGCCGACAAGGCGATCACATATTGGCTCCGCGCGGGCCAATCCTCGTTCGCCAGATCAGCCGTGCATGAGGCGAGCGCGCAATTACGCCGAGGCCTCAGTCTGTTGGACGGGTTGCCCGAAACGCGCGAGCGCAACCAGCTGGAGCTCGATATCCAGGTCACCCTGACCCGGCCGCTGATGGCCGGCAAAGGCTACGCGGACCAGGAGGTCTTCGCCGTGCTGGACCGAGCGAATTGGCTCGTGACCGAGACCGGGGCAGTCGGGACCCCGCTCCATTTCTCCGTGCTCTATGGGCTTTGGGTGTCTAACGCGGTCGGCGGAACTGTCGCGGCCGCACTCGAGCACGCTGCCAACTTCCTGTCGTCAGCCCAATCGCAATCTTCGTCCGGCCCGCTCCTGGTCGGCCATCGCATCCTCGGTCATTCCTTGACCTATAGCGGCGATTACCCTGCAGCTCTCGCGCATCTCGAAACGGCCGCGTCGTTGTATCGGCCCGAGGAGCATCGCGATTCCCCCTTTCACTATGGGCAGGACATCGGGGTCAGCGCCTTTGTCCAATTGTCCTGGGCGCTTTGGCATCGCGGCTATCCTGATCAGTCCGCCCGAGCTGCCGATCGCGCGCTCGCATTGAGCCGGCAATTGGGCCATGCGCACACCCTTTCCCACGCCCTTTATTACGCTGGAATGGCCGCGGTCTTCGCCCGAGATGTCGCCACCGTCTGCGCCCACGGCAACGATTGCGTGGCACTCGCGAGTGAACACGGATTCGCCTACTGGGTGGCCTTTGGTCGGGTTCTCCAGGGCTGGGCCTTCGCCCAAGGGGGTGAAGCGACGACGGGAATTGCCCGTATCCGCGACGGTTTGGCCGCAGCCGAGGCGACCGGCGCCCGCGTCTACACACCGTTATTCCTCGCGCTCCTGGCCGAGGCGCGGGCGCTTGCCGGAAAGATAGAGGAAGGCCTTGCTGCCCTCGACGACGCATTGGCAAAAGCGGCCGTCTCCGGCGAGAGGGGCTGGGGCGCAGAAATTCATCGCTTGCGCGGCGAGCTCACCGGTCGCTTGCCATATCCCGATCCAGCGAAGGCCGAGGACTCGTTCCGCACCGCCCTCGCGATCGCCCGCGAGCAGGGCACACGCGGCTACGAATTGCGCGCCGCGACGAGCCTCGCCCGGCTGTGGGCCGAGCAGGGTCGGCGGGCCGAGGCGCGCGACCTGCTGGCACCCCTCTACGGCTGGTTCACCGAAGGCTTCGACACCGCCGACCTGAAAGAGGCCAAGGCGCTGCTCGACGAGCTCACGTGAGCTTGCAACAGGCTCGCTCAATGCCGATGCGGCGGCGTGACCGGTGGGTGCGGGCTCTTCGCCGGCGTTGTAGGGTCGTCGCCATCGTAATCGGGTGGGGCCGCACCCATAATTGCCGATATCCGCCGCGTTGTAGGAGCGATGCTCGAATGGCGAATCAGTTCCGGTACACCGCGGTTTTCGAGCCGGCCGAAGAGGGCGGGTATATCGTCACCTTCCCGGCCATCCCGGGCCTGGCGACCCAGGGTGAGACGATGGACGAGGCGCGCGCAATGGCGACGGATTGCCTGCGCGCGTATCTTGAATCCCTGCGCAAAGACGGTGAACCGTTACCCTATGAGGCTCCGGAAGGGCCGATCACCGAAAGGCTGACCGTCGAACTCGCGAGCGCATGACCGATCTGCCCTCGGTCAACGCCACGCGGCTGATCCGGGCATTACAGCGTGCCGGCTTTTTCGTCCATCATGTGACCGGCGGCCATTACGTGCTGAAGCATCCCGATCGTCCCGCCGTACGCATAGTCGTCCCGCACCACGGAAGCGCCGACGTAAAGCGCGGCATTCTCCGCTCGATCCTGCGCCAAGCCGGGCTCACCGCCGACGAGCTTGTACCCCTCCTTTGATCGCTTGGTTGCCAACTCGGGGAAGCTAGTCGGCACCGCATCGCGCCGTCATATGTTACGCTCGCTCTGCCGGGAGATCGGGGTGCGGCAATGGAATGCCCGAACTGCAAGGCTGACATTCCCGAGGGCAACAGGTTTTGCGAGGCGTGCGGCACGCCGGCGCCGATCCGCTGTCCGTCTTGCGGTGCGCCGACCCGCTCCGGGGCCAGGTTCTGCGGGAAATGCGGAGCGGCGCTGACGGTAAGCGATACAGCGCAGATGCGGCCCACGCTGGCTGCGAACCCAGCCAACGTTCCCTTTCGCAGCAGCCCCCTCCCTAACTCGCGCGACCTGCTCGCGCCCCTCTACGGCTGGTTTACCGAAGGCTTCGACACCCAAGACCTGAAAGAAGCGATTGGAGCCCGCGGAGCCACACCGCTATTTCTCACGCTCCTTACCGAGGCGCTGGCACTTGCCGGAAAAATAGAGGAGCGGCATCGCCGCCCTGGACGCACCCCCTTGCCCTGGCCCAACCTGCGCCTATATCCAATCTAGCAATACTATAATCTCAATTATTGAGATGGTTAACACCATGTGGGTAGGACAAGGTTCGGGCTCTCTGCCAAATTCCGCTGCCGATCCGCTGCCGGCGGGCGCCCAAATCGTATTCAAGTTGCTGATATGCCTAATACTTTCGACGTTGAGAGGGCAATTTTCGGGCGCTCAGGACGCGTTTTTCCCTGAGAACAGGGAAATCCGACGGGCTCAGCCGTGGCCGTCGTGTCGGTGGATTATTTTACCTCGACCAGCTCCAGGGCTTCGCGGCTCGGGCCTTCGATCATCACCGCGCGGGTGTCGCCGAGCGGGTAGGGCTCTTCGAGGAATTTGACGCCCTCGCCGCGCAGCTTCTCGACCCACGCGTCGAGATCCTCGACCTTGAGCGCGATGTGGTCCTGCAGCTGTCCGCGCGAACCGGCGAGCGGCTGGTCGCCTTGGTTGGCGTACCACATCATCGATACGTCGCCAAATTCGACGCCGGCCCGCGGGGTGCGGAACATCCCCGCCCGGTCGAGCGCCGGCCAGGTGCGGTCGGGCCCGCGCCGCACCTCATCTTGGGCCGCCGTCGGCGCGTAACCCGGCCTTACCGGCGCGTTCAGATGCTGTTGATACCAGGCGAACGCGCCGATCGGATCCTCCTGGTAGAGATGCACGTGGTTGAAGCGCTCGGTCGGGTGGTTCCCGGCATATTCGACAAGGGCGTTGTCGGGACCCTTCATATAGGCGAACCCGCCGCCGCCCGCCGGCCTGATACCTCTTGCCTTGGCTTCGGCGATCTGAGCCTTGGTCAGACCGAGCACGCCGCCCACACTCGGCCAGGTGTCGCTGCTGATCAGGACGGAGCCGCCCTCGTCCGTGGTGTAGAGCGGCAGGAGCTCGACCTCCGGGCGGGCCTTGTAGGTTTCGAGGCAGCGGCGTGCGTCGGTGACGTGCCAGCCGAAATGCCAGATCGCACTCTGCGGCCCAGTCGGCGGCGGCCTGTCGACCTTGGTGAACAGCACGAGGACATCGTTGGGCGATCTGAGCGCCGGAAAGCCGCCCCAGCTCCCCTTTGCCGTGCTCGGGAATTGCCGGGTGTAAAAGTCGATCGCTCTGTCGGGATCGACCGAGTTCAGATGCAGGTGATGGAAGCCCGGTGCCGGGAGCATGTCGATCGATCCTCCAGCCGCGATCCCGCGTCCACTATGCGCTGATCGTCCGGCGAATCAAATCGCGCTGTGGATGGTTCGGGGGACAGCGTCGCTATCTTGGGGGTAAGCCTGTGGACAATGATTCCGCCGCTTGCGCCGACCAATCGGCAATATAGGCTGCGGTCTGTGTGGCGCGCACGGTCGGTCCTGCGGTCGTGGCCGGGTTGACCGGCGGGACGTAAAAGGGTGGAACACGAGCCCTCGCGCCACATCCGGGGGCGGTCCGGATCGGACCGCCCCTTTTCGTCAAGCGCGGCGCGCGGCGTCGATTTCCGCCTCTGTGTAGCGGAAGGCGCGGAAGACCCAGTTGTTGAGCCCTGCGCGTCCGGGCTCCTGGAAGAAGTGCGGGCTCACATACTCCCAGACGACCTCGTGCCCGGGTGTCACCTCGAAGATGCGCCCGTGACAGCCCTCGCAGATCAGCGTGTTGCCGTTGGCGAGCCGCTGCGCGCCCGAAATGTACGGGCTGAAGAACTCGAAGAGCGACTGATCGGCATACTCCCA
The DNA here is from genome assembly GCA_963796155.1 of uncultured Alphaproteobacteria bacterium. Lineage (GTDB taxonomy): Bacteria > Pseudomonadota > Alphaproteobacteria > ATCC43930 > CGMCC-115725 > AP-15. Next base: position 105,757 of record CAWCKT010000001.1, on the reverse strand, counting down.
GACGATCGCGTTGGTGCGCGGGTCGACCTCGATCACGCGCGAAAAGGTCGCCGGGTGGTCGGCGCGGTGCGTGCCGTTGTCGAAGATCAGGATGTTGCCGTTCGGCAGCGGGCGCGGATCGTGTTGCTGTGCGAGCGGCGGGTGGCCGAGCCGCCAGATGATGTTGCCGGTCGCCCGCTCGATCATCACGACGGTCGAGATGTTGCGAAAGCTGACGACGAGGTGGCCCTCCGCCGTCTCGGCCACGGTGTTGCCGTGCGTCCACTCCGCGCGATGATCCTGCGGGGTGATCGGGCAGGTCTCGGGGTCGAGGTGCTCCCAGCTCCGCCATTCCCAGACGGCCTCGCCCGATGTCGTCATCTCGACCAGATAATCGGCGTAGATCGCGCCGCCGGCTTCGCTGCCGGGCAGCCCGCCCCGGACGCGGCGGGCGAGTTCGGCGGCGAGCGGGCGCAGGCACAAGAGCAGGACGTTGCCGTTGCGCAGCAAGCGAGCGTCGTGGTGGTGGTCCCGGTGCCGCACCTCCCATAGGATCCGGCCCTGCCAATCCGCCTCAAGCACCGCACCGCCTTTGAAGCGGGGCCACGCCTCGAACCGCTCGAGATCCTCCATGATCTTGCCGCCAAAAAAGAGGTGGCCGTTATCGAGCAGATGGCCGTAGAGGCCGGGCCGATGCGGCATATGCCAAGTGTGCGCCACATTGCCGTCCATGCCGACGAGGTAGACGGTCCCGTCACCGTACATCGGCGCGAAGAGCGTATAACCGGGCTGCGCCAACGCCGGATCGTGCGCGATGAGCCCGGTCCGAGCACGTCTCGTCTTCTGCTGGTCCACCGTCGTCATGCGCGGATCTCCTGGCGCTGGAAGACCACGTAGCCGGCGGCGAAGATCAGGATCATCGCGGCGACGAGCCCGGTCAGCTGCGGCCAGACCAGGATGAAACTCTGGGAAGCCGGCAATGGCGCGCCGAGCAGCGCGCCGCGGAGCTGGCTGATGAATACCGGACCAAGGGTGCGCGTTGCCGGCTGCAGCAGGGCCAATGCAATCTCGGCATAGAGCGTGTTCGGCGAGATCCGATCGAGCACCTGCGAGGTTTGAATGTAAGCGAGATTGGGGCCGAAGATGTCTTCCTGCGGTCCGGCGATCAGGGTCGCCGCAAGGGGCGTGATGACCAACGACCAGAAGAACGAGAAGACGAGCCAGAGGCCCAACGCCGCGAGTGCGGCCGTTGCGGGGGCTCGAAACAGAATCGAGAACAAGAACGCTACCGCGAGCCACACCCCGCCATAGGCGATGGTCGCGACCAGAAAACCCAGCATCCGGATCAGCTCCTCGCCGCTCGGCGGCAGCCCGAGGCGCAGGAAGCCGACCCCCAACACCAGCAGCCACAGCGAGAGCAGTGCTATGGCCAAGGCGAGGAGACGAGCGAGAAATTTACCGAGCAGCAGAGCGTCGCGATAAATCGGCTGGGCGAGAATGCGGCTCAGGGTCCGCTGGTTGAACTCCGCGTTCACCGCGTCGAATCCGAGCGCGATCGCGATTACCGGCGCCACGAGCCCAACCGTGTCGATAAACGAGAATGGTATCGGGTCCGGGGCCATCGTCAGCAAACGGAGAAACAGAAACGGGCTTTGGCCAATGGATTCACGGATTGTCGTCGTTGAAAACCAAGCCAGAACGAGCGCGATCAGGAAGACCAGCGCCTCGATCACGACCATGCGAATGCCGCTCAGCTGGTCCGCGGCCTCCTTGGCGAGGACGATCCCGGCCCCGGTGAAGGGCGAGCCGCTACGCCGCATGGCGCACCTCGTCGAAGTAACGGGTGTAGACCTCGTTGAGGCTCGGCTCGGCAAAGCGGATGCCGGTCAACTCGCATGACGGAGCGAGAAGCCGAGCGATCTCGGGCCGCAAATCGCGCTCGCAATCGACCCGGTAAAGCTCCGGCCCGAGCACCTGCACCCGCACCACGCCCGGCATGCCGGCGAGGAGGTCACGCACACCGGGGCCGCGGACCTCGACATCGATCACGTGGCCGCCGCCGAGTACCCGCTGCGCCAAATCGGTCACGCTGCCCGAGAGCGCGATCCGCCCGAGGTTGAACAGGGCCACCCGGTCGCACACGCTTTGCACCTGGTCGAGATGATGCGAGGACAGCAGAACGGCGGTGCCGTCGCTCTTCAGCGAACGGATCATGCCGAGAAATTCTTGCGTCGAATGCGGGTCCAATGTCGCAGTCGGCTCGTCGAGAATGGCGATGCTCGGACGCTTCATCAGGATCTCGGCGAGGCCCAACCGCTGGCGCATGCCGCGCGAGAACGTCCCGACCCGCTCCCGGCCGACATCGGGAAGCCCCACTCTCGCGAGCGCCTCGGCAAACCGCTCATCGATCTCGCGCCGCGACAGCCCGGCGAGCCGTCCGGTATAGGCAAGATTATCGCGCGCCGAGAGCCCATCATAAAAGCCGACCGTATCGGGCAGATAACCCACCCGACGCTTGACTTCGAGCGGCGCGCGCAACGGGTCGAAGCCGGCGACCTCGGCGCGGCCTTCGGTCGGCTCGGTCAACCCGAGCAGCATCAGGATCGTCGTCGTCTTGCCCGACCCGTTGGGTCCGAGAATGCCGAGGATCTCGCCCGAGCGAACCTCGAGGTCGATATGGTCGACCGCAAGGGTCGCGGCGTAGCGCTTGGTCAGCCCCTCGGCCCGGATCACGACTTCGTCAGCCATCCTACCCTCGCTAACGCCGGCCGAAGCGGGCGACCGCGAAGACGACGACGAGCAGGGCGACAGCGATGACGCCGATGCCGACAGCACCCCACACGGTCGAAGTCAGGACGGTGATGCGAAAATTCGCCGATTCGGACTGACCGCCGGCCGAGCTGGCGCGGATCGTCGTCTGATAATCCCCGGCGATGGCGCGCGCGGACGGCGTCAACGTGACCTTGATCGACTGCGACTTGCCGGCGTCGAGTTCGGGCAATTCCTTGGGGTCGAAGCTCGTCTTCCAGCCCTCGGGCGCCGTCCCGCTGAACTCGACGTCGCGCGCCGCCTCGCTGCCGTCGTTCTTCGCGACCAAGGTCAGTTGGCTGTCCTGGCCGGCATAGGCCTCGCCGCTGAGACGGCCGCCTTCGCCAGCGAGCGACAGGCGGGGCTGGCCGATGATCGTGATGGAGAGGTCGAGATCAGCCGACGCGGCCTCACTCTTGGCGTGCAGCACGAGCTTGTAATCGCCGGCCGGGGTATCGCGCGGCAACGCGACGGAAGCCTCGATGTCCTTCGACTTGCCGGCCTCGATCGGGATGCTGGTGAGCTGCTGGGTGCCATAGGCCTCGGTATAGGTGACCTGGAAGTTCTTCGGCGCGTCGGCGCTGAAATTGATCGTGGCGTCGCGCCCGCTGTCGTTGGCGACCGCAACCTTGAATTTGAAAGAGGTGGTCGCGGTGCCGCGCAGCGCCGGGAAGTTGGTGGTGAGCTTGAGCTTGGCCGGCAGCTCCTGGCCGATCGTGACGGTTATCGGGAGTTTCAGCGTGTTCCCCTGACCCTGAGCCTCGACGAGGAATTGATAATCGCCGGGTCCCGCACCCGACGGGGGTTCGAGGCGCAGCTGCAGCTTCTCCTCGCTATCCGGCTCGACAAATGCCGACTTGATCGGCTGACCGCCTCCGAGAACCGTCGCTTTCCACCCGCTCGCCACCTGTGGCACCGACAGCCCCACCTCTTGCGGCGGCATGTTGAAGTTGTGCAGCGACAGGTCGATCGTCGTGGTCTCGCCGGCACGTACGGTCATGGCGGGATACCGGGTGGTCAAATAGAGGCCGGTGACACCGGACGGCTTGTCGGCGGCATCTGCCGCGACGACGGTAAAGACCAGAAGCAAGACCGCGAAAAGCCACCGCAGCATCCTCAAAACCCTCCGATGCACGTTGCAGACGCCCGCACCCGCCGCAGCAGAGAGGGAGCGCGCGGGAGGGAGCTTGATGCACTCACTGGCGACGCTGAAATACGTCAGCCGGTGGCCCGTCCGAAATTAACAATTTTTCATGTTGTCGGACGCCGCCTCGGCGTGCGGTTCAGAATAGACTTCCGATGCTGCGCGCGAACCAGCCTTCCTTGGGCAGGCCGGGATTACCGGTTCCTGTAACGAGGGCGTAGCTGTCCTGATACCACTCGCTCCCCGGATAATTGTAGCCGAGGACTGCGGCATTGGCCTTGGCCTCGTCGTCGAGACCGAGTGCCAAGTCGCATTCGACAAGACGCTCCAGCGCTTCCGGCACATGCGTCGTCGTCTGATAATTGTCGATAACGCGTTTGAAGCGGTTTATCGCCGCCAGGTATTGGCCACGTCTAAGATAGTAACGACCGATCTCCATTTCCTTACCGGCCAGATGGTCACGAGTGAAATCAAGTTTCAGTTTGGCGTCACGTGCATATTTGCTGTCAGGAAAACGGCGCACCACGTCGTCGAGCGCCTTCAAGGCCTGCTCGGTGATTTTCTGGTCACGGCCGACATCGGTAATTTGGACGTAATAGGAGATTGCCTTCAAATAATAGGCATAAGCGATGTCACGATTACCCGGATGTAGTTGAATAAAACGATCTGCAGCGATAACCGCTTCACCGTAATTCCCCGCCTCGTATTGGGCATAGGCTGCCATAACTTGGCTCTTTGTGGCCCAGACCGAGTAAGGATGCTGGCTCTCGACTTCGTCAAACGTCTTAGCTGCGGGAGCATAACGCTCTTCGACCATCTCATCCATGGCTTTATTGTAGAGATCGTCGACCGGTTTTTCGACGTAAACGTCCTTTTTCCCGCCGCCACAGGCTGCGAGAATGGATACCAGAGCGGCTACACCAAGCCACCGAAATGTGGACAATGGACGCATCGGCAACCCCAGTGACGGGAGTCAGGTTCCGCTTATAGCACTGATCGCGTTCACGGGGGACAAGCCATGTTAACGTCATGCCCCGAAGAGACGCGCACCATCCCGCTGATCAAGCGCACCGAGATCCGTCGCTCGACCCAGGCTCGTAAAGCACCAGGCCTCGGCGTCCGCAAACAGCGCCGCGAGCAGACGTCGTGTATGCGTGTGGCCTGAACGCATGCCGTCAAAGCGTCCGATGATCGGGCCGCCGGCGAGATAGAGATCACCGAACGCGTCGAGCAGCTTATGGCGGACGAACTCGTCAGCGTAGCGCAGCCCTCCGGCATTCAATACATGATTGCCGCTGACCACGACGACATTGTCGAGCGACCCCCCGCGACCGAAGCCGGACGCCCGTAACCGGTCCACTTCGTCGAGCAAGCCGAAGGTGCGCGCTCGGCTGAGCTCAGATTTGAAAGTCGTCGCGTCGAACTCGACGCAGATGTCCTGCCGGCTGATCAGGGGGTTGGCGAAATCGATTTCAAAGCTCATCGAAAAGCCGTGATCGGGCAGCAACCGCGCGGATGCACCGTTCTCGACGACGCTCACCGGTTTGAGCACTTTGATAGCTCGCCGCGCCGAATCCTGCTCGACGACCCCGGCGCATTCGATCAGGAAAAGGAAAGGCGCCGAACTCCCGTCCATGATCGGCACTTCGGGACCGTCAAGCTCGACGATAACGTTATCGATCTCGGCACCGGCAAGTGCAGCCATTAGATGCTCAACCGTGCCGATGGTGATCCCCTCGCCGTTTGACAGCATCGTACATCGTGGCAATTCGATCGCATTGACCCAACTCGCCCGGATTTCCGCCCCGGCATCGGCGCGGCGAAACACGATCCCGGTGTCCGACGCCGCCGGGAATAAGGTCATAGCGACCCTTCGACCCGAATGAAGCCCAACCCCCCGGCACCCGATCCGGTTCTTTAGCGTCCGTTGCGACGCTGTCGTCATATCCCCCAACATGCGACAGATTCTCGAAAACTTGCCCCTTACCAAGCAACTGCTTACCGGCGCCTCGATTTCGTCTCAAATCACTCTTTGTTGCAGATTGTTACGTCTCGCCAATATTCCGCTCTCAAATCGCCGTGCTGCCGGTGCCCCGTCGATCCGCGGCTCTTGAGGCCGCCCGAACCCGCGGTAACCGCGGTGACGAACTAGTTTGCTTGCCGACGCAGGAAGGCGGGAATGTCGAGCAGGTCTTCTTCCTTGCTCAAGCCCAGCCGGTCGTCCGGTTCGAGCGGCGCCAGCCGAGGCTGCGCAGCCTGCTTGGCGGGCTGCGCGGCCGGACGCGGCGCCGGTTCCGGCGCGACGGCACGGGCCCGGCCCACCCCGGTTACCCGCTCAATCAGGCTGGGCACGCGACCCTTGGGTTTTGGCGCGGCCTCCTTGACCGCGGGCCCCGGTGGAACCGCCGGTTGGGTCACCGGAACCGCGCGGGCGAGCCCGGCGTCGACCGGCTTTGGCGCGATAAAGGCGGGGCTGCGCATCGCCGCGTTCTCGGCTGCCTCTGCCGCCTGCGGTAGTGGCTCGCCGTCGGGCTCCATGCGCAGCGCCTCGCTGCGCGCCTGCTCCCGCAAGCCATCGATCGGCGGCTGCGCCGCATTCTGGGTGAGCAGGGGCTGCATGTAACCCCCCGTGGTCGCCTCACGCAAAGCGGAAGCCGCGACGGTATCCCGGCTGCTGACCAAACTGATCGCCGGCCGGGCCTGAGAGACCCCTTCCGCGTCGATGCCGGTGGCGACGACCGAGATGCGCATCTTCCCGGACAACCCCTCCTCGAAGGTCGAACCGAAGATGATATTGGCCTCGGGATCGACCTCCTCGCGGATGCGGTTCGCCGCCTCATCGACCTCAAACAAGGTCATATCCAGGCCGCCGGTGATGTTGATCAGGACGCCCTTCGCACCCTTCATCGACACGTCCTCGAGCAGCGGGTTCGAGATCGCCGCCTCGGCGGCGTCGATCGCCCGGCGCTCGCCTTCAGCTTCGCCGGTACCCATCATCGCCTTGCCCATTTCGGCCATCACCGTGCGGATGTCGGCGAAGTCGAGATTGATCAAACCGGGCATGACCATCAGGTCTGTGACGCCGCGCACCCCCGAATGAAGGACGTCGTCCGCCATCTTGAAGGCATCGGCGAAGGTCGTTCGGTCGTTCGCGACCCGGAACAGATTCTGGTTGGGAATGATGATCAGGGTGTCGACAAATTTCTGCAGCTCCTCGATGCCGACCTCGGCGATGCGCATGCGATGGCTGCCCTCGAAGTGAAACGGTTTAGTGACCACGCCCACGGTCAGGATCCCCAATTCGCGCGCGATGCGTGCAATTACCGGCGCGCCACCCGTCCCAGTGCCGCCGCCCATTCCAGCGGTGATGAACACCATATTGGAGCCCTGCATCGCCTCGAGGATCTCGTCGAGGGCCTCCTCGGCAGCGGCGCGGCCGACATCGGGCCGCGAACCAGCGCCAAGACCCCGAGTGACGCCGATCCCGAGTTGTATCTTGTGTGGTGCGGTAGACTGTTGCAGCGCCTGAGCGTCGGTATTGCAGGCGACGAACTCGCACCCGACCAAATTCGAGCGAATCATGTTGTTGACGGCGTTTCCCCCGGCGCCTCCGACCCCGACAACGGTGATACGGGGCTTCATCTCCTGCTCGTCCTTCGGGATGCTCAGATTGATCATGCGGTCCCCCTCCGCTGCGATGCAGCTCTATAATGCCCGGTCTGGTCCGGGCTCCCCCTCGCTGGCTCACGCCCGGGCGGGCGAGCGTCCAAGCCGAATTTGCCTCAAAAGTTCTCCTTCAGCCAGTGACCCAATCGACCGAAGAGCCCGTTCGATGCCCTCACGGCGTTGCGACCGCTGCGCGGGACCTCGGCCCGCTCCGATAGTGCAAAATGCAGGAGTCCGACAGTCGTGGAAAACGCCGGGCCGCCGGTCGCTTCGGCCAACCCCGTAACCTGCTGCGGCCGCCCTATCCGAACCTGCTTGTCGAGGATCAGTCCGGCGAACTCCCGTGCGCCATGCAGTTGACAGGCTCCGCCGGTCAGCACGACGCGTCGGCCCGCAACCTTGTCGAACCCGCTCGCCTCGAGACGATTTCGCACCAGCTCAAAGGTCTCCTCGATGCGCGGCGCGATAATCCCGACAAGCAGCGATTTCGGCACGTGATTGACATGCCCCTCATCCTCTTCGCCGACTTGCGGAACCGCAATCGTCTCGCGCTCGTCGGTGCTCGAGGAAATCGCGCTGCCGAACAGCGTCTTCATGCGTTCGGCATGGGCGAGCGGGGTTGAGAGTCCGCGAGCGATGTCGTTGGTCACATGGCAGCCGCCGACGGGTATATAGTCGGCGTGGATCAGATTGCCGTCGAAGAACACTCCGATCGTCGTCGTTCCGCCACCCATGTCAATGACGGTCACACCGAGAGCGATCTCATCCTCGACGAGACAAGAGAGCCCGGCGGCATAGGGGCTGACCACGAGGGCGTCGACCTCGAGATGCGAGCGCCCGATCGCCGAGCCGTGATTACGCACGCTGGGCGCGCTCGCGGTTACCACATGCATGTTGACGCCGAGCCGCTCGCCAAACATCCCGCGCGGGTCGCGGATGCCCCGGCTGTCGTCGATAGAGAATCCGACCGGCACCGAATGGATAACGTGGCGATCGCCCGGCTCGCGCATATGGTACCCCTGATCGAGCACCCGCTGCACCTCCGCATCGGTGACCTCACGCCCGGTAATGCCGATCTCGGCCTTGACGATGCGCGAGCCGAAGAACCCGCCCGAGAGGTTCGCCACCACTTGATGGATCGTCTCGCCGGCCATTTCCTCGGCAGCGTGCACCGCATTGACTATGGAGGCGCCTGCCGCTTCCAGATCAACGATCGTCCCGTTGCGCACGCCCCGAGAGATCTGGTGGCCGATTCCGAGTACACGCGGCTTATCGGCGGCGACCCGGGCGATGAAGCAGCAAATCTTCGTCGTACCGATATCAAGCGCGGCAATGAGGCTGCCGCGTGGCTTGATCGGCGGCCGGCGCGGTTTTGCTTTTCCGCCGCTTCCCGTGGTCGCTGCCATAGCTCTGTCTTTGGCGCGCGCCGGCGCTTCGTCCATTGCGGTCATGTGTTCTTCCCCGGCGGGCGTTCTTTTCTCGAGATTGGTGCTTCTTTTGGCGGCTCGGGGGTGACTTGCAGGACGAGCCGATCCGGCAGCCGCATATCGATAGTCTGCACCTCCCGTTTCAGGATGGCGCTCGATCGCTCGAGTCTGGCGAGCTGGGACCACGCACTCGCCGCCGCCTCCGCCGGGAGGAGCACGTCGACCGCATTGTCGATGCGCAGGTTCCAGCGACGATCGCCGACACGGATCGCGGCGGTGACGCGCGCCGCGAGATCGGGTTCGCTCGCCAGCACCGCGAGGAACTCCGCTGCATGGCTCGCGGCACCCTCGCCGACAACCATCGGAAGCTTGGCGAACCGGTCGAGGCCGGTCACCGGGATGGCGGCGCCTTCGCGATCGATCAGCTCGAGCTTGCCGCCGTGCTGCCAGAGCGCCAGCGGCTTACGCTCGACCAGACGCACGTAAAGCGTGGACGGCAGCCGGCGTTCGATCACCGCGGTGTGCACCCACGGCAGGGCCTCGAGCTGCTCCTTGGCACGTGCCGGATTGACTGCCAGGATCGGGGTGCCGGGCCCGGCGGCGAGCGCCGCCAGTATCGTCTCCGGATCGGTCGTCTCGCGGCCTTCGACCCGGATGTCGGAAACCGTCAAGCCGAGCAGCCCGGTGGCCTGCACCACCTTTTCGGCCGCGCTTTGGAGCAGCGATTGTCCGAGCGGCGAATGGCTCAGCTGGACCGTGCCGTAAACGCTCCCCGAAATCAGCACGGGGACACTGATCCACAACCCGATCCGATAGAGGCCGCGTACGACGCCTTGTCGGCGCGACCGCTGCGGCATTGTCCTCATCACCCGTCGCATGCCGCGTTCTCTAGGATCCACACGATCAAATCGTCGAAGCCAATGCCGACATGGCGGGCAATGTCAGGAACGAGCGAGGTGGGCGTCATCCCGGGCTGGGTGTTTACTTCCAGCAGGTAGAGCTCGCCTGGCTGCGCCCCTGTATCGTCGTAACGCAGATCGGCCCGACTGACGCCCCGGCACCCGAGCATCCGGTGGGCGCGCAAAGCGATGTCGAGCGCACGCTCATAAGCTTCAGCAGGGATCGGGGCGGGTGTCAGGTGATCGGATCCGCCCACCGCGTATTTTGACGTATAGTCATAAAAGCTGCCGCGCGGGACAATTTCGCAGACGCCAAGCGCACGATCTCCCATGACCGCCACGGTGAGCTCGCGCCCGGGAATAAAGCGCTCGACCAGCACTTCGCTGCCGAAGCACCAGCCGGACACTTCCTCATGCCAGGAATTGTCATTGACCCGGACGATGCGAACCCCGACGCTGGAACCCTGGTTGGTCGGTTTGACGACGAAGGGCGCCGGTATCGGATCGCGCAGGGCAAGTTCTTCGGGGCGGGCAACCACGCCGTCGACCACGGGCAGACCGGCCGCGCGAAAGATCGCCTTTGCGGTCGGCTTGTGCATCGCCAGCGCCGAAGCGAGAACGCCGGAGTGGGTATAGGGGATGCCAAGCATCTCGAACACGCCTTGGATCGTGCCGTCTTCGCCGCCGATCCCGTGCAAGGCGTTGAAGATCACGTCGGGGCGAGGATCCAGCGCGCTCAACAGCGCCGGGATGTCCCGGCCAACGTCGATCACCTGCACCTTGTAACCGCGATCGGCAAGCGCTTTGGCGCACTCGTACCCGCTCGACAATGATACCTCTCGTTCCGGCGACCACCCTCCCATCAGCAATGCCACGGACTTCCTCACGGCGCGGTCTCCCGGAGAGGGGCGCGAAGATCAAGGGCGGCACGCAACAGACCCCCAGCGTTTTCGGCAACCGGCTCGATCTCTTGAACCGGAACACCGACACGGCGGATTTCCCACTCGAGCACGATACCGGTCACCTCGCAAACGCGCCGGCGGACCTCCTCGCCGAGACCCTCGAGATCGGCCGCAGTGGCGCCGCCGGTGTTAATCAGGAAATTGGCGTGCTTCGCCGAAACCATCGCACCGCCGCGGACCAGACCGCGGCACCCTGCAGCCTCGACCAGACGCCAGGCCGCCTCACCCGGCGGGTTCGTGAAGGTCGAACCGCCGGTGCGGGCGCGCACCGGCTGCGTGGCCTCGCGCGACGCTCGGATTTCCGCCAGTCGCTTTGTGATCACGTCACGATCGCCGAGGCTGCCGCGCAACCGGGCCTCGATGAAAATCCAGCCGGGATCGACACCGCAACAACGGTAGGACAGCTGCATTCCGTCGCGACCGATTGTGTGGCTGCGGCCGGTTTCGTCGAGCGCCGTCGCCGAAACGAGGACATCCCTCACCTCGCTGCCGTAGGCGCCGGCATTCATCCGCAAACTGCCGCCGATGGTTCCGGGAATCCCGGAGAGGAATTCGAGACCGGCGATCCCCATCTGGGCGGCGGCAAACGCGACGATGCGGCCGAGCGTTCCGGCCCCGGCGCGTATCTCCTCGTGCTGGGTTGCCACGCTTGCAAAGCCGCGGCCGAGGCGGATCGTGACCCCGGGAATGCCGCCATCGCGGACCAGCAGATTCGAGCCAATGCCGATTGCTGTGACCGGAATCCCGGCCGGCAGCGCCGCCAGGAAGGCGGCGAGATCTTCGGCGTCGGCTGGCCGGAACATTACTTCCGCCGGACCTCCGACACCGAACCAGGTCTGCCTTCCGACCGGAGCATTCGCGGTCAGCGTGCCGCGTACCGAAGGAAGCCGCGCGATCAGTGCCGCCGCCGGCTTTTTCTGCGGTGCTATCATCCGGGGGAGCTCGGCGACCGCAGCCGCGCAAGTTCATCCGGCAGGGCATTCGCCCAGTTGGTAATCGAGCCCGCCCCCATGAACACGACCATGTCGCCCGGTCTCGCCAGCTCGCTGATAATTCGGGCGAGATCCTGGGGGTCTGCAAGACCGCGCACGTTGCGATGGCCGTGCTCGGTCAGCCCCGCGGCTAAAGCCTCTCGAGTTACCCCTTCGATCGGGGCTTCGCCCGCGGCGTAGACATCCGCGACCAGAACGCTATCGGCATCGTTGAAGCAGGTGCAAAAGCCGTCGAAAAGGTGCGACACCCGGGTAAAGCGATGCGGCTGAAACACGGCGATCACCTTGCCCTCGACAATCGCGCGTGCCGCCTTCAGCACTGCCGCTATCTCGACGGGATGATGCGCGTAATCATCGATCACGGTCACCCCGTTCCACTCCCCCGTCTTCGTGAAGCGCCGTTTCACTCCGTTGAAGCTGCGCAACGCGGCGCGCAGCGCGTCGTCGGCGAGCCCCATCGCCTCCGCGACCGTGACTGCGGCGAGCGAATTCTGCACATTGTGCCGGCCGAACATTGGCAGGAACAGTTCGGAAATCGTGCGCCCTCGATCCGACAACGCGCCAGACACGACAGCGTCAAATCGGGCGCCGTCGCGCCCGAGCCGGACATCGACGGCGCGGATATCAGCCTGCGGGCTGAAGCCGTATGTCAGGACGCGCCGGTCCGACAGCCGAGGGATCATCCCCTGCACGACGGGATGGTCGATGCATAGCGCGGCGAAGCCATAGAACGGAATGTTGCCGACGAAAGTCTCGAAGGCTTGGCGCAGCGCGTCGAAGCTGCCGTAGAAATCGAGATGCTCGGGATCGATGTTGGTGACGATCGCGATCGTGGCCGGCAGCCTGGTGAAGGTACCGTCGCTCTCGTCGGCCTCAACGACCATCCAATCGCCCGCTCCCAAGCGGGTGTTGGTGCCATATGCGTTGATGATCCCGCCATTGATTACGGTCGGGTCGAGTTGCGCCGTCTCGAGCAGCGTGCCAATCATCGAAGTTGTCGTTGTCTTGCCATGGGTCCCAGCGATCGCCAGCGACCATTTGAGCCGCATCAGCTCGGCGAGCATCTCGGCGCGCCGTACCACCGGGAGACGACGGACCCGTGCGGCGACGACTTCGGGATTGTCGGATTTGACCGCGGAGGAGGTCACGACAACCTCTGCCGCGGCCAAATTCTCGGCGTCATGCCCGATGGCCACGGGAATTCCGAGGTCGACCAGACGCCGCACATTGGCGCCGTCCGCAAGGTCGCTGCCCTGAACTCGGTAGCCGAGATTGTGCAAAACCTCGGCGATACCGCTCATGCCGATCCCGCCGATGCCAACAAGGTGGAGCGGCCCGATTGTTCGTGGAAGCGCCCTCATGCCGCGCGTCCCGCCAACTCGGCACTACGACCGGCGTGAGGTCCTAGATCCAGGACCAGCTGCGCCAGGCGCTGGGCCGCATCGCGCCGGCCGAAGCCTCCCGCCCGCTGTGCTGCCGCTGCCAATGCCGCTTTGTCACCGAGCAGCTTTTCGAGCCGAAGTGCGAGGGTGTCCGGGGACAGGCTCGATTGCGGGATGACCCAACCACCGCCGGCCTCGGCAAAGGCCCGGGCGTTCGCAGTCTGATGGTCGTCGGTCGCATACGGATAGGGGATTAGCACTGCCGGCCGGCCGAGCCCGGCGAGTTCGGCCACCGTCGAGGCACCGGCACGACAGATCGCCAGATGCGCACGCGCCAGCCTCTCCGACACATCGTCGAAAAAGCTGCTCAGGTCCGCGGCGAGGCCATTTCCCCGATAAATCTCCGCTACGGCGGCGAAATCCTCCGGGCGCACCTGCTGGCTGATCCGCAGTACCTCGCGCAGCCGTGCCGGCAATGCCGCCAGAGCCGGCGGCATAACCTCGCTCAGGATGCGCGCTCCCTGACTGCCGCCCAAGATTAGCACCTCGATCGGGCCGCCGGGTTCCGGCGCCCTGTAGTCTGCCTCGCCAACCGCGAGGATCGCCGGCCGCACCGGATTTCCGGTATAGACGGCACGAGTGCGGTCGGCCGGACGCAGACCTGCGGTCGTGGGAAAGCCGGTGGCGATCCGCTGCGCTCGCGGCGCGAGCAGCCGATTGGCCCGGCCGAGCACCGCGTTCTGCTCGTGAATTACCGTCGGCAGCCCGAGATGCGCGGCCGCCAGCATCGTCGGGACGGAGGGGTAGCCGCCAAAGCCGATGACAGCAGCGGGGGACAGCCGACGCAACAGCTGATGCGCCTGCACAGCGCCGAGGGCCAGTTCGGCAAGAGCATGGACAGCCTGACCTGGTCCGCCGCCGAACCGCCCGGCGCGCACACGATGGGTTTCGAGCCCAGGGACACGTCCTGCGGTCGCATCAGCCCGCCCGTCGCTCAGGAGATGGATTCTGTGACCACGGGCCAGCAGCTCGCCGGCCAGGGCCTCCGCTGAGAACACATGTCCACCGGTGCCGCCGGCAGCGAGTACGAAGGATCCGCTCACAGCTCGCTGCCCGCGAGTCGGCGCCGGGTCAGCGCAAACATCATTCCCATAGCGAGCCCGAGTGCGAGCATCGAGGATCCGCCGTAGGACAGAAACGGCAGCGTCATCCCCTTGGTCGGGATCAGATGCAGGCTCGATGCCATGTTGATCACCGCCTGGAGCCCGAACTGGATCAGCAAGCCGCTCGCAGCGAGGACTACGAACAAGCTCCCTTCCTGTAATAGCCTTGAAAACCCGCGCAGCACGATGAATGCGAAAAGCGCGATGACGACAAGGCAGACGACGAGACCGAATTCTTCGCCAGCGACAGCGAAGACAAAATCGGCATGCGCGTCGGGGAGGACATCCTTCACCTGGCCTTCCCCCGGACCACGGCCCCACAATCCGCCGTTGGCAAAGGCCTCGATCGAGCGGTTCACCTGATAGCTGTCGCCAGCCGACGGGTCGAGGAAATGGTCGATCCTGACCCTGACATGGGGCAGGTAAAGATAGGCATTTACCAGCGCGCCGAGCCCGGCGAGAGCGCCTGCCACCACCCAGTAGAGCCGCAGCCCGGCCATGAAGAATTGTGCGAACCACACGATCGCGACGACGGCCGCCATGCCGATATCGGGCTGCTTGACCAGCATGCCGGTGACGACCAGAAACAGCGCGATGGAGATCAGATTGCCGGGAAATCCCGGGCGCAACTTCTGCTCGGAGAATAACCAAGCGGCGACCACGGCGAAGGTCGGCTTGACGAATTCGGAGGGCTGCACCGACAGCCCCGGCAGATTGATCCACCGTCTCGCGCCCTTGATCTCCGCGCCGACGACGAAAGTCAGAGACAACAACACAAGCGCGATCGCGAAACCAATGACGGCGATGCGGCGGATAGTCCGCGGCGGCTGCAGCGAGACAGCGAACATCAGACCCATCGCCAAGGGCAGCATGGCCAGGTGGCGGCGGACGAAGTGCAGCCCGTCATAGCCGATTCGCTCGGCTACCGCCGGGCTGGCAGCCAAGCTTAAGACTACGCCGAAGCCGATCAGCATACCGAGCGCGGCAAGGCTCCAACGATCGACGGTCCACCACCAGCGCGCCACCGGGCTCTGGTCGATGCGAGCAAACCTCATCCCTGACCCTTGCCGCCGGGTGTGGCAGCGGATTCCGCCGTCGCGCAACGGGGCGATAAGCGGTGCCGCCACCTGCCATCGCGTATATAGCGTTCCTCGTTGCTACCAGCCACTACGTTTTGACAAGGCGAGGATCGCTCAAAGTGACGATCCGCGATGGCAGGAGGGCGTGGGCAGCCCGCTATGCCCGCCATCACATTGCTACCGCAATTTCAGCGTGGCGAGCCCGGCGATCGCGAGAATCCAGGCGATGATCCAGAAGCGGATCACGATCGTCGGCTCCTCCCAGCCCTTCTGCTCAAAGTGATGGTGCAGCGGCGCCATGCGGAACACGCGGCGTCCCGTTATTTTGAAGCTCGCGACCTGAACGATGACCGATACCGCCTCGAGGACGAATAGGCCACCGACGACCGCGAGCACGAGTTCGTGCTTGGTGACGACGCTGATCGTCCCAAGGGCAGCGCCGATCGACAGCGATCCCGTGTCGCCCATGAAGACCATTGCCGGCGGCGCGTTGAACCACAGAAAACCGAGGCTTGCTCCGACCATCGCGCCGCAAAACACGGTGAGCTCGCCCGCACCGGCGACGTGATGGATCTGCAAGTAGTTGGCAAAGATCACATTACCGACGAGATAGGCGATCAAAGCAAAGCAGCCGGCCGCGATCATTGAGGGGACGATGGCAAGCCCGTCGAGCCCATCGGTCAGGTTGACCGCGTTTGAGGCGCCGATGATCACCAGAACCCCGAACGGCACAAAAAACCAGCCGAGTTCGATCAGCACGTTTTTGAAAAAGGGCACAGCGAGCGCATTGGCAAGCCCCGCTGGCGTAACATAGGTAACGGCGATGCAGGCGAGCGCGCTGAGCAGGATTTCAAGGCAGAGCTTGATTCGGCCGGAAAGCCCGTGATGCGAATTCTGATGAAGTTTTCTGTAGTCGTCGAAAAAGCCGATCAGACCGAACCCGACGGTGACCAGCAGCACAATCCATACATAGGCATTTGCCAGATCCGCCCACAACAAGGTCGAGATCGTCAGCGCCAGGAGAATCAGGAACCCGCCCATCGTCGGCGTCCCCTGCTTGCGCTTCAGATGTCCGTCGGGACCGTCGGGGCGGATCGGCTGCCCATTGGCTTGCTTCGATCGCAGCCAGGCAATGACGTGTGGGCCGAACAGAAAGCTTATCAACAACGCGGTGACGGCGGCTCCCCCTGACCGGAAGGTGATGTAGCGGAACAGGTTGAAGACCTGAAACTGATCCGCGAGCGGGAAAAACAGTGGATAAAGCATGCGGTCATGTCTCTGATCGCGCCGACTCCGCGCGTAGCCGCTCCACGATAGAGCCGAGACCGACGCCACGGGAGCCTTTGATCGTCACGACATCGCCGGCGCGCAGAAAGCGAAGCAACTCGGGGATGGCCTCATCGGCGGCAGGCCACAACCCGCCCCGAATTGGGTCGGGCAGAGCCTCGTAGAGCGCCGCGACCGCGGTCCCCACGAGGAAGACGCGATCGACCTTTGCTGCGGCGAGTGGCTCGGCGAGATCGCGGTGGAGGCGCTCGCTCGCCGTGCCCAGCTCCAACATATCGCCGAGCACTGCGATCCGCCTCGCGCCGAGGGCGGGCGGCGTGGCGGCGAGCACTGCGAGTGCAGCGGCCATCGCTGCGGGGCTCGCATTGTAGCTCTCGTCGATCAAGGTCAATCCACCGCCTCCCCATGAAAGTTCATAACGCCGACCGCGCCCCGGCAACTGTTCGAGCCTGGTCAGCGCCTCGGCGGCGCGGCGCGGGTCGGCACCGGCTGCTATTACAGCAGCGAGTACGGCGAGCGCGTTCATGACCCAATGCCGGCCTGGCACCGGGAGGCGACAACGCAGGATAAAGTCCTGAAGCGCGGCGTCGAACGTGCTGGCGCCAGGCTCGAGAACACAGTTGAGCAGCCGGACCGTGGCCTCGGGGTGGGTGCCAAAGCCGACCACCGCGGCCGCACCGGCCCGCATCCCCGCCGCAGCGAGTCGCGCGAAGTGCGGATTGTCACGGTTCAGCACGGCGATGCCACCGGGTTCGAGCCCGAGAAAGATCTCGGCCTTGGCATCGGCGATCGCCTCGACCGAAGGGAAAAAGCCGAGATGGGCCGGTTCGACCGTGGTGATCACTGCGACGTGCGGCCGCGCCAGCTGAGCGAGAACGGTTATTTCACCAGAATGGTTCATGCCCAGCTCGAAAATGCCGTACTCGGCATCGGGCGGCATCCGGGCGAGCGACAGCGGCGCACCCCAATGATTGTTGAGGCCGCCTGCGGAAGCGAAGGTTGGGCCGCAGGGGGCGAGCGCCAACCGCAGCGCCTCTTTGGTGCCGGTCTTGCCGACACTGCCCGTCACCGCAAGGATCCGGGCGCGGCTGCGTTTGCGCGCCGCCGCGCCTAGCGAAGTAAGGCCGGCGAGCGTATCAGCCACGCGCAGCAGCGGCGCCGCCGTCGACAAATTCGCGACCTCGCGATCGACCATCGCCGCAGCGGCGCCGCCCTTAAGCGCGGCACCGACGAAATCATGTCCGTCATGGTTCGGCCCGCGCAGTGCTACGAAGAGGTCACCCGCGGCGAGACTGCGGGTATCGATCGAGACGCCCGTCGCCGCCCAAGACCCTGTGCTCGATCCGCCGGTCGCAGCTGCGGCATCTGCGGCGGTCCACAGCGGTGTCATCGGGAGATCCGCCACGCACAATGCTCGGGGCCAGATTGGACGATCTGGCGCGCGACAGCGGCGTCGTCAAAAGGGTAGGTCTCAGTGCCAACGATCTGACCGATTTCATGCCCCTTTCCGGCAATGACCAGAAGGTCGCCGGGACCGACATCCGCGATCGCGGCCGCGATTGCCTGGCGGCGGTCGCCGATCTCGATTGCGTTCGGAGCGGTCGCAAGGATCGCCCGACGGATTTCTGCCGGCCGCTCGCTTCGCGGATTGTCGTCTGTCACGTAAACCCGATCTGCCAAGCGGGCCGCTACCCGTCCCATCAGCGGCCGCTTGCCGGCATCGCGATCGCCGCCGCAGCCGAAGAGGGCAATGAGCCGGCCACCCACATGCGGGCGCAATGCCGCCAATACGGTCGCAAGCGCGTCAGGCGTGTGCGCGTAGTCGACGACGATCGCCCCGCCGCCCTCGCGCTCAGCGACGAATTCCAACCGACCGGGGACACCGTTCAAATGAGCGAGAGCCTCGGTCGCAACCGCCGCCGGGCCGCCGGTGGCGATAACCAGACCAAGCGCTGCAAGTGCGTTCATCGCCTGGAATGTGCCCGCAAGAGGCAGCACCAACTCCCGGCGCTGCCCGAGAATATCGAGGAGCAGAACTTGGCTGCTGCCCTTCGGCTCACGAGCGAGAAGGCGCAGATCGGCAGCCGGGTCGGTGCCGTAAGCGAGAACCGGGTGGGCGAGATCGCGGCACAGGGCGGCCAGACGAGGGAATTCATCGGTGTCCGCGTTGAGGATCGCAGAGCCGCCCGGTGTCAGAAGCATAGTGAACAGCCGGTCTTTCGCGCTCCGGTAATTCGCCATGTCGCCGTGGTAATCCAGATGATCCCGGGTGAGGTTGGTGAACGCAGCCGCGGCTACCGTCAGACCGTCGAGCCGACATTGGTGAAGACCGTGGCTCGAGGCCTCGATCGCCGCGTGTTCGATGCCGTCCGCGGCGAGGCTAGCGAGATCACGATGGAGCGCGGCCGGGTCCGGAGTAGTGAGGGCTCCGGGACGTCTTTCGGTGGCGGTCACCAGGCCAAGTGTGCCGAGGCTCGCGGCCGCCAGACCGAGCCTCGTCCAGATCTCGCGGGTGAAATGAACGACCGACGTCTTGCCGTTGGTGCCGGTGACGGCCGCAATGATGCGCGGCTGCCGGCCATAAAAGCTTGCCGCTAGAACCGCCAACCGGCGACGCGGGTTTGGGTCGATGAGGATCGCCAGGCCTTCGCGGCGCTCCGGCGGGAGGCCGAGCAGGTCGGCGTTATCGGTCAAGATCGCGACCGCGCCCCGTGACACGGCATCGGCGGCGAAAGCTCGGCCGTCTCGTTGGAAGCCGGGCAAGGCGGCAAAGAGAAACCCCGGGCGAACCAGCCGCGAATCGGCGCTGAGCCCTACAATCTCCGGATCGACAAGCGGGAGACTAACTATACGCGGGGCGGCAGAGCCGCTGAGCTCAGTAAGCTTCAATCCGCTTACCCTGCAGGCTTTCGACCATCAGTGCTCGCTGCACTTCGGGCGCAGCCTCGTCAACCGGCTGCACTCCGAGAAGGGGCGCGATCCGTTGGATTATCCGGCTGGTTGCCGGGGCCACGGTCCAGCCAGCGGTGGCGTAGCCGTGGCTCTGCTTGTTCGGGTGCGGCTCGTCGACCATCGTCAGGATGAGATATTTCGGGTCGTTGATAGGAAAAACCCCGACAAAGCTCGAAAGCAGTTTTCTCTCGGCATAGTGCCTGCCTTGAATCTTGTCCGCCGTTCCGGTTTTGCCGCCGACGACATACCCTGGGGCAGCGGCCATCGTACCGGTCCCGTGTTCAACCACCAATCGCATCAGCTTGCGCATTTGTTCCGAGGTCTTCGGTGAAATCACCTGTTGACCCGGCGGAGCGTGTCCGGTTGGCAGCTTAACAAGAGTAGGCTGGCGAAGGATCCCGCCATTCACGAGTGCCGATGCAGCGGTGGCAAAGCTCAGCGGGGTCACCGAGATTCCGTGGCCAAAGGCGATGGTCATCACATTGACCTCGCGCCACTTTGCCGGATAGTGCGGTGCCGCCACTTCTGAGACCTCGATCTTCGGCGTCTTTAACAGACCAAGCCGCGCGAGGAACGCTTCCTGCCTTTCGGCGCCGGCGGCAACCGCCATCCGCGCGGCCCCGATGTTCGAGGAATACATCAGGATCTCAGGGACGCTCAGCACTCGATGCTTGCCATGATAATCCGAGATCGTGAAGCGTCCGATCCTGATCGGATGAGTAGCATCATAGGTGCTGGTCAATGTAGACGTTCCGTCGTCCAGGGCCATCGCCACGGTGAAGATTTTGAAGATCGAACCGAGCTCGTAAACGCCGAGCGTATTCCGGTTGAACATCCTGTCAGCGAGCGGAATGGTGGGATGGTCGGGATCCGGCGCGCCGGGGCGGTTCGGATCGAAATCGGGCAGCGACGCCATCGCCAGGATCTCCCCGGTGTTGACGTCCATGATCAGCCCGGCTCCGCCTCTTGCCGTGAAATCATCAATGACGCGCTGCAATTCCTCGTGAAGAATGTATTGCAGGCGGAGGTCAATCGACAGCTGCAAGGGCTCCGTGCGCTGCTTCAGGACGTCGTCGAGACCGCGCTCAATCCCTGCGAAGCCCGCGTTGTCGATGCCGGTGTAACCGACGACATGCGCCATCAGACTGCGATCGGGGTATACCCGGCGATCCTCATGTTCGAACTCTAGACCCGGTATTCCCAGCTGATTGACATCGTATTGCTCGCGGGGGGTCAGGTGGCGCTTGACCCATACGAAGCTCTTTCCTGAGGTCAGCTTGGCATAGACTTCGGCGCCGTCGAGTTTCGGGAATACTTGGCAGAGTTTGCGAGCAGCCTCGGCGGCGTCGATGACCTGCTTCGGATTGGCGTAGAGAGACGGGCTGTCGAGTGTCGCCGCGAGCAGCTCTCCTGTGCGGTCGATAATGTCGGCGCGGCTAGGCGCCGGAGGGGTCGCGACGTGAAACCGGCCGATGTACGGTTCGGCGGCGCCGCCGCCGAATAGCGCGACGTCGGTGACTCGCAGTGCGACCACCGTGAAGACAAAGGCAAACAAGGCACCAGTCACGAGAAGCCGAGTGCGGCAGGCCTCGAGTGCCTGTGTCGCCGGACCGTCGGCGATGACGGGGGCGCAGGGCGGCGGCTTGAAATGCCGGGGACGGCATGGATTGTCGTCGAAACTTTGTGTCGCGACCATTACCGGCTCGCTGCGACCTGCGCGATCAATTCATCAAGCGATTTCGGGTGCCGCGGCATGATCGGCTTGGTCGTCACCCTCGCCGGCGCCGGCTTGACGACTGTCGAAACTCCCGCCGGTCTTTCGAGCGACGCCGGCGTGATCGGCGTTGCCGCCATGGAGGGCGGCGCGCTCTCCACCGGGGGCTCCGCGGCGGCTACGACGGGGGTGTCGACCGGCACCGGAGCAGGGGCACGCAGTGGGATGTCGGTAAGAGTGACACGGAGTTGCTTGGTAGCGATCGGTCCGAGCGACAGATAACGCCGGTTCATCTCATCGAGGGTATCCGGTCGGGTCAGATAAGCCCACTCGGCCTCGTCCGTGCGGATCGCGTGCTGCTCCGCCATAGTCGCTGTCCTGATTTGGTTGAGTTCGTCTTCCAAGGACTGAACCCCGTACTTGACAGCAAACATGGCAAAGCCGGCCGTCGAAACGAGAACGAGCCAAAACAAAGTGCTGAGCTTGATCATCCCGCTTGCCTTCTCCGGTGACGATCGGGACCTGCGAGACCCGGCTGCCAAGCGGGTTCTGCGCTCCGCTCCGCTACTCGCAGCCGCGCCGCCCGCGCACGGGGATTGCGAGCGATTTCGGCGGCATCGGGCCTGACCGGCCGGCGCCCCAGCAATTTGAAGCTCGGCGCCGGGGCGTCGACCGGACTGGGCGCATGACGCGAGGTTCTCGGCGCCCCCTGGCTGCGCCGCTGCAGAAATTGCTTGACCCGCCGGTCCTCGAGCGAATGAAACGAGACCACCACGAGCCGACCGCCGGGCATCAGCAGCTGCTCGGCCGCAGCAAGCCCGCGATCCAGCTCGCCGAGTTCGTCATTGACGGCGATACGGAGGGCCTGGAAAGTCCGAGTTGCCGGATCCTGCCCCGGCTCGGATTTTGGCACGGCGCCGCGCACGATCTCGGCGAGCTCGATCGTGCGCCGAATAGGCCGGCAATGCTGTACTGCCGCTATCGCGCGGGCAACGCGGCGGGCGAAGCGTTCCTCGCCGAAATCACGGATCAGCTCGGCGAGCTGGCGCTCGGACAGGGACGCAATCAGATCCGCGGCGCTCGGACCCTCGCGGCTCATTCGCATATCGAGCGGCCCGTCAAAGCGAAACGAAAAACCGCGCTCGGAGGTATCTAGCTGCGCCGAGGAGACGCCGAGATCAAAAGCGATGCCGGCGATCGGCTCGATGGTCACAGGGGCGAGCAGGCGAACCATCTCGCCGAAACGCCCCTCGATGATCGTCAGTCGTCCGCAAAAACGCTCGGCCAGATCGTGCCCGCGCCGCACCGCATCGGGGTCGCGGTCAATCCCGAAGACGCGGCAGCGTGCCGCGGTGAGCAACTCCGCGCTGTAGCCGCCTCCGCCGAAGGTTGCGTCGACGTAGACGGCATCGTCACGCGGCGCCAACGCGGCGAGCACGGCGTCCAGCAGGACGGGAATGTGCGCTGTCTGTCTTGGCGCGTCCGACGGTTCCAGGCGGGACCGGTCAGCGTGCCGCCCGGTCATTGGCGGCGCCGGCCGGCAAGGCTGCCGAGCGGCGGCATTCTCGTCCCTTGCCTACGGGCGCGTTCGAGCAAGGCTGCCTCGTGCTCCGCAAACCGATTGGGCTCCCAAATCTGGAAGCTCGGGCCGAGCCCGACAAAGGCCGCGCTCTCGGTAATGTGCGCATGTGCAGCGAACTTTTCGGGCAGGACGATCCGCCCCTCCGGATCGAAAGGCAGCCGCTGCGATCGGGCGAGGATCAGCGTCGCCAGGCTCTGCTGCTCTTCCGGTTGCTCGAGTTCGTCGAGCCTGGTGGAAATTGCCTCCATGCGATCGATACCGGTTCCTTCGAGCGCCTCGTAGTCCAAGGAGGGGAAAGCGACGATGCCGTCGAAGCTAAGATCGGCTAGGGCTGTGCGAAAGGTCGCCGGCACTGAAACCCGCCCCTTGCGGTCGACCTTGTTCACATAAGTGGACATGAAGAGTGCCACTTCTTCCCCCAACGCTCTCCCGTGGACGCTCGGCAAGGGGCGCCCGATAGGCACTGCCGAAGTTCCCCCCATCTGCAGTGCCCGTCCATGGGTAAACGTGGTATGACATGGTATGATATGGGTGTCAATGGTTTTTCGAAATAAAACCGTGGATTTTGCAATGGCTGTGGCCTGTCTGTTCCAACCACAACATTTAGTCGCTGATCTCCTACCACTCACAAAAGCGGGATTAGTGAGCGACGGGCGGGCGCGGCCGGAAGCGCGTCATCGCGTCTCGGCGACCTCCTTGCTGGGCAATTGTGGGGCCAGGTCCAATCTCCGGTCGGCGATCAGCAGCTTGCAATGATCATACAAAGCTACTCGCGCCGCTTCCGTTCGGTTGTTCCCATAGAGACCAGTCTCAACCAGGCGATCCAGATACCAGACGGTTTGAACGTTCAACGAGAGCGTGATGAGCTCGGATTTTAACGGATTTGCGTCTCTCGCCATGGCCGCCGCCGCTCAACACTTAGGAATAGAATGCCAAAAATATGGCATAAGAATATGCCCGTGACGAGCCAAAAAGGAACGGGCGACCCGATGGGATCGCCCGCGCCTTCCCCCTGTGTGTGACGAGACGCCTCGCGTACCCCCGCTTCACTCCCTATCCCCGGGTCACAGCCGCGAAACACAGCGTGTCGACCACACGATCGGCAACGCTACGCGGTCCGCTCCGACAAGCAACCGCGAAATCGGCGATGCACACGGTTGTCCCCTGGAAAAAGCACTTATCCCGAATTGATCCGCTGAAGCGTCCACCGCCCGGGCAGCGCCAGACGGCGTGTAAGCCGGGTTCTGTCCCGCTCCACGGGTCCTCCCCGGGAGACGGCGATGGCCATTCCTCTGGGACGCTCGTCGCCGAGCGCCTCGTGCGACCGACCCGAGCGGCGGCTCGGAGGCCCGCCCGGCATCCCGGATCGCTTCCGGAATGCCCGCCGCTCCTACTTGGTCTTGCTCCCGGTGGGGTTTTCCCTGCCGCCGCCGTTGCCGGCGGCGCGGTGCGCTCTTACCGCACCGTTTCACCCTTACCGCCCGCCGAGCACGCCCGAGACAGGTCGGCGGTGTACTTTCTGTGGCACTTTCCCTGGGGTCGCCCCCGCCGGGCGTTACCCGGCACCGCACCTCCGTGGAGCCCGGACTTTCCTCTCTCCGCGCACCGGCGGAGAGCGGCCATCCGACCGTCTGGCAATGAGAGATTTGGGCAGCCGCCATGCCTCTGTCAAAGCTCCCGCCGACGCTTTTATAATCAGCCCGGCGTATCTGCGAGGACAGAGGGGAACCGCCATGCCTGTCATCCTTGGTACGGACGGCTACCGCTACGAGGTCCGCGACGATTGGGCGAAGCTGCCCCCCGGCATGGAGTTCAACGCGGATGTCGCGGCGGTCGGTGTCGACCGACATGACAATGTCTATGCCTTCAACCGCGGCAAGCACCCGATGTGCGTGTTCGATCGCGACGGCAACTTCTTGCGCTCATGGGGCGAGGATATTTTCGTGCGGCCGCATGGAGTGCACATGGCGCCGGACGACACGATCTGGCTGACCGACGACGGCGACCACACGGTCCGCCAATGTAGGCTCGACGGCAAGGTCTTGCTGACCATCGGCATCCCCGGCAAACCCGCCCCCTATATGAGCGGCGAGCCATTTCACCGCTGCACCCATACCGCACTCTCGCCGCAGGGCGACCTCTACATCTCCGACGGCTACGGCAACTCCCGCGTCCACAAGTACACGCCGGACGGCGAGCGCCTGTTTTCGTGGGGCGAACCCGGCACCGATCCCGGCCAGTTCAACATCGCCCACAACATCTGCTGCGATCCCGACGGCTGGGTCTATGTCGCCGACCGGGAAAACCACCGCGTCCAGGTGTTCGACGGCAACGGCAGGTACGAGACGCAGTGGAACAACATGCACCGTCCCTCCGGCCTCTACATGGAGAGCGGGACGAAGACGCCGCGCTTCTTCATCGGCGAGATCGGGCCCGACATGGCGGTCAACATCGACCTGCCGAATTGCGGCCCGCGGGTCAGCATCTACACCCATAAGGGCGAGCTCTTGGCGCGGCTCGGCCACGCTCATGCGGGGCTCGACCCAGGCCAGTTCATCTCGCCCCACGGCATCGCCGTCGACCGGCACGGCGACATCTATGTCGGCGAGGTGTCGTTCACCAATTGGGGGCGCCGCGTCCGCGCCAAAGGCGAGCAGTTGCCGCCGGGCCTTAGGAGCCTGCAGAAACTGGTCAAGGTGAGTTGATCCGCCGACCCAGCCGTCGACGTTCTGTTTCGCGCTTTCATCAACGCGCGGGCCTGGTCGAGATCGGGCACATTGCTCGCCGATGCGCTCAGCCTCGGCGACTTGGTGACCGCGAGCGCGGCGACCGCGGCCTCGTTTTCGTTGATCTTTGACATGATGGCTTCTTTGGCGCGGTCGAATACGCCACGGTTGGTGGCGACGAAGTCCTGTGATTTGCGCAGACCGACGAGATAGCCGCTGATCTCCGGTACCACGTAGCGCGCCACCATGTCCCGGCTGCGCATCGTGTTCTCCGGGTTGGCCCAGTCGTGGACGAACCCGACGACCGTGCCGAAGCTGCCGCTGATCTCGAGGACGGATTTGGGACGGCTGCGAACCCGCTAACTCAGCACCGCGATCGCCACCGGAGGGCGCAAGTCCAGGCATACTGACAGCGCTTGGTGCACCTCGCTGTCGAGAAAGCGTTGGAACAAGGCGTCGTCCTGCGCCTTGGAGCCTTCGAGCGCCGGAAGCACGCTCTGCGTCATTGCATAGTCGAAACGAGGCGCCCATTTTCGAGCGCCCAGCCGTGCCGTGGTCGAGCAGTTGTCGACCATGTAGGCGACGTCCTTAAAATCCATGTAGGGATTGAGGGAATCGATCGCTTCAATGATCGATTCGTTGACGATCTCGGAATAGGGATGTCCCTTCTGGCACAGGATATCGACCTGCGCCATCATCGTTGCGACATAGACGCCGGCGGTCACCGGATCGATTTCCGACTGGCGATTGCTGCGCAGCGAGCGGCCGACCTGCCACATCTCGGTGCCGGCGATCTCGCTCATTGGAAAGCGGCTGAGCCGATGCGCCGCGCCGACGACGCTGCGGATCTCGTTGCCGCTCTCCACCTCGTCATAGATCTCGGTGAGGATGTCCGCAGCCGGCCCATAACAAGCGCAATAGGCTTTTTTGAAGAGCTGCCGGCCGCCCTCGTCGAGCGCTTCGTAGGTTCCGAGAAGACCCGCCGCCGATATCTGCTTGCTGATGGCGCCCGTGATGCTCCTGGCTGAGTTGAGAAAGGCGTCGTCCGGCTGGCGCCCGTGGCCGCGGTACCAGCGGTAGAGGCTCTCACAGATGCCGTGAACCGCACCGAGCAGGATGCCGCGTTCGCCGAAAATGTCTGACTTGTACTCGAATTCTAAGGTCGTCTCGAAGGTGCACGGGGAGCCGAGACCGATGGCCCAGGCCAAGGCATAGTCGGTCGCCTTGCCGTCGATGTCCTGATGCACGGCGAAACTGCAATTGATTCCGGCACCGTTGATTTCCCGGCCCTGCTCGTATAGCCGCCGCACCGACGGTCCCATCCCTTTCGGGCACACCCCGATGATGTTGATGTCGTTGCGAAAGGCCTTACCGGAACTCTTGACGTAGGCCACGAGAAAACCGTGCGACAGCCCGAGGGTCGCACCCGGGCGGATCGCCGCCATGATCTGATCGAAATTATCGGCCTGAGCCGCGTCGGAGATCAGCAGCAGGACGAGGTCGGATCCGGCGATCACGTCGTACATCTCGCCGCGCGTCCCGTTGGCTTCGGTAAAGCCGGCCTTTTCGACGTTGCCGATCGATTCCGAGCCGGCGCGCAGCCCGACCTTGACGCGGATGCCGCTGCCGGCGAGCGACTCGCGGAGGTTTTGCGCCTGCGCCGGCCCCTGCGAGGACCAGCCGATCACGCCGATCTGGCGGATTCCGGCAAAGGCTTTGGGCAGCAGCGGGAAGAGATGACGGCCGCCGCGGACAATCCATTCCTCGGTGCCGCCGAGGACGATCCTTTCCTTTTGGAACACTGTCGAGTTGAACGCCACCTCGTGCACCTCCTACCCGGCTCTTTCGGGAGCTGACTCCCTCGCGGCCATCGTAACGCACGCGCTGACGCTTTATGAACCGGCCTTCTCCTTCCGATGCAAGTTTCCCGATTTCGTTTTAATAATCAGCCGCTTATTCGCCGGTCCGGCGCGCGGCGTGCTTAGGTGCGTGCCCTTTGGAACGAGCGGGCGCCGACGATATTGGCCGAGCCTATCATGCACAGGGCGGCCAGGGCCGCGCCCAACAGCGGCAGCGACCCCGGTTCCGGGGCGTTTATGATCGCGGCATCGATGCTCGTCAGGCTGTTCGCGCCTGCGGTGACGGTCACGACCTCAGTCAGGGAATACGGGCCAGCCACGCTCGGCAGCAAGACAGCGGCCGATTGGTTGTCGATCAAGTCGCTCGACAGCAAGGTGCCCGTCCCGAAGTCCGCTTCCGTCGTATCGAGATAGGTGTTCATCGTCGCGTTGCTGTTCGTATAAATGCCGGTGATGTCGCTCAGGAAAGTCGCGGCGGACGAGATAGTCGTAAATCCGGTCTCGGTAACCTCGACCGTCAAAGTACCGCCGGGCTACTGGTGAGATCAAGCGATGTAAGGTCGAGTATCGGATCGGACGGGGATCCGACAGCCGGGAAGCCAGCGCCCTCGGTAATTGCGACATTGAAGTTGCCGATTGTTCCGGAGAAGGCGGCGAGACCGGTGCCGCCATCGTCGGCGGTCCCCGTGTGAACCCCGTCGGTGACCATGACCTCGAGATCGGCACGAGCCTCGTACGAGAATCCGAGGGCGACGAGCAGTGCCGCCACCGCACACGAATTGCGAAACGCATTCATCACAGAATTCCCTTCGGATAAATTCTGTACAGTCTGGCCTGATCGGCCCTACTATCCTTGATCAATTTACCGACAAAAAATTAAAATCTCGAATGAATTGATCGTTAACAATATATCGATTTCGTAGTTAATTTAACGCTCTTTTACAAATCTCTTCGATTATCGGTGACGCCGGTCGCGGAGAACCGCGAGAGGGACCGCCTCGACTTCACGTTAAGTTCTGTCCGGCGCCGAGCCAGACCGCTGTGTGATAGGTAGCGAGCGCCGCGAGATAGGCGAGCGCCAGCATGTAGCTGAACAAGAAGGCGGTCCACTTCCAGCTGTTGGTCTCGCGCCGGACGACGCCCAATGTCGCCGCACATTGCGGCGCGAAGACATACCAGGCGAGGAGCGCCAGGGCGGTGGCGAGACTCCAATGCGCCGTCAGGGTCCGGCCGAGCGCGGCGGACTTTTCGCCGGCGCCCTCGACCGCATAGACGGTGCCGAGTGCGGCGACCGCGACCTCGCGCGCCGCCATCCCGGGGACCAGCGCCACATCGATCTGCCAGTTGAAGCCGACCGGGCGCAACACCGGCTCCATCACCTGGCCGATGCGCGCGGCGAGGCTGTAATTGATCGCCGGTAGGGTGGCGTCCGCCGGCGCCGGCGGCACCGAGCACAGAAACCAGATCACCACCATCATCGAGAAGATCGTCGTCCCGGCCCGGTGCAGAAAGATCTGGCCGCGCTGCAACAGCCCGAGCGCCAGGTTCTTCAGGACCGGTCGTTTGTAGTCGGGCAATTCGAGCATGAACGGGTCGCTCGGGTCGCGCCGCCACAGCAGCCGATTGAAAATCCAGGACATGCCGAGCGCGCCGGCGATGCCGGCGGCATAGAGCCCGAACATCACCAGGCCCTGCAGGTTGAACCAGCCGAGCACCGTCCGCGCCGGAACAAAGGCCGCGATGATCAAGGTGTAGACCGGGATGCGCGCCGAGCAGGTCATCAGCGGCGCGACCAGGATCGTGACGAGGCGACCACGTCGGCTAGCGATAACCCGGGTCGCCATGATGCCGGGTATCGCGCAGGCAAAGCTCGACAAGAGCGGGATGAAGGCGCGGCCATGCAGCCCGGCACCGCCCATGATGCGGTCCATCAGAAAGGCGGCGCGCGCCATATAGCCGAAATCCTCCAGCAGCAGGATGAAGAAAAACAGGGTCAGGATCTGCGGCAGGAAGACGAGGACGCTGCCGAGCCCGGAGATGACCCCGTCGCGGACAAAGCTCAACAGCCACCCTTGCGGCAGCAGCGCGCCGGCCCAGGCGCCGAGACCATCGAAGCCGCTCTTGATCAGCTCCATCGGCGCCTGCGCCCAGGCGAACACGGCCTGGAACATCAAAAACAGGATGGCGAACAGAATGACGAGACCGAGCACCGGGTGCAGCACGACGCGGTCGACGCGCCGGGTAAAGCCGTCGGGCCGGCCGGGCATCCTGACCGCAGCGTCGAGAATGCGGTTGGCGCGGCGCTGCGCGGTGCGCAACTCGGCCGCGTTGGGCTCGGACCAGGTACCCTCGACCGCCGGCAACCCGCGCTCGCTGATCACCTCGTCGATGCGCGCGAGCAGATCGCGCGTGCCGCCGCGTCGCACGGCGACCGAGGATACGACGGGTATTCCGAGCTCGGCGGACAGCCGGTCGAGGTCGATCTCGAACCCGCGATGGCGCGCGATGTCGAACATGTTGAGCGCGAGGATCATCGGCCGGCCGACGCGCTTGAGTTCGAGCGCCAGCCGTAGCGCCAGCCGGAGGTTTGTCGAGTCGGCGACGCAGACGAAAAGACGCGGGACCTCTTCCCCCGCGAGCCGTCCGAGGACGATGTCGCGGGTGACGATCTCGTCGAGGCTGCGGGCGCGCAGCGAATAGGTCCCTGGCAGGTCGATCACCCGCACGGTGAGCCCGGCGGGGGTTACGACCACGCCCTCCTTGCGCTCGACCGTGACCCCGGGATAATTCGCGACCTTCTGACGGCTGCCGGTCAGCGCGTTGAAGAGCGCTGTCTTTCCGCTGTTCGGGTTGCCCACCAGGGCGACGCGGGCGGGTAGCGCGATCTCGCTCATCGGCCGTCCGGCTCGACCAGGATCGCCGCCGCCTCCCGGCGGCGCAAGGCGACCGTCGCTTCGTTGACGTGAACGGCGATCGGGTCGCGGCCGAACAGACCCTGATGCAGCACCTCGACCCGCGCCCCTTCGACAAACCCCAACTCGATCAGCCGGCGCTCGAGCTCGGGGGCCGACAGCCCGTGATCGCCGACGCGAACCCGGACAGCCCGGATCCGGCCCTTGAACCCGACCGCGGCGGCACCGAGCGATTGAGCACCGCCCGAAGGCCTATCGTCGCCGGCTTTGCATGCAGCGGCGGGCATGTTCTCCGATCCGAAGCTACCCCAAGATATTGCGACTCGCTCTTATTTGCAAGTGGGTCCGCAGCTTCAACCCAGTGTCGAATTGAAAGCGCCGCCGTCGAGCAAAAGGTTTTGGCCGACGATGAACCCGGATGAGGCGGCGCACAGAAAAGCGCAGGCGTCGCCAAATTCGGCGGGATCGCCGACCCGGCCGGTCGGGTTGGACTGACCGCGCTTGGCGAGCATCTCCTCGAAGGAGACGTTTTGTCGCCGCGCCTCGTACTCGATGCCTGAGCGCAGGCGGTCGGTCAAGAACGGACCGGGCAGCAGGCCGTTGATCGTCACATTGTATTTGGCGACCTGCCGGGCAATGCCGGCGCAAAAGGCGGTGAGGCCGGCGCGGGCGCCATTGCTCATACCGAGATTGGGGATCGGCGACTTCACCGAGCCCGAGGTGATGTTGACAATGCGGCCGAATTTGCGCTCGCACATGCCGTCCACCGTCGCCTTGATCAACATGATCGGCGTCAGCATGTTGGCGTTGACCGCCTTTTGCCAGTCCTCGACCGACCATTCGCGGAAGTCGCCGTGCGGCGGCCCGCCGCAATTGTTCACCAAGATATCGGGGTTGGGACAGGCGGCGAGCGCGGCGTCGCGCCCGGCTTTGGTAGAGATGTCGCCGGGAACCGCAGTCACCTTGGCGCCGGTTTCTTTGCGGATCTCTTCCGCAGTCTGTTCGAGGGTCTCAGCGGTGCGCGCGGTGATCGTCAACTCGACCCCGGCGCGCCCCAGCGCCATCGCGCAGGCCCGTCCGAGCCCTTTGCTTGCGGCACAAACCAGAGCCTTGCGTCCGCGAATGCGCAAATCCAACATGTCGTCCTCCGCTCTCGAGAGTGATCCCTACCGGAGCCTCGATTTACTCCCGTTTGACGACCGAGCCCTACGCCAAATGAAGCTGACCCTTGTCCTCGATCCGGCGCCGATCGGTGTGCGCGCCAGCCTCGTTGAAGAATGGGACGAGCTCGGCGGCACCGCGAAGATGGAGCCGATGGTCCGCCTCTTCGATTCGGACGAGCAGGCGATCGTCTGGGGGCGGTCGCTGGCGAACCGCCGGGGGTTAAAGCAGATCTATCTGACCGATAATCGAAAGTCGCTCCCCGGATCACCTCAATAATCTCGGACACGCTCCAGGCATCAGTAAGGCGGCGGACCGTAGGGCGACGGGCCCGGCCCGCCAGGGTAGGGCGACGAGCCCGGCCCGCCCGGGTAGGGCGGCGAGCCATAAGGCGACGGACCCTGCCCGCCCGGGTAGGGCGGCGGACGATAGGAAGCTGGACCCGGCGCGCCAGAATAGGGGGGAGTGCCCGGCGGCGGCGAGAACCCCGGCACCTGGTTGCCGTGCGCGTACATGCATTGCCCGTACATGACGTCGTATTGTTGCTGCAGCGAAAGTTGGGCATAGCCGGCGCCGCCGGCGCCGACCGCCGTCCCGAACACGGCGCCCGAGGCCGCGCCGATCCCAGCACCCCGGCCGCCGCCGATGGCACCGCCGAGCGCCGCTCCGAGCGCGGTAGTGAGGACCGCTGTCCCCACGGCTTGGTTGGTCGCGGCATAGGCCTGGGGTGCGGTTTGAGCGGTGGCGTACTGCTGGCAGACGGTCTGATCGGCCGCAAAAGCCTCGAACGACTTTCCCGCCCCGGGGGCGACCGGGATCGCCGGCGCCAGCGGCGGCGTGACGCACGCGCCCAGCGAGACCATCACCGCCACGGCGCCCGCAACACGTGGATCGATATATTTCATGCTCCTTGCCCTCGTCGAGCGCACAGCGATCTTGCGGCGACTTCCCCGCTCGGCGCAAGCGGCTGCCGCAGATGCGCCGGCCGCAGAAATGGCGCCCGATCGCGCAACGGCCCCTGCGCGGCGCCGTGTTCGTTACGCGTATTACGCGAGTGCCTGCCGCCGCTCCTCCTGCTAATGCAGAAGAAAAACAGGCGCATGGCCAACTTGTGGTTTGGTGCCTGTCGCAACCCGGTCAAACCCCCCGGCGCCGGCCATCGGCAATGTGGTGTGGTATTCATCATGTCAGACCGCCGACCAATTGGCTAAGACGCGCGTGGTACCGGGGCTCTTCCCCAGCCCCGAGCGATTTGGCACTGCCAATTACCATACTATTGCGATATTATCAACACCGCCGATCGCCGGCATTGGCGACGGTCGCGGTGATGACAGCATCGCGCCGGCGCACTAAGGTTGCGGCATGGACGGCGAACTCCCGCGCCCTTCGCCCGCAGCCGATATTCTCGATCTGCAGCAGCCGATTGCGCGGAGCCTGCCGCTCGTCCTCGCTTCGCCGCACAGCGGCACCGAATATCCGGCCGATTTCCTCGCCGCCTCGCGGCTCGACCCGCTGGCGCTGCGGCGGTCCGAGGACAGCTTTGTCGACGAGCTCTTCGGAGGGGCGCCGCGCCTCGGCGCCCCGCTGTTGTCGGCCCGCTTCCCGCGCGCCTATGTCGACGTCAACCGCGAGGCTTACGAGCTCGATCCGGGCATGTTCGCCGACGCGCTGCCGAGGTTCGTCAACGCGGGTTCGCCGCGCGTCCGCATGGGTCTTGGAACGATTGCCCGCATCGTCGCCAGCGGCGAAGAGATCTACGCGGAAAAGCTGCACTTTGCCGAGGTAGAGCGACGGATCGACTGCCTCTACCGTCCCTATCATCGGGTGCTGCGCCAACTCGTCGACGAGACCGCGGCGCTCTTCGGCGGCTGCCTGCTCGTCGATTGCCATTCGATGCCTTCCGGAGCCGGCTCCGCCTGCGCGCAGGACGGGGCCGACGTCGTCCTCGGCGATTGCCATGGTGCAGCCTGCGCTCCGCAGATTCTCGAGGCCGCCCACCGCTTTCTCGCCGATCGCGGTTTTACCGTCGCGATCAACACGCCCTATGCCGGCGGGTTCACTACGGGTCACTACGGACGTCCCGACGAGCGCCGTCACGCATTACAAATCGAAATCAACCGGGCGCTTTACATGAACGAGCGCAGCTACCGCCGGAAACCCTATTTCGCGCGGCTGGTCCGCGATCTGGCCGAACTCATCGAGCGATTGGGCCGGGCGGCGGAAGAGTGCCTGGCCGAGCCGGACGGCACCCCGGCCTAGACCCAGAGCGACCGATTGACGCACCTCCCCCGCGTCCTCACTTGTAGAGGGTGCATTTGCGGAGAGGTCGATGACCGCCGTCGGGCCGGATTTTACCATCGAACAGAACTGGCAAGCCTATAGCGAGGAGGAGCACGCGATCTGGCGATTGCTGTTCGAACGGCAGCAACGCCTGCTGGTCGGGCGCGCCTGCCGCGAATATCTCGAAGGGCTGGGCGGGCTCGGCGTTGCGGCCGACGGCATTCCCGATTTCCGGCGCCTCAGCGATATTCTCGACTGTGCCACCGGGTGGCGGATCGTCGCAGTGCCGGGCCTCGTCCCCGATGATGTCTTTTTCGCCCATCTCGCGCGCCGCCGGTTCCCGTCGACCTGTTTCATCCGCCGTCGCGACCAGCTCGACTATCTCCAGGAGCCGGATGTCTTCCACGACATCTGCGGCCATGTGCCGCTGCTGATGAACCCAGTCTTCGCCGACTACCTGCAGGCCTATGGCGAAGGCGGGCTGAAGGCGCTCGGGCTCGGACATCTCCCGTGTCTGGCCCGGCTCTATTGGTACACCGTCGAGTTCGGGCTGATCGCGACGGAAGAAGGCCTGCGCATCTACGGGTCCGGCATCCTGTCCTCGGCCGGCGAGTTGGTTTATTCTCTCGAGGACGAGCGGCCCCGGCGGCTCCGGTTCGATCTGCGCCGGATCATGCGAACCCGTTACCGTATCGACGATTATCAGCAGCTCTATTTCGTCATCGACGATTTTCAGGAGCTGTTCGACGCCACCCGACCCGATTTCGCGCCGATCTATCGGGAGATCGCCGCCTTGCCTGATCTCGAACCCCTCGCGCGCCTCGAGCAGGACCGCGAGTTCGTTGCCGGCCCCCGGGGGCGGAACAAAAAAATTGGGCCACACCAGAGTGCGGCCCAAGTTTAGGGAGGAAACGCCTAGAAGACGTACGGCAGGACCACAACCGGTGATCGTTACCGCACTGCACAATTTAGGGCATATCGCCGGAATGTCAAGCTGCTTTTTGCAAACGCGTTGGCAATGCTTAATATTTGTGCCAGGATCAGGCGCTTAGGGCACACTCGCCAACCGAATCATGTGCGGCGCACAACAACCGGGCGGGCGGGGTGCGAATTGGCCGAGCCTCAACCGCGATGATCCAACTAACGACGCGCAACAGTATCGCATGCCGGCGTCAGACCACCGTCCGTGCCCGCTGCGCGAGAGGCGGCCGGCGGTGACTTCGGGCGTGACTGCTGCCGCCACCTGGCTCGTCGGCGACATCGGCGCTACCAATGCCCGGTTTGGCCTGGTTTCACCGGAACGCGCGCTGCTGGACACGCGCACTCTCGCCGTCGCAGATCATCCGACGATCGCGGACGCCATCACCACCTATCTGGGCGGGCGCGGGGCATTGCCGATGCCGCGGCAGGGGGCGATCGCGATCGCCTCGGCAATCACCGGCGACCATATCGCGATGACCAATCATCCTTGGAGCTTTTCGGTCTCGGCGCTGAAGTCGCAGCTCGGCTTTGACCGGCTCGAAGTGATCAACGACTTCACCGCGCTGGCGCTCGCACTCCCGCACTTGGCACCGGAGCACCGGCGGCAGGTCGGCGGCGGCGCCCCGGCCGAAGGCGCGCCGCTCGGCGTCCTCGGCCCGGGATCGGGGCTCGGCGTCTCCGGATTGATCCCCGCCGGGGCAGGGTGGCTCGCGCTCGCCGGCGAAGGCGGGCACGCGACGATGGCGCCTGCTACCGACCGCGAGAGCGCCGTGCTCGACCGCATGCGCCGGCATTTCGATCACGTCTCCGCCGAGCGCGTGCTCTCGGGCCCGGGGCTCGTCAATCTCTACAACACCTTGGCAGCGCTCGACGGGGTACCGTCCCGCGGCTACACGGCGGCGCAGATCACCGACCCCGAAATCGGCGCGGCCGACCCGGTCTGCGCCGAAACAACGTCGCTGTTCTGCGCGATGCTCGGAACGATGGCGGGCAATCTGGCGCTGACCCTCGGCGCCCGCGGCGGGATTTATATCGGCGGCGGGATCGTGCCGCGGCTCGGTCAACGGTTTGCCGAATTGCCGTTTCGCGCGCGGTTCGAAGCCAAGGGCCGGTTCAGCCAATACCTCGCCGCGATCCCGACCTATGTCGTCACGCACCCGCTGCCGGCTTTTCTCGGCTGTGCGGCGGTCCTCGCCGGCTGAACGGTCACGAGGCTCGCCCGGACAGGTGGAGGCCGGCGACACCCAAAACGATCAGCGCCAAGGACAAGAGCTTCCAGGCTCCCGCGGGCTCGCCGAACCACAGGATCCCGATCGCCGCCACGATCGCCGTGCCGACACCGGACCAGACGGCGTAGGCGATCGAGAGATCGATCCCGCGCAACGCGAGCGACAACAGCGCAAAGCTCGCCGCGTAGCAGACGACGACGGCACCCGCCGGGCCGATGCGAGTAAACCCCTCGGAGAGCTTCAGCGAGACCGTCCCGCAGATCTCCAAGACGATCGCTGCAGCGAGATAGAGGACGCTCAAGAATGGATCTCCCTACGCCGCCTCGGGCGCTGTGGTAAAATATCGTGTCGAGAAGGTGGATGGTGTGATGAACGAGGCTGTAGAGCGAGGCGTTGCGGCTGGTGCGCACGAGCGTTTGCGGATTCGGTCTGGCGACTTCTGCGGCACGACGGCCGGGTTGGCGCCCGGCAACGTCCAGGCCAACCTCGTGATTCTGCCAAGGGCGTTAGCTCATGATTTCCTGCGCTTTACGCAGGCGAACCCGAAGCCCTGTCCGGTGCTCGCGGTCTCCGAGCCCGGCGACCCGCGCCTGCCGGGCTTGGGTGCCGATCTCGATATCCGCAGCGATCTGCCGCGCTATCGCGTGTGGCGGCGCGGCGAACTGGTCGAGGAGCCGCTCGACCTCTTTCAGGTCTGGCGCGACGATCTGGTGAGCTTTGCCCTCGGCTGCTCGTTTTCGTTCGAACAAGCCCTGGTCGAAGACGGGATCGAGTTGCGTCACATGACCTGCGGATCGAATGTCCCGATGTACCGGACCAACATCCGATGTGCGCCGGCCGGACCATTTGCCGGTCCGCTTGTCGTCTCGATGCGGCCGCTAAAGCCAAGGGATGCGATCCGTGCGATCCAGATCACCTCGCGCTTCCCCTCGGTGCACGGCGCGCCGGTCCATGTCGGGTTACCGGAGACGATCGGCATCAGGGATCTGGCGAAGCCCGATTATGGCGATGCGGTTCCGGTCGAGAGCGACGAATTGCCGGTGTTCTGGGCGTGCGGGGTCACGCCGCAAGCGGTGATCGCCGAGGTCAGGCCCGATTTCTGCGTTACCCATGCGCCGGGATGCATGCTGATCACCGATCTGCTCAATACCAGGCTGGCGAGCCTCTAAGCGATCAACGCCGATGACCGGGCGGCCCGACCCGCGCGCGCTCGTCGACC
Organism: uncultured Alphaproteobacteria bacterium; assembly: GCA_963796155.1. Taxonomy (GTDB): domain Bacteria; phylum Pseudomonadota; class Alphaproteobacteria; order ATCC43930; family CGMCC-115725; genus AP-15. The sequence continues at coordinate 68,354 of CAWCKT010000001.1, read as the reverse complement.
GGATCGAGCGGCTGATCCATGTGGATGTCGGGCGCAATATCAGCGGGCTTTTCGATGCCGCTCGCGGCGGGCTGTGGGGCGCCGCCTCGGCGTTGGCGGCGGCGCGGGGCGCCAGAGCGGGGTTGATCACCGGCTTCTATGTCCCGCAGGGCTCTCCGCCGGCGGCGGAAACCGACGGGCCGGTGGGTGCCGCCCTGCTCGCAAAGGGGCTAGAAGCGGTCGGTATCCCGTGCCGGTTCGCGACGGACGAACCGTGCCGCAGCGCCTGCGCAGCCTCCCTCGCGGGAGCCGGTGTCCCGGGGGTGCCGATCGACGCCGTCGCCATCGGCGCGGCACTCGGCCCGCTGATCGAAGCATGGCGCGCCGCCGGCATCACCCACGCAATTTCGATCGAGCGCTGCGGGCGCAGTGCCGACGGCGCGCCGCGCAATATGCGCGGTCAGGACATCGGTTCGTACACCGCACCGCTCGACGATCTCTTCGTCGCCGGGCCGTGGGAAACGATTGCGATCGGCGACGGCGGCAACGAGATCGGGATGGGTGCGCTATCTCGCTCGTTGATCGCCCGCCATGTCGCGCACGGCGAGACGATCGCATGCGTCACCGCGGCACGGCATCTGATCGTGGCGGGCGTCTCGAATTGGGGGGCCTACGCGCTGATCGGCGCGCTCGCCGCGCTTCGCCAGGATTGGCGGGCGGCATTGCTCACTTGCCTCGAGGAGACCCTTGACCGCGCGGTGCTCGAGGCGACCGTCGAGGACGGGCCGGCGGTCGACGGCGTATCGCTATTGCAAACGATGACCGTGGACAATCTCGATATCGCTACCCACCACCGCGTATTACGAATGATCCGCACCTTGGTCGAGCGAGGGCATGCTATATAAGGAGTTCATATTCGAAAATTATCACTACGACCCCGCAGTCTCGACCCTGTCGCTGCGTTATCGGTTCGGCAGCGGCCCGCGATTTGAAGAAAAGCTGATTTTCGATTTCGTGCCCATTCAACTTGCGCAGTCGGCGAGCGAGGTTCTCGACCGCATCTTCCGGCTGATTTTTCTGATGTCCGGGGTGAGCTATTACAAGGCGTTTATTCCAAAGACACTGATTTGCGAGGCCTTTCCGATGGACCGGCCGACCGCGGAATTCCTCGGAAAGTTTTATGAAAAAGGTCTTGCGGAGTTCGCCTTCAGGAACCGGATCTCGCTGCGCGGCCATTTTGAGGTTCGCAGTACGCCCAGCAGACCACCCAGACCGATCGCGCTCGACCTACCACGACGAACCTGCGTGCCGGTCGGCGGCGGGAAAGACTCGATCGTCACCCTCGAATGTCTCAAACGCAGCGGCGAACCCCTGATTCTATTCTCCTTGGGCAATGCCGAGCCGATCCGCGCCTGTATCGCCGCCGCCGGGCTGCCGCACATCAGTGTTGCTCGCCGGCTGGACAGCGCGCTCTTCGCCCTCAATGAGGCAGGCGCCCTCAATGGCCACGTTCCGATTACCGGGATCGTCAGCGCCATCGCGCTCGCCGGCGCGGTGATGTCCGGTTGTGATGCGGTCGTCATGTCGAACGAACATTCCGCCAGCGCGCCGAACCTGCTGATCGACAATGTCGAGGTCAACCATCAGTTCAGCAAATCCTTGGAGTTCGAAGCGGCTTTCTCCGAATACATACGAAATTACATTTCGCCGAGCATAGCTTACTTTTCGCTGCTGCGGCCGCTGTCGGAGATCGAGATCGCCCGCCGCTTCTCGAAATATAGGGAGTATTTCCGTATTTTCGGCAGCTGCAATACGGCCTTCCGCCAATCGCCCGCGACCCGCGGCCGGGGATGGTGCTGCGAATGCCCGAAATGCCGGTTCGTGTTCCTGGCACTCTCTCCGTTCGTCGCGAAAGCCGAGCTGATCGGGATCTTCGGCCGCAATCTTCTCGATGAACAAACCCAGCGGGACGGGTTTGCCCAGTTGTGCGGCTTGCAGGAACACAAGCCCTTCGAATGCGTCGGCGAAGTCGCCGAGAGCGCGGCGGTGATGGGTTACCTCGGGGATCATCCGGACTGGCGCGGGGATGCCGTGGTACGTCAGCTGCAGGACGCCATGGAGCTGCGACAACGAGACCCTGCCGAATATCGGGCGCTGTTCGAGGTCAGGCACCCGCACCGGGTTCCTGATTCCTACATGGGCATGCTCGATGCGTGTAGCTGACCTCGGCGCGCGACGCGTCGCAATCTGGGGGCTCGGCCGCGAAGGGCGAGCGGCGATCGGGTTTCTGCGAAAGCATCACCCGAGATTGCCGCTGGTGCTGTTGGATGATGCCGCCGACGCCGGCATCCCGGAGGGGTATGGCGAGAATGTCACCTGCGCCTTTGGCGCGGAGCGGATCGCCGGCGCGCTCGGTGAGATCGACGTGTTGGTCAAATCACCCGGCGTCAGTCTTTATCGCAAGGAGGTCCAGATTGCGCGCGAGAGCGGCGTGCAAATAACCTCGCTGCTGAACCTGTGGTTCGCCGAGGAGCCCGAGATCACGACGATCGCGGTCACCGGGACAAAGGGCAAGAGCACGACGGCGTCGCTGATCGCGCACATCTTGACCCGGCTCGGCCGGCAGGTCGCCCTCGCCGGAAACATCGGGGTCGCGATCACCGAGATCGCCAATGCCGATTACGCGGTCATAGAGGTATCGAGCTATCAAGCCGCGGATTTCGACGGTGTTTGCGATCTGGGGGTGCTGACGTCGCTCTACCCGGAGCACACCGATTGGCATCTGAGCGTCGAGCGCTACATTCGCGACAAGGTCAATCTGCTGAGCCGCAGCAGGTGCCGCATTGTCAACCGCGCCGCGAGCGACGTGGTCGCCCCGCTGATCGCCGGGTCGCCGGGTGGGCAATGCCTGTTCAACGACGAGAGCGGAATTCACTCCAACGACACTGCGATATTCGATGGTCGGGATCGGATCGGTCGCGTGCGCAATCCGTACCTCGCCCGAGCGCACAACCGATCCAATCTGTGCGCCGCGCTCGCGGTGGCGAAAACGCTCGATATCGACCTCGCGTCGGCGCTCGAGGTGACCGCCGACTTTCGCGGGCTGCCCCACCGCCAGCAAGAGCTCGGCGAGACTGGCGATGTGCTTTTTGTCGACGACAGCATCTCTACGATACCGGAATCGACGATAGCGGCACTGGAGGTCTATGCCGGTCGTGACATCACCGTGATCCTCGGCGGCTACGATCGCGGGGTCGATTACGGCAAGCTCCTGGCGGCGCTTTCCTCCGGCGCAGCCCAGGCGGCCGTCTGCCTCGGCGACAGCGGAAAGCGGATTTTTGCCGAGACGCGGGCGGCGTTGCGCTCGCGGGGCGCTCGCGCCTGTCCAATCCACCTGGCCCGGTCGATGGCGGATGCGGTCTCGTACGCAAGGCGGGTTACGCCACCGGGCGGCGTGGTCCTGCTGTCGCCGGCCGCGCCGAGTTACGGGTATTATCGCGACTACATCGAACGCGGGCGCGATTTCGCTGTCAAGGCAGGGCTGGCGGCGGTTTGAGCCGGGTACAACCATTCCCCGCAGGATTTTCGGCGCCGAGAGCGCGAATCGACGCTGGGTCGCGCCACCCTCCAGGGCCGACCACGGCCACGACGGCACGACGGCTGCTCCTCGCCGTCTTCATGGGCGGCTTGGGTATCGGCTGCACCGGTAAGCCGTTCGTGCTCGAAGGCGATGCGAACTCCGTCGCCGTCATCTATGGCGGCGACATGGAGAGCGCGACTGCCGTAGCGAAGAAGCACTGCGCCGCGTTCGAGCGGGTGCCGCGGTTCCACGAGATCGGGACCGAGAAGAACGTCGCGTATTTCGATTGCGTTCGACCTTGAAACCTCTCGCGTCGACGGTAATCCTGGTCTGCCCGTTGGTGCACGAGCCGGACAACAGCAAAGGCGCAACCCGATGACCATCGAACTCCACACCTGGAATACCCCGAACGGCCGCAAGATCAGCGTCGCTCTCGAAGAGATGGGCCTGCCCTACAAGGTGAAGACGGTGAACATCGGGAAGGGCGAGCAATTCGCTCCGGCCTTCGTCAAAATCAGCCCGAACAGCAAGATCCCGGCGATTATCGACTCCGAAGGCCCGGGCGGGGCGCCGATCAGCATCTTCGAATCCGGCGCGATCCTGATCTACCTCGGCGAGAAGACCGGCAAATTCTGGCCCGCCGACCTGCGCCGCCAGGTGCCGGTACTGGAGTGGCTGATGTGGCAGATGGGCGGCTTCGGCCCGATGCCCGGACAGGTGCATCATTTCTTGCAAGTGGCCAACGAGCAGGACCGCCGCTATGGCCTCGAGCGATACTCGAAGGAGACGCGCCGGCTCTACGGCGTGCTCGATCGCCGGCTCGCCGATGTCGAGTTCGCCGGCGGCGACATTTCGATCGCCGATTTCGCGATCCTCGGCTGGGCTTGGCGACACGAGCGCCATCAGGTCGATCTGGCGGACTTCCCCAACGTAAAGCGCTGGTACGAGACGATGATGGCGCGTCCCGGGGTCTCGCGCGGTTTCGCCGTCGCCCTCAGCTGAGAACGGGGAGAGAATACGGTCGTAACCTGATCGGATGCACGGGGTCTGGTGGAGCCGAGGGGGATCGAACCCCTGACCTTCGCATTGCGAACGCGACGCTCTCCCAGCTGAGCTACGGCCCCATCGCGCAGCTCGAGCGCGCGTGCTCGAGCGCCGCGGACTATGGTAATCGAGCCGCCCGCTGTCAAGCGCAGCCCCCGGCGAGCGCCTCCCGCGCCGCGCGAGTGTCATTCGCGTTCTGCGCAACTTGCGGACCCCCGTCGGTGAGGCTACGGTCCTCGCGCCACTCGCCGCCGGGGTCCCGGACTGATGTACTCCTTCCTACGCCTCGTCGACACGGTCATAACGATTTACATCTGGCTGCTGATCGCCCAGGCCGTGATGAGCTGGCTCGTCGCCTTCGGCATCGTCAACCGGCACAATCGCGCCGTCGCGATGGTGGGTGACATGCTGTGGCGGCTGACCGAGCCGCTGCTGCGCCCGATCCGATCCTTCCTCCCCAATCTGGGTGGGATCGACATCTCGCCGGTGATCCTGATCCTGCTGCTGGTTTTCGTCCGCAACCTGATGTTCGAATACCTTGCCTGACAGCCCGATCACCCCGGCGCGCGACGGCCTGCGCGTGACGATCCGCTTGTCGCCGCGCGCACGGTCCGACCGTCTGCTCGGCGTCGCCGCCGTGGCCGAAGGCGGGCGCGCGCTCAAAGCCTCGGTCACCGCGCCGGCCCAGGACGGGCGCGCCAACGAGGCGCTGTTGCAGCTCCTCGCGCGGGCCTGGCGCCTGCCGCGGCGCGACCTCGCGATCGTGGCCGGCGCCACGAGCAGGAACAAGACCGTGCGCGTGACCGGCGATGCGCACCAGCTCCTGGCGAAGCTCTCCGACGCGATCGCCGGCCTGCCCGGCTCGTGAGACGGCCGTCCGATGGCCAGAACGCTTCTCTCGCTGGTCATCGCCGGGGTCGCCTTCTGCGGGAGCCATGTCCTGTTGTCGAGCACCCGGCTGCGCGGATCGCTGCGCGACCAGCTCGGCGAGCGCGGCTTTCTCGCCGTCTACTCGCTGACGTCACTGGTGATTTTTGCCTGGTTCGTGGCCGCCTATGCGGGCGCACCGACGATCACCTTGTGGCCGAGGCAGGAATGGACGGCGCTCGTCCCGGTGGTGGTCATGCCGTTCGCCACGATCCTCCTGGTTGCCGGCTACACGACCCGCAATCCGACGGCGGTCGGAATGGAGCGATCCGCCCGGGCGGACGATCCGGCCCCTGGCGTCCTGCGCATAACCCGTCATCCGGTGCTGTGGGCGATCGGGCTCTGGGCGACGAGCCACGTGATCGCCAACGGCGATTTGAGCTCGCTATTATTTTTCGGCGCGCTCGCGGTTCTGGCCCTGGGCGGTACGGTATTGATCGACCGCAAGAAACAGCTCGCCCTCGGCAGCAATTGGCCGCGCCTCGCCGAAGTCACCTCGAACCTGCCCTTCGCGGCGCTCGTCGCCCGACGGACCGGCCTGCGCTGGCGCGACATCGGCCTCTTGCGGATCACCGCCGGTTTGCTGCTCTACGCCGTCCTCTACCTCGCTCACCCGATCATTACCGGGTTTCCGGTTATGGTCCCGTAGAAAGTTCGGTACCATCGGATATGGAGGATCCGCCATGCTGTTGCCGCTCGCCGGACGCCGTTTCTATTACGATCTCGTCGGCCCGGAGGAAGGGCCGGTGGTCTGCATTACCCACTCGCTGGCTTCCGACGGCGGCATGTGGGCCGAGCAGATGCCGCCGCTGCTGCAAGCCGGGTTTCGCGTCTTGCGCATCGACATGCGCGGGCACGGCGGCAGCGACCCCGTCGCCGGCGACTATACGATGACCGCACTCTCCGGCGACGTCGCCGCGGTGCTCGAGGCGCTCGCGATCCCGCGGGTGCACTATATCGGCCTGTCGATCGGCGGCATGATCGGCCAGGCATTCGCGATCGAGCACGGCGCCAAGCTGATCTCGGCGCTGTGGAGCGACACCTTGCCGGCAAGCCCCGCCGGTGCAGCGGCAGCGTGGGACGAGCGGATGAGCACGGTGCGCCGGGCGAACTCGCTCGAGCCACTCGCCGACAGCACGATGGAGCGCTGGTTCACCGATGCGTTCAAGCCGCGCAAGCCGGGGCGGTGGAAAGAGATCCGCGATACCGTCGCGGCGACGACGCCCGCCGGATACCTCGGCTGCTCGGCGGCGATCATGAATTTCGATTTCACCGGTCAGCTCCCGGCGCTCCGCGTTCCGACCCTTGTCGTGTGCGGCGCCGACGATCCGGGCACGCCGGCGACCGAAAACCGGCGGCTCGCCGGTCTGGTTCCCGGCGGGCGCTACGAGGAGATCGCCCAAGCCCGCCATTTCCCCAATGTCGAGCACCCCGAGACATTCAACCGGATCATGATGGGCTGGCTCGAAACCCAGCGCCACGCCCGCTGACCAAGCCGCCGCCTCACGGTCCGTCGCGGCGGGCGGCGAGGCGCAGGCGCAGCGCGTTGAGCCTGATGAAGCCCTCGGCGTCGCGCTGGTCGTAGACCGCGTCCTCCTCGAAGGTGACGTGGCCGAGGCTGTAGAGGCTCTTGGGCGACCGCCGGCCGACGACGCGCGCCATGCCCTTGTAGAGCTTCAGCCGCACCACGCCCTCGACATCCTCCTGGCTCTTGTCGATCAACGCCTGCAGCATTTCGCGCTCGGGCGAGAACCAGAAGCCGTTGTAGATCAGCTCCGCGTAACGCGGCATCAGCTCATCCTTCAAATGCGCGGCACCACGATCGAGGGTCAGGCTCTCGATCCCGCGGTGTGCGGCCTGCAGGATGGTCCCGCCCGGCGTCTCGTAGACGCCGCGCGATTTCATGCCGACAAACCGGTTCTCGACGAGATCGAGCCGGCCGATCCCGTGCCGGCCGCCGATCTCGTTCAACCGCACCAGCAGCGCCGCCGGGGACAGGGTCTCACCGTCGACCGCGACCGGGTCGCCCCTCTCGAAAGCGATCTCGACATATTGCGGTTCCTCGGGGGCGGCCTCGGGGGCGACGGTGCGGCTGAAGACGAACTCCTCCGGCTCGACCCACGGGTCCTCGAGCACCTTGCCTTCGGCCGAGACGTGCAACAGGTTGGCGTCGACCGAGAACGGAGCCTCGCCGCGCTTGTCCTTGGCGATCGGGATCTGATGCTTCTCGGCATAGTCGAGAAGCCGGGTGCGCGAGTTGAGGTCCCATTCGCGCCAGGGTGCTATGACCTTGATGTCGGGATGCGAGCGCGTAATAGCTGAGCTCGAAGCGGACCTGGTCGTTACCTTTGCCGGTCGCGCCGTGGGCGACGGCATCGGCGCCGACCTCGCGAGCGATCTCGATCTGGCGCTTGGCGATCAGCGGCCGGGCGATCGAAGTGCCGAGCAGGTAGGCGCCTTCATAGAGCGCGTTGGCGCGAAACATCGGGAAGACGAAGTCGCGGACGAACTCCTCGCGCAGATCGTCGACAAAGATCTCGCGGGCGCCGAGCAATTCGGCCTTGCGGCGCGCCGGTTCGAGCTCCTCGCCCTGGCCCAGATCGGCGGTGAAGGTGACGACCTCGCAGCGATAGGTCTCCTGCAGCCAGCGCAGGATCACCGAAGTGTCGAGCCCGCCCGAATAGGCGAGCACCACCTTCTTCACTTCATCCGACATCGCCGTGTTCCTTTCCAGCATCGGACCCGCGAACTATTATCATCAGCACGTTACGGGGGAGGGAAACATGTTTGGTCGGGCGGCATTGCTCTCGATGATTGCGGCATCCGCATTGGCGATGCCAGCCGCCGCGCAAGCCCCCGCGCCGTCGACGGCGTTTGACGGCAAATACGTGGGGGTATCGAGGGTATCTTCGAAGACGGCGAGCGCCCCGGGCGCCAAATGTCCGTCGAATGGGGTTCCGGCTCCGCTGACAATCACGAACGGTGTCGTTCGGGCGCCCGGGAGCGGAGGATGGGAGGGAACTGTAAAACCGGACGGCAGCATAGTGATGCACAACCCAGGCGCCATGCAGTTTGCCGGTCAGATCGACAGTCAGGGCACGATCCGGGGGCAATATGGCGGCCCGGCGTGCACGATCGCGTTCGTCTGGCGCAAGCAATCCAGGTGAGTCGGCCCGCCTATCCGCCGACCCGGCGCTCGATGAAGGCGACGGCCGCGTCGAGCCCGCCGTAGCGGGCGAGATCCTCGTGCCCGGCCTCGGGCGCGAACCAGCCCTCCTTGGGCTCGGGTGCGGCGTCGAGCAGCGCGCGGCCGTAGCGCACCGGGACGACGCGGTCGCGCTCGCCGTGCAGGATCAGGATTGGCGCCCTGACCCTGCCGATGCGCGACAGCGAGTCGAAGCGGTCGATGACCAGCCGCGCGGCCGGCACGTACGGGAAGTGGCACTGCGCGACCTCGGCGACGCTGGTCGGCGGGGCTTCGAGGATCAGGGCCGCAATAGCGCGCTGCGCGGCCAGCTCTACGGCAACACCCGAGCCGAGCGACTCGCCATAGAGCACGAGCCGGTTGGGCGCCACCGCTTCGCGGTCGAGAAAGGCGAGTGCCGCCCGCGCGTCGGTGTAAAATCCGGCTTCGGTCGGGGTGCCCGGGTTGCCGCCGTAGCCGCGGTACTCCGGCATCAGCACGCCGTAGCCTTCCCGGGCGAAACGCAGCAGGCGCTCGAAGCGATAGCCGATATGGCCGCCATTGCCATGGAAATAGGCGATGACCGGCCGCCCGGGGCGCCCCGGGCAGGTACCAAGACAAGAGCGACAGCCCGTCATCGGTCGACAGCGTGACCTCGCGCACGCCGAGCTCGGCCAACCCGGCGAGCTCGGGGCGGGTCTTGTCGGGCAGATAGAGGAGCTGCCGTTGAAACAGATAGAGACCGCCGACCAGCGCCGCATAGGCGGCCAGGGCAAATCCGAGGAGGGGGAAAAGCACGCGAGCGGAGGTCAGGCGGCGGGGAGCGGTTCGGGTTCGCTCCGGCGCAGCCTGACGCTGGCCGATTTGAGCTGGCCGCAGGCGGCGAGGATGTCGCGGCCGCGCGGGGTTCGCACCGGCGCCGAGTACCCCGCGGCAAAGACGATCTCGGAAAATGCCTCGATCGCCGCGTCCGGCGAGCATTCGTAAGGCGCGCCCGGCCAGGGATTGAACGGGATCAGGTTGACCTTGGCCGGAATACCCGCCAAGAGCCGCACCAGCTCGCGGGCCTCGGCCGGGCTGTCGTTGACGCCCTTCAGCATGACGTATTCGAAGGTGATCCGCCGCGCATTGCTCGACCCCGGATAGCTTCGGCAGGCTTCGAGCAGCTCGGCGATCGGATATTTGCGATTGAGCGGAACCAACCGGTCGCGGACATCGTCGCGCACCGCATGCAGCGAGACGGCGAGCTTGACGCCGAGCTCGGCACCGCAGCGGCGGATCATCGGGACAACACCGGCGGTCGAGAGGGTGATCTTGCGCCGCGAGATCGCCAAACCCTCCGGGTCCATGACGATCTTCAGCGCCTCGGCGACGTTGTCGTAATTGAACAACGGCTCGCCCATCCCCATCAGGACGATGTTGGTCAGCTGCCGATCAGCCTGCGGAGACGGCCACTCGCCAAGCGCATCGCGCGCGATCATGACCTGGGCGACGATCTCGGCGCCCGTCAGGTTGCGGACCAGCCGCTGGGTCCCGGTATGGCAGAACGAGCAGCTGAGTGTGCAGCCGACCTGCGAGGAGACGCACAAGGTGCCGCGCTCCTCCTCGGGGATGTGGACGGTCTCGACCTCCTGCCCGTCGGGAAAGCGCAAGAGCCACTTGCGGGTCCCGTCGAGCGAGATCAGCGCGCGGGACACCGCCGGCCGGGAGAGCTCGTAGCGCAACGCGAGCCGTTCGCGGAACGCTTTCGACAACGAGGTCATCGCGGCAAAATCGGTTGCGCCCCGATGGTAGATCCAGTGCCAGAGCTGGCGCGCGCGGAACGGTTCGGCGCCGAACGCCGCCAGCTCGGCGGCGAGTGCGGTACGGCCGAGCCCGACGAGGTTGCGGCGCGGTGCTTCGGGTGCGGTCGGGGTCGCCATGGCTCGGTACATATAGGTCGGCCCGCCTGCTACCGCTTGATGCCGCAGGCCTTGTCGATCATCGCCAACGCCTGGGCGAAGCCGGCGAGCGAGTAGGTGTCGGTCGTCGGCGGCCCCTTCTGCGGGGTGGCCTTGATGATGGCCTGCTTAGCTTTGGCCATCGCCTCGACGATCGTCTTGTCGAGATCAGCGGTCGCCGCCCAGGCGCTGTCCCCCTTGGTGAACAGATCGAATTTCGTGCCGCCGACATCGAGCGAGGCGTCGCTGCCCTCCTTCAGCGGATAGCCTTCGACAAAAGTGACGACATTGGCGACCTTCTCGTCGGGACGGTGGGTGACCATGGCCGTCGGCGATTTGCGCTTGACGTTTGCCGGTTCGCTCTTCTGCGGCCCGCCGAGGAGGTAGCACACCTGTCCGGACTTCTCCTTGTAGACATAGGCTGTCCACCCTTCGGCGGTCCCCAGAGGCTGCGACGCAGTCGGCGACGCCGGCGGTGGTTTGCCGGATGGTTTTTTCGCGGCGCCGACGGCATTCGGAATCGCCAGCGGAAGGACCAGAATGATCAACGGGATCAGACAGAGCCGCCGGTATCTCCTCATGGCTGTACCATAGCACTCCCCACGGCCCGGGAAACCGGGCAGTATGGCGGTCATGGGTCAAATCACGATCCGGCCGGCGCGACCGGGAGATGCCGGCAGCATTGCCAGGCTCGATGTCGAGACCTGGCGCACGACCTATCCCGGAGTACTGCCCGCCTCTTATCTGGTCGGGCTGTCGGATTGGCGGCGCGAGCTCGGGTGGCGGCGCGTGATCCTGCACGAACCCCGCGATGTGCGCGTCGCAGTAGAGGACGGCGGCGGCATCGTCGGGTTCGGCAGCTGCGGGCCGAACCGCGGCGATCGCTTGTTCGCCGGCGAGGTGTTTACGCTCTACGTCGCTCCGGATTGGCAAAACCAAGGGATCGGCCGGCGCTTACTGATCGCGCTGTTCCGGCGTCTCGTGGCGGCGGGCCGCGCGTCCGCGGTCGTCTGGGTGCTGCGCGACAACCCGTCGCGTTTCTTTTACGAGCGACTCGGCGGCCGTCAGGTGAGACGCAAGACGCTCGCCGTCGGCGGTTCGGCGGTCGAAGCCATCGCCTATGGCTGGCACGACCTCCCGGGGTTTCTCGCTGCTGTCTCCAGCGAGGACCGCGAGCCCGAGCCGTAAGCCGCGGCCCGTCAACCCGGCCGAGCGGCCGATGCCCCGATCAACGGCAGGATCTCCTGCTCGATATCCTCGGCGGTCAGGGGGCCGACTTGGCGATAGCGGATGTGGCCGGCGCTGTCGACGACATAGGTTTCGGGAACGCCGTAGACCCCGAAATCGATCGCGGTGCTGCCCTCGCGGTCGACGCCGATGCGGCGAAAGGGATTGCCGAGACCGTCGAGGAAGCGGCGCGAGTCCTCTGGTTTGTCCTTATAGGCGATGCCTTCGAGGGTCACGCCCGGACGGCGCGCGAGCGCCATCAGCTGCGCGTGCTCCTCACGGCAGGGGGCGCACCAAGACGCGAAGAAGTTGACGAGCGTCACCCGGCCGCCGAGGTCTTCGCGCGATAGCCCTTGCGCGGGGTCATAGAGACCCGGCAGGGCAAAGTCGGGGGCCGGACGATCGATCAGCGCCGACGGCAGCAAGTGCGGATCATGCCTCAGGCCGACCGAGAACACGACGAGCAGAACCGCGAACAGCGCCACCGGCAGCAGGAAAGCGAGCCTGCGTGTCATTGCTGCCCCTCACCCTCCCGCTCCGCGGGTCCCTCCCTCTCCCCGCAGGCGGGGAGAGGGCTGGGGTGAGGGGCCCCCGCCTTCTTGCCAATGCCCGCTCTTTTTGAGCGCGTCGACGACCTCGCGCGGCATGTAATTCTCGTCGTGCTTGGCGAGCACCGTCGTGGCGGCAAAGGTGCCGTCGGACCGGAGCTTTCCCTCGGCGACCACGCCCTGCCCTTCGCGAAACAAATCGGGCAGCAGTCCTTCATAGACGACGGCGAGATCGGTCGCACCGTCAGTGACGCGGAACAACACTTGGCGCCCGTCCGCACCGTGCACGAGGCTCTGCATCTCGACGAGCCCGCCGATCCGCACGCGGCGGTCGGGCGCGACCCCCTTGGCCTTGAGCTCGCTCGGACTGTAGAAAAACACGAGGTTGTCGTTGAACGCGACCAGCACCAGCGCGGTCGCCCCGGCGAGCGCCGCCATGCCGAGAGCCAGGAGGCCCAGCCGCTGCTGCTTGCGGGTCATCGTCTCGTGCCGAGCTCCCGCTGCAGCCGCTCGAGCGCGCTGGCGCTCGCCCGGTAACGCCGCCAGGATTGCCAGGTCAGACCGCCGAGAACAGCGAGCGCCACGCCGTAGGCGGGCCATACGAAGGCGGCATAGCCGCCCATCGCCAGATAAAGGCCCATCGCGCCCACTACCGGGCCCTCAGTGCACAGCCGGATGGGCCGGCAGCGGCCGCTCGCGTCCCGCGACGCGCGCCGGCGCGGGGGCGCTGTTGAGGAGCATCGCGAGCGCCCGCCGTTCGTTCAGGGCGGCCCGCATACGGAGCATCAGGAGCGCCAGGAACAACAGTAGGAAGCCCGCCGCCATCAGCAGCAGCGGAATCAGCATCGAGAGGTCGATCCGAGGGCCACCGAGCCGCATGATGCTCGCAGGCTGGTGCAAGGTGTTCCACCAATCGACCGAGAATTTGATGATCGGCAGGTTGACGACGCCGACCAGCGCCAGCACTGAGCCCGCCCTGGCACCTCGGCCGGGCTCGTCGAACGCGTTCACCAGCGCGATGTATCCGAGATAGAGGAAGAACAGGACCAGCACCGAGGTCAGCCGCGCGTCCCACACCCACCAGGCGCCCCACATCGGGCGCCCCCACAGCGAGCCGCTGGCGAGGCAGACGAAGGTGAAGGCTGCGCCGATCGGTGCGGCTGCTCCCGCGGCGATCTCGGCGAGCGGATGCCGCCACACGAGCCCCACAGCGCTCGCCATGGCGACAAAGAGATAAACCCCGAGCGCCATCCATGCGGCCGGGACGTGGACGTACATGATGCGCACGGCTTCGCCCTGCTGGTAATCCGGCGGCGCCGCCACCAATGCCAAGTAAAGCCCGACGGCGAGGACGATCGCCGCCGAACAGCCGCACCACGGCAGAGCCGTTGCGCTGAACCGCATGAAGCGCGCCGGATTGGCAAAGCGGCTGATCATCGTCCTGGCCGACAGAGTAACGCGAACAAGACGAATTTCGACCCGTTGCAGGGAGCGAAAGCCGCTACATCTTTCCCTGAGTTTCCCTGACGGCAGGGTAAAACTCGATTTTTCGGTCGCTTTTCGCAAAAAATCATTCTATATCATAGACTTATAAATTCGGTCCGGGCGCCGGCAGGGAACTGGCAGGGAAAGCAGGAAGGCTGTCGTCCGGCTCCCAGCCTTCCCTCGCGACGGATCAAAGCATACGCCTCGATTTTGCTGCAAAAATGGCGAGATCGATACTCCATCGCATTCCTTCCCGACGCCCCCATCGGGATTGCTTCGCGGAGTTTATCCTCGGGCCGCGCGAGGCGCGGACCCGGGGGCTCGCAATGACGCCAAAAGGGGGGTGTCATTGCGAGGAGCGTAGCGACGAAGCAATCTCGATGGGGCAGGCGAGGGGTAGGATGGGGGCTACTCGAGCGCCTGGCGCAATGCCGCGGCACTCGCCCACGGGCAGAGCGGCAGGGCCGCCAAGGTCAGAGCACCGAGGATCAAGAGATGGGCGCGCGCGCCGGTTCCGATGGCACTCGCCTCGACCGCCCCGGCGCCGAACACCAGCGGCGGAACGTAAAGCGGCAGGACGAGGAGTGACAGCAGCACGCCCTGGCGCCGGGCGCCGAGGGTCAATGCGGCGGCGACGCTGCCGATCAGGCTCAGAGCCGGGGTACCGACCAGGAGGCTCAATGTCAGGACCGGAATCGCGCCAGGATCGAGATCGACGAGGAACCCCAGAAGAGGGCTGGTCAGCGCCAGCGGCAGTCCGGTCGCCACCCAATGCGCGGCGCATTTCGCGAGAACCGCAATCTCGAGCGGCAGGGTCGACAGGGCGAGCAGATCGAGCCCGCCATCCTGATAATCGGCTTGGAACAGCCGGTCGAGCGACAGCAAGGCCGCCAACAGCGCCGCTACCCAGACGATACCGGCCCCGATCCGCTGCAATACTGCCGGCTCCGGACCGACACCCAATGGAAACAGCACGACCGCCAGGACGAAAAAGCCGAGGACGAGACCGGTGTCGCCGCCTTGGCGCAAGGCGAGGCGCAGGTCGCGCCGGAAAACGCCAATGAAAGCCGCCATTCTCAACCGTCGGCGACATCACCGTGCGGGGCCGTGAAAGCATCGAGCACGAGGTTGACGGCGGTATCGATCTCGATCGGCATGTGGGTGGCCAGGACGACGCGTCCGCCCGCGGCGCGATGTGCCGCGATAGCCCGCTCGAGGCGGACGCAATTGTCGCTGTCGAGCGCGCCGAGGGGCTCGTCGAGGAGCCACAGCGGTGCCGGAACCACGAACAGTCGGGCGAGTGCGACGCGCCGCCGCTGGCCGGCCGATAACCAGCGGCAGGGCCAGTCGGCCACCGCCTCGAGCGCGAAGGCGGCCAGCGCAGCATCGAGCAGCGACGCCGTGCGGCGCATATCGAGACCGCGCAGCGCGGCCCAGAAAATCAAGCTCTCGCGCGGGGTCAGGCCGGGCTTGACGCCGTCCTGATGGCCGACATAGTGCAGGCGGGCGCGATGCCCGGCGATATCGTCTGCGATCGGCGCCCCGCCCCAGGCGAGCCGGCCCGCCGCGGGCGCGAGCAAGCTCGCGAGGAGCCGCAGCAGGCTCGTCTTGCCGGTGCCGTTTGCTCCGGTCAGCACCAGTGCGCCGCCCTGCGACAGGCGGAAAGAGATCCCGGTAAAGACCAGTCGCCCGCCGCGCCGGCATGCGAGATCCTCGGCGATCAAATCGGCAGCGGGCTCGCCCAGCGGGATCGATGCCGACACGGCCCTCACCTTTCCGCCGCTGACGCGACGGGCCCCGCTCGCGGGGAGAGGGTCAGGGTGTGGGGCAGAAAAAAAGGCGGCTCCGGAGGGGGAAAACCGGAGCCGCGTGGACATCGGCCGAATTGCTCGACCGTGTACGAGGTTTGGGGGACAAACCTGTAAGGTGAAACCTTACACATACAATATGGGGAGCGGATTGGGACTTCTATTTGAAGAAAGTGTGACGATTTGGTGAAATTCAATTAAGCTTCCGCCGGTCCTCGATCAGTTTCCCGTCCTCGGGCAGGCTGCCTGCCGGTACGCGGCTCACCCTTCCGCGCAATTTCGTCACCGACTGGACGGTTTCGGCGATCCCCGCCGGGTCTTCCGCCGGTTCGCCGGTTTCAACGAGCAATGTCATCTCGTCCGCGCCGGCCGGTCGGTCGATCACGAGGCGGGCGCGGATGATCGATGTGTGACGTCGCAGGATATCGGCGACCTGCTCGGGGTGCACGAACATGCCGCGCACCTTGGTGGTCTGGTCGGCGCGGCCGAGCCATCCCTTGATCCGCTGATTGGTCCGACCGCACGGGCTGGGGCCGGGCAGGAACGCCGAGAGATCGCCGGTGGCAAAGCGGATCAGCGGGTATTCCGGCGCCAGGGTCGTCACGACGACCTCGCCGACCTCGCCTGGGGCTACCGGGTCACCGGTGCCGGGAACAACGAGCTCGACTATGATCCCTTCGTCGAGCACCATGCCCGGGCATACCTCGCCGTCCGGACCGGTGCTCTCATACGAGATGACCCCGAGATCGGCGGTGCCGTAGGATTGCAGGACGCTGACCCCACGGCTGCGCAACTCGGCGCGCAGAGCCGCCGGCAGGGCCTCCGCTCCAACCAGCGCCTTCTTCAGCGAGGAAACGTCGGTGCCCTCGCCCGCCGCGCGATCGAGCAGGATCTTCAGGAAGGACGGCGTCCCGACATAGCCGACGGGTTTCAGATCGGCGATGATGCGCAGCTGCTGCTCGGTCTGACCGACGCCGGCGGGAATGACCGGGCAGCCGAGGGCTTCGGCCGCACTTTCCACCATCGCGCCTGCCGGGGTCATGTGATAGGAGAAGGTGTTGTGCACGAGGTCGCCGGCGCGGAATCCGGCGGCGAACAGCGCCCGGGCGAACCGCCCGAAATCGGGCCGCCGGCCCTCCGGCTCATAGATCGGTCCCGGTGAGACGAAGACCCGGCGCAGCGCCGAGACCGGCACCGCGGCGAACCCGCCGAAAGGCGGCTCCTGCCGCTGCAGCTCGATCAGATCGGATTTGCGGGTCAGCGGCAGTCGGGCCAAGGCGCGCCGATCGGCCACCTCCTCGGGCCGTACCGCCGCGAAGAGACGGCGATAGGCGGGTGCCTGCTCCTTCGCCGCGGCGATGATCCGCGGCAGCGCCGTCATCAAGCTCGCCTCGCGCTCGGCGGGGTCGCGCGTTTCGAGCGCATCGTAGTAGGGTCCACCCACGCGACAGCCTCCCAGCCCCGGCGATACTCGGCTAGTCTGCCCCCGATCGCACTGCAGCATCAAGCCTCGGCCCCACGATGCCCATCCGGGCGCGCCGACGATACTATCGATCCACGCAATTCGACGCCTTGCAGTTCAACCGGGGGCTAAGTAATATTCGCAGTCTCGGCAAATCTTCAGGTGTCGGGAACCGGTAAATCGGGGGCAGCGCGGTGAACGTTCTTAACGGAAATAACGATGCGGCTCGCCGACTCTGGAAATTGTCTAAGATCGTCTGCTGTCTGATCGCGCTATCGGTCTGCTTTGCGCCCACGGGGGCGGCCGCGCAAGCCGCCGCCGGCGAGGGCACGGCGTCTCTGGAAGCGCAAAAGGAGTCGCTGTTCCAGCAGATGCTGCGCGATCCCGGGAACCTCGACGTGGCCTTCGCCTATGCCGACGTATCGGCGCGCCTGGGGGATTACGAAGGAGCAATTTCGACGCTCGAGCGGATGCTGCTGTTCAACCCGGACCTCCCGCGGGTTCAGCTCGAGCTCGGGACGATGTATTTCCGCATGGGCTCCTACGACATCGCGCGAAGTTATTTCGAGAAAGCCGCCGCCGCCAATCCGCCACCCGAAGTCCGCGCCCGGATCGATCAATATCTGGCGGACATCGAGAAGGCCGAGTCGCGCCATCACTTGTCTGGATACTTCTTCTCCGGCGTCCAGTATCAGACCGATGCCAATGTCGCCGGCTCGTCGGTGATCCTCTCGCCGCTGCTGGCGCCGGTGGTGCTCGGCAACCAGTTCACCAGACAAGCGTCCGGAAGCATCTTCGGCAGCGGGTCGGCGCTCTACAGCTACGATCTGCAGACGCAGAGCCACGACACGTTTGACGTCACAGGAGCCGGCTATCTCAACCATTACTTCAACTCTCTTGTGAACCGGCTCGATCTCGCCCTGCTCGAGGTGACCGCCGGCCCGCGCTTCAACTTCCCGAACGGCGGCTTGGTCGGCGACAAGCCGGCGTCATTCAGGCCCTACGGTATTTTCGACGAGGTCGGACTGGGTTGGGACCAGTATTTCGTGGCCGGCGGCTTCGGGCTCGAATACGACCAGGCCGTGTGGAACGATCTGGCGCTGAAGGGCTTCTTCGAGTTCCGCCAAAAGAACTTCACCAACGCCCCGACCCGCCCGCTGTCCACCGGCCTCAGCGGCAGCGACAAGCTCGTGTCGCTTCAGGCGACCAAGCCGATCACCGAGAATTCTGCGTTGAACCTGGAGTTCGATTATCTCGACCAGTCGACGCAGCTCAATTTCTACACAAACATGAGCTATGCCGTCGCCGGCTCCTACCGCATCCGCTACGACGATCCTCTCGGAGTTACCCAATATCCTTGGGAGAGCTCGGCCTTTCTCGGCCGCCTGTGGAGCAACTATGCGGCCCCGGACCCGTGCTGCGTCACCACCAACAACCTCTCGACGGTCGCCTTCCCGAGCGGCTTCAGCAGCCAATTGACCCAGCGCTGGCGATTTGGCGTGACCCAGACCTGGCAGGTGCTGGCCAACACCGCGATTGTGGTGCAGCTGGAGCGCGACATCATCTCGTCGAACCTGCCGCTCTACGGCTACAGCAATACTTCGGTCTTGATCGGCCCGCAGATTCGCTTTTAGTGTCCCTCCAAACCCTGCCCCCACCCTGACCCTCCCCCGCTCGCGGGGGAGGGAACGGGAGGGGGCGTTACGGAGGGTTCGATGATCGCGATCGCCCGGCATCCGCTCCGCGCCATCATCCTCGGCGCCCTGCTGCTGGGCGCGGGCTTGGCGTGTCCGCCGGCGCTCGCCCAGCAGCGCATCGGCGTCAACAGCGCGGTCAACCCCCAAGCCACCGGCATTCCGCCGAGCGCCCCGCCGCGACGGCTCGTGCTCGGACAGGAGATCGTCTTCAAAGAACGCATCAACACCGAGGCGTCGGGGCAGACGCAAATCCTGTTTCTCGATCAATCCTCGATGACGGTCGGGCCGAACTCGGACATGCTGATCGACGAGTTCGTCTACGACCCCTCCGCCGGCACCGGCAAGCTGGCGGCCAGCCTGACCCGCGGGGTGTTTCGCTTCGTCGGCGGCAAGCTCAGCAAGCAGGAGAACGCGATCACGATGCAGACGCCGTCGGCGACGATCGGCATCCGCGGCGCGGTGGCGCTCGTCAAATTGGAAACCAACGGCAAGCTCGAGGTGATCTGCGCCGCCTTGTGCAATCCCGTCACCGTAACCGGGTCGAACGGGGTCTCCAAGGTGCTCACGGCGCCCGGGTTCGAGGTCAACGTCTCCGGACCGGGTGCCGCACCCTCCGATCCGGCACCTGCACCCCCCGGCGCGGCCGCGGCACTGCTCGCCCAGCTCGACGGCCCGCCCGGCAGCAACGGCGGCGCGACCACAATCCCGACCGAGACCACGGTCGCCAGCAGCGGCATCGCCCAGGCGGTTCAGCAGGGCCTGCTCCCGGGCGGTCTGCAAACCACGACGCAGCAGGCGCCGAGCGTGAGCAGCGCCGTTCAGCTGGCCCAGACACAAATTCAGGTCACCGCGTCGCAGCCCTTTGTTCAGCAGAGCCTATCGCAGGCCCAGACCCCCGTGTCCCCATCATCACCGCCGTCGCCACCACCGCCACCGCCGCCGCCACCGGTCAGCGTCACTTTTGCCGGGATCTTCAAGAGCACCAACGGCAGCGGCACCACGCTCGGCTTTGTCGATCCGAGCTTTCCCGCGCGCATCCCGTTCACCACCGCGACATTGGTCAACAACGTCTTGACCGTCTCGAGCAGCGCCCTCGGCGGCGCCGGCCAGCTGACGATACCGCTGGCGCCGGGCACCGCGAGCTTCGGGTCGAACGCGATCCCGGGCGGAACCATGAGCCCGGCCGGGCCGGTCAACGGCACGAGCTACCTGTCCGCCGACGGTACCTTCTTCTACGCCAACCTGACGCCGGTAAATGCGCCGATGCAGCGCGAGTTCATCGCCGGCGGGCTGCCGGTCGCGGCGAGTTCGCTGGCCTCGGCGCCGATCGTCGCCTTCACCGTACAGCCGGACGCCGCGCTGCAATCGAACATTCCGTTCATCCGCAACAATGCCGGCGGCAATTTGGCGAACGCCTACGTCTCGCCGCTCTATATCGCGCCACAGAGCACGACGGCGCTGCAAGCGAGCCTCGCCATCAACGGGCAAGGCGCCAACCAGCAATCGGTGCTGGTCACGGCGATCGGGTCTGTGCTCCCGAACTCCGGCCAGCCCGCCATATCCGGCGTGGTGCGCGGGTCATCTCAGCTGTCGGCTGCATCCCCGCCCGTTCGCATCGGCTCGAACCTCGCTTCCGTCGCCGACGGCAACGGCAACAGCCTCTATGGGTCGAGCGCGATCTCCGGCTTCGTCTTGGATCAGACGGCCTCGTCGGCCGCGTCCGAGGTCCCGCTGTCGGGAGCGGCGACGAATTACGCCTTCAATCAGCCTGTGACCGCGGCGGCCCTGCCGGCCGCGGTCGGCAGCACCACTCGCACGACGCAGACCCTGGCGGGCTATTTCGGCGGGGTCATGAACACAACCGCGTTGGCGCAGCCTTACGCGATCACTGGCACCACCACGCTCAGCACCGACGCCACCGCCAACCGCGTTACCGCAAGCTTTGCCACCGACGCTGCCGTCGTTTCCGCGACCGGCGGCCCCAGCCAGCTGCAATACGGCGGGACTACCGGAAACTCCGCGTTCATCAACGACTTCGATCTACGGCGCCGCCGAGAGCCAGCCGCAGAACGCTCAACTCTACCTGTTGAGCTCGGGTGCCGCGCCGCCGCCGAGCGCGTTCAGCGTTTGCCAGCAATGCCAGTACCTGCAATGGGGCTATTGGGGCGGCGATGTCAGCGTCAGCCCGACGCGGATCGATCGGGGCGGCATCAACTTCTGGGTCGCCGGGACAACGACTCCGCTGACCGACATCAACGTGCTCGCGGCGCAGGGCGCTGTCGGCAATTATACGGGCAATCTGATCGGCTCGGTGTTCAACAACGGTCAGCAATACGTGGCGGCAGGCGGCTTAAACGCCAGCTATAATTTCGGCACCCATGCCGGGTCGTTCTCGGTCATCAATTATGACGGACGCAGCTTTACTGCGACTGGGACACCGATAACTTCAGGTGCAACTTACCAATTTGCGATCAACAGCGTGCCCGGCCTCGCCGGGTCGTTCAGCGGCAGCTTCTACGGCCCGTCGGCGGCCAACACCGGCGGCAATTTCGCCTTTCACACGACGGCCGGCCCGACCTATCTGACCTCGGGGATCTTCGCCGCGGTCAAGCACTGAGGCGTTGGCCCTCACAGGCAGCGGATCACCCAGTTGGTATAAGTCTCCCCATCGCCGTCCCCTTGACCGGCCTTGAATCTCTGTGAATTGAGCACCCGATAACCACCCGGGCAGACGTTTGAGGCCATCCGGCGGTTTGGCGCCTCGGCGCCGCCGGGCACTCCCGGTCCTTCGATTTTGAAGGTGCGATCGTCGAGCTTGGTTGCCGAGCTCTGCATAGCGCCGCACGAGACTAGTCCGGCGTTCACCAGAACGAGGGTTGCGGCGAGCAGGAGGCGGCCCATGTCGACTCACGCAAAGGCGGCTCTGGAGACGGCGATTTTACAACGTCCGGCTCGCGCAGGCCAGCAGAAACCCGCGCGCCCACCCACACAAAGAAACCCGCCGGCACAGCGCCGGCGGGTCGCCAAAGTCCGCAGCTTACCGGTTGTCTTTAGAACCGCACCCTGAACTGGCCCAAGAGGCTGTTCGAATTGCCCTTGAAGTTGGCGATGGTGACGCGGTGGCCATAGGCATATTCGATCCCGAAGTCGACAAACGCGACCGGGCTCCAAAACAGGTTGGCATGGCCCATCCCCAGGAACTTGTTGTTGGTGGTGCCCGGTGGGAGGATGTTGCTGTCCATCGCGTTATAGATGCCGCTGGCCCCCAGGGTCGACCGCATGTTGTCGGTCCACCAGTGCTGGTACCAGATCCAGCCGCCGACGCTCGAGGATTGCTGGCTCCTGACCAGCCCGTCATAGGCCGACCTGACGTTGACCCCGTTGATGATACCCGTGGCCGGCAGCGACTGGCTGGCGGCGCGGGCGTTCCACGCCGTGGTGGCGGCCTCGGCCGCGGGGCTGTTGCCGCTGAGCGGGTTGACCCAGCCGACACCCGGGACCAGAATCGGCGCCCCGAAATTCGTCACCACCGCCGTACCGTTGGCCATCTGGCCGCCGATGCCCTGGCCGCCGGCCGCGCCAAAGCCGATATCGTCCCGGCCCAGCGGACCGGGGTTGCCGGAGAACGGGTGGACGTCGCCGGAGAGCGTGGCGCCCGCGCCGATGAATTCCTGCTCGAGGTACTGTCCGTCGTTCAGCTTATCCTCACGGACTGTGGCGCCGAACTGGACATGGCCCCAGGGCTGGTTGATGCGGGCGGTCCCGATCCACTCGGGCATCCCGACCTGCAGCGGGCTGAATTGCGCCAAGCTCCCGAGGCAGGCGGTGGTGGAAGGCAGGTTTGCGACGACGTTGCCGGTCACCGAACACGCGGCGATGTTACCGATCTGGCTGGTGTCGATATCGACCTGCCCGAACGGGCCGTTCAGACGCGGCACCGGGTTCTCGCCGCCGAACGTGAACACCGTGCCGTAGGGACCCTGATAGGTGTATCTGACCTGCGCCTCGCGCGCCCGGCCGGCGGTCGTCGCCTGGCCGCCATTGTCGGCCAGCTCGGGATCGGCGTCGGGGTCGTGCAAGATGCCGGTATCCTGGCCCGCCTCCAGCCCGTCAAACGTGGCATAGGCCTTGCGCAGCCGCGGCGTGTAGCTGGAAGAGACACCCTCCACATTGGTCTGCACGTTGTTGTCGACGTTAGTGGCGAAATCCATTTCGACATAGGCCTTGATCTCGCCCCAGGCGGTCGGGGTGCGCGCGTCGAACAAAAGCCGCGAGTATCTCGCCGAGATGTCGAACGCCGAGTTGCGCGAATGCGAGATCGAGTTGTTGAGCGGGATGCCGGCCAGGTTCCCGGTGCCGCCCGGTCCGTCGAGGTAGGTCTGCGTATTCTGGCCCCCTTGGCCGTTGAGCTGGGTGCCCTGGTTGGCGCCGCTCGCATACCATTGGACTTCGGTATTGGCGAACCCGCCGATGCGCAGCGAAGTGTCCGTTCCGGGGATCAGAAAGGAGCGCGGGAAGCTGCCCGAGACGACCGGTTGGTTGGGCCCCGCGGCACCCGTCGGGGGGCCGTACCCCGGTACGTATTGCCCGGGAATGCTCACCGATCCCGCGGGGGCCTGGGAGAGCTGATCGATCCGCTGTTGGAGGAGCTCCTGATTGGCCCGCAGATCGGCCAGTTCGTCCGCCCTGGCCCCGAGAGGACCCGTCAGCAACACAATGGCGGCGCTCAGCCCGCCGATCGCCGCCATGCTGCCGATATTCCACTTTCTGGTCATTGCTCCCCCTAAAAGATCATCGTGTCTGGTCTCCTCCCTGCTCGGTTGATCGGGGGATGTGGTGACCCGAAGCCAGGACACCCTTCCCTCTCTCGCGTCAAAATATCAAAGCGGTCGGGCCGATCAAGCACGGTTTTTCGCCCACGTGGTGTTTTCGTCGCAGCGTGGCGAAGCTGCAACATATCTTCTTAACTATCTGATTTGATTCGTCTACGACACCGGGTCGCCAGGGCGCCTGAGGTCCGGCCGAGCCCCGTATTCAACACCAGCTCCGCTAACGGGTTGCGCGAGTGAATCAAAACCCCCGCGCAACCGGGTACCGCATCGGAAAACCAGCCCTTGTCGGGGGCTGACCGATTTTGCCGACGGCGCGAACTCCGCTGCTGTCTCGTCACACCGGCGAAGGCCGGTGCCCATAGCTGGCAGAGATCCCGGCCTCCGCCGGGAAGACGAAGAACTATACCGCGTCTTTCTCAGTGAAGTTGTGTAATACTGTGCTTGCTTTCGCAGGGGATGACCAACAAATAGGGCCCGCCGGCAGGGCCGGCGGGTCGCGACGGTCGGGACCCTGCTTAGAACCGCACCCTGAACTGGCCTATGAGGCTGTTCGAATCGCCCTTGAAGTTGGCGATGGTGACGCGGTGGCCAAAGACATATTCGACACCGAAGTCGACAAACGCGACCGGGCTCCAGTACAGGTTGGCATGGGTTATCCCGAGAAACTTGTTGTTGGTGGTGCCCGGCGGGAGGATGTTGCTGTTCATCGCGTTATAGACGCCGCTCGCCTCCAGGGTCGACCGCATGTTGTCGGTCCACCAGTGCTGGTACCAGATCCAGCCGCCGATGCTCGAGGATTCCTGGCTCCTGACCAGCCCGTCATAGGCCGACCTGACGTTGACCCCGTTGATGATACCCGTGGCCGGCAGCGACTGGGCGGCGGCGCGGGCGTTCCACGCCGTGGTGGCAGCCTCGGCCGCGGGGCTGTTGCCGGATAGCGGGTTGACCCAGCCGACACCCGGGACCAGAATCGGCGCCCCGAAATTCGTCACCACCGCCGTACCGTTGGCCATCTGGCCGCCGATGCCCTGGCCGCCGACGGCGCCAAAGCCGAGATCGTCCCGGCCCAGCGGACCGGGGTTGCCCGAGAACGGGTGGACGTCGCCGGAGAGCGTGACGCCCGCGCCGATGAATTCCTGATCGAGGTACTGTCCGTCGTTCAGCTTATCCTCACGGACTGTGGCGCCGAACTGCATATGGCCCCAGGGCTGGTTGATGCGGGCGGTCCCGATCCACTCGGGCATCCCGACCTGCAGCGGGCTGAATTGCGCCAAGCTCCCGAGGCAGGCAGTAGTGGAAGGCAGGTTTACGACGACGTTGCCGGTCACCGAGCACGCGGCGGTGTTCCCGATCTGGCTCGTGTCGATATCGACCTGCCCGAACGGGCCGTTCAGACGCGGCACCGGGTTCTCGCCGCCGAACGTGAACACCGTGCCGTAGGGTCCCTGATAGGTGTATCGGACCTGCGCCTCGCGCGCCCGGCCGGCGGCCGTCGCCCCGCCGCCCTGGTCGACCAGCTCGGCGTCGGCGTCGGGATCGTGCATGATGCCGGTATCCTGGCCCGCCTCCAGCCCGTCAAACGTGGCATAGGCCTTGCGCAGCCGCGGCGTGTAGCTGGAAGCGACACCCTCCACATTGGTTTGCACGTTGTTGTTGACGTTGGTGGCGAAATCCATTTCGACATAGGCCTTGATCTCGCCCCAGGCGGTCGGGGTGCGGGCGTCGAACAGCAGCCGCGACGCTCTCGCCGAGATGTCGAACGCCGAGTTGCGCGAATGCGAGATCGAGTTGTTGAGCGGGATGCCGGCCAGGTTCCCGGTGCCGCCCGGTCCGTCGAGGTAGGTCTGCGTGTTCTGGCCCCCTTGGCCGTTGAGCTGGGTGCCCTGATTGGCGCCGCTTGCGTACCATTGGACCTGGGTATTGGCGAACCCGCCGATGCGCAGCGAAGTGTCCGTTCCGGGGATCAGAAAGGAGCGCGGGAAGCTGCCCGAGGTGACCGGTTGGTTGGGCCCCGCCGCGCCCGTCGGGGGGCCGTACCCCGGTACGTATTGCCCGGGAATGCCTATCGACCCCGGTGCCGCCTGGGAGAGCTGATCGATCCGCTGCTGGAGGAGCTCCTGATTGGCCCGCAGATCGGCCAGTTCGTCCGCCCTGGCCGCAGGAGAACCGGAGAGCAACGCAAGCGCGGCGCTGAAGCCGCCGACCGCCGCCACGCTGCAGAAATTCCGCCTTCTCGTCATTGCTCCTCCCCGTTCAACGGTGTGGGCTGCCCCCCAGGGGGCTGTTCTTATCGCGCGATGATACTGAACCGGCGGTTCCGATCAAGCACAGTTTGTCGCCCACGTTGTGTTTTCGTCGCAGCGTGGCAGAGCCGCAACACCGTCCCGTACACAATTGATTTTGCTTGCATACGACGCGCGCATCACAAAACGCGCGCGGTCCGCTGAGCGCTCTTTTTTCGCCCGCGCCGCGCTAGCGGGTTGCGCGAGAGCGGCGGATCACGCCGGGGGCCGGAAGGGGTTCAGCGCTTTCAGGCGCGCCGACCAGCGGTGGCGGCCCAGTTCGCGGCGGACCACCGACCCGTTGGTCACCCAGTTGAGCTGCAGCGAGCGGCGCTCGCCGACATGCGCGTGATGGCCATGGAATGATCGCTCGCTGCGCCGGAAGGCCAGCATCGTCCCGGCGAGCGGCGCCACCTCCCTGGCATAATCTTCGAGGTCGCCGGGGCCGCGCAGCAGCCGCAGCCGGCCCGCGGCATGATCCCATACCGGGTTCATGTAGAGCAGCAGGGTGATGATCTTGGTGGCCGAATTGGTGTGGATGTACCCATCCCTGGTGTCGCTCCTGCCGCGCACGGTCAGCAAGGTCGGCCGGCCGGTGAGGTCGACAGCGAACTTTTCCTCGATCGCGCGGCGCAGCCCGGCACCGGTCAGCGCAGCAGCGAGGCGCGCGAAGGCCGGCCCGCCTTCGACGGTCTCGACCGGAAAGCTGCCGTCGCGGCGGATCTTGGGAAAATCGGCGACGACCGACGCCAGCGCGTCCCGGCGCACAAACTCCTCGACCACGACAAAATCGAACGGGTCGCGGACCAGCGGCGCCGCGCGCAAACGGTCGAGATCGAGCGGGTTCAGGCGTTTGCTCTCGTCATGGCCGGACTTGATCCGGCCATCCAGTGCTTACGCGAGTTGGTCATAGAGATCGTTCCACCCCGGGTTTCCTTCGAGGATAAGTTGGACTTTCCAGCGTCGCGGCCAGTGCTTCAAGTTGTGCTCACGCTGGATCGCCATGCGGATATCGTCATGACGCTCGGCCCAGACGAGGCGCTTTAGGCCGTACTTCTTGGTGAAGCCATCAGCCACGCCCTCGTGGTGCTCCCATACGCGTCGAGCGAGGTCGCTCGTTATACCGACATAGAGAGTGCCGTTCGGTCGGTTTGTCATCATGTAAACCCACCCGCCCTGCATCGTTTTATCTTCGGTCTTTGCTTCATTGAGGGCAACGGCGTGTCGTCACCACCGGGCTCGACCCGGTGATCCACGCTCTTCTGTTTTCGGCGGCGATGGAGACGGTGGCAGCCGCGTGGGTGGCCGGATCAAGTCCGGCCATGACGTATCCGGGGTGGGTGGGGGCTGGCGCCGACGCCGGGCTGTGGGTTACTGGGGGTCATGGAACAGCGCTGGGGCCTGCCTCTCATCGCCTGGCCGTCCCGGCTGCGCCCGAACTACTGGGACCTGGTGGCCTTGCCGCTGGTGCTCGGGCTGATCGCACTCGTCGCCTGGGGCGGCATGGCAATGAACGCACGCTACGAGGTCGGCCAAGTGCTGCCGATCAGCCTCGACCCGTGGCGGTTACCGGAATACGCACTGCGCACGGTGCTGCGCATGGGCGCCGCCCTCGTCGCCTCGCTCGTCTTCAGCCTGGCCTATGCCGCCCTCGCCGCCAAGAGCCGCCAAGCGGAAAAGATCCTGATCCCGGTCCTCGACATCCTGCAATCGGTGCCGATCCTAGGCTTTCTGTCGATCACGGTGACAGGGTTCATCGCGCTCTTTCCGGGGCGGCTGCTCGGCGTCGAATGCGCCGCGATCTTTGCGATCTTCACCTCGCAGGCCTGGAACATGACCTTCAGCGTGTACCAGTCGCTGCGCACGGTGCCGCTGGAGCTGATCGAAGCCGCGCGGATGTACCACCTGTCGCCGTGGCGGCGGTTCTGGCGGCTCGAGGTGCCGCACGCGATCCCGTCGCTCGTCTGGAACATGATGATGTCGGTCTCGGGCGGCTGGTTCTTTGTTGTCGCCTCGGAGGCGATCACCGTCTCCGGCCAGTCGATCCTCCTTCCCGGGGTCGGCTCGTACATTGCCACGGCGATCAACCAGCGCAGTCTCGCGGCGATCGGCTGGGCGGTTCTCGTCATGTTTGTCGTCATCGTGTTGTACGACCAGCTGCTGTTCCGCCCGCTGATCGCCTGGTCGCGCAAATTTCAGGGCGACCCGCCGGCTGACGCGGAGAACGTCCGCCCGTGGTTTCTGATCGTGCTGCAGCGCGCCCGCATGTTCGACCTGGTGCAGGCGGGGCTGCTCGCGGTCAATCGCATGATCGACGGCGCGCTCGCCGTCCTGTCGCGGCGGCGCCCGCCGCCGGAACGGCAGCCGCGTCCTGCCTTCGAACGGGCCTTCGACATCGCTTTCCTGGCGCTCGCCGCCGGTGCCGCCGTGTGGCTCGTCGCCTTCATCCGCGAGAGCGTTGACCCCGGGGAGATCGGATGGGTGTTCCTGCTCGGCATGGCGACCGCCACGCGGGTGCTGATCCTGATCGGCATCGCCACGGTGATCTGGGTTCCGATCGGGGTCTGGATCGGACTGCGCCCGAAAGTAGCCGACCGTGCCGAGCCGATCGTCCAGTTCCTCGCCGCCTTTCCGGCCAATCTGTTTTTCCCGGCGGCGGTGGTGCTGATCCTGCGGTTTCGCCTCGACCCTGAGATCTGGCTCAGCCCGCTGATGATTCTCGGCACGCAATGGTACATTCTGTTCAATGTTATCGCCGGCACGACGGCGCTGCCGATCGAGCTTCGCCTCGCCGCGCAGAATCTCGCCGTCCGGCGGCTCCTGTGGTGGCGGCGGCTGATCCTGCCGGCGATCTTTCCGGCGTATGTGACGGGTGCCGTCACCGCTGCCGGCGGGTCGTGGAATGCGAGCATCGTCGCCGAGATCGTCCAATGGGGCAACACGACGCTGACCGCGACCGGGATCGGCGCCTATATCGCGCGCACCACCGCCGAGGGCGACGGCGCGCGCATCGCGCTCGGGATCGGCGTGCTGTGCCTCTATGTGCTCGCCTTCAACCGCCTCTTATGGCGCCGGCTCTACAACCTCGCCGCCGAGCGCCTGCGCCTCGATTAGCCCATCGAGATTGCTTCGCTTCGCTCGCAATGACACCTCTATTCTTGTCATTGCGAGGCGCACAGCGCCGAAGCAATCTGGGGATTACCTTGTGATGACCGTGCCGCTGCTGCGTACCGAAGCCGTCTCCAAGACCTATCGCATGCCGGACCACATCGGCCGGCTGGTCCTCGACCATTTGGACTTCACGCTGAGCGACGGCGAGATCGTCGCGATACTCGGAAAATCGGGCTCCGGCAAGTCGACCTTTCTGCGCATTCTTGCGGGCCTCGTGCCGCCGAGCGCCGGTGTCGTCGAATATCGCGGGCACCAGGTGACCGAGCCGGTGCACGGCATCGCCATGGTGTTCCAATCCTATGCGCTCTTTCCCTGGCTGACCGTGCTCGGCAACGTCGAACTCGGCCTCGAGGCGCTCGGCGTCTCCGGCCCCGAGCGCCGGCGGCGCGCGGTCGACGCGATCGACGTGATCGGGCTCGACGGGTTCGAGACCGCCTATCCGAAGGAGCTCTCGGGCGGGATGCGGCAACGCGTCGGTTTTGCCCGGGCCCTCGTCGTCAACCCCGACATCCTGCTGCTCGACGAGCCGTTCTCATCGCTCGACGTGCTGACCGCGGAGACATTGCGCGGTGATCTTCTCGATCTGTGGGAGGCCAGCCGCATTCCGACCAAGGGGATCCTGATGGTGTCGCACAACATCGAGGAGGCGGTCGAAGTCGCCGACCGCATCCTGATCTTCAGCAGCGACCCCGGTCGCGTCCGCGCCGACATCCCTGTCGTGCTGCCGCGGCCGCGCACTTCCGAAAGCCCCGGATTTCGCCAGATCGTCGACCAGGTCTACACATTGTTGACGACGCAGCCCGGCCGCGACGGACGGCGCGGCGCGAGGCCGGAGCCGATCGGCATCGGTTATCGTCTGCCCGACGCCTCAGTGCAGCAGTTCTCGGGACTGGTCGATACCCTGACCGAGGCCCCCTATCGCGGCCGCGCCGACCTGCCGCAGCTCGCCGACGACGAAAAACTCGTGATGGACGAGCTCTTCCCGCTGATCGAGGCACTGCAGCTGCTCGGCTTTGCCCATGTCAGCGCCGGCGATATCGAGCTGACCGCGCTCGGACGGGCCTATGCCGATGCCGATATGCTAGCGCGTAAGCAGCGCTTTGCCGAGGCGGTGCTGAAGCACATCCCGCTCGCCGCCCACATCCGCCGCGTCCTCGACGAGCGCCCGGGCCACCGCGCCCCGGCGGCGCGCTTTCTGCGCGAGCTCGAGGATCACCTGTCGGAGTCAGAGGCGCAGCGGGTGCTCGACACCGTCATCAATTGGGGCCGGCACGCCGAGATCTTCTCCTACGACTCCGACACCGAGGTGCTGAGCCTGGAGAATTTCTAAGCCGCAGTATGGATCCGTCAGGCCATCAGCTTCCGCCGAAATACGGGCTGCGCGCCACATCGCCCTGGGCGACCGCGGGCGGCATCCGCCAGACGTAAAACTCCGGTCGCGAATAACCCGCGGTCGTTGCCTGAGCCTCCGCCGGTCGACCAATCACTCAATGACACTATCTTGAAATATACCTGCTGTCCGGCGATCAGGTCGACGTCCCTGGCCGCGCTGGGGTCGGGGAGATAGTTGTCGACGGTAACATGGTAGTGGCCGGGTGTGGCGTCCCTGTAGAAGGCGCCGCGCGGTTCCAATTCTCCGACCACCGCGTCATTCATGCGGAGGTGCGCGGGCACCGGGGTCTCGTAGGGCCCGTCATCCCGGTAGAACCACACGCGCGCCTCCCCCGCCGGGATAGGGGGCACAGTAACGGAAGCGGTCGTCGGCAAACGCGCGCAACTCGCCGTCAAAAGCAACAAGACACCCGGACCGGCTCGCCACAGCCGACACGACCGGCCGCTGCGCCTGATCGCCATCATATCCTCCGTTAACTATCGGCGATCAGCTACCGCCGTAGAACGGGCTGTGCGCGACATCGCCTTGCGCGACTTCGGCCGGGATCAGCCAGACGTAGAAGGCCGGTCGCGAGTAACCGCTGCTTTTGTCCGCACCCCCGCCGGCGATCCAGTCATTCAAGGCCACGATTTTCAAATACACCTGTTGTCCAGCGCTGAGGTCGACATCCCTCGTCTGGTTGAGGTCGGTGAGGTATTGATCGACGCTGACGAGATAGTGTCCGGGCGGCACGTCGCGATAAAAAGCGCCGAGCGGCTCCAAAATCCCGACGATCCGGTCGTTCATGCGAATGTACGGCCGTGACTGGTCCTCGAAAGGTCCGGCGTCGCGGTAGAACCAGACCCGGGCCTCGCCCGCGGGGATCGGCGGCACCGCAACGGACGCCGTTGCCGGCAGCTGGGAGCAGGCCGTCAGGGCAAAGAGAGCGGCCCCGGCAGCGGCCTGCACCAGCCGGCGCGAAAAGGCTGGGATCGTGCGCAAAAGTGGCTCTTTCCTCGGGTGGCCTCGGTGCGAGTGATCAGCCGCCGTAGTACGCGCTGCGCGCCACATCGGCGCGAGCGACCTCGGCCGGGATCAGCCAGACATAGAAGGTATCGCGGCCATACCCGTTGTCGCCGCCGCTTTCGCCACCGGCGCCGCCGCCCGAAATCCAGTCGCGCAACGACACTATCTTTACGTACAACTCCTGCCCGGCGGCCAGTTGGACGTCCTTGAACTGGTTGAAGTCGTGGCCGTAGGTGTCGACCGTGATGTGATATTGGCCGGGCGGGACGTCACGGTACGAGGCGCCCCCCGGTTCCGATATCCCCACGATCCCGTCGTTCATGCGGATATAGGGGGTCGCTTGGCTATCGTAGACACCGGACGTGCGATAGAACCAGACCCGGGCGTCGCCTGCCGGAATCGGCGGGACCGTGACCGAAGCCGTCGTCGGCAGCTGCGAGCAGGCCGCCATGGCGAGCAAGAGAGCGAACGCACCGGCCGGCCTTATCTGACGCGATCGGTTGGTGGGGCTGATCGACATTTGTTTCCTCCGTTCTATGTTGTACGGAAGCCGATCCCCATCGATACCCGCCATTCATGAATTTATATTCGCGGCGCTTCCGGTCGGGAGCGCCGTCCGAGCGGCGCGTGCGTCGCGGGTGCGATCAGCTGCCGCCGTAGAACTGGCTGCGCGCCACATCGCCTTGCGCGACTTCGGGCGGGATCTCCCAGACGTAGAAGGTGTCGCGCGAGTAGCCGAAATCG
This sequence comes from uncultured Alphaproteobacteria bacterium, assembly GCA_963796155.1. GTDB lineage: Bacteria > Pseudomonadota > Alphaproteobacteria > ATCC43930 > CGMCC-115725 > AP-15. The sequence continues at coordinate 36,046 of CAWCKT010000001.1, read as the reverse complement.
TTCCTGCCGCCGCCGCCGCCCGCGATCCAGTTTTGCAACGTCAAGATCTTGAAGTAGACCTGTTGTCCGGGATAAAGGTAAACCTCCCTGGTCGAATTGAAATCGCCGAGATAGTTGTCGACAGCGACGTGATATTGGCCGGGTAGGACGTCGCGATAGGAGGCGCCCCCGGGTTGCGATATCCCGACTATTGCCTCATTCATGCGGATATATGGGGTTCCCAGGCCATTGTATGGACCCGGGTCTCGGTAGAACCAGACCCGCGCCTCGCCGGCTGGGATCGGCGGCACCGTTACCGCTGCCGTCGGTGGCAGCGACGCGCACCCCGCTATGGCGAACAGCAACATACCGGCAGCCGTCCGCGGTAGCGGGCGCGATGACACGGTTGAGAGGCGTGGCATGCGATTCCTCCGTTTGTAATCCCATATGGGATTCAGACCGGGTCTTGTCGATGCTATGATGGGGGAGCCGAGTTGCATCGGCGTGATGCCTAATTGTGGAATAATGCCGACCCGTGCAGAGTCGTAGTATTGCGGAGTATCGACTCGTTCGGGACGGTCTATCGACGGGGAGGACGCGATGAGGAGGCCTAGGCTCACCGCCTTTTGTTTGGCGATTTTGACGCTTGCCGGATGCAGCCAGACGACGACGACCGATCCGGCGAAAGCCGATGCCGACAAGGCCGGCGCGGCGCAAAGCCAGCCCGCACCCTACGCGGTTCCGATCGATAGGGGAGGCGGCGGCGGTGGTGGCGGCGGTGGCGGCTACTGATGAAGCTTAGCCGTCACCGGGGCCGCAATGTCGGGAAGGCAATGACGTCGCGGATCGACGGGCTGTCGGTCAGCAGCATCACCAGCCGGTCGATACCGATGCCGAGCCCGCCGCAGGGCGGCAGCCCGTATTCGAGCGCGGTGACGTAATCCTCGTCGAGCGGTTGCGCCTCCTCGTCGCCCGCCGCCCGCGCGCGCATCTGCGCCTCAAAGCGGGCTCGCTGGTCTTGCGGGTCGGTCAGCTCGGAAAAGGCGTTGGTAATCTCCCAACCATAGATGTAGGTCTCGAACCGCTCGACGAGCCGCGGGTCGGCGCGATCAGCCTTGGCGAGCGGTGATATGTCGCGCGGAAAGCCGGTGACGTGGATGGGCTGGATCAACGTGGCCTCGACGCGCGCGGCAAAAGCCGCTTCGAGCGCCTGGCCCCAATTCTCGGCTCCGGTCAAAGCCGCGCCGACGGCGGCGGCGGCGTTGCGCGCCGCCGCGGCATCCTCGAAGGCGAGAAAATCGACGCCGGTGGCGACGCGTACCAGCTCGGCCATGCTGCGGCGCGGCCAGGGCGGGGACAGATCAATCAGGGTCCCGCCATAATCGACCCGCAGGGTCCCGAGCACGGCTTCGGCGACGGCGGTGACGAGCTCTTCGGTCAGCCGCATCATTGCGGTGAAATCGACATAGGCCTCGTAGAGCTCGAGCATGGTAAACTCGGGGTTGTGCCGCGGCGAAATCCCTTCATTGCGAAAATTACGGTTGATCTCGAACACCTTGTCGGCGAGCCCCCCGACCAGCAGCCGCTTCAGGTGCAGCTCGGGCGCGATCCGCAAATAGAGATCCATGTCGAGCGCGTTGTGGTGCGTAACAAAGGGTTTCGCAGAGGCGCCCCCCGGGATCGTATGCAGCATCGGCGTCTCGACCTCGAGATAGCCGCGCTCAGTCAAATAGCTCCGGATGGCTGCAACGATCCGACTGCGCCGGCGCAAGGTCTCGCGGCTCTCCGGGTTCATGATCAGGTCGAGATAGCGCTGCCGGTAGCGCAGCTCCACATCGGCGAGGCCGTGATATTTCTCCGGCAGCGGACGCAGCGTCTTGGCTAATACTGTGAATGTGGTGGCGTTGACGGTTAACTCGCCGCGCGGCGTACGCCGAACCGGTCCCTCGACGCCGATCAGGTCGCCGATGTCCAGGAGCCGCACCGCCGCCAATCCTTCCGGCGACAGGTTGTCGCGGTGGCAAAAGATCTGGATCTTCCCTGACGCGTCGTGCAAGTCGATGAACATGCCGCTGTTGCGGATCGCCCGGATGCGGCCTGCCACACATGCGCGCTCGCCGGTGTCGGCGCCGGCAGCCAGCCCGGCGTAAAGCCGCTCGAGTTCGGCCGCCTCGTGGGTGCGGGCAAAGCCATAGGGATAAGGGTCGATCCCTTGCGCCTTGAGGCTTTCGAGCTTGCCGATCCGGGCCGCACGTAACGGATCTGTTTCGTCGCTCATCGCGAGCTCTCCGCGACCGGTCAGCCGACTGCCGCCTGGGAGACCGGCTGGTGGGCAAGATCGACGACAGTGTCGTGAAAACGCTGCAAGGTTCCGTGATGCCCGACGCTGACGATCGTCGGCCGCCAGGGAGCTTCTCGCAACAGCCGGTAGAGCGACATTTCCGCCGCCTCGTCGAGAGCGGAAGTCGCTTCGTCGAGAAAGACGATTTCCGGGCGGGCCAGCAGCACGCGGGCAAAGGCCACGCGCTGCTGTTCGCCGATCGACAGGCGCTGCGCCCAATTCCCTTCCTCGTCGAGCCGGTCGACGAGCTGCGGCAGCCCGACGGTGCGCAACGCCTCGACGAGGCGCTCGCGCGGCAGTTCGGCGGCGGAGCGGGGATAGACCAGCGCGTCGGCCAGCGTGCCGAGCGGCAGGTAAGGTCGCTGCGGAAGAAACAAGGCGCGCCCGTCCGTTACCCGGATGCGGCCTCGTCCGAACGGCCACAGGCCGGCGATCGCGCGCAGCACCGTGCTCTTGCCGACCCCGGAAGGGCCGGTGATCAGCACCGGCTTGCCCGGGCTCGCCGACAGCGAGATGTCCTGCCGCAACGGCCGCCCGTCCGGCAGATCGAGATCGAGTGTCTCGACCGCGACGCCGGCGCCGCTACGCTCGATCTCGATCGGCTGAACCCCTGCCCGCGCCGCGGCAATCTCGTCCATCCTGGCGCGGAACCCGGAGAGTCGCTGCACCACCGCCTGGAACTGGGCGATTTCGGTGTACGAGGTGACGATGAACGACAGCGACTCCTGAACCTGACCAAAGGCTGAGGATATCTGCATCAGCCCGCCGAGCTGGATGACCTTGTCGAAATAGCGGGGAGCCGCCACGATGAATGGGAAGACCACCGCGAGCTGGGAGTACCCGGTGGTAAACCAAATCAGCTTCTTGCGGCGCTTGATGATCCCCCACCAGTTCATGACGACGCGCGCGAAGCGGGTCAGGAAGGTGTCGAGCTCGCGGGCCTCCCCGCCGTAGAAGGCGACATTCTCGGCATTCTCGCGCAGCCGGACCAGACTGAAGCGAAAATCCGCCTCGTAGCGCTGCTGGTCGAAAGTGAGCTGGATCAAGGGCCGGCCGATCCAGCGGGTCAGCATCGTGCCGGCGACGGCATAGATCAGCGCGGCGAAGACCATGTAGCCGGGGATGGCGAACTTCGCACCGCCGCCGAGCGGGATCGTCAGCGCACCGGAGAGAACCCACAGGATCGAGAGAAAAGAGAGCAACGTGACGACCGCGTTCAACAGCCCGATCGAAAGACCCAGGCTCATCGTCGCGAAGTTGTCGAGATCCTCCTGGATGCGCTGATCGGGGTTGTCGGTCGTCGTCTGGTTCAGCTGCATCCGGTAATAGGCCTGGTCTTCGAGCCAGTTGCGCAGAAAATGCCCGGTCAGCCAGCGCCGCCAGCGGATATGCAGTATCGCCCTCAGATAATACGAATACACGGCGACGACGATCAGCGCTGCCGCGATCATGCCGAAGATTGCGAACTGCCACCAGAATTCCGGCCAGTCATATTGCTGAAGGGCATTGTAGAAATCGTTGTACCAAGAATTAAATCGAACATTCAGCCAAACGGAGGTCAGGTTCAGCGCGACTATGGCGGCGAGCAGCCCGCGCGCCGACCGTTTCTCTTCGGACTTCCAGTAGGGCCAAGCCATCCCCCAGGCCTGTCGTAGGAAGCCCCGCTCCGTCGCTGCCGCCATCCTCACACTCCGTCGCTCTCGCCCAACCTTGTCGTCCGCTTTATGATACGCGGCTCGCCATGTCAGGTCCCCACGCCATCGCGTCCGCCGCGCTGCTCGCGCGGGGGGTTTGCCGCGCCCTCGACCAGCTCGGCTATGCCAGCCTCGTCGAATTTCCGCTCGCCAACGGTCGCCGCGCCGACATCCTCGGGCTCGGCAAGCCCGGCGATCTCGTGATCGTCGAGATCAAGAGCTCGGTCGCCGATTTCCGCGCCGATCGCAAGTGGGCGAGCTACCGCGATTTCGCAGATCGTCTTTATTTCGCGGTCCCGAACCACTTTCCGCAAGTGTTGATCCCCGAGGAATGTGGCCTGATGGTGGCGGACCCGTTCGGTGCCGCCGTGTTGCGCGACGGCGCCACGACGCGGCTCGGCCCCGGCCGTCGCCGTGCATTGACCCTACGTTTTGCCCGCATCGGCGCAGCACGGCTGCGGCGGCAGCTCGACCCGGAGGCTAGCCTTCTCGAGGCAACGTGACGAGGCGGCCGACGGGTCAGGACGAGGGTTCGCGCCGATCCCGGCGCAGCAGCAGGTAGAGCGCGCCCGCTCCCCCGTCCCGGGATTGTGCGGGCGCCATCGCCAGGATTTGCCGCCGCAGCGACGCTTCCTCGAGCCATCGCGGGACCGCGCTCTTGAGCACGCCCGGGCCGCTCGGACCGAGGCCTCGTCCGGTGATGACGAGGACGCAGCGCCGTCCGGCATCGCGCGATTTGTGGATAAACGCCGCTAGGGCGCGATGCGCCTCGGCTTGGGTCATGCCGTGTAGATCGAGGCGGGCCTCGATTGGGTGGAGACCGCGCTTCAGCCGCTCGGCGTTGGCCCGGTCGATCCCGGAAAAGCGGTCGAGAGGGGGGAGCCGCCGCGCCGCACGCGCCAGGCTTTCTTCGGCCGAAGCGGGCGGTGGCGGGGCCACCCCCGGTAGAGGTGCAGCCGCCGCGGCGCGGCCGGGCAGCGGCGTCACGCTTCGCATCGCTTCGCGCCACAGCAACCGGCCGCTGCCGGCCGGCACAGGGCTATTCGTCTTCGACATAGCTCATTCCTGCCGGTCGTCGACGATAATGACATGAAGGCGTCGGGGCCCGTGGGCGCCGAGCTCGATGCGCTGCTCGATGTCTCCCGTCCGCGACGGACCGGTAATGAAATTGATCGCCCGCGGCAGCCCATGGCCGACCCGCAACCGGTCCCAACCATCCTCGTAGGTGGCGACGATCTGATCCCCGCGCACCACAACGATATGGGTGTCGGGCAGAAAATTCAGCGTCGTCGGGGTGTCGGCCCCGGAAATCAGCATCAACGTCCCGGTCTCGGCGATCGCGGCGAAGCAGGGGGTGAGGCTGACCGCATCTTCCGGCTCCGCCCGGCCGCGGCGGATGCGCAGCAGCGGTCGAGCATCCCAGGGGATGTCGTCCAGGCTCCGATCGGGGGCGACGACCAGCTCAGCGGGAAGGTTTTCCGCCGCGAGATAGCCGGCGACCGCCTCGGGCACCGCAGCGAGCGTATCCACCCGGGCGACCGTCGCCTGGACCTCCGCGGCCATGGCGACAAACAAATCGACGCGGCCGCGATCGTCGAGTGCCGTCGCTCGTGCGGGGACCAGGTTGCGCCGATGCGCCGCAACCCGCTCCCGCAGCTCCGCTTCGCGTGCCGCCGCGAGCCGGCCTCGTTTGAGCGAGCGCCGGATGCCGGCGAGGATCTCCCCGCGTGCTTCGCTCATCTCTCCGCACCGCGCTTTCGCTGCTCGGCCCAGAGGCTGTGGAAGCTGCGGCCCTCCGGCGCCGGCATGTCGCGCACCGCGGTCCAGCCGTTGGCCAGCGGCAGGGAGCGAAACCGCCCGCGGTCGCGCCCGAGCCACCCGAGCGCGCGGCTGGCGAGCTCGACGAGCGCATGGTAGAGGACCGGCCGGCGCGCCACCCAGGCCCACAGGGATAGGCCGGCCCGGTAGACCGGCGGGTTCAGCTTCGCGGCAAATTCCCGCTCCCGCCAATGCCGCATCATCTTCGGCAGCGGGATCTTGACCGGACACACCTCCTCGCACCGCCCGCAAAAGGTCGAGGCGTTCGGCAGGTGGCCGGCCTCCGCGACGCCGAGCAGGCTCGGCGTCAGCACCGCACCCATCGGGCCGGAGTAAACCCAGCCATAGGCGTGACCGCCGACCGCGGCGTAGACCGGGCAATGGTTCATGCACGCCGAGCACCGGATACAGCGGAGCATGTCCTGGAACTCGCTGCCGAGGAGCGCGCTGCGGCCGTTGTCGAGCAGCACGACATGATATTGTTCCGGCCCGTCGAGATCGCCGGGCCGCCGCGGGCCGGTCGACACCGTCGTATAGGACGAGAACTCCTGGCCGGTGGCCGAACGCGCCAGCAGACGCAGCAATGTCGTCGCGTCCTCGAGCGTCGGCACGAGCTTTTCGAGGCTCGTCATGACGATGTGGACGCGCGGTAGGGTCTGGGTCAGATCGCCGTTCCCCTCGTTGGTCACGATGATGCTCGACCCGGTCTCGGCCACCAGGAAGTTGGCGCCGGTGATGCCGACATCGGCAGCGAGAAACCGCGGGCGCAGAACCGCGCGCGCCTCGTCGCACAGCTGGCGGGCCTCGCGCGAGCGACCGCTGCGGATCGAGCGCGCGATGCTCGGCGCGGAAGGTCTCGGCAACCTGCTCTTTCATCAGATGGATCGCCGGCGCGATCAAATGGCTCGGCGGCTCGTGGCGCAGCTGGATGATGTACTCGCCGAGGTCGGTCTCGACCGGGGTGATGCCGTTCCTTTCGAGGTGCTCGTTGAGCCCGACCTCCTCGGCGATCATCGACTTGCCCTTGGTGACGATCTTGGCGCCGACTGCGCGGCAGATCTGCAACACCGCAGCCCGGGCCTCGTCGGGCGTGCGCGCCCAATGGACCTGACCGCCGGAGGCCACGACGTTCTCTTCGTAGAGCTCGAGATAGAAGTCGAGATGCTCGAGGGTGTGGTCCTTGATCGACTTGCCGATCTCGCGCAGAGCCTCGAATTCGGGGAGCCGGGCGACGGCCAGCCGTCGGCGCTCGGGAAACCCGCTGCGCATCAGCGCCAGCGCCCGCTGCAGATTATCGTTGGCGAGACCGGCGCGGGCGTTCGCCTCGAAGGTGCGGCTGGTTGCGAGCATGTCCTTACCGTGGAACGCCGATCGGCGGGACTTCCTCGGTCATCCCGGCGAGCACTTCGGCCACGTGGCGGACCTCGATCCGCCGGCCTCGGCGGTGCAGCTTGCCCGCGATGTTCAAGAGACAGCCGAGATCGCCCGCCAAGACCGCCTCGGCGCCGGTGGCGGCGATTTCGGCCTCCTTGTCGCCGACCATCTTGTCAGAGATGTCCGGGTATTTGATGCAGAAGGTGCCGCCGAAGCCGCAGCATGTCTCGGCCCCGGGCAGCTCGCTCAGCCTGAGGCCGGACACCGACGCGAGCAGGCGGCGCGGCTGGGCCTTGACCCCGAGCTCGCGCAATCCCGAGCAGGCGTCATGGTAGGTCACCCGGCGATCCCACCGTGCCGTGACCGCCTGCATTCCGCAGACGTCGACGAGAAACGAGACCAGCTCCCAGGTGTGCGCGGCGAGCTGCTGCGCCCGCGGCAAGACCGCGGGATCGGCGGCGAAAAGCTCCGGGTAATGCGCCCGGATCATCCCGGCGCAGGAGCCCGAAGGAGCGACGACATGGTCGTAGCCCTCGAATGCGTCGAGCACCTGCAGCGCGATCGCCTTCGCGTCGCCGCGGTCGCCCGAATTGTAAGCCGGCTGGCCGCAGCAGGTCTGCGCGCGCGGCACCTCGACCGTGCAACCCGCCTCCTTGAGCAGCCTGACGGCGGCAAAGCCAATCGTTGGCCGGAACAAATCCACCAAGCAGGTCACGAAGAGCGCTACTCGCATCGGGTTCGGGTTTTCCTCGACGGCTCCGCGTCCTCGGAGATCCGCGAAATTAGGGGCTGGCCGGTCGGCGAATCAATCCGCGCCCGGCTTCGGGCGAGCGCCGCACCCGCGGGCGGATAGGGGGAAAACAGCCATATACCGATTGACAGATTTGCATATGTATGCTATTTTCGCAACACCAGTGAATTTCGACGACCAGTTTTGCGAATACCCGCCGTCGCGCGCAACCATGCACCCCGGGATCTTTGCACTTTTGTTAACGACCAGACGGACTGCCCGGCATGAGCCGTTATCCCGCTGTTCTTTCCTTCGCCACGCCATCGGGAATCGAGGATTCCTGCGGCGAAGGAGTGGTCCGTCGCTGTTAATTTCCTGTAAAAACAGCAGAAACAGCGGAGGCCCGTTCGGGACGGGGGCGTGGCAGGGAGATTCCAACCTGTTCTTATCCTGCAGAAACAGGCGGGGGCGGCCATTCGGGAGGCCCACGCGCTTCGCTGATGGGCTCGCCCGGCGTCGAGTTCGGGCACGAGCATCACGATCCCCGTTTCCCCCTCCGGGGATAAGCCGGCCGGCGACGCTGCGCGGCAGCAGCAGGTAATAGCGGCCGCGGGCGTTCATCACGCCGGCGCGGGAGGCCGCCACGCTCCCGGTTCCCCAGAAGAGATCGCCGCGCACCGGGCCTTTGATGGCGCCCCCGGTGTCCTGCGCCACGACGAGCCGCCGCACGCCCTCTGCCGATGCGAAACGCTCGTCTGCTTCGACCCAGATCGGGACGGCGAGGGCAATAAAGGCCCGGTCGACCGCGAGGCTCCGCTCCGGGGTCAGCACGACCCGTTCGGCGCCGATCGGGCCGTCTCCCGGCACCTCGCGGAAGAACACATAGGATGGATTCTCGCGACGAAGTGCAGCCCCGGCCTGCCGGATATTGTTTCATCCAATTCCGGATCGTGATCATCGTCAGCTGTTCGCGCGGGATCGTGCCGCGTTCGACGAGCAGCCGCCCGATCGGCACGTAGGGTTGCCCGTTCTGCCCATCATAGCCGACCCGGACGGTGGCGCCGTTCCTCAGTCGAACCCTGCCCGAGCCTTGGATCTCCAGAAAAAATGCGTCGATCGGGTCGTCGACCCAGAAGAGTTCGAGGCCGCGCCCCGCAAGCGCACCATCCTCGATCTCGGCCCTGGAATAGCGGGCGCCCGAGCCGAGCTCGGGCGGGCGCCGGTAGATCGGCGTCTGGTAGCGTCCCTCCCGCCGTCGCGATCCGTTCAGCTCGATCTCGTAATACCCGGTGAAGAGCCCTTCGGCGTCGCGATAGTCGGCGACGGCGAGCGGGACGAAGGCGGTTTCGAAGAACCGGCGCGACGCCGCATCGTCACCCGGCGGTATCGCCGCGGCCGCCTCGCACAGCGGCCGCCAGTCTCCCACCCGCCCAAAATCCGCGAGTCGCGGCCTTGCATCGAGCGGCGCCGCATCGGGCAGCATCGAATACCGAGCACAGGATCTGAGAAAGGCTGGAACGACAACCGACAGCCGATCACCGGCCCATCCTTGGAGCCGGTCGAAGCCGACGCGGGCGAGGGTGAAGCGCGCCGGACCGGTGTCGCGGCCGAGAAGCGCCGCAAGCAGCAGCAGAGCGGCTACGCGCCGCTACATTGCCGTGCCGCGCTCGTGCTTGGCCTTGGGCGCCGTCAATCGCTGCTGGTTGCGACGAGCAGCCAGTTCGGGTCGGTGGATCGAGTGTCGCGCGCAAAGGTCCAGTAATCGGTCTTCTCGACCGGCTGCCCCGGAGCGCCGTCGACGATACTTCCATCCATCGCACGCGTCACATTGATCTGGTGCGAGACCAGCTTGAGGGTGACCTGCGCCGTGCGACCGGCGAGTTCGGCTTCGGTGATGTCCACGCTGTCGAGCCTCTCGATGCGTGTCTCGAGCGTTTCCCTGGCAGCGACGCGCTCGTCGATCGCCATGGCGAATCGTTGAAAAACCTCATCGCTCAGCAACGGCCGCAAGGTTTCCTTGTCGCCCTTTGCAAAGGCCGCGACGATCATCTCAAATGCGGTACGCGCGCCCTCGATGAATTGCGAGGGATCGAAGCTCGGATCGGCGCGGCGAATCCGGTTGAGCCCCTCGGCAACCACATCGGCGGGAGAAGCTTCCTCGGCAGGCTGCGCCAGGCGGTTGTCCGGTTCAACCAGCTTCGCCAGGTTGTCGGAAGCCGGCGCTGCGCGTCGCGGGAACAGGTCCCGGCGCCGTTCATTGCCAGTCCGCCGACCGAGAACGCTGCGCAGCCGCAGCACAAGAAATCCGGCGACCATCGCGAAAAGGATGATATCGAAATATTGAAACTCGCCCATCGCGTTCCGCGCCCTGTCACCGCCCCGGGAGTACCGGGACCCGGCCCCCGCATCGCCTTCAAGTCAAATAGGGCGCCCTCACCGCGGCGACAAGCGTGACCGGCCGCTAGCAGCACGAAACCCGCCTCGCGCGCCCGTCCGTTATGCGAAGCGATCCGGGGGATCCGGGTTGAACGGGGGCACAGACCGTTGATGCATCTTCCCGATCCATGCTAGCCCTCTGGTTCGGGCAGTCTTGACGCCGGCTCCCGGACGATGGGCGCATCGAACCGGCCGTCTCGTCACGCGCCCAGGAGAGCCCTATGGCGGAAGAGACGGCCGGCAACGGCGCCGACGGCACACCCACGACGAGCCCCCTGGGGTCCAGCAGCTGATCCTCAACGCGCAATACATCAAGGATCTGTCCTTCGAAAACCCGAGGGCGCCGCAGAGCCTGATGCAACAGACCGCCCAGCCCGAGGTCGAAATCAACGTCGACGTTAAGGCGCGGAACCTGGGCCCTGAGGTCTTCGAGGTTGTTCTGACCATCAATGCTACGGCGCGCGCACAGGGTGAGACGGTATTCCTTGTCGAACTCGCCTATGGATCGGTTGTCACGGTCAGGAATGCCCCGGCGGAGACGTTGCCCGCGCTCGTGCTAATCGAGACGCCGCGCATCGTCTTCCCCTTCGCCCGCGCCGTCATCGCGAATGCGACGCGCGATGGCGGGTTTCCGCCGCTGATGATCAATCCCATCGATTTTGCCGAGTTGTTGCGTCGCCAACAGGCGGACGCGCCAGCCCTCGGCGCGGCCGGCCCGGCTATCGCATGACCCGCTGATATTCCGGGATATGCTTCCGGGAACCACTTTCACACCTCGGCCAGCCACAGGGGCTCGCTGATCGTCTTCAACATCGCCAGATGCGCTGCAAGCTCTTCCGCGGAGGGCTGATGCGGACGCGGCACCCGCGCTACCCGCGCAACATCGGCCGCCAGAGCCTCTGGGAGGACAAAGTCGAGCCCGGGCTGTCGACCCCCGAGCAACTCCAGATAGACGGCCGCCAAGAGATTGCAATCGATCTCCGCCCCGTGCTCGACACGGCCCGAGAGGTCGATGGCAAAGCGGCGACACAACGCATCGAGGCTTGCCGGGGAGCCCGGGAAGCGATAGCGCGCTACCGCCAGCGTATCGACATAGTTTGAGGTGACCGGTTCGCGTTGCAGGCGCGCCAGTTCCGCATTCAGAAAGGCCAGATCGAATTCGGCATTGTGAATTACCAACAGATCCCGGCCGATGAATGCGAGAAGCTCGTCCAGGATTGCGGCAAACGGCGGCTGGCGAGCGAGGAATTCAGCTGTGAGTCCGTGCACGGCCAGGGCATCCTCGGGCATTTCGCGCTCGGGATTGACGTATCGGTGAAAACGTCGGCCGGTCGGGACATGGTGGACCAGTTCGACGCAGGCAATCTCGACGATCCGATGACCCTCGCGCGGGTCGAGACCCGTCGTCTCGGTATCCAAAACGATCTCGCGCATCAGCCCCTCCGCCGCGGCTTGCGAAACGCGCACCGGCCCCCCCGGGCGAGCCGCGACTCTCGATCGCGCAGGATTTTGACGATCGCGCGCAATCGGCGCAAGCTCATGTTTCGGCTCAATCCGGTCGGAACAACAAAATCGGCTCGTCGACGTTTTTCAGAATCCGGCATCTGGTTGCCGAGGATCGCTGTCAAACGCCTTTGCGTCATGCCGGACCGCCGCAATACCCGTTGACGCTGCACCAGCCCGGGTGCGGAAACGACAAGAACGTAATCGCAGCGGCGCTCACCGCCACTTTCGAAGAGGAGCGGTATATCGAGGACGACAATCGGTTCTCTGCGGGCGCGGGCAAAAGCGAGAAATTTTTTTTCGCGCGCAGCAACCATCGGGTGAATGATCCGCTCCAGCCGGGAGAGAGCTTGCGGGTCGGAGAAGACACGCGACCCGAGAAGCGCCCGATCGATCCCGCCATCGACTGCGCCAACGCCTGGAAATGCTGCTGCTACCCGCCCCACCGCCGAGCCGCCCGGCGCCAGCAGCCGGTGAACCACACGATCGGCGTCGAAGAGCGGAATCCCGAGCCGGCGCAGCGTCTTCGCCGCGGTGCTCTTGCCCATGCCGATCGAACCGGTCAGACCAAGAACGATCACGGCACCGGCGCCAAGGTCGCCACGATTGCGGCACGCAGCTCATGGGTCACCCGCACGGGCGCGCCGAACCAGGCTTCAAACCCCGGACGCCCCTGATGAAGCAGCATCCCAAGACCATCGACGACCGGGTGGCCGCACCGCCGCGCGGTGGCGAGAAGACCCGTCTCAAGCGGGACGTATACGATGTCGACGACCGGAGCCGAAGGTGGCAATCGCGAAAAATCGAGGGTGAGCGGCGGCTCTCCCGCCATGCCGAGGCTCGTCGCATTGACAAGGAGCCCGGCGTCGCGCTGGACAGCGCTCACCTCGTCCCATGAATGAACCGAGATTTTCGTTTTCGGTGTCGAAAGATCGTCGGCGAGCACCTCCGCCCGCGCCAGCGTTCGGTTTACGATGAGGATCTCGCCGACCCCGGCGTCACTGAGCGCAGCAACAACTGCCCGGGCTGCACCGCCGGCGCCGAGGATCACGGCCGGGCCCGCCGCGGGACGCCAGCCCGGCACCGACTCACGCAGGTTTTCGCGAAACCCGAAGGCATCGGTATTACGCCCTTCGAGGCTGCCGTCCGCTCCGACGACGATCGTGTTTACCGCGCCGATCCGGCGAGCTAACGGCTCTACGCGGTCGACCACGGAGAGAGCTGCCTGCTTGTGCGGGATCGTCAGATTGCAACCTCGAAAGCCGAGGATCGGTAACGCGCGAAGCGCCTGCTCAATGTGCTCAGGCTTTACCGGCAGCGGCAGATAGGCGCCATCGACCCTGGTCTTGTCGAGCCAGAAGCCGTGAAGCAGCGGTGAGCGTGAATGCGTCACCGGCCACCCCATGATGCCGGCAAGACGAGTGGCTCCGGTGATCCTCATAACTATCAGACAGATCAGCGAGGGAGCGCGCCACGGTCCCGCAGGCAGCCCAGCAACTCGATAAGGGGCAGCCCGAGAATCGCGAAATAATCGCCTTTTATATGTGAAAACAGCTGAACCCCTCGTCCTTCGAGCCGATAAGCGCCGACGGAGCCGACCACCGCTGACCCTTCGGCGCCGACATAGGCATCGAGGAACGCATCGCTAAAGTTACGCATGGTCAGCTCTGCAGAGCTCACCGTGTGCCATATCAGGTCACCCTTCCAGACCACGCAGGTGGCGGTGACGAGCTCATGGGTGCGGCCCCGCAGAATCCTTAGCTGAGTACAGGCATCATCGAGACTCGCTGGTTTGTCGAACCACCGGCCGTCGCACACGAGAATCTGGTCGGCGCCGACAACGAAGGCATGAGGATCGCGTCCCGCGACCAGTCGCGCCTTGGCCTCGGCCAGTGCCAGAGCGCAGTCGACGGCGAGGCGTTGCTCGGCCCGGAAGGCACGCTTGATCGCCTCCTCGTCGACCAGCGCAGGTTCAACGCAGATCTCAAGGCCGGCAGCAAAAAGCAGCTGGGCCCGCGCCGGGCTGGCCGAGGCAAGGACCACGCTCTCAGCCATCGAGGCCGTGCCGTCGCGCCAGCAGCTTCATGATCGCTGCTGCGGTCTCCTCGATCGAACGACGCGTCACGTCGATGACCGGCCAATGTCGTTCGGTAAAAGCCCGCCGCGCCTCGCGTACTTCAGCCCGCACCGCATCGATATCGGTATACCCGGTGGAGTGCTCGTGATGCAGAACGTCCAGTCGGTTGCGGCGCAGCTGGATCAGGCGCTCCGGATCATTGGTCAACCCGACGATCAGCGGATGCTTTACAGCAAGCAACTCGGGTGGCAGAGGAACCCCCGGCACAAATGGCACGTTGGCCGCCTTGATGCTGCGGTTCGCGAGATAGAGGCAGGTCGGGGTCTTCGACGTGCGTGACACACCGACGAGGCAGACATCCGCATCCTCGAGGCCCCAGCTGGATTGCCCGTCATCGTGGTTGAGCGCAAAGGTCATCGCGTCGATTTGGGCGAAGTATTCATTATCGAGGAGGTGTTGTTTGCCCGGCAACCCCCGACTTTGACGACCGAGATAGGAAGCCAGCGCGCCAATGACGGGATCGAGGACCGGGATCGCCGGGACTTGGATTTTACGGCAGCCTTCCTGCAGCAACTGCCGAAGCGCATCACTGACCAAGGTGAACAGAACGACACCCCGGTTCGCCTCGACCCCGGCGACGACCCGATCGATTTGGCTGCGCGTCCGCACCATGCTCCAAACATGCTCGACCGCCTGCGCTCCGTCGAACTGCACAAGGCAGGCTCGGGCCACCGAATGGACGGTTTCTCCCGTAGAATCGGAAACGAGATGGAGGTGAAATCGCGTCACAGGGTCAAACCATCGGTGTCAACCAGCACTCGGAGCGCGGACCACGATGAGGGAAAATGGGCTGGCACCTTCCCTCATCGACTTTTCCCGGAGCAATGTGCATCACTCGATTGTCGTATGGGTAAAATCGGCACCCCGGTGCTCGCTTCTCGATCGATCCCCGTTTTGCCGCAGCTGCTCCGCTGTTTGGCCTTCTTGAACCAGCTATCGTTCGCATCAAACGAAACTCGGGGATAATCTGATTATCGCGACAGCCATCCCCGCCTTTGGCTTCTTCCACACCGACCAAACTCCTCGCCTTCCAAAACCAGTCTTCGTTGTTGTCCACAGCACACCCGGTTACCGTCCGGTCGTCCTCGAATTTGTGCATCATTTCGCGCTTCTGTCTAATCCCCCATATTCCCTCTCACTATCAACCACTACCACTTATAAAGGAATTATGATTGAAGGGGAGCAATGCTTTGATGCCAAGCGGGAAAGCTAAACCCCTCTTGCGCGCCCTTGCGGGAGAGCCGTTGGCGCGGCCACCTTGGTGGTTGATGCGACAAGCCGGCCGGTACCTGCCCGAGTATCATGCCATTCGAGCCAAAGCGCATGATTTCGTCGAGCTGTGCCTCAGCCCGGCGCTCGCTGCCGAGCTGACATTGCAGCCGGTGCGGCGCTATCACATGGACGGAGCGATAGTGTTCTCTGACATCCTGCTGCTCCCCCACGCCCTCGGGCAGGAGCTGATCTTTCGGAAAGGCGAAGGACCAGTCCTCGAACCGATCGAAAGCCACGCCGACGTCGCGCAGCTTAACCTCGGTCGAATTCTTCGGCATCTCGAGCCGGTCTTCGAAGCGGTTCGTCAGGTTGCCGCAGTGCTCGACGACCAGACGACGCTGATCGGTTTCGCGGGCGCACCGTGGACAGTCGCCACCTACATGGTGGAGGGTGGAGCGAGTAAGGATTTTCGTCGGGTAAAGAGCTGGGCCTATCGCGATATCGAGGGCTTCAGGGCGCTGATCGACCTACTGGTAGAAGGCACCATCGACGTTCTTGGTGCTCAGATCGCTGCGGGTGCCGAGGTCGTACAGCTCTTTGACAGCTGGGCGGGTGTCCTGCCCGAGCCGGCGTTCGAGCGCTGGGTCATCGAGCCGACGAGGCGCATCGTCACTGCATTAAAACGCCGCTTTCCGGATCATCCGGTGATCGGCTTTCCGCGCGGAGCGGGTCTTCTCTACGAACGGTACATCGTAGAGACGGGGATCGACGGGATCGGGCTCGACACAATGGTACCGAGCGGCTACGCCCAAGAGCGATTGCAACAACTCGCTACAGTTCAGGGCAATCTCGATCCGGTGTTGCTGCTCACAGGCGGTGCCGCTCTCGAAACTGCTGTGCAACAGCTGCGCAGGATGCTCGGCGGCGGCCCGTTCGTGTTCAACCTCGGGCACGGGGTACTGCCGGAAACACCGCCCGAGAATGTCGAGACCATGGCTCGCCTGCTCGCCAGACCGATCGCCGCCGCCTGATATGACGCGAGTTGCCGTCGTATTGATGAACCTCGGCGGGCCGGATTCGCTGGAGGCGGTTCAGCCTTTTCTGACAAATCTGTTCAGCGATCCCGCCATCATCGGCCTGCCCGGCTTGCTGCGCCTGCCGCTGGCGCGTCTCGCTGCCCGGCGGCGCGCCGGGGTAGCCCGCGAGAATTATGCTCGTCTCGGCGGGCGGTCTCCATTGCTTGCCAACACCGAGGCCCAGGCGTGTGCGCTTGAAACGGCACTTGGCCCCGGTCATCGCTGCTTTGTCGCAATGCGCTACTGGCACCCGCTGAGCACGGAGACGGCGCACGAGGTGGCGAGTTGGGTCCCGGACGAGATCGTCTGCTTGCCGCTCTATCCGCAGTTTTCGACGACGACGACGGCCTCTTCGCTCGCCGCCTGGCGAGACGCTGCAGAGCGGCAGGGGCTGACCTGTCCGACCCGCACGATCCGCTGTTATCCTTGCGAGCCGGGGCTGGTCGAAGCGATAGCCGGACTTGTCAGGCCGGCGTTGGAGGAGGCTTCCGGCAACGGCAAGGATTGCCGTTTACTCCTCACGGCACATGGCCTCCCGAAAAGGATCGTACGCGCGGGCGACCCTTATCCCACTCAGGTAGAGAAGACTGCGGCTGCGATCGTTGCTGCGTTGGCTCGGCCCGACCTCGACTGGCGGGTCTGCTATCAGAGCCGTGTTGGACCACTCGAATGGATCGGTCCGGCGACCGAGGAGGAGATCGGTCGAGCCGGCAAGGAAGGGGTACCGCTTGTTGTCGCCCCGATCTCTTTCGTCTCCGAGCATTCGGAAACGCTGGTCGAACTCGATCTTGATTATCGCCGTCTCGCGGAGACCTCGGGTGTGCCGGCATATCACCGGGTGGCCACCGTCGGTGTCGAGCCCGGTTTTATCGGATCGCTTGCCTCGCTGGTATGCCGTGCTCTATCCGGAGGCGCTGATTGATCGCCTGGCTCGGCGATGCATATCCGTGGATCAAGTCGGCTCATATCATCAGCATGGTTGCCTGGATGGCAGGGCTGCTCTATCTGCCGCGGCTCTACGTCTATCATGCGGCGGCGCCGATCGGTTCGAACCGGTCGGAGACCTTCAAGGTCATGGAACGTCGCCTGCAAAGGGGCATCATGAATCCGGCGATGATCGGCACCTGGGGTTTTGGCCTGGTGCTGGCCGGAACGCCGGGGATCGTCGATTGGCGAATGGGGTGGATTTGGGCGAAGCTCGTGCTCGTCGTGGGCCTGACCACGTTCCACGCCGCGCTCGTCCGTTGGCGCGACGCCTTCGGCGCGGATCGCAATGTGCATTCGACGCGCTTCTTCCGGATCGTCAACGAGTTGCCAACGGTGGCGCTGATCGCGATCGTGCTCCTCGTCGTCGTCAAGCCGTTCTGATCGAAAGCCCGCGTTGGCATGACACCGGAAGGTCTTGCAATCGTATTTGACTTGCTTACCTTTTTTCGGTAAGGGAATCGCTGCACCGGTAATTGGTGCTCCCGGTCGTTCCCTATCAATCTTCGCCTAAAGCCAGCCCGCCGAGGTGCTTCCCGGCAGGAGTCCCGCTGAATGGGCGACCCTTACCCCAGCCTTGCCGTAAATCCCGATGAACCTCCAAGAATTGAAGCGTAAAACTCCAGCCGAGCTCTTGGCCTTCGCTGAAGAGCTGCAAATCGAGAACGCCTCTTCGCTGCGTAAGCAAGATATGCTGTTCGCGATTCTAAAGCAGCTTGCCGAAAACGATGTACCGATTTCCGGCGATGGCGTGCTCGAAGTACTGTCGGACGGATTTGGTTTTCTGAGATCCCCTGAAGCTAATTATTTAGCTGGGCCCGATGACATCTATGTCAGCCCGAGCCAGGTGCGCCGCTTCGGATTGCGCACCGGGGATACGGTCGAAGGGCAGATCCGGTCGCCGCGCGACGGCGAACGCTATTTCGCATTGCTCAAGGTCAACGGGATCAATTTCGACGAGCCCGACCGGCTGCGCCAGCGGATCAACTTTGACAATCTGACGCCGCTCTATCCCGAAGAGAAGCTGCAGCTCGAATTCGACGATTCGACCCGCAAGGATCTGACGACCCGGGTGATCGACCTGATCACGCCACTCGGCAAAGGGCAGCGCGCGATCATCGTGTCGCCGCCGCGCGCCGGCAAGACGGTCATGCTGCAGAACATCGCTCATGCGATCGCCGCAAACCATCCTGAGGTCTATCTGATCGTGCTGCTGATCGACGAGCGGCCGGAGGAGGTGACCGATATGGCCCGTTCGGTTCGCGGCGAGGTCATCAGCTCGACCTTCGACGAACCCGCTCAACGGCACGTTCAGATCGCCGAGATGGTGATCGAGAAGTCGAAGCGCCTCGTCGAGCATAAACGGGACGTGGTCATCCTGCTCGATTCGATCACCCGCCTCGCCCGCGCCTACAACACCGTCGTGCCTTCTTCCGGCAAGGTGCTGACGGGCGGCGTCGATGCCAACGCGCTGCAGCGGCCGAAGCGGTTTTTCGGCGCCGCACGCAACATCGAGGAAGGCGGCTCGTTGACCATCATCGCGACGGCACTAATCGACACCGGCTCGCGGATGGACGAGGTGATCTTCGAGGAATTCAAGGGGACCGGCAATTCCGAGATCGTGCTCGACCGCAAGGTCGCCGACAAGCGCACCTTCCCGTCGATCGACATCACCAAATCCGGGACGCGCAAGGAGGAGCTGCTGGTCGATCGCGGCGTCCTGTCCAAGATGTGGGTGTTGCGCCGCGTGCTGACGCCGATGGGGACTGTCGACGGTCTCGAATTCCTGATCAACAAGCTCAAGGAATTGAAGAGCAACTCCGAGTTCTTCGATGCGATGAACACTTGAGCGAGGATTCTCGTCGTCCCGGCGGAGGCCGGGACCTAGGGTTGCGGTGGATACCGGCCTTCGCCGGTATGACAGTGCGCTAAGTCGTCACGATGTTTTACGTCTATCTGCTGGCAAGCAAGCCATACGGCACGCTGTATGTCGGCGTGACCTCTGATCTCGTGAAGCGGGTGTTTGAGCACAAAAGCAAGGCTGTGTCAGGGTTCACGGCGCGCTATGGCGTGGATACTTTGGTTTGGTTCGAGGCGCACGATTCCGTCGAGGCGGCGATCCGGCGGGAAAAGCAGATCAAGGAATGGAAACGCGAGTGGAAGCTTAACCTGATCGAACGCTCCAACCCGCATTGGACAGATCTCTACCCCAACTTGATGCCGTAACTGTCGTCCCGGCGCAGGCCGGGACCCAGGGCTGCCGTGATAGCGGCCTCCCCGGTATGACGGGAGCGACCCTTCGAGGTCGCCTAGTGTGTGGCTGTGCAAAGAATGCTGGCCCCGTCATCCCGGCGAAGGCCGGGATCTACCGTGCTGCAAGTCTTAATTCGATATGCGGTTTTGCCGATCTTGCCTGCCCTGAACCGGCTGTGCTGCGAGTGCAATGGATCCCGGCCTTTTGTCGCCGGTATGACGAGACTACACGGTAAGTACCGTCTGCCCGGTGGTCCGCCGACCTTCGAGGTCGCGGTGCGCGCGGGCTGCCTCACGCAGCGGGTAGGTCTGGTTGACCGCGATCTTGACCGCACCGCTCCCGACGACCTCGAACAACTCGCGCGCCGCGGTGAGCAAATCATCCCGCGTCGCCGTATAGTTTACCAGGGTCGGTCGCGTTAGAAAGAGCGAGCCCTTACCGGCAAGGATGCCGATATCGACCGGTCCGATCGCCCCGGAGGATTGGCCGAACGACACCATCAGCCCGAGCGGCGCTAGGCAGTCGAGCGATTTGTAAAAGGTGTCCTTGCCGACCGAATCATAGACGACCGGCAGCTTTTTGCCCTGGGTCAGCTCGCTCACCCTGGCGACGAAATCCTCACGCCGATAGACGATCGGATGATCGCACCCGTGCTTTTTGACGAGTGCGGCCTTCTCGTCATCGCCGACGGTGCCGATCACGGTCGCACCCAGATGCTTTGCCCATTGGCACACGATGAGCCCGACCCCGCCGGCCGCGGCATGGATCAGGATCGTCTCGCCGCGCTTCACCGGATGAGTGCGCCGCACCAGGTACCAGGCGGTCATGCCCTTCAGCATCATCGCGGCCGCCTGCTGATCGGTAATGCCGGCGGGAACCGGCACGAGGCGATCGGCCGGCACAACCCGCTCGTCCGCATAGGCGCCGATCGGCCCGCCGGCATAAGCAACACGGTCGCCCGGCTTCAGCCCGGTGACACCGGGCCCGACCTCCTCGACGACACCGGCCGCCTCGGAGCCGAGCCCGCTCGGCATCGGCAGCGAATAGAGGCCGCTGCGATGATAGGTGTCGATGTAGTTGAGCCCGACCGCGCTATGGCGGAGCCGGACCTGGCCCTGTCCGGGCTTGCCGACCGGAACCTCTTGCCACGATAACACCTCGGGGCCGCCAGCCTTCTCGAAACGGATCGCGTGAGCCATGGCCATTTCCCATGTTTTCGCAGAGGACAGGAACGCTAGCGCACTCGGGCGAGACTTTCGAGCAAAGTCTCTGCATCGGTGACAGGCAGTGAACAGACCGGCCCCTCACACACATAGGCGGCCGGTTTGCCGTCGACGAGACCTTTGCCGAATGCCGGGTGATCGACCGGGAGCGAGCCATTCGGGGCGAGGCTGGTGACCACCCGATTTGGCAGGGATACGCCGTAGACGGCGCGACGCAGTGCGTCGAATGCCGGAGTGCCCGCTTCTCCGACGAGGACAATCTGCAGCGGCTTTGTCAGCAGCTCGACATTGTTGAGCAAGGTGGCGAGCGGGAAAAAATTGCGGCCGATTTCGCCGGAAAAAGTCTCGAGGATCTCTTCGGCGCGGCGTCGATAGGCTTCTTCGCCGGTCAGCATCGCCAGTCGCGACAGCACCCCGACGAGGGTCCCGTTGCCGGCGGGAACGGCGGAATTGGCGGCCGTCTTGGGGCGGGCGACCAACCCTTCGGTATCGTTTGCCGCAAAGAAGTAGCCGCCTTCGGCCCCGTCCCAATAATGCGCATCGAGGACCATCACCCACTCGCGGGCCTGGCTCAGGAAGTCCTCGTCGCCGGTTGCCTCGTGAAGTGCCAGCGCCGCCCGGCAGAGGTTGGCGTAGTCGTCGACGCTCGCCGGATGCCGCGCACGGCCGGCGCGCCAGCTATGCGCCAGACGCTTATCGGACCCGGTCATATGCCGGCGGATGAAGTCGAGGGCATCGCGCGCGAGCTCGATCCAGGCGGGCCGCTCGAAGACAGTCCCGGCATTCGCCATTGCCGCGATCATCAGCCCATTCCAGTCGGCGAGAACCTTGTCGTCGAGCCCGGGACGGACGCGTTCCTCGCGTGCCCGAAAGAGGAGAGCGCGGCAGAGCCCGAGCTCCCGCTCGGTCTCCGAGTCGGCGAGGGCCGGCGTCTTCAACCGGTTGAGAATGCTGTGCCCTTCCCAATTGCCTTGCGCGTCGACATCGTAGAAGCGCTTGAACAACGCAGCGCGGGCGCCGAGAACCGCGTCGATCTCGGCCTCCGACCAGACATAGAACTTGCCCTCTTCGTGCTCGCTGTCGGCGTCGAGGCTGCTGGCGAACCCGCCGTCGGGTGTCAGCATTTCGCGTCCGACCCAGTCGAGGGTCTCGTCGACCCGCTGCAGGTAGAGGGGGTTCTTGGTCTCCTGCCAGACGAGGGTCAAGAGATCGACGAGCTCGGCATTGTCGTAGAGCATCTTTTCGAAATGCGGCACGAGCCAGCGCGCGTCGGTCGAATAGCGGGCAAAGCCGCCGCCCAGATGGTCGTAGATGCCGCCCTGGCACATCGCGTCGAGCGCTTTGACGACGGCGTCGCGGTAAGGCGGCTGGCCGGTCCGCTTCCAGGCCCGCCACAAGAGTTCCAGGATCCCCGTTTGCGGGAATTTCGGCGCGGTGCCGATGCCCCCATGAAGTTGGTCGACCTCGCGAAGCAACCGCTCGGCGATCCGGTCGAGCTGCTCGGGCGCGATTGAACCGCCGCGCTCCGGCCGGCCCAGCCGCTGCAATGCCTCGCGCAGTGCCACGACATTTTTCAGCACCTTGTCGCGGTCGCGTGCATAGGCGTTGCTCATCGCCTCGACGATCTGCGGGAAACCGGGCCGCCCCCAACGCGACTCCGGTGGGAAATAGGTCCCGCCCCAGAAAGGCTCGCCCTCCGGTGTCAGGAACATCGTCAGCGGCCAACCGCCCTGCTCGCCCATCAGCGCCAGCGCATGCTGGTAGATCTGATCGAGGTCGGGGCGTTCCTCGCGGTCGACTTTGACGTTGACGAAGAGCTTGTTCATCTGCTCGGCAATCGCCGGATTTTCGAAGCTCTCGTGGGCCATTACGTGACACCAATGGCACGCGGCATAGCCGATCGACAGCAGGATCGGCTTGTCGGCGGCCTTCGCGGCGGTGAGCGTCGCTTCGCCCCAGGCCTGCCAATGAACGGGGTTGTCCTTGTGCTGGAGGAGATAGGGGCTCGTCTCCTCACCGAGGCGGTTGCGGTCCATGTCGGTTCCTGCCGTGCGGATTTGTCCGGTGTGCCGAGCGGAGCGCGCATTGCCCGCGGCGCCGCGACGGGTTAGGGTTGCAGTGTACTCCAGAGAACGGCGGCCTGCGTCATCCGCTCCGCCGTAGACAACCGGAACGGAGAAAGAAAATGGCTGACTTGCCTGCCGACCCGCGTCTTTTTTACGCGCGACACATCTTCATGTGCACGAATGTGCGGCCGGAGGGTCATCCGCGCGGCTGCTGCACCGCCCGCGCCGCCGACGGCGGGGGTGTCGATAAGCTGCGCGGCTATGCGCGCGAGAAGGCGCGGCAGCTGGGGATCGAGAGCATCCGCTGGAATGCGGCGGGCTGTCTCGACCGCTGCGAGTTCGGCCCGAACATGGTCATCTACCCCGAGGGCGTGTGGTACCGGTACGAATTGCAAGAGGACATCGACGAGATTCTGCAGACGCATTTGGTCGAGGGCGGCCGGGTCACGCGGCTGATGCTGCAGCCCGACCAGCTGCCGCCGAAGCACTGAGAGCTGCCGCGGCCGCTTTAGACACGATCTTCGCCCCGGCGACGGGGTCGGGCCGCGCCGCCATCGCCATCCTGCGCCTGAGCGGGCCGCAGGCCGGTCGAGCGGTGAAGCAGCTCGCGGGCAGCCTGCCGCCGGCCCGTGTCGCGCGGCGCGCGGGCTTCGTCGACCCGGCGAGCGGCGAACGGCTCGACGACGGGATCCTGTTGTGGTTTCCGGCACCGCACAGCCTCACCGGCGAGGACGTCGCGGAATTGCAGGTGCACGGCAGTCGCGCCGTGCTCGCCGCGATGATGGAGGTGCTGCGCGGCCTTGGACTGCGGCTCGCAGAGCCTGGTGAGTTCACCCGCCGCGCCTTTCTGAACGGTAAGCTCGACCTGTTGCAGGCCGAGGCGATCGCCGACCTCGCGGCGGCTGAGACGGAGGCACAGCGCCGCCAGGCGCTGCGCCAGCTCGACGGCGAGCTAGGCGGTCTCTACCGCGGTTGGTCGGGTCGCCTGACCCGCATCCTCGCCCATCTCGAAGCCGCCATCGATTTTCCGGAAGAGGATCTCCCGCCCGAGATCGAGGACCGCATCCTCGGCGAGACCGAAAAGCTGATCGCGGAGGTCAATCGCCATCTTGCGGACGGGCACCGTGGCGAAAGGCTCAGAGACGGCATCCATGTCGCGATCGTGGGCCCGCCAAATGCCGGCAAATCCAGTCTGATCAATCGGCTAGCGAGACGCGAGGCGGCAATTACCTCGCCTCTGCCGGGGACCACGCGGGACATCGTCGAGGTGGCGATCGACCTTCAGGGCTACCCCGTCGTACTGGCCGACACGGCGGGGCTGCGCGCCAGCGACGACGCCGTCGAGCAGGAGGGACTGCGGCGGGCTCTGCGCCGTGCCGAGGAGGCGGAGATCAGGCTCTTCGTCTTCGATGCCCAACGCCCGGCCGAGGCTTGCGGTGCCTTGGCCTGGCCCGGACCCGACACGATCCTCGTCGCCAACAAGATCGATTTGTTGAGGCCGCCCAAAACCGCGGAGTGCGCGGGTGCAAGAACTTTTTGTCGCCACCACCGGGATCCGTCATGCCCGGACTTGATCCGGGCATCCACGAATCCACAGGCCCCGCCGACGCCACGGAAGGCGTGGATGGCCGGGACAAGCCCGGCCATGACGAAAGCGTGGTGCCACTAGAGGCTCTGGGAATCTCCGCTCTGACGGGCGAGGGCATCGATGCGCTGCTGTCGGCGCTCGGCGAGCGGGTCTCGCAGAGCTATCGGATCGAGGCCCCGGTTCTGACCCGCACCCGACATCGCCAGGCGCTCGAGGAAGCCGCGCAGTCGCTGCGCCGGGCGCTCGGCGCCCCGCTGCCGGAGCTCCGGGCCGAAGACCTCCGCCTGGCCTTGCGCAGCCTCGGCCGCATCACCGGCGCCGTCGAGGTCGACGATTTGCTCGACGTGATCTTCCGCGATTTCTGCCTCGGCAAGTAACCGGAATTATGTAGCTGTCTCACCAGGCTCCCCGCCCCCCGCCCCGCACCGACGTTATCAATGAAGGACAAGCGCGCGTTGAACGAGGCAAGCTCCGCCCATTGATGCGGCCATGGCGCGCATTTTGCCCGTCGGCGTTGATGACAGCACAGCCGCGCGACTGCATTAGCTGTGGAAAGCACGGATTTTCCGGACGTTTTCGGTTCAATGCTATGGACAGAAACCGCAAGTGATTGACCGTCTTCAATAGGGCGGGATCTCTCGCCGCGACGGTCTGCATACCCGGCTATCGCTATCGTCATAGAGCGCGAGTCCCTTGGCGCCCCCTCGCGCCGGGGCGCATGAGGCGCTCCGGGCCAGCCATCTTTATCGACTGCCATGGCACCTCTACACCGATTGGAGTGTGGCGACACGCCGCACAGATCCGGAAAAACCAGCATGGGTGGGGCTACATCGTTACCGCGACAGCCCGCAGTACGGCAAATGTCCGAATGATCAAGGCACCCGAGAAACCTTGCTAGAGTGACGGCAACAAACGCCATTTCCCCGCCCATGTCGTACAACGATCGTAAGTCATGACCGGGTTCTTCTGTCGAGAAAAGCTTCTATGGATCGTCTTGGCAAGCATGCCGATTGCCCGCTCGCTCGGCTCCCTGCCCAAGCGCTCTTGGACCAGACACCTCTTCGCCATCAGGATAGTGAGTAAGGCAAACGTGCGCGTTGCGATTCGTAGTGAGCCACAACGTATCTCTGAACGGATTAAAGGTTCAAGTGTCTGCACGCAAAGGGGATTCGAGATGAGGTTGGTATTAACCTTTTTCAATTCCCATATTGAAAAGGTGATCTGAGACCAGCCCATGCTGGGGGTAGGATCGCACCGGGGGAGAGGCTGCGGCCTTTCCCCCCTTGCGTGGACGCGTCATAATACCACTATGCCTAGCGGATCAGTTCTGCTGGCGCGCGTGTTCAGGATGGGCGCGAGCCGATCGAAATAGTATTGTGCACCCATTTTTCGGATATATTTGTTTGGCACAAACCTCTGTAGAAGAAAATAGGCAACGACATCGCAACTCTGGATTAAATAACTATATTTATAGTCTCTGGAGTTCGGATCTTCTATTATTTTCCGGATTGGTAACATTCTGTATCCTGATCCCATTCCATACATCGAAACTGTGTGTGGGATGTCGTTGTAGACAGCCATCTTTCTGACCATCTTTTGCAACTTCATGCCGTCAGTATTGTCGTTGATAACTATTCCAAAATCGCTACTGTGAGCGCCAGTAAAATTTCCATAATTCATAGTATTTTCAAATCGTTGAAACAGTGCTTGCCAAGCATTACTGAACACATCGTATGTTAAGGTCTTGCTCCGTTTGTCAACGATTACGTTAGTTATGGAGATGAAGTTTATCTTCGCTAGCTCATCCAGAAGATTACGCGATATGGCAAGACCAATATGTTTCTCCATTCCACGAATTGGCGGTGTCGAATTCTGCATGAAGATCCTCCGCGAGGAAGGTCACCCTACCGACGAGAGCGAGGTCGGTTTCGGAGAGCCCGAAGGTCGGTAGCTGCGCGGGGCGTCGCGCCGCCGGCCAAAAAGCGCGGCTCGGTATCGACGCCTGGTTCGTTACCCGATATGGAGGTTGGCGCCAGGCCGCAAAGATGCGGCAACCCCGGGGCGGGCGGGGCTAGAGCAGTTACCGATTACACACAGCAGTCGTACATTTACCATTGACAGATTTTCATACACATGCTAGTTTAGCAACAACAATTGAATTTCGACGAACGTTTTGCGGACACCGGCCGTCGTGGGACCGCGCACCCAGGCGGGCTCTGCGATCCTCCAAGCTATCCGTTGAGCCCGGCTCCGGGGCGTGCTCGCCGATCGGGGATTCGCGACGATCGCTTCGAGTTTCAGGATTACAACTCTCGGGCGAGATCTCGCTGCTGATTTGCTGCAGAAGCAACATTGTGAAATATTTGATTCAAGCTCAGGTTGCACCCAGGAAACGAGCTGTTATGCCGCTGTTCTTTCGTTCGGCATGCCGCCTGCGGTCGAGGATTCCTGCGGCGAAGGAGCGGTCCCTCGCTGATAATTTCCTGTAAAAACAGCAAAAACAGCGGAGGCCCGCTCGGGAAGGACGGGTCAAGACAGATGTCGGGTGAATCCCGTGGGCGGCGTGGGAGGGAGACCCCCTCCTGTTTCTACCCTGCAGAATCAGGTGGGACGGAGGCCGAGGGCGGCCATTCGGGGGGTTCGGTTGCGCAACGCGCACCCCAGCTCGGCTCCGCGGCGGGATTGTCGGGTGATGCGAAAGCGCGCAAAACTGCGGGCCGATCAGCGCCTTCAAGGACATCCGGAAGAGCATACGCCGATGAGGATCGATCAAGCCGTCAACATCGAAGACCTGCACCGCATGGCAAAACGGCGGCTGCCCAAGATCGCCTTCGATTTCATCGAGGGTGGCCTCGAAGACGAACGCGGGCTCGAAACCAACACCTCGGCCTTTCACAAGCACAAGCTGTTGCCGCGCTATCTGGTCGATGTGTCGAAGCGCGACCAGACCAAGACGATCTTCGGCCAGACCTTTGCCAGCCCGTTCGGCATCTCGCCGACAGGCGGCGCGAGCCTGTTCCGCGACCATGCCGACCTGATGCTGGCTGAGGCAGCACGCGACGCGAATATTCCCTACATCATGTCGGGTGCAAGCAGTGACACGATCGAGGCGGCGGCCAAGATCGCGCCGAAGAACCATTGGTATCAGCTCTATGCTGCGCGCGATCACGCGATCAACGCCGACCTGATCAAGCGCACCGCCGATGCCGGGCTCGGCGCGCTGGTGCTGACCGTCGACACCCCGGTCAGCTCGAAGCGCGAGCGCAACATCAGGAACGGCTTTACCAATATCCGCGGCGGGTTGTTCCAGGCGCTGAGCCTCAAACCCTCGATTCTTGCCGAAGCGCTGACCCATCCCGGGTGGATCGTCGAATATTTGAAACGCGGCGGCGGCACGCCGATGCAGGGCAACTGGCAGCCTTACGCGCCCGCCGGGTCGGATGCCGAAGCGGTCTACAAGCACTCCAGCTCGCTGCGCCCGTTCAATGCGCAGACCTGGCGCGACCTGGAAACCTATCGCAAGCTGTTTCCGCGCGCCCTGGTCGTGAAGGGCATCATGAGCCCGGCCGACGCATTGCGGGCGCTCGACGCCGGTTGCGATGGGATCCTCGTATCCAATCACGGCGGGCGCCAGCTCGACCAGGCGCCGGGCTCGCTCGATGTGCTGCCGGCGATTAAGATCCGCGGTGGGCGACAAGCTGACCTTGCTGCTCGACAGCGGGGTCCGCCGCGGCGCCGACATTCTGATAGCCCTCTGTCTCGGCGCCGATTTCTGCTTTATGGGCCGGCCGACCCTCTATGGTGCAGCTGCCGGCGGATTGCCCGGGGTCAAAAAGGCGATCGACATCTTCGTCAAAGAGATCGATCTGGTCATGGGTCAGATCGGCTGCCCGAGCCTCGACCAGCTGGGTCCCGATTTTCTGTGGCGGGAGGATTGGCCGCGCAACGTCTGATTGCGAGAGATCACTGGATCATGAACCTGGACAACGCCATCAACATCGAAGATTTGCATCGCATAGCAAAGCGCAAATTGCCGAAGGTCATCTTCGACTATATCGAGGGCGGGGTGGAGGACGAACGCGGCCTCGCGCGCAATGAAGCCGCCTTTCACAAGCACCGGCTCTTACCCCGTTACCTGGTCGACGTGTCCAAGCGCGATCAGTCTGCCACCGTGTTCGGCCGGACCTATTCGAGCCCGTTCGGGATCTCGCCGACTGGCGGCGTCGGCCTCTATCGGCGGGAAGGCGAGGTGATGCTGGCCGAAGCCGCAGCCGCGGCGAACATCCCGTACATCATGTCGGGCGGCAGCAACGCCTCGATGGAAGAGGCCGCCCGGGTCGCCCCGAACAATGTCTGGTTTCAACTCTACGCGGCAAAGGACGGCAATATCACGGACGCGTTGATCGGTCGCGCCCGCGACGCCGGCCTCGGCGCCCTGGTGCTGACCGTCGACGTGCCGGTGCATCCCAAGCGCGAACGCAACTTACGCAGCGGCTTTGTCCGCGTCCGCAGCGGCGGTGTGCTGGAGTCGCTGAAGCTCAAGCCGTCGATCATCTTGGAGGCGATTACTCATCCGGCCTGGGTCATCGAATATGTACGGCTGGGCGGCGCACCGAGTTTGGGAAATTGGGCGCCGCACGCCGGCAATGGCGCGAGCCCGGCAGACGTCATCAAGTTCGGCCGCGGGCAGACCCCGGCGTCGGCGCAGACTTGGCGCGACCTCGAACGCTATCGCCGGCTCTTTCCGCGCGCCCTGGTCGTCAAGGGGATCCTGAACCCGGCCGACGCCGTTCGCGCCGCGGAGATCGGCGTCGATGGGATCATCGTCTCGAACCATGGCGGCCGTCAGCTCGACCAGGCGCCGGCCTCGCTCGAGGCCTTGCCGGCGATCAAGGCCGCGGTCGGCGACAAACTGACCGTGATGCTTGACAGCGGCGTGCGCCGCGGCGCCGACATCCTGATCGCTTTCTGCCTCGGCGCCCAATTCGTCTTCTTCGGCCGGCCGACGCTCTACGGAGCGGTCGCCGGCGGGCTCCCCGGGGTCAAGAAGGTGATCGACATCTTCCGCGGCGAGATCGACCTCGTCATGGGCCAGATCGGCTGTCCGAGCCTCGATCAGCTCGGCCCCGACTTTCTGTGGCGCGACGACTGGATGCAGAACCGCTGAGGTCAGAGAGGGTTTTCGCTCGGACCGTCATTGCGAGCGGAGCGAAGCAATCTCCGGCCGCTGAGCTCCAAGTCTACGCGGCTGGCGCCTTGACGAAGGCGGGCTTGGTCAGCGAGGCATCGATCTCCTCGATCGAGCGGCCCTTTGTTTCGATGCCGAGCGCCACGAACGCCGCCGCCGCCAGCGCTGCCCAGAACGCCAGGAAGAACATTGCCGGGATCATCGCTTGGACGGAGGCCTCCGGCTTGATGAAATTCGTGCCGCCGACGATCAGCGCCAGCCCCAACGGGCTGATGATCTTGCCAAGATTGCCGACGCCATAGCCCAGCCCCATGCCGCTCGCGCGCAATCCGGCCGGCCACACCTCGGCCATGTAGGGCGCGATGATCGTGTAGGAGCCGCCGCCGAAGAAGGAATGCGCCATCAGCATCAGCCAGAAGACCGACACCGTGCCGATATAGGCGTCGGCGAGATAGCCGGCGATGATCAGGGTCGCCACGCCGCCGAGGCAGGTCAACATGCCCGAGGTCCGGCGCCCGATCAGATCCGGCATCCACATGCACACCATGCGGCCGACGAAGGCGGAGAGGGCGACCCAGATCATCAGAAAGGAGGCTTCCGCTGCGTCGATCTTGAGCAACAGCCGCAGCAAGGTCGGCGCCCACAGAGCGAGCCCGACGCCGCTCGTCTGCGACAGCCCGATCAGACAGACCAGCGTCGCGCTGCGCGGATATCTGAACAATTCGCGCCACCGCGTGTGCTGCAGTTCGGGGAGGACAGCCGGCAATTCGATCTTGTTCGGGTCTGTCTGCAAGGCCCAGGCGATCGACCGGCGCGCGTCTTCGCGTCTGCCGCGGCGGATCAGCCAGCGCGGCGATTCCGGGACCCAGGCGCGGATCATCAAGGTCATCAGGGCCGGCAACAAGCCAATCAAGAACAGCCCGCGCCAGCCGATGCTCGGCCCGAGGTAAGCACCCGCCGTTGCACCCAGCGCGCCGCCGACGGAAACCGTCGTCGTGACGAGGCCGCCGACCCAACCGCGCTTGGAGGACGGCACGAATTCCTGCACCAGCGGCAGATCGACGGTGACCATCCCGGCGACGCCGATCCCGACGAGCATGCGGCAGAACGCCAGAAACAGCCAGCCGTACTGGTCGGGGGAGGCCGCCATAAGGCCGGTGGCCAGCGAGAAGTTCAGCACCGTGGCGACGAAGACCTTGCGCCGGCCGATCCGGTCGGCCATCCACCCCCAGAAAAAAGCCCCGGGGATCGCGCCGATCCCGGCGGCCAGCAGGATCGTCCCCGATTGGAGAAACGTCAGTTTCCATTCGCCGACAATGAAGGCGAGCACATAGCCGATCAGGAAGAAGTCGAAGAAATCGAGCATGTCGCCGAGGATCGCAGCGGAAATGATCTTCCACTGGTTGACCGTCAGGCGCTTTTGCCGCTCCAGGAGTTCCAACATCGTTCCCTCCGTGGAATGCCGCTCGCGCTGACACGCGCAGCGAATTTTCTTGTTCTTGAACAACTACCCCAAAGGGTAGCCGAGGCGAGCGGCGGCCGCTCAGTTGCCGGCGGCGCGCCCCGGCTGAGCCGCGAGCGCAGGGCGCCGTCGGTCGAGTTCGGCATCGATCTCGTCGATTGTGCGGCCGCGGGTTTCCATGCCGATGAGCCAAAAGGCGAGCGCGCCCAACACGTACCAGAACGCGAAATAGTTGAACCCGGGGATCAGCGCGTCGAGCGTCGCCTGCGGGCTGACGAGATTCGACGACCCGGCTATGAGCGCCAGCCCGGCCGGGCCGATGAACTTGCCGAGATTGCCGACGCCATAGACAAAGCCCATGCCGCTGCCGCGCAGCCGCGCCGGCCACAACTCGCCCATATAAGGGCCGACGATCGAGTAGTTGCCGCTGCCGAAGAAGCTTTGCAACAGGATCATAATGAAGAACATCGATACGCCGCCGAGGAACACATCATGCAGATAACCGGCGAGCGACATGAAAAACGCCGCGATCAAGCATGTGAAGATACCGGAAGCGCGGCGGCCCCAGGCGTCCGATATCCATGAGGCGAAAAAGCGCCCCAGGATCGCCACCACGCTGATCCAGATCACCAACTTGGACGCCTCCGGCGGAGTAATTTTGAGCACCATCACGAGCAGGGTCACCAGCCACAAGGCGAGCGCGACACCGCCGGTCTGGGTTAGCCCAGTCAGGCAGCCGGCCACTATGCTGCGCGGGTACTTGAAGATCTCGAGCCAGCGCGTCTGCTCGACCACGGGGGGAACCGCCGGCAACGCGATTTGCGCCGGATCCATCTGTAACGCCCAGGCGAGCGATCTGCGCGCCTCCTCCATTCGCCCCCGGCGCAGCAGCCAGTGCGGCGACTCGGGGACAAAAGCGCGGATGTAGAGGCAGAGGAGCGCCGGCAGCAACCCGACTGCGACCATCCCGCGCCAGCCGATATAGGGCGCGGCAAACGCCCCCAGCAACGCGGCGAGCAACTGGCCGGCCGGCAGCATTGTCGTCGTGATCCCGGTGAACCAGCCGCGCTTACTCGCCGGCGAAAACTCTTGCATCAACGTGATGTCGACCGAATAGAGGCCAGTCACGCCGAACCCGACGAAAAAGCGGCAGATGACCAAATAGATCCACCCGCCTTCCGGCGTCAGCGCCATCGCGCCGGTCGCGAGCGAGACGTTCAGCACGGCGGTGATCAGCGCCGTGCGCCGTCCGATCTTGTCGGCCATCAAGCCGTACAGCAGCGAGCCGAATGGCGCACTGACACCCGAGGCGAGCAGGATCGCGCCCGACTGTCCATAGGTCAGATGCCACTCCTTAACGATGAAGGCTAGGACAAAGCCGATCAGGAAAAAGTCGAAAAAATCGAGCATGTCGCCGAGCGTCGCGGCGCCCGCGATCTTCCACTGGTTAGCCGTCAGCTTCTTCTGGCGCTCCAAAAGTTCTAGCAAGCGATCCTCCCTATGCCCGGGCGTGCCCAGCACGCCGCGGACCGGTTTCCCGGGCCAGGGAGACTACCTGGAAGGGTCGCACGCTGGCAATGGCTGATCGGTCATGCCCTTAAAGTTGCGCCGCGACAAATGGGACGGTTCGGTGGTAGGAATAGCGGAGATCAATTCAACGCCGGAGGAAGGGATGAAACGCATCGTCGTACTCAGCTTGCTTCTCACGGCCGCGGCTTGCGCCACGCCGCCACCACCGCCGGCCGCCACCGCACCTCCGCCTCAGGTCGCTGCGCCGCCGCCCCCGGCCCCGGCCCCGATGCCGCCGCCACCGCCTACGACGCGGACATCCTTCGACGGGCTCTATAAGGGTTCGTTCGTCGCGGAGCCATATGGCGGAGGGACTGAGACCCTCACTGGTGGGAATTGCGACCCCGAATTGCCGATAAATATGAGGGTCAAGCGCGGCGACGTCAGGATTTGGTACAAGGACTATCGCGGCCACCTATTGCATTACCGCGGCAGGATGGATCCCGACGGTACGGTGGAGACGTCGCATACGAACCAAGGCGGCGGTGGCGCCATCCTGGCTCTCCAGATCAGCAATGGTCAGGCGACCGGGAACCTGCAGCGCGGGCGCTGCTATTACTCGGTGACCATGACCAAGGCGTGACCTGCCTGGTGCTGTTGCATCATGGCGCGTGCCGCATGATGGCGGCGGTCGCGCCGGGCGAATAGCCGGGCGCCACCCGCACATCGACGACGCAGACCTTGCCAGCGCGCACCGCAGCGACTGCTTCGCGCAGCGCCGGCACCAGTTTTCTCGGATCCTCCACCGGCCCGATGCCGGTGCAGCCCTGGCCGCGCGCCATCGTCGCCAGGTCGATGTCGGGATCGCGGATCGCCTGGCCGATCCAGCGGTTCTCGGGCGCCCGGCCGCGCTGCAATGCGACGCGCTCCTGGTGGAGCTCGTCGTTGAAGAAGGAACGGTTGTTGGCGACGACGACCAGGAGGGGAACCCTGTTGCGCACCGCCGTCCACAGCGCCGTGACCCCCATCAGGAAATCGCCGTCGCCCAGCACAGCCACCGGCAGCCGTTCGCTGCCGCTGTCGCGCAAGGCCAGTGCCGCGCCGACCGACATGCCCGGTCCCGAGCCGATGCCGCCGCCGCCGTCGGTCCCGAGATAATCGAGCGGATGGCGAAATTCCGTCAGCCCGTCGCCCCAGGACAACGGCAGCCGGATCATCGTTGCCGGGGCATCGCCGAGCACCGCGTGCAGCGCCGTCGCGATGTGCGGCACCTGGATAATCGAGGCTTCGTCCAGCGCCGACAGCGGCGGCGGCCCCGGACGCTGCCCGGGCTCCGGCAAGGGCGGCGCGTGCGGCCTCAGCTCCCGGATCGCGGCCAGCAGGGGCGGGACGGCGGCGTCGGGTTCCGCCAACAGGTAGACGTCGACCGGCGGCAAGCCCTGGTAATCCATGCTCCAGCCGTTGTGAACATACTGGTCGATCGAGACCTGAATGATCTTCGCCGGCACCGGCTTGCCGGCATGTGCGGTACGCAACGTGCCGGCAAGGTCGACCCAGTCGAGGCTGAGGATCACGTCGGCTTCGGCGATCGGTGCATTCCCGCCGACATGCAGCGGATGGTCGGTCGGGAAGGTGGCGCCTGATTTGCGGTCGGTCACGACGCGGGCGCCGAGCGCCTCGGCGAGCGTCACCCGCCGCCGCCACGCCTCAGGGTCGCGCGATCCACGGCCGGCGAGGATCACCGGCCGCCGCGCGCCGGCGAGCAGCTCTGCGGCCTGCCGGACGAGCGCGCCACCCGGTTCGGGTGACACCGGCGGGGCGTAGCGGGCGAGCGCCGGCATCGCCGGCAGGTCGGCGATCTCATCCTCCTGCAGGGCGAGGTCGAAATTGACGTAGACCGGGCCGTGCGGCGCGGTGTTGGCGATCAGCCAGGCGCGCAGGATCGCCTCCTGCGCCGATGCGACCGAGGCCGGCTGATCGTCCCACTTCGTGAAGTTGCGGATCAAGGCGCCCTGGTCGCGGGCGGTGTGGATCCACTCGATCCACGGCCGGCGGCGGGTCGAATCCATGGGTCCGGTGGCGCCGAGGACGAGGACCGGGGCGCGGTCGCACCAGGCGTTGAAGATCGCCATCGTCGCATGCATCAGCCCGACATTGCTGTGCACGAACGCGGCCATCGGCCGGCCGGTCACCTTGGCGTAGCCGTGTGCCAAGGCGACGGCACTCTCTTCGTGCAGACACAGAAGCATGCGCGGACGAGTGTTGCCGAGATAGTTGACGAGGCTGTCGTGGATGCCGCGATAGCTCGCCCCGGGATTGAGCGCGACGTAGGGGATGTCCAGCTCGCGCAGCACCGCGGCGATCACGTCGCTGCCCCACACCCGGTTCGACGGCGCGCTCGGGACCGGCCGATCGATCTCGTTGCCCTCCGCCGGCCGCGAGGATGCGATGTCCATGGTTTCCTCCCTCGAGTGGGTGCGACTCGATCGAACTAGGCTTCATTCCGCGCTCTGGAACAAGGCTCCATTTCCCCGTCGGCAGGGAAAAACCTGTCTTTGCGGGCCAAAAGAGGCCCCTCGGCGCGGGAAAGATAGCCGAGATCAATCCCTTAGATGCGATTGCGCCGGGTGGCCGGCAGCGGAATTCTGTGCCTTTGGCAGCGGACTGGCAGCGGAATTCGCCGGCGGCCGCTGACTTGATTTTTTCATGAA
Organism: uncultured Alphaproteobacteria bacterium; assembly: GCA_963796155.1. Taxonomy (GTDB): domain Bacteria; phylum Pseudomonadota; class Alphaproteobacteria; order ATCC43930; family CGMCC-115725; genus AP-15. The sequence continues at coordinate 761 of CAWCKT010000001.1, read as the reverse complement.
AGCGCCATTTCATAATTGATAATATAGCACTAATCTCGCATGAAGTCCAGTCTTGGTCTCGTAAGCGAGCGCTCGCACCGGTCCGGATGGGGCGCTCGGATCGGCATGAGCCCGCCCGCAGCCGCGAGGCAATGAGGCGCTAGTGGTAGAAGCCAGACACTTGACTCCGTTCTTGTCATCCCGGCGGCAGGCCGGGATCTACAGTCTGGCCTGGATACCGGCCTTCGCCGGTATGACGGATAGGCGGGCGCGATTCGTCAGGTGCTATCCACTAGCGCCTTCCGCGGGAACCGCGCGGCCAAGAGAGCGTATAATGCTGCGTTGAGCCACTGTTCGGTGTGGGAGGACAACCATGCGAGCGTCTCGATCTGTGCGACCGCCGTCGTGATGGCGGCGATGCTCGCGCCCTCGATGGGCGCCTATGCCCAAGAGAGCAAGCTTACGGTTCCCAATGTCATCGTCACGGCGCCGGCGGCCCCGGTCGAGCCGCCCTACATGCGCGATCCCTGGAAATCATATGGGCGAAATCGTTACTTCGGTCGATATCGCGTGGACAAATTCTCCAAGGTGCCCTGCACGCTGAACTCGTATCGTATTCAGCCAGGGAGGCAAATGTCTGCAAGGATATCGGCTCGGGGTCAGCACAAACAGCATGGCCGGAAATTCAAATCCTTGCGACATGGGGCTCGACGTGGTCATCGACACCGCCGGAAAATTGGCTATCGAAGCGGATATACTGGGGTTCGATCCTTACAAGGTGT